>JAQWQC010000035.1 GCA_029245025.1 Rhodospirillaceae bacterium
CGCACCGATGAATACCAAGGGCTGTCCGGTCGGTCCATAAACCAAAACCAAATTAATCCTCTTGCTTTAGGTAGAATAGACCACGTCGGCACACTCATTGACCCGGCGAAATGTACGTTTGAGTTCGAAGCCGTAACCACCAAATCTGTTGCAGCTATCTGAGCAAGGACCGGGTCGAGCTCACCTAAGGCGTCAATGTCTGAATCGACATAAATATCTACGCCAAGCTTCTTATTGATCGACATTATTTCGTCGGCGCATTCTCCATATTGCAAATTGACAAAAAACACATCTTTCGCAAGCAGTATGGGTTCCCAATCTTCTAGTGGAACGGTTTTCAATTCACCGATCTCTGAGTTCTTGCTGCGCCATGAAATGCCAACAATACGCCTGCCATCGGCCAATTTTTCATACTTGGTGCGAAGATCGCGATATAGGTTTGGATCTGGCTTGAGAAATGGCGCCGGACTTACAATACTATCCAAAGTTGGTCTAACGATCCTCATCATGCTCATTGCCGGAAACTGTAAGTCGAAAGGCGGGTTTGCGTTGGTGACTGTCTCGTTGTGTGCGCTCCAATTTGTAACTTTTAAGCCTTTAAAGCTTCTCTTTATGAGCGGCATCATTCGCTTGGAGCATTGGAGGGTATAATGCCCCCCAAGCTTTAGGATGTCGGGTAAGATGCTGGCGCACAAAATCTCTTCCCCAAGCCCCTGTTCTGTCCATAGTAGGATATTTTTGTCGTCCAGGGCCTCACCGTTCCAGTAAGGAGGTGGTTCGTGCCGGCGCGCAGCTTTGGCCTTATGGTCAGCGACAAAACGGAGGTCGAAATCTTTCCAACCTTGTGCGAGCCTTCCCGACCTCAACATGAAACTTGTCAATTCGTATCTGTATTCAGCGTTGTCGGGATCGAGCTCAATAGCTTTATCTATGAGCACGGTTGATATTTCGAATAGACCGCGGTCAAACAAGATTGCAGCGCCGTTGCCATAGGCTGCGCTCAAATTTGGGTCTAACCGCGCTGCTGTTTCGAATGCGTGCAGCGCCTCGTCAACTTCTTTAAGTTCACGCAAGACCGTACCAAGGTTTATCCATGCTTCTTTGTCATTACTGTCAAGCGCGAGCGCCTCTCTATAACAATCTCGCGCTTCTTTATTTCTCTTATCAGCCTGGAGGGCGCGGCCCTTGTTGTAGTGGGCACCGGGTTGGGTTGGGTCCAGCTTGAGAGCGTGATTGAAGGCGGAAATCGCTTTATCGTATCGTTCTAAATTGCGCAGAGCTGCGCCCAGGTTTACGTACATGGGTGCGGTTGCTGGCCCAATTTTGATAGCTTGTTTTATAAAATCTGCAGCCTTGTCGAACTGTTCGACTTGAAGCGCTATCGTGCCCAATCTGAAAATTGCGCCCGCATGTTTTGGATGCTGATTTAAGATTGCGAGATAAAGGTCTCTTGCTCGTTCCAAGTTGCCAGCTTTGTGCTGAGAAACAGCTTCAGCAAGAAATGCATTTTCGTCGATGCGAGGTAATGAACGAGTCATTAAGATCTAATATTCCGTATCAACGGGCATGCAGCACCACGCCAATTAAATATGGTCACGTCCCGCATGAATCATAGCGTTACGTTCAGTGAACCAAAGATTAGCATAACCGCAATCTTTATAGTCATCGAAGTATGGCCCGCCTTCTGTAAAATGAATAAGCGATAGCTCGTCTTCTTGCAAAGCCGGGTCGTAGTCTACAAGATGATTCCATTGTCCCGGAAGCGATCCAATCAGGTTGTCATCTTCAAGCCACTTGAACTGATGCAGTTGAAGGCCGGTTGCCGTATTTACATAGTCTTTTGTTAATGCGGTGCAGCGCGCATTGTTAAAAAGGATCACGCTAGACCAATTCTTCTTCTCATACCTGCTTTGAGGCTGGTCAAGAAACTTTTTGTCCTCTTTAGGCTTATGCTCATGTTTTACAACTTGGACTGCGTATGAATCGTCTCTTAAGGACCAAAGGCTGGCGATGTCATCCAACATTAGCATGTCGCAGTCGCAAAATAGCGACCATCCTGTGTAGTCGGATAAATATGGAACCAAAAACCTAGAGAACGAAAAGTCTGTCGATTGCAGCGGATGCGCCTCTCTGGTGAAGATGCCATTGAGTTCGGACAGCATAAGGGGCGTCACGGATACCGGTTCTGACGCACGACTATGAATGCTGTGGGACAAGACGTGGAACGCAACTGTCTCGCGACTATCGTATCCAATAAACACGCGTATCATATACAACTTCCTAGGCTAGCAGGATGGCCTGACTTAAACCCTCTTAAACCTCATGGTCGTGCCTAAGACAAGGTCTGGTTATGCAGGAAGGCCCTTAAGCCAATTGTGTGCGTCTGCTACCGCAGATGGCCAGTGTCCGGCATTATTCTGTCGACATACCCGCATTGAAGAATACCAAGGGCTGTCTAAACGATCACGAAACCAGTACCAGAAACCACCGTAACCCGAAGGAATGAGCGTTGCTACGTTAACCCCTAGGGCCCCTGCCAAATGTGCTGTTGAGTTACTGATTGTTACGGTTGCGTCGAGGGACGATACTTGTGCCGCGTGGTCATCAAAATTGATTGTTGTATCGACGCTCTGGTCGACATAAAAGCGCCCCTCCGATATCGCGCTGAGTCGCGCTACATCATCGTCTGAAAATGCGTGCTGCAGGCTGACGAAGAAATAGTCCTGATCTCCAACTATTGGATCCCAATCGTTGATCTGGGGTGTTTTTAGGTCTCCTTTTTGTGCCTTGCTGCTCCAGGACAAACCAATAACCTTGCGGCCTCGTGCAAGTTCCCGATATTTGGTCCTGAAGGCTGACTTCTTCGCTGAGTCTGAGGTGAGATAACTCTTTGAGGCGTTTGCGCAGGTGGCGGCCGCTCCCAGAAGGTGGGGAGCTGACCACGCTGGGCAAGTCACGTCAGCGGTTTTGGTTGCCTGTGCCGCTGGAGTTTGCCGTGCGACTACGGTCACTGACGGGAAAGACCTTTCTATAATTTCGACCAGCCGACGATCACATTCAACGATACATTGATTGCCCTCGCTGGAGTTCAGAAAAGAGTTCCATTGTCTTAAGGAGAGAATCTCGTCGCCAAGTCCTTGTTCCAACCAAATCAGTAGTTTACGGTCCTTAAGGCTATCGCCCTGCCACCTTGGCATGGGAAAGGGTCGTGCAGTTACACTGACCGGTGACGGATATAGACGCCATTCATATTCTTCGAAACCAGCTCCAAGTCGTCCTGCTCTCAATAAAATCAAGGCTTTGTTTTGGTGGCACTCCACACTGCCTGGCCTTGCTTTTAGAAACTGATTAAGTACGTCTAAAGCGATATCTATCTGACCTATGTCCGAGAGCGTGGTTGCCAAGCGTGTAACAGCTTCTGTTGAACCAGAGTCAAGAGTGAGGGCCTGTTTGAAGCATGCGATTGCTTCTTCTGGCCGTGCCTGTTCCCGAAGGCATGAGCCTAAGTTAAGGATCGCAAGAGTGTATCTCGGATTAAGTGCCGCAGCATGTCGATAACTGTTCTCTGCGTCAGAAAAAAGCCGCAGTGACGTCTGTGCTGTTCCAAGATCACACCACATCGCTTCCGAGGCGGGGTTAAGGGTGACCCCCGCCGTCAATATAGTTGCTGCCTCTGAATATCGCGTGAGTTGAATAAGTAGGCGGCCTAAGTGGTATGCTGTTCGAGCGTCTTTCGAATTAAATTTCCAGGCGTGCTGATACGCTGTAACGGCGTCTTGGTGGCGACCTAAATTTTCTTTGCACTGGCCCAAGGCGACCCATGTTTCGGGATCGTCTGGATGACTGCGAAGAATCTTTTCTAACAGCCGTTGTGCAGACGCAGCATTGCCCTTGGAAAATTCACCTAAAGCCAGCGTGCGTCGTTCGGCTATAGTGTCGATGTTGCTCAATTCTTCACTCATACGGCATCCGCTAGGGTTTGTATGTGCTTGGATATGTCCGCTAGCGCTTCACCCCATTTACCATCTTTATCTGATTCATATACTTGTACAGACGGATACCACGGGCAGGTTTTTTGATCTTTAAACCAGTACCAGAGACGCGCGGTCTGGCGTGGAACCAGAAGTGCGGTTGGAATGCCTAAAGCACCGGCAATGTGTGCTGTTGTGTTGCTTATTGTTACAACGTAGTTCATCGCAGCCACCTGAGCTGTGGCAAGATCCATATCAATAAGAGGGTCGACCGATCGGTCGTATATCCAATTCTCTCCGCCAGATTCAGACAATGCTGATAAGTGTTCAGGTTGGGGCGCATACTGCAAAGAGACGAACGTACCGTCTGTGCTCTCTATTAACTTTTGGGCTGCAACTAAATCGAGACTCTTGAATGCACCCAATTCTGGTGCAGTGCTATGCCAGGAGAATCCAATTAGGAATGGATTGGGTGCTGGGCGGCGATATTTTTTCGCGAGTTTCTTTGTTGTCTGAATGGCCGCTTTGAGTGCTGGCCTATTTCCCGGTTTCTTGAACGAGTCCAGCGTCGGTCGAAGCAACTGGCCCACGTCTCCTATAGACATTTGTATATCTATATCCGGATCAATAGCCTCAGTCGGTAGGGGCATTTTTCGCTCTGCAACACGAGCGCTTTTGAGGCTTCTCTTAAAAACTGGCACCATCCGTTTTGAGCAAAGTACCGTCACAGCCCGCGCTGTATTCGCTAGTTCGCCTAGCATGGTGGTGAGCAAAATTTCCTCCCCAATGCCTTGTTCAGTCCAAGTTAAAACATGCTGTCCTGATATGTCTGCTCCGTCCCATTGGGGAAAGGGAAAGTGGGCATACGTGATGTTTGCTGAGGGTCTCCTAAGTCGATATTTAAGTAGTGGCCAGCCGTCCTCAAAATTGCCTTCTAGCAACATGCATATTGCCAGGGCAGAGGCCGCCTCTACAACATGCTCATTGCTGTTTAAGAGCTCGTCATAAACGCTCTTGGCTTCCTTTATCTGACCTAGCTCTGAGAGGAACGTCCCCATAGAAAGTTTGATGTCTGTGTTCTCAGGGGCTGCTTCGTGAGCTTTTCGTATAAGTTCGGTACCAGCTTCTAGCTGGCCTTTTGCGCGGCGAGCGTGGGCAAGATTGTTCAAAGTCCTTATTTTGTTGGGGTCAATTCTGAGGGCATGCTCAAGATCCTTGATGGCTTCATCAAGTCTGCCTGATTTTTTGTGTGCCGATGCGCGATCGACCAACAAATCGACCGAGTTGTTTTCAAGCTTTAGAGCGTTATCGATAACCTCTGAGGCCTTGGAGAGCCCGCCTGTATGTATATGCCCTCGCATTGACAATCTGTGAGCCTCGACAGATTCCAGACCATTCTTAATGGCCGCATCCGCTGCCACCATGGCCGCATCCGCTTGTTTTGCATGATCGTAGGCGAGCGCAAGTTTAAGGAGGTGATTTGATCCATCAATCTGTGTCCCGCGTTTTTCGCTCATCACTGTTAGGTCTGCTGCTATCTCGGCGATCGGCAAGCGCCAATCACCATGATGTCGTTGTCGATACAAAGTCAGTGATTTGTACCAGGGGCTATCCCTTCGATCGGTGAACCATGACCAACGAAGACCTTCTCCTATGGTATGTGGCGTTAGAACCCAAGTGGGAACACCTTGCGCTGCTGCTTCGTGTGCGGTGGTGTTGGATGTTGTAATGACCAAATCCATATTCGCCACTTGAGCTAAGTGCCCATCGAGGTCGTTGACAGGGTCGATGTTTGGTTCGGTTTGAATTTTTATCCCGGCGTTTTGTTGGGCATGTTCAATCTCAGAACTAACATCACCATATTGCAGACTCACAAATTTAATTCCGGGAACGGTCAGAATTGGTCGCCACTTACTAAGCGGCAGAGATTTTTCATCTGCTGTGATGACATTGAAACTACGCCATGAAATGCCGACTAACAGCCCCTCATTATCTGTGCGGCTATAATGTTGCGCAGCTGCTTCTACACTCTTTGGATCAGGCTTGATATGAGGGGCGGGCGTTGGGAAATCGTCCCATGACTTGCGCAGGGCTTGACCCAAATCGACCAAAGAGCTCTGAAGGTCTGCGGTCTCGGGGGTAACTTCGTATTTTGTGCCGTCTACAACCTCAGCCTTTGGGAAAGATCGGGCGAGTATAGGCTGAAGGCGTTCGGTTGTTATGACAATGCATTTTTTTGATGCGTCGATGATTTCGCCCAGCATTGTCGAGAAGAGAAAAGTCTCTCCCGGTCCTTGCTCTGTCCAAATCAAGATCGACTTTTCTTTGAGGCTATCACCCTGCCATTGCGGTATTGGATAACTAGGCGCGATATTAGGGTTCTCTAGCGTGCGATATCGCCATGTAAAAGCACTCCAGGCTGCTTCTAACTGCCCAAGTGCGAAGTAAGCATGCGATCGGTGAATCCATAGACGGGCGGAGTTGGGTAAATGTTTAATGCCTCGAGACGCCATGTCTAAGCATGCCGTCATATTGTTATTGCGCTTCAATAACTGACAGGCGTAATCGTATAGAGTTTCAGATTTTGGATTAGCGACTATTCCTTCTTCAAGGGCACTGAGCGCGATGTCCGAGTCCCCAAGCAGAGCAAAGCATTGGCTCATATTATGCCATGCTAAATCTCGCGATGGCTCAAGGCGTGCAGCACACGTATAGGCCAGAGATGCTTTGTATGCTTCGCCCGCCTGCTGCAATGTTAGACCGAGGTTAAACAAAGCTTCCGGAAACTTTGGCTTTATTTCAATCGCATTTTGAATCATCGGGATGCCAGCTGGAGAATTTCCTGATTGGCACAGGAGGACTCCGAAAAGGTGTAATGCCTCTGCATTATTGGGGTCATGCACAAGGATCTGGCGATAGCCTTGTTCAGCCTCGCCGTATCGCCCTGCCCCGTGATGAGACGCAGCCTGTTTAAAAACAGCTTCTAGGTTTGTCGGTGGGTTGACCAATTTTGCATCCATTGCGCAAGGTCTAATCGGACTGCCGACAAGGGCGTTGCCCAATCTCCAGCCTCAGGTTGTCTGTACAATCGCATCGACCGGTACCACAGGCAGTCAGTGCGGTCGAGAAACCAATACCACGGCCGTCCGGTGCCTTCTGGAACAAGAGTCCATACGTCGCGACCCAAAGCTCCAGCGACGTGGACCGTAGTATTGCTTGTAGAGATGACCAAATCCATGGCTGCAACCTGATGGGCAAAGGCATCCATGTCGGTCATTGGATTTATGTCAGGGTCTGATATCAGATGCGGACCGCCTAGGTCTTCCAATTCTTTCCTTTCTTTTTCTGTCTCCCCATATTGCAAAGAAACAAAGTCAGCATCGGTGGCAGATATTAAGTTATTCCAGCGCGTCAGTTGTGTACTTTTGTGTCGCCCGACCATTTCATTGTTTGAGCGCCAAGAGATGCCAATGACTGGTCGTTCATCGCCGTTGGTGCTGTATTTCGCTCTCAAAGTTTTTACAAGTTCCTTTTCAACCCTCAAATACGGACGAGTATCCGAAAAGCTGTCGAGCACCGGCCTGACAATTTTTCCCAGTTCCGTAAGAGATGCTTGAACGTCGACATGGCGGATCTCGTTTATTGGCAACCCTGTCTCATTGCGCACAACTATACGGCAGCCTGGAAACGACCTAGAGAAGAGGGGTGCTAACCTCGCTGAGCAACCAATCGTGATATTCTCACATCTTTTTATTATGTCCGGGATCATCGACCCTAACAAAATCTCATCGCCTGGCCCCTGTTCGGTCCAGATCAGGATGGATTTTTCAGTAATGGATTCCCCCGACCAAAATGGCGCATCGCACTGTCCATGACTTGTTCTTGACCGCGGCCAAGCATGCCTTTTTGCATATGCAGACCAACCGTTATTCAACGCGCCGGTGGTCAGTAGAGCGAGGGCATTACGAAAGGCAGCGTCGTGGTAATCAGGTTCGATGTTCAATAAGGCCTGATAGATTTTAATGCTTTCGTGAATCTGACCCTGGTTCTCCAGCGTGATGGCCAGATTCACCCATGAGGGCGCAAAGCCTGGCTCGAGGTCAACGGCTCTTTGTAGTGCTGTATTGGCTTGTTCGTAGTTGGAGTTATTCAAATATGCGGTACCTAGCGCGTGCCAAAACTTGTAACCCGCTTCGCCTAACTGCATCGCTTTCTCAAAAGCACCAATTGTTTCTCTGACACGGCCAGATTTTTCATAGGTCTTTCCAAGCTCCACCCACGCGTCTGAGCGATCAGGCCATTCGTCAGCAACTTTTTCTAGAAGGCCGACTGCCTCGTTGCACCGCTCTAATTTCCGGTAAACTTTACCCAGATTGAATCTTGCTTCCGTGCGCTCTGGATCAATCGAAACAGATAGTTCCAGGTGGTGGGCCGCGGCATCGAGATCGGGCTCATGGGACTTTAGAGCAGCCATCAGTATATGTGCGTTGTAGTTTTTAGGGTCTTCATAGAGCGCAAGAGCACATTCTTTCTGAGATTCGTCAAAGCGTTGGCCTTGAAAAAGAGAAATGGCCTTAGTGAGCGCCTGATTCATAACAGGCTCAATTTTTCTTGAGCTAATTCAGCGGCCTTTATGAGCGCGATTGAGATCATATCTCTATGAGCTCACTGAAGATAAGAGTTTTGGGGCGGTGCTTTTGAGCAGTGCCGATACATCTTCTAACACACCATCCCAGCTTTCATCATAAGCGTGGCGAAAAACCCTCATCGAGTCATACCAAGGACTAGCTTCACCTTCTAAGAACCAGTACCAAAGTCTGGCTGGCCCTGTTGGCGTTAAGTTCCAGACTGGAACGCCAAGTGCGCCAGCCATGTGGGCCGTAGTGTTTGAAATTGAAATGACAAGATCCATGGCTGAGACCTGGGCAGCAAATATGTCCATGTCTCCCATCGGATCAACGTCTATATCCTGTATCAGTTCTAAGTCTTTTTCTGCTATTATCGGAGCGATTTCAGAACGCCCTTCGCCATACTGAAGGCTTACAAATGCCGCGTCGGGATTTGACAGTATGCTCGTCCATCTACTCAGGGCGATCGATTTAAAGTGGGCGTGATGGCTATATCCACTCCACCATGAAATGCCGATCAAAGGTCGTTCGCCATGGGCTGAGCGATACTTTTTCCTGATTGATTTTGTAAGATCTGGGTCAGCCTTGAGGTACGGGGTAGAGGATATATCTGCTTCTGAATCATATAGAGAGCAATTCATATCCAAGCTTGAGCAATGGAAATCGAAGGGCTGGGCTGAGAGGTCATGCGAAGGGGGGGCGTTTGCCGGCCAAATCTCAATCTCGGGGAAGGAGCGCTTGAAAAGATTGGACAGACGTGTCGAACATTCGAGGGCACAGTGTTCTGCTTTAGCAGCGATGGTTGAAGCGGCGCGAGCATGAATAATTTGGTCTCCAAGACCTTGTTCGCCCCACAATAATATTCTGCGCCCGTCTAGCGCTTCGCCATCCCACTGTGGCCATGGCCACTGGGTGTGTTTATGGGACTTGTCTCTCTCAAACCGCCCGCGATGGTCGCGCCAAGCGGAGTTTATCGCGCCACTTGTGAACACGGTAACGCTCCGATTAAAGCGAAAGACACTCGACTCTGGCTTCAATTTAATTGCTTCATCGAGATGAATCAAAGCGCTTTTGATTTGGGCCATGTATAGAAATAAATTCCCCAAATTGTTGTGGGCGTCAGCGTAGCTGGGGTCGATATGTATAGCTTTTTCGTAGAGTATTTTGGCGCCGGTTAGGTCTCCACGTTGCTGACGAATGCGTCCCATATTGGTCAATGCGCTGACCGACTCGGGTTCTATTTCCAGTGATCGTTTGCTATAGGTTTCAGCTTCTTCCCACTGTCCTATATCGTGAAGAAAACCACTAAATTTGTTAAGAAAGTATGCGTTTTTCGGCTCGGTGGAAATTAACGCCTTGTAGGCTTCCGTGGATTCTTCATTGCGGCCTAAAAGTTGAAGCGCAGTTGCTCGCGCCAGAAGGAGAGTGCTGTTGTCGGGCCATTGGGCGCGGGCGTCATCGATATATATCAACGCTGCGCCGTAATTTTTTTGCTCAATAAGGAGTCGAGAAAGATATTCGAATAGTTCAGGAGCGGCTGGTGCGGCCGAAATGCCTTTCTTGAGTGTCTCAATAGCCTTGTCTGCTTGGCCTAGCTTGGAGAGGCAGGTGGCATACCCAATAATCGCTTCGATGTGATGGGGTGATATTTCTAAGAGTTTGACAAGTGCGTCGGCACCCAGGTCAAAGCGCTTACCATCGATACTAGCCTTGGCCAAATTGAAAAGGATTTTAGGATCATCGGGAGCCACTGATGCTGCTTTTGCAAGAGCATCTATTGCATCTTCGACTCGTCCAAGTTTAGCAAATACGGAACCGATCAAGTTAAGGGCTGGGGCGTGGCCGGATTGATAATGTAAGCATGTAAGTAGAGTTTCGACAGCTTCGTCGTGACGTTGACTTTGCGTGAGAACAACACCCAGAAGGTAGTGAATTTCTGCTGCATCCGGATTTGCCGAGAGCAGAGCGCGGTATCCTTTTTCCGCTACCTTTAGGTCGCCTGCTCTATGCGCGGCAACAGCGTCAGAGTGAATATTTGACAATTTTTCTGGCACTGTATCTCATTGGTCTAGTGAACAGATCGCTCAAATTTTAAATTTTGAGCGCGCTTCTAACCTTCGTCTATTCCGACTTGCCCGGCGACGCGGATAACTTCTTCAACCGACGTAAGGCCGTTGGCGGCCTTAATCAGACCGTCCTCCAATAGGGTTCGGAAATCGTCCTCTTCAGCAGCCGCATGCAACTCATGAATCGGCCGGTTCTGCATCACCAAGTCCGCGATTCCGTCGGTTACAGCAGCCATTTCGTAAAGGCCCATGCGACCGCGATACCCAGTGTGCTGACAGGCATCACATCCCGCCGACGAAACCCATTCTGGGGATGCGGTGACAAGGTTTGCAAAACGATCTTGGATTGCTTCGTACTTGGCAATAATTGGTTTAGGTGTTGTGGCGCTTGTTTTGC
Source organism: Rhodospirillaceae bacterium (assembly GCA_029245025.1). Lineage (GTDB taxonomy): Bacteria > Pseudomonadota > Alphaproteobacteria > Rhodospirillales > Rhodospirillaceae > WLXB01. The sequence goes on from JAQWQC010000035.1 coordinate 11,063, forward strand.
AGTCCGGACACACGCGACGGGCAAGCCGCTGGGCCATGACGGCGCGGACAGATGATGCGACCAAGAATGGCTCGACCCCCATATCGATTAGCCGGGTAAAGGCGCTTAGCGAATCGTTAGTGTGCAATGTGGAGAAAACCATATGCCCGGTCAGTGATGCTTGTACCGCTATCTCTGCGGTCTCAAGGTCTCGAATTTCTCCAATCATAATCGTGTCAGGGTCTTGCCTTAGAATGGACCTAAGAGCGCGGGCAAATGAGTACCCAATCTCAGTCTTAGTCTGCACCTGAGTAACACCGTGGATATTATATTCCACCGGGTCTTCAACGGTTATGATTTTCTTTTTGCCGTCGATGATATGTTCAAGTGTGGCTTTTAGGGTTGTCGATTTACCAGAGCCTGTTGGACCGGTTACCAGAATAATGCCGTATGGTTCTTTCACGAGAGTGGAGAAAACCTCGAAGTGATCTGCAGCCATGCCAATACGGTCGAGCGAGAAGTCTTTCTGCTCTTTGAGCAAAATCCGCATTACTATGGATTCGCCCCACACTCCGGGCAGCGACGACACCCGCACATCGAGGTCTTTACCGCTAATCCGCATGCCGATGCGCCCATCTTGCGGGAGCCGTCTTTCTGCGATGTCAATTCCAGAAATTAGTTTGATGCGTGAGGCGACAGCGTCAAATCTATTGCGAGGCAGTGTGAATCGCGTTTGAAGAACGCCATCGATCCTATACCGAATATCGAATTCCTGTTCCCTCGGCTCGACATGAATGTCTGAGGCCCCCTCGTTGACGGCTTGGGCGAGGGTGTTTGACACCAGCTCTACAACGGGTGCTTCTTCTGCCAGTTCTCTCAGGAGAGCTACATCGTCTCCAACGTCGATGGTGTCTCCGATGAGATTTTGACGAACCAGATCAAGCATGAAGTCCAAATCGCGGCTTGATATGAGCCACCATGTTACAGTTTCTCCTTGGAAGGCTCCGCAAACCGTTTCTTGAAGACTTGGTTCCAGTGGATCGCGACTTATGCAATTGGGTGAACCGTCGGGGTCGCGCCATAACAATACGCCAGCATCTACCCACCACATTGGTGCAATGGATGTGCCATCAAGGCATTCACCATAAACCGTCGGATCTTGTGGCAACGTGGAACGATCAATGATTCCGAAACCAATTTGTTCAGACAGCGCCACTAACACGTCATGTTCTGCAACGGCTCCTATGCGGATCAGGATGGCACCTAATCGGCCGCTGAATTGCTCCTGAAATGACAGTGCCTTGACCAAGTCTGCGGACGAGATGTGCCCTGCCGTCTCCAGCATTTCCCCTAAAGGAGGCGCTGGTGCCAGAAGGTTTGAGGCCGCATCACTCATCGCTTAAGCCATCGCCAGATTCTTGAAAAATGACGTCGTTTGTCCAGCTGTAGCCAAGCATTTTATTTTTTAGGCCAGTTCCGGCGAAAAAATGTGTGTTCATTGCGTGGCTGCCCGTATCTTTGCTGGCATTCCTATCAAAGACGACAACTGGTCTGTCATTTGCAGCCGAGGGCCTAGGTAGGGTGCCGTTATTGTAGAGTTTCAGTAATTCTGGCTGCGCTGCATCAGACAGGTCACTCAAGGCAGCATAGGGATCAATACCCTGACCTGCCGGGCCATCAGGTATGTCGACCAGACGCGCGGTATATTCACCGCCTTCGTTCTTTATTACGTCCGCTGGGAACTCAAGCATGAATATTCCTTATACCCCACTCTATTGCGCAGGCTAAAATGGCGCGTTTGTCGCGTGAATATTTCGGCCAATCTACGTTGAACGGTCAGGAGTGCCAATCCTGTCTATACCCGCAATATTAACCATGACAAATAAGTAAGAGCCTATAAACACATCGTTTTTGATCCTATTTATCGCATTTGGTCATAACTTGGTGCTGATTGGTGTACGGTCGTTGTACACTATAACTACACGTTCGAATTCCAAGGGTAAGCCTTGAAAAATCTCGCTCTTCTTTTAGTTTCCATGGCTATTTCTGTCTTTTTGGTAGAGGTGGTGCTTCGGATCGCGGGGTTTGGTACACGCGAGTTAACCCCTGACATCTTTTTTAAAGACGGCGAAGAGACAACTTGGTCAGTCCCAGATTCACAGCTTGGCTGGGTTAACAAAGCCGGGGTTTCCGCATCCATCGAGGCCGGAGAGGCGCCCATGACGTTCTGGGATCAGGGACGCAGGGCGACGCGTGGTGATCCCACGGAGCCCAGGGAGGGTGTTCCTGTATTGCTCGTTGGTGGCAGCAATGCGCAGTCCTATGGTGTCGCCGACCATGAGACATTTCCTTACGTGCTGGGTCAGCGTTTCCAAGAAATGTGGATCGAGAACTTTGGCAACGGCGGTTATAGCACAGTTCAAGCTCTGCTAATGGCAGAACGCGCGGTCAACGAATTTTATGGCGGGTTAGCTCCAGAACTCATCATCCTGACGTTCGCGGACTCCCATCTAGTGCGGAATGTCTCAGATCAGTCTTGGGTCTACAGTATCTCTGACTCGCAAGGACGTTATGTGTCGCCCCCACATTTTAGATTGGACGGCGAGCAACTCACTTTTCATTCCTTTCAAGCGATCGCTCCATGGCCGCTCGAAACCTCGTCTGCACTTATAACGACCCTGCACAATGTTTGGCTGCAATCATTTCTATTTAACACCATTGAAGAAAGCGTGCCTGTTACGCGAAAAGTGATGGATCAGTTTTTTGAATACGCGACGTCTATTGGGTCAGATTTTTTGGTGGTGACTTTGGAGGATCGTACACAGATTTCAGAAAGTCTCTTCGAAGGTGTGCCTTTCCCTATATTGGATTGCTCAGGGTATGAAAGGTCTAACCCTGAGGAATACCTGCTCGGTGGTGACGGACACCCTAACGCGAAACTACACACACATTTTGCCGACTGCTTAGGGGGTTGGGTCGCCGAATACTTTGAATCTCATTTACTGGAAGGGGCACGATAGAGCTTATGCGGTCCTTCTTTGCATCTTCAGTTCTGACTTTATGTTCGTTCGTGGTGGCTATCGGGCTCTTTGAAGTTGCATGCAGAACGATAGTCGATACCGGTATGCACTATCATCTTGAAATGTGGAAATACGCCGTGTCCTTAAAGCAAGTGGCAGAGGAGCCTATGATTGGACATAAGCACAAAGCATCTAAAGAGGCGCTTCTTATGGGTGCCAACGTCAAGTTGAACGATCGCGGTCTGCGTGACCCAGACCGGTCAAACCTGTCCGGTGACACAACTAAAGTGCTGATGCTCGGCGATTCAGTCACGTTTGGTTGGGGTGTACCCCAAAGTGAGACAGTGTCGGCACGATTGGAGACGATGCTGTCGCGAGATGCAGATCAGTCGTTTGCGGTTATCAATAGCGGGGTCGGTAATTACAACACGGCAATGGAGGTTGCGTGGTTCGAGCGATATGGCCTCGACTACGAGCCTGACGCAGTTGTTCTGAATGTATTCATCAACGATGCTGAACCGACACCGAATTATAGCGATGTGCGGTGGTGGGATAAGACATTTTACAGCCGCGTTGTGCTTTTCGGGGCGCTTGATACTGCCCGACGATTGACATTGGGTGGGGTAGATTGGAAGGCCTATTACAAAGGCTTGTATGAGGATGGAGAACCAGGCTGGCACGCAATGCAGGAGTCGATAGAGCGCTTAGCAGCGCTTTGCCGCACCAACGATATCCCGTTGATCATAGTCGACTATCCTGAGCTGCGAGAGCTTTCGCCCTATCCGTTTTCAGATGTATCAAAAAAAATTGCGAATGTGGCCGACAAACAGCAACTGACCTATATTTCTCTTCTGTCAGCAGTTGACATGGCAATGCCAGAAGCTCTCTGGGTGACTGCGCCTGACCCCCATCCTAACAGTTTTGCCCATCAGCTTTTCGCAGAGTATCTTGCGCCGCGTCTATTGGGGGCTATGTCTTCATCGAATGGTTCGTTAGTCCGAGATATCGACAAAAAGAGTACTGTCGCGCCGTGACTCTGAATTTGCAGCGTTATTCCACATCATATGAAAAGTGCGTTCAAGCCGTTAAGTGAATGCGCGGTGATTGTAAATGGGGCGGCAGCCATCCGGCCTCGCAACGTAAAGCCTGGAGCGCCTCGAGATTCGTAAACTTTTCAATTGCCAAATTGATGTAATGCGAGTCTGGATCTGCAACCCACTCACTAAGGCCAAAAGCGTTCAAATGTGCCGTACTGTGTCGGCCCAACGATACCGCCTACACCTGCGACCGCCGATATGTAAGCTGCGAAAATTCCGACCGCGAGTCCGGGGCCAAGAGGGATTTCGCCCTGCCATGTTGGTTTGCGCGAAATGAGGGCAGATACGCTAACCGCGATAAGCGTGAGGAGTCCAGACAGGGCCATGACATAGGGTAGGGCCCATGGCCCAATCCATAAGCCTCCGACCGCGACAAGTTTTACGTCACCGAAGCCCATGGCCTCACGGCCCTTAACCCGCGTCATTATCCAGCGCAGGCTCCAAAATGTGCAACCGTTGATTGCAGCGCCCCACGCTGCCCCGGTCCATGTCACACCAATTGGTGAGCCAAGGGCGAGTACAGCCAGCGCTGCGATGGTCAAAGTAAGCTGCAGGCTATCGGGCAAATACCCGGTTTTGAAGTCAAACCAGGCGAGGGTGCCGAGGCCTGCGGCCAGCATGGCAATGCTGGCGTAAAGAATTAGGGATGAATACATAACGCTACTTTCGGTGAAAAGTGCCCGTCTTGCAACGTAGGTGGTGACTGTTCCGCCCATGCCCCCTGATGTACTGCGCTGTATTTGCTGCACTCAGAGGCGTTTGGGGAAGTCTTTCAACTTATTATTTAGAGGGGTTGTCACGGATATCGGTCGCATCATTTTTTTGATTTTATTGCCGCCGGTCGGGATCTTTCTGCAGGTTGGAATAGGTGGCCAATTCTGGATCAATATTATTTTGAAATTGTTCGGATACATTTCCGGCATTATTCAAGCCGTATGGATTATCGCTAAGCGGTAAGTCGTCGGCATTTTCTCTCATGTAGAACCTATTGCAGGTACTGTGGTGATGGCCGAAGCCGAATTTAGCCGCGATATCGTTCTGGTATGGGGCTTCTATTCAGACCTCTACAATCCGCAACCTATCGTTATAGCTGAATGTGATCGGCGCAAGTGTGGTCAAGGCCCGTAAATAATGATTCCGATGACCACGAAAACAATCACCCCCATGATCCATATAGGGACAGGGTCGATGTTTTTCTTTGAGTTTTTGTCTTCTGGCGATTCCGTCATGTGAATTCCCACACTTATAAAATGATAATCGTTTGTTCTAACACTTTACCAGCTGATTTCGATTTCATGAAATTTCTCTCGGATCATACGTACCCTAGGGTGTAAGCTGATAGGTGTCAGCAATCAGTGCATAACCTTGTCTTGGCAGTCCTCATGAACTTACACAGGATTTCAAATGATAATGAAAAAAATTGTCTGTTTTTTGTATGGTATTTTTCTGGCGGTATCGCCTTTTCAAGCTCCTAATGCTCTCGGGGTAGACCTTCCTTTATATGAGGCGGCCAGGACGGGTGACATAGATTCTGTTCGTCAACTTCTAGAAAGTGATGTTGATGTCGACGGTAGAGATGGGCGTGGTCACACACCTCTCCTTTACGCTTCCTCTTACGGTCATGCAGATATTGTTGATTTATTGATTGCGAAGGGTGCAGATGTAAACGCTACACTTCGGAATGGAACGACGACGGTTCAAGCTGCTGCGGCAGTTGGCAATGTCTCAATTATTAAGAAACTGCATGCCAACGGAGCTGACCTGCACGCGGCAAACCGGAATGGTGATACGCCAATCTTATGGGCTTCGCTAAATGGACACGCTGATGTGGTTGACTATTTAATCAGTAACAATGCGCGTTTGGATGCAAAAAATATCAATAATGATACAGCTCTTCACTTAGCTGCTTCAAATGGGTATGCAATGGTCGTAAAGGCACTCATTGCAGCTGGCGCAGACCTAGAAGCAATAAATAAGACAGGTCAGACTCCTCTAGACATTGCTACATCTAGAAACCGACGAGAAGTGGTTGAGCTTTTGTTTGCACACTAAATTGTCGTTGTGCCGTCTAAGTAGGCGGCGGTGTAGCCGGTAAAATATGTTCGACTGCACTAGCCAGACCTAGCAATGCTTTGTCTCCCCGGATCACGCCGTTAAGTTCAACACCAATCGGCAGTCCGCCTGCCGAAAATCCAGCTGGCAACGAGATGCCTGGGCCGCCCCATAGTGTTGCAGGACCCGTGTTCTGGATGTTCAGCCAAATTCCCCCAGGAATACGGACATCATCAACAATGATGTCTTCCGTTCCTGGAACCTCTATGCCGGCGGGTGTCGGTGTGGTCGGGAAAATAATTGAGTCCAGCGCATGGTCTCTGAGGTAGCTCGAATAAAGTTGTCGCAAAGCGGGTATGACATTACGAGCAACGCGGGCTTCTTCATTTAGCATATCGTTCGTGGGACTCAGAAACGGTGTCATCCAGCTTTTGACAAAGGGGTCAGCGATCTGCGATGCGACGTCATCAAATGTGACAGACGCACTGCTTGTCTCGAGATAAGCCGTTAAATCCCTGCGAATGCGCGCTCCTAGTGTGATTAAGCCCGTTTCATTGACGATGTTTACCAAGTCCGGAATTTCTGCCTCAACTAGGGTTACTCCCGCGTCTTTAAGCCGAGCTTCAACATCCTCCATCAGCAGCTGGATATCGGATGTATTATTCTCTCGGAAAGGAACTTTGGGGATTCCAATGCGTTTCCCTGCGAGGGTCTGCTGAGGAAACTCAGAACGATCTGCGGCGAGGACCGCATCAAGGGCAATCACGTCATCGACTGTATGAGCGAGCGGTCCGGCTGTGTCACGGGTCAGCGAAAGGGGAACGATACCGGCGTTGGGATACCGGCCTAGCGTCGGGCGAAATCCAACAACGCCGCAATACGCTGCAGGATTGCAAACAGATCCAGCCGTATCGGTTCCTAGCGCCGCGGGGACGATTCGCGCCGCGACAGCGGCCGCCGATCCTCCGCTAGATCCACCCGGGCTGTGATCCGGCGCGTAGGGATTTCTCGTGCGTAAGTAGGATGGATTGTTGGTGGTGCCCCCGCCGGCTAACTCATGCATGTTGACCTTACCGGCGATTAAACCACCTGCATCTATCAGGCGTTGTGTAACCGGCGCGTTCCGATTGGGAAAATGATGTCGTAGCGCAGGTGTGCCACCTGTTGTCGCGAATCCCACAGCGTCAATATTGTCCTTCAAGGCAATAGGAATGCCGTGCAGTGGTCCGCTGTCTTGTCCCTGGTCAAGCGCTGTATCTGCTTGTTTTGCGGAATCACGGAGCTTGTCAGCGTCTATGCTTGTGAACGTGCCTAGATGCTCTTGTAGATTAGCACGATTCAAAACGGCTTCCACAATGGTCACTGAGGTCAGGTGTCGATCTCGAAGGGCTCTTGCCAAATGCCCGACCGTAAACGGGATTCCTTTAATATTAGTGCTTATCGCGGTTGCACGTCCTTGGTTAGTCAATAGGGAGGCTGCAGCGCCAGACAACATGACTGTCCTGCGCGATAGGTTCAGACGAAGAGCCTTTTTCATTGTTTTGCCTCTTTAATCGCTTGCCACACTCGTTCGGCGGTGAGTGGCATGTCGATATGTGTGACACCCAATGGCCGAAGTGCATCTAATGTTGCAATGATGAGAACAGGGAGCGCGCCAACAGTGCCAGCTTCTCCCGACCCCTTAACTCCTAAGGGATTTCGGTGCGTTGGCACGGCGTGAGTTTGTATGTCAAATAGGGGCATGTCGTCTGCGCGAGGCATGGCATAGTCGAGAAAGCTGCCCGTAATAAGTTGGCCAGCCGGGTCAAAGACGATCTGTTCCATAAGTACTTGGCCAGCTCCTTGAGCGATGCCGCCTTGGAGTTGCCCTTTGACAATCATCGGATTGATCACCGTCCCAACATCATCAACCAGCACATAGCGTTCAAGGGTGGTCACGCCGGTGTCTGGATCAATGACGACCTCACAGATGTGGCAGCCGTTTGGGTAGGTTGGGCCATCCGCTTTTTCCGTAACCGCGATGTTGAGCTTATCGCTGGCGCGTTTGCCGAGGTCGTGAAGGCTGATTGCTCGGTCTGTTCCGACAACGCGAAAGGCCCCGGTGGAAAACTCAATATCAATCTCTGCGGCTTCTAAAGCTTCAGCCGCGAGAAGCTTGCCTGTTTCAATAATAGCCTCTGTCGCGCGTACGAGGGCGGTGCCGCCTGCGATCATTGTGCGCGAACCAAAAGAGCCTGTGCCCGTCGGGATCGTATCTGTGTCTCCGTCAATCACGGTGATCCGATGCGGGTCTAGCCTGAGGTGGTCGCTTAAGATTTGACGGTATGCCGTTGCATGCCCTGTGCCCATTTCCTTTGAGCCCATAAGAACGGTGACATCGCCGTCGTCGGTAAATCGAATGTCCGCCGTCTCAGATTGATGGGCGCCTTGGGGCCCGCCGGCAATCTCGATCGAATAGGCAAGGCCGCGCCCCCGCAGTAAGCCATGGCAAGCACTTTGTGCGCGCCGTTTTTCAAATCCCGCCCAATCTGCAATGGCAACACACTTAGAAAGGACTTCGGGAAAATCACCACTGTCATAGTGCATACCAAGTGGCGTTAAGTGGGGCAGCTGATCCGGCTTCAGCATATTGCGGCGGCGCAATTCAATTGGATCAATATCTAAGTCAATTGCTGTTGCGTCGACCAAGCGTTCAATCACATACGTTGCTTCCGGTCGTCCGGCCCCGCGATAAGGCGCTGTGGGTGGCGTGTTGGTGTGCGCCCCCGTAATTTCAATATGGGCAGCGCCAATTCCATATGGCCCGATCATACCGCCAACGTTTGCGGTAGGGGGATGCGGTGTGAGCGGCCCAAGGTAGGCCCCCAAATTACCAATTGATTTAACCCGGATGGCGGAAAAGATGCCGTCTGCATCTATCGCCAATTCAGCGCATATGTAATTGTCGCGGCCCTGGTAGTCGGATTGCATGCTTTCGATTCGGCTGGCCCGCCAAGCCACAGTGCGGCCCGTTCTTTTTGCTGCCCAAAGCACCAGTCCGTATTCGGCATAGGGACTATTCTTCATCCCAAAGGCGCCACCGACATCTGGTGTCACGACGTGAATATGGTCTGCCGATATTTTTAGAATATCAGACGCTAACATATCGCGCATGCGCTGGGGCGTTTGCGTACCGCACCTTAACGTATAGCGCGTTGTGTGTGCATCGAAACTGCCGATGGCTGCTCGAGGTTCGATCGGATTTGCAGTAACGCGTGTGATCCGTAGTTCTAGGGCTGTGACGTGAGCGGCCTTTACAAACGCATTTTCCGTTGCCGCTTTGTCGCCACGCTCGACAACAAAGGCAAGATTACCCGGGGCATCGGGCCACAGTGTTGGTGATCCGTCACTCAACGCAATTTTGGCGTCGGTGACCGCAGCTTCGTCATCGTAATTGACAGCGACAACTTCAGCGGCATCTTCTGCTTGAGCCCGTGTCTCTGCGATGACGACAACCACCGGGTCACCGACAAACCGAACAACGCCTTTGGCCAGCAGCCCAAATCGTGGCTGATACATTTCACTGCCGTCGGGACGCTTAAAGGGAAAGCCCGTGCTGAAATACCCAATATCGTCGGCATCCAAATCATCAGACGTGAAAACGCCTAAAACGCCGGGTGCTAATTTGGCCTCTTGGACATCAACGGATTTTATTTTTGCAGCCGCGACCGGTGACCGCACAAGAACCATACATGCGTCGGATTCCGCGAGCGCATCGTCCGTATAGGATCCGTGACCTGTAACAAGGCGTCGATCCTCGAAGCGCGGGACAGGGTCGCCAATTTTTATCACCACATGTCCTCAGCTACATAATATCCGATGTGCGGCTCTTCGTCTCGGTGCTCAACTGCTCTGCCGGTGGTGTGTAAATACCTTGCTCCACATAGCTTTCGATCCGCTCAATCATCGCTTTGGCGCCGGTATACGGATTATCGTAGGGGTCACCAGCCCACATGTTGCTGGGGAATCCCATATCTGGGGAGTAGTGATCGGCATAGACCGTTGGGTCATTCCACAGTTGGAAGTTGGTGCGCGGGTTAGCGCGGGCGCGACGCAAAGCGCCTAGGTCGATGTGGGCGCGCAGCAGCACTGGTCCGGGTCCGTCGACGGTGCCCTGCAAGCTGCCATCGAAGTTGACCAAGCGCGTGTGGCCCCGTCGGAAGAAGGTCATGTGCTCTGAGTCATGAGACTTGTATTCCCCACCATCCATGGCGGATAGCATGTAGGTGCAGTTTTCCATGGCTCGGGTGCGCCGGGCGTTATCCCAGGCACGCCGGCCTTCGCCACCGTGAGGCTCGGATGTCGAATGTAGAATGACCTCCGCACCTTGACGCCGCAGTCCGCCCGCTACCTCTGGACTCATGTTGTCGAAGCAAACCATATTGGCAAGTTTCCCGATCGGCGTATCTGCAACGGGGAACAGAGCGTCGTATCCAAACAGGTCGAGGTATTCATCCAGGACGGAGCCGGGTGTCGTGTCGGGAAGGAGTCCCCACACATCGGCGCACTGATTTTTGCGATAGGTATGAACGTGGTTGCCTTGGTCGTCTATCAAAAACGCAGAGTTAAAAACGCGACTTGGCAGTTTAGGGTGCACTTCAAAATTCTGGAAAGCAACGTACACATTATACTCTTGCGCAAATCGACCGATGATATCGAACACCTCATCGCCTTCGCTGATCGCCATTCGCTCCAGGTTCTGCACCGTGCGCTGAACACCGCCAATGCCGCCGGGTCCGGTTAACCAGAACTCTGGGAAAACACAGAGCCGCATGGTCGGAACGGATAAGCGACTGCCGGCGCTGGTTAAATGCTCATCTAAGTTTTTGCGAATAATTTCTCGTGGATCGGCATTGCCACCGATGGGAATAAGACGCGCGACTGTTTGGACCAGCATGCAGTCATATTGGTGTTCAGTCTTAGGATTCTTAGGGCCGCGGATCTCTGCTTCATATGCCAAACGCCGTTCGGCTTCCTTTAGCCAACCTTCTCGGGTTGTGGGGGCAGCGGGCAAGGTGTTTTTCGCTTTGGCTTCGGCGTAACCTCGACCATACACGTCGGCACGAACGATTGCCGGGAAACTACCTTGAGGAGTCACCCGACGTCGACGCAGCAATTGCATGTCGAGGTCGGGAATGACGAACGTTTCATCACCGCGGACCGCAGTCGCTTCACGTTCCCAAGGATATAATGCTGTCGCAGACGGCAACTTTACTTTGATACCGCAGTCGTCCATTTCGGCCGGGCTGGCAACGGCTACATATGCAACGCTCTCACTAGCTCTACCAAAGCGTGACATGACGCGGTGATCAAATTGTTGATCGGACCTTTCTACACAGGGGTTGAGAATAATCTCAACACCGTGGAATGCGAGTGCACGCCCGTATTGAGGGAAGTGAATATCCTCACCGCAAAGCATACCCACTTTTGCGAATGACAGTTTCGCGACAGGAAAGTCTGCGGGCTGACCCATAGCGGAGGTGGTCTCGGTAAAGCCCTCGATGAGATCGGGCGAGATTTTAGGTGTGCGGAGAAGAATGTCACCGGAGGATGCCACGACAAATCCGATGGTCTGCGGCGCTGAGGCACCCTCTGCGGTCATCACGGCTGATCCTGCAAGGTTGACTCCATTTGAAGTTGCCGCCGATTTTACCACCGCCATCGTATCTGACTCTGACAACGCCCCTGCTGATCCCATGGGAGCGTGAGGGAGCAGCAACAATGCGTCTGGCTCTGCAAACGATGATTGTCGCGTTGCTTCGCGTTTTGCCGCAGCGGTAAGGGCGTCAAGTCCTTGTGCATCTCCAGGGGACCAGGCCGATTGAGTCAAGATGAGCATATGTGTGCGTCCTTGCGTTCTTTCTCTTAATTAGAAGTGTGCATGACTTTTACGGTGCCACCGCATCCAACTGGATCAGGACTTAAGCATATGCCCGGGCAGTGAGCGACTCACCCGTCTGGAGGCGGTACTGACGCAATTTTCACTCGTGTCGTGATTATCATCGCCACGACTATATAACCTAGGCTAGCTGCGGCAATCAGGCGCATGGTCCAACCCGAATCCAATAACCATCCCATTACGGCCGGAGCCAGAGCCGCCGCGAAGATTGTGGTCGATGTGACGAGCGAGCGAATCGCGCCTAGGTGTTTGGTGCCGTAAAGCTCAGCCCAAAGAACATTGTGGACCACTCCAAACATGCCGCCATTAATGCCGTTGGTAATCATGTAAATCCAGATAATCACGGGTGTATCGAAACCAACCAGTAATGCCATAGAAATACAAAGGGGCACCATAAACCAGGGCATAACCCCGTTTATGCCGTCAAGCCGAGTAATGACGCTACCGACGCTTAACCCGCCGACCACGTTAAAGATGGCTGCTACGAAATAGCCTGATGCGAAGGTCGCAAGCACCCAACCTTTCTCTTCGACGAGCTCAATTTGATGAAACTGAATCCCGGTCGCGACGAAGGGCATGGACATCATAATTGGCATCAGAAGATAAAAGCGTTTGTCACGGAGAACTTGGGAGCGCGTCCAACCGACGGTGGGTGGCGGGCTATCCGCGTGTTGCGGTGCTGTTTGACGTTTAACGTAATTTGCATGACGCGCTGTCTGACCGCGCAATAGAAACAGAGCCCACGGAAGACAAATGCACAGGATAAACGCTGCGCTTCCGGTCCAAATACCTCGCCATCCATATGTCGCTATAATCAAGGCTCCAATAAAAGGGAAAATCGCAAGGCCAACTGCAAAACCGATGTTGGCGATACTGACCGCTATGCCACGTTCATTTTCAAAGTAGCGAGACATGCTGGTCAGTGCAGTGTGAGACATCAACCCCTGGCCACCCAACCGCAGACCTAAAATTGCAATCAACAACGTCGCCTGGCCCGTGATATTGGCGAACATCAGGCAGGCAGCGGCTAGGATGGTAAACGTGAATACCGTGAACGCCCGTAAGTCCCATACATCGATAAGTTTTCCGATACCGATGAGCAAAACCGCGCTGATAGAGGTGGCTGCCCCATACAGACCACCCAGCTGACTACTTGATAAGCCGAGCTCGTCGTTGAGCACACCGTTAAAGAGCGCAATATAGAATGTCTGGCCAAAACTAGAAAAAAGCGCGAGGAAGAATCCGAAACTGACAAATCGCGCGTTTCGGGTATAAAATAGGGCGAGGGGAAATTGTTGCAACACGGTGCCGTATACTAGGGGCTGGTGCCGTAGGAGTATACGCAAGCATTTAATTGCTCGTGGTCTGATCCCAGACTAGACCCGAGAGGGTATTACGTCGCACCATGTGCTGTAATATTTTTCGCCGGAGTTGTGCTGGCAAGCAGTTCGAGAGGAAGATGATGAAATCGATTGTTTTGGCGATTGGAGTCACAGCCGCCCTGGTGTCATTGGCTCAGGCGCAGACTCGATCGGACTGGCCGAACTTAGGAAACGATTCTGGTGGCAGCCAGTATTCGCCTTTGGATCAAATCAATCCCAAAAATGTTACTGATTTAGAGGTGGCGTGGATTCATCGCTCTGGCGATTTTAAATCAAATCCTGGTGGGACGTCTCTCCAGGTCGTACCCATCCAGGCCAATAATCTTTTGTACTACTGCACGCCCTTCAATCGTGTATTCGCTCTCGACCCGGCGACCGGCGAAGAGGTTTGGGTGTTTGATCCACATGCGGTGGATCCTAGAACCGGCGAACCGCTGATCGAGGGAGAGCGGTTGTCCGGAACGTGCCGCGGTGTCTCCTATTGGGCTGCGGCAGAGCCTGAAGAGGGCGCGAAGTGTGAGAAAAGAGTTTTCAAAGGTGACCGTGGCGGCAACCTATGGGCGATTGATGCGGATACCGGTGAAGCGTGCATGGATTTTGGAGTTGACGCCGGTCATCCTGGACGTGTCTCGAACGCTGATTACGAAATGTTCGGCGAGGGATTTGTTGCTATGCCGTCGCCTGGTGTGATAGTCGGCGATGTCGTGATAGGTGCTACGGCTTCTAATGATGGCGTGCAGAATGCCAATGATGGTTTTGTCCGCGGTTGGGATGTCCGAACTGGTGAGTTGAAATGGGAATTTAATCCCATCCCTCAAGATCGCCGAGATCAATCGGGGGCAGCCAATGTCTGGTCGACCATGAGTGGCGATCAAGAACGTAGCCTCGTGTTTCTGCCGACGACCAGTCCGTCCACCGACTATTACGGCGGTAGCCGCCGGTTCCCTATTCCCTATTCGGACGCAATTGTTGCGGTAGAGGCGGAGACCGGCGGAGTGGCCTGGCATTTCCAAACAGTCCGTCACGATTTGTTTGACTATGATCTTGTCGGGCATCCCCTGCTTGTCACCATAGAAAAAGATAGCGAGCCCCGTGAGGTGGCGATTCTGCAAACCAAAATGGGATGGTTGTTTGTCTTTGACCGAGATACTGGCGAGCCGGTCTGGCCCATTGAGGAAATGCCAGTTCCCGAAACCAATATTCCTGAAGACGAAGCCGCACCTACACAACCAATACCGACTTTGCCAGTTGCGTTTGCAGGGCAGAAAATCGAGCGGGAGGACTTATTTGGACTGACACCTCTCGATAAGGCGTGGTGCCAATCAGAATTCGATGAGATGCGCTATGAAGGCTTGTATACGCCGCCTGATCTGCGGGAAGCATTGCTGTTTCCGTCTGCGCTCGGTGGCGGTAACTGGGGTGGGGCGGCCTTCGACCCCGATAGCAATACGCTGATCATCAAGGCCGAGAATTTAGCCTCTCGGCTAAGGCTTGAACCGAAGGGTGACCGTGCGGATGAGGACATCACGCGCCTTGATTATTTAACTCGGCCCCTGAAGGATGTGCCTTACGCGGCCGTTGGTGAGCTCTTTATGTCCCCGCTGGGGATCCCTTGTACGCCAACCCCTTGGGGAACATTGGCCGCTATTGATATGAATACGGGCCAGATGAAGTGGCAAATTCCGCTTGGTCAGATCAAGCGTTTTGGCGTTACGATTCCGGCTTCTTTCGGTTGGGGCTCACCCAACATCGGTGGTCCGATAATTACCGGCAGTGGACTGATTTTCATTGCGGCGACGATGGATGACAAAATTCGCGCCATAGACATCAACACAGGTGATGAGCTCTGGCAGGCTGGCTTGCCTCACCAAGGGTCGGCGATTCCGGTGACCTATATGGCCAATGGTCGTCAGTACGTCGTCATTGCGTCCGGTGGGACGTCACGAGTGTCTGATAATTTAGGCGATGCCATCGTGGCGTTTGCGTTGCCGGAAAATTAACAGGCGGTCATGCGTTAGCCTTCAATGAACTCTTTGAATCCGGTTGCGGCGGATTGTTTGTAAGTTTGCCCAACTGGGACGCGCTTGCCGCCTTTGAGGACGATATCAAAAGACCTACCGCGGCGGACGATACTTTCGATTGCCGTCTTGCTCACCCAATATGAGCGATGAACCTGAAGACCTTCTTGTCCGCGTTGTTCATGCACTGCGTCGGAAAACCGATAATGTATTAGTTCTGATCTACCTTCGGTATGAACACGGACGTAATGGTCTTCTGCTTCCAATGCGGAGATTTCATCCTGAGTAATGTTATCCAATCGCTTTATGAATTCTGGGTCGGGGATTTGACCGCTTTCATCCCCGGTTTGTTCACTGGCATAAGGAGCTATTTGATAAGTGGGGGCGAAGCCAAAGCGACGAAGATGTAAGGGTCCTCGCATCATAAAATTTGTACCGATCCATAACAGCAAAATAACGGCGGCTTCTTGGATAAAGTCGAGTAGCCATTTGGTAGACCAAACGAATTGTGGGGCTGCGACGGTCGGCGCTTGATCGCCCTGCGACACGCTGAGAAAGGTTCCGATTATGTAAACCACGAATGGTCGTGCGGTCAGGCCGCCGACAATGGACCCGATCAAGATCACGACAATGAAGGGCGGTGTGAGAGGGCGTAAAACATAGTCGGCCGCCCAACTGCCAATCTCGAATGCCAGCCAAGTGGTGAGTAAAATTGCCAGCCAGTAAGTGATCGCGACGGATGAGCCAATTCCGGTTGTCGGAATGCCCGCGCCGTACCACCCCAACAACAAGGCTGCGAATGCGGGCACAAGGAAGCTCACTGCTGTAGAAACGGCAATGTCTCGTTTTACCTTGGGGAGGTGGGTCTCGTGCGCCACCAGAATACGTCCTCTCATATTCAAGGAAGCTATTTGGGACTGAGGCTTTCGCCCTTTTCCCTAGGTCCCTGGAATTATTGAATAAGTCTACCCTGGCTGGCCGGTTTCGTGAACCTGCTTTGCGGAATCGCGGTTGTTCGTCGATCATCTTTGCGAAAATATGGCCCGAAGTCGGTTAACAGCCTTTGGTGGCGCTGCATCTAAGCTTAGACTGTCGCCAAATTGGGGGTGGGCTACTATCAGCTCCTAGCCCAAACTTGCACTCGAACCTGGGAGGAGCCAACGCATGGCCACAAGCAAACTCAAGACAGATCGCCCAACCTACGCCTCTGACTTTATTCCGTCAGATGTTGAGCGGGCCGTATTCCTGGGCAATCCGGTTCTCGACAACATGATGACCAGTCTCATCGCCCTTGGCGCAGAAGTGTGGTCGAACCGC
>JAQWQC010000036.1 GCA_029245025.1 Rhodospirillaceae bacterium
AAACGTTTCTTCAATTGCGCATTCATAAGGCTCGTGGCTTCGAATAATCATGGCGATTTCAGAGAAAATGAAATGCAAACGTTCTGCTAAGGGCGCTTTTTCGTCTGCACACACCGTTCCGCTAGCAACAGCTGATAGAGAGTTGCCGTCCGCATCAACGATCCCCCAACCTGTTGCTCGCAAGCCCGGATCAAGTCCCAATAGCCGAATAGCCACTTTCCTTCTCACAGACCTGCACTAGTTGCCGAGCTTAGCTAGAATCGAGTCATCTATGTCGTAGTTGGCCGCTACACGTTGCACGTCGTCATCGTCGTCAAGAACATCCAAAAGATTAAATAGTTTCATCGCGTCCGCTTCACCGACTTCGACCGTGTTTAATGCCCGCCAATCCAAACGCGCACTCTCTGGCTCACCTAGAGAATCTTCTAAGGCTTTTTGCACAGTATTGAGGTCTTCAGGTTTACAAAAAATATCGTGTCCAACGTCACTGGACTCCACATCATCAGCGCCCGCCTCTATCGCCGCTTCCATCACTTTGTCTTCGCCACCTATTTCAACAGGATATGCAATTTGACCAACACGATCAAAATTGAATGCGACGCTATTGGTTTCACCCATCGTGCCACCGCCTTTGTTAAATGCGGTCCGGACCGAACCTGCAGTGCGATTACGGTTATCGGTCAACGCTTCGACTATGAGGGCAACATTTCCAGGGCCATACCCCTCATAACGGGCCTCTTCATAGTTCTCGCCGTCGCCGCCAATCCCCTTATCCATCGCCCGTTTAATGTTGTCTTTGGGCATACTTTGGGATCGAGCGGCTGAGATTGCAGCCCGAAGGCGCGGGTTGTGATCAGGGTCAGGCATACCCAATTTAGCAGCTACGGTTATCTCTTTCGCCAACTTACTGAACAACTTGGCGCGCTTCTTATCCTGCGCACCCTTGCGAAACATGATGTTCTTGAATTTGGAATGACCGGCCATAACGACGTCCTATGGACTACCACACACGGCAGCCCCCCTTCATAACTTATACCAGATGTAGTGTTTAGCACCCAAATAGGTCGAATGGCATCAAATGCTGAGACCAAACCTGAGTGTCAAGCGCTGCTAAGGAATAGGTGGCAACACAGGGCTCAATTCTCCCCCGTCCCGCAGGGGATAGATGGCTTCGGCCAACCCCGTCCTACTGTCCGTTTCAACCATAACACCGCAAATCGTCGCCACCCCGGTCGCGGGCTCCAGGCGCTCGCCCGGCAAACTATCAACAAACCGCCTTACCGCAATTCCAGCGTCCATGCCGATCACTGAGTCAAATGGACCACACATACCCGCGTCTGTCTGAAAACCTGTTCCGGCAGGCAATATTCTGGTGTCTGAAGTGGGTATGTGAGAATGGCTGCCGACCGCTAGTGACGCACGGCCATCTGCAATACAGCCAAGTGCTGTTTTCTCGCTTGTGGCTTCACCATGGATATCTACGACAATGGCGTCAGCATCTTGGCCAAGCTGAGTTCCGGCCAAAAAGATTTCCAACGCGCGAAAAGGGTCATCGATAGGCGGCATGTTGAGGCGGCCCATGAGTTGGCATACGGCCACTTGTTGCCCATTGCCAGTTTCAAACAAGCCAGATCCGAGCCCTGGTGTGCCATCTGCATAATTAATTGGCCGTAGAAGCCTCGGTTCAGTTGGGATGTAGTCGATGATTTCTTTTTGATCCCAGGCATGGTTGCCCGTGGTAATGACGTCGACCCCGGCTGAAAACAGCGCCTCGCATATCTTGACGGTAATTCCAAAACCATGGGCGGCGTTCTCACCGCAGGCGATGACAAAATCGAGCCCTAACTGGTCACGCAGGTCAGGCAAACGGTCGATCACCGCCTGACGTCCGGATTTCCCCATAATATCGCCGAGATACAAGATTCTCATCTGATCACTTAGCCGTCTGCTTGCGCAAGAATAATGCGGCTTGGCGTGATGACGCCGTCCAGTTTTGCGTCGAACGCTTCTCGAGGGATCCGTTCAACTTGCTGTCCATCGTAGGCAACCCCATAGGCCGCTATCTTCTTGATGGATCGGAGCTTGGGGAGGGTTCGATCATAATATCCACCACCAAATCCCAATCGATAGCCAAAGGCATCGAACGCTACGAGCGGAACCAGAACGATATCGGGATCTGGAACTTCCGACTTGGCTGCAGGTTGATAGGTGCTTAAACGTCCTTTTTCCAAGGCATCACCCGTTTTCCAAGCCCGAAACGAAAGGACATCGCCCGCTTTACCGGCTACAGGCAGAACGATCGAAGCACCAGTGCTTTGCAACGCGTCCAAGGCTAGAAATGGATCAAGCTCATCGCCGATCGCAACATATCCTGCGATGTTCAGACTTTCTATTACTTCTAGGACTTTGAATATTTGCTTTGATAAATTACTGGGCGCCGCCGGGTCATCTGCCCGCATCTGCTTTCTGACAGCCAGCATCTGCGACCTTAGCGTAGCTTTTTCATAATGAACCCCGGCTGCGCCTTGGCCGCCATCTGAAGCCGGTGGTTTCATAAATAATCTACCAATTCTTCTTCTAAAGGGTGGAGCCGCCGTGGCCGTCGGCAACGTGACCTCGCCATGGGCCACAGGGTCAATGTGGGCGCCGCGATCAAAGGGCCAGGGCCCTGCGAGAGGCAGCTCCCGGTCGTACAATATCGCCCCTGGGAGTAACCACAGCCTGACGCACCCGGCAGCTCCAAATGCGGAACTTAAGGACGTTCAAGCTTTTCAGCAAGGCTGTCGATCCGCGAGGCTAGGCTGTCGATAGCGTTGACAACTGCTTCTTCCGCCTCAACGCGGGCGTCTCCTTTGCCACTTCTGCGCAGATTTTCGAGTTCTCCAGCAGCATCTGACAGCTCGTCAGCAATCAATAGTGAGACCATGACCAGAAGCATACTGTCCGATACAGGACCCGTAGACTCCATGAGCTTAGTTGCACGTTCGTCAAGATGCCGGCCAAGACTGCTGAGATGCGCTTCCTGGCCATCTTCACAGGCTATTTGATAACTGCGACCGCGCAGAGTTATTGAAACTTGAGCCATTATTCCCAATACCTAAGACGATGCGCTTTGAGACGCGTTTGCAAGAATCTCAATCTTGTCATCTAACCTGTCAGCAACCTTTGAAGCCGCAGAATGAAGCTGATTGTAATCAGCTTTAACAGCGTCTAATTCAGCTTTAATAAGTTTAAATTGCTCGCCCTCTTCAGGGTCTTCCTTTTGCTCAACAGCTTCGACATCAAGTGAGCGCGCTGCGGATTCCAGACGCCCTACGGCGGCACCAAGTCTTTCAAGTGCTTTATCAACACGCTGCAGCCTGTAGATTGCGATATCTTTCAACGTCCTAGCACCCTTTTCTTGAAGCGTTACTAGAACATAAGCAGCGTTACTCTAGGCGTCAATCAAAGTTGAATGGAGAAAATATTTTATACTGCGACCGGTCTGGCCGCTTTGAGTCTGTTCACCGCCGCGCCTGGCCGATATATGTTCCAAACCGATTTCACTAAGCACGGAACACATACGGACCGGGCTCTATTTATAGAGGATCACGACTCATGAAATTGACCCAGCGGGTTAAGAAAATACTGGCCGGATACGAAAGCGATAATCCCGGCACTAAAGCCAATCTAGCTCGAATTTTGATGCAGGGCCGCCTAGGTGGAAGCGGCAAATTAGTCATTCTCCCAGTAGACCAGGGTTTTGAGCATGGTCCTGCGCGAAGCTTTGCTGCCAATCCCCCGGCCTACGACCCCCACTACCATTGGCAGCTGGCGATAGATGCGGGATTGTCAGCCTTCGCCGCTCCGCTAGGTATGATTGAGGCCGGAGCGTCCACTTTTGCTGGGTCCATCCCGACCATCCTAAAAGTCAATAGTGCAAATTCACTAAATGGAGAGAGCGACGCCCCCACTCAGGCCATCACCGCAGGTGTTGGGGATGCGCTGAGGCTCGGGTGTTCCGCCATTGGCTACACGATCTACCCAGGCTCTCAGCAGGCCTATGGCATGATTGAAGACCTCAGAGAACTTACAGAAGAGGCAAAATCAGTCGGATTGGCCGTCGTTGTTTGGTCTTACCCCCGAGGCGCTTACGTCTCAAAAGAAGGAGAGACCGCCTTTGATATCGTTGCTTATGCAGCGCACATGGCTGCTCTAGCAGGCGCGCACATCATCAAGGTCAAACTTCCGATGGACCATTTTGACTTAGCCGCAGCGAAGAAAGTATACGAAGAGGAAGGCATTGCTGCAGAAAACCTCTCCGATCGCGTTAAGCATGTTGTTCAGAGTTGCTTCGAAGGTCGCAGGATTGTTGTCTTCTCGGGCGGCGGCAAAAAGGGGCTTGATGGTTTATATGACGAAGCTCGCGCTATTCGTGACGGCGGTGGCAATGGCTCAATCATTGGCCGGAATACGTTCCAGCGCCCTCGCGAAGATGCTATGGTGATGCTGGACACGCTGATCAATATCTACAAGGGCAAAGAGTGAGCGATACAGAAGGCTGCCGCCTGTATCTGATAACTCCATCGCAACTCGACGCTCCGGATGATTTTGCAGAAAAACTGCCTGGTGTCTTTGACGCCGGAGATGTCGCGTGCATTCAGCTTCGGCTCAAAGGCGTAAAAGACGATCAAATTCTGAAGACGATCGATATACTTCTCCCGGTTTGTGAACAGTCCGACACCGCTTTAATTCTAAATGACCGGCCTGACTTAGCGGCGAAATCTGGGTGTGACGGGGTCCACATCGGCCCAGAAGATATGCCTTACTCTGAAGCCCGGGCAATCATGGGCGACGAAGCCGCAATAGGGATTTCTTGCGGTGTATCGCGCCACCTCGCCATGACTTTAGCTGACAAAGGCGCAGACTATGTGGCCTTTGGTGCCTTTTTTGAGACCCAAACCAAAAAGAACACCAGAACCGCCACAACAGAACTCCTCGAGATTTGGTCCCAAACCACGAATGTCCCCGTTGTCGCCATCGGCGGCATTACCCCAGAGAATTGCGGTCCATTGGTATCTGCGGGCGCAGATTTTCTTGCGGTTTCCGCCGGGGTCTGGAACCATCCAGAAGGACCAAAAACCGCCGTGCGCTTGTTTTCTGAACGCATGGCAGAATAATAGAAAATTGGGCCTTTCTGGGACTTCCCATCTAGGACCGATCCGAATAATGTGACCCCGACTGAGAACCTAAAAGCAGGCTTACGAATATGAAAAACGGGATCGCTCTCGCGACAACACTTTTACTATTAGGCACTTCGGTGACCGCCTATGCGCAGGAGGCCAACGAACTTGCGCCGCCACCGCCACCGGAATTGGAAGAAGAGACCGCTGATGCCCCGGCAGCCGCACCTGAGAAAAAGAAAAAGAAACTAGATCACTGCGGGCCACAATCCGCTAAGGTATGTGACGGCCTTGAAAACATAGCCGATCTAGGAGAAGGCGTATGGAAAATCGGAGCAATGGGAGCAGCGTTATGTTCCAAAAGCGCCGCCATTGAAGCAACACGGAAGCGCCGCAAAGATCGCATCGAGTATGAAGAACTGTTGGCTGACATAGCCGAAGAAGATGAAAATAGCGATTACACACCTTGGGTTCCATCGGAATCCAATACGGAGTTTGCGCGGCGCACGTCGTCTGAGTGTGGCAACAACAAAGAATATTGGTGCGGTGAAATGCAATTTGCTGCGGCAGAGATAGCCGATCCACAAACCCAAGCGTCAGCCCTCGACGCGGTTGAAGCGGCTTGCAATCCACCAAGCTAATAGTAATTTCTGAACAACAAATCGATGCGGCGGGCCTAGTGCTCGCCGTTTTCTTTTGCCGCGCTATGAAACAACCGTCATATCTACGGGCGCCCAAATCACGTCTTTTATGTGATCTGCCCCCGTCAGCAGCATAATCAATCGATCAATACCTAGGGCCATTCCCGCAGACTCCGGCATATTATCTAAGGCCGACAAAAAATCTTCATCGATGGGGGGGGGCTTGCCATAGAGCTTGGCAAAGGCGTTTTGATCCCTAACGAAACGTCGTCTCTGTTCCACAGGGTCTATTAGCTCAGAAAAGCCATTCGCTAGTTCAATTCCGCATACATAAGCTTCAACCCGCTCACACACCATTGGGTCCGATGCTTTAGGGCGCGCCAATGCTCCTACAGGTTCTGGGAAATCTACCAGCACGGTTGGCGGTCCATCTGCCAAAGCCGGTTCAATCCGCTCAAGCATGACACGATGGAATACGTCGTCCCATTGATCACCCACTTCACACCTCACCCCTGTGGCCTTTGCCCTCAGGACAAACCCATCCGCAGAAAACTCTCCGTGGCCTGGCACTTCTTTATGTAAGTCGATATTTGCAAACTCAGCAAAGGCATCCGCCACGGTTATCCGCCGCCAGAATTGGTTGACTTCTGTTTTGTGCGCGCCCTGACGAAAAAATTCCTGGCCGGCAGCTACCGCTGCCACCGAAATCAAGTTTACTAAATGGACGATCAAGTCATCATAGGTAGCGTTAGCATGGTACCACTCCAACATCGTGAACTCAGGATGATGAAGGCGCCCTTCTTCGCAATCGCGAAATACCCGGCAAATCTGGAAGATTTTGGTCTCTCCGGCAGCCAGTAGCTTTTTCATGGCAAATTCAGGGGACGTATGCAGGTAGCGACTGCGGACCTGTTGATCAAATGGCCCGCGCACGGAGAGATGAAAAGGCTGAATATGACGATCAATACCTGGGGACAACTGTATTGCCGGCGTCTCAACCTCCATGAACCCCTGATCAATGAAATACTGGCGCACGGCTCCTATCGCTTGGCTCCTAGCCGTAAGATTAGCCCTTCGCTGAGCGAAGGTTGACTGATCCCACCACGTGTCAGACATAAAATCTTCTCACTTACTCGTATGCCCCTCTGGTCCGCCCGTTGCACGGCCCAGGTCAAACTGATAAAAGCCCCGGCCAAAGGGATGCGTATCGCCATTTCGTTCTTTATACGTCCAACAGTGATGAAACCATGAAAATTCAAGCTAATACAATGCGACCGGGAATGGTCATAGAGCACCAGGACAAGCAGTGGACCGTCCTCAAAATCGAACTACTTCAACCCGGTAAGGGCGGCGCCTTCATCCAAGTAGAGATGCGCGACATTGCGTCCGGCAACAAGTCCAACGATCGATGGCGGACCCAAGATAGTGTCGAAAAACTAGAAGTGAGAGAACTTGACAGCCAGTACCTGTTCCAAGACGGTGATCTTTATACATTCATGGATACGGAAACATATGAGCAGTTCACTCTAAGTGAGGACGATCTCAGGGAGAAGGCATCCTACCTACAGGATGGAATGGCTGTTTCTGCATCGACTATTGAAGGCAAGCCTGTTGATATAGTACTCCCTGCGCATGTCACATTGGAAGTCGTTGAAGCAGATGCTGTGGTCAAAGGTCAAACAGCAGCGTCTTCATACAAACCGGGTATTTTAGAAAACGGTATCAAAGTTATGATCCCGCCTTTTGTTGAAGCTGGCACAAGGATTGTCGTCAATACGACTGACGGCACATACGTAGAACGTGCCAAGGACTAGATATAGTTATGGTGGTCCGCTCAGCAATTCTAAATGTGATGGTCGGTGCTGCCGAGAAAGCGTCTCGCACGATGAAACGAGACTTCGGCGAGGTAGAAAACCTCCAGGTGTCTCGTAAAGGTACCAGCGATTTTGTAACAGCTGCCGATACACGCACAGAAAAAATTCTCCAGTACGAGCTAAGAAAGGCTCGCCCCGCTTTTGGTTTTATCATGGAAGAGTCTGGGATTATTGAAGGGGAAGACCCCAATCGAACGTGGATCATTGATCCCATCGATGGCACAACCAATTTCATTCACGGCATTCCGCATTTTGCGATTTCTATCGCTTTACAAGAGCACGACGAGTTGGTGGCGGCACTCATATATGCGCCTGTTTTTGACGAAATGTTTCTTGCCGAAAAGGGGCAAGGCGCGACCTACAACAATAGACGTCTCAGAGTTTCCTCTCGTATTGAATTAAGTGACTGCGTGCTCGCGACTGGAATTCCTCATCTTGGTCGGGGAGATAACGCTTCCTACTTGCCACAACTTACGTCAGTAATGGAATCTACAGCTGGCGTAAGGCGTTTCGGTTCAGCCGCTCTGGATTTAGCCTATGTCGCCGCCGGTAGATTCGATGGATTCTGGGAAACAGGTCTTCAAATCTGGGACGTGGCCGCCGGCATATTACTGGTCAAAGAAGCGGGCGGTTTTGTCACTGAAATCGATGGCAAAGGCGAAGCTGTTGGTGGCGACTCCATCTTAGCAGCCAATCCCCGGCTTCATCAGCCCCTCAGCAACCTCCTTACCGGCAAAGAAACCGAACGACTTCGGGCGCGCTAACAAAACCCTGTAGCCAGTCGGACATTGTCCGGAGGGCTACGCTTGAGGTAGGCTTCACCAGAGAGGATGCTCGAACATCCCGTCAAGGACTTTTTAAGGTGGAACGGTGGCATGGCTAAACAACGCTGCACAACGCAAATTGCTACAAGCGTAAGCTCAAAAATATTAGCTATTCTAGTTGCCCCAACACTCTTTGTTGCAGCTGCAACGAAAAGTTCTGATTCTTTTGGGCAAAGTACTGATGATGTTTCGGTGAATTTGGATGTCCTCGACGACCTGGACCCCATAAAAACACTTCCGCGCCTCCTAATGCCTAGCTCCAGACCGCATTCGGGCCGTATTGTCTTAACGCCTCCAGCTGGCGTTAACGCCATAACACCGCAGCGCGCTCGCGTTGTTCTAAGACCACCGCCAGGCGCGCCACCTCGTATTGCTTCAGCGCCCAAAATCTCGGTACCGCCCAGAGCACCCGCGGCGCTAGCTCCACCGATTTCAGTTACAGCTCCATCTTCACCAGCACCTAGCGAGACGGTCATTCCGCCCGCGCCAGCGACTCCAGCCCCTGTTGCACAGTCATTAGAACCTGAAGAGACCGCAACTGCCGGACCAATGATGCCTTCACAAGCCATACCGACGCCGTTAGAGCAGACATCCGAATACACTCAATCCAAACAGGTCGCAGCACTACCCGAATCAGAGCCAGGACTAGTTTCAATTACATTTGGGCGTGAAGAAACGGAGCTTCCTAGTTCAGCGGCAGCAGCACTTACTGCAATCTCTGAAAAGATGATATCTAACAGGGAGCTCCGTGTTCAGTTGCTCGCCTACGCCAGTAGCGCAGATGGGTCTCCTAGCAGTGTGCGCAGAAAATCTCTTAGTCGAGCGCTCTCGGTTAGAGAATTTCTAATAGATCAAGGGATTCAAAGCACTCGCATTGAGGTTCGCGCCCTTGGCAATCAAAATGAGGGCGGAGTAGCTGACCGCGTCGATGCGTTGGTAGAGCGCCGCTAAATGATACATCAAATGTAAATGCTATGGTGCTGAAATGACTGACACCACACGCTTCCTTATGCGTATGACGCTGTTCTTGGTAGCTGGATCAATAGCAGGCGCACTGCTGTACGGAACGCTTGTTGAAGCTTTTATGGCTAATCCGCTCCTGAACGGGTTGATCTTAGGTGTCTTGCTATTCGGAATCATCTTGAATGTGCGTCAAGTCATTATGCTTAAGCCGGAAGCAGAATGGCTTGAGTCTTTTCAGGCGAATGCGACACGCGCAGAGGAAACTGACGGACACGGCGCAGATGCAACTGCCTCCCAGCTGTCAGGCAGCGGGCCATACTTGCTTTCACCGATGGCTAGAATGCTTTCTGAAAGTCGAAGTCGCGGCGGCAAATTCTCACTCAGCGCCCAAGCCATGCGAACTCTTTTGGACGGCATTGCTTCACGGCTTGAAGAATCACGCGATCTTGCCCGGTATTTTATTGGACTCTCGATATTTCTAGGATTGCTCGGGACATTTTGGGGATTACTTGGCACCGTCGCCTCTGTGGGGGATGTGATTCGCAACCTGTCTATTTCGGGTGAAGATATCTCACTGGTTTTTAATGACCTGAAAGCTGGTTTGGAAGCGCCACTCGATGGCATGGGAACCGCGTTTTCATCATCACTTTTTGGTCTTGCAGGGTCGCTCGTCTTAGGGTTTCTTGATTTACAAGCCGGGCAAGCACAAAACGCGTTTTACAATGATCTCGAAGAATGGCTCTCAGGGATGACCCGGTTATCATCTGGTGCCAATCTGGGTGAAGGAGAACATGGCGTCTCTGCCTACACAGAGGCACTGCTAGAGCAAACAGCGGAAAGTCTGGACGAACTCCAGCGGATACTGGGACGCGGTGAAGAAAGCCGTATCACCGGCAACCAGCACTTCGCGACGATGAACGATAAATTGACCCTGCTGACTGAACAGATGAAAGTAGAGCAGCAGGTTCTGCTTAAAATGGCCGGTAACCAAAAGCATTTATTACCTCTTCTTGAAAAAATTGGCGCTCTCGGTGAGGCCCTATCGCAGCCCCAGAGTTCGGGAATGGACGACGGCACCAAAACCTACATCCGTAATATAGACCAGTCACTCAATCGACTGGTCACAGAACTTACAACTGGTCGCGAGCAACTGGTCAAGGACCTCAGGTCTGAAATTAAACTACTCGCAAAAACAGTCTCCGCTGCCAGCGGTAGAAACGACGCGTCGGAAAGCTAGGCCTAAGGATCTGTCATGGCACTGGCCCGCCGCTCACGTCGCACCACAGACATTTGGCCTGGATTTGTCGACGCCCTTTCGACACTCCTCATAATCATAATTTTTGTTCTGATGGTATTCGTCCTGGGACAATTTTTCCTGGGTCAGGCTCTCTCTGGTCGAGATGCGGCACTTGAGCGACTAACTGCCCAGGTTAATGAACTAGGAGAAATGCTTGCGCTTGAAAGACAAGCTAACACGGACCTGTCTCTTAATGTCTTACAACTTTCTGAACAATTGGAGGCTGCCAATCTAGAACTCGATGAACTGGTAGCGCTCCGGATGGAAAATAGAGACCTGCAAGGACAAATCGAAACACTGGACGCAGAAGCCAGCGTTCGATCTATAGAGCGGACAAGAATGCAAGCAGCAATCTCTGCAGCTTCTGAAGCGGCGGAGGCGGATGAAGCACAGATCAACGAACAACGCCGGCAGCTTGCAGTATTGCAACAAAATAATAGAGCGCTTGAGGCATTGAAGACGGAGCTTGAAACTGAAATTTCGCGCCTTGGCGACACCGTCGTCGAGCGCGAACGTGAAGTGGCTCAGGAGCGACGCCTATCTCTGGAGGCTAGAGCACAAGCCGCACGAATGAGCCAACAACTTGAAGCCCTGCAGCAAGAGCTTGCCAGATTGTCT
Organism: Rhodospirillaceae bacterium; assembly: GCA_029245025.1. Taxonomy (GTDB): domain Bacteria; phylum Pseudomonadota; class Alphaproteobacteria; order Rhodospirillales; family Rhodospirillaceae; genus WLXB01. The sequence continues at coordinate 11,380 of JAQWQC010000036.1, forward strand.
GAAACTCTGGATGCGTCAGACGCTCTCTCACTAGAACAAAAGGCTCAAATTGCGGACCTCGGTCGTCGAATGAACCGGGCTCTCGCAGGCAAAGTGCAAGAACTCCAGCAATACCGATCTGAGTTTTTTGGTCGCTTGAGAGACATACTCGGTACCCGCCCGGGCATACGTGTTGTAGGCGACCGTTTCGTATTCCAATCCGAAGTTCTTTTTGCGAGCGGGTCAGCAAAATTGGGAATAGAGGGACAGCGCCAATTGGCCCAACTCGCTAAAACACTGATCGACATAGCCCGCGATATACCGGAGGAAGTCGATTGGATTATGAGGGTCGATGGCCATACCGATAACGTACCCATCAGCACGGCAACTTTTCGCTCAAACTGGGAACTATCGGTAGCGCGGGCACTCTCCGTGGTACGTTTTCTAATCAGCCAGGGTGTCGCTCCTGAGCGCCTTGCAGCCGCAGGATTTGGCGAATATCAGCCTCTTGATATATCTAAAACAACCACTGCGCGGGGCAGAAACCGCCGAATTGAGCTAAAATTGGACCAGAGATAGTTTTCAGGTTGACCACTGAGAGCCTTGCCTCCGCTTATCTGGTTCGCTATACCGCAGCGACTTTTTCGACGAGGCGTAAAATGAAAAAAGACATTCATCCAGATTATCATGACATCACCGTCGTCATGACCGACGGCACCGAATACACAACACGCAGCACCATGGGCAAAGAAGGCGATACAATCCGCCTTGATGTCGACCCTAAGACTCACCCGGCATGGACTGGCGTGCACAGGCTGCTCGATTCCGGCGGCCAACTTGCTAAGTTCAACAAGCGTTTTTCGACATTTGGCATTAAAAATTAATTCCAGCAAATAGAAACAGCGTACAAGAAAGAGGGCAAAGAACGCTCTCTTTATCGTGCTGACAGGCTTTTTCCTCAGCCTCCTGATTGCGGTCATTGGTTCCGTTGCTGTCACGCTTATTTAGTTTCAACTTGTCGAAGTTGGATTGATTGCGGGCGGCAATCACAATCTACTTGTATTTAGCACGTTCATTCTTTTGTTCTTCGGTGCTACCTTTACGCACCTCAATAAGAACTTCAATTTCATGCGCATTTTTAGGCGGAAGCCGAAATAAGAACGCAGAACCTTACCAATTAAAAAACAGGCTCAAAAGAATACCGGCTCGCGGTGAATTCGAAATCAAAAGCATCGAAGAACCAAAGCCTTTATTAGAAATTGCCTAGACTTACGACTGCCGCAACGAATTGGTTGGCCTGTAAATTCAGCGTATATCTATTTAAACACTGACTCAGCCCCAGCGCGTGCACTTTGCTTTGTTTTGATAGCGACTTTAGTCCGCTCAATCTCAGCCGTCATAAGTGCAATATACTCCTCCAAATCCTCTATCGACATTACCGTAAGATCACGCGGCTTTACTTTCTTGCCTAAAGGCTCCAAGTCTTCAGCATCCATAACACCCTCCCGGTTCGCGAGCGCGCCACATTTCTAGACGACGCGAATGTTCTTAAGTTAGATTCCGAATAACTTTAAGATAAAAGCACAGAAAAGAAAAAGAGCATGAACACACCACAGTCTATGCGTTGTATCGAAATCAAGAATCCTGGTGGCCCAGAAGTATTAGCCGAGACATCAAGGCCTGTTCCGACCTTTGGCGACAATCAAGTGCTTATTAAAGTTGCCGCTGCTGGTGTTAACCGCCCAGACGTTTTTCAGAGACTGGGGCAGTATCCCGCACCAGAAGGCGCTTCCGACCTACCAGGACTAGAGGTCTCAGGTGTCATCACTTCAGTGGGACGGAACGTTGATACGTGGAAAATTGGTGATCAAGTTTGCAGCCTTCTAACAGGTGGTGGTTATGCAGAATATGCCGCAGCGGATGCAGTTGCATGCATGCCAATACCAGCTGGATTGAACCTAGTGGACGCCGCGGCCATCCCAGAAAACGTTTTTACTGTTTGGCACAATCTATTTGACCGATGCCGGCTGATGCCTGGTGAGAGCCTTCTTGTTCATGGTGGCGCTAGTGGTATTGGCACAACAGCGATACAGATGGCCAAAGCGCTTGGTTGCGAAGTGATTGTTACGGTGGGCTCAAAGGAAAAATGCAACGCCTGCCTCGAGATCGGGGCTGACCTAGCGATCAACTATCGCGAGAAGGATTTCGTAAGCATCATCCGTGACCGCCCTAAGAAAGGCGTCGATGTCATCCTCGATATGGTTGGCGGTGATTACATTGCTAAGAACCTAAAATGCCTTCGGCAAGATGGAAGACTAGCGTTTATCGCTTTTTTGCAAGGCTCCAAGTCAGAGGTCGATTTCATGCCGTTGATGCTCAAGAGACTGACAGTAACTGGCTCTACGCTTCGGACGCGACCGACATCAGTCAAGGCAACCATAGCTCGATCTGTCATCGAAACTGTCTGGCCCTGGGTGGAAAACGCCCAATTCAGGCCAAAAATAGACCGTATTCTGCCCCTTTCAAAAGCCGCAGAGGCGCACCAGATCATGGAAAACAGTGACCATATCGGAAAAATACTCCTCGCTCCGGAGGCAAAATAACCGCTTATCAGGTTTGACCGTGCCTCCCCTATTCCGATATACCAGCGCAAATATTCTTGATTTTCAGCGTCGATGCTAACCCATGGCCGACGCTGAACACCCTCGAAAGGATTACTCCATGGCTTTGCCGCTTATGCCAAAAGCGACCGCAGTTTGGCTGGTCGACAACACAACACTGACTTTCACCCAGATTGCCGAATTCACCGGCATGCACGAACTTGAAGTGCAAGCGATCGCGGACGAAGAAGTGGCTATCGGTATCGTCGGGGTTGATCCAACCACAAATGGTCAACTTAGCACGGGCGAGATAAAAAAAGGGGAGGAGAAGCCTGGATACAAATTGAAGCTTAGTAGTTCAGATATTCCCAAACCCAAGGCGCGATCTAAAGGCGCACGCTATACCCCTGTCTCAAAACGACAAGAACGACCTGATGCAATTGCATGGCTTTTGCGTCACCACCCAGAACTCGCTGACGCTCAAGTATCGGGATTGTTGGGCACGACAAAACCGACAATCAATTCGATCAGAGAGCGCACACATTGGAATATGCAAAACATCAAGCCTCAAAACCCGGTGACACTCGGGTTGTGTAATGAACCCGACTTGCAAAAAGCTTTAGCATTGGCCGCTCGTCGAGCAAAGAAGGCTGGCATAGACTTGCCCAAGCGTGCAACAGAAGTCGACCAGCCTAGCGAGAACAATAAGAAGGTGTCAGAGGATATCCCGGCAGCTACGCCGGCATCATCTGAGATCACTGCTGAAGAACTGTTCCGACCGACTTCAACTGAGTCCTAAACATCTCTTCGCAGGCAAAAAAACGGCCTACCCGCAAGGGTAGGCCAAAGGGGATCGGATGAACCGACCATTATTTGACGGGCGCGTGGTCATTTTTGACCACTAAATTATCCTTGTTACGGTTTACAAAAAATCCAGCTAATGGGGCATTCGTTCAAGTTCATCTTTAATTCTTAGCTTATGTTTTTTTAGGCCATGGACCATTGTCTGATCCGGAAGCGGTCTGTTTTCCTCTTCTTCGATCCTGTGATCGAGTTCTTCATGCTTTACTCTCAAGGTTGCCAAACGAGCATCATGACCCATAGCCGAAAACCCTTTCGTTACATTCCTACAACCAAATTATCTTAACGGCTCCAATGGGTGGGACGCCAGAGTGTTGCCTAACGTCCTGTCCTAACTGAATTTTTTTTATGCAATAAAATGTCAAAATGAAGTAATAATAGTTTAAGAATCACCAGCGGCCCTAAAATGAATGCGCATAGACAGAGTAAAGCCTAGGGTTCATGCGCTTAACAGGAAGGCCATACAGTCGCTGGGTAGCCGCTAGGACTTCAAGCCAATAACGACTCGGAATACTTGAAAGATTTGAGCAATACATAGATCGACTTACTTATAATCTGCGGTAAATCTTCGCACCCCGAGCCTAGCTTGTATACAAGTAGCAATGCCCGAAAACAAAGACACTCAAGAGCAAATTCAGAAAAAGATTGCGTCGCTGGATGTTGAGCATCGCGACCTTGATGAAGTGATTCGTAACTTAGAAATCCAAGGAAATTTTGATCAACTAAAGCTTTCGAGGCTCAAGAAACGAAAACTGATGTTGAAGGATCAGATTTCTAGCCTGAACGACAACTTGCTACCCGACATCATTGCCTAAGAATAGGAAAAGACTAAACAATTTAAGATCGCAATACGTGATTACCTTGGCCAGCCTCCACCCTCATAGAGGTAACTGTGAAACTCAACTTCGTGTCGAGACTAGCCACAGGATACGCGGCGTCCTCTGCCAAAGGTCGCACTTTGTCCGCTGCAGCTAATGGCGCATCATCGGTAAGAACACCTAATGAGTCCGACGTATGATCTGTGTCGTCATCAAATTAACGATTATATCGAGAATCGTAATTTTATTGCTTATTTCACGAGCCGTTTCCTCATAACCCTCAACAACCTTGCTCGCTGTCGGCTCATGCTGCTCCTGGTCTCCGTCCTGCTGGGCGCTCTTCACGTCTTTGGACGCTAACAATACTGGAAGGAGTCGTGATATCTGACATAATTGAGCAGCGTGGATAAAAGCCCCCAATTCACTAGTATACTACTTCAGCTTGCGGACTGCAGGGCCCGTCTGTACAGTGCGCCCCTTTTTGGGGCTGGAGCGTTCAGAGCATGAGTAACGCCGTCGTCGGAATCATTATGGGGAGCCAATCAGATTGGCCAACCATGCGTCACGCCGCAGACGTATTGGACGCCCTTGACGTCGCCTTTGAGGCACTGATCGTCTCTGCCCATCGCACCCCTGACCGATTGGTCGAGTACGCAAAATCCGCCAAAGAACGTGGCCTCAAGGTCATTATCGCTGGTGCGGGTGGGGCAGCACACCTGCCCGGCATGACCGCATCTATGAGCCCGTTGCCTGTGCTCGGGGTTCCCGTAGAAAGCAAAGCCCTCAGTGGAATGGACAGTCTGCTCGCAATCGCTCAGATGCCTGGGGGCATCCCGGTCGGAACGCTTGCGATCGGATCGGCTGGCGCAAAAAACGCAGGATTAATGGCGGCCGCAATCATCGCTCTGTCTGACTTAGCCTTGGCCACCCGATTGGATGCGTGGAGATCAGCACAAACATCTGCAGTAGCAGAAACCCCCAGCTCAGAAAGTTAGACCCCGGTTCACCTAAGAATGACGGAACGTATAGACGCAGGCGGCACGATAGGAATTCTTGGCGGCGGTCAATTAGGCCGTTTACTTGCGCTCGCTGCCGCAAAGCTTGGGTATAATACACATGTATTCTGCCCCGAGCGCGCCTGCCCTGCTTCTCTGGTCTCAACAAACTCTACCTGTGCCCCATACGATGACTTTGAGGCTCTTGACGCCTTTGCTCGACAAATCGACGTCGCAACATTTGAATTTGAAAATGTTCCGTCGGAAATAGTTGCCCGCATCGCTAGGTCGGTTCAAGTAAGACCGTCTTGGACAGCGCTAGAAATCGCCCAAGACCGGGCGAAAGAAAAAGCCTTCTTTGCAGAAATTGGGGCAGCCACAGCTCCGTGGCGCCCTATTCATAGTCTTGAAGGCCTAGTCGCTGCTCTTGCAGCAGTCGATACACCGGCTATTCTCAAGACAGCTCGCCTAGGATACGACGGCAAAGGTCAAGTTCGGATAGACAGTCCAGAGGACGCTGAGGCCGCTTGGTCTAAAATCACGTCGGGCCGGAACATACATTCAGCCATAGCTCCTTTCGCTGTCCTAGAAGGGTTCGTCAAGTTTACGAGCGAAATTTCAGTCATCGCATCCCGTGGCTTAGACGGTCACACCCAGTGTTTTGAGCCGGTGGAGAACGTGCACAAGAACCACATTCTGCACACCACTACTGCTCCTGCGAATATCTCTTCGACAACTGCAAAGACGGCGATTGGAATAGCAGAGAGAGCGGCCGAGGCTCTGGGCTTGGTGGGCATCGTCGCCGTCGAGATGTTTGTAACGTCCTATGGGGGGGTACTTGTAAATGAAATGGCCCCTCGCCCGCACAACTCAGGGCACTGGACGGTGGACGCGTGCCAAACTGATCAGTTTACCCAATTGATCCGCGCGATATGCGGGCTACCCCTCGCCGACCCCCTGAGGCATTCTAACGCTATCATGACAAACCTTCTTGGCGACGAGATCAGCAATCTCGAAGCCTTCCACGCGGATCCGGCCTGTCATGTTTACGTCTACGGTAAAACTGATCCCCGGCCTGGCCGCAAAATGGGCCACGTCACGCGGTTAAGCCCACTGTTAGATCCCTAAGAAGTTCTTATTCTTTTTCCTTGACCATCTTAAATCCGAGCTGGCGAAACATATAGGCGACGTCTGCGTTTCCCCATCTCTCGACAACTTTGCCGTCATCAAATCGATAGATGTCGATGGCTGATATTTCGTAGGGTTCGCCCGTCGGCTCATGCCCGGCAAGTGTCGTATTAAAACTGCTCTTAACGATCGTTCGCACAACAATAAAGTCGTCGACGCAGAGGATTAGGTCGTCCTCAAGCACGCGCTCAGGATTATTCTTTAAGGACTCCTCCCACATCTTGCGCATGTCGTCAGGCCGTACCACCGAACCAGGCCCGCCAGCATCGTTATTATGGGAAATAACCTTATCGGCGTAGAATTCCTCTACGCGTGTCGTGTCTCTATCCATAAATAACACCTTATGTATCTTTAAGTAGGTGTTGAGGTTCTCGGTTTGACCGTCGCAATAAATCTGCATTTGGGCGGAGACTGGAGTAACCAATAATGAAAACAGAGCGACCACAGCAATCTGAATACGCATTTCTATAGACCTTTCAAATCAAGAAATTTAAGCGGGAGCATCGTCTGCTTGATTGATGAAAACAAGGGCTAAGGAGTACCCCCCATAAATATAAATTAGAATTTGAGCGACACGAGCCCATGCACCAACTAATTTAAAACGAGTTCCGCAACTATTGGGACCCGATACAGATGGAGATGCGGAGGCTGAACGACACTACGGCGTGAGCTACAATAGCCTAAGCCTGGGTTTATCGCATGCTCGATACATCTATCCGATCCAAAGAGACATTAGGACGAACTGCCAACCAGCATCAAACTCGATGTGATCGACCAGCGTAGACACACGCCCCCCCCTTTTGCAGCCATTGTATGTATTTAGGACTTGATCGATCCGCCTTTTCTGAAGTCCGCAGAATACGTTGAGCGACATCTCGTTTAAGAACCTCAATCTACCACGCATTCCGGGAACAAACGAAGACATGTTTAGCGACAAGGCCGCCAGTGCCCTTGCAGAAGCATTGACTGACACCTTGTCTCAACTGGGCTAATTGATCGGTCCGGTCGACTGATGTCAAAGTATCTGATACCAACAAATCAACACCATACTCACATGCTTATGTAAGGATTTTTGATCATGCCCGGACCGCTTGATGGCATTAAAATACTTGAACTCACCGCTGTTGTACTTGGTCCGTGGGCCTGCCAAATGCTCGGAGATATGGGTGCCGATGTCATCAAGGTTGAAGCACCGTATGGCGATAGCAACAGATCTCTTGGCGCATTCCGCAATACCAAAGGAATGGCGGCTCTTTATCTCACTTGCAACCGTAACAAGCGGAGCTTGGTACTCGATCTTAAGAAACCTGAGGCCCGCGATGCATTACTAAAACTTGTCGAGACTGCAGACGTGCTGGTGCACAACAACCGGCCCCAAGTCATGGACAAGCTCAAACTTGATTACGATACCTTGAAAAAAATCAACCCAAAGCTGATCTACTGCGGCTCGTATGGCTACGGCAAAAAAGGTCCTTACGGCGACAAAGGCGCCTTAGATGACTCAATACAAGCCGTATCAGGCATCGCCATGTTGAATAAGCTAGTGCTCGGCGAACCCCGTTACCTCCCCACTATCGTATGCGATAAGACAACAGCGATGGCTGTTGTTCAGGCAGTTTTAGCAGCACTCTTTCATCGCGAGCGTACTGGTAAAGGCCAAGAGATTGAAGTCCCGATGTACGAAACTATGGTTTCCTATGTCATGGCCGAACACCTATGGGGTCACGCGTTCGATCCCCCCATGGGCGAGCCAGGGTACGTGCGATTGATGAGCGAACATCGCAAACCCTACCCCACAAAGGACGGCTACATTGCAATCCTGCCTTACTTAGATGCGCACTGGGACACCTTCTGCAAACTCTCGGGGCGCGAAGAACTGCTAGAAGACCCCCGCTTTACGTCCTTAGCGGATCGGGTTGGGAATATCGACGACACCTATCAAGAAACCGGTAAAACAATGCTGACAAAAACCACCAAGGAATGGATGAAAATATTCGGCAAAACCAGTGTTCCCACAATTGTCGTAAACGACTTAGAGGACTTGGTTCATGATGAGCATTTAAATGCTGTCGGGTTTTGGCAGTCCATTGATCACCCCACAGAAGGTAAACTGCGCACACCAGCCTTCCCGATCGCGTTTTCTGACTCACCTGCAGACATTCGTCGACATGCACCCCTATTAGGTGAGCATTCGGCTGAAATCCTGTCAGAGGCAGGGCTGGATCAAGCCGCTATTGACACCATGGTGGAAAGCGGTGCGACAAAGATTGCTGGATAACCATACCCATAGACACGGTTTAATTTATCATTTGCCTCACGTACTGTTTGATGGCGCATAAATAAAACACTCAGGGGAAGACTATGAATAAGCTCTTTACTATCGTTACGATTTCCGCCTTCGCCGCCTCAGCTTTTTCAGCAAATGCGCAACTCGCCGACGATGTTGTTGCTGGCAGCGACATTACAGTTCCGGCCTACATTTCGGATGGCCTAAAAAGCAACAAACGAACGGACGACGAAAAAGCAAGAGATGCGAACAGGAAGCCCGGTGAGGTTATGGCCTTTTTCGGCGTGAAACCCGGCGATAAAGTTGCTGAGCTTCTGACTTTTAGCGGCTATTACACCGGCGTCCTTTCAGAGATTGTTGGCGAAGAAGGGGTTGTTTACGGGCACAACAATGAATGGGTTGTGAGTCGTCAGGACGATGGCAAATCGCCGATTGAAAAGCGTATTGCTGAACATGGACTCACCAACGTTGTTGACCTGGTAAGCGAACTCGAAGACCCGAAATTGCCTCAGGGTGAAATGGACGCGGTTTTCATCGTGCTCATTTACCATGACGCCATGGGCGGGTTTGGCACCGACACGGCTGCCATGAATAAAGCCGTTCACGACTCACTCAAGCCGGGCGGCATTTATGGCATCATTGATCATCACGCCGCACCCGGTATGGGCATGATTGATCTCACTAAAAATCACCGCACGGAACGGCACCTTGTTGTTGAGGAGATTTTGAACGCTGATTTTGAACTGGCTGGTGAAACAGATGTACTTGAGAATCTTGACGACCCTCTTGATGTCAGTGTTTTTGCGCCAACAATCCGCGGCAACACACATCGGTTTGTTCTCAAATTCCGTAAGCCGTCTTAGTTATATATAGTCGGAGGGTTTACCGCGCTTGATGCGGAAAATCCTCCGACCCCGCGTTCATTGCGGAAATCATATCGACTTCTGGTACGACGCGCCCAAAGGCCAGAGCAAACATTTGCATTGCTCTATCATGAAAATCGGGCTTTAGGTCGCCACACATTTCGGGCACGACGAACACCCGATAGTCCATCATCGCTAAATCCCGCACGGTGCTCTCGACACACATGGAAGTCGTCACGCCTCCCACAACAACACCTTCTATATTTAGCTCCTCTAATAGCGCAGGCAGCGGTGATTTTATCATCGCCGAATATCGCTGCTTCTCAAGAATGGTGTCTTCAGGTTGCGGCTCAAGCTCAGGCATAATGTCACGGTCTGGCTGATCAGCTCTAAGCGCGTTTTCTTCTTTAAGATTAGGTCGCAGCTCGGTTGTGGTCAGACCACCATTCGAATAATCAGGCGCGAATGCCATTGTTGTGTAAATCACCGGCATACCTGCCGCGCGGGCTACATGAGCCAACCTTTTCGCTGACTTCAAGACTGGCTCGAATCCTGAGACATCCAACCGCCGCCCCGTGTGCCCATCGGGAGAACAAAACCCGACTTGCAGATCAATGAGCAGTAGTGCAGCAGTCTTGGTATTGAAATGCATGGCTGTCTCCCCAGTCTAAAGGTCACAATATTTTTATGTTAACCGCCCGTTTTGACAGGACAAGCCCAAGTGGCCTAGGCATGAGATTCGATTAGCCATGAGAGTGCTTTTTGGTGATCTGTGAGCACGTCTTACCTTGAGTATCGGCGGTTATGTTCAAAAAGAGAATTGGTGTTCTAGCTTGCGTCTAGGCCTAGGAGTGCGGAGATCGTTTGATACTACAGCGACCCATGGGCGGCTAAGCCGTTCGCCGGGAACGTCTGAGTAAGCTTAAAGGGTTTGGAAGCCGAGATAATGCTTCTTTCACTTGAGATTGCGCCTTTGGTACTTTCATGACAGTAGCAATACGACGATCGAGAAAAGCCCATGTATCGGCACATCCCTCTGAACGGTCATCGAGCCAAACCAGAAGGGTCGATGAATAGATCGCGGCCAAAAGCCCGCGCTTCGTATAAAAATTAAAATCTGTCGACCGGTCACCAGCGGCTCGCCACATAGCATCAACTGTCGCATACGCACCCCGCAAACTATCTTCCGAGTATCCGGGAAGAACAGAAAGCGCGAGGGCGCGACGCACTGCTTCCCGATGGGGTGCCCATCGCTTGAGACGAGTTCGTACAAGTAATGAGATGCGGTCTCGAATACGTAAAGACTTAAGATCTGCGTCTGCCAAGTCCTCAAGCATCTGGCGGTCGGCCATTTGCAACCAATGACGAATTACCCCACGAGACCTGTCGGGAAACAAAACATCGACATCAGCAGATGTCATACCCTCATCGGCCGCACCACGCTGTAAAGCTTCAACGGTCCATCCGTCAAAAGGCACATGGGTCAGTGTCGCGAGCACGATCGCATCACGTTTGGCGTCTTTGCTGCTCATAAGGCTAGCTCAGAGGTCTCTGAATCCGACGCTTCTTGCGAGGTTTCGTCGCTGCCCGCACCATCCTGGTCTTCACATTCTTGATCATTCTCGTCTTGGGCGTCGGTGAAGGCCAAAGTCGCGATATTGATCATGCGCATTGGGTACAACACTCCATCTAAATGATCAGTTTCATGCTGTACGACGCGGGCATGGAATCCTTCAGCAGAGCGTTCACGCAAAGACCCATCCACGTTCTGGTAGGAATACTTAACCTGTGTCCAGCGCGGAACGACGCCAGTGAGGTATGGTACCGAGAGGCATCCCTCGAAGTCTTCAGCAATGGTATCAGAGACGGGTTTAATAACGGGGTTAATCATCACCGTCAGAGGAACAGCCGTTCCGCCGTCCCGGCCTTCGGGCACGAAAAAGATGACGATGCGCAAGGGCACGTAGACTTGCGGCGCGGCCAAGCCGACACCACCGGCACGCACCATGGTTTCCTTCATATCCTCGATAAAGGTTTGAAGTTTCGGATCATCGAAGTTCGTGACCTCGTGGGCGCGGCCCTTGAGAATGGGGTGCCCCATGCGGGCGATATCTAAAATGGCCATGAACTGCTATTTGTCTCTGTGATGGCAGCTCAAACCGGCCGCCTGAATCTGTTGTTCAATATAGGAGTCCTGAGGCTCGGGGCAAATGGCTAATTGCCCGAAAAATAAGCGGTTTCAAGCGAAGCACCCCTAGCCACCAGGCCTTCACAAGGCGGATTCCCTGTGATATACCCCGCGCCTTCTGGGTTAAGGTCTTGATTTGGGTCGCCCCAAGCGAACAATTTAGTCAAAAAAGGAGACGAACCCTGGTTCAGGTCGTCGTACGCGATAACAATGTCGATCAGGCGCTGAAAGCCCTGAAGAAAAAGATGCAGCGGGAAGGCGTATTCCGCGAAATGAAGCTCCGCAAAGCTTATGAGAAGCCTTCTGAGAAACGTGCTCGGGAGAAATCTGAAGCTGTCCGGCGTGCCCGTAAGCTTGAGCGCAAGCGAATTGAACGTGAGGGCTTTTAACCCAATTATCAGCCCGAGCCACATCGATCGGGAATAATTTAATCTTGTTGCCGGCGCGGCTTTATTTAGCTGCGCCGTTTGCATCTGAGGCAAAAGCCATCCGATTTCTATAGAAAGTGCCGCAATCGCACTGCAAGCATTCTATGATTGAACTATCACTGGATCTGGTTCAGAACCCCTTGCGATTCGACGCGTGGGTCCTGAAAACCTCGCCACTAAGACAAAACTGGTCGAACATGCTTGGACAGCCTCTAACGCAGAATTCTTGCTCCCTACCACCATTGCTCTCCTGACCGCTGAGAACTCAATTGCCAGCCTCATTGCGAGCCTGAACTATGAACTATGGTGCGCCGAGTACATGGATTATCCCGCTGCGGTCGTCGGCTGCGACCCCAACGGCTATGTTTGGGCGTGGCACGCCCATCCTAACTTTCAAAGCAAAGGCGTTGGCAGAACCCTCATGGGTGTCGTCAAATACTACCTCAAGGAACAGAATTTGCCCTTTCCCCATCCCGATCTGATAGATCGCAATACGCTACCGAGAAGTTCTATGGCACTAAAGGGTATATCGAAAAGAGCTCTGCCGCACAGAGGCCCTTCCCGTCCACACAGCCACCGCAATTCGATTGGTCTGCCAATTGTGATCTGATGTGGGTATTCGTGGACGCGCAAGGATCAACCGATATGATAGTAGCCTAGATCTGACCCTGTACGATAACTTGGAGGCTGACACCCATGTCAAACACAACAAAACCTATCGCTGTGATTGGTACCGGCCGCATGGGCGGCGCGATTAGCGGACGCCTCGTTGAACTTGGCCATTCCGTCGTATTTGGATCTCGGTCTCCAGACAGCGAAGAAACCACCGCGTTGCTTCAGAAAATCGGTGACGGTGCTTCAGCTACCGACCCATCTGAGGCCGCTGCGGCGGCGGATGTTGTGGTGTTTGCCGTACCCTGGGCAGGTGCAGAAGAAGCGGCATCCTCCATCGGGTCAATAAGTGGCAAAACCATCATCGATGTCACCAACGCTTTATCGTTTGGTGCACATGGCCTCATGGAAATGGCGACCGATACGTCTTCGGGTGAAAGCATCCAAAAATGGTTCCCCGACTGCGTTGTTGTAAAAGCATTCAACACGGTAGGCTTCCATGTCATTGCCAATCCGGCCGCAGCAGGTGGTCCCGTGTCTGTTCCTATTGTCGGTGACGACGACGATTCAAAGTCGGCCATTGCTGAGCTGGTCCAAACCTTCGGTTTTGAGACTGTGGATGTCGGTCCTCTCGTTCATGCCCGCGCATTGGAAATGATGTCGATGATCTACATCGTTCCGTACCTGCAGGGCCGGAAAGAAGACGCGTTCGAATTTTATCTGCGACGCGGTGCTGCACCGGAAGTCAGCGAGGGTGTGCGGGCCGCTGGATAGTAACGCCGAGAAGAAAGACCTCACCGATGACCATGCTTCGAAATATCTTTATTGCCGACATTTCCATTACGACATCAGGGTTAGCCAACGCTGACACAATTGCCGTTATCGGCACAGGAGGCGTTGGCAGCGCCTTGGGACCTCATTTCGCCGCCGCGGGACACACTGTGGTATACGGTTCGCGCACACCAGGTAGCGCTGAGGTACAATCCCTTATCTCGCAGACTGGCAATGATGCGACTGCAACAACTCAGGCTGAAGCCGCAGTGAACGCTGATATTATCTTACTCGCAATTCCCTGGGCGCCTGCGAAAGCCATTGTTTCTGAACTTGGTTCGCTTGACGGTAAAATCATAATCGACCCAATAAACGCTTTAGCATTTGACGCAGAAAAAACAGTCGGAATTGCTGCTGATCCCTCAGCCGCCGAATTGATTCAAGAGTGGGCGCCGGGCGCTCATGTTGTGAAGGCTTTCAACACTCTCACCCGTGCCTATATGGTTGATGCCAACGCCGCAGGAGGACCGATTACCATTCCATTGGCCGGTGACGACATAGCGGCCAAGGAGCGGGTCGCTGATCTGGTAACTGCCATCGGCCTCGTACCGCTAGACGTTGGCGCTCTCAGCCACGCTCGTGGCGTTGAGGCAATGGGGCAACTTTATGTCGCCCAGGGATATCAAGGTCGCACTCGTTTCGAATATCATCTTCGTCCAAGATAACACGTGCTTCGCGGGTGACACTTTCGCGATCCTCCGCAAACCGCAATTTTAGCCTCTTGTCAGAATTTGGAGATTGCTGATGACCCGATCCAATTACTTTATTGACCGCGGCATGAATGGCAATACGCCAGCATTACCTTCGCGGTCGGATGAAAGTTTCGTTGACTATGTTTGCGAAGCCAGAAATGTCTTGCTCCATGCCCGTTGGAAGCAAATGGGAGAGCACGGCAACAAGGTTTTAAAAGGCCGAGAAATCGCAATTGAGCAAACGAATGATTGCGTAAACCAGGTGCGCGATGTCATTGCGGGTGATATGGAACTAGCCAGCTTTCTACGTATCAAGCGTAGCTATCAAGAGATGTACAAAGATCGAATTATTGGCTCCATCGACACCCAACGAGACGACTGGCTCCGAAAACTCAATGAGGCAGAAACAGAAGGCCCTGGGTCCCTTACCTACAACCCTGATTTTGATATGCCAGATTATGCAAAAGTCCAGATTCACATCCAACCCCGCGGCTATGTCGGTGATGATCTAGCGGGTCTGTATTACGACTGCGGTACGCAAATTTTCTTCGGAGGAAACAACGCAGGTGATGCTTGGCATCGTAAGCTTGCTGAACACACCAAAATGCCTGAGGACGGCAAAGTTGATCGCATATTGGAAATCGGCTGTTCTGTTGGACAACTTGCTTGCGAACACAAAAAATTAAACCCCGGCGCCGAGGTATGGGCCACCGACATTTCAGCGCCAATGGTGCGCTACGGGCACTGGCGCGCAATCCAACAAGACCTTGACGTCAATTTCGCACAAATGGCCTCTGAAGCTCTCGAGTTTCCTGACAATCACTTTGATCTTGTAACCGCTCATATTCTATTCCACGAGATTCCAAGACCTGTAATCGAGAAGACTCTTGCGGAAGCCTTCCGGGTACTACGTCCGGGCGGAACATTTGTCCTTTGGGATTTCTCCACCACTTCGGATGACCACCCCGGATATGGCGGATTTCTAGGACTCATGGATTCTGCTGATAATGGCGAACCGTATGCCCCTGGTTTCGTGACTATGGGTGTAGAGAAAACCATTGAAGACACGGGGTTTGTGATTCGCTCTATCGGAGATCCCGCTCAAATGCATGACCGCGTCTGTGACAAGCCCCTCCCAAAAAGCAATTAGGAAACAACTATGATCCTGCACAGAAATATTGCTATTGCCATCACAGGCTTATTTATTTTCGCCAGCACGCCCGCACTGGCGGAAGTTGTTGCTGTAATCGGCACTGGGAGAATGGGCAGCGCACTGGGGCTTAGGTTTGCAGAAACGGGGCATACGGTAATATACGGCTCACGCAACCCAAATTCCGAGAAAGCTGCCGCCGTCGTAGCACGGACAGGCAATGGCGCTCGTGTCGACACATCTGCGAATGCGATTGCCGAAGCGGACATCGTCGCATTGGTCTTGCTTTGGAGGGCGACAGAAGACCTCATCAAATCGAATGTCGACAACCTCGATGGTAAGATCATCTTCGACGTAACCAACGCTCCAATTCGCGCTATTCAGCCCGATCGAGAAAACGCCGTTGATACGTCTGCTGGCCAATTGATTCAGGAATGGGCGCCAAAATCAAAGGTTGTGAAAGCCTTTAACACGGTCGGCTATCACATTCTTGAGAATCCAGCCCATGCAGGCGGACCGGTGACCGTACCCTTAGTCGGCAACGACTTACCTGCCATGGAGAAGGTCGCAGAGCTTGTTCAAGCTATGGGTTTTGAAACAATGATCCTCGGCGGCATTGAACAAGCACATGTGCTTGAAGGCATGGCGTTGTTATATTTTGTACCCTACGCGCAGGGACGCTTTGACGAGGCGTTCGAATATTATTTCCGTAAAGGCACTGCCCCTACAGGAGTTAACTCCTCTAGAGTTCGCGGTGCCGATACTGAATAAGCGCAGCGTAGCGTCGCTTAGCCTTCCTCGACGCTTTCACTGACTGATCCGATGTAGTCCTGCGTCAGGCTTTCAGAGACCGCCCAAAGCTTCTCTGCCATGGCCGCATTTTCCATATTGTGACCCGCTATGACTGGATTACAGTCTTCAAAATAATATCCGCTGGTCTCAGACAAAGCGGGTGCGGTCGCCACATAGGTTTCAGTGGCTGCACCGGCTTCGACAGATTTGAAGAACGGCAAAGCCCAGCTGAAAAGACCCGCGAATATCCGAATATGCAACGGATAGTGTCGACCAAGATTGGTATTGATCACGCCAGGATGAATCACATTCGACGTGGCCGTCGAACCTTCTAACCGCCTCGCCAGTTCAAGGGAGAATAAGCCGTTGGCCAATTTAGAGTGGCCATAAGCATCGTTGGGAACATACTCAGCCATCCACGAGCCATCCAATTGATCAAACTGAATCCCATCATCTGGAGCCCACAAATATCCTTGCGATCCGACGGTTACAAAACGGCCTTGCGGAGCAGCTTTCACTTGCTCCATTAGCCTATTGGCTAGGATGAAGTGGCCCAAGTGATTGATAACGAAATGACGCTCGACGCCATTGACCAACTGCAGTTCGGGTAGCGCCATAACACCTGCGTTCAAAATGAGCATGTCTATGGGCGTGCCTGTGGCGCCGATCGCATCTGCACACTCCGCTATCGTTTCAAAATTCGCTAGATCGCCGGCAAAGGGCGTCGTGTTACCCTCAATAGAATTACAGGCCTCTGTTGCCTTTTCTAAGTTACGAGAGACACCAAAAACATGTGCTCCACGGCCAGCTAAGACCCGCATGGTTTCGTATCCAAGCCCTGAGTTGCACCCTGTGATGACCGCAGTTTTACTTGATAAATCAAAACCATTAGTGACTTCATCAGCCGTAGACTCTGCGCCGAAGGGGCTTATTGGCACACCCTGTGGGCGAACGATCGGAGTATCTTCCTCATCGCCGCCGCATGCTGACAATGAAGTCGCAGCAACAACCGAGGTTGTACCTATAAGAATTTGGCGGCGAGAAAGGCCGCTAGGCATGGCTTTACTCATGGGTAAGCTCCTTTTGGGGTAATACCTTGACCTTTTACGTGACCTTACAGTGATTGGACGATTGTCTCCGTCATTTCTTTCGCATCACCAAACAACATCATGGTGTTGTCTCGGAAGAAGAGTTCATTATCAACTCCGGCATAGCCAGCTGACATTGATCGTTTCACGAACAAAACCGTCTTGGCCTTCTCAACATCTAGGATCGGCATTCCATAAATTGGGCTTTGCGGGTCGGTCTTGGCAACTGGGTTCGTAACGTCGTTGGCACCAATTACGTAGACCACGTCTGCAGTGCTAAATTCATTGTTTATCTCTTCTAACTCGAAGACTTCGTCGTACGGCACATTCGCTTCCGCAAGTAACACATTCATGTGACCGGGCATACGCCCTGCGACAGGGTGAATAGCGTAACTCACATCTACGCCTTCAGATTTAAGTTTGTCGGCCATTTCTCGGAGCGCATGTTGCGCTTGAGCGACAGCCATGCCGTACCCCGGAACTATGATTATTTTTGACGCATTCCCCATAATGAAGGCAGCATCCTCTCCCGCTCCTGATTTAACGCTTCTATCACCGCCTGCCGCAGCAGGCCCGGCGTCCGCGTCACCACCAAATCCGCCAAGGATGACATTGACGATGGAGCGGTTCATACCCTTACACATGACGTAGGACAAAATGGCACCAGAAGATCCCACAAGAGCGCCAACAATAATCAATAGTGAATTACCAAGCGTGAACCCAATCCCGGCGGCGGCCCACCCAGAATAGGAATTGAGCATGGACACTACGACCGGCATATCCGCGCCACCGATCGGAAGAATGAGAAGAAAGCCGAGCGCAAAACTTAAAAAGGCGACCAGAATGAATAGCGAAATACTCTCGGTGTTGCAGAACCAGATAACCAAAACGAGCAACGCAAGACCTAAGAGCGCGTTGAGAGCATGCTGACCCCGAAAAACTAAAGGATTACCGGACATCAGCCCCTGAAGCTTAGCGAAAGCGATTACTGAACCTGAAAACGTGATCGCTCCAATCGCAAGACCGATTGACATTTCAATCAAGCTACCTGCTTTGATGGACCCGATAGTGCCGATGCCATAGGCCTCAGGCGCAAGAAGCGCCGCAAAGGAGACAAGCACAGCAGCCATACCAACCAAACTGTGAAACGCTGCGACGAGTTGTGGCAGCGCCGTCATCTCAATGCGCTTGGCGATGATCGTACCTGCAGTACCGCCAACCAATATTCCGACAACAATCCAGACGTAGGCCGTCACCTCAGGGGAGATCAAAGTCGTTAGAATTGCGATGGTCATCCCAACAATGCCGAACGTGTTGCCTCGACGGGCTGTCTCAGGAGACGATAACCCACGCAAGGTCAGGATGAAGAAAACGCCCGAAATCAAATAAGCGAGTAGTGTAGCGCCTTGTGACATGACCGTTCCCTACTTCGCTTTTTTCTTGAACATAGCAAGCATCCGGTGGGTCACGATGAACCCACCAAATATATTTACAGATGCTAGAATTACAGCGAAGAAACCCAACACTTTGGATGTCGTAAATTCTTCCGGCCCTGTCGCAATAAGTGCGCCAACAATAATGACTGATGAGACCGCATTGGTAACAGCCATCAACGGCGAATGAAGTGCGGGCGTCACACTCCAAACAACGTAAAACCCAACAAAGACGGCTAGAACAAAAATAGTAACGAGGTACCAGAACTCGTTTCCACCTCCAGCGGCTTGGGTTTCCATTGCCAATTGCCCGGCTTGGGCGGCGAGCATCTCTGCGCTCTCAGCCAAGGTCTCTGCCTGGTCGGCCAAGCCCTGGGCGGCTTCAGGAACAGCTTGTTTGCTCATGCTTAGCCTCCTTCCCCTGTCAACCGGGGGTGCACAACCTGGCCTTCTTTGGTCACGAGCGTTCCTGTAACCACGTCATCTTCCCAATCAATATTAAGATTGCCTGTCTCTTTGTCGATCATTGGAGACAGGAAGTTAAATAGATTGCGCGCATACAAAGCACTTGAGTCGCGAGCCAGACGAGCCGGCATGTTGGCATGGCCAATTATAGTCACACCGTTATCAGTCGTCAGGGTTTCCCCCAACTGCGAGCCCTCAACGTTGCCACCCGACTCAACAGCCAAATCAACAATGATGGAACCGGCTTTCATACCGGCAACAACATCAGCGGCGACCAACTTTGGCGCCGGCCGGCCAGGTATAAGCGCCGTTGTAATGACGATGTCAGCCTTCACAACTTCTGCTCGTACTGCCTCAGCCTGCTTCTGTTTGAACTCGTCGCTCATTTCCTTGGCGTAACCGCCTTCCGTCTCAGCAGCCTTCATCGCTTCTTCATCAACAACGATAAACTTCCCGCCCAGACTCTCGACCTGCTCTTTTGCGGCATATCGAACGTCTGTTGCCAAAACCACAGCGCCCAAGCGCTTCGCCGTCGCGATCGCTTGCAGCCCGGCTACGCCAGCACCAAAAACAAGTACCCGTGCCGGTGCGATAGTGCCGGCAGCGGTCATCATCATCGGCATCGCTCGACCAAACGTCGCCGCCGCATCAATAACTGCTTTGTATCCAGCCAAGTTAGATTGCGACGAAAGGATGTCCATTGACTGCGCACGCGTGATACGCGGCATCAGTTCCATGGCAAAAGCCGTAATCTTTTGCTGTGCGAGCGCTTCGACGGCATCCTTCTCGGTGAGAGCTTGCAATGAGGTTATGAGGATCGAGTTTTCCGGAAGACCTGAGACCTCATTTTCCCCGTCTGCCCCGCATATGGGGCGCGAAACTTTAAGAATAACATCGGCGCCTTTGACAGCATCTGATGGGGACTCAGCGATACTTGCACCAGCCTCCTCAAAGGCGGCGTCAGAGATATTAGAGGCGTCACCCGCGTCACGTTCAACAACGACGTCGCAGGCTAAACCAACGAATTTCTTGACCGTCTCGGGGGTCGCGGCAACACGGGCCTCCCCAAGTCGGCGCTCCTTAAGTACTGCGATTTTCATGGAACCCTTGCACCTAAACTTTACCTCTTCCGTATGCCCTATCC
This sequence comes from Rhodospirillaceae bacterium, assembly GCA_029245025.1. Lineage (GTDB taxonomy): Bacteria > Pseudomonadota > Alphaproteobacteria > Rhodospirillales > Rhodospirillaceae > WLXB01. The sequence continues at coordinate 31,794 of JAQWQC010000036.1, forward strand.
CCTGCCCTTTGTGAAGGGGGATGAAGACCCAGATTCTGGCCCACCACATAGCGATCAGACTGAGGGCCGTGGGGGTGCACGCGCCTTAGAAATACAATACAACTATTAGTGTCACTAGTATTACCAAAGCTGGACCGCCTGCCACCCTATGCGTCATTTCGCCTCTTTTATTGCACTGATCACGACCCTAGCCCTCACCGGTTGGGAATGCCCAGCCGCGCCTCTCACCGACCAATCAGAGCGACTAGCCTATGACCTTAAAGTTGGGGGGCTCCATGTCGCCGACTTTTTGGCTGAATTTGATGAAAGCGAGCGGGGCTACCGCACCACGTTAACCATGGAAACACGGGGTATGGCTCGGTGGTTCCAAGATTTTCGAGCCGAAGTTAAGGGTGACGGCACCTTTGTTATTGAAACAGGTCAAGGACCAACGCCGGTCCCTCGGCAATTTGATCGGGCTTGGGCCGCTGAACAAATCTCCTCTTCACTGACCATTGCCTATGACCCAGCTACTGGGTTAGCGCGCCCCTTAGAAAGAACCTTCAATCCCCAGACGGACGAAGATATTTCTCTCGACGACCTTGACTGGAACCGTGGTCGTGAAGCACCGCTTCCTGTCCCAGATGATATGCGTGTCGGTGTGTTTGATCCCATATCTGCGTTTGTCGCTGCGCGAGGCCAAATTGTCCATCACCGTGAGAATGAATTCCGCGTTCCCATCTACGATGGTCGCCGGCGTTATGACCTGGTTGGACGTGTGGAAGCGCCCCGGCAGTTCTGGATCAGTGGGCAGGATATCGAATTGATTCCAGTCATCGCCGGCATCGAACCGGTTTTCGGATTTGATCGAGAACGCACAGAAAAAATGCAGGAGAGCGGGGGCAAAATACTCTTCAGCCCCGACGACCGATTTATACCGATTCAAGTCATCCTCGAGGGACGTGCATTTACAAGCGTCATGAACCTCACCGCTGACTGCCGGGTCGATACCGAAACATGTGAACAAATTGCCGACGCCGGCGCGACAGCTGCTGACTAACCATGGAAACAGGCGTTGTGTTTCAATCCCGGGTCTTATTTAGCGAACCCTGGGAAGCACGTTTCGTCATTAGCGCCCTCACCGGAATACTCATTCTGGCGACGCTGCTTCTTCGGCTAAATCACCAGCGCCCGAATAACGTCTATGACCCACAACGGGCTTGGCTACGCGCCGGAATATTCTTTTCCTCTTGCTTCCTCATCTCGCTGGCCGCTGGAGTTATGCCAACGTTGCGGTCTTCTCCTGTCATACGCCCTGATCAATTGAGGGATCCTATTTGGTGGACCGCGACTATTGCGCTCATGGCGGTTATCGCGATCGGTTACGGGCAAGTCTGGCGCAAGGGAACCGTGCATCACAGCCGAGCCTTGTTCGTCATCCCTCTTCTATGCTTCGGCATTTTGTGGGGCTTGGCCACTGGCGAAGTGTTGCTGAGTATATGGTCTATTCTCGAGAAAACAGGATTTGGTCCGTTTTTTGCGACCGCGGGAACTTTTCTTATTGGTGGAAGTTTGAACGGATTATGGCACGCCAAGTATTGGGATAGTCGCGTGTCGCCAGATCACAACATTCTCGAAACCAATAAGAGAAAAGTTCTATTGGCTCACTTCCCAAATTTGATTTTTAGCCTTTTGCACTTGGCTGTGTTCTCCAATCCTTTCGTATTTCTACTGGGACAAATGCTGGCTCTGACAATCTCGACTTACGTCATGCATTTTCCTCCGTTTTGGGGACCAAACTCAGCTATGGTGCCTCAACACAACCCTGAAGGCCGGCCGAGAGCAGAAATTGCGAGTACCTAAGAAAGAAAAACAATGACAGAGAGATTTCCAGTTGGGTCCACCGCCTACACCAAAGAGGGGCACCCCTACACTGTCGAAGAGGTGGCAGGCGGTATCGTTTACTGCTCCTTGCCCAACGGGACGGAAACTGATTTTCCTGAGAGCTCTCTGTTAAGTGAGCAAGAGTGGGCCAGTCGGTCCGGCGGACAAGACGACGTCATTTATGGGCGCATAAAGCGTGCAAAAGCCTATGCCACACCAGACGTGAAATTGAATTCGGCCGCAGCGGAAAAGGTTCTGTCGCGGGCCGAAGGGCTATCACCCGGATTGCTTGATTTCGCGGCCTTCACCATTGGGGCTCAGAATTTGTCTGAAAGCGGTCACGAAGATCAACTCGATAGCTTGTCGATCGTAAAATGCCGTGACGTTTTTGACTCCCATCCGGCAGAAGTGCGCGCTAGCGCCCTAGCGTCAATATTGGGATCAAAACCCGATGTCTTTGTTGGCATAGCCGACCTCGGAGACAATCTAATGCGGGCTATGATTGATAAAGGCATGGCTGGTCATGCCGCCGCATTCGACGAATTCTGCGACCGGCCCCGGCGATAAAAAACCCCGCCTCATTTCTGAGACGGGGTTTTCTAAATAAATTCTAACTACATCTTAACGGGCCATTGCTTCTTGTGATGGTGCTTCACCACGAATTTGTTCTGGCGTCCACTCCCATGGATATTGTCCTTTCGCAGGTTCACGAATAACAACCATCGGCGCAGGACCTGATGTCGCCGTCATAAACGCCCAGGCCTTTTTGGCAAATTCAGGATCGTTCACGTCCAGCGCTTGCTCAGGCATATCGACATAGGCATCGGTTTTGCCTCCTTCGCAAACCGTGATGTTTTTGAAGTGCATCACGCGACCGACATTCTTGGGGATGGTGCCGCGAAACTCAAAGCTGGCCCAGCCATCTGATGGTACGGGGTCACCCATTTTGGTCCAAACGATTTCACCAATCACTTCTGTCACTTCGCGACCGTGCAACATGACCGGCGTTTCAAGGTCTCGCATTTTATACTCAATTTTCCAGCCGACTTTATCGACAGCTTTCGCGTCAACTATGCCGTCTGGAATTTGCAATCGAGCTGCCGTCACCGGTGCAGCTTTGCACCCATGGTTCACGTTGAGCACCATTGGGAACAAATACCCAGCTGGCGCTTCGCTAACATTAAGCACGTTGTGAGCGGACGCCGTTCCGGCAGCGCCCATGGATAGGCCAGCACATAGAACTGCACCGCCCAGCTTCGTCATCAATCTGTTTTTAAGTGTCATAGCGTTCTCCCCTGTGGCCCGTTTTCGGGCCCGTTCAAATGAGTACTGGTCTTCACAAATCAAACTGAACATAGCTAGAGGTCATTGCCTGCAGTGGCTCACCTCTTTTGTTAAGACTAGCTCGAAGCGAGACCATGGACAATCCATAGGAACTGCAAGGCGATATTCGCCGCTAACCATGGCGATCAGCCATATATTCAGGGAAATCATCTCGAGGCTCGGTCCAATTATCCGTATCAAATATCTCCGGAGTCTGGTCCTCAAGCGCCTTGCGATAGACAGCTGGAACTTCGTCAAAACTGCTAATTTTTGCGCCGTAAGCTCGGCCCCAGGTCCGACCGGGCTGACCACCCATGCCCCACCAAGGATGCCAACTCACAAGGTTTTGGAATTGAATATGCGATTTAATGCTAGTGATTTCGCGATTTACAACATCCTTCATGTTAGCAAAGTACACGTAATGGGAATCCCACCAGTAAGTGTCTCCTGCTGATTCCTTTGGATATGCTTCGGGACTCATGGGATTGGGGAACGAAAACGCAGATGCGCTGGGGATCATGACGGTGTCACCAAAGACCTGTAATTGCAGCGGTTTTGGCTTAAGCGTTGCAAGTTCTCCCGTGACCATACCATCAGGTCCAATTTCAACGGACAACGGCCCACCAATAAATCTCCATGGCTTGCGCTTCTCACCCGTCACAGGGTTTTCCCAGACGTCTAGCACCTCATCAGAATCAAACTTTGTATAAACGCCAGTCTCAAACACTTTAGCGGCTTGGTTTCCGTTAGGCAGCGTTCGCCATTTGCCGACATTCAGATTACTCATGGTCGCGAAGGGAATCAGATTACCCGCGTGAGTGTAGCCATAAAGATGCAGACGGAAAAATGAATAGATGCTCTCTTCCCCTGACGATCCTTTCATTGCTGATTGGATGCGCACCCGTTCTGCTGGGTCTTCCCAATTCAATTCAGCCGGTAATGCAGAGGCCAAAGCTGGAACTGAAGGCGTGGCTGCAGCGGCGGCGCTTGCAGCAAAAAGAAAGGTATCGCGGCGGCTTAATGTCGAAAGGTTTGGCATCGGTCTCTCCCAAAATGAAGAAGCAAGCCTAGACCAGCGGTACTCGAAGACACAGGGGAATTAAGACCCCTCCTCCAGCCAGTGAACAAGTTGGTGAGCTTTGAGAGCTTTCTTTTGACGCTTGGCCAAAACCTTGGGATCAAATGACGCGATTGTGTCGTGAAACAGGCGGTGCCAGTTTACCTCGGCCCCGAGGCGCAAGAATACTGATCCAAGACCAATTGCAGCTCTATCCATGAGTACAAATTCTCGCGGCGGCTTAACTCCACCAAGGCGCCGAAGTTCGCGATGAACTTCCATGGCAACCTCGCGGCCATAATCAGTTGCATTGCTTTTTTCTATGAGCCGCGGGCAATCCTCTAAGAGTGGCGCGTAAATAAAAGCCGCCCAGCGACTTAGGGTATCGATTACTTCGTCATCCAAGCCGACAAAGCCCCATGTTTCATAAGCATGAACGGCGAGATCACGATCACCACTCTCGACGGCGCGATAGAGATCAATAACACCGGTGATAAATTCTGGTCGGAAAACGCGAATGCAACCGAAATCCATGAGATTTATAGATAGATCATCTCTCACGGAATAGTTTCCTAGATGAGGGTCACCATGAATAACGCCATACTGATACAAGGGCACGTACCACGCGCGAAACATGTTCTCGGCTATGGCGTTGCGGTCTTCCAAACTTAAGTCGTGCAAGTCAGCAATACTTACTCCCGGCTCCCAGCTCATGGTGAGCAGGCGCGTCGTCGACAGAGCGTCGTGAACCTCTGGAACCAAAACACCAGCGGTATCCGACAACATGTGGCGGTAGAGATTGAGATTTCGCGCCTCGTTGATGTAATCGAGCTCTTCTCGCAGTCGTGCGGCAAGTTCAGCATGAATCTCTGACGGATCGATAGCTTCGTCATAACGGCGATATAGCGAGAATATGAGTTTGAGTTGCTTGAGATCAGCTTCAACGACGGATGACATGTCCGGGTACTGTAACTTGCAAGCCAAAGCATCGCCGTCGAGAGATTTTGCTTTATGCACTTGACCCAAGGACGCAGCAGCAGCCGCTTCCCGATCAAAACTAGCAAAACAGTCTTGCCAATCTGGACCCAGCTCTGCCGCCATGCGCCGCTTAACGAACGGCCATCCCATGTGCGGCGCATTGGCCTGCAACTGCGCCAGCTCTCTCGCGTATTCCTTTGGCAAAGCATCGGGAATAGTTGAAAGAATTTGCGCAATCTTCATCAGCGGCCCTTTAAGCCCGCCGAGTGAAGCCCGCAAATCTTCCGCGCCTTTCGCGGGGTCAGCCTTGATGCCTAAATACCTCTGGCCAGCAACGCGCGCTGCAAGCCCGCCAACAGCGCCACCAACCTTCGCGTACCGCTTTAGCCGACCGGGTAAGCTGTTGCCCTCTGAAAACTTTGTTTTGTTTGGCGCCATACCGGGTTATGCGACCAATTCAAGTTCATCAATGAGGCCGGTGAGTGTTTCCATGCCTCGCGCCCAAAACGCAGGATCAGAAGCATCGAGACCAAATGGTGCAAGCAATTCTTTATGACGCAGCGTCCCGCCAGCCTTGAGAAGCTCCAGATATTTGTCTTCAAAATTTGGCACAGTGCCCTCTGTGTAAACTTTGTAAAGCGAGTTTACGAGACAATCCCCAAAGGCATACGCGTAGACGTAAAACGGCACGTGAATGAAGTGGCTAATGTACATCCAATAATATTGGTACTCCTCATCAAATCGAAACGCTGGGCCCAGGCTTTCCGCCTGAACGCTCATCCAAATCTCACAAATCCGATCGAGTGAGAGCTCTCCCTTTCGTCGTTCATCATGAATAGCCTGTTCAAATTGATGAAAGGCTATCTGCCGAATGACGGTGTTGAGCATGTCTTCCACTTTGCCCGCAAGCAAAGCGCGCCGATGATCTGGTCGCTGTTCTTTTTCCAGCAAAGATCTGAACGTAAGCATCTCTCCAAAGACGGAAGCTGTCTCTGCGAGGGTCAGCGGTGTTTCGCAGAGCAGCGTCCCCTGGTCCGCAGCCAAAACTTGATGAACACCGTGCCCGAGTTCATGGGCCAAGGTCATGACGTCGCGAGAACTGCCAAGATAATTCAGAAGAATGTAGGGATGCGCCGACGGCACCGTTGGATGCGAGAAAGCACCGGATGCCTTCCCAGGTGTTGCAGGCGCATCAATCCAACCTTTATCGAAAAATGGCGATGCTAGTTCTGCAAGCGTTGGTGCGAAAGCTGAGTATGCGTCAAGCACTGTCGATTTGGCTTCGTCCCATTTAATAATGCGATCTTCTGCAAGGGGTAAAGGCGCATTGCGATCCCAGTACTCGAGCTTGTATTTACCAAACCACTTCGCTTTGAGCGCGTAGTATCTATGTGATGTGTCTGCGTATGACCCTTTGGCAGCTGAGACCAACGCATCAACAACCTCGTCCTCAACCAAGTTAGCAAGGTTGCGAGAAGAGACTGGGCGCGGATACTTGCGCCATTCATCTTCAATCGACTTGTCCTTGGCCATTACATTTGTGATGTAGGCGAATAAATTGCCTTCATCCCCGAGGGCTTTGCCAATTCCTTTCGCTGCCGCTTTGCGGCGCTCAGGTTTAGAGTCAGACAAACGATTGAGCGCTTCCGTCAATGTTAGATTTTCGGCGTCAACGTTACAGCGAATTCCAGCCTCAGTTTCATCAAAGAGACGGGTCCATGCCGCCCGTCCACTAACGTATTTTTCGTGAAGCAACCGCTCTAGGTCGTCACTCAATTCGTGATCTTTATAAACACGCAAATCTCTTAACCATGGCCGATAGCGAGCAGCCGATGGATCGGTTAACTTCGATTCAAGTTCATCATCATCAAGACGATTTATCGCCAATGTAAAAAACAACGTCTTACTTGATAACGTTGTCATCCGATCCACGGTGTCTTGATAGAAGCGACCGCGGTCTGAATCGCCGACATTTTGGCTATGATACAACTGCGCGAAAGACCCAATCCGGCCCAATAAATCACTTATTGATTCAAATGCCGCTATGGCTTGACCAAAGGCTGCGCTACTCAAGTCGGCGACTTTTCCGGCGTACGCTCCTTCAAAAGCATCGATCTGCTGAGAGACATCATCGAATGCCCGTTTAAAGTCATCGCCTTCGGGGCCGGAATACAAGTCAGCTAATGACCAAACTGGTAACGAGCCAAAACACTTCGTTTCCGTGGGGGCAGTTGTCATCTTATTCATGGCGCCTCCTAACCCGCCAGTGATTGGCGGTCATTAAGGGAGATATAGTCTTACCAGAGTAATTCGCCAACTATGGGTTCACTCCTACTGGTTTCCCTGCGCCTGCCATCGTAGAATTAGTGCATAAATTGAGGGAATTTACGGTAACGAGGGGAACGCTGTGGCCGATCGGGCGATCGACGCACGAGAAGTGCGCAATTTAGTGGAAATGTTTTTCGACCAGGCAGAGCGCTTTGCGGAGGAGCCCTTCGTCTGGGCAAAGCGGGATGGCTCATACACACCTCTGACATGGCGCCAGACAGCTGACGCTGTCTTGGCAGCTGCAAATGGTCTGGCCATGTCGATGTCCGTTGAGCCTGGTGACCGGGTCATTATTATTGGGGAGAACAGACCCGAATGGTTGATCGCGGACTTAGCCGTAAAAGCCATTGGCGCAATTTCAGTTCCTACCTACACCACCAATACGGCAGTTAATCATCTTCACGTCATCAACGATTCCGGCGCTGAGGTGGCGATCGTTTCAACGCCCACCCTTGCCGCTCCAGTTATTGCGGCGGCGGCGGAGGCCGATCATAAATTAAAGGTCATCGTTTTTGACGATGCCGAGTCCGTCATCGTTTCAGACATCGAAACCAAAGCGTGGGGCGATATTCTTGATGCTGGCCGGGGACGCGGAATGCCAGAACAAGTGTCCGCTGCAAAACGTCAAGACATGTGCAGCATCATTTATACGTCGGGCACGGGCGGTTTACCCAAGGGCGTGATGCTTACTCATGGCGGCATTCTGTGCAATTGTGATGCCGCGACGGAAATCGTCAAAGAGCTTGGACTTGATGACGAAGTCTTCTTATCTTTCTTACCCCTCTCACACGCCTATGAACATGTCGGTGGAATCTATTTGCCCATTTGCCTTGGCGCTCAGATTTATTACGCGGAACGCGTTGATACTCTAATCAACAACATGGCCGAAGTCCGCCCCACCATTATGACAGCCGTTCCTCGCCTATACGAAACGATGCGCAGCCGCATTCATCAAGGGCTAAAAGGACAAAGTAAGTTTCGACAAGGTTTGTTTGAAAAAACGTTAGAACTCGGAAAAAAACGCTATGAAAATCCAAAAGGCTTGTCCCTTTTGGATAAACTCATAAATGCGATTTGCGAACTCCTCGTTCGCAACAAAATTCGCGAACGTTTCGGCGGGCGCCTAAAAGCTCTCGTTTCAGGTGGTGCCCCACTTAACTACGACGTTGGCCTTTTCTTTACTGCTCTGGGCGTCAGAATCTTGCAGGGCTACGGCCAAACTGAAGCCTCGCCTGTGATTAGCGCCAACGTTCCGAGCAACGTAAAACTGCACGCCGTAGGCCCGCCAGCGCGTGGAGTAAGCGTCAAGATCGCAGATGATGGGGAAATCTTAGTCAGCGGAGAAATGGTAATGCTCGGTTATTGGAACGACCCCGATGCAACTATCGCAGCTCTTAGTGAGGACGGCTGGCTTTACACAGGAGATATTGGTCACATTGATGAAGATGGCCACATCGTCATCACCGATCGCAAAAAAGATATCATTGTGAATTCAGGTGGCGACAACATCTCCCCACAAGGAGTTGAAGGTATTCTGTGTTTGGAGGAAGAAATTGATCAAGCAATGGTATTCGGCGACAAGCGCCCCTATCTGACAGCCGTCATCGTTCCAGATGCTGACTGGCAGAAACGTTGGTCAAACACGAACAGTGTAGATAAAGACCATGCGTCCCTTATCAAAGATCAAGATTTTAAGTCAGCAATCAGTGACACGATTTCTCGCGCCAACAACGGATTGCCCGTGACCGACAAGGTTCGAAAATTTGTGATCTCTGCCCACCCGTTCACAGTCGAGAATGGTCAAATGACCCCCACCCTCAAGGTTCGAAGGCATGCGGTCTTACGTGAGTTTCGAGAAGACTTGGAAGGTCTCTACTAGGATTCACCAAGAGCTCGGAGGTAGGTATCTAGTAAAGCTTCCTGCTCCTGCCGTTCGCTCTGATCCAATTTCCTTAACGCCACAACCTTGCGTATCGTTTTAGTATCAAAACCGGAAGACTTAGCCTCGGCGTATACTTCTCGGGTGTCCGCAGTCAGATTCTTTTTTTCTTCCTCAAGCCTCTCAATACGTTCAACAAAAGATTTAAGACGATCTGCTGCCAAACCACCGGTGTCAGCCATGCGGTGCTCCTGTTTTCATTTGTTACGGGTTCTTTTAACCCTTAGGGCGGAGGATATAACAGGTAGTCCCCGGCAAGACAAAGACTGCATTCTCAAATTAGTTATGACCCGAAGGATAGAATATTCGCCCCGAAAAAAGTTAACTTTGCATTCTTGACTGTGCCATCGTTAGGGACCCTACCCGCGCGTTATCAAGTTAGGAACCTGGGTTGCGCTTCAGCAAATATCTATGCCAAAAGCCGCTACTAAAATGCCGAATACCCCCTCGTGAGGATAACTTAGATTTCATTATCTTTGTCACCCACATAGCGACCAACAGGACTGTTATTCAGGAGAGAATTAATGGAGATGGCGGTGCGATTAGGCGGCAGCTGACAACTTCGCCAAACCAAAAAACCGCAGGGTAATAGCCGGTAGGTGATTACTCTGGACGGAACCTAGTTTTGGAGAGCCCTCCTCAAACTAGCTGTAAATGCTCTAATTATCGCGGTCCTCGTGAACGTGCTTGGCGCGATAGGCAATTTAAGGAAGCAGTCTTGCGAAATTCCCATCAGAATACACAGATACCAGCTTTCGGGTCGCGTTCAACTAACGTAAAAACTTACGTGAATTAATGTTCAGGCGGATTTGAAAGATGCTTGGATCTCGTTTGTGATCCAGCCTTAAAATCGAACCGTAGAAACCATTGGAAAAAAAAGGAAAAAATGATGGCAACAAGTAAACTCAAGACAGATCGCCCAACCTACGCCTCTGACTTTATTCCGTCAGATGTTGAGCGGGCCGTATTCCTGGGCAATCCGGTTCTCGACAACATGATGACCAGTCTCATCGCCCTTGGCGCAGAAGTGTGGTCGAACCGC
>JAQWQC010000033.1 GCA_029245025.1 Rhodospirillaceae bacterium
AATATTCCGCCCCATAATCTGGGGGAAGTGATCAACGCCTGCTGTGCACTGATAGATGACCCAGAGACCACCGATGAGGCTCTCATCGACATGGTGCCGGGGCCTGATTTTCCGACAGGTGGGATCATTCTTGGCCAAACCGGCGCTCGCGCGGCCTACGCTACAGGGCGAGGATCCGTACTTCTTCGCGGCCGAGCAGAGATTGAAGAGATGGGTAAGGACCGAGAGGCCATTGTCATCACCGAGGTGCCATACCAGGTGAACAAGGCCTCAATGGTCGAGAAAATTGCCGAGTTGGTGCGCGAGAAGCGGATCGAGGGCATTTCTGACCTGCGGGACGAGTCAGATCGTACGGGTGTGCGTGTGGTCGTTGAGGTCAAGCGTGATGCTCAAGCCGACATCATCCTCAATCAGCTTTATCGATTTACGTCGCTTCAAACCAGCTTTGGCTGCAACATGCTGGCGATTAATTCTGGTCGGCCAGAACTTCTTAACCTACGACAGATTCTCACTGCATTTATTGCGTTCCGCGAAGAAGTCATTCGCCGCCGTACTGTCTACGAACTGGGGCAAGCAAGAGATCGCGCTCACACTTTGGTTGGTTTGGCGATCGCTGTCGCCAATCTGGATGAAGTGATTAAGTTGATCCGTGCCGCGCCCGACGCGCAAACGGCACGCGAAGGATTGATGAGCCGCGCCTGGCCGGCCAAAGACGTCGCACCTCTAATCGAAATCATTGATGAGCCCGACCGCAAGGTTGTGGACGGCTCTTACACGCTGTCAGAGGCTCAAGCCAAGGCCATCTTGGATCTTCGGTTACATCGACTTACTGGGCTTGAGCGTGAAAAGATTCACGACGAGCTCAAAGCGCTGGGTAAAGAGATCATTGATTATCTCGATATCTTGAGGTCGCGCGAGCGTCTCTACTCTATCATGCGGGATGAGTTGGTTGAAATGAAAGAAGAGTACGCTACACCGCGGCGTACTGAGATTACTGCGAACGAATTCGAAACCGATATTGAAGACCTCATACAACGCGAAGATATGGTGTGTACGGTCACCAACGCCGGTTACATTAAACGGGTTCCTCTCTCGACCTATCGTGCCCAGCGTCGAGGGGGTAAGGGTAGGGCTGGCATGGCGACTAAGGAAGAGGACTTTGTTACCTCTTTGTACGTCGTAAATACGCATACGCCCCTGCTGTTCTTCTCAACGGCGGGCATGGTGTATACGCTCAAGGTCTACAAGCTACCCCTCGGAACGCCGCAAGCACGCGGCAAGGCAATGGTTAACCTGTTGCCACTTAGCGAAGGTGAAACTATCTCGACGGTTATGCCGTTACCCGAAGACGAGGGCGCTTGGGCAGACCTCAATGTGATGTTCGCGACCACTTCAGGTAATGTTCGCCGCAACGCCTTGTCTGACTTCACCAATATTATGCGTAACGGCAAAATTGCAATGAAGCTCAACGAAGGCGACCGATTGGTCGGTGTCGCCGTGTGCGACGATAGCAACGATGTGCTGTTGTCCACCAAGGCCGGTAAAGCCATTCGGTTCCCAGTTGGCGATGTTCGTGTCTTTGCAGGCCGCTCTTCTATCGGTGTGCGAGGTATTCGTCTTGGGGAAGACGACGCTGTGATCTCAATGACTATCCTGCATCACATGGATTTCGATACCGAGAACCGCGATGCCTATCTCAAGTTGTCTCGCAAACTGAGAGGTATGGATGAGGAGGATGCAGAATTAGCAGATGATGCGGGAGAAGTTCCGCTGATTTCGGAGGAAGACTTTGCCCGCATGGCGCAAGGCGAAGAATTCATTCTTACAGTGACTCGTAAAGGCTATGGCAAACGAACCTCTGCTTACGAGTACCGCATTACAAAGCGTGGCGGGCAGGGTGTAACGTCGATCGCGACCAATAAGCGCAACGGCAATGTGGCTGCCGCGTTCCCTGTTGATGCCGATGACGAAGCGATGATGATTACCGATGCTGGAAAGGTCATACGTATTCCAGTTGGTGATATTCGTATTGCTGGCCGTGCAACCCAAGGTGTAACTCTGTTTTCGACATCAGACGATGAAACGGTGATGTCAGTTGCCCATCTTAAAATGCAAGATGAAGCTGCCGTTGAGGCCGATGCCGAGCCGGGTGTGGCCGCAGCCTCTGATGACGCAGCAGTAGAGGAAACAGCAGCGCAGACTGAAGAAGGCCCGTCTTCCTATGAGTGATGCCAAAGCGCAAATGCTGATCGGTGTTTACCCGGGAACCTTTGACCCCATCACCAATGGGCACCTTGATATTATTAGTCGTGCGACGAAGGTGGTCGATAAGTTGGTGGTCGGTGTAGCCGCAAATGCAGGTAAGGAACCTCTGTTTGATTTAAATGACCGGGTGTCTATGTGCCAGGAACAAATCGCATCACTGCCGAGTGACATCGTGAAAGTCCCAGTGGCGGTCGTGTCCTTTAACAAACTTTTGATGGAATTTGTTACGGATATTGGTGGCCGCGTCATTATCCGTGGGCTAAGGGCTGTATCCGATTTCGAGTATGAATTTCAAATGGCCGGCATGAACGCGCGCTTAAATCCAGATGTAGAGACTTTGTTTCTTATGGCGTCTGAACGGCACCAGTTTATCTCTTCTCGGTTCGTCAAAGAAATTGGTCAGTTCGGAGGAAACATTACACACTTTGTACCCAAAGAGATCGCGGCCCGTGTTACCAAGGCCTTAGCTGCCCGGTAGTCGCCACACCTAGGAATCTAATTCAGACTTGAGCGCATCCGTGTGATTGGGTAAACCGACTACAGAAGCCGATAGTCCGAGATAGAAATGTGGAGAATTTGGCATGAAGATATTAATTAATTGGGTTGCGGGGGCCCTGATAGCGATGACAGCAATTACTGCAGGGGCGCAAGATCCCGAGAACACAATTTACTTGGACCTGGAATATGGCCGGGTTGTAATTGAATTACGTCCTGACTTGGCGCCAAAGCATGCCGAGCGCTTTAAGGAACTGACCCGTCGCGGGTTCTATGACGGTTTGGTCTGGCACCGGGTGATCGAAGGATTTATGGCTCAAACCGGAGATCCGCAAGGGGATGGCACGGGAGGTTCTGACCTGCCTAATCTTCCCGCAGAATTTAACGACGAGGATCATGTGCGTGGAGCACTGTCTATGGCGCGGGCAGCAGACATCAACTCTGCGAACAGTCAATTCTACGTTGTGCTTGACCATGCACCGCATTTGAACGGCCAATACACCTACTTTGGTAAGGTCGTTGAGGGCATGGAATTTGTCGATCAAATCCGCAAAGGCAACCCAGCTCGGAACGGAACAGTGACCTACCCGGATCGCATTGTCCAAATGCAGGTTGCGGTTGACGCTAAAGATTAATTTACAGCGCACTGAAGAGGGCGCTTTGTGCGCTTGACCGGCCGAGGGTCGCTATCTATGGTGCGCCGCACTCGGGGCCGGACCAAGCGGACTCTCGTGTAAGAGCCCATAGCTCAGGTGGTAGAGCAGCTGACTTTTAATCAGCGGGTCGCAGGTTCGAGTCCTGCTGGGCTCACCAATTTTTCCATTTCTTAAAGTCTTGAAATGATGCCATTTCTAGTGACTTATTACCCTTGTAATTTTCATTTATCGTTGCCATTTTTCCGATAAATCCCCAGTAGAAGGGGCGAGTTGCTGGCAAAATAAGGAGGCGCGCACGATGGAGACCATGGTCGAACTCGATGGGCTGTCGAAACATTTCGGACCATTTGTCGCCGTTGACGGCATCAATCTAAAAGTGAGCAAAGGAGAGGTTCTGGGCTTTCTCGGACAGAACGGCGCTGGAAAATCGACAACGATGCGAATGGTTGCTGGCTTTCTGACACCAACCTCTGGGACTGCTAAGGTATGCGGTCACGACGTTGCGACCGATCCAGTTCAGGTTAAGTCTCTCCTCGGCTATATGGCTGAAGGATCACCGTCATACGAAGACATGACTGTTCGTGCATTTTTGACCTTTATCGCCGAGGTTAGAGGTTTGTCTGGACTAGCGGCTCAGGTTCGTATTGAAGACGTTGTCACAAAGATCAAACTGGAAGACGTGATCGACCGACCCATTGATGTTTTGTCCAAGGGATACAAGCGGCGGGTCGGATTGGCGCAGGCCATCCTACATGACCCCCCAGTGCTAATTCTCGATGAGCCAACTGACGGGCTCGACCCTAATCAAAAGCACCATGTACGTACTTTGATTGAAGATATGGCGGCCGAAAAGGCTATCATTGTGTCTACTCACATACTGGAAGAGGTGGAGGCTGTTTGCACGCGGGCAGTTATCATCGGCAATGGGAAATTGTTGGCCGACGGCACATCAGAAGAACTTCTTCGCTATCTTCCAGAACATAATGCGATCCATATTGTTGTCGCTCCAGAGGTTGCGTTTGAAGCCGCGACAAATTTGCAACGTGCAGCGAATATATCTGACGTAACTCAGGTAATACGGGAAGATGGGGCAACAGAGATTCGATGTGCCCCGAACAATGGTGCTGACATTCTGGATGCCGTCGGTACGGTCCTTCGGGATAACGCGATCCCATACTCTCAGCTGTTCAAGAATCGTGGAGACTTAGACTCGGTCTTCCGGCAGATTACAGCGGGAGGGCCGACAGATGCGTAATCTCTGGATCATCGCCAAGCGTGAGCTTCACGGATACTTCACAACGCCTATGGCATTTGTGTTCATTGCGATATTTGTCGCCATGACTGGAGCATTCACGTTTTACATCGGTCGTTTCTTCGATCGCGGCCAAGCATCGCTGGAAACGTTCTTTAGTTTTCATCCGTGGCTATACTTGCTACTCGTGCCCGCTGTTGCCATGCGCTTATGGTCAGAGGAGCGAAAGAGCGGGACCATCGAACAGCTTCTGACATTACCCATTACGACGACAGATGCGGTGCTCGGTAAATTCTTGGCCGCTTGGTTGTTTTGTGGAATAGCCCTGGTTTCTACGTTCCCCATCTGGGTAACGGTGTCTTATCTCGGAGACCCAGATCATGGAGTTATCGGGTTGAGTTATATCGGAAGCTTCCTCATGGCAGGAGCTTTTCTCTCTATCGGCGCATGCATGTCGGCGTTGACTCGGAATCAAATCATTGCGTTTATTGCCGCCGCTGCCGTGTGCTTCGTCTTTACCATGAGCGGTCTTGATCTCGTGCTGAATTTCTTCCGAACCTGGGCGCCGTTGTTCCTAGTAGACGTTATTGCAGCTTCGAGTTTCTTGGTGCGGTTTGAATCGGTCACACGAGGCGTCATAGAATTTCGAGATGTGGTCTTTTTCTTATCCATGATGGCCTTTTGGCTGTTTGCAACGACTGTCGCTGTCGATGCGAAAAAAGCAGCATAGGGAGGGCGGTTAAATGACAAATTTTGATAAAAGCCGTCTGGCTATCATCGCAGTAGCCGTAGCGGGTGTTCTATTTCTGGCGGTGAACATTATTTCTCAGACGATGTTCAGCGCGGCACGTGTTGATGTGACGGAAGGTCGCGTATTTACGCTGACGAAGGAAACAATCCCAGTTTTTCAGGACATCCAAGAGCCGATAGTTGTCCGGGTTTATTTCTCACAAGCGCTATCTGAAGCAAGTCCGCGTCATGCTGTGTACTACCAACGGGTTCGGGACTTGCTGAGTCAGTACTCCGCGTTATCGGGCGGGATGCTGCAAGTACAGTATTTCGATCCCGAGCCGTTCTCTGATGTAGAAGATAGAGCTGTTGGGTTTGGCCTCCAGGCTGTGCCGTTGGGCGATATTGGTGAAGTTGGCTATTTCGGGCTCGCGGCGACCAACTCGACGGATGACCAGGAAGTAATTTCCTTTTTCAACCTCGAACGTGAAGCCTTCATCGAATATGACCTCACTAAGTTGGTCTATACGCTCTCTAATCCCGATCAGCCGAAGGTCGGATTGATTACAACGCTACCCGTGGACGGCGGAATGACTCCGGGCATGGGTGGTATGGGGGGAACGCCAACTCCTCCATGGCAGATCATGAATCAAATGCGCGACTTCTTTGAAGTCGAGCGTCTCGATGCCGATCTAGACGTAATTGATGACGACGTTGATGTGTTGGTTCTCGCCCAGCCAGATGGCTTAAGTGAAACTGCGGCGTACACAATCGATCAGTGGGTCTTGTCCGGAGGCAAAGCTATTGTCTTCGTCGACCCCAATCTCGAATCGGGAAGTCCCCCGCAAGGCGGCATGCCTGCGCCGAGCAATTTGACCCATACGAAAACGCTGCTAAAGGCCTGGGGTCTCACATTAGAAGAAGACGTGATCGCCGGTGACATTCAAGCGGCTGTTCGCGTGAATACAGCTGCGGCAGGTCGGCCGGTGATTTCTGACTATCCGGCGTGGATGAATCTGCAAGCGAACGCACTAAACCAAGACGATGCGATCACCGGTGATCTCAAGAATCTGACTCTGGCCACGGCAGGGGTTCTAACGCAGAACCCGGAAAGTGCATTGGAAATTCGCCCGCTCATTCAAACCAGCGCAGCGTCTATGAAAATTGCTGGGGATAAAGTCATTGGCTTGCCTGATGTTGTGGCCCTGTTCCGGGAATTTGAACCCTCTGGCCAGAGATTGCTGTTGGGTGCGCGAGTCTCTGGCAATGCTAAGACTGCCTTTCCTGATGGTGCTCCCGGAGGTGTAAGCGGTGGCGGGGAAAATGAAGAGAGTGAGGCCGGTGTCCACCTCGCTGATTCAACCGACTCCGTTCAGGTCATTGTAGTGTCTGATGCGGATATGCTCGCCGATCGATTCTGGGTGCAAGAGAGCAACTTTTTTGGGCAAAGAATGGTTGTTCCTACGGCCGATAACGCAGCCTTTTTAATCAATGCCCTTGAAAATCTAACGGGTACACCCGCGTTGTCCTCCTTGCGGGGTCGGGGACAAGTCAGCCGACCATTCACAGTTGTTGAGGACTTGAGACGCGAAGCAGAACAACAGTTTCGTTCAAAAGAAACAGAATTACTTGGGCGACTTGAATCCTTACAAGGCGAGATTAGCGCGATCCAAGTCAATCAAGCTGGGCAAGGTGAGAGTCTGATTAATGAAGATGATCAACGCGCTATCACGAACTACCGCGCTGAAATACTGTCTACCCGTAAGGAACTCAGAGAGGTCCAACGGGGTTTGCGAGAGGACATCGATAAGCTCGAAGGTCGCCTCAAATTTATCAACATTGCCGGTGTGCCGATTGTATTTGGAGCGTTGATGATTGTGTTTTCGGTAATGCGTCGCCGTCGCGCTACAGTTGCAAACTGAGGGGAGTGTAAGAAATGTATTCCAGAAACTTCTCGATGTTGATTGGTGTGACCACAGTGGCTGTGGTGATAGCAGGTTGGGCAGTGCTTAGTAGGCCAGCGACCGAATCATCAGACTTTGATGGCACGTTAGTGTTCCCTGGTCTCCTCGAGTCAATTGATGACCTCAGGACAGTCGTGATTCGTCACAAAGACGGTGACTTAACTTTGAAACTAGCGGACTCCGGCTGGGTGTATACAGATCGGGATGATTACCCCGTTCAAAATGACAAAATTGGCGAGCTCCTCGTTAAATTAACGCGGATGGAAAAGGTCGAGCCAAAGACCAAATTAGCTGAAAAATACGATCGGCTAGACCTTGTTGATCCAGCCGAAAAAGAAGACACCCGAGCGAAAGAAGTCATCCTCAAGAATTCGTCTGGTGACGACATCGCGAGACTTATGGTCGGCAAACGGAAGTTCACCCTAGGCACATCGGAAGGTGGCACCTACGTCCTAGTCGAAGATGATCCACAAGCGTGGCTTGTGACAGGAGAATTGAACCCTGGTGCGCGTCCGCGCGATTGGCTTGTTCGAGAGATATCAGACATTAAGGACGATGATATTCGCCGGATCAGTGTCATTCATCCTGACGGAGAAGTGCTCGCCGTTAATAAGGCGACCCCTGATCAGGCGAACTACACTGTTGAAAATGTACCGACTGGTATGGAACTCAAGCGCGATAGCATCGCTGGCGATATGGGGCGTGTGCTCTCCAATCTTCTCCTCGACGATGTGAAGAAAAGGAAAGATGTGTCTTTCTCTCAAGAGGAAACCATTCGGGCAACATTCGAGGGGTTTGCGGGTTTCACCGTGCAGGTAGAGCTTATTGAAGATGGTGACGAGAACTGGCTTAGATTTCAGGGAACGCCGCCAGATTCTGGTTCCGAAAAAGCCGGTGAGGAAGCGACGAATTGGACCCAAGTCATCACAGACCTGAACACTGCAACCGAAGGTTGGGTGTATCAATTGCCCGGGTATGAAGTCGCGGCCCTGAAGAAGCGTGTCGCCGACATGGTCAGAGAGCCCGAGGAAGACGGCGCATAAGGACCACTTAGTCATGCCTCCGCCTCAACCTATGCTTTGCGTCGTGTCACTTCGGCTTTAATGGCCTCAATAATCTCGTCAAGGCGATCTTCCGTCACCTCATTGAATAAATCCCCTCGTTGAATCTTGAGGTTGGGGCCAATCCTGCAATTGTTCATACAGGGGCTGCGAATCAATTTTGCAGGGATCGACTGATCAAGCAGTATCTGCTCGATTTTGTGTGCCAATTCTCTACTGCCCCGACCTGCACATGACGGGAGTTCATCCTCATTGAACCGCTTGTTCGTACAGAGCCGAACGTTGAACAGTGGTTTTTCGGATGGAATGTGATCTGCTTCAAACATGAGGTCTATTTAGGGAGTTTACGGACTCAACTCAATCACCAGCCGTTAATTTCTCAACGGCCTCAAGAACAATACGCACGGTCTCAGACCATTCTACGTGATCGGCAATTGAAGCGGCGGGAACCCACTGTACGCGGTCAGCGTCTCCACCGGCTTTCGCGACACCACTTATATACCAGGCGGCATAATCAATCAGAGTATAGTGCCTGATTAGGTCTCCTTGATCGTCATGCCGGATCAAATCAACGACATCGACGAGAACCGGGTTCGAGATTTTAACTCCCGTTTCTTCTGCTATTTCCCGATGGGCTGTCTCAGCCAATGTTTCCCCTGGTTCTTGACGTCCGCCCGGGATCGTCCAAAGGCCTTTGTTGGGTTCATGACCCCGTCTGATCAACAGAACTTCAGCGTCTTCGTTCAAGACGACCACACCAACTCCAACCAGAGGGAGTTGGGCATCCTTTACTTCAGGGACAGTTGTCGTCATCTCGTCGCTCATTATCCTGACCTCAATGTCTGAATGGCTGCATCCTGCTCAAATAAGTAGAGCAGGGTTCGCAATGCTTCACCGCGTTCGGTCTTGAGATCTGGGTCACGCTCCAATATCAGCTTGGTGTCGTCACGTGCCATGATGAGCAAATCTCCATGCACCGCGAGGTCTGCCAAGCGAAACTCTGGGAGACCACTTTGTCGAGTTCCCAAGACTTCACCACCACCGCGGAGTTTGAGGTCTTCTTCTGCGATGACAAATCCGTCTTCCGTATCGCGCATAGTATTCAATCGAGCCTTAGCGGTTTCTGTGAGTGGAGCGTGATAAAGCAGAAGACAAGTTGACGCTTGATCACCCCTGCCAATTCGTCCGCGTAATTGGTGAAGTTGTGCCAGACCAAATCGCTCTGCATGTTCAATGATCATTACGGTAGCTTCG
Organism: Rhodospirillaceae bacterium; assembly: GCA_029245025.1. Lineage (GTDB taxonomy): Bacteria > Pseudomonadota > Alphaproteobacteria > Rhodospirillales > Rhodospirillaceae > WLXB01. The sequence continues at coordinate 9,677 of JAQWQC010000033.1, forward strand.
GGTACATCAACACCCACTTCGATAACCGTGGTCGCGACCAAGACTTTCGGACCATTGGGAGAGGAATTGCTTGCGAAAGCTGTCATGGCTTCGTCTTTCTCCGGTCCCTTGAGCCGTCCATGCACCAAGGCGACCTGATCTTCTCCCAGAAATTGGCTAAGGTGCCGATGCCGCTCCTCTGCGGCCGCCAGGTCAGACGTTTCAGATTCCTCAACGAGCGGGCAAACCCAATATACTTTCGCACCAGTCTTGATAGCCCGCTGTACAGCCGAGATTGTTTCCGCCAATCGCTCTAGATTGACCAAGCGGGTGTCTACCGGCTTTCGACCAGGTGGTTTCTCGTCGAGGCGTGACACATCCATGTCGCCATAGGCTGTAAGGGTTAGCGTTCGTGGGATTGGTGTCGCGGTCATGACTAACATGTCGACGCCCCGGCCTTTTTGGGCGAGTTCGAGGCGCTGGTGAACGCCAAACCGATGCTGTTCGTCGACCACCGCAATCATGAGGTCTTTGAAATCCACATCCTTTTGAAACAAAGCGTGTGTACCGACCAAGATGGAGGTCTCACCGCTTGCAACGCCTTCCAAGACCGCGTCCCGGGCTTTGCCCTTGATACGACCGCTGAGGAAAGCGATCGATACGCCGCATGCGTCGCAAAGTAGTTCAAGAGTCCCCAAATGTTGCTGAGCGAGGAGTTCAGTCGGGACCATCAGAGCGGCTTGGCCACCGGTCTCAACGGCAGACAACATAGTAAGCAAGGCGACAACGGTCTTGCCGCTGCCGACATCGCCCTGGAGCAGACGAAGCATGCGCGTACCATCTACGAGGTCCTGGTCAATTTCGTCTAGCGTGCGGGTTTGAGCGCCCGTCAGAGTAAACGGGAGCGCTTCGATTACTTTAAGCCTTAGTTGCCCATCTCCTTTAATTGACCGGCCCGACAAACGCCGAGCTTTTACGCGGACCAATGCCAATGCGAGTTGATTGGAAAGCAGTTCGTCGTAAGCGAGCCGATTGCGGATAGGACTAGTGGCGTCCAATTCAA
>JAQWQC010000030.1 GCA_029245025.1 Rhodospirillaceae bacterium
GCCTTAGTTGCCCATCTCCTTTAATTGACCGGCCCGACAAACGCCGAGCTTTTACGCGGACCAATGCCAATGCGAGTTGATTGGAAAGCAGTTCGTCGTAAGCGAGCCGATTGCGGATAGGACTAGTGGCGTCCAATTCAAAACCAGTTTCTGGATGATGAGCTGAAGTGAGAGCGTCTTTCCAAGGAGGCCACTGGTCACGGCTGATTTGTGTCGAATCCAGCCATTCCGGAACATTCGGTAAACACCCCATGGCGCCGTCAATCGCTTTGACCAACGTCTTCGGCGACAATCCCGCCGTCAGGGGGTAGACCGGCTCAACCCTTTGAATGGCGTCTCTTTGACTCTCGGTAACGATATGATCGGGATGGGCCATTTGCCGTTGCCCTTCGAACACCTCAATTTTGCCACTAATCACGCGTGTTTCGCCGATTGGTAAAGTCTGAGCGAGAAAGTCTCTCTGGGCGTGGAAAAAGGTGAGGGTGATCCGTCCCGTGTCGTCACCGCAGGTAACCTTGTAGGGAAGACGGGAGTTCCGACTAGGCGGCGGGCTATGGGCCAAGACCTCGACGGTCAGGGTGCAAATACGACCCGGAGGGGCATCACCGACTTTGGGTGAGAAGCGCCGATCAATGAGACCGTTTGGGAGATGCCAGATGAGATCAATCAATCGATTTCCTGTCAGTTTTTCCAATAACTTTGCTATGCGCGGCCCTATGCCTGCCAGCGTGTCAACTGCGGCAAAGAGAGGGTTGAGAATGGTCGGGCGAAGGGCCATGGCGTTCTTTTAAGTATCCAGTACGGGTCAATTGCGAAGCGGTTCAGACATGGTTATACCCTGCTTCGGACCGGCAGCCTTGGGAAAGAAGTTCCCTTTTTGGCGTGAGCCGGAGTTTTGGATTCTGGAACTCGCATTCTGCCATGGACAGAGACATTCAACGCAAGCGGCTCAAGTATCGGGCGACGCACCGCGGAACTAAAGAGGCCGATGCCATTCTCGGTGGTTTTGTTGCCGCCAATATCCAGACCTTAAGTGACAATGAACTTGATGCACTAGAGACTTTTCTGGAGTGTCCGGACCCCGACATCTCAGACTGGCTTCGCGGCGCGGTGGCTAAGCCAGAAGGTGAATTGGGAGCCGTCTTAGAAATTATTATAAGTTATCAGAAAAGCCTGCTAACGGATTGAATTTATGAATGAAATACAGCAGGTAAAGCGGCGAGTAATTGCCGGTGCTCCCGAGGGTGTTGATGCGCTCGTGTTGGCAGATCAAGCGCGCCAAAATCCAAATGGACACCTCCATATTGTATCTGACGATATGCGGCTTTCTGGCCTAAAGGATAGCCTGCGATTCTTTGCGCCTGATGTCGCCGTACTTGTTTTTCCTGCCTGGGATTGTGTGCCCTATGACAGGGTTTCGCCCCATGCTGATGTTGTTGCGCGGCGCATGGATGTCTTGTTGCGCTTGGCGGCTGTCGGGGAGAGTTCAGAGACCGGTTCACGGCTGCTGATTACCACAGCTAGTGCGATCCTCCAGCGCGTGCCGCCCGTCTCAGCCTTTCGCGGCATGGCGCGGGATATCAAGCCTGGTTCAAGACTAAATTCCAGCGAGCTTGCCGTGGAGTTGGGACGAGTTGGGTATCAACGCGCAGAACAGGTGATGGAGCCGGGTGAATTTGCCATTCGAGGCGGATTGATCGATCTCTACCCGCCCGGGCATGAAGACCCCGTGCGGATCGATTTATTTGGGGATGAAGTTGAGACCTTACGGTCCTTTGATCCGGTAGATCAGCGTACCACAGGCAAAATAAATTCTTTGCGCCTCAAGCCTATGAGTGAAGTGATTCTATCCACGGACGCCATAGAGCGCTTTCGAACGGGGTATCGGGAGTTATTTGGCGCTATTTCTAGCAACGACCTTCTTTATGACTCGGTTTCCAATGGCCAAACCTACCCGGGTTTTGAGCACTGGTTGCCTCTATTTCACCCTGGGCTGGATACCCTGTTTGCCTACCTTCCAGACAGTGGTTTGTCCTTAGACTATCAGGTTGAAGAAGCCATTAAGGCTCGCTTGGACCTGATACGCGATTATTACGAAAGCCGAAGAATTGCAGACCCATCCAGCGGCGGCGCCAAACTAGGATTAGAGGAAGGCGGAGCGGTTTATCACCCTATACCTCCAGGTAAATTGTTTTTGGATGAGAAGGAATGGTCGCGGAAGTTGCAAGCGGGCGGTCCGATAGATATTCGCCCCTTTGAGCCGGCAGATGTTGATGACTCCGCAGAAGATGCCGGCGGGAGACCGGGTCATGATTTTACGGATGTTCGGACCCGGCCAGACGGCAATGTGTATGACGCCTTTAAGCTACAAGCGACTGAACAGAGAAATGCAGGACGCAAAGTCGTGGTCGCGGCTCATACGGAAGGCTCTCGCCGCCGTTTGATTGGATTGTTTCACGATCACAATCTGCCAACGGCAAAAGCTGTCGATAGCAGTGACGTCCTGAGTAACGGTCCTACCACTGATATTGCTGTGATTGTACTGCCGCTGGGTCGCGGTTTCGTCACCGAGACAATGGCGCTCACGACGGAGCAAGATTTACTCGGAGAGCGTTTGGCCCGCCGCACCCGTCACCGCAAGGCGGAGGCTTTTATTGTTGATGCCTCACAACTGGGAGAAGGGGATATTGTCGTTCATCTCGAACATGGCATTGGCCGTTATGGCGGCCTGGTGACCCTGGACGTCGGCGGCGCTCCTCATGATTGCCTAAAGGTTAGTTATCACGGTGATGACCGCCTGTTTGTGCCTGTAGAAAACATCGAAGTGTTGTCCCGTTTCGGTGCTGAACAGGAGAACATGGCTCTGGATAAGCTGGGCGGTGTTGCCTGGCAGGCTCGCAAGGCTAAGCTCAAAGAGCGCATCCGAGAAATGGCCGAGCAATTGATTCAGGTTGCAGCGGCGCGGGAACTAAAGGTGGCTGAAACTTTTGTGCCGCCAGAAGGGGCATACGACGAATTTTGTGCTCGGTTTCCGTTTTCAGAGACCGATGACCAAGTGCGCGCCATCGCCGATGTAATGGAGGACTTCGGCAAAGGGCGACCGATGGATCGGCTGATCTGCGGCGATGTCGGCTTTGGCAAAACAGAAGTCGCGTTGCGAGCAGCTTTTGTGGCTGCGTTGACCGGTGTTCAAGTTGCAGTGGTCGTTCCGACGACGCTGTTGGCACGGCAACATTTCTCGACTTTCAAAAGCCGATTTGAAGGCTTTCCGATCAAAGTGCGACAGCTATCTCGTCTGGTGACAACCACTCAAGCGAACGACGTTCGGGAAGGACTTAAGTCTGGGGCTGTTGATATAGTGATCGGAACTCACGCGCTACTCGCTAAGTCCGTGGATTTTGCAGATCTTGGGCTTTTGATTGTTGATGAAGAGCAGCACTTCGGCGTCGGCCACAAAGAACGGTTAAAGCAGATCAAAGCCGATGTTCACGTCCTGACTCTTACAGCGACACCAATTCCGCGCACGCTGCAAATGGCGCTGACAGGAGTTCGTGATCTCAGTCTTATGGCCACGCCGCCGGTTGATCGCTTGGCTGTGCGGACCTTCTTATTGCCTTATGACCGTGTGGTCATTCGGGAAGCGCTTATGAGAGAGCGTTTTCGTGGGGGGCAATCTTTCTATGTTTGCCCACGCTTGGCAGACCTAGACGCGGTGGCATCACAGCTTCGTAAATTAGCCCCTGAGATAAAGGTGACTATTGCCCATGGGCAGTTGGCACCGGCGGCTCTAGAAAATGTAATGACGGCTTTTGCCGACGGTGAATATGATGTGCTGTTGGCGACAAACATTATTGAGTCAGGTTTGGACCTGCCGCGGGTCAATACAATCATTATTCACCGCTCAGACATGTTTGGGCTGTCACAATTGTATCAATTGCGTGGCCGTGTTGGGCGATCCAAGACACGGGCGTATGCTTACCTAACGGTTCCCGCCAACAAGAAGCTAACTGAAACCGCTGAAAAACGCCTGGATGTGATGCAAACCCTCGACAGTCTAGGAGCCGGGTTCTCACTGGCCAGTCATGATCTAGATATTAGAGGGGCAGGCAACTTGCTCGGTGATGAGCAATCCGGACACATTAAAGAAGTCGGTATAGAGTTGTATCAACAGTTGCTTGAAGAGGCGGTCGTTTCGGCCCGTGAAGGTGGAGGACGACACGCTGTCGATGTCGAAGATAGTTTCTCGCCTCAAATTACGCTTGGCGCACCAGTTCTTATTCCTGAAAAATATGTCAGAGACCTTGGCGCTCGCTTGGCTTTGTATCGGCGCGCTGCTGATCTTGCTGATCAGAATGAAATAGATGACTTTGCAGCGGAGCTTGAAGATCGTTTTGGTAAAGTCCCCTTAGAAGTTGAGAACCTTTTGCAAGTCGTTGCGATCAAAGCGTTGTGTCGTTTAGCTCATGTTGAAAAAGTTGATGCTGGCCCTAAGGGAGCCGTGTTGAGCTTGTACAAAAATGAGTTTCCAAATCCCGCTGGGTTAATCGAGTTTATTTCCCAGCAAGCCGGAACTGTAAAAGTTCGACCCGATCATAAAATTGTAATTATGCGGCTTTGGGGGGACGTGGATGAACGAATGACTGGGATAAAACGGGTGGTCGGCCGTTTGGCTGAATTGGTCGCTGTCGACACCGAAAGATAGAATTTTGGCACATTCACGGGATTCGGCTAGTGACCAGGTTTTAAGTCAACTAGGGGTGAGTAGCGTCTCACTTTTGCTTGCGTTCGTGAAGTAAATGCGCACACTTAGCAACGGGGTAGGACCGCTAGTTAAGTGAACAATGAAAGGTTTCTGCACGTGCCAAAGAGTAGTCTTGGCTGCGGCCCCAAGCAGCGTTTTATTCGCAACTGTTTGTTCCTTTTATTAAGACTATTTATATTTCTCGGTATGACGGCACCGGCCAATGCCCAAGGCTGGAACATGAATGTCTTGGAATCCGCTTACGATGATTTTGCGGCATATCTCGAGCAGATGGGAGAATTTTCGCCAGATGACTGGCAATACAAGATCGGCGTAGCCGTTGGCACTGTGCCGGATTACTCTGGCTCAAACCAATACGAGGCCAAAGGTCTCCCTATTTTTCAGATCCGCTACAAAGATGATATCTGGATTGATCCCCTGGGTGTGCGGGTCAAGGTTTGGAGTTCAGGTTGCTGTCGACTTTTGGCTCAAGCAGGTATAGCTACGGGGCGAAGCCCTGATAAAGATAGTCGGGCATTCTTTCTTCCTGATATTTAGACTGGCGCTGATATAGGTTTCACCTTTGAAGGTCAGATTGCGAGATTCTTTGCATTTCGTTTGAGAGCACGACAAGAAGTCGGCGGTGGCCATGGCGGCACCGGACTTTCTGCATCTTTCGGTACGATTATCGATAGGGGAATGGTGCGCGTAATTCCTGAATTCGGTACAGAGTGGAAAAGCAACAAATACATGGATGCGTATTATGGCGTGTCAGCCTCTGCGACTGCACCAACGGGTTATACCGCCTATGACCCGGAAAGTGGCTTCGAAGATATCTCTTTTCGTTTGACCTCTTTCTATGATCTGAACCACCAGTGGCAGTTAATCATGCGTGGTGAAGCAAAGTTGTTGTTCAGCGAGGCTAAGAACGCCCCCTTTATTGTGCAGGATGGCGACAGCTTCCAAGGCTTATTTGGCGTAGGCGTGCTGTACACATTTTAGCTGAGCTAAAATCTAAATTCTAAGAGTTGAACTGACTCGTTTATTCTTGGGTGTTTTAGAGTCTTTGCTCCGATTGATTCAAAATAGCCTACAGTTTCGTTCACATACCGATGAGCAACGTCGAGTAAAACTTGACTTTCGGTCTCGAGTGACCTGAAAAGCGAATCATATGAGTCTACTCCATACAAAAAGCCACATGATCGAATAGAAAGCACAAGGCTAGGTGGATTTCCATAACCAGTCCACTCTTTCGAAAAGGCAGTATGTGTCAGGTCGTGAATGCTTATCTGTTCACTTATGGAAAGTTCTGGAGCAGGATCTATATCGATCAAGCTGGCTGGAGTACAATTTCGTTTGCCCTGTAAGAAGGTACCGTCGAACAATCCACATCCACAGCCGAGGTTTACATATCCAGTCAGCTCATCGGGTAAATGTGTTTCCAGATCTAAAATATCAGTCACAAGCCAAAGTGCTGCGTAGACATCGCCTGGAACAACATCAAGGTTTCCTTGGCCGTCCATGTATGTTTTGCTTAAATGGGTGTATCGCTCTTGAGCGAGAGCTCTGTTTTTATGAAAGGTGTCTGATCCATCCTTCCAATGTTCAAGAAACGCACATGCGTTCGCTCCATACTGAATCTTGAAAGGATGCTTATGTGTAAATTGGGCGAGATCAATCGTTACTAAATCATCACCGCGTATGCGTTGAATTAGTACTTTTTGCAGTGCAAATTGAATTGCCATTTCGTTGTGAACAAGCCGTGCATGTTCATGCTCAAGCCTCATCTTAAGAGCGCGATCTTTGTGATTTCTAAGTAGATCCAGATATATCTGAATAGCTTCTACGAAAGCCATAGCGTCAAATGCCTTTATCGCTTCGAGATACTTCTGTTCAAAGTTCATGCTTAGGCAATCTGTTGCTAGTGGCTTGGTAACCGGCGATGAATCTAAGCTGGAAATTAACCATTGTATCTCCTTGTTATCCAGTAATATTTTTTGTCATGGATATTCCACCGTCACCGTTTGTTACCGAAACCCCTTTGGGATAAGACGGTCTTAGGCGTAGAATTTTTATTGTCAGACATGAAGTCAGAGAGACACGCCATGTTTATCAATTTCTGGTACGCAGCTGGCCGTTCAGAAGATATCACCAACGAAGCCCCCACAAAGGTTCGGATGCTCGGAATAGACTTCGTTGTCTTTAGGGATACATCTGGCCAAGTTCATTGCCTCAGCGATACCTGCGTTCACCGGGGTGGATCTCTCGGCAACGGAAAGATCCAGGACGATTGTATACAGTGTCCCTATCATGGCTGGGAGTTTGACGGCGAGGGAGCCTGTCAAAAAGTGCCGTCCCTAGGAACAGGCGGTAAACCACCAGCGCGAGCACGGACGGATTCGTATCCGGTCCAAGAAAAGTATGGCCTGGTACACGTTTTTCTTGGTGACCTACCTGAAGCTGACCGCCCACCCATTATGGAAATACCCGAATACGGTGCTGAGGGGTGGCGCACGACAATTCAACAATATGACTGGGTTATTGATTATCAAAGGTCAGTCGAGAATGCTCTCGATCCAGCTCACAATGAATTTGTGCATCCTACTCATGGGTTCTCAGGAGCTGATCCAGATTACCATGTACCACCGCTAAACATTGAAGAAACGGATTGGGGAACTGGATTTCTAATTGAATATAAAGCGCCTCCACTGGCCGATAATAAAATGCGTGAAGGCACTGGGCGCGACAGGAAGGCTGTAATCACTGCAGGTAGTTGGTCGCATGGACCAACGTGCAATGCCACACGCATCAACCCGATGCCCGACAAACACATACATCAGTACAGTTTCAAAACTCCAATTGATGATACACACTCTCGTTCTTATCTCATCAACCTTAGAAATTTTGTTATCGAGCCTGAGAACGATGTTCGGATGATGACCCGAAATGACGTTGTTGCTGGACAAGATGGGGGGATTCTTGAGTACATGAACCCACTGGTTACTCCGCCAACCAACTCCAAGGAGATATTCGTGCCTGCCGACGGTGCCATTGCCCGATACAGAGAAATACTTAAAGGTTGGGAAGCGAAAGGCTGGAAGATCGACATAGACAAAATCGAAGCCACCCGTAAGAAAGTGGCCTATACCATTCCAAGCCCAGCGCGGCGTGGTACAAAAGGTTGGGTGCTCGACACTGCGCCGATGGTTGAGGTTTAAGATGCTAGCGGCGTGAAGTAAGCCTCGGAGTACGGGGTGTCCCCGCACTACCCATCTTTGTATTCGGGGCGGTAAGGTGTGGCACCTCAACTGTCGTTTCATTCCTCAAAGCGCATTCAGAAGCGTTTGTGCTTTATGAGGTAGGTTTTTGCCTAGCCAAGGATGCCAGTTTGCGGAACCATAAGTTTGGCGCGTGGATCCCAGAGACCTAGGTTCTGTTTGGACAACCTAATGCGTCCTATTCTGTAGTTGAATGCGCGGCATTGTCTGGCCTTCGCAAATATAATCTCCCAATGTCGGTAAAAAGTTATCTAAACGCGCAACCAGTTCAATGTACACCCATTGATAGGTGTCCAGAGAACAATAAGGAATTTGCTAGTTGTAAGCATGCACGATAGATGCCTAATTAATAAGCATATAAAGTATATGCCACTAATATGTGCATATATATGCGGCATGTTGAGTTACTTCATCAAACTTAGGGTTTAACCAAGCTAACTAACCCATTGTTATAACGTACTTATGCAATCTCATTGGTCTTGTTTAGGCGGTCTCTAATATTGGCACGAAGTTTGCAATTAATTAGTCGAACCAGCGCGTTCAACCTGTTTTTACTATTCAAGCTCTAAGGGATTGCGCCATGAAGACGAGACAATTGATAACTGCCACAGCGTTACTTGCCAGCTTAGGGTTAGCGGCTCCGGCTTTAACACAAGAATTACCTGGAGAGTTCTCAGGTAACGTTGCGCTAACAACCGACTACGTCTTTCGGGGTTTTACACAAGCTAATGAAGACCCCGCCGTACAAGGTGGCTTGGACTGGGACTCTGGTGCAGGGTTTTATATTGGGACATGGGGCTCCAACGTTAACTTCGGTGATGGCGATGAAACCAGTGTCGAACTTGATATCTATGGCGGCTATGCGGCGGAGATAAATGGCCTCTCTTACGATGTGGGCTTTCTTTATTATTGGTATCCGGGTGCGGTCAGCACGTTGAGCTATGACTTTTGGGAAGTATACGGCTCACTCGGATACGACTTTGGTCCGTTAGCGGTATCGTTCGGCCTTGCTTACACCCCAGAAAACTTCGGCGGTACCGATAACGGCCTCTACCTTCAGAGCGGAGTGAGTTTGCCGCTTGGCGATATGTTCGGCGTTGACGCCAACTTGAATTATTCCGATGTCGATCCATCTTTTGGGGATGATTATCTTGATTGGAATGTTGGTCTTACAGCTTCTCTAGAATGGTTCGATGCAGATCTTCGCTACATCGACACGGATATTTCTGGCTGTGCAAGTGTTTGTGATAGTCGGCTAGTATTTTCTATTTCGCGTAGCTTCTAGAGGGGCGAAGCAGATGAAATTTATATTCGCAATTATTAAACCCGGAAAGCTTGACGACGAGCGAAAAGCGCCTGCAGGGCTAGGTATTCAAGACCTAACTGTTAGCGAAGCCCGGGGCTTTGGACGCTAGATGGAGCACAAGGAAATCTAACTAGGTGCGGAACATGAGGTTTCGTAAGTGCCTAAAATACAAATCGAGATTGCTGCCGGTGTTGACCAGGTCGAATCGATTACAGAAGCGATTGCTTATACCACAAGAATCGACAGCATCGGCGACGGTAAAGTTTTCGTTCTCAATGTTGAGGAAGCTCTTCGTATTGGTACCGGTGAAACCGGCACGGGTGCGTTGAAACGCTTGGCTCTCCAGCAAAGGAATAATCACGTATGTATACTCTAATTAAAATACCAATGGCGGTAGCGGGCGCAGGGGGCGCTCTGGTCCTTCTGAACACCCCCGCGCTTGCTGCCGTATCCGACGAAACCGCCTATGTACTGAACACCTTTTCATTTCTTGTGCATGGGTTTCTCGTCATGTTGATGGCGGCTGGCTTTGCGATGCTGGAATCCGGTTTGGTTCGGACAAAGAATACAGCTGCAATTTGTCTTAAGAACATAGCGCTCTACTCTATAGCGGGCCTGATGTTCTACATCGTTGGTTACAACGTGATGTACACGGATGTTGGTAGTTATGTGGGGACATTAAGTTTTCTCTATAACCCGTCTGGCGCTGAATTGGATTTAATCAACGCTGAGGAGGCAACTGCAGACCATGTTGCTGCTGTTGTGGAGAATGGCTACTCAGTATCATCTGATTGGTTTTTCCAGATGGTATTTGTTGCAACTACTGCCTCAATTGTTTCTGGTACGCTGGCCGAACGCATCAAGATCTGGCCCTTTTTGATTTTCGTAATCGTACTTAGCGGGTTTATTTATCCCATCCAAGCGTCTTGGACATGGGGTGAAGGTTGGCTCTATGACATGGGCTTCTCTGATTTTGCGGGATCAACACTAGTACATAGTTGTGGAGGTTGGGCTGCTTTGGTTGGCGCTCTGATTCTCGGTGCGCGGAAAGGGCGGTTTACGGATGCTGGTATTCGCCCAATACCGGGTGCCAACTTGCCGCTTGCAACTCTTGGAACATTTGTCCTGTGGTTCGGCTGGTTTGGTTTCAACGGAGGTTCGCAATTGGCCTTAGGCAGCGCTCTCGACGCCACCACGATCTCAATTGTGTATGTTAATACAAATCTCGCCGCAGCTGCCGGTGTGGTTACGGCGATGCTCATGACTCAGGTATTATACGGCAAAATAGACCTCACTATGTGCCTAAACGGAGCATTGGCTGGTCTAGTTGCGATAACAGCAGGACCAGACTTGCAGAATCATGTCATTGCCATAATCGTTGGTGGAATTGGCGCGGCGCTAGCGGTTCTTTCTGTGCCCTTGCTGGATAGGTTCAAAATTGATGACGTCGTCGGTGCTATACCCGTACATTTAGTAGCCGGAATTTGGGGCACGCTAGCTGTTGGCATTTTTGGCTCAGGTAGCCTCAGCACCCAGGCTATTGGCGTTCTTGCGGTCGGTGTATTTGTCTCCGCTGTCAGTGGAATCTTCTGGTTTGCGCTTAAAGTAACTGTCGGTCTTCGCGTTTCAGAAGAAGAAGAGGATTTGGGTCTTGATCGTGCCGAACTGGGGCTCGAAGCCTATCCCGAATTCGGACGCGGGTCACAGAAGATATAGCTCGCCAATATGCGAAAAGTTGGGTTTGACGTGAATGAGCGGGTGCGCGGGCGTCTGTTCTTTGAAAATCTGACCGGCACAAAGAAAGCCTAGATCGAAAAGAGTGCGGGGATTACGGCGGCTATCATCAAAGCGGCTGCCGTTATACTAAAGAGTCGGTATCTTGCTGGCGAATCTAGAATGCCAGCGATCAATCTGCCGCCACTGGCCCAGAGGAAACTGCTGGGTAGGCCAATCAGCAAAAAGACACCGGAAAACCCGAGGACGGTGCAGACTGTATCTGCAAACAGAAAGCTGTAAGTCCCGACAGCTGCTACTGCGACAGCCCAGGCCTTAGGATTGACCCATTGGAAGAGCGCAGCCTCAAGCATTCCGATCGGTCGTCCATCTGCATGATCCGTTTTGTTTAGTGCAGGAGCAGGGGCCGTACCTATGCGCCATGCCAAAAAAAGGAGATAGGCGAAGCAAATAATTCGCAATACGTTGGCGGCATTTTCGATCTGTGTGAGTACTATTGTCGACCCGAGCGCGATAACGGTCATCATCACTGCAAAGCCAAATTGAATACCAAGGATCATTGGGACCGTTCGGACTATGCCATAGCGCGCACCCGAATGGAGAGTCATGATGTTGTTAGGCCCAGGCGTCGTGATCGAAATCACCACGAAGATTGCGTAGGCCAAGTAAGACGCGAGACCGTGGTCCAATTAGGCCTGCACGATCTCGAAAAGCTCACCGACTGCGCCGCGAATTGTGAATCCATCAGGCCTGTCGCTTTCCGGGTTGGGCAACGCGCCTTTGCCAACCGGTTCTATCCCAGCATCAGCACACATAGAGCGACATTTATCTAAATCATTTACACGGATCGTCAGCATGGCTAAGCCGGTTTTGTCGAGAGAGCAGGGATAAACCGTTCCTGATTCTGCTTTGACCTCCCACACTTCAATAGACACTCCAATACCAACATTGCCCCAGAGGAAGTAGCTGCCTTCAGTAGCTCCGATAAGTTCGTCTGTATTCTTTTGATAGCATTCCATTTGAGATGTGCGCTTAAGGCCAAGGGCTTTCTCAAAGAACTCGTTCACGGGCCGCTGATCAAGACTGGTAATCGCGGCATTAGAAAAACCACTATGGACAAAAGGTGAGCGCGGAGATGGCCGGTCACCGCGAATGTTAGCGGTAATAAACATTTGCTCGCCACCAGGCCCAAAGGGAGCGTAACTCATGACGTCGACATCGCGTCCCCACATGGTATTGCGGAAGTAGTAGTAACGCGGAGGTGAGATCATCGGTGTCCCGGCGCTGGCCAAGGCATGGTATGATTCAGCTGGGTCTCGGGTGCTCCCTTCCATAACCAATAGGCCTGGATCGTTTGGTCCAGAGATAGGGCGCGGTCGTATTTCAGACGCTCCAGGTGGCGCTTCAAGTATACGCACGGCAGCGCTGCGCTGTGATTTAGGCATCGTGAGCAGAATATGTCGCCGATCTCTGCGCCCCATTCCCGGCGCTGAACTCACAGAAGGAGACAGCAAAGAATCACTCTGCACTGTCATGCCTATAACATCTCGATAGAAGGTGACACTGGCATCCACATCTGAAGACACCGTGGTGAACGTAATGATTTTTGCCTCAAGCGGATTTGACTCTGAATCCGGCGCAAAAGTTTCACCTTTGAGTGTCATTTCTTGCTCTGGTGAAGAGATAGCATTAGATTCATTTGCCCTTGCGACCTGCGGGTCAGTTATCGTGGTTGCTGCAGCGCCGGCGATACTTGCTTTCAACGCGTTACGACGTCCAATCTTGTCCATAACACAACTCCTTTGACTATTAAGCCGCATCGAAGAATGAATACACATGGTTCGAAATTGCTTCCGGGCTTTCCTGCCACGGCCAATTAACGAAGTCTAAGCATTGCAAAACAGCCTCCTGTCAGAATTAGGTTTGCCGTCCCTATAATGGATTGCCCAGTACCGGGCGGCAATGACAGGATGGCGCGCGAGGGGAGAGAAAGTGCTCAAGAAAGTCCTATTTCAAGTTCATCTCTGGTGCGGATTGATCATTGGTCTTTTCTTGGTCTTTCAAAGTGTGACCGGGTCATTCGTCGCCTATCGTCATGCGGGCAATCATTGGCTTCATGCCGATGAGATGATTGTAGAGCCTAAGGAAAAAGACATCATTCCCGTCTCTCAGGTTTTAGAGTCATTTAGTGTAAAGTTCCCTCATATTCCGCACAATGTTTTAAGTGTGGTTTATCCACGCGCTCCAGATCAGGCGTACTTCATTCGTGTGTGGGACTCTGCGCCAGCGCCCAACATGTATGTGAGCATGAATCCTTACACGGGAGAAATCACCGGATGGGGTAGCAAATATAAGTATCCGTTCGAGCTTATGTTTCGCCTGCACGAGCAAATTTCCATGGGCACACCCGGCATTAATGCGGTTCATCTCGGAAGTTTACTGATGTTGCTGATGGCACTGTCGGGAATCTACCTGTGGTTACCCCGGCGTGAGACCTTGAAACAATCCCTAACCATTAAGCGACGTCCTTTGCAGAGGTTCTTGTTTGGCCTTCACCGCGTGTCAGGTGCGTATTCCTTTGTGCTGCTTTTCGTTGTCGCATTATCGGGCAAGATGATTTTTGGTCTCCTGACTTTTCCCGAGTTTGGGTCAAATTCTTCTAACGGTTTTGGTGCGTTTGTGGCGCCTGGCGTAAGCGCGGACACCTTTGGTGAGGCAGTACCAATCGATACGCTCATCGAAACAGCGCGCGCAAGTTTTCCCAACGACCCTATTCGGGATTTAAGTTACATCCGCCTCGCGCGATCCATCTGCGTTGTCACTTTTCTGGATACGGATAGCCCAAATGTTCGGGCCCTTAATCGCGTCTTCATTGAGCGAGATACAGGACGTGTTCTCTTTGTACGTGATTGGGATAATCTTGAGGGTGTTCCACTCGCCGAAGACTGGGCGTTTGCAGTCCATTCCGGTGAAATTATCGGAAACTTTGGGCGATTTCTGGTTCTGTTGTCGGGGCTGATTATGCCATTCTTGTTTATCACGGGGGCTTGGCTGTGGTGGAAAAAGCGGCAGGCTTAGCGGCGATCTAACGTAATGCGATCGTACAGAATAAAATTGTTGATCACTTCAACACCGTCCACACCCGCAATGCTGCCAGCAAATCGCGGTGCTTGATACATAAATAGGGACGCCCAATCATTACGGTAAAATGCCATAACATCTTGGCGCAATTTTAAATTCTTTTCGGGGTCGAGTTCTTGTTCAGCCTGGGCAATGAGTGGCATCACCTCTTCGCGGCAGTACCAGGGATGGCGCCATAAACACGAATTGGTATCTAAGGCACGAAGCGCCTCGACTGACGGTTCAAAATTGTAGTGCAAGCCAAACGCGTCAACGTCCCAAGTGCCTTCGACCACATTACGAATGATTTGGTTGACATTGACGGTGCGGATTTCCATCTCAATGCCGACTGCGGCCAGATATTGGGCAACAGTAAGATTGACGGCGCTATCATTTGCGCTAGATCCGGCCGTGGCCTCAATCACCATTTTGAAACCGTCGGGGTATCCGGCATCCGCCAAAAGGGCACGCGCACGATCTGGGTCGTAAGTAATAGAGGGCAATTCAGGGTTAAATCCATAGACCAATTTAGGTGCGGGTTGAGTTGCAGGGGCAGTCGCTCCATCTAACAAGGCATCGATTATGGCCTGACGGTCGATAGCAAGATTCAAAGCTTCCCGAACACGAATATCAGCCAATGCGGGGTGGACATCGTCGATGAAGTGGTAGGCCCAATTTGCCGCGTCGCGCCATGAGAATTTATTGCCGCCATCAGCGACGATGGCATTGACTTCGTCAGGTCCAATCCCGACAGCCACATCGAGTGTGCCAGCGCCAATGGACATGGTGCGCGTCGCCATATCTGGTAAAGAGAGCAACTCCATACGCTCAACATTAGGAGGGCGCCATCCGGCTTCAAAGGCACGAAGCGCCATGCGTTCAGGGCGAATGTCCTCAACAATAAAAGGACCAGTTGCGATAGGATCCTGGGCAAATGCTTCCAGCCCCAACTGAGAAAAATGATCTGGTTCAACGACGTAAAGCTGGGGCAGAAACCGGGGGAGAAGTGGTGTTGGCCGATTGGTGGTAATTTCAACAGTATGGGACCCTATCGGTCGTGCACTCTTGAGGAAACGGAGCATCCGCGCCACCGTCTCCCCCTTGGCATCATCGCTGGTTAAAAAATCGATGGCGGCGACAACCGCGCGGGCCGTCATCGGCTTGCCGTTTGAAAACGTCACGTCTTTTCTGAGTTCTAGAACCCAGGTAACAGGGTCAATACGCTCCCAAGCGGTGGCAAGCCAAGGCTGTAGATTTCCATTGGCGTCGATAGAGGTGAGGCCGTCGAATACGGCGCTCCACGTATAGACGTAGGGAAGCCCAGTATTACGATAGGGATTGAAAAGCGTCGGTGGGAGTGCCTGCAGACCGACCCTAAGAGGTTGCGGGCCTTGAGCCGCACCAGGCTGGGCGCTCAGGACCATAATCCAGATAAAGAGGGCTACGCGAGCAAGTGACCTAATCATACCGCAGCATACCAAGCTTGGCCGCCCTGTGTAATACGTTCAAATCTTGGCTTCCCCTGTTTTAGCATTTCAGTGGATATCGTTTTTGAGCTCGAAATCTGCCGAAATTAGGGCCACTGCTCATTTGTAATGTCCGAATATCGACTTTGAGCAGGACAAAACCATGATAGATCATGCTGTAGTGCCTCACCAAGAATGGATTGAAGCGCGCAAACCTCTTTTGGCAAAGCAGAAAGACCTTTCGAGACTTCCCGAAGACATCAGCCAAGCTCGAGGAGACTTACCGTGGGAGCGCGTGGATACCGACTACGTTTTCGATGGACCCAATGTGCAAGAGATTTTCTCTGACCTGTTTGATGTTAACAGCCAACTCATCGTCTACCACTTTCTATTTGGACTTGATTGGGAAGAAGGGTGTAAGAGCTGCTCGTACATGGCGGATTATTTCAATGCCGCAATCATTCATCGCATTGCGCGGGGCATTACAAATACAAAGATCAGAGCTTTCCCATGACAGACGCCCCAGGCATTAGCGTGTTTTTTAAAGATGAGGATGGTTCGTTATGTCACATCTATTCGGCATAGGCCCAGAGGGTTAGACCGTATGTTGGCCGCCTATCAATATATATGGATTTGGTGCGGCGCTTCTGCCAGAAGACGGGTCTATCATCCAACGCATACAGGATTTTGCGTTGGAGAAACTCCAAATGATCTGGGTCGTTTGGATCAATAACACTGGGAGTGGGGAGGAGGGTCAATTTGTTCGCTTGAACGTTGGGTAAGATATTGGAATAAAAGTATTATTTATGCTGTGATCGCGGCGACTTTGGCAACTCGCGGACAGCTTATAAAAGCGTTATACTGCCACAAATGGTATTCAAGGAGATGACTCATGTTGGACCGCCGAACGTTATTTGGGGCTGCTGCAGGAATAGGGACGGCCGCTGCGTCGCTGCTGACAGGTCGGAAAGCAACAGCTAAAACCTCTGCCAAGAACACTTTGCCTGATATTGAGAAACGGGGCGCTTTGGGTCGCTTAGAGCGCCTACCCACACTTGACGCAGAAGGTCGTGACGACTTTCTCACTGGCTTCCGTAACTGGCGGGGATCAACTGTTCAGCGAGCGGCGAAGGTCCGTTTTGAAAAGGTGCTCAGCGAAGCAGGCTATGATCCGAAGCAAGAACTGCCTATGGATAAAATCCATGAGTTGATTGAAGACGATCACGTGGTCGGCACTGAAGGCTTAATGAGAGTTTATAGTCAGCGCTTTGCACACAGAAATTTTTACCTCGCGTTTGCGGATGACGCCGATACCTACCTCGGTGAGATGGAAGCCTATGACAAGATAGGACCGGGGACGCTTAAACTTAATCCAGACCTCGATATTCCAAGCTATGCCCGGCATGAAATTCATATGCAACCGGGTGGCTATGTCGGCAATCCGTTTGCGGGGCATCTCTATCACTACGGGACGAATGCGTTTTATTCAGCCCGGGCGACTGACAATTACCAAGACCAACATCATGCACGGCTAGCAGAACAAATACCGACCCCAGAAGATGGCAAGGTCTTACGTATCCTCGATGTGGGGTGTGGTTTGGGTCAGCTCACGGTCGCTCTAAAGGAACGTTTTCCGGATGCTGAAGTCTGGGGTGTTGAAGTGGGTGGGCCGATGATTAGATATGGTCATATGCGCGCCGTCGATGAAGGGATTGATGTCAATTTTGTTCAAGGCCTGGCTGAGGATACAGATTTCCCTGACGGCCATTTTGACATTGTGACCAGCTATATCCTTCATCATGAGATACCGGCAGATATTAGTCGGGCTGTATTTAAGGAAGCGCACCGTGTATTGCGTAAGGGCGGTCTTTATTTTCCAATTGATTTTTATACTGGTGGACGCCGCGGCGTGCCGGGAGCGTACTCACAGTATCAGGAATGGAAAGACCACCGCTGGAACAACGAGGTCTGGCGTATTGACTATAAAGAGATGGACTTTGCTGGTGACATGGAAATTTCTGGCTTTGATGTAAACAAAGAGGGTTCGCCAGCCTGGTATAGCAATCGCAATATCTTTGGCACGAAACCTGCCTAAAGCTGGAGAGAGCAATGGCGTCTAAACTAAAATTTGACCAAGAGCCTCGCGGTTCGAAGGGGCGTTTAGAACGCCTTGCGACCCTAGACGTGGAAAGCCGGGATGATTTTCTCACTGGCTATCGCACTTGGGGCTCCAGCCGCGCTATTCCTGCAGCCGTCAAGCGGTTCGACAAACTGCTTGAGGAAGCAGGGATCGACCCGAAGTCAACCGACACGCCAATGGAAGAGATATTTGCCGCAATTGACGGTGACCCGATCATTGGCGTGGCTGCCCGTTACCGAGCGGGTGTTCATGACGTCATGCACCGCAATTTTGACGAAGAATTTAAGTCGAACGCGGATTACTACCTGGCTGAAATGGAAGAATTTGACAACAGAGGGCCGGGAAGTTTGGAGCTATACCCTGATTTAGATATTCCCGATTACGCCCGCTATGAGATTCACACCCAACCGGGTGGCTATGTTGGTAATCCCTTTGCCGGACACATTTATCACTACAGCACCAACAATTTTTATAACGCCGGCAAGCTTTTCAACTACCAGGACGAGCTGCACACGCGGCTTGGGAATCAGGTTCCTGAACCTGAAGATGGCAAAGTTACACGAGTTCTCGATATCGGATGTGGCATCGGCCAATTGGCCGTTGCCATGAAGGAACGATTTGTCGATGCCGAAGTGTGGGGCATTGATGCCGGTGGGCCAATGATTCGCTATGGACATATGCGGGCCGTGGAGCTTGATGTAGCAGTGAATTTCGCTCAACGCATGGCAGAAGATACCAAGTTCCCTGACAACCATTTTGATATCGTGGCATCCTATATTCTTCACCACGAAGTGCCGGAAGAGATTTCCAAAGATATCACCAAAGAGGTGCACCGTATCTTGCGTCCGGGCGGTGTGTTTTTTCCGATAGATTTTCAGACCGGCTCCTCTCCAGGCGCTCGTTCGGCCTATGCCAAGTATAGTCAGTGGAAAGATCACCGCTGGAATGAAGAAGTCTGGCGCCAGGAGTATGCGCGTTTTGATTTCCCTGAGGCGATGGCTGATGCGGGATTTGAGGTCACACGCGAGGGACCACCGGCGTGGCGTAGCCGCTACAACTTGTTGGGCACAAAGAAGGCCTAGTTGGGCTCGCTAGGGCACACCCGTCATGCTTGAGGAAAACAAAGACTTCCCTAATATTTCTGAAGTGATGGCCTTCAGTCAGACAGAATTGTCTCGGCAGGGGTTTGTGAGTGCGTTGCGTAAACACATCATGGTCGACTTAGCATCCGAGATGCGTCGGGACTATGAGTCCAATGTCAAACCCTCGCATACCGCAAAGACAGGAGCCGAACCCTCTACGCCGCGCGACGTTAAGAAGGCAATGGAGAGTCGAACCCGTTACCGGATGTGGAGTTCGCTTAGATACAACGCACAAGAAATGGTTTGGGCCTCGGTGCAGCATGGAGTTGAACGCGCTTTACCGGAGATGATTGATCTGGCTAAAGGCGCTGCTGCCATGAACCCAGCAGGCGGTTCGCTCCGTCTCGATCCTCAGCTAGAAATTCCACGCTACGTTTCAGCACTTGATGTGCATCTCATGCCTGGATGCTTCCATACAGAACATACTCAACATGATGTCGCGCAGGGGGCTGTGCAAGTCGCTGGAGGGGATGTCTTTCGAGGTGGGTTTCGGCATCGTAAAGGCAACCCAGGTGGGGTTGGGGAGTCGATTGCGCATTATCTCAAACTAAAACACCCTGAGTTCAACCCTCAGCGCATTCTTGATCTAGGTTGCAACACCGGAAAAAACCTTTTTCCTTATCTTGACGTTTTTCCAGATGCGGAAGCTCATGGCATCGATGTCGGTGCACCTTTGCTTCGTTATGGGCATGCGGTCGCATCACATGAGGGACGTCCGGTGCATTTTTCTCAACAGAATGCAGAACATTTAGACTTTGAGGACGATAGCTTTGACATCGTAACCTCGAGCTTCTTCCTCCACGAGTTGCCGGTTAAATCTACACAGGCCATCTTTAAGGAAGCTCACCGCGTTCTTAAACCTGGTGGGCTCATGGTCCATATGGAATTGCCGCCAAATTCTGAAGTGGATCCTTACTACGCGTTTTACTTGGATTGGGACGCAGGCTCCAACAACAATGAACCTTTCTATGCCGAATTCAGAAATCAAGATGTTCTCGAGATTTGTTCCGAGGCGGGGTTTCAGGCTGAGAAATCTTTGAAATTCCTCATTCCCAACTATTCTTCCTTCGGGTGCGATAAATTTGAGGCATTTGTGAATGGAGATATGCCAGCGCCGCAGCATGGTAATGGCGCGAGTTGGTTTATCTTCGGCAGCTGGAAGTAATCGAGTTAACGAGGCTTCGGCAGTTCGGCCGTGAGCACTATCACTTCCATCCCGGCGTCTCTGAGAGGGATGGCGGCCTTATACTTCGGATCAGACATAAACGCGTCAATCGCGGCCAGACTGGGCCATGAAGATATTTCGATTGTAAACTCCGGCGTCGATCCTTCCAAGACGGACATATCCTCGGGCCGTACCATGGCAATAATGCGTCCGGGAGACGAAGAAATCGTATCCTGCGCCGCGGCCATGTATTCCATGGCCTTATCGCGATTGATCATCTTTATGTACGTGAACATGTATGCGGGCTGAACGTCATTCTGAGCAGAGTAAGGCTCTATACCCGTTCCGGATAAGCCCAAGACGTCGAATTGCCCTGCTCCATCTCTCAAGGGGACAACTGCTCGATATTCATCTGACCACCAAAATTTCTCGACATCTGCGAGGCTATCGAACTCAGCAAAAATTACGGACTCATGTTGTAGGCTACCAGCCAATGGCGTGATGCCGCGCCCAACACCGCCAAATATTAAATATCGACCGCCGTACTTAGCGTAAACGGGGGGTAGAGCGGCGCCGTAGGCACCTAATTTTTGTGTGTCTGTTACCGTAGCATTGACGAAAAGAAAGCCAGGTGAATCCTCGGCACGCACAACGTCCATCAAGGGGCTGCACAGCACAAAAAACGTTAGTACCGCAGTTGAGAACTTAGTTTTCATAACACCCCTTACGCTTAGTATTTTTCCAGACCACGGAATGATGGCGTCTAGAACCCGAGCTAATAATCCCATTTTACGCATCTTAGCAGATGCTTTTGCTTTAATCGCGTCGCGCTTCGCCTGCAACTCTTGGTCATCATTATCTTCTCCTACTGACGCTTATGCGTCAGACGCTTGTTCGTGATCTGGAATTGTCTCGCTTGTGAGCTCAGAGATGGCCTTATTCGCTGCCACCTCATCCTCTGTCTAATTTTCCATTTTGGATTGATCGTGCTGCGATTTTTCCGCCATTTCAAGCTTGCCCCCCGGGACATATTGACCGACCCTATAACCAGGGCTCAAGACCGAGATTTATACTAGAGAAGGTGCATATACGATGTCCGATGTATCGACACTTCCAGGATTTTCTGAGGGGCATATTCCTGTCGTCGGCGGGAGAATTCATTATGTTGTGGGCGGGCAGGGTGATCAGACTGTTCTTCTTCTTCATAAGCTTGGCGGCTGGACCTCAGAATGGCGCTGGGTCATGCCCATTCTCGCAACACGTATGCGGGTCATGGCTGTCGATCTAACCGGACACGGTAGCTCAACCATGAACGGGGAGGCCCCCTTCATCGCGACCCAGGAAGAGCTGGCGTCTCACCTTATGGCGACGCTCAACGAGGTCGATGAACACACTGTGAGTATCGTTGGAAGTTCGATTGGTGGCTGTGTCGGCGCTGTGTGCGCAAGTCTTTGGCCAGAGAGGATCCGTGCATTGATTACTGTTGGTTCAGCTTTAGGAGGGAGCGTGCCTCACTCTTCTCTGAAGTCGGACGCAGCTAAAGCCATCGCAGATGGTCTTTTTGATAGTAATGAGGTTCCGTTGCCACGCCCTCACTCCTTTATGGAAAATATATTTGGAATGCGCGACCCCGCGCATATGGAAGAGATGACACTCAGTCGCCAAGCAGCAGGGCGGTGGATTCAACCCTGTGCGAGGGGTGTGGCATTGTATGATTATCTCAGTATTCTTCCGCGCATCGACGCGCCTGTTCTCATGGCCTACGGCACAAACGGAAATTACGGTCGCTTCGCTGAACCAGCGATCGCACTAATGAAGAACGGACAGTCTGAGGCAATTCAAGATGCGAGTGCGTTCCCTCATCAAGACAAGCCGGAAGACACGGCAACTTCCATTATGTCTTTCTTGGGCGTTTAAAGCCCTCAGCCTTTGAGAAAGTTTGCGACTGCTTCGACCCATTCCTTGGGCATTTGATCGGTTATGTCGATACCTCCGCCTTTGAGTTCACAAAATTCAAAGTCTGGTCGTATCTCGTGCGCTTTTTTCGCGTGTTCGTAGATGATATCGCCAGTATTGATCAGAATCATCGTGCGATGATTGATCTTTGGGAGAGTAACATTGTGGTCGTATGCAAACGCCGCATTGTGTCCGTACCAAAATGGTCCATAGCCCTGCAGTTGCTCGACAACATACCGAGTTACTAAGGCGGGATCTGTATCTTCATCCGCCCATTCCCACCGTCGAGCGAACAATTTGCTTAAGTGTGTGCCATCTTTTTTGTGCTCGAAGTTTTTCTCGAACTTTTCAACAAACCCATTCCATTCAACAATCTCTTCCGGTGTGAAGGGGGAGGGACCATTGATAATCAAGTTGCGTACGCGATCTGGGAATTGAAGGGCGACTTCAGTCGCAATCAACCCGCCAGTGTGATGCCCCAGAATATCTGTTTGCGTAATCGCAAGGTGATCGAGGACAGGCGGTATTGCAGTCGCGTATTCTTCCACCGTCGGAACATGATCGGGCTCGTCAGACAATCCAAATCCCGGTGTATCAATACCAATGGCCCGAATACCCTCAGCAGCGAGAAGCGGATAGACCGTGTCGTATTGACGAGAGGTAATGGGAGCTTGGTGGCAAAGAATGAGGGGGAATCCGTCACCACCCGTGTCCTGAAAATGGATCTGGCCAAAAGGACCATCGGTGTATCCGCGGCGGGGTCGTGTCATCAGGATATCTCCTCGTATTTCACTGTATTTCCTTAAAACCACTATACCGAGCCCAGGTCAATTCTGCGCCACGCGAACACGGCAATTTCCTCACCCTTGCGTACTGCCTGTCAAAGAGGTCAAATCCGTCTCCATTGATTATCTAGCCAGGTTCTTCGTGTCCTCATCTCCTACAGAAGCGTCGCCACCCGTCATATCCGTCGACGGCAAACTGCCATTTCAAGTCAGCGCGTCTCTCTTTTACGCAGTTATGATCATGATTGTGGGGCAGGCATTTCTGTTCACGATTTTGCCTCCTATCGGCCGACAAGTAGGCATGGCGGACTACCAAATTGGTTTGGTTATGTCTGTCCACGGCCTTTTTATGTTGTTTACCGGACCGATGTGGGGCGCCGCGAGCGAAACTTGGGGACGGCGGCGAGTGATCATCATCGGCTGTTTCGCTTTCGTGATATCCGTCGTGATGTTTGGTTTGATCGTTGACGCGGCGATTAGCGGGCTAGTTTCGGGAATGGCCATTTTGTGGATGCTCGTGGGCTCAAGAGCTTTGTTCGCTTTGGGGGCTGGGGCTGTTACTCCGTCGGCTATGGCCCTGGCCGCCGATATGTCCTCTCCAGAGATGCGCCTGCGTGCAATATCTATGTTGACCGCAGCTACAAGTACGGGGGCTATATTAGGACCGTCAGTATCCGCATTCTTTACCGGCTTTGGGTTATCTGCACCGTTTTACATCATCGCAGTTACGGGACTCTTTTCGGCTATATTCGCAAGATTATTCTTACCGAAAACGCGATCGTCGACTAGCGCGACAAATGTTCGTTATCGTCATCTACTAAAAGGACCGATACTCAAAATCGCGGTTAGCGCTGTGTGTTTCTTGGTAGGCACCTACGGTACGTTCTCCATTGTAGGCTTTTTTGTACAAGATCGTTTTTCTTTAGAACCAGTTCCAGCTGCCCAAGCAATGGGGCTAGGCCTTATGTGCGCTGCGGCTGCAAATGTGTTTATCCAGGCATTTGTTCTACGACGCATAAACCAGAGCGCAAAAACACTCATAGTCATCGGCGTAAGCGTGACATTACTTTCCATAGGGTTGCTATGGACAAGCTCGACCCAGGCAATGTTTATAGCCGCTATGGTGTGTAATGGACTTGGGCAGGGTTTCTCAATGCCGGCAA
The DNA here is from genome assembly GCA_029245025.1 of Rhodospirillaceae bacterium. Taxonomy (GTDB): domain Bacteria; phylum Pseudomonadota; class Alphaproteobacteria; order Rhodospirillales; family Rhodospirillaceae; genus WLXB01. The sequence continues at coordinate 23,997 of JAQWQC010000030.1, forward strand.
TAAACACCTCTCTTTCCCTCGCTGCTGGTCCTGACGCTCAGGGCCGTTTGGCCGGCATTTCAACATCGACTCAGTCAATCGCCTTCCTTGTTGCACCGGCTTCAGCGGCAGCGCTTTATCAAACCGCAAATTGGCTCCCGTTCGGGATTGCCAGCGTGATTACCGTCGTTGCTCTTGTTCTCTTTCTCAGTACGCCAATAGTTGACGGTCGACGTCGAGACACCGCTGATGTCAAAGACAGTGTGACGCCATGATAGAGTCATCCACATCCGATACAGCAAACAGTATTAAGGTAACGGGTCTCATCAGTCTTGCTCATCTATACAGCCATTTCTTTTTTTTCGTTCTACCGCCGCTATTTCCACTCTTAAGAGCCGATCTCTCCGTCAGCTATACGGAATTAGGATTGCTCATTGTTGTGTTCAATGTTGTGAGCGCTTTGACCCAGCTGCCAATGGGCATGCTGGTCGACCGGCTAGATGCACCGAAGCTGCTTACTGCCGCTGTTGCCCTTCAGGGACTGTCATTGATTGTAATGGGACTTGCGTCCTCATATTGGATTTTATTGGTCATGATGGTGCCAGCAGGCCTAGCCAACGCTGTATACCATCCCGCAGATTATTCCATACTTAATCGCACTGTTGCCCCAGAGATGATGGGCCGCGCTTTTAGCGTCCACACGGTCTCTGGCTTTGCCGGTAGCGCAACTGCACCTTTGATAATGGTGATACTCGCCACCACAATTAATTGGGAAACAGCAGTAGTTCTCATAGGCGGTGGAGGCCTTGTAATTGCGGGGATTCTTCAAGTCTGTGGCCATATCTTGGTGGACCCAGAGACGCCAGACCCTGCGAATGAAGGGGAGCGGCGAGAATCAGGTGGTACGCTGAAACAGACCGCAGGTTTATTGCTGTCACTGCCCATCCTGATGGGCTTCATTTTTTGGCTGTTCATCTCAGTCGCTCACACCGGTGTTTCTTACTTTTCTGTTTCCGCGTTCGATCAGATGTATGAAATGCCGCTTGCCACCGCGAATATTGCACTCACGGTATTCTTGGCGGCGAGTAGTTTCGGAATACTTTTTGGAGGTGTGCTTAGTGACCGGACTCATCGTCACGATCTGATCGCTATCTACGGAACTGTATTCTCAGGAGTAGCGATTCTGACCATGGGTTTAACAGAAATGACCTTGGTAACCATCATAGTTGCAATGTCCGTAGCTGGCTTTGCATCCGGAATGACAGCGCCGTCTCGTGACTTGCTCGTAAGAGCCGTAACTCCAAAAGAGTCTATGGGAACGGTATTTGGTTTTGTGTCCACAGGGCTTAACGTCGGAGGAATAGTGGCACCTATCGTATTCGGTATTTTATTAGACGGTGGAAGGGCAGAAAACGTTTTCTTGATTTCCGGTGTATCTCAAATTGCGATTATTCTAACAGTCTTTGGTATGCAGAGAGCGACCCGCTTAAGGTCAGAGGTTTAAGGCTTAGGAGCGCAATGTTCTTTTTGGAATGACCGACATGCACCTTGATTATTTCGCTAGCGACTCATGCCGGCGAAACGCCCTTTCAGACGCATCAATAACTGCTGCTGCTGAATACGACTATATCTATGAAATGCAGGGACAATGGGGACTTTCCTTCTCGATGAACTAGCGAAAACATGAGTAGAGACCGGATAGGCCACTCGGCAAGCTCTTACCCAAGCAGTTTTCAGGGCAAACAGCATGAGCATAGATTTCAATTTCCCATCTTAGCAGTGGGTTAGTTCTGGGGGTAAGGTCTGCCCGCCCAAGAAATGGTGCCCTTGCCATTCCCATAAACCAATGAGTATGGCTAACTAGTGGACGCGGGCATATTGGGTAAACCGGACTGCTAAACACTGATCTATCGTACCTGAAATATTCTGGTTTATTCGTTGACAAGGAGCCTAACGTGATTGATCCGTGGCGCGCGACCTGTATGCAGGTCTACACCCGCATTCTTAATCGGGTATCGACCCGCGACGATGCAATGGCAATCGTACATAAAAGTCTCGACCGTTGGACAGAACTGGTCGGGGCCGCCAAGCGTAGCGACGAAAAACAGCTGATGTTGTTTCCCGAATTTGCGCTGCAAGGATTTCCGATACATGAGAGTGCCGACGAATGGATTGCCAAAGCATGCTTTGAGATTCCAGGACCTGAGACAGAGCGCCTCCAAAAACTAGCTCAGGACAATAAAATTTTTATCGGTGCAAATAGTTACGAAACGGATCCAGAGTGGCCCGGCCGTTATTTTAACTGTTCGTACCTGATAGATGATTCCGGCGAGATTATTCTGAAATACCGGCGCATCAACACTGCCCATTCCGCATCGCCTCATGATTTTCTCGACAAGTACCTCGACAAGTACGGGATCGAGGGCATGTTTCCTGTCGCTAAAACCCCGCTTGGCAATATAGGAATGATGCCCTGCGGTGAAGTTATGTATCCCGAAGCAGCAAGAGCGTTGGCCTTTAGGGGAGCTGAAGTCATCCTCCATCCAACATCTGATTATGGCGCAGACGATAATTGGAGTTGGCAATCCGCAAAGAAGGTCCGTGCCTCAGAAAACATGGTTTACTTTATCTCGGCAAACGCTGGCGGTATGCCAGAAGCCTACCGCGGCATTAACGATATCGCTGGGCAATCTAGAATCTTCGACTGGGAAGGAAGAGTTCTGACGCAAGGTCCTACACCAGGGGAATCGTTACGATGCTCTTCGCTGATCGACGTTGAGGCGTTGCGTCGTGTGCGCTCTACACGGGGCGGTTTCAACCGATTGGCGCAATCCCGTCCAGAAGCGTATGCAGCCTTATACGCCTCCACTTCAATTTACCCTGTAAATAGGTTTGCAGAAAAACCAATGGAATCTCGTAAGGCGGTCAAAGAGGCGCTAAACGTTGCCTTAGATAACATGGTCAATAACGACATGCTGCCACCACGCAAGTAACGAATATACACTAGGAGAGAGTCATGGTTCAGCCTTGGACAGCGACCTGCATGCAGGTCTACACACACACCGTCAACAGCGCGACCAATCGCGAAGAAGCGATGGCGATTGTAAACAAAAGCCTCGATCGCTGGGTGACTCTCGCGAAGGGAACTGCAAGGGGGGTAGGGCCCTACGTACTATTGTACCCGGAGTTTGCTCTAACTGGCTTTCCACTTCTTGAGTCGGCGGAGGAGTGGATTGATAAAGCGTGTATTGAGATTCCTGGCCCTGAAACAGCCAAGCTTCAAAAAGCAGCACAGGACCTTAAGTGTTATATCGGCGCGAACAGTTATGAAAAAGATCCTGATTGGCCGGGACGCTATTTTAATTGCTGCTACCTAATTGACCCATCAGGCGACATCATTCTTAAGTATCGCCGTATTAATACGGTTCATACCGCATCACCCCACGACTTCATGGATGCGTATTTGGACAAGTATGGCCTAGAGGGCACGTTCCCGGTCGCTAAGACCCCATTAGGCAACATCGCAATGATGCCCTGTGGAGAGATCATGTATCCGGAAGCCGCCAGGATGTTCATGTTTAGAGGAGCTGAAGTGCTGCTTCACCCGACCTCTGATCATGGAGCTGCAGATAAATGGGGCTGGGAATCAGCTAAGAAAGTTCGGGCCTCAGAGAACATGATGTATCTCATCTCAACAAATGCGACGGGACAAATCGGAGCCTTTATTCCAGAGGGGCAAACGCTTGGTCACTCCAAAATCATCGACTTTCACGGACGTATTCTTGCTGATGTCGGTGGCCCTGGAGAGAGCACTGTGGCGTCAGCAACTATTGATGTCGAAGCGTTGCGTCGCGAACGACGTATACCGGGAGCAGGCAATAGGCTTTTGCGCCAACGTATTGAGATGTATCGACCATTGTACAATGAGTCTTCATTCTACCCGCCGAATGCATTTGCAGATGCTCCAATGGATTCAAAAGCGAGAATCATGGAACTGCAAGAGGAGGCCTTGGGCAAGATGGCCGAGGCAGGCGTGGTGAATCTACCTGATGACAAATAGGAAACAGGTCAGCCTGTACTTTGCAGAGTTGGTTGCTCAGCTTCCTGCGCAGACGCCATATCAAGCATGCGGACAATGATTTCTGGCTCCTGGGCACCTGAAATCGCTTTGCTTTCGTCAAAGATGTAACATGGCACGCCTGTAACGCCGAGCCGATGCATCCGGGCATTCTCATTAAAGACTGAGTTGAGGTCGCTCTCACTTAGCATGTGTTTTGTCGCAACCTGTCGGTCGAGTCCAATTTCCTCTGCTAGTTGGATCAGCACCTCCGGATTACCAATATCCATGCCGCGTTCGAAGTAGGCGGCAAATAGCGCGTCTACTGCTTGCCCCTGGACACCGATGGTTTGAGCCAGCCGAACCAACCGATGAGAGTTTGCTGAATTGGGGGTGCGATCTATTTTATCTAAAGCAAAATTTATGCCTTCACCTTTGCCCGTAAATATAAGCGTTTCAATGACCCGCTCGTAATGATGTGAAGACCCAAACTTACGTTCCAAAAATTCTTGGCGATCAACGCCATCAGCTGGAAGGTCGGGGTTCAATAAGAAGGTACGATATTGAATCTCTGGCTTTAGATTTGGCCGCAATTTTAACGCGCTATCAAATCGGCGCTTTCCCACATAGCACCAAGGACAAACTGTATCGAAAACAATATCAATGCGCATAATGAACTACTTTTCTTCACTTAGAAGGCTCAGCAACTTGTAATGACCGGTTATCTTCAAGGTAAAGGTGCGGAGCGCACCAAAAGGGGCTTCCGTCTCTACATATTCACGCATAGTTGCGGGAAGATCTTCTAACTTATCATATCTCCAAGTCACCATATCATTAGTAGCAGGCTTCCCATTGTTGAAAGGCGTAAGAGTTCTTCACCGCACCCAGGTCAAGTGATATCGAGCAGACCTAATCCTACTCGTCCTCAAACCATGAGCCAATAGCGTTCTATGAGACAACATCTCTGTCCACATAAAGAACAGACGAAGATGCTCCGTTGCGCCTATCGTTTAAATAATAGCCGATAGAGCGGAAGATGTGGCGAAATCTCTACACGTGTATGGGATATTAATGAGGAGACGGGAACCATGATCACGATTGGTTATTCGATCATCACAGTAATGTGCCTGGTCGCTTTGTATTACTCAGTCAAGCTATGGCTGGAACGAAAGGATGCGATGAGTCTTCTCATTCTCGCCGCCCTATCCATGTTGTGGCTGGATAACTTTGCCATTGCGGTCGGCGCGTATGTCGGCGAGGGCGCCTTACTTACGGCAATGAGCTACACTCGGTATTTCATGCACTGGCAGGTCCTTCCAGTCTTGATGATTGTTGCCGGCATTCTATTGCGTAAGAGTGGCTTTGCTTTTGTCCAGAAGAAGGTTGTTATGGGGTTGTTCTGCGTCGTGGCCATTGTTTTCATGGCGATGGACGTGCCCTACATCTTCCAGGTCGACTTTTACCCAGCCTGCTACGGAGAGACATTTCGGCTGGTGACCAATGTTCCAGCCGGTCAAATCTGTGATCCTGCCAATCCACCCCCGGAAGGTATTTCAGTCGCCCCCATCCCTGCGATCTCTATCAACGTCACTCTGATGCTCGTTGGATTTGCACTTTGGATAAGGCATGGCTTTAAATGGCTGGCCCTCTGCTGCCTATTTATGTTTGTCGCAGCAGGCTTATCGCAGATGCCTGGATTCTATTATGGCCAAATTCTGGGGAATTTTGGGGAGCCCATCTTTAACGCGGGCTTAATAGCTGCAGCGTATAGATTTGGAGGCAGGGATGAGAGAGACTTAGGAGAAGCTTAGAATCCAACGCAACGATCATAAACGTAGTAAGAGGGCGCCAGCATTCCAATTCTTTCTAGACGACACCTCGGTGCGACAGCGGCGCTTGGCGCAATCACACTCTTGTCCAGTGGTCTAAGGAGTCCAGCAGCGACCTCATTGAAATGGGGAGAACCTGCCGATCGTTTAGACAAAATAATTCGTATGATGGGCCGAACGGATGGAAAAATTGCCATCCGGTGGACCTATGGCGTCTTGTCAGCAATCATTGAACAAGAGACCACCCAACTAATGGGCATATCGCAGCAGGTCTTTACACGTCATCGACGTCGCGAAGACGGCAGCTACGTGGCTGTATACTTTGAATTCGTATTCTTCACTGACCTTAAGACTGGCGCAGTGATGGAAATATGGAACAACCCGTACACCGACCGAACAGTCACAGTGCCTGCGCAAGTACTAGGCCCAACTCGCTTCGAAATTCCTCTCGACCTCAAAATCATAAATGAACCCTACACTATGGAAGGTGTGGTCAACACGCATTGGTTAGAACCACTGCCAAGTGTCGGTGGGGATATGATGTTTAATGAACGTATTGACTCATACGTTCCACCGATGACGGACGGAGGAGCGCCGCTCAAATTTCATGAGGTGTTCGCTTTCCGGGCGGACGCCAATGCTCTTGTTAATAGTTCAATATCTCACGTGCCAACAACCGTTGATAAAGTGAATATCATCAGTTGGCGGCCTTGGATGGATATGGCCGAAATCCATGGTGTTACAATGTCTCGTGGAGCGGGACGGGTCATCGCTGATTACGAAGAACTGCCAAGCGATCTTGCCCGAAATAACCAGATACATTTTCCGGACATAGTTAAAGAGTTAGACGATTACCTCGAATTGTAACCTAAATTAAGACCTCCCCAGTACGCGCTCCTATGCAATTTAGGCAGGCCAGACATTGGTTCGCAGGTATTGCCAAAGCTTGGCCAGCGCATTTAGGTTGGTATTCAAGAAAATACCGCGCAGACGGCCAAATACCGTGCGCGTACCAGGAGATGTTAATGAAGTTTTCTGTCATTCTATGGGGGTTGGTTCAGGCCCTCCGTATAGCAACCCGTATTTATCCTAAGTTCGCTGCTCGTGTGAAAGAGCGGGACGTCATTGCTCAGTTCAAACTGAAAGATAATTCAGCGGGACGTTGGATTCAGTTCATGAACGGTAAAATTAAGTCAGGGAGCGGAATTCATAAGAATCCAGATCTCTCCCTCTTCTTTCATAACAAGGCAATTGCGGCCGAATTTCTAACGCCTCCATTTGACCAATTGACCCGCATTGATGCAGCGAAAAACTTCAAAGTCGGCATGGAAGGACCTGACGAACTCGTCGTCTGGTTCGCCTCCACTTTGACTTATATGACTACCGTGGGTTGGAAGAGCGGCACCGATATGGGCAATGGTGTCACCCGGTACACCAACGGTACAAATGGCGGCCCCATCTTTGTCTACGTCAAAGAAGGTAAAATTATTCGAATTACACCGATGGAATTCGATGACGACGACGCAGAGTCGTGGACTATTGAAGCGCGGGGCAAGAAATTTACGCCACCTCGTAAGACCTCATTGGCAGCGCATGGCTTGGCCCTGAAGTCGATGGTCTATTCCGAAGATCGGATCATGTCACCGATGAAGCGGGTGGATTTTGATGTCGATGGCGAACGCAATATTCAGAACCGCGGCAAATCTGAGTTTGTCCCGATCAGCTGGGATGAAGCTCTCGATATAGTAGTAAAAGAAATCAAGCGCTCCAAGGCGAAGGGCCGCGGCGCAATATTTGCGAACTCAGGATCACACCATCAATGGGGTAACTTTGGTCACTACCTGAGTGCGTTTGGAAGATTCACCAATCTTCTAGGCTGCACAAAAATGATGGGCAGCCCCGATAGTTGGGAAGGCTGGTTTTGGGGAGCGATGCACCACTGGGGCAATAGCATGCGCCTCGGTACGCCAGAATTTTATGGCACAGTAGAAGACTGCCTTAAAGAAGCAGAGATGATGGTTTTCTGGTCAAGCGATCCAGACAAAACCTATGGCTATGAAGGAACCATCCGACGGGCCTGGGCAAAGGAACTGGGCATCAAAATGGTGCACATTGATCCTTATCTCAATCATACGGCAGCCCTAATGGGCGGTAAGTGGTTCGCACCAAAACCAGGAACAGATGCCGCATTAGCACAAGCTTTATGTCATGTCTGGATCACCGAAGGAACTTACGACAAAGAGTTTGTAGAGAAGCGAACCGAGGGCTTTGAGGAATGGAAGGACTACATTCTCGGCCTCTCAGATAACACGCCTAAAGATCCAGATTGGCAAGAAAAGGAAACGGGCATCCCGGCGCGCGACGTGCGAGCCCTTGCACGAGAGTGGGGTCGTAAAAAAACCTATCTTGGCGCCGGAAGTTGGGGCTGTGGTCTCGGTGGAGCAGGGCGTGGTCCCATGGGGGCGCAATGGGCCCGGATGATGACTATTCTCGGCGCCATGCAGGGCTATGGACGACCAGGTGTTAACTTTGGCAATCTCCAGTTCGGCGCACCCGTAGATTTCTCTTTCTATTTCCCGGGATATGCCGAGGGCGGCATGTCTGGCGAACTGACTCAAAGCGCAAATGCGGCCAACAACTATCAACGCATGCCGCATATCGTCACCATGAGTACGGTGCGACAAGCGATTCCGCGGAAGTTTATTCCTGAGGCTATTCTTGATGGCGTCGCACTTGGTCACTTGACCGATGTGTCTACGGTTCAAGGGCAATTCATGAAGGTTGGCTATCCTGCGCCTGGCCACGCGAAGATTGAGATGATGTATAAGTATGGCAGTTCATCTATGGGCACACAGATGGACTCCAACCGCTACATCAAGATGTATCAGTCGGAAAAACTTCCCTTCGTGGTGAACCAATCAATTTGGTGGGAGGGAGAAACAAAGTACGCTGATATAGTTCTTCCGGCCTGCACGGTCTTTGAACACGATGACATAGGTGAGTGGTACAACGTAGGCGCGGGTTATGTTCATCACATGTACTCAATGAACAATCACCGCGTAATATCTATGCAGCACAAGTGCATAGAACCCCTTGGGGAATCGAAATCAGATCACGACATTTTCTTAGAGATTATGAAACGCCTTGATATGGGGGCTATGTATTCTGAAGGTGGAAATACTGAACTAGATTGGTGTAAGCGCGCATTTGATTCATCAGACATGTCTAAGCACATTACGTGGAAGCACTTCCTCAAGAAGGGTTACTACGTTGTGCCGCCGGTATCTGAAGGAACGCGCGCCCCGACAGGAAACCGCTGGTTCTATGAAGGGCGTAAGAAAGACACACCAGAACCGTATCCGTTGCCCGCTGACTACAAGGGTAATTTTGGTGAAGGCTTACAAACGACGTCCGGTAAATTTGAGTTTGTCGCGAGTTCCCTCAAGAACATTGATGATTCCGGACGCCCGCCACTGAATAAGTATATGCCGACCTACGAAGATCCAGAGAGAGACGAGCACTTGGCTGGCTTTCCTCTCCAGCTTCTTACCCCGCACACCCGTTATCCTTTTCATATTATGGGGGATGAGAAGGGCTGTACGATCAGAGACATCAAAGATCATAGGTTAAGAGTAGACGGCCACGAGTATTTGGTTGCGACGATCAGCGGCAAAGATGCGCGAAATAGAGATATTTCAAGCGGTGATCTGATTCGTTTGTGGAATCACCGTGGATCTGTTGTTTGTGCCGCCTTTGTGACGGACCGTGTTCAGCCAGGCGTGGTGAGCGCCCCAACGGCATCAGCTGAATATAGACCAGCTGGAGAGCCAGGAAATTCTACCGACCTTGGTGGCTGCGTGAACATGCTCAACTCGAGCGAAAATATGACGGAGCATACCCACAGCATTAAGCCCAACACGACCTTAATCCAGATGGAGAAATGGACCGGCGTCGATACGTGGCAACGGGCGGAGGCGGTCTAATGAGTAAGAAGTGGAATCTGGTCGTTGATGTTGCCCGCTGCGACAATTGTCGCAATTGTTTTCTTGCCGCTAAGGACGAGCACATTGGCAATGACTTTCCAGGGTACGCGGCGGCTCAGCCTGAGAAAGAGCACAGTTGGGTTGATATCCGCCACAAGGAGCGGGGAAGCTACCCAATTGTAGAAGCTAATTTTATGCCCGTGATGTGCAATCACTGTGATGATGCGCCGTGCATGAAGGTTGCTAAAGACGGTGCTATCAAAAAACGCTCTGACGGCATTGTTATTATCGATCCAGAAAAATCCAAAGGGCAAAAAGAAATAGTCGATGCCTGCCCATATGGCGCCGTTTACTGGAATGAAGAGAAGCAAATACCTCAGGCTTGGATATTCGACGCCCATCTATTGGATTCAGGCTGGACCAAGCCCCGCGCACAGCAGAGTTGCCCAACAAATGTCTTTGAGACTCTGAAAGTCAGCGATGCTGAAATGCAGCGGATCAAAGGGGCAGAAGAGCTAGACGTGCTTCTTCCCGAGGAGGGCACAAAGCCGCGCGTTTATTACAAAAACCTGCATTTGATGAATAGCTGCTTTGTAGCCGGTTCTGTTGTCACCATGATCGATGGCGTCGACGAATGCGCGGAAAATGCCACTGCCGTTTTGTCCCAAAATGGAAGTGAAGTCGCTCGCGCGTCGACCGATGTTTTTGGAGAATTCAAACTGGACAAGTTGGCACCCGGAAGTGGCGCCTATGATCTTGAGATTAGCGAGGACTCAGGTGGCAAATACTCTGCCAAAGTCGAGGTTCAAGAGGAGAGTCTCTATCTCGGCACATTGATGCTTGAGAGATAATGTAACGCTTGTTGCTGTAGGCAAGGAATCTGGTATTGATCCAGAACTTTGGTGTAGTCTCAAATTGTTATCTACACTCTTCCATAAACAGCATTATTCAGCCAAATTTAAGCTCATTCTGGGGCCTTCGTCAGGGGATAGACTATGACCGAATTTGCGTACGATCTTTTTCTCATCTTACACCTCTTGGGCTTTGTGTACTGGCTCGGTGGCGACATCGGCGTCTTCTATTCCAGTGGCTTCGTTATCAATCCGAAGTATTCAGCTGAAACACGGCTGACCGCTTCAAAAATTATGATGGATTTGGATCTGATCCCGAGAATCTGCATGACGCTTATGTTGACGATCGGTGCGCAATTGGCCAGCTTTCAAGGTGTTGATCACTATCCGGGACAGATGATCGCCCTCTGGATTTTATCTCCGGTCTGGTTGTTCATGGTGATCTACATGCATTTCAACCACGGCAATCCACTCGCCAAAACAATGGGGGTCGTAGACACCTGGCTACGTCGTATTTTAATCGCAGGAATAGCGTTGTCGGTGGCGTACACGCTTTACACCGGTCGTCTGGCTGATACGCCATGGCTAACAGCAAAAGTGGGACTGTTTGGCTTGTTAATCTTGTGTGGCGTTATGATCCGGCGGCACCTGCCAGACTATATTGCTGGCATACAAGCATTGGCCAAGGGCTCAATTACTGATGAAGAAAACACCAAAATGGCCGCCGGTCTAAAGAACGCGAAACCATGGGTGCTGTTTATCTGGTTTATCGTTTTCCTAGAGGCGGTATTGGGCGTGGTTAAACCAGGTAACGAAATGGTGCTGAAATTCGCGGCTATGTTCTAGGGCAGGTCCGCTTAAATCAGGTTAAGTACCTAATTTGAGCGACATGGCGGAAGAGGTCTCTCAACTCTATAGGCTGTTGTCGTTAGCGCCCATTCGTCGATATCCCAGCCCAGCATCGCCTCTAGTGTTCCTTCTGTTGCAATCCGGCCATCATCTCCATTGACCAATCGAATACTCGAAACGACGAAAAGTGCAGTATTGCCCTTCTCAGACCTGTGAAGATCCACCTCGTTCCGAGTCATTAAGATAGCGTTTGGGCTGTCGCTGGTGGTTCCTTTCACCTCGACCTTCATAGTCGTCCCATCCCGTTTCGCTTCAAAATCATAGGGCCGATTAGATGACGTATCTTTGACCTGGTAACCTTCGTTCTTAAGCCAGTCTCTGACTAGCTCCATAGCCCGGTTCTCAACTTGCTTTCGTTCTTCCACCGAAAGACCGTAACCTTGGCCCTTTGTTCTCGAGTTGGGGCGCACGGTTTGGATGACCTCTAACTCGTCAAGGTCAGCAGGGCTTAGGTCCCGTCCATCTGACTCAGCCTCATATACATGGCGTAAACACTTTGCTGCACGGACCAACAATTCGTCTAGGTCGACCTCTCCTAACTGCTCCACCCCGATACGCTTTACTATCGCAGTCGCCCGCTGAAAAGAGAGAGGCAAAGGTCGCGTTGCACCGTAATCAGGACTATCAGTGAAAGGTTCTAGCGACCCTTGAGAATCTTGTATGACTTGTCGTGCCCATAATGTTCGCTGGTCAAGTTCATCATCGCCCAGCGTTACGAATGATCCGTTTTGGAACTTGGAGGAACTGCAGCCAATTGTGATGTTTACGGCCGAGCCATCAGTAGAGAAATGCAGGACACAATAGTAACCCTCCGTAGGCTTTGGCGACATGCCCTTAGAACAAAACCGGATCCACGGTAACTCTGTTTTCCGGCCAATACCGTCCGACGCATCAACATGGAAATCCTCACCAAATCTGCCGAGAGCTGTGGCCAGAGACGGCGATAACCCTCGGATATAATCCGCAACATCATGCCGAATAAGGTGCCCCCGCTCCTGCATTTCAGGCGTGTTGTCGGGCGTATAGCTTGGCTGGAGTTCGCAGATACGTCTAAGGGCGTCCTTCATAGGGCCTCACAAAAATTTCTAAAGGGATTTCCGTGAATGGCGGATGGGGTGGGATTCGAACCCACGAGACGCTTTCACGCCTGCTGGTTTTCAAGACCAGTGCCTTCAACCGCTCG
>JAQWQC010000029.1 GCA_029245025.1 Rhodospirillaceae bacterium
AAGTATTAAAGTTTGCTGCAGCAATACTCTGATTGGACAAATTTATAAATCCACTGGCAAAACCAACAGCACCAAGTTTGAGAACTTTTCTTCGATTTACCATAGATTTCTCTTTATTATCTTCTCCGGTTTTGAAAAGTATGCTGGCCTCAGCGCTGCGTTCCTCAATGTTGTACTGGAACTGCACGAAATCCAGCTTCTCGTCTTTCATAACAGGCACCAAAGCCTCCTGAGCCCCCGGTCGCCAATGTGTGACACCGATGTAGCGATATCGGCCGGCTTGTTGCCACTCGCGCATGGTGGCGAGTTTGCGGTCGGTGTCGACTAGGTTGTGGACTTGGATGAGATCGATGTTATCGCTGTGTAGAAGGTCGAACGACGCGTTTAGCTCCTTAAGCCCCTCTTTCTCGCCCTCCTTGCGGACTTTCGTGGCTAAAAACGCCTGATCGCTAAACCCAAAGTCTTTGATCAAATCACCGACAACACCCTCTGAGCCACGGTAAGACGGCGCTGTATCAATGAGCTTTCCCCCGTTCTCCAGAAGCGTTTGGATCACTGTTGAGCGCTGCTTAATAGCGCTCGCATCCGACCGGTCGACAATGAAAGAACTTGAGGTGCCTAAGCCAATTACCGGCAAAGGTTCGCCAGACGAGGGGATAGGACGCGTAAGCATGGAAGAAGCGGCGTTTACCTGGCTTTTGGCGCCAATTGTCGCGGCTGCGGTCGCGCCAGAGGCGAGTGAGGTGAAAGAGCGGCGGCTCAGGGTCGTCTTATTCATGGATTACCTCAATGGATTAAACATATAAAACAATTAGTTAAATATGAATCCTAACAAGTAACATTCAAATTATTAAGCGACGGTTTTCGTTAATTCTCGTCGAGTTCGCACCATACTGGTGTGTGATCCGAAGCCTTTTCCTTGCCACGTGGTCCTTTATCGATCCCTGCACTCTTTAAGCGGTCTGCGGCCTGGGGTGACAGCAGTAAATGATCGATCAGTAGGCCGTTATCCTTTTGCCAGGCGCCGCGCTGGTAATCCCAATAGGAATACTGGTGTGGCGCGTGGTTGAAACTGCGCAAGGCGTCGGTCAGACCAAGATGCTTGATGGCCTGAAAGCGGGATCTGGATTCCGGTTGGACCAAGGCATCATTTGTAAACGCCGCGATGTTGTAAACGTCGTCATCTCTGGGAATGACGTTGTAATCTCCGCCAAAAATATAGGCTTCGTTAGTTTCTAGGCAATCTTTGACATGGCTGAACAGTCGATCCATCCAGGCTAGCTTGTAGGTGAACTTCTCAGTGTTTATGGGATTGCCGTTTGGGAGGTATATCGACGCAACCCTTATTGAGCCAAAGACAGTGCCTTCCATATAGCGTGCCTGCACATCGTCATCGTCACCGGGCAGGCCGCAGATCACCTCCTCAATCGGCGATTTTGAGAGGATACCAACGCCATTGTAGGTTTTTTGTCCATGGGTTTCGACGTTGTAGCCGAGGTCTTCGATCTCCATTCTCGGGAATGTTTCGTCGACGGTCTTGATTTCCTGGAGCAGGACCACGTCCGGGACGAATTCTTTGAGCCAAGCTAGGGCGTTGGGCAGCCGCGCTTTGATGGAATTAACGTTCCAGGTTGCGATTTTGATCATGTGGGCTCAGAAGCGTTGAGATTTGTGGACGATCGTCATAGCGCAGGCGTCTGCTCGGTGGAAGTCGGAGGCCGTTGCAATTCTGCAACAAAGAAAAAAAAACATCTGCCGAATCAGCTAATTCAAGAGGCGAGAGTTTAATTCTATCACTTTTGCGTGAACAATGGCGCATCATTTTTGGGGAGATTATCAAATGCGCAAAGCGTCAATCATATGTCTGATATCGGGCTTAGTTGCATCCATGGTTTTTACCATTGGGCCAAGCGCCTTTGCACCTGCCATCGCTCAACAGATTTCACTTGAAGAAATCGTGGTTACAGCGCGTCAGCGCTCTGAAAGCTTGCAGGAAATCCCTCTTGCCATCACAGCCTTCTCAGCAGATGACATCAACGCTGCTGGCTTCCAGGATTTCGGTGACCTTGCGCAGCAAACAGCGGGCCTCTCCTTCGAAACTCGCATGGCGGGCGTTCGCGCTGGTCGTATTGACTCCTTAATCCGAATTCGTGGAGTTACGGGCGCGGGTGGCACATTTGACCACGTTGCCCCAACATCACTGTTCGTTGATGGCATTTTTATGCTGGGAAATTCCAACGTGATCGGTCTTGGCGACCTAGAGCGCGTTGAGGTGATCAAGGGGCCACAGTCTGCCTTCTTCGGTCGCAACACATTTGCTGGGGCGATCAACTACATCACAAAAAACCCAAGTCTTGAAGAGTTCGAAAATCGGATCACAGCCTCCGCGGGCACATACGATAATTTTGATGTCAATGCGTCGTTCAATGGTCCGCTTATTGATGGCAAACTGGGTTTTTCGCTCAATGCTCGCCTCTACAGCAAAGGCGGTGAGTGGACAGCAACAGATGGCGGCACGCTTGGTGATGAGTCGTCCAAGACAATCTCTGGGGTTCTGTACGGCGAGCCGACCGAAACGTCATCATTCAAGCTGCGCGTTATGTATCAAAAAGATGACGATGGTCCCGCAGTAGCACCGTTTATCGGCACGGGAACCTTGGATGCAGCTAACTCCTGTGCAGGCCAATCTTTTGACCGCTTGGGACCAGATGGTAGTCCAATTACTATTACTCCAGCTCAAAACGGCCTAGCCCCATACTTTTGCGGAGACGTGCCTAAATTTGGCAGCGCGTTTGGCCCTAGCTTCTCGAGCGAAACCTCACTCTTTCCCCAGTCATTTGCTCAAGAAGGCCGGGTCGGCTTTATCGCTAGTCCGTTCACACTTTTGTTCGGACCGCAGCCTAACCTCATCACAGAGGCGCTGTTGGATGTCAACTTTATTGACAAGGTGCCGACACTGGATGGCTTTGGTATGGAGCGCTATCAGAAACGTGTTGGGTTTAACGGCGATGTTGAAATCTTCGGTGGCCACATCTTGACGGTCATCGCGGGCTGGAATCAGTCCGGCGTCAATTTTTTGCGCGATTATGATCGCTTGGATGAGTCAGGCTGGTATTCGGTCGACCCAAAATATGGTGAAGATTATAGCGTTGAAGCTCGGATCAATTCACCGGAAGACCAACGCCTCCGTTATATCGCTGGCGTCACGTACTACGATCAGACTTTCATAACAAGTGGTGCAGGTGGCTTGCTTGCCGCAAACTGCACAGGATCATTGCTATCAGGTGCCTGTGCAACAAGCGGTCCGGGTGTGTTTACCCTCCCAGCAACTAGTGGCAACGAAGCCAAAGTCTGGGCGGTCTACGGATCCTTCGATTATGACTTTACAGATGAAATCACTCTGTCTGTCGAAGCGCGTTATTCTGAAGATGAGCGGACAGTCACGGCGTCTGGTTTCTTACTGACAGAAACCTACAAAGAAATCACACCTCGCGTGATTTTGAGCTACCAACCTTCCGATGACACTAATCTATATGCCCAGTTCTCTAAGGGTATTCTTCCTGGTGTAACCAACGGACTCGTTGCGACCTGTAGCCCCAATGAATTCTTGGTTCCGTATATTTCTCAAATTACTGGATTGCCGTCGACGGCGTCAGAATGTGATCAGTTTGCGTCGCAAACGCCAGGCGGTGAGCTTCTTGCTTCCACACCAACTCAAACACTGACTTCATATGAGTTGGGTTGGAAACAAGTTCTTATGGAGGGACGTGCCCGCTTTAATGCATCGGCCTATTACTATGAATGGGCAAACGTTCCATTCGGACTAACGGTTAGTTTCTTCCGGGATGATGAAGACCCAGCATTGCGGGATGGTATACCTAACTCGTTCGCCAACTCCCTGGGTATTCAGGTGTCTGGTAGTCAAGAACTCTATGGACTGGAAATTGAAAGCGGCTATGCAATCTCAGAAAACTGGGATGTTCAGTTCAACTTCAGTTGGCAGCAAAACAAGTGGACCGACTTTGCAAGTCGTTCGACCATTCAGTCGACTGGACTTGAAAACCTTACTGACCTTGAAGCTACGCGGTATCCTGAATGGCAGGGCAATCTGTCCACGACCTATACGGATACACTTAACGCTAATTGGGATTGGTTCGCTCGTGCTGACTTTATTTACTCAGGCGAGTACTGGGCCGATAACGCAAACCTAATCCGCGGTCCGGACTACTTCCTCACTCACGTGAGGGCTGGTGTCGTCAAGGAAGACTTCCGTCTCGAATTCTACGTTCGTAACCTTTTCGACACGAAGGCTTGGCTTGGCGCTACACGGGCTATCGACTTTGTCTTTGATGCGGGGAACTTTAACTTTACCCGTTTCCAAGGCATTGCGGTGAACCCACAGCAGAAACGTCAGTTCGGTCTGCGTTCGACCATAGACTTCTAAGGATCCTTTCACAGGGGGGGGATCCCTGCGGGCCCCAGGCTTTTAGCCTCGGGCCCGTTTCTTTTTTCAGGATCGCCTTGCCCTGTTCAAGGCGCGGGCTACCAAGACGTTCATGCGCGTCTATCTTAATTGCGTTTCTATTGAGTTCTCCAGCGTTAGCGCAGAGCGATATGTGCGCGCCCTGCACAAATTCAATTGAGCTCAAATTTGCGAGCAAGTTGGCGCAACCGCATTACAATACGGACATATCAATCCAAGATGTGCGTCAACTCTATACCGTGCGCGGGCAAGGGATCAGCCGAGCCAACGGGCTTAGCTATGCTGAAGTCTCGCTCAATATGTCTGTTGCGATCAGGTCTGTGCCGCTCCGGCTAAATAGAAAAAGAGGTTCCGCAACCACATGTGGAACTGGCGTTAGGATTGTTGATTCGGAAGGACGCAGCCATGAGGTCGTCCACGTAGTCGATCTCTGACCCGCCGAGCAGGTCCAAAGACATATCGTCGATCACCAGCTTAACACGATGAAACTCAAACACTTTGTCGTCATTCGTGGTTTCAGAATCGAGGCAAAAGCCATAGGAGAATCCCGAACAGCCACCACCGGACACGCTGAGCCGCAGCATCAAGCTGTCATCACCTTCCTCGGTGATCAGGGTGGTTACTCTGGCAGCCGCGCGTTCGGTAAGAGATACGGCTGGCGTGGGGCTCAGGTTATTCATCTTCGATCTTTGTCTGGTTGATCCAAAGCAGGGACAATCTAGGTCCCTTGGAGCCAATATTCAAGGAAACGCGCAGATTGCTTGATAAAGCGCCCTCCGGTAGGTTCTGGCCATGACCGCGTCTCTCAACTTAGTGCAGGGCTGTTTAGCGCCAATTGCCGCCGATCCAGCCAAGTCGCGGGGACGGCTCAATCCAGAACCGGAGGCGGAAACCCGGTCCGCTTTTCAGCGAGATCGAGATCGTATTATTCACTCCAGTGCTTTTCGGCGCCTTAAGTATAAGACGCAGGTTTTCGTGTACCACGAAGGAGACAACTACCGGACACGGCTGACCCATAGCCTAGAAGTGGCGCAGATTGCTCGATCTGTGAGCCGGTTTATGGGGCTCAATGAAGATCTCGCTGAAACGCTAGCTTTGTCTCACGATCTTGGTCACACCTGTTTTGGTCATGCCGGGGAGGATGCGCTTCAAGAGTGCATGGCGTCCTACAACGGGTTTGACCATAACGCCCAGGCCTTGCGTATTCTGACTAAGCTGGAACACCGGTACCCAGGTTTCGATGGTCTCAATCTGACGTGGGAAACCCTAGAGGGCTTGGTCAAGCATAATGGGCCTCTGCAAAGGCCAGATGTCGCAGAGGCTATTCCGCTAGCCGTGACCGAGTACGTTGCACACCACGATCTAGAGCTGGGCAAATTCGCTTCTGCCGAGGCGCAAGTGGCGGCTGTGGCCGACGATATCGCCTACAATGCTCACGACATTGATGACGGACTCAATGCTGAATTGTTTTCGCTAGGTGATCTCAAACACCTTCCGTTGGTGGGTCCGGTTGTCATCGAGGTTGAACGTGATTTCCCAGACTTGGATGAGTCTCGCCGTGTTCACGAAATTGTACGCCGTCTGATTGGCGTGATGGTGAACGACGTTTATCTTGAGTCTCAACGGCGAATGGCCTCACTAGCGCCGGGTAGTTTGAAGGATGTTCACGACCTTGACAGGCCCCTGGTGGATTTCTCAGCGGAAATGACGGAGAACGATAAAGCCTTGAAGGGTTTTCTATTTCCCAATATGTACCGCCATGATCGCGTCGCCCGCATGACTGAACAAGCCCATCAGGTCGTCCACGATCTCTTCGCGTTTTTGCATGGCGAGCCTAATCAATTGCCAAGTGGCTGGCATGGACAAATTGATGGGCCTGGGGGCATAAAAACGGCACGGCGCGTAGCAGATTATATTGCAGGAATGACTGATCGGTTTGCCCTTGCAGAACACACTCGATTGTTTGGACCCGGCTTATCGCCATGAATGTTTTTACAGTCATTAGAAAACAGGTGATCGACGCTATTGAGGCCGAAGTTGCTGATGGCGGTTTGCCCGCTGACCTAAAGTTGGATGCTATTACAGCGGAGCTACCTCGTGATGCGTCCCACGGAGATGTTTCAACCAACGCGGCGATGGTCCTGGCGAAGCCGGCAAAGATGAAGCCGCGGGATGTCGCGGAAAAAATTGTCGCGCGGGTTTCATACGCTGATGGCATCATCTCTGCAGACATCGCTGGTCCCGGGTTTGTCAACCTGCGGCTTGAGCCTTCCATGTGGCAAAGCGTTGTGTCTGATGTGCTGAACTTAGGGGTCACCTATGGTGACAGTGAGTTGGGTGGCCAGACACCCGTCAATGTCGAATACGTATCGGCGAACCCAACAGGCCCGCTGCATGTCGGTCATGCCAGAGGTGCTGTCTTTGGCGATGCTTTGGCCGCACTTCTGGCCAAAGCTGGCTACGCGGTTACTAAGGAATTTTACGTCAATGATGCGGGCGCCCAGGTGGAATCCTTGGCGCGGGCTATGCATTTTCGGTACCTAGAAGCGCTTGGCAAAAAGAGTGCCGAGGATTTTGCCACAGCGGCTGAAGCTGGTGAGGTCGAATACGCAGGTGATTATCTGAAAGACGCGGCTGGTGTTCTCGCAAGTCGAGACGGGGACAAGTGGGCTGGCTTGTCAGAAGATGAATGGTTGGTTCCATTGCGTAACTTTTCCATTGCTTCGATGTTGGACATGATCCGTGAAGATTTAGCCGCATTGGGCATCGCGCATGACGTCTTTACCTCCGAGCGTGCCTTGGTGGATGCTGGCCAAGTGGATCGGGCCATCGCCGATCTAGAGAAAGACGGGTTGGTCTACACAGGAACATTGGCGCCACCTAAAGGCAAAAAACCAGACGACTGGGAGCCGCGCCCGCAATTGCTGTTTAAGGCGAGTGAGTTTGGTGACGATATCGACCGACCGTTTAAAAAGTCGGACGGGTCTTGGACCTACTTTGCATCAGATGTCGCTTATCATCGCGATAAGTTTGATCGAGGCTTTGCTGAGATGATCGATGTTTGGGGCGCGGATCACGGCGGCTATGTGAAGCGTATGCAAGCCGGCGTGAAGGCTTTGTCGTCAGATAAGGGTGCGCTAGACGTTAAAATCTGCCAGTTGGTCAAGCTGTTCGACAATGGTGAGCCTGTCACAATGTCTAAGCGTGCCGGCAAGTTTGTGACGTTGCGTGATCTGATAGATGCTGTCGGTAAAGACGTTGTGCGCTTCATCATGCTGACCCGAAAGAATGATGCTCCGCTCGATTTCGATTTCGCCAAGGTAACTGAGAAATCACGTGATAACCCGGTATTCTATGTTCAGTACGCCCACGCGCGGATTCATTCGGTGTTTCGTCACGCGGCAGAAGTGCTTCCTGGCCAAGATTTATCCGATGATGCTCTGGCGACTGCTGACTTATCCTTGTGCTCAGATTCGGATGAGTTGGCAATGATGCGTTCCATCTCCTTATGGCCCAGAACGATTGACGCAGCGGCGGTAGCACATGAACCCCATCGCATTGCGTTTTATCTCTATGATCTGGCCGCCCAGCTCCACGCCTTGTGGAATCGAGGCAATGACGATGCTGAAATGCGTTTCTTGCTGCCAGATCAACCTGAGCGGTCATTGGCAAGGCTTGCGCTTGTTCGGTCGGTTGCGGTGGTGATAGCGTCTGGTTTGGATGTGTTTGGCGTTAAGCCACTAAAGGAGATGCGATGACGGCCCATCTAGAGCATTTTTTACGGCAGCCGTTGCGCCAAGGTTCCGGTAAAGATGACGGTGGAGGATCGTTCACAGGTCCTGTCTTTGATGCTGAATATTATGGCCGCGACCAAGCCGGCGGTAGAGCTCGGACAATTGGGTTGGTGGTTGGTGTCGTCGCAGGGGCGGTTATAGCCGGTTTTGCCGCTTGGACTGTATTTGGGCCGGGTAGCGAAATAGAAGGCGGCCGGACACCATTGATTGTCGCAGAACCGGAACCTTACAAGGTTCGGCCGAAAGACCCTGGCGGGATGCAAGTCGAAAACCAAGACAAGTTGGTTTATGGGCGTATCGGCGGCGCATTTATAGCCCCTGAAGCGGAAAATATTTTACCTCCACCAGAAACCCCAAAAATACCTGAGCCGGTTATTGCTATAGCGCCGACGTCAGAACCGGCGCTGGCAGTTGCGGTTGAGCCACCACCTGCATCTCTTGCTGCGGCGCGACTAGGGTCGCCTGCGCCTGTTCTGACAACAGAACCGGCAAGCAATGCTCCAGAGCCCGCACCTGCACAATCAGCCATCGCCGCGGCTCCAAAAAAACCACCAGGGCAGACCCTTGAGAGCATAGTCGCAGCCTTGTCTGGCGACTATTTGATTCAGATTGCGGCGTTGAGGTCCGAGGAAGCGGCAGAAGGGGAATGGAAGCGAGTGAGGTCCCGCCACGCTAATCTTCTAGGCAGCTATAGCCAGGAAATCGTCAGGGTTGACCTTGGTGTGCGCGGGATTTTCTATCGCCTCAGGGCCGGACCTCTTAAAGACCGTGGGTCTGCAGAGAAATTATGCGAGTCTTTGGCCGCAGAGAACGTGGGGTGCCTGGTTGTCCGCAACGAATAGTCCTGGAAGCCGTCCCAGCGCTGTTGTTTTCGGCTGCTCAGGACTAACGCTGACCGAGGAAGAACAGGTTCTCTTTAAAGCGAGTGACCCCCTTGGCTTTATTCTTTTTGCGAGGAATGTTGAGGCGCCGAATCAGGTTCGAGCGCTGGTAGCCGAGCTTCGCGCCTGCGTTGGGCGTAACGCGCCAGTATTGATCGATCAAGAAGGCGGTCGGGTTCAGCGCTTAAGGCCACCGTACTGGCGGTCAGCACCGCCACTTCGCCAATTTGGTGACTTATACGCCCATGACCCGGAACGGGCGGCGAGGGCTTTGCGCATCAACATGCAGGCGATTGGCGCGGAACTGGCTGATCTAGGGATAGATGTTGATTGCGCGCCCTGTTTGGATGTCCCGGTGCAGGGCGCGCATGATGTGATTGGCAACCGCGCCTTGTCTGAAGATCCAGAGGTCGTCGCGGCTTTAGCGGCCTCCGCGTGCGACGGTTTAATCGATGCTGGCGTGGTGCCCGTGATCAAGCACTTACCGGGTCATGGCCGGGCTGGGGTCGATAGCCACAAGGAGTTGCCCGTGATTGACGCCCCCGAGGAGGCCTTGGCCAACAGCGATCTCCTGCCTTTTCAGGCTGTTGCGCAGTTGCCGGTCGCGGCGATGACGGCGCATGTGGTCTACCAAGCCTTCGACCGGGGAAAGGCTGCAACGCTCTCAACGACGGTCGTTTCAAACGTGATTAGAGCGCGGATCGGCTTTGACGGTCTATTGATGAGCGATGATCTTGGTATGAAAGCCCTCAATGGCTCCTTTGAGGAACTGGCGGCGGCATCTATCAAGGCGGGATGTGATGTAGTTTTACATTGCAGCGGTGACTTAGCAGAGATGGAGCAGATTGCTGCAGGTTCTAGTAAGTTATCTAATCATGCATACCACGCTATGGAAGAGCTCGACAGATACCGAGGGGCTCCACGTGTGGAGATAGACCGGACAGACGCCTCTTTTGAAGTTGCCTCCCTGCTCGAAGTTGCGGCGTAAGCAGTCGCTCGGTGCTCTATGCTGCTTCGACCTGGGTTCTTCCCGCACTGCTCGCGATCACGCTTCATGAGGCAGCCCATGGCTATGCGGCCATGTATTTAGGTGATTCCACGGCCAAAGAGCGGGGAAGGGTTTCACTGAACCCGTTCAGACATGTTGATCTGGTCGGTACATTTATACTACCGGCCATTCTAATTTTATCTAAGGGGCCCTTAGTCTTTGGCTGGGCCAAGCCCGTTCCCGTGGACTTCGGGCGTTTGCGTAATCCGAGACGGGATATGGTCTGGGTGGCAGCGGCCGGACCTGCGGTCAATTTGTTTATAGCGTTGCTTTCTGCCCGGCTGATTTGTGTCGTCTCGGAGCTTCCGTTGGGGACAGTAGATTGGGCGTTTGACACTTTAAAAAACAGCTTATTTCTCAATGTGATACTGCTTGTTTTTAATTTAATACCTTTGCCGCCATTGGACGGTGGGCGGATCGCTGTCGGCCTTCTGCCAATTGGTGCGGCTCGACGCTTGGCGCGGCTTGAAAAATACGGCATGTTCCTGATTATCGGTATCCTCATTGGCCTGCCCTGGTTGGGTTACCTGATAGATGTACCGATCCGGCCCTTCGCGTGGGTGGTTTTGCCTGTTGTCGACGCCGTGATCACTGCAATCGCCTTTTTGGCCGGATTAATCTAAGGGAGATCGCCCAAATCATGGACGAACGTCCACCATTCCAAGAAGACGAGCCCGAACAACAGCTGGCGTCGGCTGTTGTGTCGTCGGACCTGGTTCTCAATCTCGGCGGTTTTGAAGGGCCTATCGACGTTCTGCTAACTCTCGCACGCGACCAGAAGGTCGACCTCATTCACATTTCTATCCTCGATCTTGCAGAGCAATATCTCGCATTCGTCGAAGCCGCTCGCTCTCAATACCTAGAGTTGGCGGCTGATTATCTGGTAATGGCCGCCTGGTTGGCTTACTTGAAATCCAAAATTCTCCTGCCCAGAGAAGAGGAGGAAGAGCCCTCTGCATCAGAAATGGCAGATGCATTGCGTTGGCAGCTCTTGCGCTTGCAATCCATGCAGGACGCCGGCAAAAAACTTATGGAATTGCCGCGTAAAGGGCAGGCGTTCTTCACTCGTGGCGATCCTGAAGGCCTGCCCGTTTCCTACACGTCGGTCTATGACATCTCGCTTTATGACCTTCTTCGAGGCTATGCCCGCTGCCGTCGCGAAGGAGTGCCAACGGCCCTTGAAATCGAGCCCATGGACCTGTACTCCATCGACGACGCAATCGCGCGTCTGCGGGATATTTTCCCCAACGTCCCCGACTGGACCACCATGATGTCTTTCCTGCCTCAGGAGCATCTATCGCCCTTCAAGCGCCGGTCAGCTGTCAGCACAACTTTGCTGGCTGTGCTCGAATTGGTCCGACAGGGTAAGGCGGATATCCGGCAGGATGGTGGAGCGTTTTCCCCAATTTATTTGAAGCCGGCCAATAGGCCTGAGCCTGTGGAGTCTTCATGACCGTTTCTGACGCTGCAAGTGAGTCTGACGTAGTCGAACTTGTTAACGACAATGACGAAGGTGATGTGACCGCAATCGAAGAAAATTTGCGGCTTGTTGAAGCATTGCTCTTTGCCTCAGCTTCGGCTGTGACTGAGAAGATGATCATAGAACGTCTCGGCGATGGGGTCGACGTTCCTAGACTGCTTAGCAAGATCAAAGAGATGTACAAAGGTCGGGGGGTAGAACTCACGAGGGCAGGAAACCGCTGGTATTTCCGCACAGCGCCAGACCTCGGTGACCGCCTTAAGCTCGAGAAGATGGTTCCGCGGAAGCTGTCGCGAGCTGGCACAGAAACGTTGGCGATCATTGCTTACCATCAACCTGTGACACGGGCTGAGATTGAAGAGATCCGTGGCGTTGTTATCAGCAAGGGTACGATCGATATTTTGCTGGAAGAGGGTTGGATTAAACCTAGAGGGCGACGTCACACACCTGGACGGCCAATGACCTGGGGAACGTCAGAGTCCTTTCTCGATCACTTTGGTTTGGAATCTCTCAACGACCTGCCGGGCATCGACGAACTTAAGGCCGCCGGTCTGCTTGACAGTCGCCAAGGCTTGGCGGCCTACAATGCTCGGGCGGAACAGGGCGAGACCCTTCTGTTTGATACCGATGATTCCGATGAAGCGCTTGAACCCCTTGAGGATGGCGAGGCGACCGAAGCTGAAGAACCTACCGTTGAGGCGGCTGAAGAGACACCTGAACCAGAGGGGCAAAACCCTGAGCCCATTAAGGACACAGGCGAGGAAAGTGGCGACGAAGATGATGATTCCAAGGAAGAGGTCTAAGTTGATCTGTTTCTACAATGTTTTTAAAGCCCACTTTCTCTTGCGATAGCCGGTTTTGAGCCCTAAGAACTGGCTCAGGAGGGGCTTTGGCTCAGGTGCCATTGCGGGATATCTCAATTTCTGCGATGATCACTGAATAAATTGCGCGGAAAAAGCATGGAGAATCAAAGACATGGGAACGCTGAGTATCTGGCATTGGATTGTTGTCCTGGTCGTCGTTCTACTGTTATTCGGTAAAGGAAAAATTCCTGCGCTGATGGGCGATGTAGCTAAAGGCATCAAAGCTTTCAAAACTGGCATGAAGGATGAGGAGTCCGAATCGTCAGACGCGTCGAAAGCTATCGATGACGAAAAGGCTGCTGATACCACCATGGCCAAGGAAAAAGACGAAGTGTCATCGCGCGCCTAAGTTTCTGTCTTCATTGAGGCGTGAGGTAGAACACCGTGTTCGGAATGGGCTGGTGGGAGCTTTCAATTGTTGGGCTGATTTTGGTTCTTGTGCTCGGGCCCAAGGAGCTTCCGCACGCCATGCGCACAATTGCACGGTTTATGCGAAAAGCCCGCCGTCTTGCCGGAGAATTCCAAGGCCACATGGACGAGATTGTTCGTGAGGCTGATTTGGATGAGGTTGGTAAAGCAGTCACTTCAATTAAAAACAAAGACATGGGGTCGATGATTGCGCAAACCGTTGACCCGACAGGCGAACTAACCAGAGACATCGACTCAACTCTCGCCGATGCGCGCAAAGAGGTTCAGGACATCAAAACAGCAGCTGGACCCGGCGCAATAGCGCCAGGGAAAAGCGCTCCCCCTCAGATTACTCCCAAACCTGAGGTCGCCCAGTCCTCAACGGCCGAGCTAGCTAAAGTTGGACCACCAAAGCAGACAACGGAACCATCTGTTCCATCACAAGCTAAAGTGGACACGTCGGGACCAAAGGCGGAACCGGTTCACGCAAAAACTGGGCCAGCACAAGACGTGCCAGCCGCTGCTGGCAATGCATAGGGCTCATGGCAGAGGATCCTGATTCCCACACAATGCCGCTGCTCGATCATTTGATGGAGTTGCGTACGCGTTTGATGTGGACGATCCTGGCATTTTTGTGCGCTTTCTTCGCGTGTTTTTATGTCGCTCAGCCGATTTACGGATTTTTGGTTAAACCACTTGCCAACATCATGATGGAAGTCGGTGGTACCAATCGCATGATCTACACGGCGCTGACGGAAGCCTTTTTCACACAGATACAGGTCGGCTTTTTCGCCGCGTTGTTTATTAGCTTTCCGATTATTGCCAGTCAGTTGTGGCTTTTTATCGCTCCGGGTTTGTACAAGCATGAAAAGGGTGCTTTAGCTCCGTTTTTGGTAGCGAGCCCTGTCTTGTTCGTCGCCGGTGCATCGTTTGTTTACTACTTCATCATGCCGATGGCGTGGCGATTTCTTCTTGGTTTTCAAACGGGTGTTGATGAGGGGGTTCTTCCCATCGAGCTTGAAGCGCGGGTCGGTGAATATCTTGGTTTGGTTATGAAGTTGATTCTGGCATTTGGAATCAGTTTTCAATTGCCAGTCTTGCTCGTTCTCTTGGCCCGAGTAGGGATTGTATCTGCTGATGGTCTCGCAGAGCGCCGCAAGTACGCAATTGTCGGAGTGTTCGTATTTGCGGCTATTGTAACGCCGCCAGACGTTATCAGTCAGATCGGCCTGGCGATCCCGATGATGCTTTTGTACGAGGTGAGCATCTATGCCTGTCGCATCATCGAGCGCAAGCGAGAGGAAGCGTGGGCAAAAGACGCTGAGGAAGACACTTTTGAAGATACGGACTTCAACGAGACTTAGGCAACTTCACCGGTGATCCTGGTGGACGCTCGGGCTGTCCTTCCGTATAAACCGCTACAACCTTAATTTATCCCGAGCGGCGCTATTTCCGATGCATGATTTAAAATGGATTAGAGAGAACCCAGAGGCGTTTGATGCTGGGTTAGGGCGCCGTCGGTTAAAGGCCCAGTCCGGGGTGGTGCTCGATCTGGATGCGCGCAACAGAAGCACACTGACAAAACTGCAAACGCTGCAGGCCCAACGAAACGAGTCATCAAAGAAGATTGGCCAAGTCAAAAAAGAAGGCGGCAATGCGGATGAGCTTATGGTGGCTGTCGCAGCCATGAAAGATGAAATGGCTGCGCTTGAAGGTGAACAGAAAGCGATCTCGGACGAGATTCAGACCCTATTGCTTGGTATTCCGAATTTACCGCATGACGACGTGCCGGATGGTATGTCTGAGGACGACAATGTTGAGCTGCGGCGCGTAGGCGATCCAAAGATACGCAATTATGACGTCAAAGACCATGTCTCGCTGGGTGAAGCCTTGGGCGGGATGAAGTTTGAGGAAGCGGCAAAAATATCCGGCGCCCGCTTTTCAATCTTGACTGGCCCACTTGCCCGGCTTGAGCGGGCACTTGCGCAGCTCATGTTAGATACGCACACGCAAGAGAATGGATACACTGAGGTCAATCCACCGGTCCTGGTCAAGGACAATGCTTTGCTGGGGACAGGTCAATTGCCGAAGTTCGCAGATGATCAGTATCGAACTCAGGATGATCTATGGTTGATTCCTACGGCTGAGGTCTCTCTTACCAATCTTGTGGCTGATTCCATTCTCAATGGATCAGACCTTCCGTTGCGGTTTACGGCATTTACGCCATGTTTCCGGCGGGAAGCAGGGGCGGCAGGCAAAGATACCCGGGGCATGATCCGTCAACATCAATTCGAGAAAGTTGAAATGGTTTCGATTGTGTCGCCGGACCAATCGGCCGAGGAACTCGACCGCATGACGGCCTGTGCCGAGGGCATACTCCAAAAATTAGAACTGCCATACCGGATAATGGCACTATCAGCTGGTGATATTGGCTTTAGCGCCCACCGCACCTATGACCTTGAAGTCTGGTTGCCAGGGCAAAACTTGTACCGTGAGATTTCTAGCTGCTCCAATTGCCAGGACTTTCAAGCCTTGCGTATGGGCGCACGATATAAACCTGAGGAAGGTGCCAAGGGGACTAAGCCGGTTCATACCCTGAATGGTTCGGGTCTGGCGGTAGGGCGGACTCTGGTTGCGGTCCTTGAAAACTATCAGCAAGAGGATGGCAGCGTTGAGGTTCCCCAAGCGCTGAAGCCCTACATGGGTGGGATCGAGAATATCTCTCCCGCGGTAAACTAAGCCCCAAGATGTTCAAGCCCATCGACGATTTATCCTGTTGTCGTATCCTTATTTCCAATGACGACGGCATCAATGCCCCCGGTCTACAGGTGCTAGAAAAGATCGCGCGGACCTTGAGCGACGACATTTGGGTAGTTGCGCCGGCGCACGAGCAAAGTGGAGCGGGCCATTCTCTGACGCTTCACCACCCGTTACGCCCAACCCAGCTGGGTGAAAAACGTTTTATGGTCGATGGCACGCCGACAGATTGTGTGCTCGTTGCAGGTCAGCACCTCATGACTGATCGTGCACCAGATTTGGTGCTTTCTGGCATCAATATGGGTGCTAACCTGGGCGAAGACGTACACTATTCTGGCACCGTGGCCGCGGCTTTAGAAGCGACATTGCAAGACATCCCAGCCATCGCCTTCAGCCAAATGATGAGCGTTAGCCCGCAGTGGGATACGGCAGAGCATTTCTCAGCGGATCTCATACGCTCATTTTGTCAATCAGGATGGGGCCGGAATACTCTGATAAATATAAACTTTCCAGACCTTCCAGTGGATAAAATTAAGGGTGTTCGGTTGGCCCGCCAGGGCAAAAACAAACTGGGCGATGACCTGGTTGTTCGAAAAGACCCGCGCGGCAAACCTTACATCTGGATTGGTGCCCCACGCATATCGGACACCCGCGATGAAGGCACAGACCTCAATGTGACTGCTGCGGGGTACGTATCTGTTACGCCACTCTGCGTCGATCTCACAGATCATCAGGCGTTATCCAGCCTTAAACAGGTGCTAGAATGAGTCAGGACTCCCGGCGAATCAGGTTGATTATGGATCTTCGTAATTCCGGGGTGACAGAAACAGCTGTGCTTTCAGCGATGGAGCGGACTCCCCGGGAGAATTTCGTCGAAGAGTCATTTCTTGATCAAGCCTGGGCCAACCGGGCATTACCTATCTCGTGTGGCCAGACGATCAGTCAGCCTTTAGTCGTGGGGCTCATGACCCAAGCGCTTGAGTTGGTAGACCGTCAACGTGTCTTAGAAATTGGGACGGGGTCAGGTTATCAGGCAGCAATTCTGTCTCGTCTGTGTCGCCGGCTTTACACAATTGAACGTCATAGTGATCTGTTGGCCGTTGCAGAAAGTAGATTTACGGCTATGTCCCTGCACAACATCACCACTCAGGCTGGTGACGGCTGGAAAGGTTGGCCTCGGCAGGCTCCATTTGATCGTATCTTGGTGACTGCAGCTGCACCGGTCGTGCCGCAGGACTTGGTCGCGCAACTGTCCGATGACGGCGGTATCATGGTGCTGCCTGTCGGAGATGCGTCATCACCAGATCAAATGGTTGTCCGAGTGACCAAAACCGGCACTCAATTGAATTCCGAACAGCTTTTTCCCGTTCGATTTGTCCCTCTTGTGGAGGGTGCAGCAGATGAGATTGAAGGCTGAAATACTCGCTAGATGGGATCAAACGGCTTGAATGGCTCCAGCTGTTGGGTTTGCCTGTTCTTCTTGCGGAACCTGTAATCGGTTCGTATCGTTCTCCGCTATGAACTCACATTTCTTTAAATACCTTTGCTGCGTTGCAGTTTTGGCCATTTTTTCGGCTTGTGCGCCGAGCTTCAATCCACCGCCAGGCTATCGCGGAGGGTATTTGTCCGGTGACATACCACAGACAGTTACGGTGCAACGTGGGGACAGCGTCTATCTAATCGCTCGTAGGTTTGGTGTGCCCCTGAAGGCTCTCATTAAGAACAACAGGTTGAGCCCACCTTACATTCTCTACCCGGGACAAGTTCTCAAGCTCGATGCTCCAGCGATCCACGTGGTTCAGCGAGGTGACAGTCTGTACGCGATTTCACGCCGTTATGGCGTCGATATGCGGGCATTGGCAAAAAAGAACGATTTGCGATCTCCGTACACAATCTTTCCAGGTCAGCAGCTGCGTGTCCCAGGGCCTTTCGTTACCGCTGCGACTAGCGGTATCGAAGATGTGCTTTCTCCGCGCCCTAATTCCGTTACGCAGCCAAAAAGAGGACCGTTGAGTAGGGCACCCGTCGCCTCAGTGCCGCCTCTAGGGGCTCCACCGCCGCCGCCATCACGGGCTGGCAGTCGATTTGTTTGGCCGGTAGAGGGGAATATTTTGGCAAAGTACGGACCATCCGGCAAAGGCCTGCACAATGACGGCATCAACATAGCCGTTGCCAAAGGAGCATCAGTCAAAGCCGCAGAGAATGGTGTCGTGGCCTACTCTGGGAATGAACTCCAAGGCTTTGGGAACCTATTGCTCGTAAAGCATGCCGACGGGTGGATGACAGCTTATGCTCACAACGACGAGCTGCTGGTGAAACGAGGCGAGCAGGTTAAGCGAGGACAGGTCATATCCCGAGCAGGCAGCTCTGGAAATGTTCGAACTTCTCAGCTGCATTTTGAATTGCGGCGCGGCACGAAGGCTGTGGATCCACTGAAATACCTGGTCTCAGCCCGAAGTTGAGCCGTTTGCGGTCTGACTGAGCGGCTTTGCAATAGGGCTGACTTACTTATGCTTTGGTGCGATAGTTAAACTCAGAGTTTTGTATGGAAGGGAGCCCTGCAATGGTCTGTGACATAAAGCATTCTATTTTGAATCCATCGGTAACCAAGCGCACATTTCTGGCGGGCTCAGTGGCGTCTTTGGCGTTGAGTGCGCAACCTTTCGGTATTCGGCAGGCGATTGCCCAGATAGCTGAATGGGACCTCATCGTCATCGGTGGTGGAACGGCGGGCATGCCTGCAGCTCTTTTTGCCGCTGACCGAGGCGCGCGCGTTTTGGTTATCGATAAAGCCCCGCAGCTTGGCGGCACCATGGATCGGTCCAGTGGTCAAGTCGCGGCGGCGGGAACTGTTTGGCAGAAAGAGCAGGGGATTAAAGACTCTCCTGATGCCCACTACGACGACGTAATGCGGATCAACCGCAATACCTCTGATCCAGTGTTAACCCGGCTTTTAGTAGACAATGCAGCAGACACACTGAATTGGTTTGCCGCTAGGGGCTTTACTGTGCTGGACAACCACCCCGTCATGGGCGGAGGTCACGAGCCCTTCACCATTCGCCGATACCAGTGGAGTCCCGACCGGGCTCAAGCCTTTCAGAACATTATGGAGCCCTTACTGCTCAAGGCACAGGCAGACGGTCGCGTCAAAGTCCTCACCGACACGGGAGCTGTCGACTTGGTTCAAGACGACAGTGGGGCGGTCCGCGGCGTCGTTACCGAGAATGACACTGGAGAGCGGATTGATTACCGGGCCAAGAATGTTCTGTTGACCAGCGGCGGGTGCATGTCCAACCCCCGTATGTTCGAAGATCTGCACGGCGTTCCACTGTTTTGCGAAGTCGCTTACCCGTATAGCCAAGGGCAGGGCATCACCCTTGGCCTCGGAGCCGGCGGTTATGTGCGAGGCGGCGACAAATACGCCACCCTATTTGGGACTATACTTGAAAGTGAGTATTTCCCGGCACCTGCGGTCGGTAGCGCTTCGTTGTCACCGCAACGGCGTCCACCCTGGGAAGTATTCGTCAATGTGCACGGCAAACGTTTTGTCCGGGAAGACCACCCCAGCGTAGCTCATCGGGAATACACTCTGGGTCTTCAACCCGGTCATCGGCATTGGGCGATTTTTGACCAAGAGATTCTCGATACCGCGCCACCTCTTATTCCGCGTTGGTCCCGTGAAAAGCTTGATGATGCGTTTATCGATCATCCGATGTTCGCCAAGGCTGAAACGCTTGGTGAATTGGGCGTTAAGGCTGGGGTTAACCCATACAACCTGGAGAGGGAAATCAGCGCCTATAACGATGGCGTGCTTTACGGCAAACCCGATGCCATGGGGAGAGAACACCGCCCCTTGGCCGTGGGTAAGGGGTCATACTACGCCATACGTTTGCAGGGGTGGAATGTGATGTCCTATGCGGGTCTGGGTGTTGACGGCCAATTGCGGGTGACGCGGAGTGATGGAAGACCTATCCCTAATCTTTACGCTGCAGGTGAAGTCACAGGTAACGCAACAACGTCTGGCCACGCGCTTACCAATGGCATGGGCGTAACGCCAGCTTTGACCTTTGGCCGCCTGTTGGGGCAACGGATCATACCCTTTACGGCTTAGGGGTAAACTAGTCAGGCAGGTTGATTTTTATCCCCTGTTCACCGGCGATATGCTGAATAAACTGCCAGGCGACCCTGCCAGACCGAGATCCGCGTGTGACTGCCCATTCATTGGCTTCAGCGCGAAGGGCATCATTCTCCAGGGAAATGCCTATAGACGCGGCATAGCCCTCGACGATGGCAAAATATGTGTCTTGGTCCAAATGATGGAAACCCAGCCACAGGCCAAACCGATCGGACAAGGAGACCTTTTCTTCCAGGGCCTCGCCGCGGTTGATAGGCGTGGCCTGTTCGTTCTCGATCATGTCTCTTGCCATCATGTGACGGCGATTTGATGTTGCGTAAAAAACCAAGTTTTCCGGGCGTCCTTCTAGTCCGCCTTCCAGTACTGCTTTAAGAGCTTTGTAGCCATCGTCCATGCCTTCAAAGGTCAGGTCATCGCAGAAAACGATGCAGCGGCCAGATTGATTTCGAAGAATATCGAGAAGGCGCGGAAGCGTGGTTATGTCTTCTCTATGAATCTCCACAAGGACCAATCGAGCATCAATAGATAGCGTACTATTTACTAAAGCATGGACTGCTTTCACCAATGAGCTTTTTCCGGTCCCGCGTGCCCCCCATAGTAAGGCGTTGTTTGCCGGCAAACCGTCTAAGTGGTTCTGTGTGTTGCTCAAGAGGGCTTTGGCCTGGCTCTCTATCCCTTTGAGCAGGCCAAATGGCACTCTATTGACTTTGGGTACGGGCTTGAGCCCGCCAGTTCCAGGGTCCCAAACGAAAGCGTCGGAGCTATTTATCGCGATTTTAGGCCGTGGATCTGGCGCGATACGGTCCAGGGCATCGGCAATTCGGCCAAGTTGTGTCTCAACATTTTCGCTCAAATCAGCTTTTGCCACGTATCTGGACCTTCACCTCTTGATTCCTCTGGGAACGTTATGAAATCGAAACCAGGCTGCAAGGGTTGAAGATCGTTTGCATCCCTGATGCGCCTGGGTATAGTCCGCCCAATTATATCCGAACCAGGGGATTCCTGAATGTTTATTGCGCCAGCCTACGCACAGGCCGCCGGGGGAGCCGGTGCCGGAAATGCATTTTCCGCGTTTATCCCCATTATTCTGATTTTTGTGGTGTTTTATTTCCTTCTTATTCGGCCGCAACAAAAGCGGATGAAGGACCACCAAGCAATGCTCAATGCCGTTCGGCGTGGAGACAAAGTGGTTACCAACGGTGGTATTGTTGGAACTGTTACCAAGGTCTTGACGGAAGAACGCGAGCTCATGCTTGAAATAGCGGAGAATGTTCGCATTCGTGTAAAACAGGACATGCTTTCCAGCGTCGTAAGCAAGACAGATCCAGTCCCGGCAAACGACGATAAAAATTAATTGATAACCAACGAAAGGGTCCTGGGTTATTGAGCCTTTGACTTAGGCCCGAGACCCGGGGTGCTGCCATGTTAGAATTCGGCCGCGGAAAAATCATAACCGTAATTTTCGTCGTAATTTTCGGCTTCGTCTTTGCAGCGCCGAATTTGATGACCGGAGTTAACAAAGAAGAGCTGCCGAGCTGGTGGCAGCCGGTCAATCTTGGCCTTGATCTGCGCGGCGGATCATATTTGCTGATGGAGGTAGGCATAGATGCGGTTCGCCTCGAGCAGTTCACCGACCTTCAAGAAAGTACCCGCCAGGCCCTGAGAGACGCAAAAATAGGCTATCGAAATCTCGCGGTACGGGACCAATCCGTCACGTTGGCTTTGCCAGACCCCACCCAAATTCCCGATGCGCGGAGAGCCATCGCTGGAGTAGTTCCGGATGTTCAATTTGAAAACCAAGAGAGTGGACGCCTGCGAATCACGCTTTCAGAGCAAGTCCTGTTAGATCGCCAACTAGCGGCAGTTACGCAATCCATCGAAATCGTCCGGCGTCGTGTTGACGAATTTGGAACGTCGGAAGCAAGCATTCAACGTCAGGGCGCGGATCGCATTATCGTCGAGCTCCCTGGGATCGATGATCCTCAGCGTGTTGTTGACCTGATTGGCCGTACAGCAAAACTCAACTTTCACATGATGGCTCCAGGCTTTGCCGGAGCTGTTGGCAGTGTTCAGGATATTCCGGCAGGTTCCATCGCTGTTCCGGCGGCAGATGGGTCTGGAGGATTCTACGTTGTTCAACGCCGTACATCTGTTCCCGGTGAAATGCTGGTCGACTCCCAACCGAGTTTTCAGGATGGACAACCTGTTGTTTCGTTCCGGTTTAACACCCAGGGTGGAAGAAGGTTTGGTGCAGTTACATCTCAAAACGTCGGGCAAAACCTAGCTATTTTGTTAGACGGAGAGGTCATCAGCGCGCCACGCATTCGGTCTGCTATTGTGGGCGGTAGTGGAATTATTGAAGGCGGCTTTACGATCCAAGGTGCCCAGGATTTGGCACTGCTTCTGCGTGCTGGCGCGCTCCCAGCGCCCTTGAAAGTGCTTGAGGAACGTAGCGTTGGTCCTGGGCTCGGCGCAGACTCCATTGAGGCCGGTGAGTTTGCGAGCGTACTAGGTTTGATTTTGGTCGCGATCTTTATGGCCATGGTCTACGGCCTATTCGGTGTGTTTTCCGTCGTCGCGCTCGTCGTGAACTTGGTCCTGATTCTTGGTGCTTTGAGTGTTATCGGTGCGACGTTGACTCTGCCGGGTATCGCGGGGATCGTTCTCACGGTAGGTATGGCCGTTGATGCCAATGTCCTTATTTACGAACGCATGCGTGAGGAAGCCAAGACAGGGCGAACCTTGTTTAACGCTCTTGATTCGGGGTTTAAGCAAGCCTTTAAAACAATTATCGATTCCAACTTAACCACGTTGATCGCGGCACTTCTCCTGTTCTGGTTTGGCAGCGGTCCGGTTAAGGGCTTTGCCGTGACGTTAGGCTTGGGGATCATTTCAACATTGTTCACGGCCACGATGGTTTCTCGTCTGATCGTCATAACTTGGGTCCGTCGCACGAAGCCACAGAGCCTTCCTATTTCTCCCTCTGAGGTAGAAAAGAAAGGGCTGTTCACACCGCTCATTAGTGCGATGCCGCAGGATTTTAATTTGGACTTTATCGGTAAACGGAAAATTGCCGCTGTTTTCTCAGTCATTCTCATTGCTGCATCAATAGGATCGTTTGCAGTTCAACGCCTAAATTTTGGTATCGATTTTGCTGGCGGAATTTTAATGGAGGTTCGAGCAGATCAGCCTGTTGAAGTGAGTGCAGTGCGTGCACAGGTGGGTGGACTTGGACTCGGCGACGTATCGATAACAACGTTTGGTGAAGATGGTCGCGACCTGCTTATTCGTATTCAGAAGCAAGAAGGTGACGATGAGGCCCAGGCAACGGCCTTATCTTTGGTGCGCGAAACCCTCGGCGATTCATATGAATACCGTCGGACTGAACTAGTCGGCCCTAAAGTTGGGCAAGAGCTGATCTTGGATGGAGCCCTAGCGGTCGCTTTGGCGCTGTTGGCGATTTGTGTCTACATCTGGTTCCGGTTTGAGTGGCAATTTGCTGCTGGTGCGACGCTGGCCCTAACTCATGACGTGTTAGCGACCATTGGAATGTTCTCAATTTTTCAGATGGAATTTAACCTCACAACTGTCGCGGCAGTGCTGACAATTGCGGGGTATTCTATTAACGATACGGTTGTGGCGTATGACCGCGTGCGCGAGCAGTTGCGGAAATTCAAGAAACTGCCTTTGCCAGAACTGGTGAATATGGCTGTAAATAGGGTTCTGTCTCGAACCTTGTTGACCAGTTTAACGACGCTGCTTGCGGTAACTGCACTTTCTGTCTTTGGTGGCGAGGTGCTGCGTGGCTTTAGCATCGCGCTGATGTGGGGCGTTGTGGTTGGCACGTATTCTTCAATCTATGTTGCTATGCCGGTGCTGATTTACTTCGACCTTCGACACGAAGACCTCGAAGGCGGAGCGGCACCGAATTTGGCCCAGGTGCCAGAACACGAGCGGACCTAATTCAAGAGCCTAGGTGCGCAATGGATTTAACCCGGATCGCGCCGACTGATCGACAGCACATCCAGAAATATAGTCCTGTTGGATTTACAGTGTCTGGTGTGGAGTTCGCCGGACCTGTCCTTGTATTCCCTCAAGAGTCCTTGTCGTGGAATGCCGATGCGCCAGACAGTCTTCTGCTAAATGATGTCTCAGCGATAATTGATAGAGCTGGGGAATTGGATCTGTGTTTACTGGGTTGCGGAAACCGAATGACCCGGGTTGAGGCATGTGTCCGCCAAGTTCTGAAGGATGTTGGTGTTAGTGTTGAGCCGATGGACACAGGCGCTGCATGCCGGACTTTCAATGTTTTATTAGCCGAGGGCAGGGCGGTCATGGCTGCGTTGTTCCCGCCTACCGAACCCTAGTCGTGCAGACAAAAAAAGGGACCGGCGAACCGGTCCCTTTGTCGAATGTGTTTGTATAGTTGAACTAGACGAAGTTCTGCTGCGCAACCATGCAAAAGAGCATTGGAATTGACAGCAATGTGTTTGTTCGTGAGAACAACATTGCTGTCCGCGCGGCTTTAGCTTTGGTGTCTGCATCTGCTTCGACAATACCAAGGGCTTTCTTCTGGTTCGGCCAAATTACAAACCAGACGTTAAACCACATAATGGTACCAAGCCACATGCCAATACCAATGATCGTGCCATTGCCACTAAGAGTAATGGCTTCGATGAGGTAGCCGCTGATCATGGCAAGGATAAGGCCAGTAATGATGGTCGCCATAGCGCCCCAGCGGAACCAGAACAAAGCAGCTGGTGCAATGACCTTGCCGATCGCAGGTTTCTGATCATCAGGAATGTTGGGCATGTTAGGAATTTGAACAAAGTTGAAATACCACAACAGGCCAATCCACATCACACCGCTCAAAACATGGAGCCAGCGGAATAGGAACTGCCAGAAAAGCATGTCGTAGCTGGTATCGCCAATTAGCAAAAAGACCAGAACAGACAGCACAACTCCGCTGATGACAGTTCTGGGCAAAGACTGAAGGATTGCAGCCATCTTTCTCCCCTTTATTGAAACGGAGGGGAAGCCAAATGAAGTCGCCCCCTCACACGCTCGCTATCTTAATCATTTTGCGGTTCTCCGCAACGCAGGGTGATAGGAAATCAAAGGTCTAAGGCTGATTCTTTTAGAGTCCTGCTGCTTTTACGCCACTTCTAACAGCACTTTCCAAGGTGCAAGGCAACCCCGTATCAACCCAATCACCAGCCAGAAAAAGGTTCGCGGCCTTGGTTTTGGGCCCTGGTCTGTTGATCGCAAATGACGGGTCTTGTAGCGGTGTTGCGCGACGCTCGACGATGACCCTATAGGGCGGTGTTGCTCTGCCTGAAAGGTCTAAGGCGACACGAACGTCTGGCCATAGCTTTTCGGCAATGACGTCGTGTGCTAAGCGGACAAGTTCTTGATCGGCGCTGACCGTGGCGCTGACCAAGCCGTGTCTACAAAACAGCCAATGCGTCGTTCCCCCGATGATGCCAATCATCATTGGTGCATTGTCTGCCGTGTCCACCCGGTAATGAACGTTTACGATTCCTGATGGCTCTGGTTTAAACGCTTCACCTAGGAACGGTTTGGTGACCGGAGCCCAAGGAGTAACGGCAAGTACGACAGATTCGCCGTTCGAGACGCCGACCTTTCCTGATCTAATATGTAGCTCGATTACACGGGCGTTGTCTGTGCTAATGCTAACGGGTGAATCAAAATGGATGCGCACACCTGCTGCCTCTAAGAATTTCAATGCTGGGTCGATGAATGTCTGCTGCAGAGATGTTTTGGGCACGTAGCTCCGCAAGCCCCCATGCCGCGTCGTCAAAGTTTGGCGAAGCGCTTTACCGAGTAACAGCGCACTCGCGGAATTTGCAGGCGTATTCATGACCGCGGTCGTCAACGGTTCCCAGAATGTGCGCCAGGCCGTGCCAGATTGGGAAAGAGTTGAGGCTACAGTATGGCGTTTTCCCGCCGTTATCAGGGAGAGACCTTTGACATAATCTATGGCGATAGTGCTTGGGGCGCGGCGAGCACGGTCAAAAATCCACTTGGGGAACAGGCCGGCGTTAGGGCGCAATGTCCAACGCGCATTGTTTTCCAAGTCTACAAATGGAATTTCGCCTGTGTGTTCGACAGGAACCAACTCTGCTTCTGCCCCAATCGAAGCGAGGTATTTAAACACTGCTGGGTTAGCGCCTAGAATCGCATGGCTACCATTGTCTATCGTTGTGTTGAGCTGGGCGTCAAAAAAAGAGCGGCACCGGCCACCTGCTTGTTTGGCGGATTCGTACACAACAACTTTGCGCCCTGCTTGCGTTGCAGACACGGCACAGGCCAAGCCTGCCAAGCCGGCACCGATGACATGAAGAGTGCTGGTCATGGACAGCTCAAATAAGCAGCTAGAAAGTGAAACAACTTTTCAATTTTGGATAGCCGAACGCGTTTTCCATCGGGCTGGACTCCGGCGTCCCGAACTTTTCGAAACAATGCCTCATAAGAGCGTAGCATAATCCAGGCTGGTCGGAGCGTTCTCTCGGCATTTATTGGCCACATGGCTTGGGCATCAGCGAACCGCTGGTCCGCTCGTCGGAAAACTGGGTCACATGCGCGCGGAAAATTGCGGTCGGCTAAGACCTTGGCGGGGAGCCTTGTGTCTATACTGGCCGTGCTCAACGCCTCTTCAGGTATATAGAGCCGTCCAGCCTTTGCATCTTCGCTAATGTCTCTAAGAATGTTGGTCAATTGCAGCGCTTCACCCGTGGCTGAGGCAAATGAATTGGCGGTATCGCCGCGCCATCCCCAAATTGAGAGGCACAATTCGCCAACCGCACCAGCGACTTGTCCGCAATAAGTTTCAAGGGCAGTCCAGGTCGGGGCGACGATAGGTCCGCTTGCGTCAGATTCCATGCCCGCGATCAAAGCGAGGAAAGGCTCTTGCGGTAGAGTGAAGCGGTCAATCACTTCTGCCAGGCCGATGGACAACGATTCATATCCATCGATCGTTCCGCCGTGTGAAAACCATGAGCGCCAGTTCTCAAGGGTCGCACGTTTTACAGCCGTTGCTTCTTCACCATCTACGATATCGTCGATAGCGTGGGCGAACGCATAAAGCGCGAACAGTGCCTGTCGCCGAGGCAGATCTTGAAGCCGCATGGCCCAATAAAATGATGATTTCGATGCCCGCACTTGGCGCGCGATTTCCGTGTGGATTGCATCTTGCTTCATGGTCGGAGCAATCTGGCCAACCCAGTTGTGGCTGCATATGCCCAATCGAACGCGGTTAGAGAAACTGTATTGCCGATCGGATCAATTCTCCTAAGCCGACTGGATAATCGTTTAGCCAAAGCTACGCAAATCGTTGCTTCAGCAGCGAGGCCGCGATTACGGATTAAGTTTGGTAATTTGGAAGCTGATGCGATTAGGACATCCGTATTGTCTAGCACGCGATTATATACGGTTCTCAGTTCAGGGCTTGCCGTTTCACGTCCTAAGCCGTCGACTTTTTCGCCCACTCCCTCAATCCAATCAGTAGGCATGTATACGCGTTGAAGTGTTTGCCAATCTCTTGAGGCATCTTGAACGTGGTTGAGAATTTGTAACGCACTACACAAAGTGTCAGATTCCGGTGTGTCAGTTTTTTCTTCGTGGAGTGCCAGTAGGAACCGACCAACCGGACAAGCGGAATACTGACAATAATTTATAAGGTCTGCCCAGGTTCGGCAGGGATTGTTGTCTGCATCCCAAAGAAAGGCCTCCAATAGGTCGCTGGCCAAGCTCAGATCGAGACCGCGCTCGGTCAGCTGAGTTCCCAAGGTGCGAGCGGCTGCAATGTCTTCGGCGTGGTTAGAGTCCCTCGGTTCAACCCCGGCCAGAGCGCTTTTCATGGCGGAGAGGCGGTTTTTTTTGGTTTCTCGGGTTAAGTCGGGAGAGTCAGCGATGTCGTCCGCGTATCGCGCAAACATATAGTAGGCATGCACCGTAGCGCGCAATCGGCGCGGAATGAGCGGGCTTCCCACAAGGAAATTTTCGTCGCGTTTGGTTTTTTGTTTGTTCATGAACGGGTGCAATGGACGAGAGCGGAGAGGTAGTGTAGGCGATGATGGAAACCTGGGCCAGAGACGGATGCCAACGGATAAAGCTCTTTCTTATACGGCGGACCTTGTAAAGCGATATGACCGCGACCGGTTCCTAACCGCGTTATTTGCGCCAGCGGGTGTCCGCGAGCGCCTGTTGACGCTTTATGCATTCAACGTCGAGATTGCCCGCATTCGCGAGACGATCACTGAACCTATGATAGGGCAGATGCGTCTCCAGTGGTGGCGTGATGTTTTTGCAGCTATTTCTTCGGGTGATGGCCCGCCGAAAGGGCACCCGGTGGCCGAGCCTCTAGCTGCCCTCATCGAAATGCAGTCGCTGCCGCTTGAACCGTTCCTGGCCGCGCTGGACGCCCGCGAGCAGGACTTGTCCGAAGACCCACCGGCCAACTTGAGCGACCTCGTTGCGTATTGTCGAGGGTCTTCGGCCGGGATAGCGACGCTTGGTTTGCGGACTCTTGGTGTGTCGGATGACCAATCCCTTCAAACGGCTGACAATATTGCAACCGCTTGGGCACTCACGGGTATTTCTCGGGCGGCGCGTTTTCTCGCGCTCGCCGGACGGATAATGCTACCGCACGAAGCCATGCAGAAACAAGGTCTTGTCCTGCAGGATCTGCAGAACCCAGAACGCGCTGGGCCGTCGTCGAGTGTTATTTCCGAAGTATGCGTTGCCGCGCGCGATCATTTAGCAGCTGCGCGGCAGTATAGGAATGTTGTCGATCTAAAAGGGTTGCCGGTCTTCTTAGTTGCGACGCTCGCCGACTCTTACCTAACTGGATTAGAACGCGCTGATTATCAGATCTACGATTCGAACGTGATTCGACAGCGCCCCGCGATAGCGCGTCTGTGGTGGAATAATTGGCGCAAGCGTTTTTGAACTTAATCTATTCAGCCGCTTGGGAGCCGTTCTCAAGCCAGTTTTGTAGATCGCGTTTAGCCCGCGCAGCGCAGGCTCCTTTGCGATCGCGGCCTTTAAGGCGGCGACCGTTCTCCCTTAGTCCTTCGGGTCCCTCGAGATCAGGAAACAACCCAAAGTTCACATTCATTGGCTGATACGTGTCTTCAAGGGCACCGCCAGTAATATGCCCAAGTAGGGCGCCTATGGAAGTTGTTGGCGGTGGTGGTGCGAATGCCTGACCTGTACGCTCCGCCGCTGCGAAGCGCCCGACCAGCAGCCCAACAGCTGCACTTTCGATATACCCTTCACATCCGGTGATTTGTCCGGCAAATCGAATGCGCGGCATAGCTTTAAGACGGAATGTGTCGTCGAGCAGGCGAGGGGAATTGATGAAGGTGTTGCGGTGAATGCCACCGAGCTTAACGAACTCTGCTTTTTCAAGCCCCGGGATCATTCGGAAGGTATCTTTTTGGGCACCGTATTTCAGCTTGGTCTGGAAACCCACGAGATTGTAGAGCGTGCCCAGAGCATTGTCTTGGCGCAGTTGCACGATCGCCCAAGGTTTTGTTTGTGGATCATAGGGGTTGGTTAAGCCAACGGGTTTCATTGGACCGAACCGTAAAGTTTCGCGACCTCGTTCAGCCATGACTTCGATGGGGAGGCAGCCTTCAAAGTAGGGTGTATTCTTTTCCCACTCTTTGAATTCTGTTTTTTCGCCTGCGATCAAGGCGTCCATGAAGGCGTTGTATTGGGTTTGATCCATCGGACAATTGATGTAGTCGGACCCTTCACCTTTGTCATAGCGTGACTGAAACCACGCTTTTTCAAAATCGATACTGTCCTTGGTGACAATAGGCGCGATGGCGTCAAAAAACGCGAGGGACTCCTCGCCAGTGAGTTCGCATATGGTGCCGCTCAAATCTGGCGAGGTCAGGGGGCCGGTTGCAATGATAACGCTGGACCAATCGTCAGGCGGGAGACCGTCAACCTCACCTCGCTCGATTGTTATCAGGGGTTCGTTTTCAATTGCCGTCTGAACAGCTTCTGCAAACCCGTCGCGATCTACAGCAAGCGCGGAACCGGCTGGCACACGATTGGTGTCGCCACATTTAAGAATAAGCGAGTCCATGGCTCGCATTTCGTGATGGAGTAGTCCAACGGCGTTATAATCTGCGTCATCTGACCTAAAAGAATTTGAGCAGACCAACTCGGCAAGACGATCAGTCTGATGCGCATCTGTCATTTTTACAGGCCGCATTTCGTGCAGAATAACGTGGACGCTCGCACGGGTGATCTGCCAAGCGGCTTCCGATCCTGCAAGACCGCCGCCGATGATATGGATTGGTTCGATAGAACTTGTCATGGCGGGGGAATACCGGGACCGGTCGCGCCTGTCCAGGGGGTATAAGCCGTCGGTTCTCTACCCACTAAGAGTGGGGTGTTTGTCTCTCAGAAAGGACAAGTTAAAGTGGGGGATATGACGGTACAGAAATTCTTTGTGGTCGGCGGCGAATATGCAGACACCACCTTTCAAGACATAGCAGATGGCGGTGAGCCAGAGGTCCATGGCCCGTTTTCAGAACCTGATGCTAAGGACTTTTGGCGTTCAATAACGGCGAAAACCGTCGATAACGCCATAGTGCGTTATGTGTTGAAGGCAGAAGAAGAAGTTAACGGAGAAATATACTGGGTGGTTGGCGGTGAATACGCAGACACCACGTTTAAATCTCCTGCCAGCGGTAAAGCGATAGAGGCCTATGGCCCTTTCCACAAGGCTGGTGCTCTCGAGTATTGGCGCAGTATAACGGGTAAGACGGTGGATGATGCTTTGGTTCGATATGATATCCGTGAGAATTGGGGTGACCGCTGACACGGCCAGACGTGTGGATCGGGTATATGGGGAGGGTGGCCGGCACACATTTTTCGGCTGAGCGGGCCTTTTAATCTTTATGTGATTAAGCCGATGACTGCACCCGTAAGTCCTGTGGCCAGATTGCCAGCGATCCAAGATTTCATGCCCAGAGACAGTGAGACGCTGCGATTGACGGGGGCGAGTGTTCCGATTACTGAGACCAACATCCCAACGCTGGCGAGATTGGCGAAGCCGCACAAAGCATAGGTCATGATAAGGGTGGAGCGTGAAGAGAGGATGTCCGGATCAAGTCCTCCAAGGGCTTGGTAAGCGACAAACTCGTTGAGTACTGCTTTGGTGCCCATAAGTTGACCGGCGGCAATGGCTTCGCCGGGTGGAATGCCATAGAGCAAGACAATGGGCGCAAAAACCCAACCGAACAGACGGTCAATGGTGAGTGCTGCTCCAGCCACATCGGGTAGGAGTCCGAGCATTTGATCGCCAAGAGAAACGAACGCGAAGACGACAATGAGAATAGCAACAATCGCGAGGTATAGCTTCATACCATCCATGGTGCCCTGCACAACGGCGTCGAGGCTACTGTCGTAGGATAAATTGTCGGTCATTTCCTGTTTATTCGTGGTCGATGTGTTACCCGGTATCATGATCCGAGCAACCAGCAATGCGGCAGGGAGAGAAATAACGGAAGCGGTAACGATATGGCTGGTCGCACCTGGCAGCACAGGCTCTAAGATGGTGGCGTAGAGGACAAGAACCACACCGGAAACCGTCGCGAGTCCTGCGGTCATGACAGCAAAGAGGTCTGCACGATTCAATTTGTTGAGAACGCCGCGGATAAACAACGGCGACTCAACAACGCCAAAAAAAAGATTCGCGGCACACCCCAAGCTGACGCCGCCCCCTAAACCCAGGCTTTTCTGTAAGGACTTTGACAGCCAGCGGATAAGGGCAGGAAGTATCTTCCAGTGCCACAACAATGCAGCAAGAGCGGAAACAACAATAACAATTGGTAGTATCTGAAAGGCAACGATTACAGATGTGCCGTCACCGGGAACTGGGAAGGGGGACGGCCCGCCACCGGCATACCCAAATACAAAAGCGGCACCGTCACGGGCGGCTTGGTCTATGGCGGCAACCCCTTTGCTTAAAAATGACAAGGCTGCCCAGACAAACGGAATTTTGAGGATGAGCAGGGCGATGACGACTTGTATGGCCAATGCAAGCCCAATCAATCGAATAGATACCACTTTCCTGTCTTCACTCATTAGCCAGGCTAGTCCGATGAGGCCCG
Organism: Rhodospirillaceae bacterium; assembly: GCA_029245025.1. Classification (GTDB taxonomy): domain Bacteria; phylum Pseudomonadota; class Alphaproteobacteria; order Rhodospirillales; family Rhodospirillaceae; genus WLXB01. The sequence continues at coordinate 32,005 of JAQWQC010000029.1, forward strand.
CTATGCCTGCAAGGCTATGTAGCAATGTGGGTATCACGAAAACGGTGCGATCATTTGCTTAGCAACCACGCATGGCGCGGAAATTTCCGCCGCAGCAGACCATCAAATCCGAGCCAATGCCCCGATGGGTACACAATGAAGATGATGTTGAGGATGAAAAACGGCAGAAGTGATGCGTCGTAGTAACCGCCGATCGCGAGATTAAACAAAATGAAGAAACCGCCAAAGCTAGATAGGCGCGTCGCGATTCCGAAAATCAATCCCAGACCAACGGTAATCTCTCCCACTGTGACGATCGAAGCGATCAACGGATACAGTGGTAGAGCAAATTCAGTCAGGTATAAGTGCGCGAAAGAAGATGGATTGAGTTCGGTTAGTCTCTGGAGGAAAACTTTTTCCAAGAGGTCACTGTTAAGCCATCCCTTGAGAAGTTTGTTTATTCCGGCAAGCAAGAAGAACAGGCCAAAGAGAAAACGGAATAGTAAGTTCAATATGATGCCGACGACCTTCCCAGGGTGTGCCTTGATCCAAGTGCCCGACCAAGAGAAAGTATTCCCTTCACTCTGAATGTCGTTCTGAGTCACATCATTCATCGGGCGTATCCTGAACCTTGAGGACAGTCTCCCACGGACTATTAGCTTCAATCATCGCCATGGATTCGGGGATGCCTAATCGACGACAACTTCCAATAGTGTCTCCGCCATCTGCCATCCAAGCTAACGTGTTGCGGTCAATTCGAGTGCCATCAATGTCAATCGTTGCATCTGCCACACTGAGATAAGCTGTGACTGGAGCAGTAATATTTGGCGGCCCAGTAGTGATGAACTTGAAGACCGTGGCCGGCCGCTTTTCGCTAGTCACCGGATCAAACCACTTGGCAAAATAATCCCATATGGTCGCGATCTGTCCCCAAAAGGTTTTAGTCTCAAAGTAAAAGAGGGTGAACCTCGGAGGGTTGGACGCCGCAGGCTGCTCCGCTGAGCACCGAACGTAGGCCTCACACATGGTACACAGTTCACCAAACTGGCTCATCAACAGGGGGGTGTCGCCCCAATCCGGAGTAGCCATAGAGACAGTTGAGTCTTGAGCGAGAGGTTCGGTTACCGAGGTTCCAAGGACGATGGTAAAGACGAGCGTCCAAGCTGCGATCGCTCTTCGAAAACATGACATAGCTGACTGTGTCTCCCCCGCCTATAGTATGGCAATTAGACCAAATCGCGATGGAAAGGGACACTAAAAATGGCACTGCTCTGGAAAGCAACGGCTATGCAGACCAATAACGTTATCGTCAACGCGGCGAAAACCCATGAAGAGGCGATGGCGATCGTCGACAAAAGCATCGACCGTTGGGAAGAACTGATTACCTGGGCGGCTGGGCGCGGAGGCGGCATGAAAAATCTTGTCGTTTTCCCTGAGTTCAATCTGCAAGGCTTTCCACTTGGAGAAACATCAGCGGAATGGATAGAGAAAGCATGCTTCCAAATTCCAGGTTGCGCGCCGGTCGAGCGTCTGCAGAAAATTGCTCAGAAGTTTGGAATTTATCTAGGTGCCAATGCTTATGAAGCGCCTCCCGAATGGCCGGGTCGTTATTTCAACTGTTCTTTCCTGATTGATCCGTCCGGGGATGTCATCCTCAAGTATCGTCGAATCTCGACTGCGCAGGCGGCCTCGCCACATGACGTACTTGACGAGTATCTCGACAAGCATGGGATTGAAGGTCTCTTCCCGGTGGCTAAAACAGAGATCGGCAATATATCGATGATGCCCTGTGGCGAGATTCTATGGCCGGAGACCTCGAGGTGCTTGATGCTGCGCGGTGCTGAGGTGATTTTGCACCCAACGTCCGATCATGGGCGCTCGGAAAACATGGCATGGGAGTCTGCGAAGCGCGTTAGAGCCGCTGAGAATATGGTTTACTTCGTCTCGGCGAACGCCGGAAAAATTATCGGGTCTCCACCGAACGATACTCATGCCGGAAATTCGAAGATCATTGATTTTCAAGGACAGCTGATGGTCGAGAGTGGCGTCGCTGGGGAGTCGATTAATGCGTCGGCGGTAATCGATATGGATGCCTTACGGCGGGCGCGATGCACTCCTACAGGACCGTTTGGTGTGAATCGATTGGCGCGATTAAGGTCAGAAGCCTATGCGCCCGTGTTTAACGACGCCGCATTTTATCCGGTCAATCTCTGGAAGGATAAACCCATGGATTCTAAGAAACGCATCCAAGATGCTTTGATCGACGTGATAAAGAAAAAGGTCGAAGACGAGACGTTCAATCCACCCTCGAAAGGGCAGGCACTTGAAGGTTATGATCTTTGGGGGAGCTGATTCTGTGGGGGAACCTATGAAAAGACGCACATTGATTGCTGGGATGGCAGGCTTGGCGACGGCACCAATAATTGGCCGATCTTCGGTCGCGGCCTTGCCAGAGGTTTTGGACCCTATAGATCGCGCACACCTCGGCTTGCTGCAAAAGAAGCTCATTTACTCGGCGGATGATCGACCGCTGATCTGGTGGATTCGTGGAAACAAATATGGATCTATCAATGGCGCCTTGACGCCTTTGTGGACTCTCAATGTGGTGCTTTTCAAAGCAGTGTCTCACAATGAGGGCGGGACCTTCGATGTGAAATCGATGGAAATCGTCTATAAAACGGATGTTGAGACAGATGAGCCATTGAGGAAGTGGCGAAATCCTTACAACGGCGAAGTCTACGACGAAGAGCCGTTGATTATGGGGCCACTTTCGCGAGGGTTCACCAATGAAGGACCGATCAGTCAATCAGAACTTCCTGGCGCTAGCATTCAGCGGGAGGGACACCTTGGACCCGCAGAGATAGCCGGCGATGATGTTTGGTTGATCTCAGATGCAAACGTGGTGGTTGATCGGGAGGGGCAGCGGAGATTCCGGGCAAATGATTTGTCGACCTACCACGGTAAGGTTTCAGATGTATTGGATCCGGATCTTCCCAGTGCGCCGTCAACGATGACTGTCCATATCATTCAAAGCTGGCATCCGTGGATGAATATGGGGGATCGTGAGGGCACTTTGGTGACTCGTATCAGCGGCGCAAAATGCTTTTCCATAGAGGATATTCACCCGCGCATTCTGTCTATGGTGAAGAAGCAACACCCCAAGATCGCTAAGGACTTTGTTGCGCGCTTGGATGGACCGCCCGAAAACTTTAACCGATAGAATATTGCAGGTTTAAAGTGGGTTACTCAATCCCTCGGTCGCCCGAACAAAATGGACTTCCCAGACTAGCTGCAAGTTTCGGCGGACCCGTTTTGGGGTCCGCTCTAAAACGTGGGTTAGATGAGGGTTAAGCGGCAGCCCGCTTGATTTGCGGTTGCCCAGAGCGTTTCCGTTTACGGCGTCGCTTTTGTTTGGCTTCGCCACTACCTTCAGCTTTTCTATTCCCGTCTGACTTTCCAGATTCAGAGGTCTGCCAGGGCTTGATTTCATGGCCCTTGGCCTCTTTGCCTAGGTCACCCTTCTTTTGGCCTTTGCGGTGGCTTTTGGTGGGCTTGTTCTTCCCAAATTTCTTGTTGGACTTAGATCCGTCCTTACGGGCATGTTTTGCCGGTGGTGGTGTCGCGCCGCCAGCAAGGCTTCTGCCGATCAGGCGTTCGATATCTCTCAAGAGATGGCGTTCACTGCTATCGCACAAGGAAATAGCAACGCCCTCATTGCCAGCTCGGCCTGTACGGCCAATGCGGTGCACATAAGCGTCTGGCTGATCGGGCATGTCGTAGTTGATGACGTGCGTCACATCATCAATATCAAGACCACGTGCTGCGACGTCGGTTGCTACGAGAACCTGTAAGTGCCCCCCTTGAAAGGCTTCCAGGGCCTTTTTGCGTGCGTTCTGAGACTTATTGCCGTGGATCGCTACCGCTTTTACTCCGCCCTTGTGCAGCTGGCCGTCAAGCCGGTTAGCGCCGTGCTTGGTCCGGGTAAAGACAATCGCTTTGTAGATGCCGTTGTCGAGTAATTCGAGGAGCGTACTTAGTTTCGCAGGTCGATCAACAAACATGATTTCTTGCTTAACCGTATCGGCCGTTGTGGACTCAGGGGCAACGTCGACACGCATGGGATTTCGAAGCAGCGTATGGGCCAGTTTAGCGACCGCGGGTGCCATGGTGGCAGAAAACAACAGGGTTTGGCGCTCGGTGGGCAGTTTTGATGCGATTTTGCGGATATCTGGAATAAACCCCATGTCGAGCATGCGATCGGCCTCATCAAGAACAAAGGCTTCGACCTCATCCAGGCACACGCGGCCCTGATTGATGAGATCAAGCAAGCGACCAGGAGTGGCGACAAGAATATCGATGCCGCGACCCATGGCTTTGATTTGACCCTGTGAGCTAACGCCGCCAAAGATCGTCGTCCGTCGGACATTGAGGTAACGTCCGTAAGCGCCAAAGGACTCATGAATTTGGCTAGCCAATTCGCGGGTTGGGCTTAGGACAAGGATGCGCGCACATTTGGATGAGACAGCAGCCGGCTTATCATAGAGATGTTGCAGCAAAGGCAGAGCAAAGGCGGCTGTCTTGCCAGTGCCGGTTTGGGCGCAACCGATTAGATCCCGGCCATCAAGTAGAATAGGGATAGCTTTTTGTTGAATAGGTGTAGGCGTGACGTAGCCGTCAGCTTTGAGCGCTCTCTGTAGGGGCTGAATCAGTGCCAGGTCAGAAAACTTTTCATTTGGTCTAGATGTCAAAATAATATCTTTCTTGGTGTTTAAGCCTGTGCCGCCTTCCGCAGGACAGACCAAATATTAAAGGCGCCGTATTTATGTGAGCGCACACGACCACAGCCCGGCATAAGGCCGGACGCCAAGGTCAGCACCACTAAGACAGGCGTCAACTTCTATCGGACTGTAGGTGAAAGAGCGGGTCAACCGATGTGCGGGACCAACGCAGGCATTAACAAGCCGACTGGAAGGATGGTGAATGTATGCGCCTGATTTGCTTAAAAGTCAATAAACTCAAGAATATAGGCCAGGGCGGGCCGCTACCGAGATTAGTTTGATCCCGTTACTCGCAGTAATTAACGGCGCACTGATTCAGGTGGTCATGACAACACGGGTTCTCTACGGCGCATCAAGAAATAATTAGATGCCACCTGTGGTTGGTCGCATCAATCTTCGGACACAGACCCAAGTTGTGGCTAATGAATTCGTTATTTTCGCTGTTGTTTTTGCATTGTGGCTTCCGCTCGACCCAACTGAAGCCGAAGTCATGTATCGTGTGCTGCTATGGGTACCGACTCCCGGGGCAGGGGTTAGCGCTGTTTTTTGCGTGATCAATCTCTTGGTATTAAACCACTAGCGTTGAAAAAATATTTGGGCAGGTGCAGCAACTTTGTTGCTCAATTTTTTAGCCTGCTACTCCAGTTCTCGAGCGACCCGAAAGCCGAATAGATGATAGGATGTGAGCTCTGGGTCGCGGCCTCTAAAACTGCGCTCCTGCCGCAGCAGCCTGCTACGCCAACTGCCACTGCGTATTGCGCGCTTCTCACATATGCCTTCTACTTCGTACGCGCTGCCATCGACAGGTTGGTCAGGGTAGAGGACAGGAGAGCAATCCTGAGTCCACTCCCACACGTTACCGATCGTGTCATGCACCCCATAGGCATTTGGTTTGAATTGACCGACGGCAGCCACCATGGCGTATCCATCCGCGCAGGGCGCCGCCATATCCATACTTGTGCCGCTGCCCGCAATGAGACTGGGATCAGCGGCAGCTGTTTGGTCAAGGATATTGCCGTACTCGCAAATCTTTGAATCGTCATCACCCCAGAACCATTTTGTGTCGACACCGCCACGGGCGACGTACTCCCATTCGGTTTCCGACAGAAGGCGATATCGCTCATCGGTTTGTTCGCTGAGCCAGTTCACATAGTCCTGAGCTTCTGTCCAGTATACGCAAACAATAGGATCGTTCTCTGCTATGGGTCGATTATAGCCTGGGTCTTCCCAGGTTTGGCCAAAGCGCCGACGGTCGCCCCCCCAGACCCTGCAATCAGACGCTTGATGCCCGGTGTCTGCCACGAAGGCACGCCATTGACCGACTGTGACCTCGTATTTTCCTGCGGCAAATGGTTTCACAATAGTGGCTGTGCGAATAGGACCGCGGGGCCGCATTTCGTTGGCGCGCATAGGGTCAATGAAGTCGGAGCCCATTTCAAAAGTACCTGGTGGAATGACCACCATCTCTGGGCATGTTTCGCAGTCTTTAAATGCTGGAGCCAGAGATTGGGCTTGAGGGGTCGTGGCGAAAACTAAGCATAACGCGGTTAATACGGTGCAATATCCCAGTTTGGTCATAGGAATTAACTCTCATTATTCATGTTGCCGATTAACAATAACGCGAGACGAGCCGTGGGGCATACGTCTAAGTCGAGGCGACATTCACCGCGCGGACGTTGAGCTAAGACTGATTATCGAGGCTTTGCACTTCGCGGGGCCTGATCGTAGGCTCTTGGCCAATTTATTTCTGGGGGATAGAAAATGGTTCGTTGTTCGTATTTAGTGTTAATACTCGTTGTGACGGCGGCTGGATCGCCTTTTGCATCTGAAAATTATCGCCCCGGTACATCCTTTAAAGATTGTGAGATTTGCCCTGAGGTGGTGGTACTCCCCGCCGGTACATTCATGATGGGATCAACATCAGAAGAAACAACCAAAGCGGAGGTCCGCGCTGATGCGGCGGAGCGCGAACAACCTAAGCATGCAGTTACTTTCGCCAAACCTTTCGCTATCGGTAAGTACGAGGTCACCCTTGCCGAGTACCGCGCCTTTGTAGAGGCCACCAATCGTCCGGACCCAGATCGTTGCATCACTTGGACAGAAGCCACGGATACTTGGGGTGAAGTTGACGGGGCGTCTTGGCAGAACGCAGGCTTTTATCAAGGCGAGAACCATCCTGTGGGGTGCTTAGACTTAGAGGATGCGCGAGGCTACAGTGTGTGGTTGTCGGAAATGACTGGCGAGCGGTACCGCGTGCCAAGCGAAGCCGAATGGGAATATGCCGCGCGCGGCGGCACGGCAACAAATCAATCCTGGGGTGACACGATGGAGGACATGTGTCGTTTTACGAATGCCTCTGATTTAACAAGAGCAGATGTCCATAAAGGTGTGCGTGATACGCCAACACGGTTTTTCGAATGTCGCGATGGTTACGTCTATACAGCGCCGGTGGGGTCGTTCCCGCCCAACGCCTATGGCCTCTATGACATGGTCGGCAACATCTGGGAGTGGGTAGAAGATTGCTTCATTATTGGTTACGACGGTGCGCCGTCTGACGGCTCCGTACGATACGATCCCAATAATTGCGACCGACTGATTGTCCGCGGAGGAGGGTGGTATGCCCGCAACTGGTTTATGCGCCCGGCGGGCCGCAGTCGGGAATATCCGGAATATCGCTCTACTACTCTAGGATTAAGGGTGGTGCGGGAGCTCGACTAGAACCGCGCGAATTCAGTTTTTTCACTTTCATTATTTCGATAGACGATATCACAGTACTTTCGTTTTCTGTTAAAGCACATATTAGAATGCTGTCATGACAGATCCGAACCTGCTTGTACTAGAAAGCTATCGGAAAGATTACAAATCGGGAATCTTTTGGTCAGGATACGGTTATTTTTTTTAAGGAAGGTGGCTGCGGGGCAAAGGTCTATGTCGTGACCCGTGGGGCTATCGATATAGTAACTAAGACCAATGAGGGTAAGTGAAAAATACTAGAATTTTGCGGGGGCGTGAGATGTTTGGGTAGATGCTTCTTCATCTGCGGAAAAAAAAGATCAGCTCATGCGATCTCCAAAGATGGATGCTAATTATTGGTGGTTGAACAAAACGCCCTAAAGGCGAAACTGGACGAGGCCGATCCTTGAACGGCAAGGGAATTGCTCTGGTGCTAGTAACTGAAGTGCTGCGTCGCCGAACTACAGGGCGCAGCTAGACTTTATTCGTTGCTGCTGTAGCGACCGGCTTCGTTCGCGGCGCGGATGATCGCCATCGCTTTGTTTTGACTCTCTTGAAACTCTGTTTCGGGGTCTGAGTCTGCGACGATGCCGCCACCGGCCTGAATGATTAACTCACCATCTTTAATCAGGGCTGTGCGTAGGGCGATACAGGTATCTAGATCACCATTTGCCGCAATGTAACCAATAGCACCGCCATAAAAACTCCGGCGCTCAGGTTCCAACTCGTCAATAATTTCCATGGCGCGCACTTTTGGTGCGCCAGAAACTGTGCCGGCCGGGAATCCAGCCATGAGTGCATCCATCGCGTCGTAGTCGGGACTAAGGTCGCCGTCTACATTGGATACGATGTGCATAACGTGGCTGTAGTATTCGATCACCATTTCTTCGGTGACATCGACGGTGCCGGTACGTGTAACTCGACCAACATCGTTGCGCCCGAGGTCAAGTAACATCAAGTGCTCGGCGAGTTCTTTTGGGTCCTCTAGCAAATCCTTTGCATGCTGTAAGTCTTCGGTTTTTGTTGCGCCGCGCGGACGAGTTCCAGCGATTGGCCGTATGGTCACTTTTCCATCGCGTACCCGTACAAGAATTTCGGGGCTGGAGCCAACAATGGAAAAGCTATCGAAGGTTAAAAAGAAAAGAAAAGGAGAGGGGTTTAAGCGGCGCAGAGATCTATAGAGAGAAAAAGGCGGGTGAATGAATGGTCGCCGCAAACGCTGTGAGGGCACCACCTGGAAGATGTCACCAGCCAAGACATACTCTTTCGCCTTGTCCACCATGACGTGGTAGCCACTCCGACCGACGTTGGAGGTCGGTTCGATAAGATCGTCTGCGTTGCTAACTCCTGAAACCGGGCGATGGGTGAGCGGCCGATCCAATGTATCGATCACAGATTGCAAGCGCGCGGTCGCCTCTGTGTAGGCGTCCTCTGCACTAGTGCCATTGACTGGCCGCGCGGGTGTGACAACAGTCATTGTGTCGGCAATGGAGTCAAAAATCACCATTACGGTGGGTCGCATGAACAAACCTTCAGGTATACCGATGGTATCAGGGTTGTCGTTCGGAATGTCTTCGATCAAACGGATTGTGTCGTACCCCATGTAGCCAATAAGGCCCGCCGCCATAGGGGGGAGCTCCGACGGTAGATCAATCCGGGACTCCGCGACTAAGTCGCGCAAGGAATCTAAGGTCTGAGTGTCGCAAGCAACGAAGGTAGTGTGAGCGCCAGATGGATCTCTGCTAATTTCAGCTGACTGGCCGTTGCATTTCCATACAACGTCCGGCTTCAATGAAATGAATGAATAGCGTCCGCGGGTTGCTCCGCCTTCAACGGACTCCAACAATGAAACATAGCTTTGCTCAGTGCCAAGTTTGATCGTTGCAGAGACGGGCGTGTCCAAATCGGATACAAGCGTTGTCCAAGCGACTTGCGCCTTTCCTGCGTTATAGGTGTCAGAAAATACAGAGAGGGCGGGAGAAAGGTCCATGTTCGCGTACCACTCGGCTCCGGACACTATTGCGGAATGAGTTCGTCTATGGATTCTTGATTGAGAACCACATTGAACTCTCGAGTCACAGATTGAGTGAAGCCAGCGACGAGATCATTAGTTAGGGAAGAGCTGACAGCGCCAGCGACCTGTTCACGTATTTGTTCAAGTTCTGCCGCATCGGGCGGTAAAATTTCGTTGAGTTTGGCAACGATGTGCCCACCGGCAACACGTGCTTGGACAATATCGCCCGTATTAGCCTTAAATAGATGCTCCATGAGGGCCGGGCTAACCAATCGGGCAGGGATAATTGATCCAATGATCAAGCTGTCGCCAAATCGCGTGATGGGCCCTAGTTTTGCAAACTCAACATCATCTCTATCGGTCGCAAGGTCTGGCAGTTTGACTGACGGTCCAATGTCATCAAAAAGAGAGTTGGCCGCAGTCAAAGTAGCCGCGCTCCGTGCTTGCTGTTCCCAAAGAGTTCGAACTTCTGCAGCCACGCGCTCATAAGGTTTTGGCGCTGGCTCAATAACAGAAGAAACCCGCAGGATGTAGGCGTACTCTTCCGTCTCTACCAATTGAGATTCAAGACCGGCTGGGGTGCCAAAACTCAGGCGAATAAAGCGATCTTGGTCAATGGAGAAAGACAAGCGCGCGCCTGTATCATCGCGGCCATCGCGATCCATCGTTTGAAAATAGATGCGGTTGTATCCAGGTGTCTCCGCGATTTCTTTCATGGGCGTGCCAGCGGCAAGCTGATCTTCTAGATAGATCGTGGCCTCGTACATTTCGTCAAAGGCGCGGTCGCTCGCAATAAAGTCGATAATTTCTGAGCGCACAACGGGGAGCGCCTTAATGCTTCCCGTAGTCAGGTACGTAACCTCGAACAGATGCCACCCGAAATCAGATTGCACAGGCGCCCCAATGCCTTTTTCGTTCTGCTCAAATATTGGCGATAAATCAAAACCGAGATCGGAGTTGGCTCTGAGCTCACCCAAATCGATTGGAGCTCCCATACCTGTTCGTTCACCAAGCTCAACCAAAGTGTCACCCTCTTGTATTTGCTTGAAGGCAGCCTGGGCGTCTAGCTCGGTGCCAAAAATAAGCTGGCGCACGGTCCGGGTTGGTTGGGTCCGATAGCGATCTTGGTTTTCATCATAGAACGTCTGAATCTCGTCGTCGGTTATGCTTTCCGGCGGGACAAGATCAGTCGGTCGGATCACAACCGCTTCGACTTCACGGTATTCTGGTGCCGTGAATGCACTAATATTTTCGTTGTACACGTTACGAAGAGCAGTCTGGTCGGGCTCTTCGTCAATCATGACAGCTTCGTCGGCAATATAGAGGACGTCGGCACTGCGTTGCTCTGCTCTGTAGCGAAAGAGTGCGTCGACCATTGCGGTTGGTGCGCCAGCATTGGATGCGATCGGTTGAAACATGATTTGGCGAGTCACATCACTGCGAACGAGATCGATAAATGCTTGCTGTGTTAGATTGTTGCTAGCCAACACGCTATTCAGAAGAATCTGATTAAAATTGCCGGTCTCGTCTATAAATGCATCTTGTTGCATCACCGCTCGCCGCAAGATGGAATCCGGCACATTGATTCCCATTTCACGCGCGGCCATGTCGAGGGTTGCCCGTTCGCTGAGTTCGGCAATCAGATTATTCATGATTCCCAGGTCTGCAGCGTCTTTGGCTGTGAAATCAGGACCAATCGCGTTGCGGAGCTGGTCGACCTCACTATTGAATCTCCGCTGTAGCTCTTCGGCCCGCACTTCGACTTGATCCACCTTAATTACAACATTGGGATCGACGGCCGGGTTGATGGCATCGCCTACCCCCCAGACAGCAAAGCTCAGCATCAAGATTCCGAGGAATCCTTTGAGCAACCAACTTTCTTTAACGGCTTGTTGTAACCCCTGGATCATGTCTTACCTCTTTTGGGTTCAGTAATCGATGGAGCTGAGCATCCGCAGGAGCAATGCCACCGGCTTCGTAACGTTGACTGCGGGTTTTACGCGTCAACATGAGGCCCGGCAAGCCTTTGCGGCATATGCGACCTATTGCCCGACTGGCTAGAAACGATAGGAGGCTTATGATAGCAACCGAAACGAAGAGCTTTAGACCTCAGGCTAAGGATAGGTGGTTATTTCATGACTAAACTCATAGCGGGCAATTGGAAAATGAACGGTCTTGTAGCCAGCAGTCAGGTTTTGGCCCATGGTTTGGCCGATAAGGTTAAGGCGAACCCAGGTCGCGCCGACGTTGCGATTTGCCCACCTGGGCCATTAATCAGAGATGCTCTCTCAGCAGTGAGTGGAAGCCCCATTTCTGTTGGAGGCCAGGATTGCCACGCGAATGAATCTGGGGCCCATACGGGTGATACCAGCGCTGCTCTATTGGCTGATATGGGGTGTTCCAGCGTTATTTTAGGCCATTCAGAGAGGCGGGCTGATCACGGCGAAACCAGTGCGCTGGTCAAAAACAAAGCTCAGGCCGCATTGAATGCGGGCTTAGTGGTCATCGTTTGCGTCGGTGAATCTGAGGCGGAACGAGATGCTGGGCAGGCAGAAACAGTTATTGGACAGCAAATTGACGGCTCTTTGCCAGCGGGCGGAACGCCGCAGACTGTGGTGATTGCCTATGAGCCTGTCTGGGCGATCGGTACCGGCCGAACACCCTCTTTGCAGGAAATCAGAGCTATTCATGTGTTTATTCGCAACAGGGCTCAAGAAAGTCATGGCCTGGGGGATGGTCTGAGGATATTATATGGTGGGTCGGTAAAGCCTGGAAATGCCTCAGAAATCCTAGCGATTCAGGGTGTTGATGGTGCCTTGGTAGGGGGCGCAAGCCTGACTGTTGAAGACTTCTGGGGAATCATTGAAAATTGCCCCTAGCGAAGACATATAAAGATGACTAAAACCCCTGTCCTTAAGGTGGGTTAAGTCCCGTCCATCATTCACTGCGACCTAGAGTTCCCATGGAAACTGTTCTGCTCGTCATACATTTGCTGATTGCGATCGTCATGATCGGCATGATTCTTCTTCAGAAAAGTGAAGGCGGGGCCATGGGCGGCGGTTTAACCGGTGGCGCATCGGTTACAGGGATGGCGCAGTCGCAAACCCGCGCTACACCCATTACCCGGACAACCACTATCTTGGGGATATGCTTTTTTGCCACTAGTCTTGGCTTGGCTCTTCTTGCCAAGCCCCAGGACGCCCCCACATCGATTTTTGACACGGCACCGGTCGATGAAGGGGTGGGACAAATACCTATTGTGCCTGTGGTGCCGACTGTCCCAAGTGTTCCGGTAGACTAAATAAGACAAACCTGACATATGGCCGACCCCTATCTGGCCCGCGCTCAAAATAGTAGCCCGGGCTGCCTTGTCTGTGCTTGCAGACCTCGAAAATTTAGGTACATTGGCGCTCCATGACGCGGTTCATATTTATTACTGGCGGCGTGGTTTCTTCCTTAGGAAAAGGTCTCGCCTCAGCTGCTCTCGGTGCGCTGTTACAGGCGCGTGGATATTCTGTCCGCTTACGCAAGCTTGACCCCTACCTCAATGTTGATCCAGGTACGATGAGTCCGTTTCAGCACGGTGAAGTGTATGTCACCGATGATGGGGCTGAAACAGACCTCGATCTCGGTCACTACGAACGCTTTACAGGTGTTCCGTCGCGGCAAAGTGACAATGTTACGACAGGGCGGATTTATTCAGACGTTATCGCCAAGGAGCGGCGCGGAGACTATCTCGGCGCCACAGTTCAGGTGATTCCGCATGTCACGGACGCCATTAAAGAATTCGTGCAAGAAGATCTTAATGGTGAGGATTTTGTTCTGTGCGAAATCGGCGGCACGGTTGGCGACATTGAGAGCTTGCCGTTTCTTGAAGCCATCCGGCAATTAGGTAATGAGCTTGGACCAGACTGCTCCATGTTCATGCACCTGACATTAGTACCCTTTATAGCCGCCGCGGGTGAGTTGAAGACTAAGCCGACGCAGCACTCAGTAAAGGAGTTGCTTGGCCTTGGGATTCAACCACATGTTCTGATCTGTCGTATGGAACAGCAAATGCCAGAGGCGGAGCGCCGCAAGATAGCGCTATTTTGTAACGTGCGCCAAGACAGTGTCATTCCAGGTCTGGACGTTGATTCTATTTATGCCGTTCCAATGGCCTACCACGAACAGGGGTTGGACACGGTCGTCTGCCATCATTTCAGACTTCCGATAGATAAGAAGCCAAGTCTGAGGATTTGGAGCGACATTGTTGAAGCGGTGCGGAAACCCGAGGGACAAGTGACGATCGCTGTCGTTGGTAAATATGTGCAGTTACCAGACGCATATAAGTCTTTGTCTGAGGCGCTGACCCACGGCGGAATTGCCAACAACGTTGAAGTCAAGCTGGATTGGATTGATTCCGAAATCTTTGAACGTGAAGATGTGGTACAACATCTGGATCATGTGCATGGCATTCTCGTTCCCGGTGGGTTTGGCGAGCGCGGGTCGGAAGGGAAGATAAAAGCAGTTCAATTTGCCCGTGAGCGCAACGTACCGTACTTTGGAATCTGCTTTGGCATGCAAATGGCCGTGATTGAAGCTGCTAGAAACATCGCAGGGTTGGCTGGCGCAAGTTCCACTGAGTTTGGTCATGCAAAAGATCCTGTTGTTGGTTTGATGACTGAGTGGTCAAAAGGCGAGGACGTAGAGCAGCGTGGAGAAGAGGATGACCTCGGCGGGACAATGAGATTGGGCGCGTATCCCTGCGACCTATTGCCAGGCACAAGAGTTGCAGATATTTACAGATCCTCAAGCGTTTCAGAACGCCACCGTCATCGCTATGAAGTGAATATCGGGTACCGCGAAGAACTCGAACAAGCGGGGTTGAAGTTCTCTGGATTATCACCAGATGCAATCTTACCCGAGATCGTCGAATACGAAGACCACCCTTGGTTTATCGGCGTGCAATTTCACCCTGAGTTAAAGTCAAAGCCATTTGACCCGCACCCATTATTTACCTCGTTCATTGCTGCCGCTGTGGCACAATCGCGGCTCGTTTAGTCGCACTACCGGAAGAACAGTTCGGACATGAGCAAGACTGCACAGTCACAACGCCACGTTCCCGTTGGATCATATACTGTCGGAACTAACTGTCCGTTGGTAGTGATTGCGGGGCCATGTCAGATCGAAAGCCCTGATCACGCATTAGAAGTTGCCACTGCGCTAAAAGAAATGGGCAAGGCGGCTGATGTGCCAATTATCTATAAAAGCTCTTATGACAAAGCCAACCGGACTAGTGTTACAGGGACGCGAGGCCTTGGGTTAGAAAAATCACTTCAAGTTTTTACAGACGTCAAAGAGATGACGGGTCTACCGACCCTGACAGATGTCCACGAAAAAGAGCATTGCGCATTGGTTGCTGAAGCGGTTGATGTGATGCAAATACCCGCTTTCTTGTGTCGGCAGACCGACCTTCTTTTGGCTGCCGGCGAAACCGGTGCGGTGATCAACGTTAAGAAGGGCCAATTTCTTGCCCCATGGGACATGAAAAATGTTGCGGCTAAAATCGCGTCGACGGGCAACGAGAAAATACTTCTAACGGAACGCGGTGTATCCTTCGGCTACAACACGCTGGTAACAGATATGAGGTCACTGCCGCAGATGGCCCAAATAGGATACCCTGTGGTGATTGACGCTACCCACTCTGTGCAGCAACCAGGTGGGCAGGGGACAAGTTCTGGCGGTAAGCGAGAGTTCGCGCCGGTGATTGCTCGGGCATCTGTCGCAGTAGGTGTGGCTGCCGTGTTTGTTGAAACCCATCCTGATCCCGATAATGCGCCGTCCGATGGGCCCAACATGATATATCTTCGCGACATGCCAGAACTGTTAGCAACACTGAAGGCTTTCGATGAAATCGCGAAAGCAAATCCGATTGTGCTGCCTTAAGTAATACTAGCCTAACCGTTATTCAATAAAGGTTTTCCCCATGAGTGCCATTGTCGATATTGCAGCCCGCGAAATATTAGATAGTCGGGGCAATCCAACCGTAGAAGTTGACGTTATTTTAGAAACTGGTGCGAGTGGACGGGCGTCTGTGCCTTCGGGCGCCTCAACCGGGGCTCATGAAGCCGTTGAGTTGCGGGATGGTGATAAAAATCGGTTTGGCGGCAAAGGGGTCTTAAAGGCCGTTGAAGCCGTAAACGGTGAAATATTTCAAGCTATGTCTGGCTTCGATGCCGATGAACAACGGCACATCGACCAAACTCTTATTGATCTTGATGGTACTTTCAATAAAGCGCGCCTTGGGGCCAATGCTTTGCTTGGCGTGTCATTAGCTGTCGCGAAAGCCGCAGCAGATGATGCTGGGCTTGACCTTTTTCGTTATGTCGGCGGCGCATCGGCCCACGTGATTCCCGTCCCTATGATGAACATTATCAACGGGGGAGAACACGCCGACAATCCTATCGATATTCAGGAATTCATGGTGATGCCTGTCGGTGCCGATGACGGGGTGGACTCCATTCGGGTTGGTGCAGAAGTTTTTCAGGCTTTGAAAAAGCAGTTGAGCGAAGCCGGACATAACACAAACGTCGGTGATGAAGGTGGCTTTGCCCCAAATTTAGAGAGCGCAGATGCAGCGCTAGGCTTTATAATGAAATCGATTGAGTCTGCTGGGTATAAACCGGGTGATGATGTTGTGTTGGCTCTAGATTCTGCCTCAACAGAATTCTTCAAAGACGGTGTTTACGATATGGCAGGTGAGGGCAAGAAGCTTGACGCTGCCGGCATGGTCAAATTCTACGAAGATTTAACCTCTCGCTATCCTATCGTCTCCATTGAAGACGGCATGGCAGAAGATGATTGGGGGGGCTGGAAAGCTCTGACAGATTCTATTGGCAACAAAGTACAGCTTGTCGGTGATGATTTGTTTGTGACGAACCCTGATAGACTACGCGACGGAATTGCGAGAGGAGTTGCCAACTCTATACTCGTTAAGGTCAATCAAATCGGAACGTTGACTGAAACGCTTGAAGCTGTGGAGATGGCGCATAAAGCCAATTATACTGCAGTGATGTCACATCGATCAGGTGAGACCGAGGACTCAACCATCGCCGATTTGGCTGTGGCGACCAACTGTGGACAAATCAAAACCGGCTCTTTGTCAAGGTCAGATCGTTTGGCAAAGTACAACCAGCTTATCCGTATTGCTGAGGGGTTAGATCAATCCGCCCGGTATGCTGGTCCAGGCCTGAAGCAGCGCTGGAGCTTATAGATGGTGGCTCTACACGGTACTTGAATGTGACGACACAGGACATAATCAATCAGGCGTTGTCTTTTCATAAACGTAAAGACCTTAATCGAGCCGCTAGATTATATCGTATAGCGTTAGATAATGACCCAAAGGCGCTGACAGCACTTCATATGCTAGGGGTCATAGACCGCGACGCTGGCAGAACGAAAGAAGCGATTTCATTACTGTCTTTGGCTCATGAGATCGCACCCAAAAATGCAGAAGTTTGTTTTGATTTAGGGCTGGTCCTGGTCCAGACGGGACAAAATAAAGTCGCTATTGATGCGTTAAGTCTGGCTGTAAGTCTCAACCCAGAACAAGGCGCAGGCTGGTACCACCTCGGTCGGCTCTATCGAATGCGATGCGAACCTGAAAAAGCGGAGCAATGCTTTCGAAAATCATATGAGCTTACGAATGGTAACCCTGCCTCTGTGATCGAATTGGCGAAAGCGGAGGCTGCTCTGGGTAAGTTTGAAGGAGCGCGAGTTCGCCTCGAAGAGTTGCTTGCCGCCGAAGCGGATAACTCAGATTATCTCGCTGTTTTCGCGCAAATATTGTGGCAGTCAGGTAACCTTGACGAGGCACTGGTTGCAATCGACCGTGCGATTGAGCTGAAGGACGGCAACCGTAAGTATTATTTCGTTTTGCTGGGCATGCTTGAAGAAAAGGCTGACGACGAGAGAATCACAAAACTATATGAAGAGATGAGGCAACGTTGGTCAGACGATTACTTGGTGCAGCGGAATCAAGCCGAGCATTATTTTTCCCGTTGTAAATACGATGAAGCATGGCAGTTATATCGACACAGCCACCGCCGCTTAGGACCAAATGGTCGCAATCTAAAAACCGAAGTGCCGGGTTGGGCTGGAGAACCCATTGAAGACCAACGCCTTGTGCTAACCCTGGACCAGGGGTTAGGGGAGCAAATTCTCTTTCTGCGCTTTGTTCCTGAGATTGCTGCTAAGGCCGATGTGTTGGCGGTTGAACTTGATACACGCTTAATTGCTTTTGCGAAGCGATCCTTCCCGGGCATTCATTTTGTTCCTTGGATCAAGCCCACTCATCCTGATGTTTTAGATGATTCAGCCGACTTTCACGGTGTGCTAGGCGATTTTGGGCAAGTACTGCGGAAAAGTATGAACGATTTTAGTTCGTCGCCGCCAACACTAACAGCCGATCCTGACAAAGCGGCTTACTGGAATGGGAGAGTTCGCGCAGAGGCTGGGAGTGACCCGGTCATCGGATTGAGCCATGCGAGTGAGAAATCTATCATGGCAATGGAAAAGAGCATTGGGCTAAGCCAGCTCAACGGTCTAAGTGATGTTAAAGGCATAAAATTTCTAAACCTTCAATATGGTGACTCACGTGAACGATTGAACGAGTGGGCAAGTGATATTGGGATCACGTTGCTGGATTTTCCAGAAACTGATCCAACCAAAGATATTGATGACCACGCTGCCTTGATCAAGGCAACAGACCTGGTGGTGAGCGTCAGCACGGCCACCGCTCATTTTTCAGCTGCGATGGGCCATCCCACGTGGGTTCTTTTGCCCTATGCACAAGCGCACTTCTTGTACTGGTCGGGGGGAGAACAGACGTCTATTTGGTATCCGTCGGTTACGACACTAACACCGAAACCAGGGAAAGGTTGGCAGTTCGTTGTTGACCGTTTAGTTGATGCGATACCGACCCTGAAAAAGTCATAACCGGTAACGGGCGACCTACATATCCGGTTCTATTTCCCGAACAAGCCTAAACCCTAGTGAGTAGACTGCGATGCGGGAGGACGGAGCTTTGCTGCGGTTTGCCGCCCTGAGGTGACCAGGAAAGAAGTTGCTAAAGCCACCGCCGCGATCCAATACTGCGTTGCAGTTGCCGCCATGGCCCCAAGCGGCACCATCTGTTGGCGCAAGGCTTAACCCCAGATTTCATTGAAATCTATACGGCTGGCGATTTTCATGCGCTGCGTGTACGCGACCCTTAGGCGTTGAGTGCAACCGTTGATCGAGCCTTCTATATCTACCTTATTGTAACGATTAACGGTTTTATCATGAAAGTCCTCGATCGAGGCGCATTGTTCTCCCGCGCCGCCGTGCCGCTTCTGTTCGGCGTTTGCCGGAACCGATATCATCGAGGCTAGAAGGACTTAAAATGTGCAACTCATACTCTGCATGATCGTCAGTCCTTTTATTCCGCAGCTTCGACTTTTACGTCTTCAGTGGGCATATAAAGATCGCCGCCCGAACGATATTTTTCTGCCATGTCCGCCATGCCCTTATCCGCGTCGCCGAATCCGCCTTCTGCGGCTGTATCTCGAATGTCTTGAGATATTTTCATGGAACAGAACTTAGGCCCACACATCGAACAGAAATGCGCAACCTTATGGGCTTCCTTCGGTAAGGTTTGATCGTGAAACAGCCGAGCCGTTTCAGGATCGAGTGAGAGATTGAACTGATCTTCCCAACGGAATTCGAAACGCGCGCGGGACAGAGCATCATCACGCTCCTGGGCACCGGGGTGACCCTTGGCTAGATCAGCTGCGTGAGCTGCAATCTTGTAGGTGACTACCCCAACCTTCACGTCTTCACGGTCTGGAAGTCCAAGATGCTCTTTGGGAGTGACGTAGCAAAGCATGGCCGTGCCAAACCATCCGATCATAGCCGCGCCAATGCCAGACGTGATGTGATCATAACCAGGCGCAATGTCTGTGGTCAGAGGGCCAAGTGTGTAAAACGGCGCTTCACCACATTCCTTAAGCTGCTTGTCCATGTTGATCTTGATCTTGTGCATGGGCACGTGCCCCGGACCTTCGATCATCACTTGGCAGTCTTTTTCCCAGGCAACTTCTGTGAGTTCGCCTAGAGTTTCCAGTTCGGCGAACTGGGCTTTGTCGTTGGCGTCCGCGATAGAGCCTGGACGCAGGCCGTCACCGAGGGAGAAAGTGACATCATACATGCGCATTATGTCGCAAATTTCTTCAAATTTTTCGTATAAGAACGACTCTTTGTGATGGGCGAGACACCACTTGGCCATAATGGAACCGCCACGGGATACAATGCCAGTGGTGCGCTCAGCAGTAAGTGGAACATAAGGCAGGCGGACACCTGCGTGGATGGTGAAGTAGTCTACGCCTTGTTCTGCTTGCTCAATTAACGTTTCACGGAAAATGTCCCAGCTTAAATCTTCGGCAACGCCGTTTACTTTTTCGAGTGCCTGATAAATAGGTACGGTACCGATAGGTACGGGGCTATTGCGGATGATCCATTCACGAATGTTGTGGATGTTACGGCCGGTTGAGAGGTCCATGACATTGTCAGCCCCCCAGCGGGTGGCCCAAACCATTTTTTCCACTTCTTCTTCCATGGAAGAGGTGACTGCGGAATTTCCAATATTAGCATTTATCTTTACTAAGAAGTTGCGCCCGATGATCATCGGTTCAGCTTCTGGGTGATTGATGTTCGAGGGAATAATTGCGCGGCCGCGGGCAACCTCGTTACGCACGAATTCCGGTGTGCAGTAATCTGGAATCTCCGCTCCAAAGTCTTCACCGTCACGCAGCATCGCTTCTTTTACTTTAGCGCGTCCTTGGTTTTCGCGAATGGCGATGAATTCCATTTCCGGCGTTATGATCCCAGCACGTGCATATGCGATTTGTGTGACGGCTTTTCCGTCCTTTGCACGGTAGGGCCGTTGCAGGTTAGGGAATTCAGGCGCCTTTTTACCTTCTGATACAAAACCATTATCAGCGGCTGTAACAGGGCGCCCCTCATACTGCACGACATCTCCCCGTGCTGTGATCCAGGGCTCCCGGATGCGGGGGAGGCCTATAGCGATGTTTGTCTTTATCGCTGGATCACTATATGGACCTGAGCAATCGTAAACTGTGACTGGCGGTTCATTTGCAGTCGGGTGCAGTTCAATCTCACGCATTGGGACTCGAATGTCGGGATGTTTAATGCCCGGCTTGTAAACTTTTCTGGAGGCTGGCAAAGGCCCGGTGGTGACAGTGGGTTTTGCAGTTGGAGATCCGGGCGGGCTGACGTGGTTCATTGCGGGCCTTTCCTTTGTGAGCAACACAAAGATATCTGCGATCCAGTTATAGAGTGGGGGTGTAGGGCAGGAGTATTTCAGCCTAACCATCCCTACGCCAGTGCGAACTGGATCAGGTTCTAAGGGTCGCCATATACGGCCTCTCAGCCCTTCAAATAAGGCTCCCCTTTGGTGCGTCGACCTTAGGACCGGTGTGAAGTTGGGTCAACGCATAGCTCATATATATTCATCCAATTTCGGGCTTTCTAGACGGCTAATGAACGCGAAAAGTGATACCTCTTTTTATCCACCGCGTAACACCCTATATGTCAGGTACAATTAATTAAGGAGAGTAAGCATGGAACCTAATGTCAATGCGGTAGACAGAGTTATTCGTATCCTTGTGGGGGCGGGTCTCGCGGCAATTCCTTTTCTCATCCCAACCAACGGAGACTGGATCCGACAATTGATGGAAGTCGTCGCTGGTTTCCTTGGTTTGTCACTGATCGCGTCGGGCGTTTTGGCCTACTGCTGGGTTTACAACATGCTTGGCATTAACACCTGCAACCAGACCACCTGAGTCTCGTGAGACACATATCTTGCGGTCGGGGCCATGGCATTAAACTCCGCATGAATCGCTAATCGCGGATACTAAGCTCAACTAGATCGTATATCTTTTCGTCTTCCGGATAGGTCATGCGAATGGGGATGAAGTCATCCAACGTCGTCCACATGCATAGAGTTTTGCCGTCACGCACTGGCCAATCGAAGCGATGGCTGGGGAAAGTGCCAGCATCTACAGTCAGTTCTTCTTCACCCCGATAATGATAGGCGTATGTCCGTGGCAATAAAATCGGACCTGAGCTACCGTCGGACAGCGGTGAGGAATTGAAGCAATTATCGATTACATGGGGATTACCGGTCAGCTCTGGCTTGGCGTGCGCTAACTTCCAAATGTCTGAGCATATGGGATGGCTGCCGAAGGCATTGGCCGGTTTTTCTAATGCTATGCGTTGACTGAAGCGCCCTTCGTTGATCGTATATCCTTCTCCCTCCGCTGTTGTTGTCGTAAACCGAAACCAGCCACTACCTAGGGTACGGTTTTCTTCGGCAATGCGGACGTAACACTCGATCGGGCGCCAGTCGGCCCCGACAGTGTAAGTAACATCGCGGGTCAGCCCTAAGTTATCGAACTCGCAAACAACACGTAACGTGCGCAAGCCATCTGCTTGCACACTAACGCTAAATATTTCACGACCAAACTGAGTTTGCGCTTGTCCGGCTGGGTTCAGGCAGTAGGAGATCTGCCCACTGATTAATCGCGCCATTGTGGGCTGAGAATTCTAGACATCGAACTCCAAAATTTGTTCACCTAACAATTTGCCGAAGGTGATGGCCGGTGTGACCAACATACCGCCACAAATAGCACGACCTGACGTGGCCCCAGTCCCCAGCAATTCACCCGCCGCGTAAAGTCCACCGATTGGCGTACCATCTTGTTTTATGACTTGGAGGTCCTTGTTAACGGCGATACCGGCGAAAGTCGTTAAGAACCAGCTTTGTAATCGAAGGCCGTAAAATGGGCCTTTTTCGATAGGTAGTGGCATATGGGTGCGGCCAAGAGCATCTTTGCCACTTGCCTGAGCGGCATTATATTCCGCGACTGTGCTGGACAGACCATCTGTGTCGACACCCATTTTCTCGGCTAGCTCTTCCATAGAGTCCGCTTTGAAGAAGTTGTGGTACCCCTCGTTAAAAGCCTCGTCGACGCCATCAGCATCCATCATACCCATAAACCCACCTGAAATGAGTTTGGGCGCTTTGGTATGTATTTCGTGATCCCAGAGCATCCAACATTCTTCGCCTGGCTGCTCTGCCAGGGCCTCTTCGTAGGCGGCGTGACTTAGAATATCTTCCTGAAGGAAGCGCTTGCCCTTTGCATCGACAATAATTTCCCAGGGCGGCCGATCTCCGGGGAAGTGACGAGCGACAGCGACCATGGGAGATGGATAGTCTTCATCGCCAAGAATAGCGCCGAACAGCGGTAGGTGGTTCTCGCCATAGCGCACATAGCCGCCTACAGATGTGCCGAGCGTAATGCCAGCGCCCTGACTATAGGGATAGGACACGTCTGAATAATCTGGTGCGCCTTCTAATTCTTCGAACATTTCGGCATTTGATGCGTAGCCACCGCTTGTGAGAACCACGTTCTTGCCCATGAACTTGTCAGTCTTGCCATCTGCGTCGACAGTGCCAACACCGACGACCCGCCCGCTATCATCTTGGATGAGATCGCTGACCTCTGTGCTCGTTTTGATCGTGACGGCACCAGAGGCTATCAGTGGCTCGAGTTTTTCTTCAAACAGCGCCAAAATGCCCATACCGCCTTCTTTGTGCCAAGCGTAACGGGCGTGACTGTAAGGTTCGTGAGTAGTGCCGGTCACCGGGTGATGGTCGTAGACCTCAAATCCATTGTCCGTCAGCCAATCAAATGCTTCAGCGGCATTCTCAGTCGCCAGCCGCAGGATGTCCGGATCAGCCGTGTTGCCGCTGATCTTCATAACGTCGTCGTAGTGGGATTGAGGACTATCCTCGGTAATGCCTTTGGATTTTTGCAGCTTTGTTCCAGCGGCGCTCATTTGGCCAGTTGAGAGAAAGAGGGTACCGCCGATAACCGGAGCGGCCTCAACGATAAGAACTTTGGCGTTCCTTTGGCCCGCGAAGATCGCAGCAGGAAGACCGGCGGTTCCGCCGCCGACAATAATGACGTCCCAAACGTCTTCCGCGTCCGACGCATCTGAGCAGCCACCTATGCCAATACTCGCGGCTACGGCGCTTGCTGTAGAGAGGAATTGCCGTTTGGACAGCTTTTGCGTCAGAGGACTCCAGAAATGGGTCTTTTTCGTCATGGTCTATCTCCCGTTATTCTTTCCGCGACTTTAGCGCAGGGATTTATGCGCGCATAGCACTGGAACAGGGGGTGAACCCTACGGCCGCTTTGTGACCACGCAGCTATGCATCGGCATAAATTTATGCAGAAATGCTGGATTTTGGGGTGGACTGGGCGCACAGTAATCTCTGCTATTTCCTTGTTAGTCCGTTACCCCTGCGGCAAGCCCTTCCGTAACTAGACCAAGGAGTTCAGCCATGACTCAAAAAATGAGTAATAGACGCAAATTTTTGCTCGGTACGTCTGCCGCAGCTGCTGTTGCTTTACCCTCTTTGAAAGCGATTGCTGAAACCGCTAGTTGGGATGTTGAGTGGCGGGGAACGACTGGAATATTTGAACGCTTACCGACGCTAGATGAAGAGAATGGACAGGACTTCTACCGCGGTTTTCGTTATTGGATAAATCGAGATTTAATCTCAGCAGCACGCCGTAGAGCGTTGGAAATATTGGATGAAAACGGCATTGCCCCTGATGCCATAATTCCCATGGAGCAGGTGATGGCTCTGATGGAAAAAGACCACATCATGGGTATGAGTGTGCTGGCCTGGGAAAATACACAGCAAGCTATGTGGGGCCGAGTACAGGATCTGTACCACGAGAATGCCGATCTATATTTGGGCGAGTTGGAGGCGACAGCCAAACTTGGTCCCGGCACTTTGGAACTGAGTCCTGACCTAGAGATTCCTCAGTACGCCAGTTACGAAATACACCTTCAGCCCGGAGGGTATGTGGGTGATCCGTTTGCTGGCTATATCTATGTCCACGGCGAAAATGTGGTGTTTAGAAACGGCAACTATCAGGACGATGCCCAGGTTAGCTTGGCGCGCCGGGTTCCAGGGCCAAAAGATGTGCGCATTGAACGAGTTTTGGAGCAGGGCTGCAGTTCAGGGCAGTTTACCCTGGCTCTGAAGAATAAATGGCCGCAGGCGGAAGTCTGGGGCACAGACGTGGCCGCACCGATGATTCGTTACGCTCATATGCGGTCAGTCGAACTGGGTCTGGAAACTCATTATCTTCAAGAACTGAACGAAGACAGCCAGTTCCCGGATGATCATTTCGATGTGGTGACCAACAACCTCCTGTTTCATGAGGTTCCAGCAAAAATAGCTCGCGGGATTATTGACGAAGCCTTCCGAACACTAAGACCTGGCGGGGTTTTCTACCCCATTGATTTGTTCACCGGTAATCCGCCGAATGAGACTGCATTTGGCAAATTTTGGGCTTGGCGGGATTATCGATGGAATGAAGAAGTTTGGCGGATGGAATACACAGCGCTTGATATGGCGGCTGAGATGAAACGGTCCGGCTTTATTGTGGAACAAGGTCCTGCGGCCCGGCGCGGCACCAAAGGCAATATTATGGGAACTAAGCCCGCTTAGATCCGGATATAGAGGAATAGCGAAATGCTTAATCGAAGAACTCTGTTTCAGGCTTCAACAACGATTAGTGGCGCCGTCGCCGCTTTGTTTGGTGGCCGCAAAGCACACGCAGAACTACCCACAGCTGCTGATGTCGAGCCGAGAGGGACAGATCGCCGTTTAGAGCGCCTGCCGGCATTGGACGTGGAAAGCAGAGAAGACTTTCTTACGCGCTTTCGGACCTGGGTGAATAGCGATGTGCGCCGCGCCGCAGCGGCGCGGGGCGACAAAATTATGCGGGAGAAGGGCCTGGACCCCCGTGGCAACATGACCGAAGAAGAGGCGGTTTCTCACCTCGAACACGACCATATCGTAGGCTTGAGTGGTCGTGCCTGGATTAGCGCCCAGCAGATCATGTGGAAAAATCTGCAGGATGAATTTTACAACAATGCAGATGCCTATCTCGCTGAAATGGAAGCGGCGGATAATAGGGGGCCGGGCAAACTTGAATTAAACCCAGATATGGAGATACCGCTTTACTGCAAGCATGAAATTCATATGCAACCAGGCGGATATGTCGGCGACCCACTGGGTGGTTACGTCTACCATTACGGCACCAATAACTTTTGGGAGGGCCGCAATAGCCAGGATGAAATGGATACTCAACTGGCCAAAGCTTTGCCTGTGCCGAAGGATGGCAAAATTAGACGCATCCTTCATATGGGCTGTAGTTCTGGGCAGTTAACCCTTCGTCTAAAGGAACTCTATCCGGACGCAGAGGTTTGGGGGGTCGATGTTGGTGGTCCTATGGTGCGTTACGCGCACATGAGAGGCGTCGATCTCGGCGTTGGGGCAAACTTCCGCCAAGCCTTGGCAGAGGATACGGGTTTCCCTGACGGGCATTTCGATATTGTTACGTCGTTTTTATTATTCCACGAGGTCAGTTCGGAGGGAGCTGAAGCTATTATTAACGAAGGCTATCGTCTCTTGCGACCTGGCGGGGTCTTCTATTCCCGAGATCAGAATGATTGGTCCAAGTTGCCAAATTCATCGGCGTTCCAATTATACCAACGCTATTGGATTAACCGCTGGAACCATGAGGTTTGGCAGCGGGAGCACCGTTCTAACGACTACCCCAAGCTATTAAAGCAGGCTGGCTTTATGATCAGTTCACCGCGCAAAGGAGGAAGCGCAAGGGCTCAGGCCGCGTTGATGGGAACAAAACCGGCCTAACACATACTTTCTGTTTATATGGACTCCATTGGTTGGCATTGGACGGGGGGCTGTAATCTCTCGTATTCTCGATTCATGTGCGATTGCAGCACGTAATACTTTTTAGAGGCCTTCATGCTTGATCGTCGCACACTGTTCTCTTCGCTCACCGGTTTTACTACGGCGATTGGGAGCATTTTCGGCAGCCGTGAAGCGATAGCCGCAAAGCCCAGCTTTAAGGGGGACTTAGACCCGCGTGGGACAGTAGGTCGTCTTGAACGATTACCGACTTTGGATCTTGAAAGCCAACAAGATTTTCTAACCGGATTCCGAAAGGACATGGGGCGAGCTTTTCGTCGTGTAGGGTCGCAGCGAATGGCAGCGTTATTTGAGGCAAAGGGGCTGGATGCATTTTCCGATCCGTCTATAGAGACTATACTTGAGATCGCTGAGAATGATCACATCCTCGGAATGCACGTACGGACCTGGGTGAGCATGCAGCAGTTCACATGGAGCACAATTCAAGAGGTGCTTTATCGAGATCCCGAAAAATATCTGGCTGAGCTAGAAGCCGCTGACAACGCAGGACCGGGAACCTTAGAACTCAACCCAGACATGGACCTCCCGGATCACGTTAAGCATGAGATTCACATCATGCCAGGCGGCTTTGTCGGGGACCCTCTAGGCGGGTACGTTTACCACTACGGCACCAACAATTTTTCCATCGGCCGGAACAATCAGGACGAGATCAGTATTGGCTTTGCTAATGCTACCCCTGTGCCATCAACCCCTACGCCTAATGGTCGGCCACTTCGCATATTAGAAGTCGGATGTACGATAGGTCGAATTACAATCGCTTTGAAGGAACGCTTCCCAGATGCAGAAGTGTGGGGCATCGATGCTGGTGGACCTATGGTTCGTTATGCCCATATGCGCGCGGTAGATTTAGGTGTGGATGTTAATTTTGCGCAGCGCTTGGCTGAGGATACTAAGTTTGAAGACGGCTATTTCGACGTTGTGATGTCCTACATCCTACACCACGAAATGCCGGCAGAGATTTCAAACCAGACGGTTAATGAGATTCATCGAATTCTGCGGCCTGGTGGGATTTACTTTCCCATCGACTTCTACACAGGGGAAAACAAGCCGAGTCCGAACGCTAGCCAAAAATACCGTCACTGGTGGGATCATCGATGGAATAATGAAGTTTGGTGGGAAGAGTACACAGACCTTGATTTGTTTGGCGCTATGCAGAAAGCGGGTTTCGAGGCCTCAGAAGATGGGCCGGCAGCATGGATTGGCCGTAAAAACCTGGTTGGCACTAAGCCTGTTTAGATTGTAATCGATTAGGTCGCGCGTCGTAATTCTTTGATTCTTAGGCAGCCTAGGGTTATCACAAGCTTATAATTTTCGAACTTGATCGTTCTTTGTGGAGGAGTCAGTGATGCTTGATCGCCGCACGCTATTTCCGTCAATAGCCGGTATTGGGTCCACAGCAGCTTCGTTTTTTGGCGGTAAGAAGGCCAGTGCTGCAACTAACGGCGGCTTTGCTGGCGATATAGAGCCCCGCGGAACTCAAGACCGCCTCGAACGCTTGCCATCACTCGACCTTGAAAGCCAACAGGATTTTCTAACGGGGTTTCGCACCTTCACGGGGCGTGGATTCAGACGCATTACGGCGAGACGGGCGAAAGAGCTTTTTGAGGCCA
This sequence comes from Rhodospirillaceae bacterium, assembly GCA_029245025.1. Taxonomy (GTDB): domain Bacteria; phylum Pseudomonadota; class Alphaproteobacteria; order Rhodospirillales; family Rhodospirillaceae; genus WLXB01. The sequence goes on from JAQWQC010000029.1 coordinate 60,040, forward strand.
AAGGCCTGGATTTTGAGGCAGATCCATCGTTGGAAACCGTATTTAAAATTCTAGGCGACGACCCTGTTTTCGCAACCAGTGCGCGGTCGTGGATTAGTTGTCAGCAGTTAACTTGGGGCACTATCCAGGATTACGTTCATGACCGAGCGGACGAATATTTAGCGGAAATGGAAGCCACCGATTATATCGGACCAGGAACGCTAGAACTTAATCCAGATATGCTGCTGCCAGATCACGTCAAACACGAGATTCACATTATGCCGGGTGGCTATGTCGGAGACCCGCTCGGGGGGCACGTTTATCATTACGGCACAAATAATTTCTATGGCGGCGGCAATTATCAAGACGAGATTCATATCGATTTGGCGAACTCCGTGGCTGTGCCGGAGGACGGAAAAGTAAAACGCATTCTCGACGTCGGCTGTACCCTCGGGCAAATGACCTTAGCCCTCAAAGAACGGTTTCCAGACGCAGAAGTGTGGGGCATCGATGCCGGGGGCCCAATGCTGCGCTACGGACATATGCGCGCTGTCGACCTCGGTGTTGATATCAACCTTGCGCAGCGTCTGGCCGAAGATACCAAGTTCGAAGACGGATTTTTTGACGTGGTGACGTCATACATTTTGTATCACGAAATGCCAGCTGAGATTTCTAAGCAGTCGGTCAAAGAAGCTTATCGCATTCTTCGCCCGGGCGGAGTGTTTTTCCCAATCGACTTCTATACGGGCAGCAACGTGGTGACTAAGCGGGCTGATTTAAAATTTCGCCGCTGGTGGGATCATCGCTGGAACGATGAAGTCTGGTTCCAGGAATATGATGGGCTTGATATGCCAAAGGCCATGGCAGATGCGGGTTTTGACGTTAATGAAGAGGGGCCGCGGGCCTGGATCGGCAACGCAAACCTACTTGGGACAAAGCGCGCCTGATCATTGACGCGCATCCCAACGCTTTAAATATTTTTGATTTTGCGGTGATCTGGGGTCATCATAGGCCCTTAACCTTTCTAATTTAGTCTTTTCTCTGAGGATGAGTTGTGATGATTAATCGCCGTACTCTTTTTGGCACATCTGCCGTGATAGCCTCATTTGTGACCTCACTGTTTAAAGGTCGCTCTGCTGAAGCGAAGGCGAATACCAATTATATTTTTAAGGATGTTGAGAAGCGGGGCACGCGTGGACGTCTTGAGCGCCTGCCAGCCCTAGACCTTGAAAGCAGCCAGGATTTCCTGACGGGCTTCCGTAATTTTGTAAATCGCGACATGCGAAAAGCGGCCCAAGAGCGTCTCGCCAATTTGATGGAAGAACGTGGTCTCAGTGCGGACGAAGATTTGTCCCTCGATGAACTGCTGCCAATGATTGAAAATGATCATCTAATAATGGGTAGTGTGCGGGGATGGGTTTCCAATCAGCAGCTGACTTGGAAACAAGTCCAGGATTATTTCCATGCCCATGCTGACGAATACATGGCGGAGATGGAATCGGCTGATAATTCTGGACCGGGCTCACTTGAACTAAATCCCGACATGGAAATTCCTGAATACACCAAGCATGAAATACATATTCAGCCTGGCGGTTATGTCGGTGACCCGTTTGCGGGTTACATTAATTACTATGGCGTCAATAATTTTTATGGCGGTAGCAATTACGACGATGAAGTCCAAGCGGCTATCGCAGCACGGGTTCAAGTTCCCCGTGATGGAAAGCCAATCAAACGCATCCTGGATTTAGGGTGTGCCACTGGCCGTCTAACTTTTGCGATGAAAGACCGGTTTCCCTATGCAGAAGTATGGGGAATTGACGTTGGTGGGCCAATGGTTCGGTTTGCGCATACGCGTGGGGTTGATCTAGGCAGAGACGTGAACTTTGCACAGCGGTTGGCGGAAGATACGAAATTTCCAGACAATCACTTCGATCTGATTATTTCTTACATCATGTTCCACGAAGTGACATCAGAAGCGCAGGACAAAATCATCGCTGAAGCAAAACGCATTTTGCGCCCTGGCGGCGTTTTCTTCCCGATGGACTTCCTCACTGGCAAACAGGCTCCGAAGAGTACTGCGTACCGCACGTTCGCGATTTGGCAAGATCACAAGTTCAACGGCGAACCATGGCGTATGGAATATGCCTCTCGTGATTTTGGTGAGCTTGTTAAAAAGCATGGCTTTGAAACGGATGAGAGCATTCGGCCAGCCCGTCGCGGCCATGGGGCTATCATTGGGATTAAGCCTGCATAAGACCGAACTAGACTTCTTGGTGGAAAAAAGAGCCCCCCTAAGAAAGCCGGGCTCTTTTATATTTGTTGTATGTTAGCCTTTAACCGGGTCATGGACGTCCGCGTCGCCAAGAATAAGGTCTTTGGCATATTCGGGGGCGATGAGGTGGCAATATAGGGCGCCGCGAAAGCGATCTGGGGCCATTTTGAACAAGATATTAGTCCAATCGATTTGCATGCGTTTGCTTTGAATGTGTATGGCGCCATTCTCACCACTTGTGACAAAGTTAAAAGGCTTTGTCCAAGAACTTCCTGTCATCACGGATATATCTTCTTCGAAGATAATCTGAGCATCAGTAAGGTAGCGCCGTTTTGCCTCTTCCTGTGTCAGGTTTGCAAGGACCGCGGCCACGTTTTCTCGGTTGATAGCTGCACACGCCCGCGCCTCATGATTGGCTTTGTCTTCTCCATATACTTCTTGAATGTGATCCGGTGTCTTCATTTTGCACGACACCATGCGTGGTAGCCCATCTTTACCTAGAGTTGTGAACTGCTCATTGCGCAGTGGATCGATACTAGCTTTGGAGAGCACAAAAGCCTCGTAGTCAGGGTGAACAACATTTTGGGCGGGAACCTTGTTGCCCATGATCGAAGTCTGGATTGACGTGCAAAAGGTATCTGTGATTGCAGCTTGACCATCGGTGGCTGATGAACTGTTCGCCGCTAAAGCGGTGATAAGAGATATTGAGACAAAAAAAGCGAATCTTTTCATTCCAAATACCCTCGTTTAACTAATCGTCATGTGGTGTTGGCATCGGCAAAACATTGGCCATCAGTACCGCTAGGACCAATAGGGCAGAGCAAATAATAAATGGTATCGAAGGATTCAATTGGTACGTTAAAGTCCCGACGATTGGCCCTGTCATAAATCCGACCGCTTGGAACGCACCTGTTAATCCAGCCATGCTGCCTTGGTTCCCAGGGCCAGCGGCCAGTGATGCGGCGGTCATGTATGCTGGCCAGCCAACGCCGCTACCGAGTCCAAAGAGACCCATAGCCCCGATTAGAGCCCAATAACTCGGAGCTATCATGATGAGTAGGACGGCTATAAACGCTAAGGGCATACCTACATTGATCATTCGGCGCGGCGCCCACTTAAGCCTTGGAATCACTCCGATTTGGATGATGATTTGCGCAATAGCAGAGACGAATAAAGCTATACCAACACCACGGGCGGTCCCAGCAGTGGTGAGGTAGAATGTATCCTGCATATGGAAACCGAGAATCACTATCATCGTCACATTGCCGAGTATAAGAACCATGAATCCGCCAGCAATACTCAAAACTGCCGGGGTCATTATATGACGGAATCCAACTTTATCGGACTGCTTGTGCCGATCCGGCTCATCAAGGCAATAAACGTAGAGTGCCACTGCTGCAACGCCCATCACGGTCACAACATAAAAAGGAGCGGTTGGAGATAGTGAGGAAAACCCAGCCGCGATAGCCGGCCCAACGACGGACCCAAAGCCCCAGGCGGCCGTGATCATAGCAACGCCACCGGCTCGGTTTTCTTTGCTGGTCATGTCGGCAACCATCGCCATTGTCGCTGGGTAGATCGCACCGGAGGAAAGTGTGTAAAGACTGCGAACAGCGATAAGAATGAGGAAGCACATAGCAGCGCTTAAGGTTCCTGCAAGCCGCATGTCGATGGTGAACGCAAAGGCAGCGGTCATAAGAACATAGCCGAAAGCCCCAACCAAAATGACGTTCTTTCTGCCCCAATCTTCACTAATCCGCCCCCATACCGGGCCGGTGATGAGCATAAAAGCCCCACCAACGGCCAAGATCACCCCGACTTGCCACTCTAAAAAGCCCATATCGCGTCCAAGCGGCGGGAGAATTGTGATCAGGAAGTTGTTGCCAATTGCACTAATCAACATGCCGTAGGCCAGCACAATGCCGGTTGATTTTGGCAGGGATCCTGTGGCGGTAACGTTGGTCGTCGTATCTTTCATTCTAAACCTTTGTATCGTGTAGACCTGCTTACGGGGGGGGTAACGATGGCCGATCACCCATGTGCCCGATACACTTACGCGTGTCCGTAGAATGGGCAGCGGTGTTATGATCCGCAAAACGCATGTATGCAAAGAAAAAACCCGGTTTTGCCTGCATTTCCCAGCATAATCCGCCGAGCGAACAATGAGTCTTGGGATCAAAAACTGCAAAATTTGATCCCGATCAATCCGGTTTCGATCTAACAACCTCATAGATACCGTATACTTTAATTATTTGGGCTCGACGGGGGCCCAGGACGATAGTGGGAGACTCTGGAATGTATGTGAATTTTTGGTACCCGGTTTGTATCAGTGAAGAGCTTACAGATAAGCCGATCCGTGTGCGTATTCTGAAACACGACTTTGTTGCGTTCAGGGACAACGAGGGCAAGCCAGCTTTGTTAGCAGATACCTGTGTTCACCGCGGCGGCGCGTTGTCAGGCGGAAAGTGTAAAGAAGATGGCACGGTTCAATGTCCTTATCACGGTTGGCGCTTCACCAGCGAGGGCATCTGCACACGTATTCCATCTCTGGGAATCAATGGTAAAATTCCAGCCCGTGCGCGCGTCGATGCTTATCCGACAATTGATAAATATGGTCTTGTTTTCGCTTTCCTCGGCGATTTGCCAGAAGCTGAACGCCCCCCGATCATGCCCATTGACGAGTATGACGAGGACGATTGGCGCCCGACCATTCAAACCTTCGACGTAGACTATAACTACGAACGGTCAATTGAGAATGGTCTCGATCCGGCCCACAACGAATATGTGCACTCAACCCATGGCTATAACGGCGAGAAAGAAGAAGAGTACAAAATCAACGAACTTGAGCCTTACAAGAATAATGATTGGGGCTTTGGATTTATGCACACGTTCGATGCTCCACCATTGAAGAACTGGCTGATGAAGCGGTTCCGCAAGGAAGGTGGCAAGATGCAAGCCGGATCCGGGACGTACGGCCCCAACCACATGTGGACTTATATTCACCTGTCCGAGACCATGCACATGCATCAGTACATGTTTGAAGCGCCCATTGAAGAAGCAAAGACACGCATCTTCTTGGTCAACCTGCGAAATATGGCCATCACTAAACGTGAATGGCTAAACAAGTTCCTTGATAAGAAAATCAAAGAGCGCAACATGTTTATCGCGAGTGAGGATATCGTCGTTGTTGAGAAATTGGAGCCAAAGATGACTCCTCCAACGACAACGAAAGAGGTCTTGATGCCGCATGACCGTGTGGTTGTGCAGTATCGCGGCATGCTCAAACAATGGGAGCAAAAAGGGTGGCGCCTTGATCACGAAGCCCTAAACGCAATTAAAGCCAAAGGGGATGGGATCACGGCCATTCCTTGCCCCGCACGGAAAGATTCAAAAGGATGGGTGCTTGATCCAGCGCCCGTGTTTGAGGCCCTGCCAGAGGCTGAGCCCATTCGTGAGGCTGCTGAATAACTTTTCTATAAAAATCCTAGTTTGGAAAACGCCGGTCCTTGTGGCCGGCGTTTTCTTTTGTCGCAGGGGTTGCGCCCGGGCGCCGGTTTAAGAAAACTGCTCTCCTTGTAATAAAGGAGACGCCAACATGAAAAAAGTGGTGAGCGATGTCATCGTAAAAGGGTGGCAGCCGGAAACAGAAGAAACCCACAAGAGATGGCTGCTTGCCAAACACCCGGACGGCACGCCAAAAGTAGATGATTTCATGATGGTGGAGGATGTCGTGCCAGCACCAGCACCTGGTCAGCTCTTGGTACGTAATCTGTATTTATCGGTTGATCCATTTCAGCGCTTGGTCATGAACGCGACGCCACGGAATGTTGAAGTGGTGCCATTGTATGGCGTGATGCTAGGCGACGTCGTAGGCGAGGTTGTGAAATCTCATCATCCTGATTTCAAGGATGGTGACGTCGTCAACGGTGTTTTGGGATGGCAGAATTATGCGCTCACACGAGGTGGGGGGCACTATATCCACAATAGGTCAGGGTTGCGTGTCGTCGATGAAACCCTGGGCCCGCTGAACACCGCGGCCAGTGTGCTTGGGCGTCCTGGAATGACCGCTTATTTTTCAATGATATTGGAATGCAAACCCAAACCAGGTGACGTAATGGTCGTCACGACCGCGGCAGGGGCTGTCGGACACTTGGCAGGACAGATCGGAAAAATTCACGGGGCGACGGTGATCGGCATCACATCTTCTGAAGAGAAGATCCGATTTATCACCGAGGAAATGGGGTTCGACGCGGGCATTAACTACAAAGAGGTCAACGACATTGCCGCGGCGGTCAAGCGTGAATGCCCAAACGGTGTCGATATTTACTACGACAATGTTGGCGGTCCGATGGCCGAGGCGATTCTCTCCCAACTCAACCCTGGCGGCCGTGTGTCATATGTCGGCTCCACGGAGCAGTACAACACATTCGAAGAAGACGGTTCGCCGTGGACGTGGAAGATGGATAAACCAATGTTCATCATCCACGATTATGTTGAGCGTTACGACGAAGGCCGTAAGGCGATGAGTGAGTGGATTAAAGACGGCAAGCTCAAGTATCGAGACGATATCGTTGACGGGCTCGAGAATGCGCCAGACGCTTTTATTGGCTTGTTTCAAGGCACCAATGTGGGCAAACGCTTAGTCCGCGTGAATGAAATACGACTGACCGGTGAGCTAGCCTAGTTGGCGTTCGCAGCGAGTAGGTCCTCTGGTTTTACGCGTTGCGTTTGACGGAGTTGATCATCCCAGTCGCCTGTCAAAAATGCGCTGATATCTGAGGCAACGAGCTCAGGCTCTTCAATGTAGGGATAGTGTCCCAACTCCTCATATTTTTTTATGATCGTCGGCGCACCTGTCATCCACAGCTGAATGACATTGGCTTCCAAATGCATAACGGTGGGATTTTTGATGCCCCAAAATATGGCCGTTGGCGCGGTGATATCGCGTAGTACAGCAGATGGGTCACCTGTGATGTAGTTCCGCCGGAACAAAGCGCCTGTTTTATGTCGATCATCGCGTCGGTTCATATCGTAGTTCATTTCCACGTGCCAATCGAAGGGCGGGCGTTTCGTAATCGTTTGAGAAAGAGACGCACGCCACCAGTCTTTGCTTTGATGATTTTTGGAAACCCAGCGGCCAAAAGCTGAGCCGCGTTCGCGGTTCGGGTTCGTGACGGCTGTGCGAGGCATGCCAGCGGAGTTGATTAGGACAAACCGATCAATTTTTTCTGGATTGGCGGCGGCATAGCGGAAGGCGACCGTGCCGCCTGAGGACGTTCCAACCAAATGGAATTTGTTGATGCCTAGGCTATCGGTGAGGAGCGTTATAACGTCTCCATAGAGTTCTGGAGAGTACCGGCCCTGCGTATCTAGTCCGCTTAAACCGTTGCCCGGGAAATCGAAGCGGATAATACGGAACCGATCTGTCATGTTTTGAACCATGCCGTCCCACGCGCGCGTCGTGTGGTAAGAGGCATTAGAGAGAACAACTACCGGTCCTTCACCTTCGTCAATGTAATGGATGTCTATGCCATCAAGTTCGACATACTTGGATGCTGGCGTTTCGTATTTAGCTCGTAGATCTTCTATTGAGATGTCATAGACGCCCGAAGTCAGTAAAATAGCCCAAATGCCTGTTCCAATAGCGGAGATTGCCATGACAGAAATAACGCTCCTGTAGATTGACGGCATTGGATGCTCCCCTTCGATGAATTTAGATCCAGGTATGATAGTGATTAACTTATCCGGTAATGACACCTCTGTGTTGTCTCTTGCCTCACTAGACGGCCAATTTTTCGTGCCCTATAGCCTATCCTAAGACCAAGCGGAGAACGCTATGAATACAAAGAATTTTCTGTAGGCAGGCTTGATAGCGAGTGTTCTGACAGGATCTGCGACCGCTGAGAGCGTTCTCATTTTTGGTCGTTCGGGCCGCGCTGGGTCGTGCATTGATAAGATTCTGGCGCGATAGGGGCATGCCGCCACCGCATTTATTCGTCAGACGTCAATTCGCGACATGGTTGCGTGGGGGCAAGGTGCGCTTCGCTGTGGGAGACGTATTTGAGAAAGACACCGTCGCCGTTGTGATTGCCGAATTTCAGCCGGATATCGTAAATGCTGTATTGCAGAGCTGCTGCGAACAAGAGTTAGCGGCGACCTGAAATACGAATTATCGAGTTCGCCAAGCAAGCTGGCGTGTCCGACTTCATTTACCTCAGTTCAGTAGGAGCTTATGCAGGTGCGCTGGCGAAAAGCTGATGCTATCAAGGCGTTAATTCTGACACCTTTGGACCGGCGTTGGCGAAGAAGGGCGATGCTGAGATGGCACTCGTAGCCACTGGTCTTCGTTACACCATAGTCTGCAGCGGATCGATCTTAGTAGAATTAGTCAGAGAGCTGCCGGCTGCTCCTGGACGTGGATATTTCACGGAAATCAGGACATTTTAGGTACCGTTACCTGCCACTACCTTACCATTCTTATGGCGCGCTAAGCTTGGAATTAACGGACGTAACAACAAGATCTCTTAGCCCACCGATGATACGCTCGGTCCTGTGTACAATCATTACCTTTGCCGCAGATTTGCTCCGGGGTACAAGCTGAATGAAGCTTATGATCATATGCGGCCCATATCGAGCTATTAAGATTAATCGCTTCGTTTCGAATCAATGTGAGTCGGAATTATCACACCTATGAATCTATTGCGAAAAATTGATTAACTTTGGTTGACCGCATTACTCGCGCGTGATTCCATTGTTATATGGCAATTGGAACAGACCCGACCAAGAAAGCAAAGCAGGTGCTGGCACCGCTTCTTGGTGCAGCGCTTGTCACATATTTTGCATATCATGCGGTTCAAGGAGACAGGGGTCTTCTGGCATGGTGGCAGCTACGCCAACAAATGGATGCCACGGAAGTTGAATTGGCGTCGATCAATGCGGAACGCGAATCCCTAGAAGATATGATCTCATTGCTCAGGCCCGAGAATTTGGACTCGGACATGCTTGATGAGCAAACGCGAAGTGTTTTGGCTTTTGCTCGACCAAGTGAGTATCTCATCATGCCCACTGACCGGACCCCCTAGAGCCTCGCCACCGCATTTCATTGAGCTGAAAACAAACTGATTTCCATTCGCACATAGCGATAAGGAAACGTCTTATTTTACGATCTTAAATAAAAATAGTTACGCTATGCATTCTTAATGCGTAATAAAATGACGCTTGTGAGTAAGAGCATTGCTTGTAAAGCGACATCGATTCAGGGGCTTAACCGATATCCAGTTTATTTATAAATTGTGCAGTGCAAACAGTGGGTTAACGGCAGTTTCACTTGCACACAGCAGTTCCCACTGCGATAAACCACACAGACGGGCGTGCCAAAACAAAAATAATATTGGCACCTAAACAGGAACGGGGATAACGCATGGCCGCACGTAAATCTGCCACTGCCAAGTCATCTAATTCTAAAGCGAAGACCAACAAATCCGCGAAAACTGCAAAACGATCATCGACGGCCAAAGAGCCCACCGTCGAACAACAAGTCCAATTTTATAAAGATATGTTATTGATACGGCGCTTCGAAGAGCGCGCTGGCCAGCTTTATGGCATGGGCCTTATAGGCGGGTTTTGTCACCTCTACATTGGCCAGGAAGCGGTTGTTGTTGGGCTGCAAGCAAATGTTATCGACGCTGACACCTTAATTACTACCTATCGCGATCATGGTCATATGCTGGCGGCTGGGATGGATCCGAATGGCGTTATGGCTGAATTGACCGGACGTATTGATGGATACTCACGCGGTAAAGGCGGATCCATGCATATGTTCAGCCGTGAGAAAGGCTTTTTCGGCGGGCACGGTATTGTCGGTGCCTCGGTGCCAATCGGGACCGGGCTAGGATTTGCTCACAAATACAACGAAGATGGCGGCGTAAATTTTTGCTATTTCGGCGATGGAGCGACCAACCAAGGCCAAGTTTACGAAGCCTTTAACATGGCGGCCTTGTGGAAACTGCCGGTCATATACGTCATTGAAAACAACAAATACGGCATGGGCACGTCGATCGAACGCGCTTCAGCCTCGACCGACTTGCATCGGCGTGGAGAAGCTTACGGTATTCCCGGTCGGGTTTTAGACGGCATGGATGTTAACGCTGTCTATGAAGCTGGCCAGGAGGCTGTGGAATATGTTCGCGGCGGTAATGGTCCAATTATTTTAGAGATGAAAACCTACCGCTATCGTGGCCACTCTATGTCCGACCCTGCAAAATATCGCTCCAAAGAGGAGTTGGCAAAGATGCGCGGCGAACATGACCCGATTGATCGTTTAAGACTTAAGTTGATAGCCGAGAATGTGCTCGATGAAGACGGCTTCAAAGAGATGGATAAAGCGATCAAGGCAAGAGTGACTGATTCGGCAGAATTCGCTCAGGGCTCACCGGAGCCTGATCCAAGTGAATTGTATACCGACGTCTTACGCAACGTTGCTTGACGTAAACTAACGGCCAGAGGTGGATAACACTTGGCGTTGTAGTGCCCGTCTACGGTTCAATTAAGGGAGTATGTATCCTTGGCAACGGAAATTCTCATGCCCGCGCTATCACCTACTATGACAGAAGGCACGCTTTCCAGATGGTTGGTGAAGGAAGGCGACACGGTTTCGTCCGGTGATCTAATTGCCGAGATTGAGACTGATAAGGCGACCATGGAACTTGAAGCCGTGGACGAAGGTAAAATTGGCAAATTGCTCGTAGCGGAGGGCTCGGAAGGAGTAGATGTTAATGTACCAATCGCTATCATTCTAGACGAAGGTGAAAATGCGGATGATGTCGAGGTATCGATAGCGAAAGCGCCAGTACCAGCAGAAGAGCGAGAGGCTGAAAGCGCAGACGAACCGATCGATGCACTGCGTCCTGCTGCACCGAAGCCGGATCTAGGCCCTGATGAACCTAAGATGGGTGAGACGACAGAGCTTACGGTGAGGGAAGCGCTCCGCGACGCCATGGCCGAAGAAATGCGAGAGGACGAAACAGTATTTCTTATGGGCGAAGAGGTCGCTGAATATCAGGGTGCCTATAAAGTAAGCCAGGGGCTGCTCGAAGAATTTAGTGGCAAGCGGGTGATTGATACACCGATCACTGAGCAAGGATTTGCGGGCCTCGGTGTCGGTGCTGCATTCGGAAGCCTCAAGCCCATTATTGAATTCATGACATTTAATTTTGCCATGCAGGCAATTGATCAGATCATCAATTCGGCGGCAAAAACGTTATACATGTCTGGCGGACAAATGGGCTGTTCGATTGTGTTTCGTGGTCCCAATGGTGCGGCGTCCCGTGTCGGCGCGCAGCACTCTCAATGCTATGGGGCTTGGTACGCACACATTCCAGGGCTAAAGGTTGTCGCACCGTGGTCCGGGGCTGATGCTAAGGGTCTACTGAAGGCTGCTATCCGAGACCCTAACCCGGTTATCGTACTAGAGAATGAGCTTCTTTATGGATCCAAATTTGATGTGCCGGTGAGTAACGATTACGTTTTGCCGATTGGCAAGGCCAAGATTGAGCGAGAAGGTAGTGATGTCACAATCACGGCGTTCACAATTATGGTCGGGAAAGCGATGGAGGCTGCAGAACGCTTAGCAGAAGACGGAATCTCCGCCGAAGTTATCAACCTGCGCAGTCTGAGGCCGTTGGATGTAGAAACAATTATAACTTCAGTCCAAAAGACTAATCGATGCGTTTCCTGTGAAGAAGGTTTCCCGTTCTCAGGTATTGGCTCTGAGATTTCTGCACAGATCACCGAAAACGCGTTTGACTGGCTAGATGCGCCAGTCGCGCGGGTGACTGGTGTGGATGTACCCATGCCCTACGCCGCCAATCTAGAGAAGTTAGCCTTGCCGCAGGTCGAGCACATTATAACGGCGGCTAAGGCCGCATGTTATCGCGCCTAAGTGCGAAAGAGGAATTAATTAATGCCTATTCAAATTCTAATGCCGGCACTTTCGCCCACCATGACCGAAGGTAAGCTGACGAAGTGGATGGTTAAAGAAGGCGACGAAGTTTCTTCGGGGGATATTATCGCCGAGATAGAAACCGATAAGGCAACTATGGAACTGGAAGCCGTTGACGAAGGCACCATCGGAAAAATTCTTGTTAAAGAAGGCACGGAAGGGGTTGAGGTCAACTTACCTATAGGCATCTTGCTTGAAGAAGGTGAAGACGAGGGAGGCATTAAAGACTCTGATAGTACCGTTGTTGCGTCGCCAGATTCGGCACCGGGAGCACAAACAGCCAGAGCGCTTTCTGAGGAACCGCCGGCCGCCAAGGAGGAAAAACCAGCTCTTGAATCAAAAGCAACGAAAGCTGTTGACAGTGGCGCCCGTATTTTTGCAAGCCCATTGGCAAAACGTATCGCGGTGAATGCTGGACTAGACCTGGGTGATGTCTCCGGCAGTGGACCTAACGGGCGGATTGTGAAGTCGGATGTTGAAAAAGCGATGTCTGGCGGTGCTGTAAAACGTCCATCAGGTCAGAAACAAGGCGCTGCAGCGGGTTCTTCTGCATCGTCCAAAATTTCCGATTTTGGGCAATCATTTTCTGAAGAGGCAAACTCCAATGTACGCAAAGTTATTGCGCGGCGTTTACTGGAAGCAAAGCAGAACATCCCGCACTTTTATCTCACTATCGAATGCAATATCGATGAATTGTTGGCGCTGCGGAAACGACTGAATAGCCGTGAAGGAGTAGATTATAAAATCTCGGTCAATGATTTTGTTATTAAGGCTGTTGCTGTTGCTATGCGCAAAGTTCCAATGGTCAATGCAACTTGGACCGACGAAGCAATTCGTGTTTACGACAATGTTGACGTTGCAGTTGCTGTGGCCACTGATGATGGATTAATCACACCTATTATCCGAAATGCTGATCAAAAAGGCTTACTGGCGCTTTCCAACGAGATGAAGGAACTGGCGGGCAGGGCTCGGGAAAACAAATTGAAGCCTGAAGAGTTTCAAGGTGGAGGCTTCTCAATTTCCAACTTGGGTATGTACGGAATCAAAGAATTTTCCGCGATTATCAATCCACCGCAAAGCGCAATACTTGCGGTTGGGGCCGGTGAGCAACGGCCTATTGTCAAGGATGGGGCTTTGGCTATCGGGACCGTGATGAGTTGTACTATGTCTTGTGATCATCGTGTTGTCGATGGCGCTGTAGGAGCTGAGTTTCTTGCTGCATTTAAGCCTTTGATCGAAGATCCCTTGAGCTTGTTGCTCTAGGCGGGTGCAGGTATGGCAGATACAAATTTTGACCTTATCGTCATAGGTGGCGGACCTGGTGGATACGTAACGGCAATCCGTGGCTCTCAGCTGGGCTTAAAGACGGCTGTTGTTGAGCGGGAACATCTTGGTGGAATTTGTTTGAATTGGGGGTGTATCCCGACCAAGGCTCTGCTGCGCACCTCTGAGGTTTATCATTTGATGCAGCACGCTGACGATTTTGGCTTGTCAGTGAAGGATGTCAGCTATGACGTCAAAAAAATTGTTGAGAGGTCACGTAAAGTTGCAAGTCGTCTGTCCGGCGGCGTCGGCATGTTGTTGAAGAGGAACAAAATCACGGTCTTTGATGGGCAGGGCGCTTTGGCCGGGAAAGGCCAGGTGAAAGTCACCAAGGACAAAAAGGAAGTCGCGACGCTGAAAGCCAAGCATATCGTTCTGGCGGCAGGCGCGCGGGCTCGGACGCTGCCGGGTCTTGAACCGGACGGCAAGCTGATCTGGACATACAAGGAAGCTATGGTACCAGACAGCATGCCGAAATCGATGCTGGTCATCGGCTCCGGAGCAATTGGCATAGAGTTCGCCAGCTTTTACAAAACACTCGGCGTTGATGTGACAGTTGTTGAAGTGATGGATCGCGTCCTTCCGGTAGAGGATGAAGAAATTTCGGCATTTGCTCTGAAGGCTTTCAAAAAGCAGGGCATGAACATCATTACCGGCGCGACGGTCAAAAGTCTTAAGACCGGCAAATCGAGTGTGACGGCCACGATCGAGAAAGACGGAAAGTCAGAAAGCTTAAAAGTCGATCGCGTTATTCTCGCTGTCGGTATTGTAGGCAACGTGGAAGATATTGGCCTTGAGAAGACCAAGGTTAAGGTCGAGAAAACTCATGTCGTAACAGGCAAATACAGCGAAACGGATGAGCCTGGTGTCTATGCCATTGGTGACCTGACGGGGCCGCCGTGGCTGGCTCACAAGGCCAGCCATGAGGGCGTGATCTGTGTCGAGAAAATCGCCGGTAAAAACCCTCATCCATTGAATACGTTTCGGATCCCGGGATGCACCTATTGTCATCCGCAGGTCGCAAGCGTGGGTATGACGGAGGCCAAGGCGAAAGAAGCGGGGCACAAAGTACGCGTTGGTCGGTTTCCGTTTCTTGGCAACGGCAAGGCGATCGCGCTTGGCGATGACCAAGGCCTTGTCAAGACCGTGTTTGACGCAGATACCGGTGAGCTACTTGGCGCCCATATGATTGGCGCGGAGGTCACCGAACTCATTCAAGGCTATGCAGTTGCTATGACGTTGGAAACTACAGAAGCTGAACTCATGGAAACAGTCTTCCCGCATCCAACGCTCTCAGAAATGATGCATGAGTCGGTACTTGATGCGTACGATCAAGTTGTTCATATCTAAGTCATGACTGACTTTACCCCCATCAAGAAGCAATCAACGCGGACACCGAAACCCGATTGGTTGCGCGTAAAGGCACCGACATCCAAAACCTATGGAGAAACGCGCAAACTGATGCGTGATCTCAACCTTCACACAGTATGCGAAGAAGCGGCTTGCCCAAACATTGGAGAATGTTGGACACAAAAACACGCAACGCTGATGATCTTGGGTGATATCTGTACACGCGCCTGCGCCTTCTGCAACATCAAGACCGGTAAACCCGGCAATGTTGATACCGAAGAGCCTGCTCATGTTGGTGAAGCGGTTGCTAAACTGGGGTTGCGTCACGTCGTCATCACGTCCGTAGATCGCGATGATCTCGAGGATGGCGGAGCCGCGCACTGGGTTAAAGTGATCAATTCAATTAAGGTAGCGTGTCCCGATACGACAATTGAAGTGTTGACCCCGGACTTTAGAAAAAAACTCGGGTCAACGGACTTGGTCGCCAAGGCCCACCCCGATGTTTACAATCACAACTTAGAAACTGTGCCACGGCTGTATCGGACCATTCGCCCAGGCGCCCGTTACTTTACAAGCTTGCGATTGCTGGAGCGTGTTAAGGAAGTTGTCCCAACTGTCTTCACTAAGTCGGGCATCATGGTTGGAATAGGTGAGACCAAAGATGAAGTTCTTCAAGTCATGGACGACATGCGCGCGGCTGACGTTGATTTTCTCACCATAGGTCAATACTTGCAGCCGACGCTACGACATGCGGCGGTTGATCGTTTTGTGACACCTGATGAGTTTGCAGTATATGAGAAAATAGCGCGGGCCAAGGGTTTTCTGATGGTTTCGGCGACCCCTCTCACCCGGTCGTCTTATCATGCCGATGCTGATTTTGCCCGCCTTAAAGAAGCCCGGGAAAGCAAACTCGCGGCGGTATCTTAGGTTTAAATACGGCACGCTGGGTATGGCAGTTCACCACGAGAAGCGCATACTGCCTTACACTCAGAAGCAAGTGTTTGACCTTGTCTCAGACGTCGAACGCTATCCTCTGTTTTTACCGTGGTGCATAGCCTCTCGAAAAATCAAAACCTATGACGATGGGTTTGACGCAGATCTTGCGATCGGTTTTAAGATGGTCCGAGAGTCATTTACATCGCGCGTGTTTCTAACCGCGCCAGACCAAGTTGATGTGGTTTACAAGGATGGTCCATTTAAGCATTTAACAAATAGATGGGTCTTTGCCCCTACGTCTGATGGCAAGGGCTGTGAAGTCGATTTTCATCTCGATTTCGAATTCCGATCTCGTGTTCTACAAAAGTTGATTGGTGTACTTTTTGAGGAAGCGGTGCGGCGTATGGTCTCGGCGTTTGAGGACCGGGCGGCTCAGTTATACGGCAAGTCTACCTAGTCTTCCGCTGTGGTTGTTTCGTCTTCGTATTCCCTGAGGCGGCTAAGAATGAGTTCTAGTGCAGCTCCCACAGTTGAGCGGCGGATATCATCCCGGGTTCCTGCAAAGATGTAGCGCTTTATAACTGCATCTTCTCCGCTCTCAGCGAGAGAGAGGTAAACTAGGCCGACCGGCTTATCAGCTGTGCCACCGCGCGGCCCGGCGATACCAGTCACGGATACAGCCAAGTCTGCGCCAGCGTGCGCCAATGCGCCCTCAGCCATCGCCGCGGCCACCATGTCACTTACGGCACCAAACTCTGTGATTGCGTCCACCGGAACACCAAGTAGACGCGTTTTGGCTTCGTTCGCATAGGTAATGAAACCGCATAGAAATGTGGTGGAAGACCCAGCGACGGCCGTAAGACAACTTGATATGAGCCCGCCCGTGCAGGATTCAGCAGTTGCAATCATCTTACCGTGTTTTGTCGCCTCTCTAATGACGACGTCCGCCATATCAGTCAGGTCTGTCGGAAGGGTTGCCATTAGTTACCCGCCAAGAAAAAGAGTCAAAAGATACACGACTATCGCGGCGTATACGGCGGCCGCGACGTCATCAATCATCACACCTAGAGCACCGGGGACGTTCTGTTCAAGCATCCTGATCGGGCAAGGTTTGTAAATATCGAATATACGAAAGGCGATAAACCCGGTCGCATAGAGCAAAATATCAGGTGGAACAAAAGCGAGGGTCAGCCACTGGCCGGCTACCTCGTCAATAACAACCCATCCGGGGTCTTTCTTAGCTTCAGGTGACTTATGGGCTGCGGCCCATCCAACGCAAAATGCAATAATGCCCGCAAGTAATAGACTTTCGGACCCCCAAACACTGGCCATGCCCCATGCGAAGGGCAAGGCCGCCAGTGACCCGACGGTTCCTGGGGCTTTTGGGGCATATCCGGTGCCAAACCAGGATAAAATAGTCAAATTTAGTATTTTCATCTTCTGGTAGATATCGCCCAAATTGGTGCGCGCTTCAGTTTATAAGTGCAGAGCTTCCGGACCAATGACGCACGAGAACCGCTAACGGACGCAGGTTTTGGCTCTGAGTCAAGACTGCAATATTGCAGTCGTTTTTTCTCTACCTATTGAAAAAATGGGAAAAAATGGCAACAATCATTTTAGTGTACTTCATGCCTCTGCCTTTCTGCCGCCCGGTAATTAGATTTTAAGGCAAATTGGGATATATATTAAGGACTAAAAGATCTCCCGTGGCGAACCGGAATCTGGTTTAATGAAGTGTTCGCATAGAAACCGTGAATCCTTAACCGGCTTTGGGATTGGATTTGCGGCTCTTTTTTTGAGTGCCGAGGAAGCACGTGTCGAAGTTTGATCCGCATAAACGAAGCCTGTCAGATCTTCAACGCTGGCTTCAGAGGTTCTTTCCGGAGCGGCAGATTATCCTGCGTACCGAAGAACACATGCACACCCTGCGTCTCACAACAATGCGTCAAGTCATCGCAGCCTCTCTCTTCATCGTTGTTGGAAGTTGGCTTCTCGTAAGTTCAAGCTTGGTAGTTAGCCATGGTGATCGCATTCGCGCGAAGAATATTGAAGTTAAGGATGCCAAGTCTGGCTATGAGCAACTTCTCGCGCAACTCACTGTATATAAGCGCCGCATTGATGAGATTACTGAAGAGTTGGATGAGAATAATGAGCTCATGGTTTCTTTGGTGGACCGCCAAGTATCTCTTTTCGAACTTAAGACGCCGCAGGAGACTTTTGCCTCGGCGGCTCGCGAGCGAAAACCCGACATAAAACGTTTTGTGCAGAACGGTCGTTTGGGCTCTGACCCAGAGCAAATTGAAGTAGCGATTGGGCGGATTGAACTAGAGCGTGATCGTATCTCTGAAGAGCGCGCAGATCTGCATACTCAATTGGAGAACTTAAAGTCCGGTATGGCGGACGTGACTGTAGTTCACCAGGGCGCGGAATTTATCGACCCTAAAACTTTGGAGCTGCGCCAACTTGTCATCGAACGTGATCTGCGATCAGCAGAGCGTGATGTTTTAGTGTCGCGTGTTGGTGAACTGGAGAACCAGCTTCGGGAAATGGAAAGCACTCATCTTTTGTTGTTTCATCGTTTTTCCGAAGTGGCTGAGGAGCAAATTCAAAAAATTCAGACATCGCTGTCAACGACAGGGATTGAAGTGGACATTCTTCTTGATGCGCGTCGTTCAGAGACAGGCAGTGGTGGTCCATATATTCCGTTGGAGTCTTTTCCGGGTGATGAAGGGCCGCTGCATGAGTCTCTTGTGTCTCTCAATTTAAAGGTTGAGCGTCTGACAGAATTACAAAACTTGACGGCCGTAATGCCCTTGGGAAAGCCGCTAAAGAAATATTGGATTACAAGCGGGTTTGGGGTTCGAAAAGACCCAATTCTTGGTAAGTATGCGCGACATCTCGGTCTGGATTTTGGTGGCCCTTACAAGTCAGCGATTCTTAGCCCAGGTGAGGGAAAGGTTGTTTACGCTGGGTGGCGTGGCCGCTATGGTCGCCTCGTCGAGATTGACCATGGTATGGGGTTGACCTCCCGCTACGGTCATATGGCAAAAATTTCGGTTACAGAGGGTGAGTATGTCGGTCGAGGGACCGAAATTGGCCTTCTAGGTAATAGCGGGCGTAGTACAGGGGCTCACCTTCACCTAGAAGTCCTGTACAAAGGAAAACAGTTAAACCCTTTACAATTTATGAGAGCGGGAAGCGATGTTCTCGAGCAAGAATAAAGAACAATCAGCACAGGTGACACGCATCAGTGAATCCAAGGTAAAATCAATACCATCAATTATTAGTATCGATCTCAACGTACAGGGGAATCTTTCTAGCAATGGTGAGATACAGGTCGACGGTAATGTCGAAGGCGATATTAACTGTAAGGCACTAATTGTTGGCACAAAGGGATCTGTGAGTGGCGAAGTCATCGCTCAGACAGTTCGCGTCCACGGTACCATTAAGGGTGAGGTTAAGGCGAAGTCAGTCTTCTTGGCTTCAACAGCCCAAATGTCTGGCGACATTGAGAATGAAAGTCTGGCGATTGAGCCCGGTGCGTTTATGGAGGGGCACTGTAAGCGAACTCAAGCTGAGACGCCTAAGGCTGCGAAACCAGGATCTGTCGCCGTTAAGCCAGCTGTAAAAGCGCAGGACGTTGATTCTATGGCTCGGGCGGCAGCCTCTTAGCACCTAACGTATGCAAAGAATAATTTCTACTAGGGCGGACTTGATCTGCCCTTTTTTATAGGCGCGGGACTGTACTAATTGCCAGCTCGGGATAAATCGGCTGGCAGTGTTTTCGCTAACTGTTGGCTGTTTGACATTACAGCTCGATACACTTGAAGGTTCTCCATAACTCGCTGCACGTAATTACGTGTTTCTGTAAACGGGATTTGCTCTATCCAATCTATTGGATCGACTTCAGCCTTGCGGGGGTCTCCAAATTCTCTGATCCAGCGTTTAACGCGATAAGGACCAGCATTATAGGCGGCAATCGCCATAATGTATGACCCGTCGAACTGGTCGATCAGGTCGCCTAAATATTTTGAGCCAAGCATTATATTGTAAGTCGGATCATTGGTTAGCGCGTTGCGATCATAACGTTCCCGCATTTGCCGTGAAACGGCCCTGGCTGTGGCTGGCATGAGTTGCATTAGGCCACGCGCGCCAACAGGGCTGCGGGCGGCAACGTCGAAGTTGCTTTCTTGCCGTGTAATGGCTAGCAGCAAAGGTTTTTCTGGAGAATTGGGGTACGCGTAGTCTGGGACGGGATACCCGAATTTAACGAGCGTAATGTGATCCTGGGCTGCGCGGCGTGCAATCCACACACCAAGGTCTTCGCGGTTAAACTTACTTACCATTTCAGCTGCGAGATGACGTTCTGTCGCGAAATCTGACGATTTTGCAGCGGCTAGTACAAAAGTTCTGAGGTGATCTTTGTTATTAACTTCAGCCAACATTCTAACCACTTGAGCCAGCCGGCTTTGGTGAAATGAACTGCGCTCGCTTATTGTTGGCAAGGGGTCCAGGGGGAGTTGTGGAAATGTATCGCCGGTTAACTTGGCAAGAGCAAGTTGCCCATAATAGGTGGTGATATGAACGGCCGCTTTTTGATACCAGTTCCTGGCAAGTTCGGTATCGCCTGCGGATTCAATAGCACGTCCAATCCAATAGGCCCCGCGAGAGAGACTTACCGGAAAGGCGACAGCATCATAGACCCTGTAAAAGTGAGGTAACGATGCTTCCGGGTCTTCAAGGAATTGGAGTTGAATCCAACCGGCTAACCACTCCGATTCAAAGATCGATAAAGCATCTGTTGCATTATTGTTAGCGGCTATTTGATAGGCTTTTGTAATGTTGCCATTCGAAAGCGCTTCGCGGGTGAGTATGTGTCGTTCACGCCACCATAAATCAGGCCGAACGGCATCATTTTCCGAATCTGGGAGTAGTTTTGCTGCACTCTCATAGCGACGACGTTTGTTGCGCCACTTAAGTCGATTGTAGATAAGCCCTGGATCACTCTTTAGGCGTTCAGGAACTTTGTCTATCGCTGCATCAACCCCGTAGGATGATGTCATTAACGCAATGCGTGCTTCGGCCAATTTTCTGTAATCGCTGTCGACCCGGCGCAACATGCGCCGAGCGCTGTTGGCGTGGCCATCCCACAGCAAGCGTTCTAGCCTCGCCTTGTGGTCATCCTTATCGAATAGTGCGTCAAATGTTCGCAGGAAGGCTGTCTCGTCAGATCGAGTAAAGGTACTCTCAAGCCAGGCTTGCCTAGCTACTTCCTCTGCTCTTGAGTTTTGTCCATCTGCTTTGTAGGCCTTCGCCAATATTGCCCGCCCAGAACCCGATCTGGGAGGAAATTCTTGAGACCATTCGATCAATTCAGCACGGGTTACTGAATTATCTGAGGAGGCCTCTTCAACACGTCGAATGATCGTGTCGATCTGTGGCCAGTCCGGGTTCTGCCGTATAAATTCTGTCCTTGCTTTGAATGACGTGGTGGCACCAGATTCGCGAATGTAAAGCCAAGCAATGACGTCGCGAGCTAATGGATTCTTGACGTCCTTTGCAAATTTGACTGCTCGATTCCACCGCCGGCCCTTGGCTGCATCAAGAGCTCGTCTAAAAGATAAGCGATCTGTTTCCCCAAGAAGATAATCGTAGTCTTTGCCGAAAGGCCCGTAATAGGGAGGTTTCCGAACCGGGAGAATGCGAGCTGTCTGAATTTTGCCTTTTATCGCAGGAATGGGCGGCTTTACCTCAGGTAGTAATGGGGCGGCACTTGAGGTGTGGAAGGCTAGCGGTTGAAGCGTTACGGACAGAAAGACAGCCCCAGCTAGTATCCGAAATGAACGATGGATCATTAAACCTGCCACATCATGTAGAGCTTTAAAGTTATATTTTACCGAGTCTTGGGTTTTAACTAAAGGGTCATGGATTTGGGGACAACGGTATAAGGTGGAACAATAAACACTACTGGAATAGGCCCGCTGCTTGCTGCGTCACGCTGTCGGAGCTATGTTGCGCCGCCTGTGATGCAAGCACCTCTCTTTTCACTGGTGACTCATTCTGGTGAAGAGTTGATTTTGGAGTTATTTCCCATGTTTACCGGATCGATTACAGCACTGATTACGCCTTTTAGGGATGGTGCCGTTGATGAAAAGTCTTTCCAAGATATGGTGCAATGGCAGATTGACGAAGGGACACACGCGGTCGTGCCTTGTGGAACGACGGGTGAATCCCCAGTGCTTAGTCACGAAGAGCACAACCGTGTCATTGAGCTATGCATCGAGGTCGCTAAAAAGAAAATACCCGTAATTGCAGGGACGGGTTCGAATTCAACGGAAGAGGCTATTGCGCTGACCCAGAATGCTGCAGAAGCTGGGGCGGACGCTGCGCTGGTTGTGACGCCTTATTATAACAAACCAAGCCAAGGGGGAATGATTGCGCATTTCACAGCGATTGCTGATGCGGTGGATCTCCCGATCATTATCTACAATATTCCGCCGCGGAGTGTTGTCGATATGAGCGTAGAAACGATGGCGAAACTGGCTGAGCATAAAAACATCGCCGGCGTAAAAGACGCGACAGGTGATTTGGCTAGACCATTAGCCTCTCGAATTGACATTGGTAAAGAGTTTTGTTTGTTGTCTGGCGATGATGACACAGCCGTCGCTTATCTAGCTCAAGGCGGCTTTGGATGTATTTCTGTATCGTCAAATGTTGCACCGAGGCTCAACGCGGAGCTTCATGATGCCTGGCGAAATAAACAATTCGACGAAGTATGGCGACTTCGGGATATTCTTCAGCCGCTTAATCAGGCTCTATTCTGTGAGCCAAATCCTGCGCCAGTGAAGTTCGCATGTAGTCTGGTTGGGAAATGCCTGCCAGATATACGTGCACCGATGGTTCCTCTATCTGCGTCTTCAATGGCGAAGATAGAAGAAGCGATGCACGATGCTGGGCTGCTCGACTAGGGCAGGAAGAACATGAGTAAGTCTGGATGGATATCAACGGGTACGGTTACCCAAAACCGTAAGGCGCGGCACGACTATAAAATTGAGGACACCTTTGAAACCGGTCTCGTTTTGTTTGGCACTGAGGTGAAGTCTTTACGGCTTGGGCGTGGAAATATTCAGGAGTCATATGCGGCGGCGGAAGATGGTGGTTTGTATCTCGTCAATGCGTACATTCCTGAGTACGAAGGTGCAAAACACTTTGGGCATGAGCCCCGCCGTAAACGCAAATTGCTTCTTCATAAGAGAGAGATTGAAAAGTTAACCGGGGAAGTTTCTCGCAAAGGCATGACGCTTATTCCTCTATCAATTTATTTTAATGACCGTGGTCTCGCTAAACTCAAGATAGGATTGGCCAAAGGTAAGACAGATATAGATCGGCGCCAGACCATCAAAGAACGTGAATGGAATCGCCAGAAGTCACGTTTGCTGCGCGACAAAGGGTAGCGATGGCTAGAGACGATCTGAAAAATGAAAAACTCATTGATACCAAAGAGCTATGGGCTCGCAATGGCCGCGCGCTCACTGGTCAAACCAGAGATAAAACGAATAGTCGGTTGCCCCCTGGGCAACGATTGGTCAAGGATTTCCCGGTTCTTGATTTAGGGCTACATCCTAATATCCTGCCACGTGACTGGGTACTGTCGACCGCAGGGCAAATCAATCGACCGATCAAGTGGTCGTTCGGCGATTTAATGGCCCAGCCCCAAGTAGAAATTACGAGTGATATTCATTGTGTTACAACCTGGTCTCGCTTCGACAATCGCTGGAAAGGCGTTTCCGCCAAGCACTTCCTTGCGGAAGTGCAGCCGCGGGTAAATACAGCCTTTTTGATGATCCGAAGCTATGACGGGTATTCAACGAACGTCCCACTGTCCTGGATCGACGACGATGATGTTTTACTGGCTCACACATGGAATGGTGCACCTTTAACTCGTGAACATGGCGGGCCAGTTCGTCTAGTAATTCCAAAGTTATACTTCTGGAAATCAGCGAAGTGGATTCGACAGATCAGGTTTATGGAGGGTGACGCACCAGGATACTGGGAAGCGCGTGGCTATCATGCTGTTGGCGATCCATGGAAAGAGCAACGATACGGCTAGGCCATGGCACCTTCTATGATCGACATTGTAGAAGGGGCGGGCATTGGAAGTATCCGAAGGAGTTGCAGTCCCGCTTCGGAGAATAGAGTTTCAAATTCTTCTGCTGTTCTTTCTCGGCCTTCTAGCAATGCCATAATCCCAACATCCAGATATTTGTTAGGGTCTGCATCATTTCCAGGATTGAGAACTGCGTCAACAACTGCGACCTGTGAGTCCGGTGACATAGCCGCGCGCACGCTTTTTAGAATGCGTACGGCATCAGCATCGCTCCAGTCGTGAAGAATACGTTTAAGCAGATAGACGTCCCCGTCTGGATAAACAGATTCGAATAAATTTCCAGCGATTAGTTTGCATCGTTCCAATAACCCTGCGTCACTTAAATATGTTGGCTTTGCGATCACCTGCTGTTGGTCAAACAGCACTCCAGACAATGTTTGATGTTCGGAAAGAATGGCGGCGAGTAGGCCGCCGCGACCCCCACCAATATCAACCACAACCTTGGCAACGCCGAAAGGGTAGCTGCTGGCAATGACGCTATTATCTGGCTCCGACATGAGCGCCATCGATGCATCAAACAGTGCACCGAGTTCTTCCTCAACAGCCAAATGCTCAAAAAATGGGCGACCATGAGCGATCGTAAAGGCGGGCGTCCCATTGCGCATCGCTTCTGGCATCGCTCGATAGGTGTCCCAGACCACATCTTGCCAGTCTAGCCGAACCATTGGTCTCAACGACCCTGGCACTCCTTCGCGTAAGACTTCGGATGCAGGAGTATTTCTGAACGTGCCGTCCTGTTCCTGATGAAATATGTCGATAGACGCCAGAAAGCGCAGCATTCTGAAGAGAGACGGCGCGTGGGCATTACTTACGTTTGCTAGTTCCTCCGCTCTCATAGGACGTTGGTCGAGGTGATCAGCCAGGCCTAGTTCAGCGGCTATAGCGATACATCTCGCTGGGAGGATTTGTCCCGTAATTCGCAGAATCGTTGACTGAGCCGAGGCCGTGCCTGTTGAGTGGCCCATAAATTATCCTGTTTTTGAAGCTACACTTGCCACAAGGAGTTTGGTTCGAGAAACTAGGAATTGAAACTGAAATCGAACAGGGAAGACATCCAAAATGAAACTCTCCACTCTAATAGCCGGACTTATTGCAGTAACTCTTTCACTCGCTGGAGGAAACCAGACCATGGCAGAAACCGCGCATGACTTTTCTTTTGATTCTATTGATGGCGGTGCCTTACCTCTGTCGCAGTACGAGGGAAAAGCTGTGCTTGTAGTAAATACGGCTTCATTCTGCGGCTATACCCCTCAATATGAAGGCCTCCAGAGTTTGTGGAGTGAATACAAAGATAAAGGGCTAGTTGTTCTTGGTGTGCCGTCTAATGACTTTGGAGCACAGGAGCCGGGAACCGCAGAAGAGATCAAAGAATTCTGTGAAGCTAATTTTAATATCGACTTTCCGCTTACTGCTAAAGATGTAGTGAAGGGTAGCAATGCGCATTCGTTTTACAAATGGGCAGCTGCAGAAAAAGGGGCAGAGAATGCTCCGAGATGGAATTTTCATAAGTATTTGGTCGCACCGGATGGGTCACTCGTGGATGCGTTTCCTAGCCGGGTAGAACCAATGAGCAAAGAGCTAGTGAGTGCGGTGGAAGCCGCTCTCCCATAGACCTCCGCTAGGATATTGCCTTAAATACGCCCTCAAACATCTCGGGTGTTAAACGACGCGTGTTAAGGTTGTACCGAGAGCAATGGTAGCTGTCGGCGAGAGTGCGCCCATCGGGCAGTGCGTGCTGCGCTGCATGAGCAAAAGAGTAGTCTGATTTTTTTAGCCCTAAAGTCGTGATTACCGCATCATGTGCGATTCGCCCAAGGGCCAGTATCGTCTTGAGTTTGGGGAGATTGTAAAACTCGTCGATCAAGAACGATCGGCAATTCTTTTGTTCTGCGCCGATCGGTTTGTTTTTTGGGGGGACACAACGTACCGCATTGGTGATCCGGCACTTTTTCATTTCTAATCCATCATCTGGAGACTGACCATAAGTCCCAGTTGCCCAACCAAATTTAAGGAGAGTTGGGTACAGTAGGTCTCCAGCGTAATCTCCGGTAAATGGTCTGCCCGTGCGGTTAGCTCCTTGAAGGCCAGGCGCTAAACCAACCACTAGTAGCGTGCAATCTTTTGAACCAAATGCAGGCACAGGTGCGTTAAACCATTCAGGATGTGCATCTTGATTTGTACGACGGAACTCGACCAAGCGGGGACATTTATCGCAATCTAACGGTGGATCGGCGGGAGGATATGACATTATGGGACTTCAGAGTCGTTACACTTCTAGCTTTATAGCCGCTTCAGACTTGAGTGCAACAAGGAGGCAAACTCTGTGATAGCTATCGCATTAGGCGCGAACTTGCCGAGCATGGTGGGGCAACCATTGGAAACGTTGCGGACCGTGGTTCGTGAACTGCCTAAGTGCGGCATAGAGGTTGTAGCGGTTTCACAATGGTATGAATCAACGCCGATACCAGCATCAGATCAGCCGCTCTACATAAATGGGGTGATCAGCGTTGCAACGACTCTTGGCCCAGCTGCTCTCTTAAATTCTTTGCTCTCGATTGAGGATGACTACGGGCGAGAACGGCGAGAAGCTAACGCGTCTAGAACACTCGACCTTGATGTCTTGGATTACGAGGGGAGGGTCGAATCAGGGCCACCAATTCTGCCCCACCCGAGGTTAGAAAACCGCTGCTTTGTCCTATTCCCACTGCGCGATATCGCGCCAGATTGGCGGCACCCAGTCTCTGGCCTACAGCTTGAGGCTCTACTCATGAACCTGGAAGCCCCGGTCAAAATTCGGCAGATTAGCTAAGTTCTGCGCTTTCAAATGATGGTTGGGTCCTAAAAAACCTTGTTTTTCTGCCCCTATCTCACTAAAACCACGGAAAATTACAGTTCATTGGCTGAAGATTATGTCCAGTTGCCGTTACGATTGGCGACGAGGTTGATCCCAGCAATACCATGACAGGAAACCGGTATGGCTCGCGTCACTGTTGAAGATTGCGTTGATAAGGTTAGAAATCGCTTTGAGTTGGTCGTTGTGGCCTCTCAGCGTTCTAGAGAAATTTCCGCTGGCGGTGAGCCATTGCTCGAACGTAAAAACGACAAAAACCCCGTAATTGCGTTGCGCGAAATCGCAGAAGAAAAGGTGGTTCCTGAAGAGCTGGTGAATGACGTTATTCAAGGGATGCAGCGGCATGTTGAGGTTGATGAACCAGAAGAAGATGGTTTTGATGCGATTGCTGACGGTCGCAGTTTGACTGACGGCACGCAGGATTACACGGATGAGACGGCTGCTGCGTCCGGTATGACCATTGAGAGCTCAGATGGTGATGAGCACCCTCATGTCAGCTATGAAGACGTGACAAGTGAGGAAGCGGGCGCATTCCAAAAGGGCGGCTAACCTTTCAACCTTTTAGAGAAATTAACCGCGTCCATAGCCCCTGCGACTTGGTTTTGCTTTGTTAAGTGGTCTTTAACGGGTGGTAATGTGATACTATCTCCTTGAAAACAAAAGGAGGTTCCGCCCGGATGTTGCGCCAGTTCGAACTGGTTGAACGTGTGAAGTCCTATGATCCGAAAGCGGACGAGGACGCGATTAATCGCGCATACGTTTATGCAATGAAGATGCATGGCTCGCAAATGCGGGCGTCGGGGGACCCCTATTTCTCTCATCCCATTGAAGTAGCGGGAATTCTTACAAACTATCGGCTTGATACGGCTTCTATTGTGACGGCCCTTCTGCATGACACCGTAGAAGACACTGGCGCCACTACGGAAGAGATCACTAGTTTGTTTGGTGATGAAGTCGGCCGCCTTGTTGATGGGGTCACGAAGCTGACCCGCATACAACTTCAGAATGTTGAAGCGAAACAAGCGGAGAATTTCCGAAAGCTATTGCTAGCTATGTCAGAGGATATCCGTGTTCTTCTCGTGAAGCTTGCTGATCGGCTGCACAACATGCGCACGCTCAATCACATCACCAAGCATGATAAGCGAAGAAACATTGCGCTAGAGACGATGGAAATTTATGCCCCATTAGCCGAAAGACTGGGGATGCAAGAATTAAAGACGGAGCTCGAAGATCTGGCGTTTGCAGAGCTTCACAAAGAGGCCCGTGCTTCAATTCTTACTCGTCTCAGATTCCTGGAACGCGAAGGTGGCGATCTGGTTGGCCGCATCATGGATGAGCTTGATCAAACGATTCAAGCGGCAGAGTTGACTGGTTTTGTGTCTGGTCGTGAAAAGACACCTTTTTCGATTTGGAAAAAGATGCAAATTAAGGATGTCAGCTTCGAACAGCTCTCTGACATCATGGCGTTCCGGGTGATGGTCGATGAAAACTCGGATTGTTATCGAGCACTGGGAGTTATTCATGCTGCCTATAGAACTGTGCCCGGCCGGCTTAAGGATTATATCTCGACGCCTAAGCGTAATGGGTACCAGTCGATACACACCAGTGTTATTGGGCCAGAGAAACATCGCATCGAAGTCCAAATCCGTACAAAACGCATGCACGAATTTGCCGAACTCGGCGTTGCCGCCCATTGGCATTATAAGAAGGGTTTGGAAGATTTAGCGGGAAGCCAATACACCTGGCTACGCGAACTGTTAGATATTCTTGAACATGCCCAGTCACCAGAAGAGTTTCTGGAGCATACAAAGCTGGAAATGTTTCAAGACCAGGTCTTTTGCTTCACCCCTAAAGGGGAATTGATCAACTTGCCAAGAGGTGCGAGCCCGGTTGACTTTGCCTACGCAGTTCACACTGAAGTCGGGAATACGTGTGTAGGCGTAAAGGTGAATGGTCGCATCGTTCCACTGCGCATAAAACTTAATACCGGCGATCAGGTCGAGATCGTGACTTCGAAAGCGCAAAAACCGTCGCCAGAATGGGAAGGGTTTGTGATTACCGGTAAGGCGCGTGCTCATATCCGGCGACGTATTCGGAGTGAAGCGCACGAAGAGTACGCCAAACTTGGCAAAGAAATTCTGCTTAAGACCTTTGCCAAAGAAGGTTACGATTTAACCGATGATGGTCTCAAAGAGGCGTGCGACAAGCTCGAATTGCGAAGTCCCGATGGCATATATGCTGCTGTGGGTGAAGGTGAGGTAATGGCGCGACAGGTTCTTGAAGCGATTTATCCTGGAGCCAAAGCAAGTCTGCTAACCAAAGTCGTAAATATTTCTAAAGCGCGGAAGAGAGGCGCTAAATCAAACGAAAGTGCAGTTCCCATCAAGGGGCTGACTCCAGGGTTGGCGTTGCATCTGTCTGAATGCTGCCATCCATTACCCGGTGATCGCATTGTCGGTATCTTGACGGCGGGTAAGGGGGTAGACGTTCACACAATCGATTGTGACTCCTTGATTCAACTTGCTGATGAGTCCGAGAGTTGGCTTGATATCGTTTGGGATGACAAAAAAACCGGCGATATGCTTATGGGTCGAGTTAACCTGGTCGTTCTGAATGAGCCGGGCAGTCTCAGTGCTTTGTCGACCGTCATCGCTCAAAATCAAGGAAACATTTCAAATTTAAAAATTGTTGGTCGATCTAATGATTTCTTCGAAATGGAACTCGACATTGAAGTGACAAGCGTTAAACATTTAACCAATATCATTGCTGCTCTTAGAGCTTCTCCAGCCATTAATTCAGTAGAGCGCGCCCGCGGGTAGGAGTTTCGGTTTCTATGTTTCGGCGCCGCACACAGCCCAGCGCATTTAATTTGTTTAAGGTGCTTTTATGGCCTAAGTCTGGGTGGACGAGGGCGGTAGAGTACTTATGGCACCGTCTGCATAGGTTGCCCGGAACCCCTCATTCCATCGCCGCTGGACTCGCCTGTGGCTCAGCAATATCTGTCACCCCCTTTGTTGGAGTGCACTTCTTTATGGCTGGTGCTTTGGCTTGGCTGATGCGTGGCAACGTACTTGCGTCTGCCTTCGGAACCGTGATCGGTAATCCCTGGACCTTCCCCGTTATTTGGCTGACCACCTTCTATCTGGGAAATTTTATGCTGGGGAAGGGCTTTGCCGACACAGATCCTAAGTTTAGTTTTTCGGATATGTTTAGCGGCTTGATTCGGTCGATGATTGAAGCCGATGGCGCATTGTTTGTGGATCGAGTGTGGCCCATGTGGTGGCCAATGATAGTTGGCAGTATACCGTCAGCTCTTTTAACTTGGATTTTAGTCTACTCGATCTTCTACAAGTTGGTTCACGTGTATCAGGCACGCTATGCGGCGCGCTGTGCGGCTAAATCAATAAACGGTGAGCAAATATGACTGGCCGATTACGCCTCGGTGTTAATATTGATCACGTTGCGACAATTCGCAATGCAAGAGGAGGGTTTCATCCAGACCCTATACGTGCGGCTGTGCTTGCTGCTGAAGCGGGGGCGGATGGAATTACAGCCCACTTGAGAGAGGACAGGCGTCACATATCCGACGATGATATCGAGCGGCTGGGGCAAGAAATTGATTTGCCGTTAAACTTGGAAATGGCTGCCACTGACGAGATGCTAGAGATCGCTCTACGTCACAAACCCTTTGCGGCATGTATCGTTCCTGAAAAACGTGAAGAGAGGACCACAGAGGGTGGGCTTGATGCAGCTGGCGGTTATAGTCATTTGGCGCGCTTTGTCCGAGAAATGGGTGATGCGAGTATTCGTGTTTCTCTGTTTATTGAACCCGATCCGGTTCAGGTGAGTGCAGCGGTCCAGCTTGGGGCACCGGTTATCGAATTACATGTGGGCGCGTACTGTGACGCGAAGGATGAGGGCGAGAGACACTGGCATTATCGACGCATCGTTAAGGCTGCGGAGAAAGCCGACGAGTTGGGGTTGGAGTGCCATGCAGGACACGGCATAAGCTTTGAGACAGTGGGTCCAATCGCGACAATTTCAACTCTCATGGAACTAAATATTGGTCACTTTTTGGTCGGTAACGCGATATATGTTGGGCTGGCTGAAACTATAAGAGAGATGCGCCGCCGCATGGATGAGGCCAGGATTACCAAGCTATCGGAGCAGACATCGTGATTATAGGTATGGGATCTGACCTTATTGATATTCGACGCATTGAAAATACTTTGGCCCGTTTCGGTAGACGCTTCATCGATCGCATCTATACCGATGTCGAACAGGCGAAGGCGGGGCGTCGCAAAGGAGCAGGCCAAGCTTATGCCGCAACTTATGCAAAACGGTATGCGGCCAAGGAAGCTGCTTCAAAAGCTTTAGGTACAGGGTTTCGGCAAGGTGTGTACTGGCGGGACCTTGGCGTCGTGAATTTACCATCAGGAAAGCCCACTGTTCAAATGACGGGTGGCGCCGCGAAACGATTAAATTCCATGATTCCCAAGGGCATGAAAGCACGGGTTGATTTGACGATTACTGACGAATATCCGCTGGCAGAGGCTATAGTTATTATTACGGCGGTGCCTGAAGGTAGCGGTTTTGCGTAATTATATAAGGCTGTAGGTTGACAGTTTGCAGGCGGGCCGGTTTTATCCACCAACTCCGCATGGTTAATGAAACCTCGGTGGGTTTTGTTCGTTACTATTGGGGTGTTCGGTATCGTGTCAGAAAAATCAGGGGCCATGTCGAAAAAGAAAAATGACGGCTTCTGGGAAACCATTCAGACGGTTGTTTATGCCGTCTTCATTGCCCTAGCGATACGGACGTTTGCCTTCGAGCCTTTCAATATTCCGTCAGGCTCTATGCGGCCGACGCTGTTGATTGGCGATTACCTTTTTGTTTCAAAATTTTCTTACGGGTACAGCAAGCATTCGTTTCCGTTGAGCTTTATGCCGTTCTCTGGTCGGGTTCTTGCGGATGTACCCGAGCGCGGTGACGTTATTGTTTTTAAGCTGCCACGCGACAACAAAACGGATTACATCAAAAGAATTATTGGGTTGCCCGGTGACACCGTCCAGGTTCAAGACGGACGTTTGTTCATTAATGGCACAATTGTTAAGCGGGAAAGATTGGACGATTTTGTTTACCGGAACCCTTATGGTAGTCAGGTTCGCGTTGCTCAGTTCTTAGAAACGTTACCCGGCGGCCGCACACATCTTATTTTAGAAGAGGGTGACAATCGACGGTTCGATAATACTCGAGAGTTTAAGGTACCTCAGGGTCACTATTTCATGATGGGTGATAACCGGGATAATTCGGAAGACAGCCGCAGCCAGGTCGGATTTGTTCCGGCGGAGAATTTAGTTGGCCGCGCAGAAATCCTCTTTTTCTCCACCGATGGGACTGCGTCCATCTTTGAGTTCTGGAAGTGGCCGACAGCGACCCGGTTTGGTCGGTTGTTTGACTCACTAAATTGATGACCGGTATGTCGAGCCGGGCAAATCTAGAACGGCGTATACAATACACCTTTTCTGACAAGGCTTTGCTAGAGTTGGCGCTGACACATAGCAGCGTGACTGGTGATAGCGCCGTCACATCACCGGAAGTGAGCAACGAGAGGCTTGAGTTTCTTGGAGATAGCGTACTCGGGTTGTTGATTGCTGATATGTTGTATAACCACTTTTCAAAAGAATCCGAAGGAAGTTTGTCACGTCGTCTAGCATCGTTGGTGAGCCGGGAGACTTTGTCAGTTGTCGCAGCCCAAATGGAACTGCAAGATTCAATTCAGTTGGGTGGAGGCGAAATGGATTCAGAAAGTAGAACAGTGAGCATCGCGGCCAATGCTTGTGAAGCTTTGATTGGTGCCGTCTATCTAGATTCTGGTTTTGGTGCTGCTAAAGAATTGATCGTCCGATATTGGCGGCCCCTTATGATAGCCGAGGCAAACCCACCGAAAGATTCCAAGACCGCATTGCAGGAATTGGCACAAGGCCAAGGCTTGCCACTTCCAGTTTACAGCCTGATTGAAAGTACAGGACCGGCTCATGCACCACAGTTCAAAATGAGTGTAACCGTTGAGGGGTATGATCCGGCAATCGGTGAAGGTGCGTCTAAGCGCGTCGCGACCCGGGCTGCGGCCGCGGCATTTCTAGAGCGTCTGTCGTGATTCAGGGCCCCGTCACCCAATGCGAAACGCGTTGCGGATTTGTCGCTGTTTTAGGGGCACCGAACGCTGGCAAGTCCACATTAGTAAACGATTTGGTGGGGACAAAAGTTTCAATCGTTTCGCCGAAAGTTCAAACAACGCGGACAATTGTGCGGGGTATAGCACTTCAGAATCAGAGCCAGATCGTATTTGTCGATACACCCGGCATCTTTGAAGGCGCTAAGCGCCGTTTGGAACGAGCCATGGTTTCTGTGGCATGGACGGGGGCCGACGACGCTGATGCTATACTTCTAGTTGTTGATGGGGCGAGAAGCCTAGAAGACAATACCAAGGCAATACTGAACTCTCTGGCTAAGCGTCAAGAGACACGTAAGATCCCAGTAATGTTGGTCGTCAACAAAGTCGACGTCTCAAATAAAGAGAACTTACTCGAGCTCACCACCTGGCTTAACGAAGCTGTGAATTTCACTGAAACATTTATGGTCTCTGCGTTGTCTGGGGATGGGACTAGTCGCATTCTCGATATTTTAACCGATGTAATGCCCAAAGGCCCTTGGTTGTTTCCCGAAGACGATGTTTCGGATATGCCGCAGCGTTTGTTAGCAGCTGAAATTACACGGGAGAAACTTTTTCTCTCCCTCAGACAGGAACTGCCATACGATTGCATGGTCGAAACGGATTCCTGGAAAGAGTTTCAGGATGGCAGTGCCCGAATTGATCAGACCATTTACGTCACACGCGATAGCCAGAAACCGATAGTGTTGGGCAAGGGCGGTAAGGGTATAAAGTCATTTGGGGAACAGGCACGCAAAGAGTTAGAGAACCTTCTAGGAAGGCGATTTCATCTCTTCCTGCATGTTAAAGTGGAGCCGAAATGGCGAGAACGACGGGCTCACTTTTCTGCTTGGGGCCTCAACTTCAATGTATGAAAAGAAACAACCGTATAGGCGACCCGCTATAGGCAAAGATTTGACAATCAAACTAGGCCATTTCTTGATTCTTGATTTTGGACTCACGCCCTAGAGCATTTTTTCATGAACTTGATGGCGTGATATTTTTCTGTTTCATTCCTGCATTCCGGAATATCAGAACGCAGGGCGCATATACTTTTTATCGATATCGAGAAAAGCACTCTTCATGGCTGTGGAATGGACCGACCTTGGTTTGGTACTCTCTGTGCGGAAGCATGGCGAGTATGATTTGATATTACATGTCCTGACACAACAACATGGCCACTACGCTGGTGTTGTGAAAGGAGGTATAGGACGACGTACGCGTGGACTATACCAGCCTGGTAATCGGCTTCAGTTTCGATGGCGGGCTAGACTTGAGGATCATCTCGGCACCTTTGTTTGTGAGCCGGACAGAATGTTTGCAGCGGCGGCCTTGCACGATCGCCTTATGTTGACGGCATTGAGTACGTTGTGCGCGAGCGCTGAAGCGGTGTTGCCGGAGCGTGAAGCTCATCCGCTCGCGTATCACCAGGCATGTCATTTGCTAGAGAACCTGGGAGATCCTAATTGGGTGTCGGACTATGTGCTATGGGAAATGCATTTACTCAATGAGCTGGGTTTTGGTCTCGACTTGACCTCTTGTGCTTCGACTGGCGTGACTGAAGAGCTGATTTATGTGTCCCCGAAAAGCGGGCGGGCGGTTTGCCGAAAAGCGGGGGAACCGTATCGAACAAAACTTCTTTCACTACCTGCTTTTCTTAAAGGCGAGTATATTAAGCCATTAAATAAAGATGATGTGATATTTGGGTTAGACCTTACTGGTTTCTTTTTGGAACGATACGTCTATGGGCCGCACGGCAAAAGTCTACCGTCTGCAAGGCAGCGTCTCCGAGCTCTTGTCGCGGGTTAGAGGGGAAAAAGGGGCATAACGATATGCTGGGGACAGTAAAATATTGTTAGCTCTATGTTTTTTCTGGACTTTTATCATGCGAGACAACCACCATGACTGGTAAAATCGGTCTCTTTTTATCTCCTGAAAGCAAAAGAAATGTCGGTGAAAGGTCTGTGAATTGGTTTTGAGTAAAATTAAGTTACCAGCCCATCATAGCATCTTTATATTTGATCAGTATGCTATCAGCCTGCAGTGCTTTATACGTAAAGAAGCTGTAATTTAATGGCCTAGGGGAACCTCATGTCTGACAAGAAAACTAAAGCATCTGACCTATTCATCGAGTGCCTTGAGAAGGAGGGAGTTGAGTATGTATTTGGTGTGCCTGGAGAGGAAAACCTTGATTTTCTGGATTCACTTTCTCGCTCAAAGCAAATTAAACTGATTTTGACACGTCATGAGCAAGGTGCTGGCTTTATGGCTTCGACGTACGGCAGGCATACTGGTAAGACTGGCGTCTGCCTGGCGACTTTAGGACCGGGTGCTACAAATTTCGTCACCGCAGCGGCGTACGCTACCCTTGGTGGCATGCCGATGCTAATGATCACAGGCCAAAAGCCAATCAAGAAATCTAAACAAGGGCGGTTTCAGATTCTTGATGTAGTGTCAATGATGACGCCAATTACAAAATATGCCCATCAAGTGGCTTCGTCTGACAACATTCCAAGTCGTGTCCGAGAGGCTTTTAGAATAGCAGAAGAAGAAAAACCGGGAGCTACTCATATAGAGCTTCCTGAGGATATTGCTGACGAGCACACCGACTCAGTTCCGCTTCAGCGCAGCCAAGTTAGAAGACCCACAGCTGATGTGAAGTCAGTCCGTTTGGCAGTGAAAGCATTGGAAGGTGCTAAATCACCAATATTAGTTATCGGTGCTGGTGCAAACAGAACTATGACCAGCCGTATGTTGCTCCATTTTATTGAAAAAACTGGCATTCCCTTTGTTACTACTCAACTAGGAAAAGGCGTTATTGATGAGCGTCATCCAAAGTTTCTAGGTTGCGCAGCTCTATCAGCCGGAGATTTTGTACATCGGGCGATCGAAGATGCAGATTGTATCGTTAACATTGGTCATGATGTCATTGAAAAACCGCCGTTCTTCATGGCAGAAGACGGGCCTACCGTAATTCATATTTCCACTAAGTCTGCGGAAGTGGACCCCGTTTACTTCCCGCACATAGAAGTGATCGGCGATATAGCGAATGCGATATGGCAGATCAAAGAAGACATAGTGCCTAATGGAAGTTGGTTCTTCGATCAGATGCTTGCATACAGAGGTGCCGAGCTCGCTCATACCGAACCACTCTCTGAAGATTCGCGGTTCCCCATATTCCCACCACATCTCGTGCGGCAAGTCCGAGACTCGATGCCTGATGACGGAATAATCTGCCTAGATAATGGCGTTTATAAAATCTGGTTTGCCCGTAACTATAAAGCGCAAAAACCAAATACTGTATTACTCGACAATGCATTAGCTACCATGGGCGCAGGCCTTCCATCGGCTATGGCATCCCATCTTGTCTATCCAAATAGAAAGGTAATGGCTGTCTGTGGAGATGGCGGATTCATGATGA
>JAQWQC010000010.1 GCA_029245025.1 Rhodospirillaceae bacterium
TTCTTCGCCGTCCTCGCCGTCCTCGCCTTCTTCGCCTTCTTCGCCTTCCTCGCCTTCTTCGCCTTCCTCGCCTTCCTCGCCTTCCTCGCCTTCCTCGCCTTCCTCGCCTTCTTCGCCTTCCTCGCCGTCCTCGCCTTCTTCGCCTTCTTCGCCGCCTGGATTGCCTGGCGTTGAGATCTGTTGGACGAGGGTGTCAACGACGCTACCGATTGACTGAACATCAGCTTCACTAAACGTAGTTGGCCTTGGTGTTTCGCCAGCAGCGAACTGCCACCCGCCATTGGTGCTGTTAACCGTACCGACGACGACTCCATTTGGAAGGGTCAGTGTTATTTCGCCGGTTTGCTGCTGCCCATCAGCCAAGATTTCAGGTCGATTAACAATTGAAATGTCCCCGGTATCCGGGTCATAGGTTGCGAGCACCTTAGTTCCACGAATCCCGATGGTGGCCACGGGCGTATCCAATTTCATCGCGTCAGCACCGGTTTTGGCTATAGAACCACTAATTACCGAAGCCGTGCCAGCGAGCAGGGTAAAGGTTGCCGAGCCCGCATCTGACACTGGATCGTAAATCAATTCGTCGAGTACGAGCTCGCCATCTTCGCCTAACGCGAAAGTTGTCTCGTCCAGAAATACAAGGCCAATTGATGCAGCTTCACCCGTAATGATGAGGTCGCCCATGTAAACGGCATCGCCCTCACTGAGCACCACAATACTGCCATCGGCACGCTCAACAGTGACCTCACCTTCCGTCGCTTGCACAATGCCAATAGGGTCAGTACCTGCGGCTGCGCCTTCTTGGGCCATCTCCCTAGCTTTAGGGCCTTCCGCGATACGCCCTATTACTCGCCCAGATACAATGAGCCCCTGGCCATCTGTTAGTGTCGGGGGCGAGTCACTAGCAAAGAAATCTTTAACCAGGGAACGCTCACCGCTGGGACTGACAACTAGCAGGTCGTCGCCAAGCTTGTCGAAGTTGCCGGTTAGGAGCGCCGAGGCGTCCGGAATGACGGCGCTACCATTCTCAATTAGCACGAGTTTTGTGGTCGCCTCAGAAGACGCATTCAAGCTACGGATCAATTCCGTGGGGTTTTCGTTCTTAGTCATGGGGGCAAACTACCACAAGCTGCATTATCAGCTAAAAAAAAGGATGCTTTATTGTTTTTATTCGAAAACATAAGCCTCCAGCCATTATCCCTGGTCTAAACACACAGGCCCGTCACCCGACGCATGGCTCTGGGGTATGGTTGTAATAGATTTTTCTGGGCCTAAGGAGACTTCGTTTCAGCACCACCCACGGGTCCGGGAGGTGGTGGGAACACGACTGAAACGGCTAAACCTGGGGCATTGTCAGACAGTGTCACTGAAAGCCCGTGAGACCTGGCCACCGCCCTGACCAAACTTAGGCCTAATCCTGAACCAGGCGTGCTGCGACTATCATCTAAGCGATAGAGCCTCTCAAACACCTTGTCGCGGTGAGAGGCTGGAATTCCCTGACCAGAATCGGTGATTTCGAAGACGGCGGAGCCATTTCCAACCTCAAGTGATATCGAAACATTCCCTCCTTCTGGCGTATACTTAACAGCGTTGTCTGTCAGGTTAGCCAAAGCCTGGGCCACCAAATTGGAATCCCCCCACCCTGTAACTGAAAAATCGATGTTAGAACTGAACCCAACACCCTTCTCTTCTGCGAGCGGCTGATACAAGTCGACAACGTCATCGACGATCGACCCAAGTTCTAGAACGCCAAAAGAGCGCCGCAACGAGGCTTCGGCTCGCGCAATTCGCAATAACGAAGCAAAAGTTGCTAGAAGACCATCCGCATCTGCTATGGCCTCTTCAATCTCTTCTTTTTCTTTTTCATCCGTCGCGTTGTTGGCGGCAATCTCTAAACGCACTCGGAGCCGGTTCAATGGTGTACGCAAATCATGGGCAACATTATCTGAAACTTCCCGTAACCCGCTCATCAAGCGCTCAATCTGGTCGAGCATTTCGTTGACTGAGCCAGATAAGCGAGACAGCTCATCACTCTGTCCAGTGCTGTCGATACGCTGACTAAGGTCGCCGCGCATAATTCGTCGGCAAGTTTGCGTGATGCCTTCCACCCGCCCCATGATGGAGCGACTAAACAAAAGACCACCGAAGACTCCGAGAGCGATGGTGATGCCCAGACCAATGTTCAAAGAGCGAAGAAGTTGGGCGCGAAAAGCGCGGGCCTCCCGGATATCGCGCCCAACCATGAGCCGATAGCCGCCTGGAATAAGGAACTGCAAACCTCTGACATCAGCCAAGCCAGGTTCGGCCGCCTGCAAGTCGACGATCGAAAAATTAACCCATAAGTCATCGGCCTCAACGTCTTCTGGCCAGGCGGTCAGGTTTCCCGCCAATCGCTGCTGATTGGGGTTGGTCAGAACATATATACCGTCGGTTCGGGTATTGGGGTCGATGCGCCTGTTGATAGCGTTAATCAGACCACCGACGCCTTCACGCCGGAAGGTGTCCTGGAACCCTTTGACCTCAGCTTCGATAGCGGCCTCAGTCTGCTGCTCAGCAAACACGCTGGTGTTGATAAAGACGAAGACGAATAGCGCACCGACAGAACCAGCGAATACTGCCGTATAAAGCACCGCTAATCGAAAAGTCGTGGTCTTGATCAGGCGTCCGAGGCGAGCCACGGCCTAGACAGCGAGCTCTAGTTTGTATCCAGCACCACGGACGGTATGCAAAATAGCTGTCTCGAACGGTTTATCAATTTTTTGCCGCAAGCGGCTGATATGCACGTCGATAACATTAGTCTGTGGATCAAAGTGATACTCCCAGACATTCTCCAGCAACATTGTCCGTGTCACCACTTGCCCGGCATGGCGCATTAAATATTCGAGCAACTTAAACTCGCGCGGATGTAGATAAACGCGCTGACCTTCTCTGGTTACTTTGCGCGCAAGAATATCCATTTCGAGATCGCCGACACTCAGTTGGGTTAACTCTCCTTGCCCGCGACCGCGTCGCGTCAAAGCTTCCAAACGAGCCAAAAGTTCGGCAAGGGCAAATGGTTTGACCAAATAATCATCGCCGCCCGCCTTCAAGCCTTCGACACGATCCTCGACGTCACCCAAGGCACTCAAAAATAGAACCGGAGAATCGATTCCTTCTTCGCGAATTGTCTCGACAACCTTCATACCGTTTGGACCAGGCAACATACGGTCAATTACCATGATGTCGTAAGCAGCAGACATCGCACGGTCGAGCGCCTGATTGCCGTCCTCAGCGTGATCCACCACGTATCCGGCCTCACGCAGACCTTTCGTGACGAAACTCGCCGTTTTAAGATCGTCTTCCACGACCAGAACACGCATGATGAATTCCCTAGCTTTCCACAGACGAGACAGATGTGGAGCCTTGACTATCCCTATAAGAACACACTGTCCCGGGAGCGCACATTATATAGTTTTCATGTTACTAGTTAGTGTGCCTGATAGCGACCCGTAGACACCAACTTTGGAGTTTAAATGAGCGAATTACAAACCGAACTTGAAGAATTGCTGAGTGACTTTCGAGACCGATGGTGTCGCCTTAAACCGACTGAATTGCGGGACCTGTGGGACCCGGATGAGGCCAACCCCTTTTACATCGCCGAAGAAGTACCTGATCCAATGTATGGGTGGGACGTGATCGAGCCTTATTGGCAAGCCGCCGAGGAACTTTTGCTGAAATTTTCAATTCGCACTCAGGACCTTAAGAGCAAACAATTAAGTGACAGCCATGTAGTCATGAATTTCATTATGCATTGGAATGGACTGATTAAAGGAATGGAGGAGGCTCCACTTGGCCTTGACGTCCGTGTTTCCGCTGTCGTCAAACGCACCACCAAGGGGTGGCGTTTTTGCCATTATGTTGAATCACCGCTCGGCGCGTTCCCATACCTAAAGGCCACTTACGCCGCAAACGTCGATCCCGGCTTCATGGACAACTAGTCTGAGGCGATGATTTATATAACATCTATAGATGGCATCTTGCTCTTCGATCTCAACCTTTAATTCCCCGATACTGCGGTGATGACCTTAAGGGCATTTAAATTAACGCTGCCATGAACTTGGGCAGGTGGTCTCCTTAAACTGTGTCAGTAAGACTGCGACCGGTAGCGCCCGAACACAGGGTAAATGGATAATGGGACCGCGCGAACCATTAAACGCCAGCCTTTTCGAATAACGCCACAAGCGCTAACCGATCAATTTTTCCACTTTGCGTACGAACCAGTTCATCAGCCATTACCCATTGCCTCGGGCAGGCATAGGGCTCGAGAGTCTTGCGGCAATGTTCAATGAGTTGAGGCTCTGATACCGAAGCATTATCCTTTTGAACGACAGCCGCTGCAATGACCTCCCCCCACCTCACGTGAGGCAATCCTATTACAGCGGCAGCGGCAACGTGGGGGTGATTGATAAGTGC
This sequence comes from Rhodospirillaceae bacterium, assembly GCA_029245025.1. Taxonomy (GTDB): domain Bacteria; phylum Pseudomonadota; class Alphaproteobacteria; order Rhodospirillales; family Rhodospirillaceae; genus WLXB01. The sequence continues at coordinate 4,450 of JAQWQC010000010.1, forward strand.
AGCTTCTATTGCAGACGGATAAACCGTATAGCCAGCAGACGTGATCGCCGATCCCTCTCGACCATCAAGAAAGAGATAACCCTCTTTATCGAGATGCCCAAAGTCACCAACGGATGCCCATGAACCATCAATGCGCATACCACTGCCATCTGTAGGACCGACATAGCCGGAGCATAACATCTCGCTTTTAACCCAAACGGTCCCCACGCCTCCCGCACTCATGGCTTGGCTGGTCGCATCTCGGATTTCTATCTCAACGCCCGAGAATACCCGTCCAACTGAATCAGGTGGGCACATCTCTCTCCCTTTTGCGACGGTGATAAAACTGAGCTCCGATGCACCGTAGTATTCGATTGCTTCCGCATTTGGAAAAACATGCGCCGTTCTTTGCCGAAGTGACGGCGACAATTTAGCACCCGCCGTAATGACTTGCTTGACCCCGCCAAACGTTTTTCCATTCGCCTGCTCCATTAATACATCAAGCATCGCAGGCACGAGTACAATTGTGGTTACGGCATGCTGTTTAATTGAGGAGAGCGCAAACATCGGATCGAAACGTGATTGAATAAGCGCGGTTGCACCACCGCATATTGCCTCAATGACCGCATATAAAGACAATCCGTGACTTAAAGGCCCTGGCGCAAGAACGCAGTCCTGTGCTGCCGTTGCGAATTCAGTCCGGCTATGACGAAAGCTCTCCGTCCAGGTCCGATGGGGCCGGATAAATCCTTTTGGCGGCCCACTCGACCCTGAGGTGAACCCCAACAAAAATGGTGTGTCCTGGGATGCCATCGACGTCAGCATGTCTGATAAGGCGCCTTTCTGAACAATGACCTTCGCCTCTTCCGATGACAAGAGCGAGGTCTGTCTAGGTCTCTTCGAAAAATCACTACTGGCATCGGCGGGAGCAATGATCACGTCAGGTCTGTGATTAGATACCAGTGTGTTGACTAAGGGCTTCGGCCAACCAGGATCTAACAGGCAAACACAGCCTGCTGCCATAAGTGTTCCAATAAAGGCATCAACAACCAAGGGGCTATTGGGCAAATAAATTGCCACACGGTGAGCGCCTTTACCCGCAATGTACGAAGCAAAACGATTCGCTCGAGCGTATAATTCTGAATAGGTATACGGCTCTTCGTCGGCGATAAGCGCGACTTTGTCTGGAGTATCAGCAGTTGCCTTCAAGAAACCGCTGTGGACCAGGTCTGAATCGGTAGCGTGCACCATGGGTTAGCGCCCGGCTTCCGGGTACGCCCGTCTTACAGCGACAGCGACGGTCGCCGCCACGCCCGCTTTAATCAAGTCACCCGGAAGAAATGCTGCCGACGCGAGCGCTGCTGTAGTTAGCGGAAGGTCGAGTACCGTAGCCATTGCCGGAATACCAAACGCATACACGACACCTATTCCACCAACACAATTTGCAACGAACGATGCAAGAAGAGTCGACCCCATTCGATCGACTATGAGGCCAATCACACCCGCGCCAAACGTCCAACCGATTAAGTAACCAACGCTGGGACCAAAAAAGACTGAGAGTCCACCGCGCCCTCCAGACAGAAGCGGTAATCCAATCGTCACCAAAACGAGAAGTAGAAGTATCGCGAGACTGGCGCGCTTCGGACCGATCAAACAGCCAGCCAACATCACTCCTAGTGTTTGTGCAGTCACCGGCACAGGTACAAGGGGCACAGGTATCGGTGGAAGCAAACCGAGCGCAGCAGTGAGCGCAGAGAACAGCGCGATCAACACAGTATCACGCGCTGTCACGAGCCATCCCACCGCTCAAAACCGCGGGCGACAAGCGCATCCGACAAATCGTCCGACTGACGTAAAACTCGCGTCAATACTGGAATAAAGCCAGCCAGGTAGACGCGTTCCAGACCGCGTGCCCGCTGGGCCTCACGCACGCCCCGCACCGTGTCAAATACGGCAGGTATAAGACGAATTGTCAGGGCAATTAGAAACGCGACACGGTCGGGTGATACACCCAATGGCCGAAGCGGCTCACACAAGCGCGCTATAACAGCAGTCATATCTGTTAGTCTTGTAGTGTAAGTTACAATCGAAGCCGTCCATACCAACGCCAGAAGCCTCAGAATAACATTGGCAGCCGTTTGTGCATCCGCAATCCCAATCTGCGCAACAGCGATGATGCCAATCCAAATTACCAACGGCCGGGTCGCAGTCCATAGATGCTGAAGCCTTAACCCAGCGATAAACACAAAAACGAAAGCAATACACATGGCCAGAGTGGCAAGAGCCATGGGGCCGTCCACGACGGCCATTGTATATCCGATGCAGAACATAGCTATTAGCTTAGGCCCAGCGCTGAAGCGGTGAACGATACTTTCGCCAGGGACATACAGACCAATAATCATGTCAGTGTTTCCATGTACTGGCGGATGGTTAGTTTTGCGGGACCATCATTTGTAATTTTACCGTTCGCGATTACCAAGACGCGGTCAAAGTCGTGCAAGTGTTCAAAATGATGAGTAATAACAATAACTTGGCAGGATAGCTCAGCAATCAAACGCATAACATGCGTTGCATTGCGGCGATCGAGTAGCGTCGTGGGTTCGTCGCAGACCAGTATCTCGGGCTCAGTCACCATGACTCCAGCGAGGGCGACGAGTTGTTTTTCACCGCCGGACAGCAGATGCGCGGAGCGATCCGCCAAATGTGTTAGTGAGAAGCGCTCAAGGGCTTCTTCCACTCGGCGTGCCCGATCAGCCACTTTGAGTTTGAGTGGTTTCAGACCGAGTTCTAACTCTTCAGCGACTGTCGGCATAACTATTTGATTATCGGGATTTTGAAAGAGAAACCCGACCCGAGAACGAATTTCTTTACCGTCGTTGCGGGTGTCTAAGTCTTGAACTTTTACAAAACCACTATCTGGCACGATAAGGCCATTGAGTAGCCGGGCGAACGTGCTTTTGCCCGATCCATTATCGCCTATCACCCCTATACGATGTTCTGAAATTGAAACCGAAATATCATCGAGAACAATCCGATCCTGGAGTCGGATAGATACTTGATCCAGTTCAATCATCACAGTGGCCAAGCGTATAGCAAAGCAGGCACAGATACAGAGACTACTAGAATCTCCAGTGGCAGCCCCATGCGCCAGTAATCACCGAAACGGTAGCCGCCCGGCCCCATGATGAGCGTATTGTTTTGATGGCCAATCGGTGTAAGGAATGCACAGGAGGCCCCTATCGCGACAGCCATGAGAAACGTATCTGGGTTGGAGCTGAGCCGCTCCGCGATTTGCACAGAGATCGGCGCCATAACCACTGCTGTTGCTGCGTTATTCATTATATCTGACAACGTCATCGTCACTACCATCACAATGATGAGGGCGACAACGACTGGAAACTGATCCGTGACCGCAACAATGCCTTGGGCAATCAATCCAGCCGCCCCAGTTCTATCCAGCGCCTCCCCAACTGGAATCATGCAACCCAATAATATTAGAATAGGCCATTCAATACTGCCGTAGGCACGGCGGGGTGAAATGATCCGCCCAAGAATCATGACCGCGATAGCAACACCAAAAGCAATGGTAATCGGCACGATTTTAAATGCGGTTGCTGCAATTGCAGTGCCGAATACAGTCGTAGCAAAAAGAGCACGGCGATGACGACCCACGCCAAGTGATCGCTGAGCCAAAGGCAAGCACCCCAGCCGACCCAACATGTCAGTTAGTTGCTCTTTTTCTCCTTGCAATAGAAGCACATCGCCAGCCCGAAAGCGATGCTGATTCATCCGCGTCTTGGTCCGTTTACCCTGACGCGACACAGCTAATAGATTTAGATGATACCGCGAGCGAAGTCCGATTTCCTTAAGGGTCATCGCGGCAATCCGAGCACCTGGAGTAACCACAGCCTCGATAAGACTGATTCTATCTGACTTTATAGCCCCTTCTGCAATGTCTACGTCACCAACGAGTTCAAGCTTAAAGTCAGCAATAACTTTCTCAAGCGCATCGGCGTCTCCGGTAGCGACGAGAATATCTTGGTCACAGACCCTCTCCGTCATGCCTGGATAGGGAGTTAGTTGATCACCGCGAATGAGGCCAGCAACTGTGACGTCTTTTTCAGCTAGTTCATTCATAGCCTCGAGCATAAATTCTCCGACCAGTGAGGAAGATTCCGTAACACGTACCTCTGTCATGTACGGCTGAATATCGAATTCTGCATCACCTGAAGGTGCTGATCGATCGGTTGGAATGAGGCGCCACCCAATGAAAGCAATGAAAGCAACACCGACCGCGGCAACAGGAACTCCAACCCAGGAATAGTCAAACATTCCAAACGACTCTCCCATGCCTTCGGCCCGAAAGTTTGACACGAGAATGTTTGGCGGCGTTCCAATCAAGGTCGTCATCCCGCCCAGGATTGACCCAAACGATAACGGCATAAGGAGAAGCGCTGGCGACAGTCCTGATTGTCGAGCAGCTTGCAATGCAACGGGCATAAGCAAAGCCAAAGCCCCGACATTGTTCATTAGGCCCGACAATGCGGCGGCCAGGCATGCAAGAACAGAGATAAGCAGCGTTGGACTCGGAGTATCAGGCACGGCGTATTCAGCTATGAGATCCACCACCCCCGACTGTCGCAGCCCCTCGCTGATCATCAGCACAAGAGCTACAGTTACGACCGCAGAATTGCCAAATCCAGAGAACGCACCGTCAGAGGGCACAATCCCCGCGATCACCGCGGCAAACAAAGCGCCAAAGGCGACAAAGTCGTATCGCAACCAACCACCGATAAAAAAGATAAGTACGCCTGCGAGAATTGCAAAGGCTGCGATTTGATCAACGGTCATTTGAGTGTCTATGAGGCTAGATCGGTACGGGCGGTACGCCAAGCCTTACCGAAGCACACCACGTACCAAAAAACTGTTGAATACAGCGACTTGAGAACGTGCGTCTCGCAGTTGTTTATGGCCAGGATCATTCCAATAACTGTTAGCAGACGCTTGAGTTGGAAAAGCAGCAACAGAGAAATCATGGTCAATCAAGTCACCTTCAAGGCGCTCTGTTTCTTTATCAGTAGCCTTGAGAATATATTGCACATCCCGGTTTGCGAGCGAGTCCTGCTCCGCTTTTGCCAACGGCGCATAGGCATCGGGATCTAAGACGCGATAAACGGAAACCAGGAACACAGGCTCACCATGAGGCGCTTCATGCTCATTTCCAGAAATCTTAAAAACATTGAAGTCACCACCATCTTTGCGGAGCTTTTTCGCCTCTTCGTACTCCGGCGAGTACCAGAACTTACTGACGTCGCCTAGCTGATCAAAGCGCCCTAACACGATGGAGCGGTCAAACCACGGCCCCTCCAGATGCTCAACCCCCCGTCCTGGGCCCCCAATTCCCAGATAGAACCCGCCATAGTTCTCATAAATCGGCGGCAACGCAGCAGAGTAAGTAGCCATTTTCTCTGGCACCAAAGAATGACCTAGAACGAGCAAGTAACCGGGCACGGCCATGTTGCGATCCTTTGCACCGGGGGGTAGAAAAATAGTAATTATGGTGTGCGGCAAACACCGCAATATGTCAACGCAGACAGCGCGTTCAAGCGTCCAAAGTCGCTTTCACAGAATCTGAAAAGCCAATATATACGTTTCCTCCAACCTCAAACACAGGCCTCTTGATGAGAGTTGGGTGAGCTAGCATTAAAGCTTCTGCCTTCTTTGCCGTCAGGTCCGATTTTTCGGCGTCCGAAAGTGTGCGCCACGTGGCACTGCGGCGGTTCAACAGGGCTTCCCAGCCACACGCTTTAAACCAACGGGCTAATTGTCCAGAGTCCAAGCCATCGACGCGCAAATCGTGATAGCTGTGGTCTAGGTTCTCTGAAGCTAGCCACGCCAAAACTTTTCGGCAGGTGTCGCAAGACTTGATGCCAACAACGGTGATCATGATATACCTTCATTGAAACTGATTTTGCCGAATAGCCTCAGAGATTACTCATGTATACCGTCCTCTCGCCTGCAAAGAAATTGGATTTCTCAACCCCAGCAAAGGGTTTGTCCAAAACCGCACCGCTGTTTCCAGACGACACTGCCGAACTTGTTAAGCGGGCTCGCAAGCTTACTCCTCAAGACCTCAAACGCTTGATGGGCATAAGTGAAGACCTGGCAAATTTGAATGCGGAGCGATTTAAGAGTTTCGACGCCGTAGGAAAAACTGAGACCAAGCAAGCCGCTTTAGCTTTTGCTGGTGGTGTCTATCTCGGTCTAGACGCAAACTCACTGGATAAAGATGACCTAAAATTCGCTCAAAACCATGTGGGTATTTTGTCCGGGCTATACGGCCTGTTACGCCCTCTCGACGCGATTCAGCCCTACCGCCTAGAAATGGGGTCGCGCGTGGACACTAAACGCGGTGCAAACTTATATGATTTTTGGGACGGTAAACTAAACGAGATGGTGACGAAGATGGTTACCAAATCCAAAACTAAGACTTTAATCAACCTGGCATCAAACGAATATTTCTCTGCAGTCCAGGCCAAGACCTTGGACTTGGAAGTTATTCAGCCGGTATTTAAAGAAATCAAAGACGGCAATGCTAAAGTCATTAGCTTTCTTGCAAAAAAAGCACGCGGATTAATGGCCCGGCACATTATTGAGAACCGACTAAACGAGCCTGACGATCTAAAGGCTTTCTCGATGGATCGCTACAAGTTCGACAAAAAAGCGTCTACAGACACGCAATGGGTTTTTATTCGTAAATTTATCCCGGTGTCGGAGCAACGCTAGAGATTAAGGGCGATCAATAGATACGTAACGTCCCAAATTAATTCCACGAATATTATTCTCCAGCCCCGAGACAAACGGTTTCACCAGTCGCTTACTCACGTAGTAATTCAGCGGCGTGATAGGCGCTTCATCCATGACAATTCGTTCTGCCTGAGCCATGAGCTTCATTCGCTCGGAAATATCAGCAGATGCGTAGGCTTGTTGCATCAATTTGTCGAACTCGGGGTTGCTGTATTTGGAGTGATTGTCGCCGACGGCATCAGACTCTAAGAGGTATAGAAATGTCGAAGGGTCACGGTGTTCACCAAACCATTGATATCGCGCCACTTCATAGTTACCGTTCCGCAGATCGGCGTTGAGCACATTAAGGTCACTATTCAAAAGGCTGACATTCACGCCCAGTCCGCGCTGCCACATCGCCGCCGCGGCGGCTGCAACCCGGCGAAGCACCTCTTGCGAGTTATACCGAAAACTAAAGGACAATGGATTTTCTGGGCCGTACCCAGCTTCCGCCAACAGGGCTTTAGCCCGTTCATTTTTCTCAGACTGTGATTGATCACGATAGTCGGCGAAGGCCGGCTCATACCCGCTGCGCGACCCCTCGGGAATCAAACTATAAGCCGCCTTCTCACCTCCACGCATAACGCGTGCGGTCATCACCTCCCGATCCAGCGCCATACTCAACGCCATACGCACCCTAGGGTCATCGAACGGTGGCTTGGTGGTGTTATAAGTAATGTATTCAAGGCCAAGATTCTGCGTCATTCGCAGATCGTCCGACAGGTTCTCTTTAATCCAATCAAATTGTGATGGCGGAAACGAGATCACCATGTCGAGCTCACCCGCTCGGTAGCGGTTGAATGCCGCAGAGAGATCTTCTGTGGTGTAATAAATAACTTCGTCTAGATTCACGCTATCAGCCGCAAAGAAAGTCGGATTACGCACAACCTTTACAGACGTTTGTGGCACCCATTCGTCGAGTATGAACGCACCATTAACAACAATGTTCTCAGCTCGGGTCCATTCACGACCGTAGTCTTCTACGGCCCAGCGGGGAACCGGAAAGCAACGATGAACAATAAGTTCAAGAAAGAAGGGAGTGGGTGCCTCGAGTTTAATTTTAAGAGTGAGGTCATTAATGGCAGTCACAGCCAGTTCATCTGGTGACATTTGGCCAGTATTTACCAGTCGACCATTCTCGATCATGTAAAGCATCGGCGCGCCGCGTGATGCGGTCGCCGGGTCAAGCATACGCTTGAAAGAATATTCAAAGTCGCCAGCGGTTACGGGCGTTCCGTCTGACCAGACCATCCCGTCACGAAGAACAAAAACGTATGTCTTACCATCTTCAGAAATTGTCCAAGACTCTGCGGCGCCCGGAGAAATATTAGCGTAGGCATCGACCGTGGTTAGACCAATGAACATTTCGAAAATAATATTTGTGGCATAACCGCTGGTAGTTAAATGGGGGTCTAATGAATCTGGCTCGCCAATATTCCCCCTATGAAAGACTGTCTCTGCAGACACCGGTATTGCAATTGCAATACCAAGATAAAATACAATGCTTCGGAAAACCTGACTCAACACGCTAAAAGCTGTCATGATATTTTGGGACCTTTTGGGACCTTTTGGGGCGATATAATGCGTCGCGACCTTACCGTCGCGCTCAAAAAACGAAAACCCTGATTATCAGCGGCCTTAGGATTCAACCGTGTCAACAATTGACCGGAGTGACTGGGAAAATGTGATCTGACTACCCGGCAGTAAAGATCCGATAATTTGCGTTCGCCAGTCAAAGACACCCTTACTCCCCAAGACAAAATCGCTTTATTATCTTAGAGTTATTGTATGAGAGATGCCTGAAAGCCCGGAAAATCGGGCGAAGGCAAAAGTAGATGCATCGCTTTTACCCGGTAGTCATATTGCCGTTTAGGGGCGTTTGGAGGACGTGTGGCGTCGACGAAGTCTATTCGCGATCAAAAAGACCTGGCAAGACGCCAGGCTCGGCGGGACACCCGGATTGCTGCTGGTGGGTCTAGCAAGGGCAAACCCGGTCTGACGATTATGATTGTTCAAGCGCTTGGCATGGCAGTGTTTGGAACGCTCGGCGTCATTCTTCTCCTCATAGTCATGCCTCAGGGCGCAGACCTAAACCCAGAACTGCAGGCTCCTATTGTATTTCTTGGGTTCATCATCATCTTTCTCATGACATTTCTGACCAATAAAAAAAACTATACCCCGCCAAGGGCCATAGAGGATTTTGAAGAGCCTGCCCCAGAAGAGAAATTCGGCGGTGTTCTTCAACCGACTCAGGCGAAATACGATAAAGTTTTTGATGATGCATCGGCCATGATAGAATCAGGTGCCCCCATTTCTATGGAGGCGCGAGAGGGCTTCGACGAATCTCCTAAGGCAGCACCCCCAACACCTGATCAATGTCCGGGGCCAGGCGGAAGCGGCGGACCTACCGTAGCCCACGATCAACCCGTTGATGACGAAGCCTTTGCAGACCAGGCCATTGCGAAGGTAGTTACACACCTCAAAGTCATCATCGCTGAGATCGCTACGGCTCTACAAAACAGAGAAAAGGCCGTCGACACTTTTACCAAATTCGGACTCAATTTGTATTTTGCGGGAGTGTGTTCCCGACTGAGCCGAAATTTCCTCCTCTCAGCAAAGGAAGGACAATCGATTCTGGCACGGCTCATGGAATTAACAGGGGCCAAAAAGGAAATGGCGCAGGCATTCGCAGGCAATGTAAATGAGTATGGAGAACGCACTCAGTATAGAGACATGATCAACGCTGGCGACGCCGCGATGGCAGATCATCTTGAAGGCAATACGGACGACACACAAAATCTAAATTCCTTGCTCGATAAGTGGTGTAACGCCGAATGCTCCATCGAGCTTCCAACCGTTCAAACGTTGATGTTTACAGATATCTTAGACTTCCTTGTTTTGACGGAGGAACTCGGTGATGGAACGATGCATGAGGTGCTACGCGTGCACAATAATATTGTTAGAGATGCGCTGAACAAATTTACCGGAAAGGAAGTTAAGCATACCGGTGATGGCATTATGGCCACCTTTGCCAATCCAAGATCTGCCATTGAAGCCTGTATTCAAATGCAGCAGGAAATAGACCTCTTTAATCGGAAAAACCCCCAGCTCTCCTTTGATATTAGAATCGGCTTGTACTCTGGCGAGGCTGTCGTCGAAGAAAATGATTACTTTGGCACTGCGGTTCAAACGGCTGCTCAAATTTGTGCTGAGGCTGGTAGCTCGGAGATTTGGATCAGCGATGAAATTTGGGGGGCTGTTCCAAGGCTCGCAGATGACTGCAAGTATTGCGGTGAATTCTCACTAAAAGGAGTCAAAGAGAAAAAAGTGCTCTTCTCCGTCATGTGGGATCCATTGCCCGAAACAGGCAAAGTTGACGACCAAGAACTTGGAACCAAATAGTTCGATCAGTTTTTAAGGTATCAGGCCCAGCCACCGGCGATGGGTATGATCTGGCCGGTCACAAAGTCTGATCTGTCCGACGCCAAGAAAGCGATCATTTCAGCAACTTCCTCAGGCTTTCCCAACCGCCCCAGTGGTACCTTACTTGTCATCTTCGCTAACACCTTTTCATCGGCAAGTAGGTCTCTCGGAAAATAACTCTCACTTTCGACATAGTTTGGAGCAACAGCATTGACCTGGATGTTATCGCGCGCCAATTCCTTAGCCACAGATAATGCTAGTGCATTTGCCCCGCCACGAGCGGCCGCGTACATGCAGTAGTTCGGTAAACCATGAATCGGTGCCGCGGAAGTAACAAATATAATTTTGCCTTTGCGCTGAGGCTTCATATGCCGCGCCGCAGCAGAAGCGGTTTCGAATGGAGTAACCATAAGGGCTTCAAGGTTATTGCGAAAATCGTCAGCCAATGCCTCACCAATCGGCACCCTACTTGCTGGGTAAAAGTCGTTTATGACAACCACGTCCAGCCCGCCGAGATTAGAACGTGCGCGATCAATAGCGTCCGCAGTTGAGCAAGCATCAAGTATACTTAAATTCGGGTTTTCAGATTTAAATGCGTCTCGGGAGACCAAATCTTCAAAGCTTGCGTCATGACACCTCACAGTTGCGCCACGGGCCTGAAGCACATAGGCCACTGCAACGCCAACGAAATCGCGCACGTTTGTAACGACAGCAATTTTCCCAGACAGCATCATTCTATCTCACCCCTGCTTCATGGCTCACTTCGTTTAAGCATACACAGTGATCACCACTGGATACACTGTGGCTCGACCGTTGACCCAGCCACAGAAGGCTTTATTTTGCGCCCCAGATCATAGAAATGGCCTGTGCCCTAGAGCATGGGTTGGAAAGGAAAAGACATTGATTGATAAGACGGACGACTCACCAACCCCAACCGCGAATGAGAATGGTGAGGAGCGCATGCCGCCGCCACTTTTTTATCATGACCCAAGGGCTGTTACTGCAGAACGTCATGGTGATTTTAAGATCCGGGCAGAAGCCGACTTCACCTTTGCCAACTCGACCAATGCAGTGCCAATCACACTTCCCGAATTTGTCTTGGCTGCACGGCACTACCCTATAGTGTTCGTTGGCGCCGAACTTGTGCCGACTGTAGCTCTGGGTCTCCGGGATGGTCAAAATGTGTTCGTTGATGACAAAGGACAATGGGAACGTTTCTGCTACGTCCCTGCTTACGTGCGGCGTTATCCCTTTATTTTACTTGGTAAACAAGAAGATGAGCGCCTGCAACTTGGTATAGATCATGAAGCAAATTCTAATAGCGATAATGCCCTTGCACTTTTTGAGGGTGAAAAGGAAACACAAGTCGTGAACGATGCGTTGGACTTATGCCAACAGTTTCATGGGGCCTACGGCGCAACATCAGAATTCTCACAAGTGCTAAAAGACTCTGGCCTCGTGGAAGAACGCTCCCTTGAGATAGACCTAGCCGATGGTGAGAAATTAGATATCGGCGCATTTGCTTGTATCGATGAGCAGAAATTGAGGGACATGTCTGATGATACATTCCTAGAATGGCGCAGGAAAGGCTGGCTTGCCGCCATGTACTTTCATATCGCTTCACTCAATAACTGGGAAATGGTGATGGGACGCCTACCAGAAGCGCAGGTCAAAAACGCCTAACGAACGCCCTACTCATCCATTGTAAAGCGCCACTCCAAGGACGGCCGCGTTACGATTTGGTCGTACCATGCCGAAAGATTTGGTCGGCCTTCTCGCCAATCAAACGAATCATCTCCATCGACGATGACGTATTCCTGAATTGGATTTCGAAGATCCAGATAACTGAGACCGCCTGCCATACATATATGTCCGATATGAAAATCCGCATCCTTGAATTGCGGCGTTTCTAGTTCCATTCGATCAAGACATCCGATCATCTTACGGCGCTCCCGGAGCATGTACTCCATGTTCCAGTCTTTCTTGTCCCGCCACCCTTCGACACGTAACAGTGTCGTGGCGTCAAACATACCGTCGCCCAACACCATTTGCCTTAAAGCTGGCCAACGCGCTTCCCCCGTGGGAAACACATGCTTGCCAGTGGTCGAAAGGGAGTCCAAATACTCACAAATAACCAAGCCTCCATAGAGTGGGTCACCATTATCTAAGACGAGAGCCGGTACCTTCCCCATAGGATGATAATCCCAGATCATATCCCCGTCGAACGGCCGGGTACGCTGAAATTCCAGACGATCTACAATCCCCCCTTCGTGAGTAACGACTAACACCTTGTGGATGTATTCGGGATTAGGTGTAAAAACGAGTTTCATGGAAACGGCTCCTGAAGACTTGGTATTTGTTGTGTACCTTAACCGTATAGATATCAGCATGTCATCTGACATCAATCGGATTCGGCTCATTGACAGAACAAGCTAACGCCGATTAAGAGCGGGGATGCCGCAAGCCCCGCAACCCCACGCCCCCTCTGAAGAAACGCCGGGAAATCCGACGAAAACGGTTAACAGCCCAGACAAACAGCGAGCTGAACGGCAATCAATTTTTGCGGTTTGGGCCACCCTGCGCCTTCAGACCTTCCGCGCTTTTTGGATAGCCGGTCTCTTCTCTCTTATCGGCACGTGGATGCAGGGTATCGGATCAGCCTGGCTAATGACCGACCTGTCTGATTCGCCATTGCTTGTCGCTTTGGTGCAATCAGCGCAAATGATTCCGAGCCTTTTCTTGGCTTTCATCGCAGGTTCTCTGGCAGACATGATCGATCGCCGTAGGTACATGATTATTGTCACGTGGTGGATGATTTCTGTGACATTGAGCATGGCGGGACTTAGCCATCTCGGCATGGTCACACCTACATTGTTGATCGTACTAACCTTGCTCCTCGGGACTGGTGGCGCTTGCCTCATGCCTGCCATGTCAGCAACCCTGCAAGACATCGTACCGCGCAGTGAAGTGGTTAACGCTGTAACCCTGAATTCTCTTTCAATGAATATTTCACGCTTGATTGGACCGGCTCTCGCGGGCCTTTTGATCGGTTGGGCTGGCGTCGCGCCCGCTTTTGTTGTGAACGCATTGAGCTACTTCGTTTTCATGGTGGTTGTATACCGATGGGACGGACCTCCATTGCGCCCACAACAGAAGCAAAGCATATGGTCGAATATGGCCGCTGGAATTTCGTACGTTCGAAGAGCGCAACGTTTTCAGGCAGTCCTCATTCGAGGTTCAGTTCACTTCTTTTGTGCAAGCGCGTTGATGGCCCTCCTCCCCTTGCTTGCCCGCGAAGAACTGGGGGTCGGGCCTGAAGAATTCGGCACTTTAATGGGTGCCATCGGCGTTGGTGCCATTTTGACAGCGCTGTTCATCGCCCCTGCCCTCAATGCGCGCTACTCCCGGGATACTATCGTGTTTTGGGCTAGCTTGATCATAGCAGCCTCCCTTTATGGCGTTGGAGTGGTTCGCGACCCCCTTCTCTTTGCAGGCGTATTGTTTTTCTATGGCGGCGCCTGGATGATCTGCATGCTGTCGTTTCAAGTGGCGGCTCAGATGGTCCTACCGTTTTGGGTCAGAGGAAGAGGATTATCCATGTCAATGATGAGCTTTACTGCCGGAATGGTTGGGGGCGGTATTCTATGGGGAACACTGGCGAAGTTTACGAGCATGGAAATCGCCTTTGATGTCGCCGCTGTCACAATGATCGTTGGCACCTTTGCTACAGTGCGCTTTCTTATATCCAGCAATGAGACGGAAGACGCGTAATGTCAGCACCTACATCCCGTAAATTAATTATGACCCAATACGGTGAAGACTTTGCCGCTTGTACCGACATCGTCGATGCTGAGATAGGCGAGCCGGACGAAGGTGAGGTTTTGATCCGCAATGTCTATGCCGGTGTTAACGGCGTGTACGATCTCAACATGGTCAGGGATGCTGTGAGCTACATCAGCTACACCCCACCGACAGACCTCGGTATTGAGATTGTTGGACGGATTGAAAAGCTTGGCCCCGGAGTACTCGGATTCGCAGTCGGAGATAACGTCGCAACATGGAAAGTTGGCTCTGGGTACCGTGATTATCAGATCGCGGAGACTGACCGCTTATACAAAGTTCCCGCGGCATCGCCTGAGATCCTTTGTCTTATGCCGACTGGAATCTCAGGCATGGTCGGGATTGAACAAGTTGGAGAACTGAGAACCAAAGAAACCGTCGCCATTTCTGCAGCCGCAGGAGGGCTAGGCCACATCATCGTCCAAGTTGCAAAGAAAGCTGGTAATCATGTGATTGGCCTCTGCGGATCGGAAGAAAAGACGCAGCGTCTAAAAGACATCGGTTGCGATCGAGTCATTAACTATCGCACTGAAAATGTGAATGATGTCCTCAAGGCTGAGTATCCAAATGGAATAAATGTCGCCTATGACTCTGTTGGCGGATCAATTTTTGATGCCTTTGTGAACAACTTAGCTGTCAAAGGTCGGCTTGTGATCTCAGGTTATACATCAGAGGTTGGCAAGCCCTGGGAGCAGGTCACGTCTCCTCGCATATACGAGAAGCTGTATTTCCGCTCAGCATCGGTCCGGGCGTTCATCAACCCTCATTATGAGGAATACCACCCAGAGGCCGCCGAACGACTGCTCGACTGGTACCAAAAGGGGGAAATTGAGGTTTTTGTTGACCCTGTCAGGTTTGTCGGCCTGGAAGACGTTCCAGCTGCCGTCCAACACTTGCTTAGCGGAAAGAATCTTGGGAAAGTTGTGGTTAAATTAGAACGCTGACCTGCCCCAGGAGTATATATTAAACTGCTGTTCTAATTCGACCGAATAAGATAACCGCCTAAGAATCAGGGAGATACGCATGTTCAAGAAATCACTCATGGCAGTAGCCTTCGCGCTGGCTCTGCCAAGCCTCGCGACTGCCGGGCAACACGATTTAGAGACCGCTGAAGGCGTGGCCAAGGTCATGCGCAAAATTCAATGTTCCCTTGAAGATGGTGAAGCCGTCACCTACTGGTGGAAAGGCCGTGCATTCGGTCGCCGCATGGGGATGTCAGACAAATACCTGTTTGACGTCGAGGGCATGAACGTCCGCCACTGCGGCACCGTGCGCGATGAAGACGGAAACTATGGGTACGTCCTAAGAACCCGTGAAATTTTGCTCTACAAAGACAAACGCACTAGCGAAGTATTAAAGACCTGGGAAAACCCTTACACCGGAGAAGAAGTCGAGGTCATCCACGTAGATAACGACCCCGTCAATTCCGGTCCCTCCTTCGGCATGGGCCGCGATGGCAAGCCTATGCAATTCCCGGGTGAAATGCTGAACGGTCGCTGGTGGATGACATCAGCCATCCCGCTCTATTACACGAACGTCCTTTCTGGCGATTATCAGAAATATATCGGTGGACAGTATCGTGCCACGGAGATGTTCAATTTCATGGGGGATACGGAGAGCTTGCTCGATGAAGACGTGTACAATCCAAATGTCCAAATCGGTTGGGTTCGCCATTCCGATTGGCTTCCGTGGATGGAAATGGCCGGCCGCGACGGCATCATCTACATGCACACGGCCGGTTTAAAGTTGAAGAGCTGGGACGATATGCCCGAAGCGTTTAAAGAGGAAATATACGCGAATTATCCCAAGTACACGGATCCCCCGCCGCTTGATGATGATCGCGAGAACGAAACCAGTTGGACGTTCTTCAAGAAACTCATGGAATCACGTGGTGGCCCCGAGCCGCTGCAGCGCGAATTTCCGTTTTAAGGTAAAAAATAAACGCCCTCTCAAATAATTACAGAGCGGCCCCTCCTCCCCAGGAGGGGCCGTTGTCATTCTACCCATTTGAAGACATTCTTGGGTTTATTCTTCGGTCGTCATCGGGGGCGCTTTAGGTTTACCCACGCCTAGATTGATCCAC
>JAQWQC010000028.1 GCA_029245025.1 Rhodospirillaceae bacterium
GAATAAAAACCCGGCTTCCACATTGAAGCTGGGTCATGCCCGTGCGTCGGCAATGTTAGCAGCCGCTGAAGCCGGCTTGCCAGTCGCTGAGTACACGCCTAATGCGGTAAAGAAATCGGTCGTTGGGGCGGGGCATGCGGATAAGCAGCAGGTCGAGGCAATGGTTCGAATGTTGTTGCCAGGGCACGCGCCTGGTTCACCAGATGCAGCTGATGCCTTGGGTGTTGCTATTTGCCATGCTCATCATCGCGTTTCCAATGATCGATTGAGTAGGGCGATAGCTGGGGGGAAATCCCGATGATTGCCACGCTTAAAGGTCTAGTTGATAGTGTTGGAGATGATTGGGCAGTCATCGATGTCGCTGGAGTTGGCTATCATGTGTTTTGTTCCGCACGCACACTTTCTGCCCTGCCAGGTGTCGGGGAAGCGGTCAGCCTCTCCATAGAAACGCATGTCCGGGAAGACCATATTCATTTATATGGGTTTGGATCAGTAGCGGAAAAGGATGCGTTCCAATTCGTCACAAAAGTACAAGGTGTGGGGACCAAAGTTGCGTTGGCAATATTGTCGATCCTTAGTCCTGATCAAATGGCCCAAGCAATCGCGGCGCAAGACAAACCAGCGTTTACCCGAGCGACCGGTGTTGGACCTAAATTGGCATCGCGAATTGTCACAGAATTAAAAGACAAAGTGAGCAGTATTGTGTTGGCACCTGCATTGTCTGAAGCGCCAACAGGAGAGAAAAGCGGCAGCGCGGCCGCTGATCCAGCAGCTGAGATGGCGGAAGATGCCGTTTCAGCGCTTGTTAACCTCGGCTTTGGGCGTGCAGACGCTTTTGGTGCGGTGAGCCGCGCTCTGCAAAAGGGGGGCGGTTCTCTAAGTCTTGATGAGTTAATTCGCGACGGACTGAAGGATCTTTCGAGCGATGGCTGAAGATCGGATTGTCTCGGGTGATGCTCAAGTTGAAGATGCGGATGCAAAGCTGCGCCCGCAAAGATTGACCGATTTTATTGGCCAACAGCAATTGTGCGAAAACCTTGGCGTCTTTATTTCAGCGGCGTCAGGTCGCAGTGAACCCCTTGACCATGTTTTGCTTCATGGTCCGCCGGGCTTAGGTAAAACGACATTGGCACAAATTGTGTCGCGAGAGTTAGGCGTTGGTTTTCGCGCGACATCGGGACCAATGATTGCCAAAGCGGGTGACTTGGCTGCAATTCTGACGAACCTTGAGGCGAGGGACGTTTTATTTATTGACGAAATTCATCGCCTCAATCCGGCCATAGAAGAAGTGTTGTATCCAGCGATGGAAGACTTTCAGCTGGATCTTATTATCGGAGAAGGTCCGGCAGCTCGCTCGGTCCGAATTGAGTTGCAGCCGTTTACGCTTGTTGGCGCGACAACACGGTCAGGCTTATTGACGACACCGCTTCGAGACCGGTTTGGGATTCCGTTGAGGCTTGAGTTTTATAAGCCGACGGAGTTGGTGAGTATTGTGGAGCGCGGTGCAACCATAATGGGTTTTGACTTGGCTCCAGATGGCGCCTTGGAAGTTGCCAAGCGGTCACGAGGCACACCGCGGATCGCTGGCCGGTTGCTGCGGCGTGTTCGCGACTTTGCTGCTGTTGATGAAATTAAAACCGTTGATGCCAAGGCGGCGGATGCAGCGCTGCAACGGTTGGATGTTGACGCGCTTGGCCTCGATGCGATGGACCGACGTTATCTTACCTGTATTGCAGAGTACTATGGTGGCGGTCCAGTGGGTGTCGATACGCTGTCGGCGGCACTAGCCGAAGAGCGCGACACGCTTGAAGACGTTGTCGAGCCGTTCCTTATCCAACAGGGGTTGTTGCAGCGGACACCGCGAGGTCGGGTGCTTGCGGACAGTGGCTATCGTCATATCGGGTTAACCGTTCCGCAACGCGACCAGGCGCAATTTGATATGCTTGGTGACGACTCGTGACAGCTAGTATTCCTCGTCCGACTGCGGGCGCCATGTACGGTGCTGTTCATCTCTATCCGCTGCGGGTGTACTACGAGGAAACCGATGCGGGACGGATGGTCTATCATGCGGCTTATCTAAAGTTTGCCGAAAGAGCGCGCACCGAAATGATGCGTGTCAACGGATTAGATCATATCGAAATGATCGAGAAATTTGGATTGGTCTTTGCCGTTCATTCCGCAGAGATTCGATACCTGCAGCAAGCTAAATTAGAAGACGAGCTCATCGTTCAGACGTCTGTCGAGGCTTTGGGTGGGGCGTCGATGACGATGGATCAGCGTATTAACTTGGTTGGTGATGATGGGATCGGTGCAGCTATATCCAAAATCGAAATTAAGTTGGTGATTGTAGATAAAGATGGCAAGCCTCAGCGTTTGCCAGCAAATATAAAAAATACATTTAAACGTATACGTAATGGGAAGGGTTAACGAGGAATGGAAGTAGAATCAGTTGGCGCTCTCGGTGCCCTCACAACACATTCTGACTTTTCATTATGGGGTCTCTTTCTACAGGCAGACATAGTGGTCAAAGCAGTCATGCTATTTTTGGCTGCGGCGTCCCTGTGGAGTTGGGCTATAATCTTCGAAAAAGTTTTACGGCTGAGTTCGCTGACAAGGCGCGCAGAAAAGTTTGAAGAGAGATTCTGGTCCGGCAGTTCCCTAGAAGAACTGTACGAACGGGTTGGACCGCGCCCCCCGGACCCTATGTCCTCTATTTTTGTGGCCGCTATGCGTGAATGGCGGCGATCTTCCTCAAAAAATAAAGATGGAAAGCCGGAAAATATGGCTGGGCTAGGTCAACGCATAGACCGCGTCATGCGCATCAGCCTCGAGCGCGAGATGGATCAATTGCAAAGTCGTATGACGTTTTTGGCATCAACAGGGGCGGTGGCGCCATTTGTGGGATTGTTCGGTACGGTGTGGGGGATCATGAACACCTTCACGGCGATAGGAGCGTCAAGCGATACTAGTCTAGCCACAGTTGCGCCCGGGATAGCTGAAGCCTTATTCGCGACAGCGCTTGGTCTTGTGGCAGCTATTCCTGCGGTTATTGCCTTCAACTCAATTTCGTCGGACATGAACCGTTATGGCCTTCGGTTGGAAAACTTCGCCGGAGAATTTGGAGCGATATTGTCACGCCAATTAGAAGAGCGGTCATAAACCATGGGTATGTTTGTGCAGCCTAATGCGGGCGGTGGCGGATCACGTCGCAAACCCTATCGCCCCATGGCAGAAATCAACGTCACGCCAATGGTCGACGTTATGTTGGTTCTACTCGTTATATTTATTGTCGCAGCGCCGCTACTGACAACCGGAGTTGATGTTGATCTGCCGGAAGCCACAACGCCAAATCTGCCTCAGGATAATCAAGCCTTAACGGTCAATGTGAATGCTGATGGCGTGACTTTGCAAAATACGCCCGTCGAACTCGAAAACCTCGGTGCCCGCTTGAAAGCGGTAAGTGAGTCAAACCCAGATGTACGTATTTACGTCCGGGCAGATAAGTCTCTAGCCTATGGTAGCGTTATGGATGTTATGTCTGAAATATATAAGGCCGGGTTACGCAATGCCGCGCTGGTGACAGACCCTCCCGCGAGGCGCTAGGGCAGCCGCGCATGGGCAAAAGCTTTCTTCTCTCGGCTCTGCTGCACAGCTTGGTTGTTATCTTTGCGTGGGTCGGCATGCCGATGTTCAAGCGCGACATCAAAGATGCTGATGCGCCGATCGTTGTCGAATTAGTGGCTGTTACTGAAGTCACGGCTGCACCGCCGCCAAAACCTGAGCCTGAGCCAGAGCCAGCGGAACCAGAACCTGAGTTGGAACCCGAGCCCGAGCCAGCACCTGCGCCACCGCCGCCCGAGCCAGAGCGTCCTCCTCCAGCGCCCGAGCCAGTTCCTGCGCCGCCTCAGGACGTCGCTCAAGTGCCAGCGCCTCGCAAAGTCGCGGCGCCGCCAAGGAAACCTGAGCCCCCAAAGAAGGACTCTTTCGATCAGCTTGTCAGTTTAGTTAAGGACCTTGAGCAGGAGGTTTCTAAGCGGCCACCTCCCACTATTTCTGAGCCAACCGAACAGGAACCGGACGAAAGATTGAGAACGCTGCAAACTGCGGACAGAGCAACGTTAAGCGAACGAGATGCGATTAAAGCGCACATTGAGAATTGTTGGCGCATCGATCCAGGTAAAGAGGGTATTCAAGACCTAACTGTTGATATCCGTGTTTCCATTCAAAGAGACGGTAGTGTGCGTCAGGCAGTAATTGAGGATACGGGGCGTTATTTCTCAGAGCCGTCTTTTCGAACGTTTGCCGACAGTGCGCGCACGGCCGTGTTAAGTTGCAGTAACATCCCAATCTCGCCACAAAGATACGAGATTTTTAAGGAGATCGTATTTACCTTCACACCACAAGGAAGGCTGAACTAAGTTGGATATGGTATCTTTTGCGATTGGAATGCCCCCGTGCTGTTGATTGAGTCGACAACCGGGGTAGGGGAGGTCAGTTAAGCGTGCGTAATTCTTGGATAACGTTGTCGAGCACGGTATTCTTGCTCGTCTTGTCTCTAGGCGCGCAGGCGCAGGTTCAGATTGACATAACGCGTGGGCGCGTAGAACCCATGCCAATTGCTGTCGCGCATTTCCCGGGCAACGACGATGAGTCCATTCGCGTGGGGGGTGATGTCAGTTCTGTCATTTCAAATGATTTAGAGCGCTCTGGGCTTTTTCGACCAGTTGATCGCGATGCTTTTATTCAGGCTCTACCCTCTCTAGATGTTCAGCCACATTTTGCCGATTGGCGGGCATTGAACGCGCAGGCTTTGGTTCAGGGAGAAATTGAAACCCAGCCCAACGGACAAATGCGTGTCGCATTTCGTCTATGGGACGTCTTTGGCGGCCAACAAATGATTGGTCAAGCGTATGTGACACAGCCAGAGAATTGGCGGCGTGTTGCCCATATCATCGCAGATGCAATCTATACACAGATCACGGGTGAAACGGGTTACTTTGATACTCGCGTTGTCTATGTATCTGAAAGTGGCCCTGGTACGGCGCGCATTAAGCGTTTGGCAATAATGGACCAAGATGGGGCGGGTCATCGTTTTTTGACCGATGGTTCTGCTCTTGTGCTCACGCCCAGGTTTTCGCCAACCGCCCAAGAAATCACTTATCTGTCCTATTTCCGCAATGTTCCGCGGGTCTACCTTTTTAATATTGATACGGGTCGCCAAGAGCTTCTTGGCGATTTTCCAGGCATGACATATGCGCCTCGGTTCTCGCCTGATGGCAACAAAGTGACTTTTTCTATGGCCGCTGACGGGAATTCTGAGATCTATGAAATGGATCTAAGGACCCGCAGGACCTTAAGGCTGACCAATCATCCGGCTATCGATACCTCGTCTTCTTATGCTCCCGACGGGCGGCAATTGACCTTCAACTCAGATCGCGGCGGCAGTCAGCAAATCTACGTGATGAATTCTGACGGATCAGATGCCCGGAGGATCAGTTTTGGAAATGGTCGCTATGCGACGCCGGTTTGGTCGCCAAGAGGCGATTTGATCGCCTTTACCCGTATTAGTAGAGGGACTTTCTATATTGGTGTGATGGAGCCGGATGGTAGTAATGAGCGATTATTAGCGCAGGGATTTCTTGTAGAGTCTCCCACCTGGGCCCCAAATGGCCGGGTTCTAATGTATTTTGCCCAATCGGCAACGCGGGCTGACGGGTCTGGCGGGCGGACCCGCCTATATTCGATCGATCTTACCGGATACAACCAAAGGGAGATGGTAACACCCGAGGATGCCTCGGATCCGGCCTGGTCACCGCTGATTCCCTAGGCAAATAGGGCTAAAAAAATTGAAACCAAACCCTTTGTCGCGTGTTTTTATTGCGAGAACGGCTAAGGGAATACCTTGCGTCCCGCCATGCACCTGATAAAAGAGGTGCGGAAAATAGCCGTTTTGTGCATATTTAAGTCAGTCTTGTGACCGAAGGGGAATAAATAAAATGATGGTCCGTTTCACCACCGCCGTCGCCGCACTTGGTCTTTTAGCTGCCTGTGCAGGCAAAAAGGACGACATGAGTTCTGATATGTCCTCCAGTGAGCCGGCACCTGTTGCGTCGTCTGCTCCGACTGGTCCAGCAATGGATTCAGCTGAATACTTCAATCAAGTGGTTGGTAATGGTGTGTATTTTGGTCTCGACGAATACAACCTTAACGCCGCGGCTCAAGCGACACTTCGTGGACAGGCATCGTGGTTGGGTCAAAATCCCTCACAGTCCATTGTAGTCGAAGGACACTGTGACGAGCGCGGAACACGCGAATACAACCTTGGCCTCGGCGAGCGCCGCGCCAACGCCGTAAAGGATTACCTAATTTCCTTAGGTGTCGCGCCAAGTCGTGTGCGGACAATCTCTTACGGTAAAGAACGCCCAGTATGTGTTGCGTCAAGCGATGACTGCTGGAGCCGGAACCGTCGCGGCGTTTCTGTCGTACAGTAAATTCTGGTTGAAAGCCTCTGAGTGGCTTTCGATTTTGGGTATTAAAACGGCGGCGCTCTCCTTTTTAGGTGCCGCCGTTTGCCCTATTTCTGCCGTGCGTCCACGGTAATTCGCGTGCCTCACAAGGTAAGCTGTTGCGCCATGATCCTTAATATTTTTCAGTTGTTGAAACTTTTTTTAGGGCGGGTATCGACTGTCTTCCTCTTGCTTGTCCCCATGTCCTATGCGGTTGCGCAAACTCCGCTTGATATGAAGGTTATGAGCGAACGCCTTGGTCAGCTTGAGCGTCAACTTCAAGGTCTTCAGGCCTTGCCGTCAAATAACATCCAAACGCCATCTGCGCCCGCCGATACGGGTTCGGTCGAACTAACTATCCCCACTGATATCGCGAGCCGAATTCAATTGAGGGTTCAGCAACTTGAACGCTTGGTTGAGACTTTAACCGGCCAAGTCGAAGAGACCCGCTTCGAAGTCACACGAATGCGTGCCGAATTGCAGCAGATGTCGAATGACGTATCTTATCGATTGGCTGTGTTAGAGCAGGCGGCGGGTGTGTCATCTGCTTTGGCTGTCCCCGCAGAACAAACCGGCTTAACAGATTCACAACCTGAGCCCGCTGTTTTAACGCCAGTGGCTCAGGCCCAACCGCGTGTATCTCAAGCCACCAGATTAGCTCCAGACCTGGATATGCCGATGTCGGCACCTGTGCAGCCTCAGCCGCAAACACTGGCACCAGGTGTGCCGGCGAGTGTGACGATAGATGTTGCTCCTGGGTCAGTTCTGACAGCGCCAGGACAGCCTGGTCCTGTTAATCAGGGCAATACATTTGGTGTTCTTCGCACAGACGCGGACGGCGCAGCTTTACCTCCGGCGCCTGGGTCGCAAATGTCGCCAGCCCCACCTTCGCCTCTAGCACTTCCTGGCGCGCCCCCGAATATTAAGGCAGCGCCTACCCCGGGTCCCGTGGCAACTGCGCGAATTAAAACGGCTCCCGATACGACAACAAAATTTACGTCGTTACCTGTTGGGTCCCCCAAAGAACAGTATGACTACGCTTTCAATATTCTGCGTCAGGCCGACTATGCTCGCGCCGAGAGAGCATTGCGCCTTTTCCTAGAAGCAAACGGTGCGGATGATCTGGCTGGAAACGCTCAGTATTGGCTCGGCGAAACGTACTATGTGCGCGGCGATTTTGAGCAAGCCGCTGTTGAGTTTTTGTCCGGTTATCAAACTTATCCAAGCAGCACGAAGGGACCAGATAACCTTTTGAAGTTAGGCCTGTCGATGGCCCGTCTTGGTCAAATAGATGGCGCTTGCACGGCGCTAACACGTCTCGCGACGGAGTACCCGACGGCGAACGATACAATCCGGCGTCGTGCTCAAACGGAGCGAGCACGTCTTAAGTGCGCCTAGCTAATGCCTTCTGTAATCGCAGAGCCAGATAGTCCAAACACTGGGTCGCCTATTTCTTCAGGCTCCTTTGCGGCTTTAATGGATGACCTTGGTTCCTTCAAACATGGTTCGCGTATAGCCATCGCGGTGTCTGGCGGGCCCGACAGTATGGCTTTGTGTCATTTGGCCAAGGCTTGGGCCAACATTAGAGGTATGAGTATCGTCGGCTTGACCGTTGACCATCGCCTGCGTCCGGAGGCGCAGGTGGAAGCTAAACAGGTTTCGATGTGGCTTGCTGATCTCGGGATGCTGCATGAGACCCTAATTTGGGAGCAGGGCGAGGAAATAAAGAGCCTTGAACGAAGCACGCAATCAGCTGCGCGAGACGCACGGTTTAGCCTCTTGTTTGAGTGGTGTCAGACAAACAACATCGACGCATTGATGACGGCGCACCATGCTGATGACCAGGCAGAGACCTTTTTGTACAGATTGGTCCGGGGGTCAGGTGTTGATGGTCTTGCCGCGATCGCGCCTGAATCGATCAGAAGTGACGTACGCATCTTGCGACCACTCTTAAGAGTCCCGAAGACAGACCTCGTTGCGACATGCGAAGAGAAATGTCAGGATTGGATAGAAGATCCAAGCAACACCAGCGATGCTTCTACCCGTGTTCGACTTCGCAAAATCATGGCGGTTCTAGAGCAAGAAGGGCTGAGCCGTGATCGGCTCCTCAAGACCGTTGATCACATGGCACGGGCTAAATGCGCCATTGATTCCGCCGTTGATGACTTGCTTAATGACGCGTCGCGCCAAAACGACGTTGGAGAAATAAGCCTTGATATATCAGCTGTAGTGGCTGCACCAGAAGAGGTAGGGCTACGCTGCTTGGCACGCTGTTTGAGTTGTGTCTCTGGCGCTGAATATCCGCCGCGGTTTGAAAGTTTACTGGGTGTATACTCTGCGATAACCGACGGAAATTGGTCAGATCGAACTTTACATGGCTGTCAGCTCAGGATGAAAGAAACACAATTAAAAGTGTCTGTTGAGCAACGGAAACCTTGAAATACCGCGGGTTTTTGATGAATCTGAATTAAGTGATTTAAATTTACTACACCGCGCGGGCGATTAGGGCGGTTAAGAATGTTTATGTTGGCTTGCGTTATTGGGTGCGCGCCCTATTTAATTAATACATAAAGACGCGTAAGTGCTAGGTGAAGTGCGGATTGTAGGAACTCACCGGCATTTGGAAAGAATAAGGGATCAGGTGTGAATATTAGCCGAAATTTAGTTCTCTGGATCATTATCCTGGTTTTGATTGTTGCCCTGTTTAATCTTTTTCAGGCGCCGACGTCACGCACCCAAAGCCGCGAGATGTCCTTCACCGAATTTATGGCCTCGGTTGAGGGGAACGAGATCAACAGCGTTACCATTCAAGGCAACAATATTTCTGGCAATACCCGCGACGGAACGGAATTCCGCACCTACGCTCCCGAAGACCCGTCTCTTGTTCCATCGCTTCGATCCAACGGGGTCGACATAAAAGCGGTGCCAAAGTCAGACGGAGAAACAACGCTGTGGAGCATCCTTATCTCTTGGTTCCCCATGCTGCTTTTAATTGGCGTATGGATTTTCTTTATGCGTCAAATGCAGGGCGGTGGCGGCAAGGCAATGGGTTTCGGAAAATCCCGAGCGAAGCTGCTGACTGAAAAGCAAGGCCGCGTCACTTTTGAGGATGTGGCAGGGATCGATGAAGCGAAACAGGAACTAGAATAAGTTGTCGAATTTCTTAGAGATCCAGCAAAATTTCAACGGCTGGGCGGCAAAATTCCAAAAGGTGTACTTTTAGTTGGCCCTCCTGGGACAGGTAAAACATTGCTGGCCCGGTCCATCGCTGGTGAAGCCAATGTTCCTTTCTTTACTATTTCCGGTTCTGATTTCGTCGAAATGTTTGTTGGAGTTGGTGCAAGCCGTGTCCGCGATATGTTTGAGCAGGGTAAGAAGAATGCGCCCTGTATTATTTTCATCGACGAAATAGATGCGGTTGGACGGCATCGTGGCGCTGGCTTGGGCGGCGGCAATGACGAACGTGAGCAAACACTGAATCAGTTATTGGTAGAAATGGATGGGTTTGAGGCTAACGAGGGCGTGATCCTTATAGCTGCGACGAACCGGCCCGACGTACTGGACCCGGCTCTGCTGCGGCCAGGCCGATTTGATCGGCAAGTTGTTGTGCCCAATCCAGACATCATGGGCCGCGAAAAAATCCTCAAAGTGCATACTCGCAAAACGCCTATTTCACCCGATGTTGACTTAAAGGTGATTGCTAGAGGTACGCCGGGATTCTCTGGCGCTGATTTGGCAAACCTCGTCAATGAAGCCGCTTTGCTAGCTGCGCGCAAAGCGAAACGCGTCGTAACTATGCATGAGTTTGAAGAAGCGAAAGACAAAGTCATGATGGGCGCAGAGCGCAGGTCCATGGTTATGACTGAAGATGAAAAGAAATTGACGGCGTATCATGAGGCTGGGCATGCATTGATCATGATGCATGCAGAGGGCCATGAACCGCTGCACAAAGTAACGATTATTCCACGTGGTCGCGCCCTTGGCGTAACGATGTTCCTGCCTGAACGGGATAAGTACAGTCAGTCGCAAATGGAGCTGAAAGCCATGATTGCCAGTTTGTTTGGCGGTCGTGTGGCTGAGGAAATGATCTTTGGCGAAGAATACATTACCACTGGGGCATCGGACGATCTAAAGCGGGCGACGGACATTGCCAGGCGGATGGTTACTGAGTTCGGTTTCTCAGAAAAACTTGGGCCGTTACGTTACAACGCGGACCAAGAAGAGGTATTTCTTGGACATTCTGTTTCCCAGCAAAAGAATGTTTCAGATGCAACTGCGGAACTCATTGACCAAGAAGTGCGACGGTTTGTCGAAGAGGGTGAAAAGACCGCCCGTAACATTCTTGACGACCATAAGGATGATCTCGAAGTTGTTGCGAAAGGGCTTCTTGAGTATGAAACCTTATCCCGTGAAGAGATTGATGCTTTGTTGCGCGGTGAAAGCATAGATAAGTCTGACAAGTCAACGAAACGTCCACGTCCACCGGGTCGGCGAACATCTGTTCCGACGACGGACAGCGGTGGCGAAGAGCCAGACTCTGGTGGGCTGGGTCCAGAGCCGGAACCGCAACCTAACACGTGACGCAACCTGTCGCCGGACTGCCGCCGCCCAATTCCTTAAGCGATACAACCGGATCAAACTTGTATTGTATCCCTCGAGCTTTCGCGTCGGGTGATACGGCTGCATCCTTAATAGAAAATGGCTATGCGTTACCGTTGCTTGGTAATGACTTAGCGTTTGCGGCGGTGGAACTCATAGTTCGTAAGAATGGGACTGCAAAAAGAGTCGCCGCGTCTGTTACGGCATTCGATCCATGGCGTCATGTTCTTCCTTGTCATGCGAAAGAGCGAGTAGCGACATTGCTCGATGCGATGTCGAGACCACGACAACCTTTTGCCGGTTTTGCATCTGGTAAGCAGGCCATCATGGGTGTGGTTAATGTAACGCCCGATAGCTTTTCTGACGGTGGTGATCACTTGATGCCTGACAAGGCAATTGAGCATGCCATATTATTGGCAGAAGCTGGGGCAGATATCCTTGATGTAGGGGGAGAGTCCACGCGCCCTGGTGCACAGCGTGTTGATGCAGATACTGAACAGCAACGGGTCGTTCCGGTGATTACCGCTTTAGCGGAGAGGGGTTTGTTGGTGTCGATTGACACGCGCAATGCTTCAACAATGTCTGCCGCTCTTTCAGCCGGGGCGAGAATCATCAACGATGTCACGGCTCTGTCCAGCGACCCAAATGCTGTGAAGGTCGCAGTTGAGCATGAGGCAGATGTCATTCTCATGCATATGCAAGGTGAACCTCAAACCATGCAGAAATCACCAAACTATGATGACGCCGTCGCTGATGTATTCGATTATTTGTCAAACCGCGTTGAGAGCTGCCTTAAATCCGGAATTAAAATTGAATCCATTTGTGTCGATCCCGGAATTGGGTTTGGGAAGACCGATCGTCACAACATGGAGATCATCAACTCTTTAGCTGCTTTCCATGGCATCGGATGTGCCCTGATGTTTGGCGCATCCCGAAAGAGTTTTATTGGCCGTTTGGCCGATGAGAAGTATCCAAAAGCGCGGGGAGCAGGGTCCATTTCTGCCGCGCTTGCGGCTGTAGCGCAGGGGGTGGGATTCTTGAGAGTGCATGACGTTGCTGATACCCGCCAAGCACTTCAGATTTGGCAGTATCAAGCCGGGAATGCCGAGATAACTTGATTGAACCGGGCCCATAGGCCATGAAAAGCCTATAATCTTAGTCCGGTATTAGAAAAGTGGGGAGGGTCGGCACAATGACAGTGAATAAACTGTTCGGGACCGATGGTGTGCGGGGTACCGCAAACCAGGACCCCATGACGGCCGATATGGCTCTCACGCTTGGTATGGCGGCTGGGCGCAAGTTTACCCGTGGCGATCATCGGCACACCGTTGTCATAGGCAAGGACACTCGGCTATCGGGTTATATGCTTGAGCCAGCATTAACAGCCGGGTTTATCTCGGTCGGTATGGATGTAATTTTAGTTGGTCCGATTCCTACTCCAGGTATAGCAATGCTTACGCGTTCATTGCGTTGCGATATCGGGGTTATGCTTTCTGCTTCACACAATGCTTTTGAGGATAACGGAATTAAACTTTTCGGCCCCGATGGTTTTAAGCTCTCCGACGAAATCGAGGCCGAAATTGAATCTCTCATGGCGAACGGCACGGAAAGCCTTCGTGCCGGTGCAAGTGAATTAGGGCGAGCACAAAGACTTGATAATGGCACTGGTGCTGTTCGCTATATCGAGTTCGTAAAAAACACGTTCCCCCGCAAACTTCGTCTGAACGGCCTAAAGATCGTCGTCGATTGTGCTCATGGTGCCGCTTACAAAGTGGCACCCGCAGTGTTGTGGGAACTGGGGGCGGACGTTGTGCCTCTCGGCGTTGATCCAAACGGCTTCAACATCAACAAAGACTGCGGATCACTTCATCCAGAGCACATGGCTAAAAAAGTTAAAGAGGCCGGAGCAGATTTTGGTATGGCTCTGGACGGGGATGCTGATCGGATCGTCGTTTGTGATGACCTTGGGAATATTATTGATGGCGACCAAATCTTAGCGGCGATAGCGCATCGCTGGCAGAAATCTGGTGAACTTGAGGGCAATAGCGTCGTTTCAACCGTTATGAGCAATCTGGGGCTCGAAAGGTATTTAAAAAGCCTCGGTCTAGATTTACAGCGAACCCAAGTCGGGGATCGGTATGTGTCTGCTAGGATGGAAGAGGGTGGCTTCAATCTTGGTGGTGAACAGTCTGGTCACATCATTTTAGGGCGCCACGCCACAACAGGAGACGGATTGATGGCCGGATTACAATTGCTGGCAGCTCTCGTAGAGAGTGGTAAGCCTGCCAGTGCGCTGCTGCACTCGTTCGAGCCTGTTCCGCAGTTACTTAAAAATGTGCGATTCAACGAAGCGACAAGCGCACAAGATTTGCTTGAGCATTCATCTGTAAAAGACGCAATTGCTGACGCTGAGGCGCGGTTAAATTCTTCTGGGCGGCTGCTTATCCGTAAATCAGGAACCGAACCGCTAATCCGAGTTATGGCAGAGGGAGACGATGCCGCTGAGGTGCAATCTGTTGTGGAGGGTGTTGTAGCGATTCTTGAAGCAGCTGCGGCATAGCGGCTGGGAGTGCTATTGTCATGTCAGCGCTAGAGCTTCGCGGGCGAGTTCTTGTTGTCGCAGGGTCTGACTCAGGTGGTGGTGCCGGTATACAGGCGGATATAAAAACCGTTACGGCTCTAGGTGGGTATGCAGCAACCGCCATAACCGCAATTACTGACCAAAACACAAAAGGTGTACACGGAGTTCAGCCGGTAGCGCCGCAATTTGTGTCCTCCCAGATAGAATCAATCCTGACAGATATTGGTGCTGATATCACAAAGACAGGGATGCTGGGATCTGGTGAAGTTATTAATGCAATTGCGGCGGCGCTAGACAAATGGGGACTAAATATTCCACGTGTTGTTGACCCGGTTATGGTTGCAAAAGGCGGGCATTCACTTATCACTGACGACGCCGTCGCTTTTCTGAAAAATAGACTCGTATCAGGCGCTACTGTCGTCACTCCGAATTTGCCTGAAGCAGAGGTGCTAACGGGTCTAAAGGTCAAGACGGTCGCTGATATGGAGGCGGCTGCAAGTCATCTGCAGAAACTGGGCGCGCAAGCTGTTCTTTTAAAGGGTGGTCACCTTGAGGGAGATCACATTGTCGACATGCTAATTACCGAGGATCAAATTCAGACTTTCGAAAGCTCACGAATTCATTCCACCTCAACGCATGGCACTGGGTGTACGTTGGCTTCGGGGATTGCAACCAGTTTGGCTCAGGGCTTATCGCTTGTTGATTCTGTTGAGCGTGCAAGGAATTTCGTAATCACCGCAATCGAGACTGCACCAGGATTAGGTAAAGGACATGGTCCCCTCAATCATGGGCATACTATGAGACCTGTCCTGAGGAAAGAGATAGTGAGACCTATTTAGATGGCTGGCTTTGAGACGACCATGCAGATGTGGGCCGTTCTTGGTCTCGCGGTCATGCTGCTGACACTCTACGTGACCCAGTGGCTGTCCTTGGAAGCCAGTTCTCTTCTGGTTCTGACGATTTTACTTCTGTTTTTTCAGATCGTTCCGCTGACTGGAACGTATGACGTAAACCTTCTCAATGCAGAGGTTTTGCTCGGGGGATTCTCAAACCCTGCTTTAATCGCCGTTATGGCTCTCTTGGTCGTGGGTGAGGGGATTGTAAGAACCGGGGCCCTTGAAAGCTTGGGTAGCGTGATTAGCCGAACGCGGTTGCCCAATATTCTGCTGTTGGCCTTGGTGCTTGTGCTCGTGGGGATCTTATCGGCATTCCTCAACAACACGCCTATTGTTCTAATTTTTATCCCCATTCTGCAGTCGATTGCTCAAAAGTCTGGATTGTCAGCCAGCCGTACAATGTTGCCGCTTTCCTATGCGGCGATACTTGGCGGTATGACCACGCTTGTTGGTTCGAGCACCAATCTGTTGATTTCCAGTTCAATGAGCCAACAAGGGCTGCGACCCCTTACGTTTTTTGAGATCACCCCTTTAGGTTTGATGCTCGCAGGTATTGCTATTTTCTACGTCTTGTTTGTGCTTCCACTCATCATGCCCGAGCGTAAGGGTGCGTCGTCTAATGTTTCTGGAGGACGCCACTACATCTCGCAGTTTGTGGTGCCAGCTGACTCTGGGCTCATGGGAGAGTCGGCTTTAGCAGGGGCTTTTAAGTCGTTGCCTGGTTTAACCGTCAGGAAAATATTTCGACGGGATAAAGCCATTCTTCCTCCTTTTGATGACTATAACATCCATGCTGGCGATACGTTTGTCGTTGCAGCAACGCGGCAATCTCTTACTAAAATCGTAAGTAGGCACCATGGTATCTTCCATCCACCTTTGCCCTACGGGCTGGATTTACAAGAAACCCGGGTCAAGGAATACGAGGAAGCCGCTGAAGAGAATCAGGAGGAATCACCCAAAGATTTCGACACGGTGTTGGTAGAAGCGATGATTACCCCAACCTCAAGAATGGTTGGGCTGACGTTAGAACAATTCGAGTTACAGCAAAGCCAGCGGGCAATTTTTCTTGGTATACAAAGACGCGCCCAAATGACGGCGGCTCGAATGACAAATATTCGGCTGCAATCTGGTGACGTATTGCTGTTGAAGGGGCGTCCGGATCGCCTTGAAGCCATGAGACCTGAGCGCGACGTCGTGTTGATATCGGGTACCAGGGATATTATCCCCAATCGAACGCATGCCAGACGTGCTGTTGCAATCTTTGGTTTGTCGATTGGCTGTGCCGCTCTAGGGGTCGTCAGTATTACAACCGCCGCCATAGCAGCTGCGACGGCAATGATACTTGCTGGCTGTATGAATTTACGTCAGGCTGGACGTGCTATCGACCGCACGATTTACCTGCTGGTTGGTACTTCGTTGGCTTTGGGAACGGCGATGACCGCGACAGGCGGGGCTGCATACCTTGCCAATGTCATTGTGGGCCTATTTGGCTCAGCATCACCCCCAGTTCTGCTGTCGGTATTCTTTCTGGTGGTGGCGTTGTTTACGAACGTCTTGAGCAATAACGCTTGTGCAGTTCTATTCACGCCGATCGGCGTAGGTTTGGCGGCCAATCTGGGGATCGATCCGAGGTTATTTGCGATCACGTGCCTGTTTGCTTGCAACTGTTCGTTTGCGACTCCAATGGGGTATCAGACCAACCTTCTTGTTATGGGACCGGGGCAGTATCAGTTCAGTGATTTTGTCCGAGGGGGTTTGCCCCTCGTTTTCGTGGTTTGGCTTGCTTTTTCCTTGATCGCACCATGGTTTTGGGGACTTTGAAAATTCGCTAAGGGCGCGTTGACGCACTCCCATGCCATACGTAGTATCCGCGCCCGTTCCTCCAGTTGACCAGGTCTTGGTGTACTGGCTAAACCCACCCGTTTGTCTGTCTTAGGAAGGCCACGCATCCATGACTATTGCTGCGAAGCCAAATAC
Organism: Rhodospirillaceae bacterium; assembly: GCA_029245025.1. GTDB lineage: Bacteria > Pseudomonadota > Alphaproteobacteria > Rhodospirillales > Rhodospirillaceae > WLXB01. The sequence goes on from JAQWQC010000028.1 coordinate 16,560, forward strand.
GCGCCCCAAAAACCCCAACTTTTCCTCTGGCCCATGCGCGAAACGACCAGGCTGGCGTGTGTCTGCGTTGTCAGGCGCTCTGGTTGGAAGGTCACACCGGGCAAAACCTGCAAAGTTACGCATTCAAGAGGTTTCTGATCGGTCTCGGGCTATCCTTGGAATACCGGAGGATTACTACATTGGCATTGTTCCCGGCTCAGATACGGGCGCAATGGAAATGGCCATGTGGTCCATGCTTGGGGCTCGTGGTGTGGATATGCTAGCTTGGGAAAGTTTTGGTGATGGTTGGGTCACAGATGTTGTTAAACAGCTAAAACTTGAAGATGTCCGAACCCTGAAAGCGGATTACGGAGCGTTGCCTGACCTCAGTCAGGTTGATTTTGGCCGAGATGTGATCTTCACCTGGAACGGCACTACGTCTGGTGTACGGGTGCCGAACGGCGACTGGATACCGGGTGAACGCGAGGGGCTGACATTCTGTGACGCTACATCTGCGGTGTTTGCAATGGATCTGGCCTGGTCAAAACTCGATGTTATCACCTACTCGTGGCAAAAAGTGTTGGGCGGCGAGGCGCAACACGGGATGCTTATTCTGAGTCCCCGAGCGGTACAGCGTCTTGAAAGTTACACTCCACCCTGGCCAATGCCCAAGCTATTTCGGATGGCAAAAGGCGGTAAATTCAACGCGGACATCTTTTCAGGTGCGACCATCAACACGGTATCCATGCTTTGTGTGGAAGATGCGATTGATGCATTGAAATGGGTCGAAGGCGAGGGAGGGCAAGGAGCCCTCATTCAACGCTCAGAGGCAAACTTATCGGCACTCGCCAATTGGGTTGAAAAAACAGAATGGGTTGAGTTCCTGGCGAAGGAAGACTCAACGCGGTCCTGTACTTCTATTTGCCTGACTATCGTGGCGGACTGGTTTACAGCTCTGGATGCGGGTGCACAAACGGCGGCGTCCAAGAAGATTGTGTCTTTGCTTGATACGGAAGGCGCAGCATTTGACGTAGGTGCGTATCGCGACGCTCCGCCAGGCCTCAGAATATGGGGCGGTGCTACAATTGAGACCGCCGATATTGAATCTCTTTGTCCGTGGCTCGAATGGGCGTACGGGCAAGTCATGGCAGAGCTTGTAGGATAACGAAATGCCAAAGGTACTAATTTCAGACAAATTGAGTGAGCAAGCCGCACAGGTTTTTAAGGATCGCGGTGTAGACGTTGATGTTAAGACGGGTATGACCCCTGAAGAACTCATTGCTTGTATTGGTGAGTACGACGGCCTCGCGATTAGGTCTTCGACCAAAGTAACGCCCGAAGTATTGGCTGCTGCGACCAATCTTAAGGTCGTTGGTCGTGCTGGTATCGGTGTTGATAATGTCGACACACCGGCAGCGACGCAGACTGGTGTTGTGGTTATGAACACTCCATTCGGGAACGCAATCACAACCGCAGAACACGCTATTTCTATGATGATGGCGTTGGCGCGGCAGATTCCGCAGGCAAACGAGTCAACACATCAGGGTAAATGGGAAAAATCTCGTTTTATGGGCGTTGAATTGTATGGAAAGACACTCGGTCTTGTCGGTTGCGGTAACATAGGCTCTATCGTCGCCAATCGAGCTCTTGGCCTAAAGATGAAAGTTGTAGCATTTGATCCTTACCTCTCCGCGGATCGGGCGGTTGAGCTTGGCGTTGAGAAAGCTGAGTTGAATGATCTATTCGCTCGAGCTGATTTTATCACCTTGCATACGCCACTCACCGACCAAACAAGAGGTCTGATCGACGCGGATGCGATAGGAACAATGAAAAAGGGTGTTCGCATCATCAACTGTGCCCGCGGAGGGTTGGTTGTTGAGGCGGATCTAAAGAAAGCTCTTGAGGAGGGGCATGTCGCTGGCGCTGCTTTTGATGTGTTTGAAAAAGAGCCAGCTAAAGATAATATCTTGTTTGGCATGGAAAATGTCGTGTGCACGCCGCATTTGGGGGCCTCGACGTCTGAAGCGCAAGAGAACGTCGCCGTTCAAGTCGCCGAACAAATATCTGATTATTTAGTGTCTGGTGCTGTAACCAATGCTTTGAATATGGCTTCAGTGAGTGCTGAAGATGCTCCCCGATTAAAACCGTATCTAAAGCTGGCTGAGCAACTCGGGAGTTTCGCCGGTCAAATCACGCAGAGCAGCATTAGTAAGATATCAATTGCGTATTCTGGAGCGGTGGCTGAGCTCAATACGCGACCACTCTCCGCGATCGCAATCCAAGGTTTGCTATCACCGTTGATGGAAAGCGTAAATATGGTGAATGCGCCCGTAATTGCCCGTGAGCGCGATATCGAAATTAGCGAAGTTAAGAAGGACGAGAGTGATCGCTACCACACATTAATCTCTCTAACAGTCACCACGGAACGACAGACGCGAACCATATCTGGAACCTTGTTTGGCGATAGCCTGCCAAGACTGGTTGATGTAAATGGTATCAATTTGGAAGCTGAGGTCGGCCCTCATATGCTCTATGTCATTAATGATGATAAGCCTGGTTTTATTGGAGACTTAGGTACGGCGCTGGGCGATGCCGGGGTTAATATCGCGTCGTTTCATTTGGGCCGGCCCACTAAAGGTAGTGATGCTATCGCTTTATTACAGCTCGACCAGGAAATTGACGATTCCTTGCTAGCTAAGGTGCGTGACCTGCCTCAGGTGCAACAGGCCCAAACGTTGGTTTTCTAGGTCATTTTGGGAATTTCCATTGCCCTGATCCGGCTAGGCCGGTAGAACTCGGAGAAAGAATTAATGGGGCTATCTCCCCTCACATTTCTACGACGTTCAAATTCCACTCAGGCCTGAAAGTCATGTCCGAAACAGCCAGTCCGACCTTGCTGCCCGAGGGCTTGCGCGACGTCCTTCCCTCTGATGCCGCCGCAGAAGCGGCCTTGGTGGAAATGCTCGCATCGTCATTTAACGCAAATGGCTACGACCGTGTGTCGCCGCCTCTTGTTGAATTTGAAAGCACCCTATTAGCTGGCATGGGGGCGGCGACCGCTGACCGAATTTTCAGGATGGTTGATCCCGTATCTCAGAGAACACTTGGCCTTCGAGCAGACGTTACGGCTCAAATTGCTAGGTTAGCATCCACCCGCCTACATAAAGCGCCGCGTCCATTGCGTCTAATGTATGCAGGTCAGGTGCTTCGCGTAAAGGGACATCAATTACGTCCGGACCGGCAGTTTACACAAGTCGGTTTTGAGTTGATCGGTCCAGATACCGTAGCGGCAGATGCAGAGGCGATCATTGTGGCGGCGCAGGCTGTTGCAGGTATCGGCATCAAAGATATAACTGTGGACTTAGCTTTACCCCCACTCGTGCCAGCCTTGTTGGAAACCGCGGGGCTGAATGGAGACGAGATTGAACTGCTTTACGCGGCTCTCAATCATAAAGATGCGTCCGAGATTCGAAAACTAGGGGGCGGTCAATCTGAACTGCTTTGCGCTTTGGTTGAAGCATCTGGTCCGCTAAACGTCGCGAGGGAATCTTTAGCTAAGGTTGACCTGCCCGCCGCTGCCGCCAAACATTTAAAGACTCTGCTTGCCGTAGCGGACACTGTTAAAGCCGAGACACCTGAGTTAGCGCTTACGATTGACCTCGTAGAAAACCGCGGTCTGCAGTACCACACCGGCGTTACATTTTTTCTGTTTGCTAAAGGAAGTACGCGGGAAATCGGTCGCGGTGGACGGTATACTGTTAGTCATGGTGACGATGTATCTGAACCGGCGACAGGAGCGACACTATTTATGGATGCCGTTTTGGCCGTAGCACCAAAAGTCTCAGTTAGACCCTGCGTCTATACACCATATGGAACGGCACGAGACGCAATAAGAAATATACAAGATGATGGCTTTCGAGTGCGCGCTTCGCTTTCTAAAGACGCTGATATGTTGGCAGAAGCGAGAATTTTAGGCTGCTCAAAAATGCTGAAGGATGGAGAAGTCGTTGATGTACCCAACGAAAGATAATCGGGCATGACAAATGTAGCGGTGGTCGGTGCCCAATGGGGTGATGAAGGCAAGGGAAAGGTGGTCGATTGGCTATCGGAACGTGCGGATGTCGTCGTGCGCTTCCAGGGTGGTCATAACGCAGGCCATACTCTTGTCATCGATGGGCAGACTTACAAGCTGAGTCTTTTGCCCTCGGGCACGGTGCGAGGCAAACCATCAATCATTGGCAATGGAGTGGTGATTGATGCATGGGCTTTGCTCGAAGAAATAGAGCGGGTCAAAGCTCAAGGTGTGCGGGTTAATCCTGAAGTTCTTTATATTGCGGATAATGCTTGCCTGATTCTTCCTTTACATCGGAATCTAGATCTCGCCAGAGAAGAGGCGGCCGGAAGCAAAAAAATTGGAACGACTGGCCGCGGAATAGGACCAGCATACGAAGATAAAGTCGCACGACGGGCGATACGTGTCTGTGATCTCAAAGATCCGGAGACTGTTGCATTCAAAGTGGAGCGCCTTCTCTCTCACCACAACGCCTTGCTACGAGGGCTCGGTCAACCAGAGCTGAGTGGAGACGACATTATCTCAGACCTAACCGACTTAGCTCCTAAAATTCTCCCCTATGCGATAGCGGCTTGGGAAAAACTCGATGATGCGAGGCGGGAAGGCCAGCGCATTCTATTTGAAGGTGCTCAAGGGACGATGTTGGACCTCGATCACGGCACATACCCGTATGTGACATCATCCAATACTGTTGCGGGTCAGGCTGCTGTTGGCGCCGGTCTGGGGCCAGCAGCTGTCGGCTACGTCCTAGGTATCACGAAATCATACACGACTAGAGTCGGTTCCGGTCCATTTCCCACCGAACTTGAGGATGAAGTAGGTAAAACCCTAGGAGAGCGGGGTAGGGAGTTTGGAACAGTAACGGGTCGTCAACGTCGGTGTGGCTGGTTCGATGCCGTGATGGTCCGCCAAGCCATCAAAGTGGGTGGAATTACGGGCATTGCGCTCACAAAACTTGATGTTCTCGATACGCTTGAGGAATTAAAAGTTTGTGTCGCCTATGAGCTGAATGGAGAGCGGGTGTCGCGCTTTCCGTCCTCTATGGCCGATCAAGCAGCCGTAGTGCCAATATTTGAAACACTTGATGGCTGGCGCCAAAGCACGCAGGGCGCGCGCTCTTGGGCCGACCTGCCAGCTGAGGCGATTAAGTATATCCGCCGCGTGGAAGAGCTTATTGAGGCTCCGGTGGCCCTTTTGTCCACTAGCCCGGAACGGGAAGACACCATAATGGTGAGAGATCCCTTCGCGGATTAGGGGGGTAATTCCTTGAGGCTAGGGTTAATGCTTCGGTAACGCAGATATGTTGGGGTATGGAGAGTCCTATTATATTTGCAGGACGGTAAAACGTCCTCAGTGTGCCCGAGAATACGACGCCCCATGGCTGAACTGCGTTTGGTTGGGCAATTTATGCGACGACACCGTCTATTGTTTCTAAGTTTATGACAATGACAGCGGACCGTAGAATTGCAGCCTTACAAGACCAACAAAAAGAGTTGGTGTTAAAGTGGGGGCCTGACGTCGAGTCAGTATATGAGCCTGAGGAAAAACAATACGAGAGTGCTCAAGGGGACTGAGCTGAGAATGGCCAGGTTACTTTGGCCGCACGTATTTTTTCAATTCATTTTGTAGAACCTGAAAGTCTTCAGGCGCGGGCACTTCAAACCGTAAATCTTCGTTGGATGCGGGGTGGCGAAAGCCTATTGTCGCGGCGTGAAGGGCCTGACGATTGAATTTGGCTATTGCTGTTCGGATGTTGTCGGGTACGCCGCGTTTTGTGCCACGTCCATAGAGTTGATCGCCAATTAAACTATGGCCTAAGTGGGTCATGTGGACGCGAATTTGATGAGTTCGGCCGGTTTCAAGTTCGCATGAAACGTGACTTGCGAGCATTCCGAATGAATAAAGAACGCGATAATGCGTGGTTGCCGCTTTGCCCCCGCTATTGACCACAGCCATCTTTTTTCGATTTTTTGAGCTTCGCCCGATTGGCCCAGAAACTGTGCCCGATAAGGGTGAGGGTGCACCCCAAATCAAAGCGTCGTAGCGTCGTTCGATGGAGTGTGCAGAAAATTGAGAAGATAATCCGTGGTGAGCGGAATCTGTCTTAGCAACAACCATCAGTCCCGACGTGTCTTTGTCGATACGATGCACGATGCCTGGGCGTTTAACACCACCGATTCCTCGCAGTGATTCGCCGCAATGTGCAAGAAGAGCGTTAACGAGTGTTTTGTCTGGGTTGCCCGCCCCTGGGTGCACTACGAGTCCAGGTGGCTTGTTGAGCACGAGCAGGTGTTCATCCTCGTGCAAGATATCAAGAGCTATATCTTGCGCTTCAGGTTGGTCTTCTATCGGCTCTGGAACCGTTAGAAGTATAGAATTTCCTTGCGACACTCTATAATTTGGATCTTCTATCGTTTTGCTGTCGACGGTCACGGATCCCGATTCAATAAGTGATTTAACGCGTGTTCTCGAGAGATCAGTAGCGCAACCGCTTAGAAGTCGATCAAGCCGTTGCCCAGCAAGATCGCTATCGACCAGTATTGAAACGGTATTTTCCAGCACAATATTTCTCGGTTATTCGCTCTAGTATGTGACAGTGCTTAATACAGTTTGTAATCTACCGATCAACTTAGGGGAACCGTCACCGTGAATGCTGCCAAAACGCTTGTTTGGGTTATGTCTGGGATGCTTCTCGCCGGCTTGGCTGTGTTGGTGGTTGGACTCTCCCTTGGCTGGCATCAAGATTCTCCGCCTGCCATTTCTGCTCAAATTGAAAAGAAAGAGTTTGACCTCATAGACTTAGGGCAGCCCTCAGGAACCGTCATAGAAGAAATATCGAGTTCAGCTGGAGAACTTGCTGTGGTCCTATCCGGCGGTGGAGTTGGACCAAGAATCCTCATTGTCGATACGATGTCGGGCGCTGTGCGGGGTGAGATAATCACGAATTCTTCAGACTCGGCCTTGTCGAAACCTTGACGGTAAAAATTGAACTGAGCCGAAAGCAGCGTGACACAGTTACGCTTGAGGCTGAAAAAGCTTTTCCAGCGGAGTGTTGTGGCCTTCTTATTGGACGCGGTCAGAGCCTTATTACAGTTACAAATGTTGTGGCGGTTGAGAACCAAGCTGAATCCCAGAATCGCTTTCTCATAGATCCGCAGTGCCAGTTCGATTGGATGCGGAAATTGCGCGGCACAAATGAACGTATCGTGGGGTTGTATCATTCCCATCCGAACGGGCGTACGACGCCGTCTTCCCATGACGCCGAAATGGCCATTGATCCAGATCAGTTATGGCTGATTGTGCCCATGACGGAAGGTGTGGCCGGTGAGATTGCTGGCTTTCAATCCAAAGGGGCTGGTGAGGGGTTCTGCGATGCGTCTGTTGTTATCACAGATGAATCATAGAGATTTAGGCGGTTTATTGTCGCTATAGCACTGATCTGGCATGGTAAAGACTGCGGCATTGGAGGATTGGATGGCCACAGACCGAGATGCAGGTTTGGATCGTAGACAAATATTTCGATCTGCAGGATTGCTTGCTGCTGGTTTAACAGCGTCAGGTTGGTCGTCGTCTGTTGCTGCAGCGTCACTTAAGAAGGTGAGCGATGGACCGATACGTTTGCTCGCAAATGAGAACCCCTATGGTCCGTCGCAAAGTGCGCAGCAAGCAATGGCGGACTCACTACAAGATGGCTGGATGTATGCGACCTCTGAAGGTCGTGTGCTGAGAAAGCTTATCGCGGCACGCGAAGGCGTGGCTGAAGACCACGTGCTCATAACAGCGGGTTCTGGTGAATTGCTTAGAATGGCTGGCCTTAGTTTTGGCCAAGAGGGTGAGATTGTTGCCGCAAAACCAACATTTTCGATGCTCGTAGGCTACGCGAGGAACACCGGGGCGACAGTCCGTGAAATTCCCCTAGATCAAGAAATGCGTCATGATCTCGTAGCCATGGAAAGCAGGGTTACGTCCGCCACAAGTCTGGTCTATGTGTGCAACCCAAACAATCCGACGGGAACTCTGCTACCAGCAAATCAATTGCGATCATTTATCGATACTGTCGAGAGTCTAGCGACGGTTTTTGTTGACGAGGCTTACGTAGACCTTCTCGACGAGTCCGCACACAATGCGATGATTGATAAGGTAAAGGCGGGCAAGAACGTGATTCTCGCGCGGACCTTTTCCAAAATTCATGGGATGGCTGGCCTCCGCGTTGGCTACGCCATTGCGCGACCTGATATCATTAAGCGTCTACGTCCTTTGCAGATGAGCTTTCTCAATGTTATGGGGCTGCGAGCGGCAATTGCAAGCTATCAGGATGAATCATTTCAGGCGTATAGTAAGAGCAAGATCCAGGAATGTTTGTCTGTTACCCATGCAGCGTTTGAAGAAACAGGTCTAGCGTACACTCCTTCGGTCACGAATTTTGTTCTGTTTGATACTGGAGGTTCTGTTCGCGAGTTCGCTAGAGCGATGCGGCAGAAAAATATGCTTGTTGGTCGATCTTATGCGCCATACGAGTCCTGGTGTCGCGTCAGTATGGGAACCGTAGAGCAAATGGGTCAGTTCGCGGAAGCGCTGAAAGCGTATTACAAAGGATAAAAACTATGGCGTATCGAATAGGTGTAATTGGTACCGGAGCTGGTCATAGTGGTAATTCTGCACCTCCAGCTCCTATCAAGGAGTTAGTGGCTAACGGTTTCCAAGCAGAATTGATCGAGACTCGTTTGCGTACTTTTCCGCTGACGCCCTACGACCGTGGCTTAACTGTATTGGCCTATGTCGATTGTGCCATCGAAGCCGAGAAGGCGGGATTTGATGCCGTGTTTATCAACACCGTCGGAGATTACGGCATTGACGAGATGCGGTCGGCGACGGAGATGGTGGTCGTGGGCGCAGGCGAAGCAACGATGGCTATGTCGTGTAATTTAGGAAGACGCTTTTCCATTGTCACGATCTGGCCACCAAAAATGAATTTTGTTTATAACGAGCGCCTCCGCAATACGGGGATGGAAAGCCGCTGTGTTTCAATACGAAACGTTCTGACAAATCCTGATGTTCAAGGGGTTGAGGGCGCCGGCCAAGCCGTGACCAGCCTGAAAGACCAAAATGAAGACGTTATTGAAAGGGTTTGCGCAGAAATTGAAGCAGCAGTGACCGAGGATGGAGCAGATACAATTATGCTCGGGTGTACATGCATGGCGCCTATAGGACCTGAAATTGCCGTTCGTTCGTCTGTGCCTGTTCTTGAATCGATGCGCACGGGATACAAGGTTGTTGAGACTATGTTGTCTCTCGGAATTCGGCATAGTTTTGAAGCGTATCCCAAGGCAGATGCGTCAAATCTCGGTGCTGTTGGAGCTCTCGTAGCTGGGCAAGGTGATATAAATCTCGGCGGTGATTGCGAAGTTTGTATTGTGGCACAAGAGGCTGCAGAGTAGGTAGCCTTACTCTCCGCTTAGAAATGTTTGTGCATGAACAACTCTACGTCACCGGCGGATTCATCGTTTGAATCGCCTATCCGCAACGAAAAACTCATCAAAGCTGTCTTAGCGTCAACGATCGCCGCCAGCGCATTTACAATACAGATCTTTCTGCCAGCACTGCCGGCCGTTCAGGCGGCTTTTAAAGTTACGGCAACACAGGTCCAGCTGACGATTAGTTTACCGCTCTTGGTAACCGCCTTAGCTACCTTAGTTTACGGCCCATTGTCGGACCGTTACGGGCGTCGTCCTGTTCTCATTGCCGGCATGGTTTTGTTTTTCGTTGGAACAGCTTTGTGCCTGTTCGCCCCAACCATTCTAACCCTCGTACTTGGGCGATTTATACAAGCGCTGGGCAGTGCGGCCGGAGTTGTAATCGCGCGTGCAGCCGTCCGCGACTTATACGGACGCGAGCGCGCTGCGGCAGTTCTCGCCGGTCTAGTAGCGGTTATGATAATTGCCCCCATGATAGCGCCGACTCTGGGCGGTTTTTTAGTGGACGCTTTTGGGTGGCGGGGCAATGTTGCTGCGACAGTTGTGTTTGCGGGCGTTCTTCTTGCTCTCGTCGTGTTTGGACTCCCAGAAACACACCAAAAGCGCGGAAAGGGAGCTTTCGGGATCGGCAGCATGATGGCTAGTTTCAAAACCTTACTCGCGTCACCTGCTTATCGAGCTTACGCATTGCAAAGTGCATTCATGATCGCGATCTTTTATGTATTTCTAGCTGCTGCGCCCTACGCCGTAATGGTGATTATGGATGTGAGTGCGAGCAGCTATGGACTATACTTTCTGCTTTCCACGGTCGGCTACTTAGGCGGTACGATTTTGGCAAATCGCTACTCGCAGCGCATAGGTATTGATCGGATGGTCCGAATTGGCACGGGGTTTGCTGTCATCTCTACTTTCCTAGTTGTCGGTTTGATGTTTGGTGGGGTTTGGCACCCGCTGGCTGTTTTCTTGCCAATTACGGTGATGGGGGTGGCGAATGGTATGGCGATACCAAATGCGAGTGCCGGCGCAGTGAGTGTATATCCAGAGCTCGCTGGGGCGGCCTCGGGGCTTACCTCATTTCTTCAATTGGGAATCTCGGCTTTGTTTGCTCAAGTAGCTGGAAGCATACAAAATGGTACGCCGTATCCACTGGCGATTTACATGTTTGGCGCTGCGATCCTCGCATGGCTTTCGTTTGAATTTTTTAAGAAGACCGAAGCCCGCAGTTTGCCTGGACCTTAATTTGGTAGCATTGCTTAGTGGAGGGCAGCACTCTATCCAGCAATATATTGAAAACGCTTATTTTTTCACAGAATTTTCCCTCTGATTCAGTATACCTAAATGAGTTGAGAGTCTGTATGAGGTAGGCAGATCTCAGGACAAAGATTTTGAAGAGCATTACAAACTTCGTCTGAAAGAAATTAAAGACACAGACGGACAATCCAATAAGACGCAGTCCAGAAAAGAACAAGGTATTCTTAGAGGCATTTTGTTCAAGGGGTTTTCAGAGGCGAAGTGCGCTATCTGTCACCGAACTTTTCCAACAGACATAATGGTGGCAGCACACATAAAACCTAGAAGTAAATGCACCACTCTAGAGCGTAAAAACTCCAATGTTGTTATGCCAGTCTGTAAAGTTGGGTGTGATGATTTCTTTGAAAGGGGTTATCTGCTTGTCGATAAAGAGGGCGTTGTTCACCTTAATAAAAAGATGACTTCCTCTATTGAACTTCAAACAATTTTGAATTCGTTGACTGGTAACCAATGCACACATTTCAATAACGAAACGGAAGACTTCTTCTCATACAAGCGCAACAGTTTGCTGCAGGATTAACCCTCGACCAATCACCGATCAGTGCGCTTTGACTGTTCTGGTGTGGGTTTATGTCAAAATGAAGTTAGAATGCGTTTAGAGAGGATGAGAACTTTGCTCACGATATGATAAGTTTGTCAGTAATCAATCGCATCGCAGATATAAAAACTATTGGATTAGACGCTACGTTAAGTGGTGCACCTATTAACCATCCAAACGCCAATAGTCTTCGTTTGTTAATGATGGTGTCAGATTTGGTCGTGATGGGCATGCCAAAGTTCGACAAGGAAGGCAAAATGTAGGTTCAGTGCCGGGCCTTATCTGTTGGCACCAAGGCGAGCCTCAAAGAGCGTGAAACTGAGGGATCATAACCAAAGGCTAGCTCTCAGTTTCCTGCTCTAGATCCACCAGAGCTTCAATATCGCGGTCTGCGAGCCCAGCGGCTAGAATAAGACGCGCGATTCGCACGTCTACCGTTGGTATATCGTCTTCCTCAGCTGCAATATCGACATCCAAGGCAGCGTTGAGACGGTCTGACATGGTTGCTAGGCCGGAGACACCGAAGGGGCGGGCCCCGAGTTCAGGTCCCAGCATCAAAAACCCTGAGAAAGTCGCCGCATCAGCTAGAATTGGATCAAGGGTTTCCTTTTGACTTCCATACTCTTGTGCCCACTGAAACAGCAATTGGCGGACGCCATCGTCAATTCGCCTGATATCGATGTCTAAAGCCGTCCATTCGCGGTCCAGAACCTGAAACGCCCATTTCCGCTTACTTCCGAAGCCAAGGATATCGAGACTAAGTGCCATGGTAGATGATCCAGAAAATGAAGTCCTTGAACTACCCGGCTTGCAGGATTGCCGCAAGTACGGCGCCAGCTTTCGGTTGAAACCCAGTACCCGTCTGAGAAAGCATCGCCTTTAGTCACGCGCGTGGTCAAGCCAAGCGATACCAGCGATTTCGGATACGGGAAACGGAACTAGTCTCTACGAAAGACCAAACCGGTCTTTATCCAGGGATACAGCCTTGATGAGGGCGTATGTGGGCATGTCTGCCTTTAGTTTTAGGCGCTGGGCCGCGAGGCGCGTTACTTGAGCCCACAAATGAACGGGGCGCTTGGTTGATCCGATGTTGATCTGGACATCGACGACCGGCCGCCCTGGTGAATCAAGTATAGAATCAATAAAGCCATCTAATATATTGATAATACTCATTTTATGTGGTTTCTCTAGCGCTAATGCTACATCCTGCGGCCGTACGTGGACGCGAATGTGGGCACCGGGTGGAAGGTCGAGCTTCGTCACCAATAGGGTCTGTCCCGCTGCGGCTAGACGGGTCAGGCCATGGGTAGGCACATGCTCGGTCACTGTTGCCGCGAGGACCGTACCGGTGTCCCCATCCTCGCTAAGCGGCGACAGGTCCATCCTGCCAGTGATGTCTTCGACCGATCCAAATGCTTTGATCTCGCCGTCATCAATGACAGCAAGCCAGGTCGCTAGGCGGCGGATTTCTGCAAGGCTGTGTGAGACGTAGAGTATGGGGAGATCGAGGCTGTGCCGAAGGCCTTCTAGGTAGGGCAGGATTTCGGCCTTACGCTCTGCATCTAAGGCGGCGAGGGGTTCATCTAGAAGCAAAAGGCGCGGATTGGCGAGCAAAGCCCGGCCGATTGCGACCCGTTGGCTTTCGCCACCCGACAGGTTGTGAATAGGTCGATCTAACAACGGATTCAACTCGAGCAGTGCGACGACGGCGTCAAATGACAGGGCTTGCTCATCTGCTGGGGGATTAAAGCGACGTCCAAACGTGAGATTATTTTTGACGCTTAGGTGCGGAAACAGACGCGTGTCCTGAAAAACATATCCGATCCGTCTTAGTTCCGGTGGCACCCAGGCTCCGTGCTGAGTGTCGCAGAGCACCCCATCTCCAACTTGGATTTTGACAAAATCCGGGCGGAGCAGTCCTGCGACAATTTTGAGAAGAGTGGTCTTGCCTGAACCCGATGGTCCAAATATGGCGGTCACGCCTTTGTCAGGGGTCTTGAGGCGCGCATCGAGCCGGAACACGTTCGTGCCGTCTACAAATCGATGTCCTGCCTCAATCGTCAGCATATGCTCAGCCCCTACGCAGGCGGAAGTGAGGGCGCCGCGATAGCCATTCGGACGTCAGCAGGGCGGCCAAGGCCAATAGCAATGATAGTAAAACGAGCCGCATCGCTATTGGATCACCGCCAGGAGTTTGAGTCGCGGTGTAGAGGGCCAGTGGCAGTGTTTGGGTCTCGCCTGGGATATTTGCCGCAAAGGTAATCGTTGCGCCGAATTCCCCAAGTGCTCTAGCGAAAAAGAGAAGGGCGCCGGTAATAATACCGGGCATAACAATCGGCAACGTGACCGCGAAGAAAGCCTGCCGTCGGTCCGCGCCTAAGGTAACAGCGGCTTCTTCCAGGCGGGGATCAACGCCTTCCAAAGCTTGACGAATTGGCCGGACAAACAGCGGAAAGGCGACCACAGAGGCGGCGATCGCGGCGCCTTGCCAGGTAAACACCAGGCCAATATCCAACCAGTCGTGCAGCCGGCTACCGATAACCCCTTGGCGTCCTAGAAGGACGAGCAGGAGATAGCCAATCACGACGGGCGGGACCACAAGCGGCACATGAATGATGGCGTTAAATACCGCTTTGCCCTTGAAGTCCTTACGAGCGAGAAGCCAAGCAGCGCCAAGCGCAAGTGGAAAAGTCCATGTGACGCTCCACAACGATACCTTAAGGCTGATTTGCAAAGCTTCTAATTCAAGTGCAGAGAATCCGTGCATGGGCTTATTCCACTGCGACTGCGTCGGTCATGGACGCCAAAGCTTGCTCAAGGTCTGCGATCAGGTCGGCGGTGTTCTCGAGGCCGACATGAAGTCGCATTGTGGGACCCGTCGGCGCCCAACCGGATATCGGCCGTTTGATCGACTCACCAGACGTCGACATCGCTAGGCTTTCGTATCCCCCCCAGCTGAAACCGCGAAGGAACAAACTCAGAGCATTTATAAATCGATCTGCTGCGTCTTGGCTGACGGAGGCTTTAAACATAAACCCGAACAGGCCGTTTGCGCCCGAGAAATCCCTTTTCCAAATATCGTGTCCGGGGTCTTTAGGGAGAGCGGGGTACATCACGCGGTCGACTTCGGGGCTCTTTTGAAGCCATTTAGCAACGACCAGAGCATTCTCTTCATGCCTTTGCAGACGGACACTTAAAGTCCGAAGGCCGCGTAATGCCAGGTAAGCGTCATCAGGGCTTAATCCATAGCCGAAGAGCAACGAGGTCCACTTCAGCTTGTGGTGAAGATCATCATCGTTCAGGCAAAGGGTTCCGACAGCGACGTCTGAGTGCCCGCCGATGTATTTGGTGCCTGAGTGAATTGAGATATCGATCCCGAGCGCCGGGGCGTCGATAAGCAGTGGAGTTGCCCAGGTGTTATCAGCTAACACCAGGATTCCCTTTTCTTTGGCAACGTTTGAAATGGCTGGAATGTCTGTCATATCGAACGTTAATGAGCCGGGGCTCTCGACAACGATCATCTTTGTATTGGGACGAATCAGTTCAACAATGTCTCCGCCCAATGAGGCATCGAATAACTCTGCTTCTAATCCCCAAATAGACAATCGCTCACAACAGAGGAGGCGGATCGGACCGTAAACATTGTCAGCGACGAGGACGTGATCACCGCTCTCGCATAGACCGAGAATTGAAATGAGAAAGCCCGACAAGCCACTCGGTAGGGCGAGACAATGTTTGTAGCCTTCTAGATCAGCGATCGCTTCTTGCAGCGCCCAGTGAGTTGGTGTGCCCGCGCGACCATACGCCAACATGCCCGGTGGGTGCGTCGCCCGGCGGCGCATTTCTTCGACGTCGGAAGAAACCACTGTCGAAACCCGGTAGATGGGCGGATTTATGGCGCCATCAAACTGCTCCGGATGCGAGCCGCTATGAATCAGTCGCGTGTCTTGATGTTTTTTTTCGCTGCCAGCTGCCATTGTCTTATCCCCAAACGCATCTGAGAGCATTGTGGCCCGCGGGGGACTAAAACAAAAGCGGGAACGCTTACGCGGCGTTGACGTCTGGCCCTAGTTTTTTAAGTGTGGCGAGGGGGCTGGACTCAATGTCAGTCGCGAGCGTGGCATTCCATTTATTTAAAAAGCCAAATAGCGCAATGACACTGACAATTTCACATATCTGATTATCGTCGAAATGCTTCTTGAGCTCTTCGAAGTCGGCATCCGTGCATTCGACCGGAGCATGCCCGGCCCCTTGAGCGACCCGCAGGGCCGCACGCTCGGCGTCTGAAAAGAAAGGGCTGGTTTCATAGTCCCATATAGCTTTGATTTTTTCTTCATCGATGCCGGCCATGTCGGCGCCGTGGACCGTGTGAGACTGGCAATAGGTGCAGCCTGCTGCAGAACTGGTAATGATGGAAACCAAACGCTTGATCTCATTGGTTACCAGTCCATCTTTGCCATAGATGGCCCATGTCAGACCGCTAAGTCCTTCCATCAGCCCCGGTACACGGGCGAAGGTCAGGCCGTCGTTGGCACGAAACCCCATGCGTTCTTCACCTATTTTCATGCGCTCCTGAAATTCTTCAGGAAGAGACTCAAGCGGAAGCGAATCAATTCTGGGCATAGCGCGGTCCTTATTTAGGCTATTAGGAGACGGGGCCAGTCTCAATTGGGGTGTCTGGATCACTACCCCAGTCTACCCAAGAGCCGTCATATATCGCGACATCATCTTTGCCGAGCAAGTAGGCGCTGAGGGCAACGGTGCAAGCAGTTACGCCGGAGCCGCAGGTGGTTGCAATGGGAGCGTCAAGATCAACACCAGCGGCATCAAATTGCGCTTTGATGTCTGCTGCAGATTTAAAAGTTTTTGACGCGGGCTCGAACAAACTCGCGAAGGGGACATTGCGGCTACCAGGGATATGCCCGGAGCGTAAATCGGCTTTTGGTTCGGGATCCGTTCCGGCAAAGCGACCAGCAGCTCGTGCGTCGACAACTTGATAGCCTTCTGCGTCAATGTTTTGCCGTATGTCCTCTTTATTGCGGACGCGGGCGAGGGCTTCCTTGTCTGCTGAAAAAAGACGCGCAGTTATTTCTGGAATTTCAGTCGAAACCGGTCTGTTCTCAGATGTCCATTTCGTAAGACCGCCGTCGAGTACCGCGATTTTGTCGTGTCCGTAAGCGCGGAACATCCACCACACACGGGCCGCGGCGCAGCCGCCGCCCATGGCATCATAAGCGATGACGCGGGTGGTATTGCTGATGCCGAGAGCGCCTACCTTTTCACTAAAGACAGCTGCCGATGGAACGGTGTGATCTTGCGTAGCGTCTGGGTCGGCAATGTCGTTGATATCAAAGAAAACGGACCCCGGAATATGACCGGCGTCGTATTGCGCTTTTGCCGGAGCGGCGCCTCCAGGAACAAAAAAGGACGCATCGACGACAACAAGGTCTTGGCCGTCCAAGTGTTCAGCTAGCCATTCGGTGGAAACCAAGGCATCAAAATTCACATAGTCCATCGCAATACCCGTATTGAAGAAAGACTATGCCATCCAAGGGGGAACAGGCAGGTCCTTCGAGCGAAGAAAGTCTGGATTGAAAATCTTACTCTGATATCGGCTGCCGTGGTCACATAAAATTGTTACGACATTTGTGTTGGCCCCTAGTTTTTTGCCCACCCTTATCGCTGCGGCAACATTGATGCCGGTTGATCCGCCCATCACCAAGCCGTCGTGGAGCACCATGTTGTAAATGGCATCGAGGGCTTCCTGATCCAATATGCGCTCTGCATCATCTATGGGAGCATCTTTGAGATTAAGTGTAACGCGGCCCTGGCCGATGCCTTCGGTTATGGACCCGCCTTCGGTTGTCAATTCTCCGGTCTTGATGAAATCGTGAACGACAGACCCGCCGGGGTCAGCGGCAACGGTGAGAATATCTTTAGAACGCTCTTTTAGGGCAATCGATATGCCGGCAAGGGTGCCGCCAGTCCCAACAGCCGTCGTGAAGGCATCAACTTTTCCCTCGAGGGCGCCCCATATCTCTGGACCGGTCGAGTGGATATGACCTTCACGATTTGCGGTGTTGTCGAACTGATTACAAAAATACCCACCAACCTCTTCTGCCAGCCGCTTGGCAACATGAACGTAGTTGTTGGGGTCCTTAAACGGAACGGCGGGCACTTCACGTAGCTCTGCACCACAGGCCAGGACTGTATCTTTTTTCTC
Organism: Rhodospirillaceae bacterium; assembly: GCA_029245025.1. GTDB lineage: Bacteria > Pseudomonadota > Alphaproteobacteria > Rhodospirillales > Rhodospirillaceae > WLXB01. Next base: position 34,157 of record JAQWQC010000028.1, read on the forward strand.
CTGAGTTTGAGTATCGGGTATGACAATAATCGATTTGTACCCTAGGGCATTGCCGACCAGGGCGACACCAATCCCTGTGTTACCGCCGGTGGCTTCGACCAGTGTCCCACCGGGTTTGATAAGACCGCGTTTTTCTGCGTCTCGGATCATGTACAGGGCCGCCCGATCTTTGACGGACCCACCAGGATTCATGAATTCAGCCTTGCCGAAAATGTTGGCGCCTGAGACCCCTGAGGCCCACTTCAGGCGGATCAAAGGAGTATTTCCGACGGCGTCGATAAAATCTCCGTGCACTGGAGTCTTCATGGTTTTGTCCTGGTCAGAGCAATGGTACGACCCATAATAGGATCACAACACAGACCGTCCAAGGTCCAGCAGGCATGCTAGGCTTCACAATGCTGGCAGAAGAGAAGGATCATTCGCCATGGCAGAGATCCGCAAAATAGAATTCCCCGGTCATTCGGGCGAAGCTTCTTGAAATCGTGGATAAATGTCCGGTGCATAGAACATTAGAAAACGAAGTCAAAGTGCGGACGTCTTTGGCGACCCAATAGTCTTTTTTGAGAGCTTCTTATGATTGATACGCCAAAAACGAACTTGCAATGGCTGCTTGCCGATCGACCGATTGATCGAGCGGTGCGGGAAAGCGACTTCAAACTTCATGAGGCGCCCATTCCTGAACCCAAGGAAGGCGAGTTTGTCATTCGAGTGATTTATTCCTCGCTGGCGCCGGTGATGCGTTTTTACATGCTTGATGGCGCTGGTATTGAAGAGCCACTGGAGATTGGTGACGTCATGCGAGGCCGGGGTGTCGGACAGGTCGTGACCTCTAAGAATCCCGACTACATGCCCGGCGACATCGTGCATGGGAAAATGGGATGGCAGCAGTACGCGGTCGCTGATGGTTCACCCTATTACCTGATGTACAAGGTTAGTCAAAGAGAAGTTCCTGTCTCTACGGCGCTGGGTGTACTCGGTATGACCGGGTTCACGGCCTACTTCGGGTTGTTCGATATCGGCAAGCCGGTCGCCGGCGAGACGGTTCTTGTGTCAGGTGCGGCTGGCGGAGTTGGTTCAAACGTGGGGCAAATCGCAAAAATTCGTGGCTGTAAAACTATTGGCATTGCCGGCTCTAAAGAAAAATGCGAGCTGCTGGTGGATAGCTTGGGCTATGACGCCGCGATCAATTATCGAGATGGGGATATCGGCGCGCAGATGGATGCTACCTGTCCAGACGGAATTGATGTCTTCTTCGACAACGTTGGCGGCGAAATTCTTGATGAAGGGCTGGCGCGGATCAATAAATACGCGCGCATCGTGGCGTGCGGGCAAATTAGTCAGTACATCGGGGATGGTAGTCCAAGGCCGATTAAGAACGCCTACAAAATCGGGCGGCTAAATGCATTGATGCAGGGCTTTCTCATCTATGACTATGCGCCGCGCCTGGCTGAGGCTGAGAGCGGCATGGTGCAATGGATCCGTGAAGGTCGGTTGACGTACCAGGAAGATATTCTCGACGGCATCGAACGGATGCCGGAGGCCCTTATCCGTCTGTACGACAGTAAAAACAAGGGCAAACAGTTGGTGCAGGTTAGCCCTGATCCGTTTTAAGCTCGGTCCCTACAAACCGTAGGGAGGAGTGGACAATGACGGATCAGACTGTAACTCGGCGAGCAGCGGTTGTGGCCTTGGCTGGAGGCGCGGCAGCGACTGCTGCAACTCAAAGCAAAGCAGCGACCCAGCCCCTCGATCTCAATGACCCTGCAGGAAACTTAGAAGGCTATATCAAGGCCCGGGCTGATACGGCGGGTGGTGAAGTGATCTTCTGGTCACGGGGGATGATTCATAGCCACATTCCAAACCGCAAACCGCGGGCATTGTTTGGCACTGAAGCTCTAACAATTAGTCGGGTGGAGCGCACCGATTACGGCTTTGCCTGGTACAACCGCGAGGCGCTTTTTTACACAGATGCGGAAACAGGTGAGGTGATCAACGAATGGTACAACCCATTCATTGAACGCACCGTGCCTGTGTTTCATCTACGCAACCCTTACGTCAATTCGCCTTATCGTGTGCAAGGCGAAAACGGTCCATGGCACTACAATTTTCATGCCATCGGAGATGACGTGATGTTCTATCGCGACTTGATGTTCTTTGGACCGAACCCGATGGATCGCGAAGAGTATCCGGCCTATGTCGGCAGCGACTTTTATCAGGGAGCGGGCTTGTATAATTTTGCCTGCAAGAAGTCGGACTTGGATAATCCCGACCTAACAAGCGCGCCCTGTATTTCTGTCTGGAATTCCGTGCGCCAGTGGTTTCCCTGGATGGAAATGGGGCAGTGGGAAGGTGGCATGGTTGCTGCAACTCGCGGCAGCAAACTGATGAATGGCAAGGCGGACATCAGGCCTCAGTTTCGAGAGTATCTGGAGAAGAACGATCCCGATTATTTGCGAGCGCCGCAGCAGGACGTCAACGCGCGGACGACCATGCTTGAAGAATTTAAGATTCACGTCGATGATAAGCGTCAGGGCGGTGGGTCGTAAGCCGTAAAAAATTTTTGGCGAATAGCGAGGAACGAGCCCATGCACCAAGGGGTTTAGAGGGCACCTTCGTTTGAATTCAGGCCCTTAGAAAATATACAAACGAGTATGGTTCAGCCGGCGCGTTGAACTCCCTGGTTTTATTGAGTCGGATCGTCTGGTGGAGTTTTTTACCCCGCCGCGCCCCAGGCAGCGATGACGATGGTCAGCACGCCCAATACCAGATTAGTTGCTACGATTTTACGGACCTTCTGAAGCTGCTGTCCGGCTGTTTCGAAATCACGGGAATCAGCCGCGTATTTGAACACCCGGAATGGACCGTGATTGAGATAGAAAAACAGTCCGGTCATAACCAGGGCGATGGTGAACATGGTGTCCACGTGGATACCCGCTGCGCCGAAGCCTGACAGCACGAAGAACATCATGTAAATGCCCGTTGCCCACAGCACGACAACGGTGCCCAAGACCCAGCGAAGGAAGATTTGCAATGTGCGACGCCACAGGGGCAGCGCATCTTCCGGATTGAGCCCTGCCATAGATGGCCTCAGTGCCATATAGGCGAAGAACATACCTCCAACCCAGACAACAGAAGCGAGGGTATGGAGGACGTTTGAGAGGTTCCAGAGCATGGCAGTGTTCCTTGTGCAAATGAGTTTTGTTTTTAGGCCCGCTGGGGCCGGTCGGCAAGAGAGCCAGCGTAGGAATTAAAGGCACATTTGAGGGCCAATAAAGCTATGTCTAGGAATATCAATTTGGTCGAGCACGTCAGACAAGGAGTGCGCTATGCGTTCATTGGTAATCGCGGCAATTTTTGGATTAGGTATTATTACACCAGCCACGGCGACAGAAATTCGTTGCGACGGCAACGAGGAGAACCTCAATGCCTACCTGGCCTTGTTCGATGTGCTGTTTAAACAACGTGACGGAAGCCGGGCAGGGGAATTCTACGCTGAGGGATTTCTCAGCAATAACAGCGATGCGGGTGGTGCAGAGCAAACCAGAGGCAGCGCCGCCCAATTGGAGCGTATGTTCAGTGCTTCAAAAGTGGCCTCTCCGGACCGTCAAATCCGGAATGATTTGATTATTTGCTCAGATGACATGGTGTCTACCCGGATGACTGTCTGGGGCACGCAATCCGGGATTATGATGGGCAACCCGGCAACGGGCCGCCCGTTCAAATTCACAGCCATGGATATCTTCCGATTTAAGGACGGCATGGTGGTTGAACGCTGGGGGGAATCAGACACCATCATCCTCATTCGCCAACTGGGATTGGATGTGGATCTTTCACACCAGCCTCTCACTACAAAATAGCATGGTATGTAATAGGGCTGCCAATCGGCCTTACCGATATGGCATTGGTTTAGGACTGGGGTGCGGTCGAACCGCTAGGATCATTTATCCATTAAAAACAATGCGATATGAATCACTTCTTACAAGATTTTTTAACCGCTAAAGCGGTCTAGGCCTAATCCTTCGAGATCGATGTCAGGGGTTCGACCAGATATGAGGTCAGCGACGGCTTGTCCTGATCCACAGGCCATAGTCCAACCCAAGGTCCCATGGCCGGTGTTGAGAAATAGATTGTCAAAAGGCGTTGCCCCAATAATCGGCACCGAATCAGGCGTGGCTGGGCGTAACCCACACCACGGCTCAATGCGACTATAGTCTGCCGCATTTGGAAATAACGACCGCGTGGCCGCGACAATCGGTGATAGACGCACCGGATCAAGCGTGCGGTTCCATCCCGCTAGTTCCGCCGTTCCCGCTGCCCGAAGTTGGTCGTTCAGGCGGGTGATGACAACGAATTTGCTTTCGTCGGTAATACTCCGCTGAGGTGCCGCGTCACACGAGGTAATCGGGCTGGTCATCGAGTACCCCTTGGCGGGGTAGATTGGGATATCCAAACCCAAAGGCCTTAACAATCGCGGTGTTTCGCTGGCCAGGCATACGACATAGGCATCGGCGTCGATGATGCCCTGGTCGGTGGCGATGCCGGTGATCTCTCGATTGCCGGTGATAAATGCTCGAATTGATGTGCTGAACCTGAAAGTGACAGCCTTGTACTGAGCTATCTTAGCTAAAGTTTCAGAAAACAGGTGGGCATCCCCGGTTTCATCCTCCGGGCTCAACACGCCGCCAACCAATGGACCCTCGGCGTCGGCGAGGGCAGGTTCCTCGGCCAGCAAAGCATCGCGATCAAGACAGACCTGTGACAGGCCGTAATCACCCAGTTTGTTGGCCGTAGTAAATCCCGCGTCTAACGCATTGTGATCTCGAAAGACATAGAGCAGACCGCCGGTTGTCTGGTTGTATTGCAGGCCTTCCCGCTGGCGCCACGCCCGTAATACGCCCCGGCTATAATTGGCAACCCGTAACGCTTTTTCAAAGTTCGACGCCGCATGGCGTGAGGTGCAATTGGCCAGGAAACGCAAACCCCAGCGCCATAAGGCAGGATCCCACCGCAAAGGTTTGATCAAAAGCGGTGCATCGGCTTGAAACATCCACTTGAAAGCTTGAAAGGGGACATGGGGCGCCGCCCAGGGGGTAGTGTGGGTGGCTGATATCTGGCCGCCATTTGCGAAGCTGGTTTCCTGCGCAACGGATTGTTGACGGTCAATGACGACGACCTCATGGCCTAGCATGCTCAGCGCATGGGCTGTCGATACACCAATGACACCGGCTCCGAGGACCGCGACTTTCATCGGGTTGGCCCTCGAAGGTATAGGTTTGGGCTATGTTTAGGGCACGCTATCATTAGCGCGGTATATAGACGATCGCTGCGGCGGACACCATCGCTCAAGCCGCATATCTGCTCATCCATGAACAAAAACATAGGAAGCTATTAATAAATGGGCGACGGGTTGGATATTCAGGGTCATTCGGTATTGACAACGGCGCAGATGTACAGGGCTGATCAGGCTGCTGAGCAATGTGGCATACCCAGTTTATCCCTCATGGAAGCGGCGGGGTTTCAGGTGGACCGGGCCATACGGCAGCGTTGGCCCAGGTGCCGGACCGTGGTGCTTTGCGGACCCGGTAACAATGGCGGGGATGGGTTTGTCATCGCGCGGCTGCTGCGCAAAGCCGGGTGGCCGGTGCGCCTCGGGCTGTTAGGGGATGCTTCAACGTTAGTAGGCGACTCTGCGGTCAACGCTGAACGGTGGCAAGCCATCGGTGGCAAGATTGAGGGGCTGACCGAAGACCTCTCTGATTGGGGGCGGCTCGTCGTCGATGCGCTGTTTGGTGCGGGTTTATCTCGACCGCTCGACGGGGCGGCTGCCACAGTCATAAAGGCTCTAAGGCAGAGCCAAACGCCCTGTATCGCAGTTGATATTCCGAGTGGTGTATCTGGCGATACCGGCGCGGTTGTCGGCGGCATCGAGGCGGCGGCTCTGTCATGTGCGCTTACAGTCACGTTTTTTCGGCCAAAGCCAGGTCATATCATGCTGCCAGGCCGCGATTTATGCGGCGAATTGGTCGTCGCTGACATTGGGATTCCGGGGCATGTGCTGGGCGATCTCAAACCTGACATCGTGGTCAACGGCCCAGGCCCTTGGCGATTGCCAGAGCCGCTAGGATCAGAAGACCACAAGTACAAGCGAGGTCTGGCTCTGGTGTATGGCAGCGTCAAGATGAGCGGCGCCGCAAGTCTCGCCTCAGCATCAGCTCGGCGTGTGGGGGCAGGGTTGGTCAAAGTTTGTGCGCCAAAGGAGGCAAGGCCGCTGTACCTGGAAGAGGCGCCCGGTCTGATGTTTGAGGCCGTTACAGACTCAAGGTCTTTGGCAGATCAGCGGGCCTCGTCGGTGCTCATTGGGCCTGGGTTTGGTGTTGGCGAAGGCACCATGGCGTCGGTAGTCGGGCTTTTGTCTGGCGGGAGATCAATCGTACTTGATGCCGATGCGCTCACTAGCTTTTCAGAAGAGGCTGAAACGCTGTTTTCAGCAATTAAGTCCAGTGGTCAGGATGTGGTGCTAACCCCACACGAGGGTGAGTTTGCTCGCTTATTTGGCAAGAACGAGGAGGTCGACAAGCTGACCCGAGCTCGCACCGCCGCAAAGAAAAGCGGAGCCGTGGTTGTATTCAAGGGTAGTGATACGGTGATTGCCGCCCCCGACGACAGAGCCGCCATGTCGGTCAATGCGCCGCCGTGGCTGGCAACCGCTGGCTCTGGCGATGTTCTAGCCGGGCTGATCTGCGGATTATTGGCTCAAGGGCTAACGGCTTGGGAGGCAGGCTGTGCGGGAGTTTGGCTGCATGGAGAAGCGGCCCAACAGGTGGGGCCAGGCCTGATTGCAGAAGATTTGGTCGATGCAATCCCTGAAGTGCTGGAAAACGCCTGGTAAGATAATGCCCGATGGCTTCGGTTGGGTGTTGCCTATTGGCCGTTGGGCCATTAAACGAAGGCGGCGTTGCCGCCGTCTTGGCCGGTAAGCGGGTGTGGCGGAATTGGTAGACGCGCCAGGTTTAGGTCCTGGTGACTGCAAAGTCGTGGGGGTTCAAGTCCCTTCACCCGCACCATCCGGTCTGTCGAGGCGAAGAATTTGGGCACAAGTGCGCGACCACGCGCAAAACAGTTTTGGGACGGAGACGTCGAATAATCAGTGGCGCGAATAAGCGGCCACCTAAGGGTAAAAAGATGCAGATTACTGAGAAAAGCTCTGAAGGCTTAAAGCGCGAACTTAGCGTCGTCATTGGTGCGCAAGAGATCGAAGGCAAGATTACCGATCGCCTTACCGAAGTGGGCAAACAAGTGCGGCTGCCAGGCTTCCGGCCAGGCAAAGTTCCCATGAACCTGCTCAGAAAGCGGTTTGGGGAGTCTGTGCGTGGAGAAGTTGTCGAAACCGCAATTCAGGAATCGACCCAGAAAGCGATCGAAGAGAAAGAGCTCAAGCCGGCGGTTCAGCCGAAGATTGATCTGGTCTCCTTTGAAGCTGGAGAAGATCTGGAATTCTCGATCGCAGTAGAACTCCTTCCTGAAATTGAAGTGACTGATTTGTCGTCCTTCAAGATCGAGAAATTGGTCGCCACAGCGGGTGATAAAGAGGTTGATGAAACCATCTCTAAGATGGCGGAAAACAACAAGAAATCGGCTCCGCTCAAAGATAAGCGCCCGGCGGCTATGGCCGATGTGGTTGTCATTGATTTCGTTGGCAGTGTTGACGGCGAAGAGTTCGAAGGCGGCAAAGCTGACGACTTCCAACTGGAACTTGGTTCGAACCGGTTTATTCCGGGTTTTGAAGAGCAGGTGGTTGGAATGGAAATCGATGACGAGAAAGACATCGAAGTGACGTTCCCTGAGGACTATCATAGCAGTGATCTCGCCGGAAAACCGGCGGCCTTTAACGTCACTCTCAAGGGGATTGAAGCCCTTGAAGCCCCAGCGATCGACGAAGATTTTGCCAAAACCATGGGTTTTGATGACCTGGCTGCTTTGAAAGACGCCGTAAAGGGCCAGATTGAGCAGGACTACACGTACCTGTCGCGGATGAAGACCAAACGCGAATTGCTAGACCATTTGTCTGGCAGCCATGATTTCGAAGTCCCGCCAGCGATGCTGGACACAGAGTTCGACACCATTTGGAAGCAAGTGGAGCAGGCGAAAGAAGGCAACCAGCTCGATCCGGACGACGAAGGCAAAAGTGACGATGAACTGCGGGCAGACTATCGCAAGATTGCGGAACGTCGCGTACGTCTTGGCTTGCTGCTCTCTGAAGTTGGGCAAAAGAATAACCTGACAGTGGCGCCAGAAGAGTTATCCCAGGCTATTGGCCGAGAAGCGTCTCGTTTTCCGGGCCAGGAAGAGGCTGTGGTCAGCTATTATCAAAACAATCCGCAGGCCATTGAGCAGGTTCGAGCACCGCTATTTGAGGATAAGGTCATTGACTTCCTCCTGGAGCTTGCCCAAGTGACAGAAAAGACAGTTACACCTGAAGAATTGGTTGAATTGACCGGAGCAACTGAAACAGATGGACCGATTCCTAACGCCAACTAGGGCAAATTGGTTGGGTGCGCAGAGTTAACCTGAGAGAGTCACGAGAGATTTTATGGAAGATCGCGATCCGATAGAGGTGTTCAACAATACGCTTGTGCCCATGGTGGTTGAACAGACCAACCGTGGGGAACGGTCGTATGACATCTTTTCGCGCTTGCTTAAGGAACGCATCATTTTCCTGACGGGTCAGGTCAATGATCAGGTTTCAGCGTTGATCTGCGCTCAGCTGTTGTTTCTCGAGTCAGAAAATCCAAACAAGGATATCGCGTTCTACATCAATTCGCCGGGTGGCGTCGTGACGTCGGGATTGGCGATCTATGACACCATGAAGTACATCCGGCCCTCTGTATCAACTGTTTGTACGGGGCAGGCGGCGTCTATGGGGTCCTTGCTCTTGGCTGGCGGTGAGGCCGAAAAACGCTACGCGCTGCCAAATGCGCGGATCATGATCCATCAGCCGTCTGGCGGTTTTCAGGGGCAAGCAGCGGATATAGAAATCCAAGCCCGGGAGATTCTGGCGCTTCGTACGCGGCTCAACCAAATCTATGTTGACCATACCGGGCAAACCATGAAAGCCATCGAAAAAGCGATGGATCGCGACAATTACATGACCTCTGAAGAGGCCAAAGACTTTGGTATCATCGATAATGTAGTTAAAGAACGGCCCAAGCCTGAAAAAGCAGATGGCGATGATGAGGACTAAAAGCACTAGTTGTAGGTCTGATTTATAGATCTCAGCACCTTTTTAAGGTGCCAAGCCCATCTCGGCAGTATGGCATTAACCGTATTTACAAAGTTTTGTCGTTGTATTGTCCGGAAACCCTCGTTTAACATCTGGCCAACGCAAGATATAGTGGCCAATCTTATGCCCACATACAGTATGGGTTTGGCGCACGGAGAGATCGAATGACCAAGCCGTCCAATGGCGATTCAAAAAATACCCTATACTGTTCTTTCTGTGGAAAGAGTCAGCACGAGGTGCGCAAGCTGATTGCCGGTCCAACGGTATTCATATGTGATGAATGCGTTGAACTGTGCATGGACATCATTCGTGAAGAGAATAAGACCAACCTGGTCAAATCTCGTGAAGGTGTGCCTACGCCGCAAGACATTCTGACGGTGTTGGATGACTACGTGATCGGCCAAGCGCATGCCAAGCGCGTTCTTTCGGTTGCGGTCCACAATCACTACAAGCGATTGGGGTCGAATGCCAAAAACGCCGAAGTCGAAATTGCAAAATCTAATATTCTTCTGATCGGTCCGACCGGTTGCGGCAAAACGCTGCTCGCTCAGACATTGGCGCGTATTTTGGACGTCCCGTTCACCATGGCAGATGCAACGACGCTCACCGAAGCTGGGTATGTCGGTGAAGATGTCGAGAACATTATTCTAAAGTTGCTGCAGGCGGCTGACTATAATGTTGAGCGCGCGCAACGAGGCATCGTCTACATTGATGAGATCGATAAAATCAGCCGCAAGTCTGATAATCCATCGATCACGCGGGATGTGTCCGGAGAGGGCGTTCAGCAAGCGCTGCTCAAGATTATGGAAGGCACGATTGCCTCTGTGCCGCCACAAGGTGGTCGTAAACATCCGCAACAAGAGTTCTTGCAGGTCGACACCACAAATATCTTATTCATCTGCGGCGGTGCGTTTGCCGGATTGGATAAGATCATTTCGAGGCGTGGGAAGGGAACGTCGATCGGCTTTGGCGCTGACGTGCGGACCTCTGATGATCGCCAGACCGGACAAATTTTACGAGAGATCGAACCAGAAGACCTACTGAAGTATGGCCTAATACCAGAGTTTGTTGGACGGGTGCCTGTGCTTGCGACCCTGGAAGATCTCGACGACGCTGCGTTGATTGAAATTCTGACTAAACCAAAGAATGCTCTGGTTAAACAGTATCAGCGCCTATTCGATATGGAGGACGTCAGTCTTGGCTTTACCGATGACGCATTGGGAGTCATCGCGAAAAAAGCGATTGCGCGGAAGACAGGTGCACGTGGGTTGCGTTCGATTCTGGAAGGCATCTTGCTCGATACGATGTTTGATCTGCCAAGCTTAGATGGCGTCGAAGAAATAGTTGTGAACGGTGAAGTCACAGAAGGTCGGGCTAAGCCGCTCTATATCTATGCTGACCGCCGCGAAGATCTGGGAACACCCGCCTAGCAAAGGCATGGAGCCTGATTGCGCTGGGCGCGTCGGCTTCCTAAATAGAACTTAAGCGCCGGCAACCATAATCTTGCCGGGTGAGTTAATAGAATGAATTGAAGTGGCTGAGTAACAGCTGCAGGTGATTGCCAAAAATAGGGCACACCACAAAGCGAGGGTTTCACGTGAGTTCCGATAAAGGCCAATTGTATCCAGTCCTGCCACTTCGCGACATTGTGGTTTTTCCACATATGATCGTGCCGCTGTTCGTTGGACGCGAAAAATCTGTCAAAGCGTTGGAAGACGTTATGGGAGATGATAAGCAGATTATGCTCGTCGCCCAAAAGGATGCGGCTGTCGACGATCCCAATTCAGACGATATTTATGATGTCGGCACGATTTCAACAGTGCTTCAGCTCCTAAAGTTGCCGGATGGCACAGTGAAAGTATTGGTCGAGGGTGGCCAGCGCGCCAAGATCACCGGCTACAAAGAGAACAGTGAGTTCTTTGAAGCTTACGCTGATGCCTTCGATGATGAAGCAGACGACGAGCCCGAAATTGAAGCGTTGTCTCGGTCCGTGTTGACTGAGTTTGAGCAGTACATCAAACTCAATAAAAAAATACCGCCGGAAGTTTTGGTCTCGGTTAATCAAATTGAAGAGTCTTCAAAGCTTGCCGATACAGTTGCATCCCACCTGGCGCTTAAGATCTCTGAAAAACAAGAACTGCTGGAATTGGGCACCGTTACTGAACGCCTGGAGAAAATCTATGGCGTCATGGAGGGTGAGATTAGCGTTCTTCAAGTCGAAAAACGCATTCGCAATCGCGTTAAACGTCAGATGGAGAAGACTCAACGCGAGTACTATTTGAATGAGCAAATGAAAGCCATTCAGAAAGAACTTGGTGAGACCGAAGACGGTAAGGACGAAGTAACCGAGTACGAAGATAAAATAAAAAAGTTGAAGATGCCGAAAGACGCTAAAGAAAAAGCGATGTCGGAATTGAAGAAGCTAAAAGCGATGAGTCCGATGTCCGCAGAGGCGACGGTTGTTCGTAATTACCTCGACTGGATTACAGAGATTCCCTGGAAGAAGAGGTCGAAGGTAAACAAAGACCTTCAAGCGGCAGAAGATCAACTCGATAGAGATCACTACGGTCTTGAGAAGGTCAAAGAGCGTATCATCGAGTATCTTGCCGTTCAGCAGCGGGTAAAAAAGCTAAAGGGCCCTATTTTGTGTCTCGTCGGTCCGCCTGGCGTCGGGAAAACCTCTTTAGGTAAGTCTGTCGCCAAGGCCACTGGTCGCAACTTTGTTCGCATGTCACTTGGTGGCGTGCGCGATGAAGCGGAAGTGCGTGGTCACCGTCGGACATACATTGGCTCGATGCCCGGTAAAGTAATCCAGGGTATGAAGAAAGCGAAAACGTCGAACCCGCTGTTCTTGTTGGATGAAATCGATAAGCTCGGTAACGATTGGCGCGGTGACCCGTCTTCTGCTTTGCTTGAAGTGTTAGATCCTGAGCAAAACGCAACGTTCCAAGATCATTATCTAGAAGTTGATTACGATCTTTCCGATGTACTGTTTCTCACCACAGCTAACTCCCTTCGTATGCCTCAGCCTCTACTTGATCGAATGGAGATCATTCGTCTCGCTGGGTATACGGAAGATGAGAAGTTGGAGATTGCCAAGCGTCATTTGGTCAAGAAGCAGCTGGAAGCCCATGGCCTTAACAAAGACGAATGGAGCATTTCAGACCAGGCTCTAAGGGATTTGGTTCGTTATTACACGCGGGAAGCTGGCGTTCGGAATCTAGAGCGTGAATTGGCTCGATTGATCCGCAAGGCTACGAAGGAAATCATTGTCGACAAGACCGAAGTCATAAAAGTGACCCGCCAAAACTTAAAAAAGTATGCCGGTATTAAGAAGTACCGCTACGGCGAAGCTGAACGAGAAGATCTTATCGGAGTCACGACCGGCCTGGCGTGGACGGAAGTGGGAGGCGAGTTGCTGTCAATTGAGGCCGTGGTAATGCCAGGCAAAGGGCAGGTGACACTAACCGGGAAGCTAGGGGATGTGATGAAAGAGTCTATCCAAGCCGCCCGTTCTTTTGTCAGAAGCAGAGCCATCCCATTTGGTATCACGCCGCGTATCTTTGAGAAGAACGATATTCACTTGCACGTTCCAGAAGGGGCGACGCCAAAAGATGGGCCGTCTGCGGGTGTAGGCATGTGCACCGCCATTGTATCTGCCCTGACGGGTAATCCGGTGCGCAAAGATATTGCCATGACTGGCGAAATTACGCTGCAAGGACGTGTTCTGCCAATTGGCGGCTTGAAAGAGAAGCTATTGGCGGCACTGCGCGGGGGTATCACAACCGTGCTTATTCCTAAGCAAAATGAGAAGGACCTTGAGGAAATTCCGGATAACGTTAAAAAGGGCCTCGAGATCATTTCGGTAACTACGGCCGATGAAGTACTTGAGAAGGCTCTGACTAAGCCCCTGGTACCGCTAGAGCTCTCGGACGCGGATGAAGAAGACGATGATTTGGACGCCTCCAATGTAGATTCAGATACTGATGATGATGTCTTGGTCACACATTAGAGCCAAAGAGGCGCCCTACTAGGGATAGTAGGTCCGAGTCTTTCTGAACCTATAAAAGCCCGATTTTTATGCGTTCTGACGCAAAAAAGCCGGGTTTTTTCTTAAAAAACCCCGGTTTTCTGGGCTTGACAACGGAAAAAGGTCTGTTTTCCGCAGTTTTCCGTCGTTTTTTAGGAGTCGGCGCATTGACGCCCACAAAAAGGCACAGCAGAATTCAGACATCCCAGTGATAGAAAACTGCGGTTTTTCCAATGTTGGACGGATTGCAGTAGTTAGGGAACATCATAACGTAGCTGGGGTGTTCTCAATCGTTTTCACCCAACAGATATTAAGAGTAGGGGTCCAATATGAATAAAAACGACCTGATTGCCGCAGTGGCAGATGGTACCGGACTAACAAAGGCAGATGCCGCTAAGTCAGTGGATAGCGTGTTCGACACGATTACTGGCTCATTGAAGTCTGGCGGAGAAGTCCGTTTGGTTGGGTTCGGCACCTTCAGCGTCGCAGATCGGCGCGCTAGCGAAGGCCGTAATCCCCGTACCGGTGAAAAAATCCAAATCCCAGCCTCCAAGCAGCCTAAGTTTAAGGCTGGCAAGGGCCTTAAGGATGCGGTGAACAAATAGGCTGCTCGTTTATTCGCGTTCTGCGAGAGTGCCGGTTGCAATATGCAGCCGGCACTTTTCATTTTCGTGCACCTGGAATAGTGTGCGTCGCCCGCTGAAAACTAGAGGGCTGGGAATGGGCGATTAGCTCAGCTGGGAGAGCACCTCGTTTACACCGAGGGGGTCGGCAGTTCGATCCTGTCATCGCCCACCATTCCCCACCCCTGACTAGGGGTAATTCTTTATCCTCTTTTATGGAGATCAAGCCGTGAAGATCGGCCTTATCGGGAATGGCGCGATTGCCAGTGTTGTGACTGACCATTGCGAGGGAACGAACGGGCGCATTGAGATCGTTGGAGCGACGGTACTTGCCAGCGATGGTCCGAGTGTCGGTGGGCACCCAACGTTTAAGAACTTAGGTAATTTGCTGGCTCTAGGGCCTGACATGATCGTCGAATGCGCGGGTCAGAAGGCTGTTTCCGAGTATGGGCCGGAAATTTTAAAGGCTGGAATTGGTCTTATGGTCATTTCAGTCGGTGCCCTGGCCGACGCAGATCTGCTTAAAACCTTGGACGCCCAGGCGCGGACGACCGGCGCTAAAGTCATTATTCCCGCTGGTGCCTTAGCCGGATTAGACGCCATAACAGCTGCGCGGATCGATGGATTAGAGCGCATCACCCTGAGGACCCGGAAATTGCCCATGGCTTGGTCCGGAGCGCCGGGTGTAGATGGGGTTGATTTAGAGGCGATTGCGGCGCCAACCGTCATTTTTAGAGGATCTGCAGGCGATGCTGCACGTGCTTTTCCTAAGAACGCCAATGTCGCCGCCGCGGTGGCGATTGCTGGTATTGGAATGGAAAATACCCAGGTCGAGCTTATTGCCGATCCCGGTGTGAGGCGAAACATCCACCATATTGCGGCCGAAGGGGTATTTGGGCGGCTGGAGATCGACGTGCAGGCCGAACCGTCCCCAGATAACCCGAAAACATCTCATTTGGCCGCTCTAAGCATTATTCGGCAACTCGATAAGCTGACCGAAAACATCCAGATTTAAAAACTTTTCGTGGGTTTTGCTGGCGCCACTGCCCGTGTTTTAAGGGTTAGAGGTTGTTGGTCGCGGCCATGGGTATTTTCTGGGGCTGTAGAGGTTGAAAATCAGGCCGGATATTAATGGCCACGGATCGCCGCCAACCGGCAAAAAACCTAGTCTTGTCAACGGGTAAGTTGGCTTGACTTGCGCCATATCCAACGGCTACACCAACGATGCAAGGGATGGGTGAAGAGGCTGGAAAACAGTTCGAAACGCCAAAACGGACCGGGTTGGGTTTTATCGTTCCGAGCGCGGCCAGAACAGGGTTTAGCCAATTAGTTGGGCTATCCAAAACAGACCGGGATGTGCATGGAAGAACTGCTGACTGAATACCTGCCGATCTTAATTTTTATTGGCATCGCGTTCGTCATGGCGATTGCCATGGTTACGGCTTCGTTGATTGCTGGACCATCAAATCCCGATCCCGAGAAAACATCAGCCTACGAATGCGGTTTTGAGCCGTTCGATGACTCCCGCTCTAAGTTTGATGTACGTTTTTATCTGGTCGCAATTCTCTTCATCATTTTTGATTTGGAAGTCGCCTTTCTCTTCCCCTGGGCTGTGAGCTTATCTGGCATTGGTCTTTTTGGTTTCTGGTCCATGATGATTTTCTTAGGAGTGCTCACCATCGGCTTTGTTTATGAGTGGCGTAAAGGTGCTCTGGAATGGGAGTAACAGTTCCAGCTCAAGTGGAAACCGACCCAATTCGTGCCGCTTCCGATGACGATCAAGTTGTTGTGGCTCGTGTTGCTGAAGAATTACAGACCAAAGGTTTTGTTCTCTCTTCTGTAGACGCCCTGGCAAATTGGGCACGTACCGGTTCGATGTGGCCGATGTCATTTGGATTAGCATGTTGTGCGGTCGAAATGATGCATTCGGCTATGGCGCGTTACGATCTTGACCGCTTTGGCATGGTGTTTCGGCCAAGTCCGCGTCAATCGGATGTTATGATTGTTGCTGGAACGCTGACAAACAAAATGGCACCGGCCTTACGTAAAGTGTACGATCAGATGCCTGAACCGCGCTGGGTCATCTCCATGGGCTCCTGTGCCAATGGGGGCGGTTATTATCACTATTCTTATTCTGTTGTGCGCGGTTGTGACCGTGTTGTTCCTGTAGACATTTACGTCCCAGGTTGTCCGCCAACGGCGGAAGCATTGCTATACGGCATACTGCAACTGCACAAAAAAATTCGCCGCGTCGGCACATTGGATCGCTGAGTAGCGTTTAGGAACCGAGGCGGATGGACACTCAGTCAGACACAGCATCGGCACTGGCCGACCTGAAGGAAGCGGTAGGCCTGTCACTGCCTGATGATGTAATTGACGCGGAGGTTGCCGGTGAGATTTTGTCGGTTTCTGTGCAGCGACCATCAATTCTTAAAGTGCTGAAGTTTTTGCGAGATGACAGTAACAGTCAGTTTACCCAATTGGTTGATATCTGTGGTGTTGACTATCCAGAGCGGGAAGAGCGTTTTGAAGTTGTCTATCACCTTCTAAGCATGACTCAGAATTTGCGGGTGCGACTAAAAGTATCGGCCGGTGAAGAGACGCCCGTGCCGTCGGCAGCTGAGGTTTTTGCGTGTGCGGATTGGTTTGAGCGCGAAGTGTGGGACATGTATGGAGTGTTCTTTTCCAATCATCCTGATTTGCGACGCATCCTAACCGATTACGGGTTCGATGGTCACCCACAACGCAAAGATTTTCCTCTGACAGGTTATGTCGAAGTGCGTTACGACGAGAGTCAAAAGCGCGTTATTTATGAGCCCGTTAAATTGACCCAAGATTTCCGCACGTTTGATTTTATGAGTCCGTGGGAAGGTGCAGAACACGCACACCAACAGATACTCCCGGGTGATGAGAAGGCAACGCAAGATGGCTGAGTTGGCCGAAGCAGAGATCGAGAACTATACGGTTAACTTCGGACCGCAACATCCGGCGGCCCATGGCGTTTTGCGTCTTGTGCTGGAGATGGGTGGCGAGACGATAGATCGTGTTGATCCTCACATTGGCCTGCTTCATCGCGGCACTGAGAAATTAATTGAGCATAAGACGTATTTGCAAGCCGTGCCTTATTTTGATCGGCTTGATTATGTCTCGCCGATGAATCAAGAGCAGGCATATGCGTTAGCGGTTGAACGTTTGCTTGGCATTGAAGTGCCGAAGCGCGGCCAATACATCCGTATGTTGTTCTGTGAGCTGACACGTATCCTCAATCACATCATGAATATTGGTTCTTACGCCATGGACGTAGGTGCGATGACACCGTTCCTTTGGACGTTTGAGGAACGTGAAAAACTCATGACATTTTACGATGATGTCTCCGGTGCTCGTATGCACGCAGCCTACGTCCGTCCTGGCGGGGTAGGGCGTGATATGCCTGCTGGATTGGCTGAACGGATCGCCGAGTGGGCAGCTCACTTCCCGAAAATTATTGATGACGTTGAGGGTTTGTTGTCGAACAACAGAATCTTTAAGCAACGAACTGTTGATATCGGAATTGTCCCTAAGGAAGAGGCGCTCGACTGGGGCTTTACCGGGCCAAACCTGAGGGCATCTGGTTTGGCGTGGGACTTACGCAAGTCACAGCCCTACGACGGCTACGACGAAATCGACTTCGATATTCCCATTGGTAAACATGGCGATTGCTACGACCGCTACATCGTTCGTATCGAAGAAATGCGGCAGTCGTTGCGCATTATCAATCAGTGCCTCGAGAAGATGCCGGGAGGCCCGGTTAAGGTTCAGGATCGCAAAATCAATCCGCCACCGCGCGGCGACATGAAGGGGTCAATGGAGGCGTTAATCCACCACTTCAAACTTTACACGGAGGGATATCACGTTCCACGTGGTGAAACTTATGCTGCAGTTGAGGCGCCGAAAGGTGAGTTTGGTGTGTACTTGATTTCAGACGGTTCTAATAAACCGTATCGATGTCGTATTCGTGCCCCAGGCTTTGTTCATATGCAGGGTATGGATTTCATGCTGCGGGGCCATATGCTAGCCGACGTACCGGCTGTTCTTGGATCGATCGACATTGTGTTTGGTGAGGTTGACCGATGAGTACCCGCAATCTCGCAAAAGATCAGCCTGATAGCTTTTCCTTTACGGGCGAGCATAAGGCCCGGATCGAAAAAATTATCGCGAAGTATCCAGATGGATATCAAGCTAGCGCGGTTATTCCGATACTTGATCTGGCCCAACGTCAAGAGGGGTGGGTTACCAAACCTGCTATTGATGTCATCGCTGACCTGTTGGATATGCCGGTCATTCGCGTTCTTGAGGTTGCGACATTTTACACAATGTTTAATTTGCATCCGGTCGGTAAATGTCACGTCCAAGTTTGTACCAGTTTATCCTGCTGGCTGCGTGGATCAGACGACGTTGTCAAAGCGTTTAACGATAAACTTGATATCAAGCTTGGAGAAACGACTACCGATGGTGCCGTGACATTGAGCGAGGTCGAATGTGCAGGCGCGTGTGTGAATGCACCCGTCGTTGCCGTGGGTGATGATTATTACGAAGACCTCACTTACGAAGCGATGTCCAAACTGATCGATGATATTAAAGCTGGCAAAACTCTAGCGCCTGGTTCTGCTGTTGGCCGACAAGGCGCTGAACCTGAGGGCAATAGAACATCGCTGAAAACAGACCCAACACAGACGACGCCGATGCAAGATTTGGCCGTCGCGAAGCAGAAATATGAAGAATCCCAAGACGCTGCCCGCAAAGCCAAGGAAAACGCTTGATGTTGCAAGACCAGGACCGCATTTTCACAAATCTTTACGGCGAACATGATTGGCGCCTGGCTGGTGCACGGTCTCGCGGCGACTGGGATGCCACTAAAGAACTCATTCACATGGGGCGCGACTGGATTATCGAAGAGATGAAAGCGTCTGGTCTTCGTGGGCGAGGCGGCGCTGGTTTTCCGACCGGGCTTAAATGGTCTTTCATGCCAAAAACGGAAACTGGCAGACCACACTACTTGGTTGTGAATGCGGACGAAGGAGAGCCGGGCACTTGCAAAGACCGCGACATGATGCGGTTTGATCCGCATAAGTTAATCGAAGGATGTCTACTGGCCAGCTTCGCGATGAATGCCCATTCTTGTTACATCTATATTCGCGGCGAGTTCTATACTGAAGCGTCTAACCTGCAAATCGCGATTGATGAAGCCTATGAAGCAGGGCTCATTGGTAAAAACGCTTGCGGGTCTGGCTGGGATTTTGATCTTTATCTCCATCGCGGTGCCGGGGCCTACATTTGTGGTGAAGAGACAGCGCTGATTGAAAGCCTTGAAGGTAAGAAAGGTCAGCCGCGATTAAAGCCGCCATTCCCGGCTGGTGTCGGTCTGTATGGTTGCCCGACGACAGTGAACAATGTTGAAAGCATTGCTGTTGCGCCGACTATTTTGCGACGTGGTGGTTCATGGTTTGCTGGGCTTGGCCGTCCCAATAACACGGGCACTAAAGTTTTCTGTATTTCCGGGCATGTAAACCGCCCCTGCAATGTCGAAGAAGAAATGGGAATTCCGCTCAAGGAATTGATCAACAAACATTGTGGCGGCGTCATCGGCGGTTGGGACAATCTACAAGGGATTATTCCTGGCGGTAGCTCTGTGCCGTGCCTACCGAAAAATATTTGCGACGACATCCTGATGGATTTTGATTCTCTGAGAGAAGTGAAGTCTGGTCTAGGAACTGCAGCCGTGATGGTAATGGATCAGTCGGTAGACATTATTGCAGCGATCACGCGCTTATCAGCATTCTATAAGCATGAGAGCTGTGGTCAGTGCACGCCGTGCCGTGAAGGGACCGGTTGGCTCTATCGGGTAATGAAGCGCATGGTATCCGGTGAAGCGTCGTTAGAAGAAATAGATATGCTGGAAGAAGTTTCTTACCAGATTGAAGGGCATACCATTTGTGCACTTGGCGATGCGGCGGCGTGGCCGGTGCAGGGATTAATCCGTCATTTCCGCCCGCAAATGGAACAGCGCATCAAAGACTATCGCGACGGCAAGGTGTCGCGAGCGGCGTAAGGATAGGGTATGCCAAAACTCACCATTGATGGGGTTGAGATCGAAGTCGATCCCGGGGTCACTATTCTCCAAGCCGCTGAGTATGCTGGGGCTGAGATTCCGCGTTTCTGTTATCACGACCGACTGTCTATTGCGGGCAATTGCCGCATGTGCCTGGTCGAGGTTGAAAAATCACCAAAGCCGGTGGCGTCATGCGCGATGCCTGTTGGCGAAGGGATGGTGGTTCACACCAAGTCTGAGAAGGCTGTAAAAGCCCGTAACGGGGTGATGGAATTTTTATTGATCAATCACCCGTTGGATTGCCCGATTTGCGATCAAGGCGGTGAGTGTGATCTGCAAGATCAAGCGCTTGCCTTTGGCAACGATAAAGGCCGGTTTGTTGAACAAAAGCGTGCCGTCAAAGATAAATATATGGGCCCAATTGTATCTACGGTCATGACCCGTTGTATTCATTGCACCCGCTGCGTGCGCTTTATTGACGAAATTGGCGGCGTTGCGGAGATTGGCGCGACAGGCCGTGGAGAAGACACGGAAATCACAACATTTCTTGAGCAGTCGCTGACATCTGAGCTTTCCGGCAATGTCGTCGACTTGTGTCCGGTCGGGGCGTTGACCAACAAACCATACGCATTCACCGCCCGTTCTTGGGAACTGCGTAAAACTGAGTCTGTGGATGTCATGGATGCGGTTGGCACGAATATTCGTGTTGATAGCCGTGGCGGTGAAGTGATGCGCGTGTTGCCGCGATTGAACGAATGGATCAATGAAGAGTGGCTGGCGGATAAGTCCCGCAACGCTTGTGACGGGTTGAAGTATCAGCGCTTGGACCAACCTTATATCCGTCGTGATGGCAAGTTACAGCCCGCCGAGTGGTCTGAAGCCTTCGATGCGATTGCAGAAAAACTTAATGGTGTAGCAGGGCAGAAGATTGGCGCCTTGGTTGGAGATACCGTTGACTGCGAATCAACGTTAGCTCTTAAAGATCTGATGACGGCGTTGGGATCAGCTAATTTGGATTGTCGTCAAGATGGCGCTGCGATCGACCCAAGCGTGCGGGCCTCTTATTTATTCAACACTACAATCGCCGGTATCGAAGAAGCCGACTCCATTTTATTGATTGGCACTAATCCACGCAAAGAAGCTCCTATTTTGAATGCTCGCATTCGTAAAAGGTTCTTGGCTGGGGGCGTAAATATTGGTGTCGTGGGTGAGGCAGCAGACCTCACATACGTCTACGACCATATTTCTGATTCCGCTGACGCTTTGTCGAAGATTGTCGACGGCAGCCATCCATTTGCTCAAGTGCTTAAAGATTCCGAACGTCCCATGCTGGTGATTGGTATGGGAGCGCTCACGCGGGCCGACGGTGCCGCTGTTCTTGGAGCTGGGTATGCCATCGCTGAGTTTACCGGCATGGTGTCCGGCGATTGGAATGGGTTCAACGTGCTCCACACAGCCGCCGCTCGTGTCGGTGCCTTAGATGTTGGATTTGTTCCGGGCGAGGGGGGTAAGGACACCCAAGGCATTCTTGAGGGTGCATCCTCTGGTGATATCCAGGTTGTGTATCTACTTGGTGCTGACGAACTCGATACGGCGAAATTGAATGACGCCTTTGTTATCTACCAAGGTCATCATGGCGATGCCGGTGCCCACGTGGCTGACGTCATTTTGCCTGGAGCTGCGTATACGGAGAAGAACGGCACTTACGTAAACACAGAGGGCCGGGCCCAATTAGGGCAACGGGCGATATTCCCACCGGGTGATGCTCGAGAAGATTGGACGATTATTCGCGCGCTATCTGAGCGGCTGGGTAAAACGCTGCCCTATGATTCACTTGAGCAGGTCCGCGAGAAATTGCGTGAGACTAGCCCTGGATTTGGTCACATCGACGATGTCGCTGCCACAGAGTGGGAACAGTTTGGAGAGAGTGGATCAATCGAGGCTTCTGCGTTTACCTATCAGGTCTCGAATTACTATCAGACGGACCCAATAAGCCGCGCTTCGAGAACAATGGCGCAGTGCACCCAAGACTTCGTAATGGGCAAAACGGAAAAGGCGACCGGCACCCATGGCTGAGTTATGGATAAATTATATCTGGCCCGTGGTCTGGATCGTAATCCAGATCCTGATGTTCCTCGTACCGATTTTAATTGGTGTCGCGTACCTGACCTATGCGGAACGTAAAATTATCAGTGCGATGCAGATGCGGATCGGCCCCAACGTGGTTGGATGGTTTGGTTTGCTTCAGCCATTCGCTGATGCGCTCAAGCTTCTGACAAAAGAAACGGTCTTGCCGACTGGCGCAAGTCCGGTGGTGTTCTTCTTGGCGCCAATGATTACCTTTTCACTCGCTATGTTGGCATGGGCGGTGATTCCCGTGAATCCCGGTTGGGTGATCTCTGACCTGAACGTCGGAGTGTTGTACCTGTTCGCGATTTCGTCTCTAGGGGTCTATGGCGTCGTGATGGCGGGTTGGGCTTCAAACTCACGCTACGCGTTCCTGGGGGCGATGCGGTCTGCTGCACAGATGGTGTCGTACGAAGTCTCCATTGGCTTCATCATGATCACGGTCTTGATCACGGCCGGGACATTAAACCTATCGGCATTAGTTGAAGCGCAGTCTGAACCATTATTTGGTGTTCTTCCGGGCTGGTACTTCATTCCTCATCTGCCGATGTTCATCGTGTTCTTTATCTCGGTACTAGCTGAAACAAACCGCCATCCCTTTGATTTGCCCGAAGCTGAATCTGAACTCGTAGCCGGGTTCATGACTGAATATTCTTCGATGTCATTCGCTCTGTTTTTCCTCGGCGAATACGCGAACATGATCATGATGAGCGGCATGGTGTCGATCTTGTTCTTAGGCGGATGGTTGCCACCCTATGACGCCACGCCATGGAATTTAATTCCAGGCGTTATCTGGTTCGCGGCTAAAATTGCTTTCTGTTTGTTTGTGTTTATCTGGGTGCGAGCCACGTTCCCACGCTATCGCTACGACCAACTTATGCGTTTGGGTTGGAAAGTATTCTTGCCGCTTTCCTTGATCTGGCTGGCCCTGACTGCTGGGTTCCTCGTGTATTTCGATAAAGTGCCGGCATAAGGGGCGGGATTAATCATGGCATTCATTGATCGTACTGCTCGTTCGTTCCTTCTCGCTGAGTTGCTAAGCGGGATGTGGCTGACCCTGAAGTATATGTTCGGGCCAAAGGTGACGTTGAATTATCCGTTTGAGAAAGGACCATTGAGTCCACGTTTCCGCGGCGAGCATGCGCTACGTCGCTATCCAAATGGGGAAGAGCGTTGTATTGCGTGCAAACTTTATGAGGCCATTTGTCCGGCACAGGCGATCACGATTGAGGCGGTTCCCCGAGAGGACGGCAGTCGACGGACAACACGCTACGACATCGATATGACCAAGTGCATCTACTGTGGTTTCTGCGAAGAAGCTTGCCCGGTAGATGCCATCGTCGAAGGGCCGAATTTCGAGTTCGCGACGGAAACACGTGAAGAGTTGCTCTACAACAAAGACAAACTGCTGGCCAATGGTGACCGGTGGGAGCCAGAGCTGGCGAAACGGCTCGAGCTCGACGCACCATATCGTTAGCCGACGGCAGCAGACGGGGAATAAGAATGCGGCAGGCATTTGAACATAAGACGGTAAAGACTGCAGGGGGCGCACAATGATTGCGGCGACACTCGCGTTCTACCTGTTTTCTGCCCTGGCTATTGTGGGTGCACTGAACGTTATTTTCCAACGTAACCCGGTGCATTCTGTCCTGTGGTTGATCTTCACGTTCTTCAACGCGGCGGGTCTGTTTGTATTGCTCGGCGCCGAATTCGTGGCGATGATTTTGGTCATCGTTTATGTCGGTGCTGTGGCCGTCCTGTTCCTATTCGTGGTGATGATGCTCGACATCAACATCACAATGGTCCGTGAAGGCTTTTTGAAGTATTTGCCGGTTGGTTTGTTGGTTGGCGGTATTCTGCTGGCTGAGTTGATTACCGTTTTCGCAGGTTGGGTGATGTCAGACAGCGCAGATGTACTGCGCGCCGCGCCAGCGCCAGACCCCAGTGACATTGGCAATACTGAAGCCCTCGGTCTCATTCTCTATACGGATTACATCTACGTCTTCCAGGCCGCTGGCATTATTTTGCTGGTTGCCATGATCGGCTCCATCGTTTTGACCCACCGCACCAGAGCGGGCGTCCGTAAGCAGGTGATCGGCGAACAAAATGCACGCCGACCCAGTGACACGCTTGAGGTGGTCAAAGTTGAATCAGGGAAGGGGCTGCAATAATGGTCGTTAGCCTTTCCCACTATCTTATTGTTGCGGGTGTTCTTTTCACGCTCGGGATTTTTGGAATCTTCCTTAATCGGAAGAACTTGATTGTTATTCTGATGTCGATCGAGCTGATGTTGCTTGCGGTAAATATCAATTTTATCGCGTTCTCGGCTTTCCTTGGTGATCTTGTAGGCCAAATTTTCACCTTGCTGGTGCTGACCGTCGCTGCTGCTGAAGCTGCGATCGGCTTGGCTATTGTTGTGGTGTTCTATCGTGCGCATCGATCGATCGCCGTCGAAGATATCAACGAGTTAAAGGGGTAGGGGCCGTAATGGAAGCAGCCGCAATTTTCCTACCCCTCGTCGGGGCTTTTATCGCCGGGTTCTTTGGCCGTCAGATCGGTGACCGCGCCTCCCAAGTTGTGACTTGCTTGGGTGTCGGCTCAGCCGCTGTGCTGTCGATCCCCTTGTTCTTTGATGTCGCGGTCAACGGCAATGAGCGCGTTGTTACGATCATG
Source organism: Rhodospirillaceae bacterium (assembly GCA_029245025.1). GTDB lineage: Bacteria > Pseudomonadota > Alphaproteobacteria > Rhodospirillales > Rhodospirillaceae > WLXB01. The sequence goes on from JAQWQC010000028.1 coordinate 58,978, forward strand.
AATTGGATTAACTCAGGGACATTTGAGACGGCCTGGGCGCTCCGCTTCGATACACTGTCGGCTGTCATGGTGATGACGGTGACCTGTGTTTCGTCTCTCATTCACGTGTATTCCGTCGGCTATATGAGCCATGACGACTCAAAGCCGCGTTTCATGGCGTATTTGTCGTTGTTTACCTTCGCCATGCTGATGCTGGTGACAGCTGATAACCTGGTTCAGTTGTTCTTCGGCTGGGAAGGTGTTGGTGTTGTTTCATACCTTCTGATCGGCTTCTGGTTTAAAAAGCCAACTGCAAACGCAGCTGCGATTAAAGCCTTCGTTGTGAACCGGGTCGGTGACTTCGGATTCCTATTGGGGATCTTTGGCATCTACATGCTGTTTGATGCGGTGACTTTTGACACTGTCTTCAATGCTGTCCCGGCACACGTGGATGACACGGTGACGTTCTTTGGCATTAAAGGTCACGCTCTGACATTGATTGCTTTGCTGTTGTTTGTTGGCGCTATGGGTAAGTCGGCTCAGTTGCTGCTTCACACATGGCTCCCCGACGCCATGGAGGGTCCGACGCCAGTGTCTGCGCTGATCCACGCAGCAACGATGGTAACTGCTGGTGTCTTCCTTGTTGCGCGTATGTCACCACTGTTCGAATACGCGCCTGCGGCGCTCGAGGTCGTTACCATCGTCGGTGCCTCGACGGCGTTCTTCGCTGCGACGATCGGGTGTGTGCAAAATGACATTAAGCGTGTCATCGCATACTCGACGTGTTCACAATTGGGCTACATGTTCTTTGCGTGTGGTATCGGTGCCTATCCGGCTGCCATATTCCACCTCATGACCCACGCCTGGTTTAAGGCTTTGTTGTTCCTCGGGTCTGGATCGGTCATCCACGCCATGTCTAATGAACAGGACATGCGCAAGATGGGTGGCATTTGGAAGCATGTGAAAGTCACCTATGCGATGATGTGGATTGGAACATTGGCACTTGTCGCCGTTCCACCCTTCGCCGGTTATTATTCAAAAGACATGATACTTGAGGCAGCCTTTGGTGCGCATACCAGTGTTGGCCAATATGCCTTCATCATGGGTATTGGCGCGGCGCTTCTCACGGCTTTCTATTCTGGGCGTTTGTTGTTCATGACCTTCCATGGCGAACCCCGGGCTGACAAAGAGACAATGGATCATGTCCATGAGAGTCCCTTAGTCATGACCTTGCCGCTTGCCGGACTAGCACTCGGTGCCATCTTCTCCGGCATGATTGGCTATGATTTGTTCATCGGCGAAGGACGGTTTGACTTCTGGCGAGACGCTTTGGCTGTTGTGGGTGAGGATCCCATTGAGGCAGCTCATCATGTGCCGGCATGGGTAGTCTGGTCGCCAATGGTTGTGACTGTGCTGGGCCTAGGGTTGTCATTTCATATGTATATGCGCCGGCCTGAGATTCCAGGTCAGCTCGCAGCTAAGTTCCCCGGCGTATACCAGTTCCTGCTGAACAAATGGTACTTCGACGAACTCTACGACTTCTTCTTTGTGCGACCGGCATTCTGGATTGGAAATTTCTTCTGGAAGCGGGGGGATCAAGGGACAATTGATCGTTTCGGACCCGATGGTATTTCTTCATCAATTATTTCCGGCGCGCGCCGCCTAGGCTCGGTTCAGACCGGGTACCTCTATCACTACGCCTTTGCCATGATCATCGGGATTGCACTGTTCGTGTCATGGATCGTGGTAGGGAGCTAGGCCATGAACGGGTTTGTTGAAAATTTGCCACTCCTAAGCGTCATTACTTTTACACCGCTGCTTGGCGTATTACTGCTTCTCACAATTCGCGCCGACGATCCTGAGATTGTGGCGCGCAACAGCCGTTGGGTAACCCTTTGGGTGACGGTTGGGACATTTTTGGCATCGCTTCTCATCTGGACGAATTTTGATTCCAGCACCGCCGACTTCCAGTTTGTAGAGCTGGCAGCGTGGTTCCCCGAATTTGGGATCAGCTATCACATGGGTGTGGACGGTATTTCCATGCTGTTCGTTATTCTCTCAACTTTCCTCATGCCGCTTTGTGTGTTGGCCAGTTGGGACGCGATCAAGACCCGCGTTCGGGAATACATGATCGCATTTCTAATCCTAGAAACCATGATGGTGGGCATGTTCTGCGCCCTCGATATGGTGCTGTTCTATGTATTCTTCGAAGGCGTACTCATCCCCATGTTCCTCATTATAGGGGTTTGGGGGGGCGCGCGACGGGTCTACGCGGCGTTTAAGTTTTTCCTCTATACGCTGACAGGATCGGTGCTGCTCCTGATCGCAATTTTGGCGATGTACTTCGTTGCAGGAACAACGGACATCCCGACATTGATGACCACAGACTTCCCATTCCAGATGCAGTTTTGGTTGTGGCTCGGATTGTTTGCGTCGTTTGCGGTCAAAGTACCCATGTGGCCGGTACATACATGGCTACCGGACGCTCACGTTGAAGCGCCAACGGCAGGATCCGTTATTCTGGCTGGCGTGTTATTGAAAATGGGTGCCTATGGCTTCCTGCGTTTCTCGATGCCAATGCTGCCCCTAGCCAGCGAATACTTCACACCGTTGGTGTACGGCCTGTCTATTGTCGCAGTGATCTACACGTCCTTGGTTGCCTTAGCCCAAGAAGACATGAAAAAATTAATCGCCTACTCGTCGGTCGCTCACATGGGCTTTGTCACGGTTGGTATTTTTGCGGCAACTCAACAGGCGGTGCAGGGCGCGATTTATCAAATGTTGAGTCACGGTGTCGTGTCAGGAGCGCTTTTCCTTTGCGTTGGCGTTGTCTACGACCGCCTCCATACGCGTGAGATTGGCCGCTATGGTGGTTTGGTCAATAACATGCCGAAGTATGCCTTCGTCTTCATGTTGATGATGATGGCTTCTGTTGGACTACCTGGCACGTCTGGGTTCGTCGGCGAGTTTTTGATTTTGACCGGGGTCTTCCAGGTCAACACCTGGGTCTCCTTGTTAACTGCGACTGGCGTTATTCTTGGTGCTACCTACATGCTCTATCTCTATCGCCGGGTGATTTACGGTGAATTGGTCAAAGAAGACCTCAAGGGCATGCTTGATCTATCCCGCCGTGAGATCGCTATTTTCGCAACCCTGTGTGTGGTGGTGATGTGGATGGGTGTGTACCCGATGTCATTCCTGGTTGTGATGGAAGCGTCTGTGACGAAGTTGATCACTGACTATCACGCTGCGCTCGACGCTCACGCTTTGGCATCTGGGCTCGTTGATGGCGTTCGCCTAGCGTTGGGTCGATAGGGGAGAATCAAATGACAGCCATACCGAACCTTACTCCAGCCTATGCGGAAATGTTCTTGGCGATTGCCGGAATGGCGTTACTGATGGTTGGTGTGTTCCGCAAGAGTGATCCGATCCGCGGTGTCACCATGTTGGCGATTTTGGCATTTGCGGTTGCAGCCGTGTTGTCGATTTCGACAAACGGGGCTGAGACCGTGACCTTTAACGGGTTGTTTGTCGTTAACGCCTTTACAGGCTTTGCAAAACTGCTGATTTTACTGGGCGCAGGCCTGGCTATGCTGCTCGCCTTGCCTTGGGCACGGAACGAGGGCGTTTCCCGCTATGAACTCCCGGTCATTATGGTGTTTGCCGTTCTCGGCATGATGATGATGGTCTCGGCCAATAACTTGCTTTCGCTCTATGTCGGTCTCGAACTTCAAAGTCTAGCTCTGTATGTCCTGGCGGCCTTTAACCGAGGCAATTTGAAAGCTACAGAAGCGGGCGTGAAATATTTTGTCTTAGGTGCCTTGGCCTCTGGGCTCCTGCTATATGGATCGTCCTTGGTCTATGGCTTCTCAGGGACCACGTCCTTTGCCGGTCTGGCCGATGCGCTAACCGGAGCAGAGAGCAACGCGGGCGTTATTGTCGGCATCGTTTTTGTCATTTGTGGCTTTGCGTTCAAGGTCTCTGCCGTTCCATTCCATATGTGGACCCCGGACGTTTACGAGGGTGCGCCAACTCCTGTAACAGCGTTCTTCTCCGTTGCACCAAAGATTGCGTCTCTTTGTTTATTCCTTAGGATTTTGGTTGGACCGTTTGAAGATCTTATGGACCAATGGCGACAGGTTCTGACGGTGATTTGTGTTGCCTCGATGCTTTGGGGCGCAGTTGCGGCTATCGCTCAAAACAATATCAAACGGTTAATGGCTTATAGTTCCATTGGTCATGTGGGATATGCGCTCATTGGATTGATCGCCGGCACCCAAGAAGGTGCGCGCGGCATGATCTATTACATGCTGATCTATCTATTTATGAATGTCGGGACATTCGCGGTGATTTTATCGATGCGGGTCAAAGACCGGTATGTCGAAAGCATTGATGATCTATCCGGTATTTCGAAAACCAACCCGGCAATTGCTTTAGCGCTTACCGCACTGATGTTCTCGATGGCGGGTATTCCGCCCTTGGCAGGGTTCTTTGGTAAGTACTTTGTCTTTGCAGCTGCTGTGAACGCTGGATTGATTCCTCTAGCGGTGATCGGCGTGCTCTCCAGTGTTATCGGCGCCTACTACTATCTCCGTCTGATCAAGATTATGTACTTCGATGGGTCGGTAGAGAATTTTGACCGCCCCGATTACTCGACATCCTTGGTCATGGGTGTCTGTGCGCTGTCTGTTGTGGTGTTTATCTTCTTGCCTGAACCGCTACTGGCCGGTGCTGACGCCGCTGCGGCCGCTCTGTTCCAAGGTTAGACTGCATCCCGTTATGTCTCCGCTGCCCGCTTTGCCGGACGGATGGCGTTTAGAGTATTTTACCGAAATTGATGGAACCAATGCGGAGCTCTTACGTCGTGCAGGTGACGGTGAGGCCGCGGGTCTTGTTATTTACGCCGACACTCAATCGGCAGGGCGTGGGCGTCGAGGACGGTCTTGGAACAGCCCCAAAGGGAATCTATACCTCAGTGTCTTGATAGACGCGCCATCGGCTATTGCCGGGCAAGCTGGGTTTGCTGCCGCACTAGCCTTAATCGACGCCATAGAAGCAGAGGTGGGTGCGGGAATCGCTGATTTGCGCTGCAAGTGGCCCAATGACCTTCTGCTTGAAGACTCTAAGGTGGCTGGCTTGTTGTTAGAGGCGGTATCCAATCGAGATCAAGCTGTCATTGGAATGGGCGTTAATCTTGTTCCGGTGGATGTTGCAGATGCGTTATACCCGGTCGGTACGCTGAATGCGTATAAAATAGAACCCGCTGCGTTGGCATCCCAAGTGTGCGAGTCATTGGCACTCTGGATAGACTCTTGGAAAACAATAGGATTTGCGCCATTGCGACGCGCCTGGCTAGAACGAGCTGTTGGATTAGGAGAGGGGATTACAGTGCGTCTGCCGCATGAGCAATTGGAGGGGATATTCGATGGTCTGGCTGATGACGGCGCCCTGTTGTTGAATCAGGGCGCTGTCGGTGTTCGTTCTATTTCTGCAGGCGATGTCTTCTTTGGGGCGGGGGGCTAAGCATGCTGCTGGTTATCGATTGCGGAAACACCAATATCGTGTTTGCCGTCTATGACGGAGACAGACTTGCCGGGCATTGGCGCACTGCGACCGAGGGTGAAAAAACCAGCGATGACTATGGTGTCTGGTTTAGCCATGTCATGCTGCGCGGTGGCCTAAAACGAGACGATATTGACGCAGCCATCGTTTCGTCTGTTGTGCCAAGTAAGAACAATGCCCTTCGTTCAATGTGCTCAGAATTTTTTAACACTGAGGCACGTTTCATTGGGGATCCAGAATTGGATCTCGGACTCACGGTGCTGATGGAAAACCCGCGTGAAGTTGGCGACGACCGCTTGGTCAATGCCATCGCGGCACAGGAAAGCTACGGCGGGCCATTAATAATCATAGACTTTGGTACGGCGACGACTTTTGATGTGGTCGATCAAGACGGTAACTATGCGGGCGGTGTCATTGCGCCCGGCATTAATCTCTCTATGGAAGCACTGCACATGGCGACAGCTTTGTTACCGAGAATCCCTGTCGAGAATCCAGGCCAAGCGCCTGTCGTGGGAACATCGACAGTGGCCGCAATGCGCTCCGGTGTGTTCTGGGGATATATTGGATTGATTGAGGGGCTGGTCGCGCGCATTCGAGAGGAACGCAACGGCGGCATGACGGTCATTGGTACTGGTGGTCTTGCGCCCCTATTCGCCACCTCTACTCAAGTGATTGATCACACGGATGATAATCTCACTTTGCGAGGACTACGAATTGTTCACAAGCGGAATCCTCAATGACGCCAAGCGGGCCTAAGGCCAAACCGCCAAAAGGACTTGGCAAAGGGCTGTGGTTTATTCCCCTCGGCGGATCCGGTGAGATTGGGATGAATCTTAATCTGTATGGTAGCGATGGCCAATGGATAATGGTCGACCTCGGAGTCACCTTCGGCGACGAAAGCATACCGGGGGTCGATGTGGTGATGGCTGACCCGGATTTTATTGTTGAGCGCAAAGACAAACTACTTGGTTTGGTCTTAACTCACGCTCACGAAGATCATTTGGGTGCGGTGGCCTATCTCTGGCCAAAATTGGAGTGCCCCGTATATGCCACACCATTTGCTGCCGAGTTTCTCAGGCGCAAATTGCCCGAGACCGGATTGCAAAATCTCATGCCACTTACAGAAATACAGCTGGGAGGGAATCTTAATCTCGGACCATTTGATATTGATTTTATCTCACTGACCCACTCGATCCCTGAGCCCAATGCCCTGGCCATTAGAACTCCCCACGGCTTGATCATGCATACGGGAGATTGGAAGTTCGACCCTGACCCCTTGGTTGGTGAGGCGACAGACTTCGCGGCCTTAGAGGCTATTGGCCAAGAGGGTGTGCTGGCGATGGTCGGTGACTCCACCAATGTGTTCTCTGAAGGCCAGTCCGGATCTGAAGGAGACGTCCGTATTGCGTTGACTGAGTTAATTGGAAAGCTAAGCGGGCGAGTAGCCGTCGGGTGCTTTGCCTCCAATTTGGCGCGGCTCGAGAGTATCGCACGTGCGGCGGAGGCGAATGATCGGCATGTGTCCCTCGTCGGGGCGTCCCTATGGCGGATCGTCGATGCGGCACGTAAAACCGGTTATCTCGCCGACGATATTGTGTTTTACCAAGCCGCAGATGCGGCGCACCTTCCTAACGATAAGGTCCTTTACATTTGCACGGGCAGCCAAGGTGAGGCGCGCGCAGCTCTCAATCGTATAGCCTTTGGAAACCATCGGGATGTTCGGTTGGAAGAGGGGGACACGGTGGTGTTTTCGTCGCGGATCATTCCAGGCAATGAAAAAGCGATATTGAAACTGCAAAACGAGCTCGCGAAAACCGGAGTGGAGATTATCACGGCACGGGATGCACCGATCCACGTTTCTGGCCACCCGGCACGGGATGAAATGCGACGGATGTACAGCATGATCCGTCCCCATACCGCGATTCCTGTCCATGGCGAGCAACTGCACATGAGAGCCCATGCGGAATTGGCTAAGGAGTGCCAGGTACCGCAGGCGGTTCTCGTGGAAAATGGCTCTGCGGTCAGGTTGGCACCCGGTGATCCTGCTGTGATGGGTGAAGTCTGGGCTGGCCGGATGTCCTGGGAGGGTGACCGTGCTGTTCCGTTTTGGGACCCCGTGCTGCGTGATCGTAAAAAGATCTTCTATGGCGGTAGCGTCGTTGTATCCCTGGTGCTTGAGGATGACGGCCGCCTCGCTGCTGACGCTCAAGTTACGGTGCTTGGTATTCTTGATCCTCTGGCAGATGATGGGTCTGAGGCGTTGGCTGAAGAAGTGGAAGACGCGGTAGAGCGGATCAAGGGGAAATCCCTTAGAGACGATGGTGTCGTCGAAGAAGCGGTGCGGCGATGCATCCGGCGCATTTTTGCAGGACGACAAAATGGCAAGCCCTTGATCCGTGTGCACATTACGCGCATATGAGGGCATGACAATTCGACGAGGACACTATGATTGGACGCTTAAACCATGTTGCGATTGCCGTACCGGATTTGGCGGCCGCAGCCGCAACCTACCGGAACGCCCTGGGCGCGAAAGTCACGGAGCCGGAAGACTTGCCGAACCATGGTGTGACAGTGGTATTTGTCGAATTGCCTAATACCAAGATCGAATTGCTGCATCCGTTGGGTGACGGCTCACCGATTCAGGGATTTCTCGATAAGAACCCATCAGGGGGCATGCATCACGTGTGTTTTGAGGTGTATGACATTCTTGCCGCTCGTGAACAGCTTAAGGCTGAAGGTAAGCGCATCTTGGGCGACGGTGAGCCAAAGACCGGTGCACATGGCAAGCCGGTTCTATTTTTGCATCCTAAAGATTTCGATGGGACATTGATTGAGATAGAGCAGGTTTAGCGTCAGCGACTCCCATGGGATAAATCTTTTTGTGAGGTTTCCAATTCATTGGGCGGACCGAGGAAAAGAGCAGCGATTCTAATGTCTTAGGCCCGCAAACGACCTGTTAACCCTCTGGGGCGCAGAATTCAGGTATGAAACGGATTCCTATCTTTCTTGCAATCGGCTTCGCCGTCTCAGGTTTCTCCGGTAGTACCGCCCAAACGTCACTTCTGTCGATCCACACGGACGACTGCCGACAACTTGTTTCGCACGTGCCCGGCGTTGATGTGCATGGGCGTCCAGTTATTCCAGCAGACCTAGGCGGTGGCTAGGGGATCATGGAGCCCGACAAGGTCAACATCGACATACGATTAGACCTGGCGGAGCGGCTTGGCCTCCGCGGAGATGGTTTTGCTAGCGGCGCGTCATCCATTCTAAATGGAGAGGGGCTGGTCGGGCGCGTGACAGTGCGCGGCAACGATATCTACTGGAATGACGTCAAGCTAGCGAGGGATAGTCATGCCGCTTTATCTGCGGCCTGTAATGACGCATTCACGGCAGCGGGAATTCCTCTGCCTTTACTGAAACCAGAGCAGACGACGGAATAGTTAGCTACGCCATCATCACTTCAATGAAGTGAGGGCCGGGCTGTTTTAGGCAATCAGCCAATACGGATGAGAACCGGCCGCATTCGTCAACCCGATGGGCGTCCACGCCTTGGGCCTCAGCGATTTTCACAAAATCGATCCGCGGCTCGTCCATATCCATAAGCCGGTGGGCATTGGCACCGGCGGGACCAAGGCCATGCCGCTGAAGCTCAATGTCCAATATGAGGTATCCCCGATTGGAAAAGATAACGGTGGTGACGTCTAATCGCTCTCGGGCCATGGTCCAGAGGGCTTGGATTGTGTACATGGCACCGCCGTCCCCCTGAATACACAAGATCTTTTTGTCAGGAGCAGCCACTGCCGCTCCGACGGCAACCGGCATGGCCCAGCCAATGCCACCGCCAGTGATAAATAGCCAATCATGGGGCGCAGACCCCTCAGATTGCGCGTACGCCGGAAATCCGACCGTAATGCCTTCGTCAACGATAACAGCGTCTTCAGGTATAGCTCGGGCAATTACCGCGGATGCGGCGTCTGCAGTAATTCCGCCAGTGGGCAAATCAGGAAGGAGGAGCGGTTGAGAGAAAGCGGGCTCTTTGGCTCCAATGAGGTCCGCCAGGGCGGCGAGGCTAGTAATCACGTCTCCGCCAACTGGAACAAGAGTGTGGAGGTCGCAGCCGTCTGGAACCAATGTTCCACCGCCCCTGGGATATGAAAAGAAGGAAACGGGCTCCTTGGACCCACACAGAACCATGTGCTCCATTCCTTTGAGAGCTTCTGCGGCATCCTCGGGGAAGTAGGGAATACGGTCGACTTTTACCCGTCCAGCACCCCGTTGCATGCGTGGCTCAAAGGTATAAGCGATTAGGCGCACACCAGTTTTTTCTGCAATTGCCCCAGCGGCTTTGAGGCCGGGTTCCGTCAGACCTTCGGCGCCTATGAGAAGTGCAGTCTTGCGCCCATGGGCGCAGAGTTCTGCAATTGAGCTTGCGGTCTTATCCATAGCAGGCTCTGGGCTTGGTCGAGGAGGCGCACCCACGGCTACAATGCCTTCTGTCCAGCTGCAGTCCGCGGGAATAATCAGGCTAGCGACTTGTCCGGGCGGTCCCCAGGCTGCGGCAACAGCTTCTGCACCGTCTTGGGCAATGTCGCCGGGGTCTGCAACTTGTCGAACCCATCCAGATACGGGCTCAGCTAATCCAACAATGTCAGACGACAAAGGCGCGTCGTATTTGAGGTGAGAGCGAGGATGATTACCAATCAGGTTGACGCTGGGGGAGTGAGCTTTGCGCCCATTGTGCAAGTGACACAATCCGTTGGCGAGGCCTGGACCTAAATGCAACAACGTTGCTGCGGGTTTTCCGGACAACCGTGCGTAACCATCAGCTGCTCCGGTACAAACACCTTCGAACAACCCGAGGATCGGCCTCATGCGAGTGGTGCGATCAATTGCGCCGACCAAATGGGTCTCAGTTGTACCTGGGTTGGCGAAGCAGGTATCAACCCCGCAGTCGACCAGGGTTTGGATGAGAGCGTCGGCGCCAGTCATTGTTGAGGGCCTTCCCCAAAATGTTCGGCGCGAGTCTGCTCAACATCGTGGTAGAGCAGGGTGCTGGTGAGCGGATCAGGCCCTCCAGAATCTTCAACAATCACATCAACGACAACGGTTTTATCATTGATTTTAAATGCCTTATCTAGCATTTCGTCTAACTCAGATACTGCTTCCACTCTAAAGCCTGCGGCGCCAAACCCTTTCGCAACCGTATCGTAACGGGTATCTGCAAAGTGGGCGTTGATGGTTCGTCCGACTTGTCGTGGTTGCGTATGGATCTCGTTGCCCCACCCTCCGTTGTTAGAGATGACACAAAGGAACGGTAAACCGGCCTTTTTCGCAGAATCTAACTCCGCACAATAGAAGCCAAAAGCGCCGTCGCCGGTCACCATGACTACTCTTCGTTCAGGTTGCCCGGTTTCTGCGGCAACTTCTTTTGCTCCAGCGACTGCACCCAGAGCGAGAGGTGTGCCCATTCCCATAGAGCCGAGCGGCATAGTGTCCATGTATCCGCCTTCGTGGGCGTAGCGGGTGACGGCCCAACTCCGTACTAATATGGATGCACCGTCTTGTACGAAAATGGCATCGTCAGGCAGGCGTGCGTTGACCGATCGCGCTAGGCGGAAGGGGTGAATGTGATCTTCTTCTAGGCCACTGTCTGCAATGACAGTTAGGCGTTCCTGCAGGCTTTGCTTAACCCAAGAGGGGTCATAACCGTCTGAGCCGCGTGCGTTCAAGTCAGCCATGATAGCAGCAAGCGCGGTTCGACTGTCGGCGACAAGACCAACCTCAACCAGGCGGTTGCGGCCTATTTCCTCGGCTGCGAGATCGATTTGAATCATTTTCGCTGTTGGCGGGAAGCGGGGACTCAGACCGTAACCAAATTTCTTTGCCATCCGTGCACCGGCCCAAATGACAAGGTCAGCCTTGTGGGCGGCGAATTGTGCGAGAGGCCATCCCCATCCAGTGCGATCATCTTCGGGCACTAACCCTCGTCCCAGATTGTGAGTGGCGACCGGGACACCCATATTTACAAATTCACGTAATATAGGGCCTGCGCCAGACCGAAAAGAACCAGACCCGGCAATAATGAGAGGGCGTTTCGCCGCCTGCAGTAGGTCACCGACCTTGCCAACATCCTCGCTTGTTGGTGCAGGGCGAGGGTTTGGCAGCACCGGTGTATCCAATTCAACACCTGGGTCGACCAAGTCTTTGAGGAAGTCTTTCGGAAAAGCCAAGACAACAGGTCCCGGGCGCCCCGCTAAAGCGCGGCGACAAGCGGCCTCAAGATATTCGCCCAGACGTCCGGCGCTTTGCGCCGTGCGTGCCCATTTTGTGACAGGCTGCACCAAGCCCAGAATGCCGTGGTCGAAATCTAGTTCCGGTTGCGTCCAACTGTCAGGCTCACGCCCGACTAAAACGACGACCGGGGAACAGGCTTCGAAAGCTTGTTGCAATCCGGTTATGGCGTTTGGCATGCCTTGATCAACGTTAACCATGGCGATGCCCACCTTTCCGGTGACCCGCGAATACCCGTCGGCGGCGCCTACGGTGGCGCTCTCATGACGGCTTGGCACAATGCGGAAGTCCGCTTTTTCGCATTCATCGAGCAGCAGGGTTTGCGACGCGCCGGCCAGGGCGAACACCGTCTTGACACCAAAGCGCTCAAGCACCTTGCGCATAACGGCTGCTCCAGTCAGGCGATTGGTTTGGGTGCTCATTAGACCTCCAAAAACATGTCTAGCTTGACTAAGCTAAGGCCCTGGTTTGTTTAACTCTACGGAATAATTTGCCCCATGCGCATGCAGCACCTCCATACTCTATGTCTGATATTCATTGCCGCGTTCGTGTCATGGGCATTGCCAGGCATGGATGCCAAGGCTGAACCAATCAAAGGCCGTATGGCGTCTAGTGCGCTTAAGGGGTCGGTTTGGGATCGTCAGTGGGACCGCTACATAGAGGATTTCGCGTCTCGACCAGATTTATTCAACGTGGATTATCATATCTACGGTGAACTCGGCGCATCGGAACCTCTGCTCGGTGCACTTAAGCGTGGCCGGGTGCAATTTGTGGTGACCTCACAATCGCTCATCTCTGCACAAATTCCAGAAGTGGCGGTGTTGAATTTGCCTTACCTATTCGAAATCTGCGACGTATCGGATTACGTTTACGACTGTTGTATCCTTCCGTTAACTTGGCCATCGCAAGTGGTCTTTAAGAGTTGAAGACTGTTCATTGGCCTCATGTGCCAGTCGGAGATTATGCCGGGGTAAGGCGCCCGGTTCATGTTGAGGCGTCTGAGCGCGTCATCTCCATTGCTAGTTTACTGAACATGGATAGCACCGCATGTCTTGAGAATGTCGTCTAAGACATTCCCCATGCCTTCTTCGTCATCAACCATTAAGAGGCTATAAGGGGAATAGTCGAAGGCTTCGCCTCTAGCCGAAGAGAGCCAGACAAAATTGCCGCTCGATTTTTCATATGCTCAGTTTTGTAATCTCGGATGGACTTGAGACCTTTTTTTTCCCGTTTTCCTGACCCTATTCCACCAGTGCAACATGGAGTGTAGTCGAAACTAAATAAAAACCAACAAATCTGAGGGTGTTTCTGGTTCAGCCATTTCAACCGAGTTCCCACACTCTAAGAGAGTTTTTTGGAAGGGCTTGTAGAGCGTTTCATAGACACCCGCCTAAGCATTGCCTAAGTTGCCCGGTAGTCTTATTCATAATCCAATTTCCCGAGGTTTTTCATGCGGTTGTCCCGCACTTTCATCCCCACACTCAAGGAAACACCTTCAGAAGCGCAAATCGTCTCGCATCGATTGATGTTGCGCGCTGGCTTGGTTCGCCAACATGCGGCAGGAATTTATAACTGGCTGCCGATGGGAACGCTGGTGCTGCGCAATATCGAGCAGATTGTCCGTGAAGAGCAAAATGATGCTGGCGCGCTGGAAGTGATCATGCCGACGATACAGTCGGGAGACCTTTGGAAGGAAAGTGGCCGTTACAACGATTATGGACCCGAGATGCTTCGGATTCAGGACCGCCACGAACGTGACATGTTGTATGGCCCAACGCATGAAGAGGTGGTCACCGACATTTTCCGCAACAATATTCGTAGCTACAAAGACCTGCCGTTAAATTTGTATCAGATTCATTGGAAGTTTCGGGACGAAGTACGGCCAAGGTTCGGTGTGATGCGGGGTCGGGAATTCTTGATGAAAGACGCTTATTCTTTCGACCTGACTTACGAAGCAGCGCGACACTCCTACAATCAAATGTTCGTCGCGTACCTTCGAACATTCTCACGTATGGGGCTGCAAGCGATACCCATGAAGGCTGATCCAGGTCCGATCGGTGGTGACTTAAGCCACGAGTTCATTGTTCTCGCAGATACAGGCGAAAGCGCCGTGTATTGCCATAAAGACCTTCTGCGGAAGTCAATCCCGTTAGTTGTTGATTATGCCTCGAATTTGCAACCAATTGTTGACGACTGGACTAGCGAGTATGCTGCGACCGATGAAGAGCACGACGAAGCCAAAACGATAGAACTCGGCGATGATTTGGTCTCCGCGCGGGGTATCGAAGTAGGGCATATCTTCCATTTCGGCAAAAAGTATTCGGAGCCCATGGGGGCGCAAGTGGCGTCTCCCAATGGAGATATGATCACCCCATTCATGGGTAGCTATGGGATTGGTGTATCCCGTTTGGTTGGCGCCATCATTGAAGCCTGCCATGATGACGACGGCATCATTTGGCCGGATACAGTGGCACCTTATCGCATTGGCCTGATCAATTTGAAAGTCGGTGACCCGGATACGGATAAGGTCTGTTCTGATCTCTATGCAAAGTTTCACGAGATCGGTATGTCGACGCTTTATGACGACCGGGAAGAGCGCGCGGGCGTGAAATTTTCAAACATGGATTTGATTGGATTGCCTTGGCAATTGATTATCGGGCCCAAGGGCCTCAAAGACGGTACGGTCGAGCTAAAACGCAGGTCCACGGGTGAGCGTCAGATTTTGCCTTTGGATAGTGTGCTGTCGACCCTGACAGGACCTCAATCTGAGGTAGGACTCGGCTGATGTTTGGTACCTTTGAGCGTATGATGGCGGGGAGGTATCTCCGCGCCCGGCGCAAAGAGGGGTTTGTCTCGGTTATCGCTGGGTTTTCCTTACTAGGGATCGGTTTAGGCGTAGCTACTTTGATTATTGTCATGGCCGTGATGAACGGATATCGGCAAGATATCATGGACCGTATACTCGGCGTGAATGGGCATATCGACGTCCGAGGTGTTGAGTTTTCAATCGCTGACTACGATCTTCGGGTCGATGCCATCAAAGCCTTGCCAGGCGTCGTCGCTGTGATGCCACAGATCACAGGCCAAGTTATGGCGACAACGCATGGCATATCCTCTGGCGCTGTCGTGCGCGGCGTGCTTGGAGAAGACCTTGCCGCCAGAACCGTTATTTCAGAGAATATTGCACAGGGCTCCTTCCCGGCTTTCGCGCGCGGTGAGGGGCTTATGATTGGCGTGCGTATGGCTGAACGGTTTCGGGTTAACCTTGGAGATAGCCTGACGCTGATTTCACCAAAAGGGAATGTTACAGCATTCGGAACAGCGCCGCGTCTCAAAGATTACCCGATTGTGGCGCTGTTTGACGTCGGCATGAGTGACTTTGACTCGTCGATTGTTTTCATGCCCTTAAATCTGGCCCAGACCTATTTCAAATATCCAGAAAGTGTCACCGGTATCGAGATACAGGTCGAAGACCCGGATCAGGCGCGTTTTATAGCCCGTGAAGTCGCCGCCGTGACGGGCCCAGGGGTGAATGTTTTATCCTGGGAGCAAACAAACTCAACGTTCTTCAACGCGCTGCAAGTCGAACGTAATGTCATGTTTCTTATTCTCACACTGATTATCGTGGTTGCGGCGTTCAACATCATTGCTGGCCTCATCATGCTGGTGAAGGATAAAGGCAGGGACATCGCAATTCTAAGAACGATGGGCGCAACCCGCGGGATGATCATGCGAGTATTCTTTCTTGCGGGAGCCAGCGTTGGGGTCAGCGGAACAATTTTGGGTCTTATTCTCGGTGTTCTGTTTTGTGAGAATATCGAGTCCGTGAGAGCAGTCCTTGAGAGCATCACGGGGACAGACCTGTTCTCAGCCGAGATATACTTTTTGTCGACCATCCCCGCTAAGATGGATTGGGGGGAAGTTACCTCGGTTGTGTTGATGGCCTTGGGTCTGTCCTTTGTGGCCACGCTTTATCCATCCTGGAGGGCCGCTAATACGGACCCAGTCGAGGCTCTGCGCTATGAATAGTGGAGCGGTGTTGACGCTAGTAACGGTTCGACGGACGTTCGAGCAGGGTGGAAAACGGCTCGATGTTCTGCGCGGGGCCAGCCTCAAAGTTGTGCCTGGCGAGATCGTCGCCCTGGTAGGGCCATCGGGATCAGGGAAATCCACTCTATTGCATTTGGCCGGTCTATTGGAAAAACCGGACGAAGGCGATGTATTCTTGGCCGATGAGCGCGGCGGAGATTTAACAGAGCAAGAGCAAACTGCTTTGCGGCTCAGGCATCTTGGGTTTGTGTATCAATATCACCACTTATTGCCGGAGTTTTCTGCGATTGAGAATGTTATTGTGCCGCAAATGATTTTTGGCGTTACAAGGGATCAGGCTGCAGTTAGGGCCAGAGAGCTACTGGATAGTCTAGGATTGTCTGATCGCTATGACCACCGGCCTGGAATTCTCTCAGGGGGTGAGCAACAGAGGGTGGCTATTGCTCGTGCGCTGGCAAACAAGCCATCACTTTTATTGGCGGATGAGCCCACTGGAAATCTCGACCCACATACAGCGGAGGGCGTTTTCAATGCTTTACTTACGCTGTCCCGTGATCATGGCTTGGCCGCTTTGGTGGCAACCCATAATCCAGAACTCGCCAAGAGAATGGATCGGATTGTGCGGTTAGATGAAGGTCTCCTCATTGAGGACAGGCTCTAAGGGCAAACCTAGGCTACCCCTGCATGAACGTGTTCGGAGAGCCAAGCGTTAACCTGGTTGTTGAACGAAATTTGCCTGGCTAAGTGAAAGTTCATTGATTTATTTGCTGCTGTGGCAGGCGCAATAGTATCGGTGTTTCCGAGCTCGGCTGAAATCATATAAAAAATCCCGCTTCGTAAACATTTACGGGGATGCCACCTCCACGCTCATACACCTCAGCCAAACTGAGCGCAGCCGCGGATTTTTCAGCAATCGCGTCCAAGGCAAATAAGTCGTCGGTACCTGGCGGGTGTTTATCAATCTCTGTCCATCGAGATATTGTGTCGCCAGCGAATAGAGTGCTTCCAGGATGTTCCTGCAGGGCAGCCTTGCTGAAAGATGCTGCTGCTTTGAGTGGTAAAATTATGACAAAGTCGCTATTCAATTACAGTTCTCGGAGTAACGATTAATAAACTGCATACCCTTAGTCAGAGCGGTGTCTATAAAACGCTGCGGCTTTGATGATGTCTTGATCTACGTCGCAAACACCTTTTTTATAAAAATTGTCGATCAGTGTGAGGCTATAAGTAGCTCCGGATTCTACTCGAAACCTTAGATGCTTGAGGGCGAGTACATTATCTCGTTCAACGCTAGTTCCAGATGCAGCACGAGGCTCAACAGCCAAAACCGTTTTGGCATCTCCTTGGGTGAGGCCGAGTTCATTCAGTCGAAGGGCCGCAGCATAATTAAACCCAGGGTGCGGGCAGTAAAGGCAGGGGTCTCCAGGTCTTGCGCTTAGTTGGAGATGCCGTGCAGAGCAACTTATCCAGCGCAAAAAGGATACGGTGGACCTTACCAATACCGGGTCCACCGCTGGGAATAGGGGCTGACAATTTAGCTGATAAAGATACGCCGCCTATTCAAAAACGCATAATTAAGACAGGTACGTTTAGGCCAATAAGCTTGTACCCATAACTGGTAACCCCTATCTCACGACCATTATGCATCAGTTTTTTCATACCTTTGCTAAAGCCCTTTGTGTGGGTGTTCTATTAGTCACGGATCTTGCTATCGCAGCGGATCTGGAATTCTCGAAAGCATGGGTGCGTGCGCCGATTGGGCAATCGAATATGACCGCTGGCTATCTGGTCATTGATAATAAAGGTGAGAAAGAGGATCGGTTACTTTCGGTACAGTCTGACGTCGCAGCCAAGATAGAACTGCACCAGAATAATAACGGCGAGGGCGGGGTAATGCGGATGCGACCCGTGGACGATCTTCAAATACCAGCCGGGAAATCAGTCTCTTTCCGTTCTGGTGCAGACCACCTCATGCTCTCAGGTATCGAAACACCTCTTAAAGTCGGTGATTTCATAAACCTAACTCTGACTTTTAAGTTAGCAGGTGACATAGTCGTCCCGGCTCAGGTGTTGCGCCGAAACCCTTATCCCTAGAGTTATTCAGAGGTCTATCCACTTTTCTGTGGATAAGGCGGTTTCGGCTCTAGCACCAACGTGTGATGAATGGAATCAATAAGGCCACATGACCGATATATCAACCATTCCTGAACACGCTCATTTTATCCATCTCCGGACACACTCTGCTTTCTCACTGGCGGAGGGGGCAATCAAGATCCCGGAACTGGTCAAGCTGTGCGTCGAAAACCGCATGCCAGCGGTTGCGCTAACCGATACACGTAACTTATTTGGCGCACTTGAGTTCTCGGTCGCCTGCGCGGAAAATGGCATTCAGCCAATCATCGGTTGCCAGATATCGGTGCGAAGAGAAGACACAGAGATTCGTGAGGGGAACGGTGCAAGAAATCCAGAACCAGATCAGTTGGTTCTGTTGTGTCAGACTGAAGAGGGATATCTCAATCTTCTCCGACTTGTCAGTCAATCGTTCTTGGAAACACCGGCCGGTGAATCCTCGCAGGTTTCTATGGCGGATGTATCCGCCCATGCGGCTGGCCTGATAGCTCTAACCGGCGGTGTCTCAGGCGCGGTTGGCCGGCACCTCGTCGATGAGCAATTCCCGCAAGCGGAAGAAACCCTTAAGGTGCTAAAAAAGGCTTTTCCAGAGCGGCTGTACGTAGAAATTCAGCGCCACGGATTGGCCAGTGAAAATCGAGTTGAGCAGGCACTAGTCGACTTGGCCTATGCCAACGACCTCCCGTTGGTGGCCACTAACGAACCCGCTTTCGCTGACGCTGACATGTTTAGTGCCCACGATGCGTTGTTGTGTATTGCTGAGAAATCTTATGTGTCGATTTCTGATAGACGCCGCCTGACGCCTGAACACCGGTTCAAATCTGCAGAAGAAATGCAGGCGCTTTTTGAAGACCTACCCGAGGCAATTAACAATACCTTGGTGGTTGCTCGGCGCTGTGCCGTGATGGTGGAACGGCGCGATCCTATACTGCCGACGTCGCCAACTGTAGGCGACCGGACAGAAGAAGAAGCGTTGCGCGAGCTATCCAAGGTCGGCCTAGAGGGTCGATTAGAGAAGCATGTCTTCACAGATGAGATGGATGCGGCGGCTCGAGAGGAAATTGCAAAACCGTATCGAGAGCGGCTCGACTACGAGATCGGTGTCATCGCCGATATGGGATTTCCTGGCTACTTTCTGATCGTTGCCGACTTTATTCAGTGGGCGAAAGACCAGGGTATACCTGTGGGACCTGGCCGTGGGTCAGGGGCAGGTTCCGTCGTGGCGTGGGCACTGCTAATCACGGACCTTGATCCGCTCCGCTTTGACCTCCTGTTTGAGAGATTCTTAAATCCTGAGCGGGTTTCAATGCCTGACTTTGATATCGATTTCTGCCAGGACCGACGCGAGGAGGTTATCCGATACGTCCAGCAGGAATACGGTGCGGATCGGGTGGCCCAGATCATAACGTTCGGAAAGTTGCAGGCGCGGGCGGCGCTCAGAAATGTCGGGCGGGTTTTGGAAATGCCGCTCGGCTACGTCGATAAGATTTGCAAGATGGTGCCCAATAACCCGGCCAATCCGGTGACACTTCAGGAAGCGATTGAATCAGAGACAGAGCTCAAAAATTTGCGCGATACCGATGAGAATGTAGCGCAGTTGTTTGATATCTCTCTGAAGTTAGAAGGGCTTTATAACCATGCCTCTACCCACGCGGCCGGCGTGGTGATTGGAGACCGGCCTCTTGCGGAGTTGGTGGCCCTCTATCGCGATCCGAACTCCGATATGCCGGTTACCCAATTCAACATGAAATGGGTCGAACAGGCCGGTTTGGTAAAATTTGATTTCCTAGGGCTAAAAACTCTGACTGTACTCGATCAGGCAGTAAAGTTGCTTGCCGCTCGAGGGATAGAGCTCGACCTGGCAACGATCCCTCTAGACGATACGACGACCTTCGACATGTTATCCCGCGGCGATACGACCGGCGTATTCCAATTGGAAAGTACGGGCATGCGCGACGTCTTGCGCAAACTTAAGCCCGATGTGTTTGAAGACATTATCGCTGTCGTGGCGCTCTATCGGCCCGGTCCGATGGACAACATTCCGAGCTTCATTGAGCGTAAAAATGCTAGGGAAAAAATCACATACATGCATCCGGTTCTGGAACCGATCCTAAAGGAAACCTATGGGATAATGATCTACCAAGAACAGGTCATGCAGGCCGCCCAGGAAATGGCGGGTTACTCACTCGGCAGCGCTGATCTATTGCGTCGGGCGATGGGTAAAAAAATTCAAGCTGAAATGGATGCCCAGAGAGAACAGTTCGTTAAAGGGGCAACTGAGCGAGATACCACGGCGGAGAAGGCGTCCGAAGTTTTTGATACAATCGCTAAGTTTGCGGGATACGGATTCAATAAATCACACGCGGCTGCCTATGCCTTGGTGGCTTACCAAACTGGGTATCTCAAAGCCAATTACCCAGTGGAGTTTATGGCGGCGACCATGACTCTTGATATGCAGAACACAGACAAACTCGAGGGTTTTAAGTCAGAGTTGAAAAGACTGGGCATTGATCTTTTGCCGCCAGACGTCAACCATTCTGGTGTTGGCTTTACGGTTGAACAAAAAGCCGATGGAAGTTGGGCAGTGCGATATGCATTGGCTGCTATCAAGAACGTTGGGGCCGGTGCGATTGAAGGCATGACAAAGGCGCGGGATGAGAGCGGGCCGTTCAAAGATTTGGCGGACTTTGCCGGGCGCCTGGATACCGGCCTGATCAACAAACGCCTGATTGAAAATTTGGTACGCGCCGGGGGCTTGGATTGTTTGCATGACAATCGGGCTGAAATGATGGCGGGGGCGGAGAGTATACTCCGGCACGTACAGGCTGGGGCCGAAGCCCGAAACTCAAATCAACATGCCCTGTTTGTTGAGGAAACAGACTTGCCGGCGCTTAAGTTGCCGCCTAAAGAGGATTGGCGGCAGATGGAACGGCTCGAAAAAGAACGAGAAGCATTCGGTTTCTTTTTGTCGGCGCACCCTCTCGATGCGTATTCAGCGACACTTGCTGCCCAAGGTGTGATCACGGCACGAGATTTGGAAGATATTACGCCTGAGGAATGCCGCAAACCGCTCCGCATGGCCGCGACGATGACCAGCAAAAGAGAGCGCATCAGCAAGAGCGGCAATAAATACGCCTTTATCCAATTGTCAGATGCCGCAGGGTCTTTCGAAGCTGTTGTCTTTTCTGAAGTGTTGGTGGCGTCTCGAGAACTTATGGAGTCAGGCCAACCCATGCTGATCACGCTTGATGCCAAGCACGAGGATGATCAGGTGCGGCTGATGGTAACCAGACTAACGCCCCTTGAGGAAGCGATTGCGGCGCGGCTCGATAATCTTCGCATCCAGCTCAAAGACGGAGCGCCGGTTGATGAAATTAGAGAAATCATCGATGCCGATGGTCGCGGCAATGGCCGTATTCTTTTGGTTGCTCAAACCGACGGTCACGAGATCGAAGTTGCGCTTCCGGATCGCTACGCTATTTCACCTGAGACTCTTGGCCGTGTGAAGGACGTGCCAGGTGTGACAGATATTCGTCAGTTCTAGCGTTCGCAAAAATAGGTATACGCCGACCGAGGACATATTCTCGCCGCATTAAGATATGAGCCTCTCTGATCATTCTGTGATTACCAGAGCCGGAGGGTGTGATCGCCTACACCCTATGATGTGCTATCGTTTGGCTACCGAATGAAAAAAGGAGCACATGATGTCAGATCACAGATTACCTCTGTCCCGCCGTAGCTTGGTCACAGCAGCAGGCGTGGGTGCGGCCATATCACTGGTCGGACGCAGTGGCGTGACTGCCGCTCGTGCAGGTGGGCATACGGGCAAGGCAGCGTATTCCATGACTCGTGGGTATGCGGACGGGCCGTTTGGGCAGGTGCATTATCAAGATGTTTCACCGCCAAATCCTGAAGGATTGCCGCTAATCCTGTTGCACCAGGCGCCCATGTCATTGCGCCAGTTTGACAGCGTTCTTGCGCCTCTTGCCGCGCGCGGTATCCGCTCCATTTCTATTGATACCCCGGGGTTTGGACAGTCCGCGCCGCCTGATTTTGTGCCTAGGGTCGAGGATTACGCCACGGCAATTCCTCCCGTTCTTGACCGCCTTGGATTAGAGCAAGTTGATCTATTGGGGCATCATACCGGTGCAATGATCGCGACCTCCGTTGCATTGCAGTTTCCTGACCGCATCAACAACCTCATCATCAATGGCCCTTTTCCCATGACCAATGAAGAACGGGCTGGGTTTCTCGCGAGAAACAAAACGGGCGAGCAGGACTTTGTTCATGAGCACGATGGCAGTCACGTTAAGAAGAGCTTTGTAGGGCGCTATCGCATGTATGGCGAGGGCGTCGATCCAAAATTAATTACTCGCTACATCGCGGAGAAATTCATTGGTCTTGGCCCGTTTTGGTACGGCCACCACGCTGCGTTCCAGTACAACCACAACCGTGACCTGCCAAAGATCAAGCATCGGACGTTACTGCTCACGAACACCGGCGACCAAATCTATGAGAACGCAAAATGGGCAAAAGAAATGCGACCAGACTTGGACTATGTGGCGATTGAAGGCGGTGGTGTCGATATAGTCGATCAAAAGCCCGAAGAATGGTCCGACGTTGTTCTCGGCTTCTTGCGAGGGTAGAGAGCCTATGATCCGCAACATAGCCGCCCACTGCTGGCCCTCCTCCGGTAGCTTAGATCATTTGGTCTTGAGCGCCACCCGCAAACCTTGGCCGGAGAATCCGGCTCTATCATAAATTGTTGATTTTTAAGGGTATTTGGTGGAGCCGGACGGGATCGAACCGACGACCTCTAAAATGCCACAGACGGTATTTGTTGACTGATGACACTCAAATAACCTCTTCCTCATCTAGCCTTACCCGGATTAGGTGTGGTTTGAAAAGCGCTCAATTTACTGCTTTTGGTAAAAACCCTTGCTTAGTCGCTCCTAACGCCATAGAAACTGCGGCATTCCACACGCAGGGATGCGGCATTCAGGAGTTCTGAGTGTTCGGTTCCGGTCCGGAGCATGTGTTTCGGTCACCCCCTGCGGAGGCTTAACCGGAGAAAGACTTATGACGTCGCTGCCTACATTTAGCATGCGCCAGCTAATCGAAGCTGGCTGCCACTTTGGCCATAGTACCCGCCGCTGGAATCCGAAAATGGATTCATACCTCTATGGGGTGCGCGATGGGATTCACATCATTGATCTACAACAGACCGTGCCACTGCTTCATCGCGCGATGCAGGCGGTCCACGATGTCGTCGCTGGCGGCGGTCGGGTTCTCTTTGTCGGAACCAAGCGCCAAGCGCATGACCTCGTAAAGGAATACGCGGAGCGCTGCGGTCAATATTACGTAAACCACCGTTGGCTCGGCGGCATGCTGACCAACTGGAATACGATTTCCAAGTCGATCAAGCGTCTCAAGGAACTGGAAGAGCGGTTCTCCAGCGAAGCAGGCTTGGTCGGTCTCACCAAGAAGGAAGCGCTGAATCTTGAGCGCGAGAAAGCCAAGCTGGACCTTGCATTGGGCGGCATTAAAGATATGGGCAATGTGCCTGATCTGATCTTCATTATTGACACCAATAAAGAAGATATTGCTGTTGCTGAGGCCAACAAGCTTCATATTCCTGTTGCTGCCGTGCTCGACAGCAATTCCAACCCTAAAGGAATTGCCTACCCAATTCCTGGCAATGATGACGCCATTCGCGCCATCAAGTTGTACTTGGAATTGATGGCAAGCTCGGCCCTTGAAGGTATCCAAGACGAAATGAAGGCTGCGGGTGTGGATGTCGGTGCGCAAGATGAAGCACCGGTAGAAGACCTGTCAGCCATTGAAACACCTGCTGAAGAAGCGCCCGCCGAGGCGACCCCCGCTGAGAAACCGACTGTTGCTGTTGAAACTGCGCCTGCTAAAGCAGAGGCCCCCGCGGCTGAGGCACCAGCCGAAGAAAAGGCAGCCGCTCCTGATAAGAAACCTGCGGCCAAGAAGGCTGCTGTGAAGAAGAAGGCGACAGCCAAAAAAGCCACCACGGCTAAAAAGACGATAACTAAGAAGGCTGCCACCAAAAAGGCACCAGCGAAAAAAGCAGCTGCCAAGAAGACAACCACGAAAAAGGCAGCGGCAAAGAAGGACTAACGGAAATGGCACAGATCACAGCGGCTCTGGTGAAAGAGCTGAGAGAAAAAACCGGCGCTGGCATGATGGATTGCAAGAAGGCCCTAGGCGAGACTGATGGTGATGTCGAAGCAGCCGTTGATTGGTTAAGGAAGAAAGGGCTATCCGCCGCTGCCAAAAAATCTGGCCGTGTCGCTGCCGAGGGTCTCATTGGCGTTGCTGTTGACGGCACCAAAGGCGCAATTCTTGAAGTGAACGCTGAAACCGACTTCGTTGGCCGGAATGAGAGTTTTCAAGGATTTGTCGAGGTGGCCACCGGATTGTCCCTCGGGACTGATGGTGATTTGGAAGCTGTGAAGGGCTTGGACGTTCCGGGCGAGGGGCGCAATGTGGCCGATCAGATCACGCACCTCATAGCGACGATCGGTGAGAACATGCAATTGCGTCGGTCCGAAGGGCTCTCAGTCGGCAAGGGCGTGGTCGCCTCCTATGTTCATTCCGCAGTTAAACCAGGGCTTGGCAAAATTGGTGTGCTGGTTGGTCTCGAGTCTGATGGTGATGTTGGAAAACTCAATCAGCTAGGTAAGCAGCTGGCTATGCATATTGCGGCAGCAAGCCCACGGTTCCTCTCTACGGATGACGTTGATGCGGACTCAATCGCGCGTGAACGCCAGGTTCTAACTGATCAAGCCAAGGAATCTGGCCGCCCCGATGATGTCATCGCCAAGATGGTCGATGGCCGTATGCGCAAGTTCTATGAGGAAGTGGTCCTGCTAGAGCAGATTTACGTGGTGTCTGAGAACAAATCCAAGGTTTCGAAGGTTATTGAGGCTGCTGCTAGTGACATTGGGGCACCTATAAAGATGACCGGCTTCGTCCGATATGCTCTTGGTGAGGGCATTGAGCGCGAAGACAAAGATTTTGCAGCTGAAGTGGCGGAAGCTGCGGGTAGCTAACCCAATTATTCAGCTAAGTATTTCCTGCTAATAGTGGCATAAAACAGGTGGGCGTTTCGCCGCCGTTTTGTGTATGGTGGCAGCATAAAGTTTACGCTTTGGCAGAATGTTTAAGACCGAGTGGAAAGGGACGGAGCACCGTCCCTTTTTTACAGGCGGGGAGCCAGTGCGGGACAGGAAAACGCTACTCAACAAGGGTGGTAAGGGAGGGGTGACACTGGATCATGGCCGAACCGCTGAATTATCAACGGGTTTTAGTGAAGGTGTCGGGCGAAGGCCTTATGGGGCCGGAATCCTATGGCCTTCACAAGGCGACAGTCCTCGCTCTCGCCAATGATATCAAATCAGTATGTGAGATGGGCCGACAGGTTTGCCTGGTCATAGGCGGCGGTAACATATTCCGCGGTGTCTCCGTTGCAGCAGAGGGCATAGACCGGACCTCGGCGGATTACATGGGCATGATGGCCACGGTTATCAATGCGCTTGCTGTCCAGAACGCGTTGGAGAGTGTAGGCGTTAAAACCCGGGTCCAGTCTGCGATCAGCATGAATGAGGTCTGTGAACCCTATATACGGAGGCGGGCAGAACGGCACCTAGAGAAAGGGCGCGTCGTGATATTCGCTGCTGGAACTGGGAACCCTTATTTTACAACAGATACGGCTGCTGCATTGCGGGCGGCCGAAATGGGCTGCAATGCTTTGCTAAAGGCGACGCAGGTTGACGGTGTCTACTCGGCTGATCCGAAAAAGGACAGCAATGCGGTGCGTTACGATCGCCTGACGTTTGACACGGTTCTCACTGAGGACCTGAGGGTAATGGATACATCAGCCATTGCCTTGGCCCGAGATAACGGTATGCCTATCGTCGTTTTCAATATGCACGGCGATAAGGCGCTGACCGAAGTGCTCAAAGGTGAAGGAAACTTCACGATTATTACGGAAAAGGAGTGAGGAATGGCGGGCTTCGATGATCTCAAAAAAGATATAAAGCACCGGATGGAAGCCACTCTAGACGTTGTGAAAAAAGACTTTTCTGGTCTACGTACCGGGCGAGCATCTGTGGGACTTCTAGATCCGATTATGGTGGATTCCTATGGAAGCCAAATGCCGCTAAACCAAGTGGCTAGCGTGGCGGCGCCAGAGCCAAGAATGATCACCGTTCAGGTATGGGACAAGGGGCAAGCCAAAGCGGTGGAAAAGGCCATCAGGGAGTCTAGTTTGGGCCTAAACCCTGCGGTGGATGGCCAATTGCTTCGAGTGCCCATTCCACCTTTAAATGAAGAACGCCGTGAAGAACTCAAGAAAGTTGCTGGCAAATACGCTGAAGACGGAAAAGTAGCCATCCGTAATATCCGGCGAGACGGCAACGACCAACTCAAGAAAATGGAGAAGGATGGCAATATTTCAGAGGATGAAGGCCATCAGTACCAGGACGAAGTTCAAAAGATGACAGACAGTGTTATCAAGCAGATCGACGAAGCTCTTAATCAAAAACAAGAGGAGATCATGCAGGTCTAATGAAGGATCTGTCCCTCAAACCTGTTGATGAGTCTGGCCCAGACCCCGGGCATGTTGCGATCATCATGGATGGCAATGGACGTTGGGCGCAGTCACGTGGACTCCCGCGCACAGCTGGTCATAAGCAGGGCGCTGAGGCTGTCAAACGAACGATTCAGGCGGCTGGGGAGCTTGGTATCCGATACCTCACGTTATTTGGGTTCTCAACGGAAAACTGGCAACGGCCAGAAGCAGAAATTCGCGATCTCATGGCGTTACTTAGATTGTACCTCCTCAATAATATCAATGAGTTAGCGGACGAGGGGGTCAAACTCAAAGTTGTAGGAGATAGGTCGCGCTTGCCAGATGACACCGTGACGTTGATCGATGATGCTGAAGAGAGGACGTTGTACAATGAGCGTCTAGTACTCACAATCGCGCTAAGCTATGGCAGTCGCCAGGAATTGGTAGCTGCAGCCCAACAATTGGCCGAAGATACACGAGCGGGTTTGATCAACCCTGAAGACATCACAGAAAGCGTTTTCGCTGATCGCCTATATACCCGTGGTATTCCAGACCCAGACTTGCTTATTCGCACGTCTGGAGAGCAGCGCGTCAGCAACTTCCTGCTCTGGCAATTGGCATATACGGAACTCGTTTTTACAGAAACGCAATGGCCAGATTTTGGGTTTAATGACTTAGAGCATGCGCTTTCAGTATTTCGCCGTCGAGAAAGGCGGTATGGTGCGGTGGCAGGCTAGCTAGCGATGTTTTGGACCCGTGTTACCACATCCATCGTTATTGCGCCCGTTGCGATAGGTGCCGTGTACCTCGGGTACCCTGTCTTTCATATCTTTGTTGCTCTGGTGGCGGCTGCAATCATCTGGGAGTTTGTTCATATTGTCAGTAAGGCGGGATTTCCGCCACGCGCTGTGCTGGCTTTGTGGACTCTAATAGCAGCAATAGGTATTGCCCCAAACAACATGAGCCTCTCACTTGCAGTGATTGCAGCGGTCTGGTTGATCCTTTTGGCGACTGATAAACGCCGCAATCGCGAGCGCTTGTCCTCAACTCAAACGGCGCTCTTGTACGCGGGGTTGCCCGCCGTCAGCCTGGTTTCGGTGCGAGAGGTAGGGGGCGCTGAAACAGTTTTTTGGGTGTTGGCTGTTGTTTGGGCGACAGATATCGGGGCCTATTTTGTTGGGCGGCTTGTTGGTGGGCCAAAACTTGCCCCATCTATTAGCCCCGGAAAAACTTGGTCTGGGGCATTCGGGGGCATCATTTCGGCAATCTTTGCCGGGTTGTTTCTTGCGATGGGATTTGGAATGTCTCCCACACTCTCAAGCATTGCTCTTGCGATTTTGGTATCGATTGTTAGCCAGTTTGGGGATCTTGCTGAAAGCCGGTTTAAGAGAGTCCACGGAGTAAAAGATTCTGGCACTTGGATGCCTGGTCATGGCGGCGTTATGGATCGTGTCGATGGGCTATGGGCCGCGACACCGGCCGCAGCGTTGATATGTGCCTTATTTGGCGGCGGATTGGCAGCATGGTGAGTTCATCGTGACCGTAGAAGTTACAACCCCAAAACGGATTACTATTCTTGGCTCAACAGGGTCTGTTGGCGTCAAGACGCTCGACCTTATTCGACAAAATCCAAATCGCTTTATGACAGTTGCTTTAACAGCCGGCAGTAATGTCGACGCTCTTATAACGCAAGCCTTAGACCTAAAACCAGAAATGGCTGTGATTGCAGATCCCGATTGCTACGACGCACTTCGTGAAGGATTGGACGGCAGTGATGTGATGGCAGCAGCGGGTCCCGAGGCACTCGTTGAAGCTGCTGAGCTGTCTGCTGACCTGGTTATGGCTGCTATTGTTGGTGCGGCTGGGCTGGCACCAACTCTGGCAGCTGTTAAAAATTGTCACACTGTTGCTCTAGCGAACAAAGAATGTCTGGTTTGTGCTGGCCCCATGTTTATGGACACGGTTAAACATTACGGTACGACGTTATTACCCGTTGATTCTGAGCACAGCGCCATTTTCCAGGTGTTTGATGCGTCGTTATCGGAAGCTGTAGACCGCATCATTTTGACAGCTTCGGGAGGTCCATTTCGGGAATGGTCACGAGACCGGATGGCAAACGCGACGTTAGCCCAGGCAACCGCACATCCCAATTGGTCAATGGGCGCAAAAATCTCTGTCGATTCCGCGACTATGATGAACAAAGGCTTGGAGCTCATTGAAGCCCATCACCTTTTTCCCGTTACCGAAGATAAAATCGAGGTACTGATTCATCCTCAGTCCGTTGTTCATAGCTTGGTAGAATACATGGACGGTTCAACCTTGGCGCAACTGGGGACACCCGATATGCGTACACCCATTGCCTATGCGTTGGCCTGGCCCGACCGCATGGCTGTGCAGTCCGATAAGCTGAACCTAGCTGAAATATCGAGCCTGACCTTCGAAACCCCTGATTTTAAAAGGTTTCCAGCCCTCAAATTGGCACGTGAGGCTTTACAGGTTGGAGGTGCGGCTCCTACTATCTTGAACGCCGCGAACGAGGTTGCTGTTGCCCGTTTCTTGGCTGGAGAAATAGGGTTCCTTGATATTATTGGCACGGTTGAAGATACCCTTGCCCAATGCCGCAACAACCATCCCACTACGCTGGATGAAGTTATGGCCCTCGACGCTGAGGCGCGAAGGTTGGCACAAACTTGGATAGCCGTCGGTTCGGCCGCTGAATAGAGAAATGGGACGATAACGTTTTGGAACAAGCTCTCGGAATATCCTTCACCATCGTGAACTTTATTATTGCGCTTTCTGTCGTAGTATTTGTCCATGAGCTCGGCCATTTTTTAGTTGCCCGGTGGAACAAAGTTCGCTGCGATAGTTTTTCGATTGGATTTGGACCCGAGTTGATTGGATATACAGATCGCCATGGAACGAGATGGAAGTTTAGCCTGATCCCACTTGGCGGTTATGTCAAAATGTTTGGCGAAGCGGATATTGCCAATCCTGGCTCGAAAGAAGGTGGCGAAAATAATGAGGATGACGAGGCTGAAGTAGAACGGGAAATGACGCCCAAAGAGAAGGCGATCTCTTTCAAATACAAAACAATTGGGCAGAGGTCAGCAATTGTTTTCGCAGGCCCCGCGGTCAATTTTTTGTTCGCGATAGTTGTCTTCTTCGTCATGTTCATGTCGGTTGGCCGACCGGTTACTGAACCAATCATTGGGAAGGTGGTCGAGGATAGCGCTGCTGCGGAAGCTGGCCTCACGGCTGGGGACCGGATTATCGCAATTGATGGGAATGCCGTAGACAGGTTTGAAGATCTTCAACGGATCGTGCCGTTGGGCAATGGCGCTCCCATGCGGCTAACCATTCAACGTCATGAAAGTGTTTTAGATATTATCGCGGTCCCGCGCGTGGTCGACGAGACAGATGCGTTTGGAAATCCCCAGAAACGTGCACTTCTTGGCGTTTCTTCTTCGGGCGAGACCCGAATGATGGTGCGCCATACTCCGATTTCTGCACTTGGGTTGGCAATTAGTCAGACATACTTCGTCGTTGAAGGCACATTTGTGGCGGTCGGCCAGATCATCTCTGGAGATCGGGGAACTGAAGACCTCGGCGGGCCGATCAGAATTGCCAAATTTTCTGGGCAGGCCGCGAAATCCGGATTTGCCAACTTTGTCGTCTTTATGGCCATACTTTCGATCAATTTAGGCATCATAAATCTCTTCCCCGTACCACTGCTTGACGGCGGACACCTGTTGTTCTACGCCATCGAGGCCTTACGCGGTCGCCCGTTGTCTGATCAAGCTCAAGAGTGGGGGCTGCGGTTTGGTTTGGTTCTGGTCTTGTCACTCATGGTATTTGTGACCTGGAATGACATTCTACAACTGTAGCGGCGACTATCCTCTACTGGGCCCATAAGAAAAATAGGTTAAAAGGAACCATGCACGGGGTGATTGGCGATCGTCGATATTGGTTAGCAAGTTTGCTGTGGGCAGTGGTTCTGTCACTCAGTTCAGCAGCTGTGTATGCGCAACAATTGGGCGGGACGATTGCGCAGATCGCCGTGCAGGGTAATCAGCGGATCGAACCTGCAACCATACGAACCTATATATCCGTTAGAGAGGGTGATCGCTTTGATCCCGTTACAATTGACCGATCACTCAAAAATCTGTTCGCCACAGGCTTGTTTGCTGATGTCAGTATCGGACGGCAGGGTGAGATACTTATTATTCGGGTCGTCGAGAACCCGATCATTAATCGGATCACTTTTGAGGGGAATAAGCGGTTAGAGAACGATAAGCTGGAACCTGAAGTTCAGCTGCGACCTCGCGTCGTTTATACGCGCACCAAAGTTCAGCAAGATGTCGAACGTATTTTAGATCTTTACCGTCGGAGCGGTCGTTTTGCTGTGACCGTTGAGCCAAAGGTGATTGAGCTTCCTCAAAACCGTGTCGATTTAGTTTTTGAGATTAATGAAGGCGATCCCACATATGTACGAAAGATCACTATTATCGGCAACGAAGAGTATTCTGACGGCGACTTGCGGGATGTTGTTTTAACCCGTGAGGAACGCTGGTGGCGATTTCTGACCTCTAACGACACATACGACCCTGACCGTATGGCTTTTGATCAGGAGCTTCTTCGGCGGTTCTATTTGTCTGAAGGGTATGCGGATTTTGAAGTTGTCTCTGCCGTTGCCGAACTGTCGCCAGACCGCAAAAGCTTTTTCATCACGATGACGGTAGATGAGGGACCTAGGTATCGTTTCGGTAATATGAAAGTCGATGTTTCGATCCCCAACCTTGACCCGCGCGTATTAGAAGAGGCGATAGTTCCATCGCCGCGTGATTGGTATAATGCTGAAGAGATTGAAGAGACTGTCGACGTCTTTACTGACCTAGTGGGTGCTTTGGGTTACGCTTTTGTCGACATTCGTCCGCGCGTGGCACGTAATACGGACTCACAAACGATTGATATCATATTTGATATTCAGGAAGGGCCGAGGGTCTTTGTTGAACGCATTGATATAACCGGCAATGTTCGCACGCTCGACAAAGTTATTCGAAGAGAGTTTCGCTTGGTTGAAGGTGACGCGTTTAATACCGCTCGCCTCAGACGTTCGCGTGAACGTCTTCAAAACCTTGGGTACTTTAAAGAAGTCGAGGTCGACAATGTGCCATCTGAGGTTTATCCGGATCGCACGGTCGTAACCGCATCGGTGGAGGAGCAGTCCACCGGTGAACTCCAATTTGGAATCGGATTCTCGAGTGCTTCCGGTGCATTATTTGACGTCGGAATTCGTGAGCGTAACCTGCTTGGTAAGGGGCAAGACCTACGATTCAATTTTAGTCTTGCTCAGCAACAGACCCAGATCGACCTCGGTTTCACCGAGCCATACTTTATGAATCGCCGTCTTGCTGCCGGTGCCGATTTGTTTGCTACAGAAACTGACTTTGAAGATGAGGCCGGATTCATCAGTCAATCTGTCGGGGGATCTTTACGATTGGGTTTCAATTACAATGAATACATGTTTCAGCGGCTCAGCTATTTGCTGTCATGGACACGGTTAGAGACCAGTAATCAGTTTTCCTCGCAATTTACGAGAGAACAGGAGGGGACGTCGACAACGTCCCAGGTCAGCCACACCTTTGCGATTGACCGTAGAAATAACGTCATTGACCCAACAGATGGTTATTTCATGAGTATTTCCAATGATTTAGCAGGTTTGGGGGGGACGGAGAAATATGTCCGCTCGAGCTTGGCTTTTGGATATTACCTGGAGCCATTTGACGGGTGGATTTTCAGTGCCACTTCGAACTTTGGGCATATCATCGGAATTGGCGAAGATATCAAAATCTTCCAAAGATATCAGCTTGGTGGTAACAACCTCCGCGGTTTTGATGATTTTGGAGCTAGCCCACGTGATATAAGGACTGGTGACGCCATAGGTGGTGATTGGATTGCGACAGCGAAAGCTGAAATTAAGCTTCCACTCGGCCTACCTGAAGAAATAGGTATTACACCTAAAATATTTACAGATTGGGGGTCTATTGGGGCACCAACAGATTTGAAAGACAGAAATGCTGATATCTTGCAATCGCAACGTATCCGAGGGTCAGCTGGTATAGGTATAGAATGGGAGTCACCCGTTGGCCCCATCAATATTGATTGGGCACATGTCCTGCGCAGCGCTGACTTCGATATAACTCAAAGTTTCCGTGTGAACTTCGGCCAAAGGTTTTAAAAAATGAACTCTACTTTCCTCAAAGCGCTTGTTGGTTCAATAGCTGTCGCGATTACAATATCGCTATTGGCAATGACAACGACCGCCACGGCACAGCAAAGCAACCAAACCCGCCCCATTATTGGTGTGCTAAACACACAAATTATCGAGCGTGATTCCCTGGCTCACAAAGGCATTAGGTTGGAGCGCGACAAGTACGTTACGCGATACCAAACGGAAGCACGTGGACTCGAAACGGAGCTGCGTGAAGAAGAACAGCGTCTCACGCAACAGCGTAACGTTTTGGCGCCTGAAGTTTTCCAACAACAAGCCCAAGCTTTCCAGGAGAAATTTGCTACAGCGCAACAAGAAAGCCGCATCAAGCTTGAGAACCTCAATGCTGTCGTGCAGCAAGCCGTTATTCAAATTAATCAAGAGATGATGGGGATCACCAGTCAGGTTGCTCAAGAGCTTGGCATTAATATGGTTATGCCGCAGGGCGTTATTCTGTTGGCTGATCCGTCAATGGATATCACGCGGCCCATTCTAGAGATTTTAAATGAGCGGCTGCCGTCAGTAGAAATGCAGAATCCAGAAGGCGGAAGTGCGGGCGCTGCGGGTGCTGCCGCCGCTGAGTAGGAGATTGTGCCAGACCCCCGGTTTTTTAATCGGACCGGACCATTTCGGGTCCGGGATATTGCTGCTTGGACAGGCGGGGTTGTCGTTGGAAGTTGTGATTTGGACATCACCATCTCTGATTTGGCTCACTTAAGCAAAGCAACCTCTGCAGATCTTTGTTATCTGGCTGGCGCTGAATACGCCGAGGTTGCTGCAAATAGCAAATGTGGCGTGTGTTTGACGACCGAGGAGCTGGCGGAAAAGGCGCCTCCGAATGCTATTGTAGTGGTCGTCGATGACCCTCAGGGCGCGTTCGCTGTGGCGGCTGAAGTTTTCTACCCCAATCAACCAGAAGTCATCACAGATGCAAAAATCACGGTAGGTGGTGCGTTTATTGATAAGACGGCAACTCTTGCAGGCGATGTTGTCGTTGAATCCGGTGCCGTGGTTGGCCCTGGAGTCATAATCGGTTCACGCAGTCGTATCGGTCCAGGGGCCACAATTGGTGCGGGCGTCGTTATTGGTCAGGACTGCGATATCGGATCGCAGGTGTCACTCATTGCATGTTTGTTGGGCGACAGAATCGTCATTCACCCGGGTGCTTGTGTTGGTCAAGATGGCTTCGGCTTTGTGTTTGATAGTGTCGCCGGTCGACATCGTAAAGTGCCGCAGCTTGGGCGCGTAATAATTGATGATGACGTAGAGATTGGAGCAAACACCACGATCGATCGTGGATCTCTTGAGGACACCAAAATCGGCGGGGGGTGTCGAATAGATAACCAAGTGCAGATTGGGCATAATGTCTCGCTTGGCCCAAGATGTGTCGTGGTTTCCCAGGTCGGGATATCAGGCAGTTGCAAAATTGGCAGTGACGTCGTGCTGGCCGGACAGGTCGGTCTTGCAGATCATGTTACAATTGGCCCGAAAGCTCAGGTCGCAGCCAAATCTGGTGTTATGCGTGATATTGCACCCGGTGAAGCCGTGATGGGTTACCCTGCCAAACCGATCAGGGCGTTTTGGAGAGAGGTTGCGGCTCTCGGGCGATTAGTAAGTCGCAAAAAGTCATCATGACTCAGTTGTTGATCATTGAAGAAAAGGAATAGGGCTATGGACGAAGAGTCTAAACAAGCCTCAACCTCTACTATCAATATCCTCCGTATCGTTGAGATGATCCCGCATAGGTATCCATTTCTATTGGTTGATAGGGTTGATGATGTCGTCGAGGGTGAATCCGCCGTTGGCGTAAAGAATGTGACGATCAATGAGCCATTCTTTCAAGGTCATTTTCCTAATCGACCGGTTATGCCAGGTGTCCTCATTGTTGAGGCGATGGCGCAAACAGCTGCGGTTCTCGTTGTTGATAGTCTTGGCAAGGATGCGGAAGGCAAACTGGTATATTTTATGACGATAGAAAACGCACGGTTCCGTCGACCGGTCGAGCCTGGTGATCAACTGCGCCTATCCTGCACAAAGGTTCGGCAGCGAGCGAATGTTTGGAAGTTTAGTGGTGTCGCGACAGTAGGCGATAAGGTTGTTGCCGAGGCGACCTACTCTGCGATGATCATGGACGAGTAGTTAATGACGAATATCCACCCCACTGCCGTTATTGACTCAGCGGCAACCATCGCAGAGACGGCGATGATTGGGCCGTATTGCGTTATCGGCCCGGATGTCTTTATCGGCGATGACGTTAGTTTAAAATCTCACGTTGTTGTCGACGGACATACAACGATCGGCGCGAAGACGGTCGTGCATCCTTTTGCCAGTCTCGGATTACAACCGCAACACGCTCGATATAAAGGCGAAGCGTCAACACTGGTAATCGGGGAAAGAAATACCATCCGAGAGCATGTGACTATGCATCCAGGAACAGAAAGCGGGCGCATGGAAACGAGAATTGGCAAAAATTGTTTGTTTATGGTCGGAAGTCATGTTGCGCACGATTGTTCCGTGGCTGACGATGTAATTCTGACCAACAGCGTTGCATTGGGTGGCCATGTGGTAGTCGGTGAATTTGCGATTATCGGTGGCTTGTCTGGGATTCATCAATACGTTCGGGTTGGCAAGCATTCAATGATTGGTGGGTGTTCAGCTGTTGAAAGCGATGTTATTCCTTATGGGTCGGTGAAGGGCAATCGCGCTCGTTTAGCTGGCTTGAACGTCGTAGGCCTTCGCCGGCGCGGTTTCTCAAGGGAGGATATCCGGTCTTTGCGTACCGCTTATGGCTTGTTGTTTTCCCAGGGTGGGAATATGGCAGAGCGAATAAGTGAGGTGGCTGATTTATTTAGTGATCATCCTGGTGTGATGGATATTGTTGAATTTATTCGTTTAGATTCAAATCGCGCGATATGCCAACCCGTATACTCTAACGGTAACAGTGGGTGAGTCGAAGCGCGCGATGATCCACCTTTATGGTGGATGATGGGCGACATATCAAAGTACCGACTTGGCATTATCGCTGGCGGAGGAGCTATCCCAGAGCTCCTCGTACAAGCTTGTGAATCAGAAAAGCGCCCTTACACGGTTGTCGGTCTCAAGGGGCAGGCGGATAGATTAAGTAGTCCGCCGGCAATATGGGCCCGCATTGGGCAAGCCGGTAAATGCTTTAAGAAATTTCGAGAAGATAAGGTCTCGTCTGTCGTTATGGCGGGGAAAGTCATTCGCCCAGGCCTTATTGATCTGAGGCCGGATTGGCGAACGATAAAATTCTTAACGCGAGTTGGCGTGCGTGCGTTTACAAACAATGATTCAGTTGGTGATGATCGATTGTTAAGATTAGTTATTGGAGAGATAGAACGAGAAGGATTCTCAGTGGTAAGAATTGACTCTATTCTTTCACACCTTTTGGCTCCTCCTGGAGTGATTGGAAGTACACAGCTTTTAGATAGGGATCACCAAGACATCGAAACCGGGCTCGCAGCCGCTCGTCAACATGGTGCAGCTGATCGTGGTCAGGCCGTTGTAGTAAGTGGTGGTTCAGTAGTTGCGCTAGAAGGGGCCTCCGGTACAGACCAACTCATTCGTGAAACAAGTGGCTCGCTTGTCAATGGTGACAAACCAATACTGGTCAAGACGAGCAAACCACAACAGGATCGGCGAGCTGACCTTCCTGTCGTGGGACCCGATACGGTAGAGGCCTGCATTAAATCGGGTTTTCGCGGAATCGCGATTGAGGCGGGTGGGACTTTGATTGTCGATCGGGAGGCGTCTATCGAAATGGCTAATCGCGCAGGGTTATTTATTTATGCCGCTCCTGGCTCAAGCGAGGGGTGGTCTTGAGCTCGTCGTCACCGCCTCTAGTATATGTGGTGGCTCTTGAACCTTCAGGCGACGTACTTGGATCTCGCTTTATGACGGCGCTGCGCGACACGGCGGATAGCGGAGTCCGCATTGAGGGAGTCGGCGGCCAATTAATGTGTGGTGCTGGTCTTAAGCCGCTCTTTGATCCAAGTGATCTCGCTATTCTGGGAATTTTCGAGGCCTTGCCGAAAGCCAGAATGATTTTACTTCGCGTGCGCGAAGTTCTAGATGATATTGAACGCCTACAGCCAGATGTATTAGTCACCATCGATTCTTGGGGATTTACTGGCCGGTTGCATAAAGCTCTAGCGAAACGTGGCAGTAAGGTTAAGCGCGTTCGTTATGTCGCGCCTCAAGTTTGGGCGTGGCGTCCGGGCCGCGCAAGACAACTGGCGTCCTGGATTGATCACCTCCTTACGTTATTTCCATTTGAGCCGCCTTTGTTTGAAAAGCATGGTTTAAAAGCGACTTGTGTCGGTCACCCTGTTGTTGAAGACCACCCAGGTGATCCCGATCAAGAATTGTTTCGTGAGTTGCTAAATATTCGAGCAGGCTCGCCGGTCTTGGCGGTTTTGCCGGGCAGTCGTATGGCAGAAGTTAAAGCCCTTATGCCAGTCTTTGGCCAGGTGATTAGCAGCTTGCGAGACGTAAATCCTGACATTCATGTTGTTATACCGACTCTAGGAAGCGTCGAGCCAACAGTCAGGGAGTGGGCCAGTTCTTTAGCCGGTCCAGTGCACGTTGTGACTGGGTCTAAAGAAAGAAATGAGACTTTCGCAATTGCTGGTGTTGCTATTGCAGCATCTGGCACCGTTACACTCGAATTAGCTAAGGCTGGCGTGCCTCACGTCATCGCTTACAAAGTGAATCCGTTCTCTGCTTTTGTATTTAGACGGTTGGCAAAAACGAAATACGTAAACTTGGTCAATATTCTACTGGGGCGATCCGTCGTTCCGGAATGCTTACAAGAATCTTGTATGGCAGAAGAGATAGAATCCAAAGTTACTGAATTGCTTAATAGCAGTTATGCGAAAGAGGCGCAAAAAAAGGGGTTCGTCGAAGCGCTAAGTCTTTTAAGGCGGCAAGACGTGTCACCAAGCACACATGCGGCGCAAATTGTTCTTGGTCTTGTGCACCGGGGCCTAGCCCGCGATATCCAATAACGTCTTACTTAAATCTTCGTCAGTCCAAATGAGTAAAGCCGCTACTTTATAAAGCACGGATACAGTGATAATTCCCTCAGATTCTTGAATAAGGTTTACTGGTCCATCAATCTCTTGCGTAAAAAGAGTGACGTCAATGGCTGTGGCGACGCTGATATGCTCCGGGGCAGACGGCTTGAAATACTCAGTCTGTGCATTCTAAATTTTATTAGCGCGAATATGTACCGTTTTCTGAGCCGATATCAGGGTGCAGATACGGCTAGATCCAACGTTCATTCCTTATCGGTTCTCGCGACGGTATTAAGTGCTATATCAACGCAAAGTCGACCGACTTGTTTACGGTTTTGTTTATCAAAAAATTAGGTCGCGATGCAGCATAAGAAGAGGCGGCACACCAAAGTCCATACTTTAGCTCTATGACTGGGTATTTTGGGCCTATCGCTTACCCAGGGGCAGGTAGGGCCGTTCGGTTTGGCCCGTGAAGAGCTGGCGTGGGCGGCCAATCTTCTGTTGAGGGTCTTCAATCATCTCATTCCATTGCGCGATCCAGCCGGTTGTGCGGGCAAGAGCAAACAACGCGGTAAACATGGTCACCGGGATGCCCATAGCTTGGAAAATGATACCTGAGTAGAAATCAACGTTCGGATAAAGTTTCTTTTCGATGAAGTATTCATCTTCAAGTGCGAGTTTCTCCAGTGCGACCGCGATATCCAAAAGCGGATTGTCTTTAACACCCAGTTCGTCGAGCACTTCTTTGCATGTTTCAGACAAAATTGTCGCCCGTGGGTCGTAGTTCTTATAAACCCTGTGGCCAAAGCCCATAAGACGGAACGGGTCATTCTTATCTTTCGCCTTCTTCACGTATTCATCGATGCGGCTTACGTCGCCAATCTCTTTCAGCATGTTCAGTACAGCTTCATTGGCACCGCCATGGGCTGGTCCCCAGAGAGAGGCTATGCCAGCGGCGATACAAGCGAACGGATTTGCACCAGATGAACCAGCCAAGCGCACAGTCGAGGTGGAGGCATTTTGCTCATGATCAGCGTGGAGAATGAGAATGCGGTCCATGGCTCTGGCCAGGGTTGGATTAACCTCGTAGTCCTCACAAGGTGTGGCGTACATCATGTAGAGGAAATTCTCTGCGTACCCGAGGTCATTTCGCGGATAGATGAAGGGTTGACCTAGTGAGTATTTATAGGCCCATGCTGCAATCGTCGGCATCTTTGCAATCAAACGATAGGAAGAAATTCGGCGGTGATCCGGATTCGTGATGTCCAGACTATCATGATAAAAAGCCGAAAAAGCTCCTACTACGCCACACATTATCGCCATGGGGTGTGCGTCGCGGCGGAAGCCTGAGTAGAAGTTGTGGATCTGCTCATGGAGCATCGTGTGATAGGTGATGTCGTGTTCAAAGGTTTCTTTGTCTTCTTTGTTAGGAAGCTCGCCATTTAAGAGCAGATAGGCGACTTCCTCGAAGTTGCAGTTCTTGGCCAGATCATCGATTGGGTACCCCCGGTGGAGGAGCATACCCTTATCGCCATCAATGTATGTGATAGCCGACTCACAGCTTCCGGTTGAGGTGAAGCCGGGGTCATAGGTAAACATCCCAGTCTCTGCATAAAACTTGCGGATATCTACGACGTCAGGACCGGTCGAACCGCCAAGGACGGGAAAGTCGTATGAATTGTCGCCTACGGTGAGGGATACCGATTTGGCCATGATGCGGTCCTTTCCATCAACGGGCGGACAGCTCCCAGAATGTGCCAGCCCTATTTTTAATTAAATTTGTTGCGGTGCTTATAATACGCGGACGCGTTGTTATCAATTGGTTGCGGCATGTCACCATTGCCACGACTAATCCTTGGATACGAAAAACCCAATGAAATCAGATTGTTTTGGCGATGTCTTCAATTCTTCTGACGGTTTCGACTCGGCCAAATATTGCGATGACTTCGAAGATAGGAGGGGAGACATTGCTACCTGTGACAGCTGCACGCAGTGGCTGAGCCAGTTGCCCAAGTTTGAGGCCGTTCGCCTCTGCGTAGCCGCGAGCCCAGGTTTCTAGAGACTCAGCGGTCCATGGTTCTAACTCCATCAAAGCCTGTTGCGCTGCAGCAAGAACTGATTTGGCCTCGTCACAGAGAATTATTTCCGCTTTTGCCTCTAATTGAAGAGGTCTTTCGCGGGCATAAAGGGCACCGCTTTCAGTAAGGTCAACGAGCGTTTTAGCTCGCTCCTTTAAGCTCTCGATGCCAGAGGCTAGGCGGGAGGCCGCTAAATCATCGACCGGTGTCTTAACGAGCGTTTCTATTCCAGGGGTAATCAGTCTCACCAGTCGCGTGTTATCGGCGGCTTTTAGATAATGGGCGTTGAGGGCCGTCAACTTGGCGGTATCAAACCTGGCAGGTGCTTTTCCTAGCCCAGACCCGTCAAACCACTCGATCGCTTGTTCATCAGAGATGATCTCGTCGTCGCCGTGTCCCCAGCCAAGGCGAAGTAGGTAGTTTCTTAGGGCTTCGGGCAGAAAACCCATATCGCGATAGGCTTCAGCCCCCAGAGCGCCATGGCGCTTCGAGAGCTTAGCGCCGTCAGGTCCGTGTATCAGAGGCATATGGCCATAGGCAGGAGTATCCCAGTCGAGGGCCTTAAATATCTGAATTTGCCGGAAGGCATTGGTCAAATGGTCATCACCACGCAAGACATGAGTGATTCCCATATCATGATCGTCAACAACGACTGACAGCATGTAGGTTGGGGACCCATCGGACCTTAATAAAATCATATCGTCCAGCTGGGCGTTCGAGACAGTAACCTCACCTTGGACCATATCTTCAATCAAAGTTTCCCCATCTTGTGATGTACGCAACCGGATCACAGGGTTAATTCCTGTCGGTGCGTCCGATGGATCCCTATCCCGCCAACGACCATCATATCGCATGGGCTGTCCAGCAGCTTTCTGCTGTTCCCGCATTTCTTTTAAATCTTCCGGCGACGCATAGCACCGATAGGCGTGACCGCTATCTAGCAATTGTTGTGCTATTTCGGCATGGCGATCTCGGCGTGCGGATTGTGAAACTGGGTCGTCATCGCATTCCAGGCCAAGCCAGGATAGAGCATCGTAAATTGCGTCGATGGCTTCCTGCGTGGAGCGTTTTTTGTCCGTATCTTCGATACGCAACAAGTAGCGTCCTTCATGATGTTTGGCGAAGAGGCGGTTGAACAACGCTGTGCGTGCTCCACCAATGTGAAGAAATCCGGTGGGAGACGGGGCAAAACGAGTGACGACGGTCATATTGTGGCATTCAACAGTAGATAAATAAGGCGTGCGAGAAGGCCTGTGGCCGATGCTGTAGCATACTGGCTGATCTAGGGAAACGGCGGCTTATGCAGGTCATATATGACCGCTGGCGTGAATGGGAGTGAATTCGTAAACGCAGATCGTTTCAAAGATATATAGCTTTGCTGAAGGCCACACATCTAACTATGCTGAAGCGCGACTAGTTTTGTTTAACTGGGTGGCCGCTGAGATTTCTCCTCAAGTTTCAAGCAAAATGTTTTGGTGGCTGTTTATGGTCGTGGCCGGCATTTACCTCACCTGATATTTTGATCAATGAGACGGCTTAGGTGCTAGCGGGAAAGGGACGGATAATTCCCTGGTCCTATCGCCAGGTCGTCGGGAGGGCTTTACCCGTGAAGTTTGGACCGATATGTGCGACTTACAACGAGCCTCGAAAAGTATCTTCTGATACTTTCAATATCCGAGTTCACCTGAGAATGCACCTGTACCTAGCGACACTATGAAAAAGTGATTCGCTTGCCCGCTTTAATTGAACCGAGAAATTTTTGCATCTGTGCCGAAAGATCCGAACCCAGAAAAAGCAACCTCTATTTTACTTTCGCCCTGCTTAACCTTTGCAATTAAAGTTTCTCCGTTACCAATAAAGCCTACCTCAACTCCGGTAACAGCAACGTTGAGTATGGTCACACTTCTTGCGAAACCTGTATCTCGAAGTACGAAGACGCTATTTTGGAAAGCAGGCCAAAAGTTGTATCGTTTACACTCACATATGCTGCGGTGTCTGAAGATTGCCAACTTGTTAAAGTTATAGTGACTAAGGTGCCGTCTTGGCGGCTCTGTAAATCCGGTGTGATATTTGACCGCTTCGATGTTTGGGGCTATGGCACTCATGCCCTGTGGATAGAGGGCGATGATAGCCGCATAGAGCGCGTATCAGAATTTACGGCGAGACAAATTGAAATGCCCCGATTTGACGTTAGAAATTCGGATTTCTTTTATTCAATAACGTCTCAATAGACCAACAAGTATGCCCTGCACCTTAACCCGTTCAGGACCAAAAATCTGAGTTTCGTGTGTTTCGTTGGCTGGTTCCAGCGCAATTGACTCCCCTTTCCGGCGCAATCGCTTGAGTGTTGCTTCTTCATTGTCTACGAGAGCAACAACAATAGTGCCGTTGTCTGCTCGATCACTCTGTTGAATGATCACAGTGTCACCATCGACAATACCTGCCTCGATCATTGAATCCCCCTCAATGGTCAAGGCGTAGTGATCGCCATTACCCAACATGGATGGCGGTACAGCAATATGCTCCGATGGGTTTTGTAAGGATTCAATCGGCAGGCCCGCGGCGATTTTTCCGTAGAGGGGTAGCTCTACTGCATTATCGCCGTCAGGTGCAGGGGCAGCCGATAGCTTTCCAAATTTAGCGGGTATGACATTGGAAGGCACTTCGTCTGCTGTATTTGAGTCTGTATTTTCAGGAAGTTTGACCACCTCTAGAGCTCGGGCCCGATGGGGAAGGCGGCGGAGAAAACCGCGTTCTTCCAAAGCGGTAATAAGCCGATGTATCCCTGATTTAGATTTAAGTCCCAAGGCCAGCTTCATCTCATCGAAGGAGGGGGCGACCCCGTCGCTTTGCATGCGTTCGTGGATGAAGGTGAGAAGTTCGTGCTGTTTTTTTGTGAGCATGTTAGCCTTTCACGACAAGAACAAAGCAGAAACACAAATGATGTTCTACTTTAGTTCTTTTTCAAGGTCAAGCTCATTGGGAACTCGCGAGTTTACATGGATATGTCCATGCTCTCACTCAGATCAGTTCGCTACAGAAGGGCTCCCCCATTAGAGGTATCGAAAAGTCGCAAAACATTATGTTATGTGGATAAAAAAAACGTATATGCCTAAGGTAATGCTTTCTGTAGTTACAGCGATTACGGGCTTAGTTGAGCTCTCGGCGGGAGGGCCGATTCTAAAGTGACGGCTAAGTATTACAAAGAATGCCTCTCTGGAGTTAAGCAATCCCGTGAATTGATTCCCTAACCCAAAGCAGACGTGGCCAGCTCAGCAAACAAAGTGAGAACAAAGGCTGGCTGGCAACAGCAAACAGATTCTAACACCTACAATAGGCCGTCCAAGGGAATTACAGGGACGGCCTGACCTGTTTTTGCGGCAGGCGCTTCTATCGGACGAACAATGAGTGCGTCAGAGTTCGCAAGGGCACCGATCATGCTTGAGTCCTGCGCGAAGATTGGTGTTGCCGTTTGATTCCCGTCTTTGTTTCGGGAGAGGACTGCTCGCATATAGTCTTCGCGTCCACCATTTGCATTCACGTCAGCACCTAAAACGGCTGGTATCCTCTTTGGAGCGGAACCGGGTAAACCTTGAAGGCGGTCAATCGCGGGACCAAGAAAAAGCAACGCGCATATCAAAGCGGAAACAGGGTTGCCAGGAAGACCTAGCACCGGAGTTTTATCAAGGTGGCCAAATATCACTGGCTTGCCAGGACGCATAGCAATTTTATGGAATTTTACATCTACGCCAGCGTTGCCGAGAGCTTTCCGTACCAAATCATGATCACCTACGGAGACACCACCAGAGGTAACGATGAGGTCTGCCGTCATAGCTGATTCTGTTATCGCAGATAGGGCGTCTTCATCGTCTTTGACCACGCCGAGATGAATAGGGATGCCGCCTTTGGCTTGAATGAAAGCAGACAATGCTGGACCATTTGCACTAACGATTTGCGATGACGTTCTCGGTTCACCTGGAAGGACGATCTCGTCACCAGTCGAAATAATTGCAACTCTAGGTCGCTGAAAGACTTGAATCCATGGTCGGTCGCCAGAAGCCAACAAGCCGACATGACGGGTGGCTAAACGAAGGGGGGGAGTCAAAAGTGAATCACCCTCGCTAAAGTCTTGAGCCTTCGGGCGAATGTGCCGTCCCGGTTCAATGCTATTTATTATTATTGTGTTGCCGTCGCTCTCCACATCTTCCTGAATGACAACGGTGTCTGAATCCTGCGGGATATGAGCGCCGGTGAAAATGCGAACAGCTTGTCCGTCTTTTATACTACCTTCAAAAGGATGGCCAGCTGCTGACTCACCAATAACAGTCAACTTACCGGGTGTGCTGGGAATATTATTCGCTCGCACTGCATAGCCATCCATGGCAGAGACGGTATGAGTAGGATGAGCAATGCGTGCTGTTGGGCTCTCTGCAAGAACGCGTCCGAAGGACCCAGATAGAGAAATAGATTCAGTGCCAACCGGCGTGATGGTATCTCTGACGAGACACTGTGCCTGTTCTACGGAAATCATCAGAATGACTCGTATGTTCCTGATTTGCCGCCTGTTTTCTTGACCAAGCGAATATCAGTAATCTGCATGCCTTTGTCTATCGCCTTGCACATGTCGTAAAGCGTCAGTGCGGCGACGGATACAGCGGTCAATGCCTCCATTTCGACACCGGTCTTGCCGGTTATTTTTGTAGTGGCAGTGATATCAACGATGTTGCGATCTGGGTCGCAAGTAAGGTCTACATTCACCGAAGACAAAGCCAGCGGATGACAAAGAGGAATTAGGTCAGCTGTGTGTTTGGCTCCCATAATTCCGGCGAGTTGAGCCACCGAAAGCGCATCACCCTTTTTGATGCCGTCACCCATGATTGTTTTCAATGTATCGG
This sequence comes from Rhodospirillaceae bacterium, assembly GCA_029245025.1. GTDB lineage: Bacteria > Pseudomonadota > Alphaproteobacteria > Rhodospirillales > Rhodospirillaceae > WLXB01. The sequence goes on from JAQWQC010000028.1 coordinate 103,869, forward strand.
GCTGCATTCGCACCGATCCCGCGGCAATTGCCTCACGCGTCGTGTTTTCTTTATTCGAGATATCAACCATGACGGCGTTGCCAGCATTATCAAAATGCGTGAGCCCAGCGTTTGAATTAGTACTCATATTACGCCGCCGTTGTTGCTGCTGGAACTGGATTGGCCAAAAGCGCTCGAGTAGCGGCTTCTACATCGTCTTGCCTCATCAACGACTCCCCAATTAGGAACCGCCGCGCACCCACGGATGCAAGGCGGGAGAGGTCGGCTGATGTTTTTAGACCGCTTTCAGAAACGAGAACCCGGTCGCTTGGCAGCCGAGCTGCAAGGCGTTCTGTTGTGTTGAGATCCACAGTTAATGTTTTGAGATTTCGATTGTTAATTCCAACGAGCGGTGACCTCAATGCGAACGCGCGATCTAATTCCGCTTCATCATGAACTTCGATGAGGACATCGAGGTCGTGGTCATAGGCGCATGCTTCTAACTCAAGAGCTTGGCTATCGGACAAGCAAGCCATGATCAGCAGAATACAATCGGCGCCGATCGCTCGCGCTTCGACAACTTGATAGGGGTCGAGCATGAAGTCCTTGCGCAGAACCGGAAGGGTACATGCGCCCCGTGCGTCTTGAAGAAAAGCGTCAGACCCTTGGAAGTTTTCTGTTTCAGTAAGAACGGAAAGACAGGTTGCCCCGCCAGCTTCATAGGCCTGAGCGAGAGAAGTTGGATTAAAGTCCCGACGAACGAGACCAGCAGACGGCGATGCTTTTTTAATTTCCGCGATTAGTCCGTGGCCATGCTTTGTGGCTCGGGATAGAGCAAGGCCAAACCCACGAACGGGTGACGCTGATCGAGCCTTGTCTTCGACTTCGCTCAGTGGATGTTTCGCCATAACTTGAGCGTAGTGCGCACGACGCGAATCACAGATGGAGTCAAGAACGTTCCCCATTAGCTTTCGCCTCGGGTGAGGGCAACAAAATTTGCTAGTGTAGTTTTCGCATTACCGCTATCGATTGCTCTAGAAGCGATTGCGGCGCCTTCTTTTAGATCGCACACTTTGTCCACCACGATGAGCGCCGCCGCTGCGTTGAGTAAGACTATATCGCGATACGCACCAGGCGCTCCGTCAAGCAAAGATGATAATGCTTTTGCGTTCTCTTCGGGATCGCCACCCTTAAGAGCGTTAGCGTCGTGAAGTGGTAGCCCGGCGTCTTGAGGGCAAATTTCAAAGGTTGAAACAAGACCATGTTTGAGTTCAGCAACTGTCGATGCGCCGGTGACGGTCAACTCATCAAGTCCGTCTGAGCCATGTACTATCCAGGCCCGTTCTGACCCAAGCGCTCTCAGCGTTTCCGCCATCGGTGTGACCCAATCCGTTGCGAATACGCCTAGGAGTTGACGCTTTGCACCCGCTGGATTCGAAAGCGGTCCAAGCAAATTAAACAAAGTGCGTATGCCGAGTTCAGCCCGAATAGGTCCAACGTGCTTCATGGCGCTGTGGTGTTTTTGAGCAAACAGAAAACCAATGTTTGTTTCTGCGATAGCGCGTTCCACCACGTCCGGTGTTGCGTCAAGGTTAACGCCGAGTGCTTCCAAGACGTCTGCCGTACCTGATTTTGATGACGCTTTACGATTGCCGTGCTTTGCTACGGGAATACCACAGGCCGCCACGACGATTGCGACGGCTGTCGATATGTTCACCGTTCCTGCTGCATCGCCGCCTGTGCCGCAGGTGTCGATGGCGTCAGCGGGAGCCTTCACGTGCAAAGCCTTCGCCCGCATTATTTTTGCGGCGCCGGTAATTTCAGCAACGGTTTCGCCGCGAACCGCAAGTGCTGTCAGAAAACTTGCAATAGTAACGGGTGTAGCCTCACCAGACATTATAATTTCGAACGCAGATTGGGCTTCTGCTTCAGTTAAAGCCGAACCGGAGGCTGCCGTTTTGATAAAAGGGCTAAGGCCAGACATTGGGTTCCCTTACGCCGCTACAGAACGGTTGGGAATATCTGGTGCATCAAGTCCCGTAGAGCGCAAAAAATTACGCAAGACACGATGACCAAATTGAGAAGCAATACTCTCGGGGTGAAATTGGACCCCGGTAATTGGGAGAGTCTTATGAGCCAAACCCATAATGAGTCCTTCGTCCGTTTCTGCAGTGATATTCAGAGCGTCGGGCAGGCTCTCACGATCAACGATAAGGGAATGATATCGGGTTGTTGTGAACGGAGAGGGGATGTCGGCGAACATAGTGTGATTGGTATGAGTTACCGGACTTGTTTTACCATGCATGGGTGATGGCGCGCGAATAATCTTGCCGCCGAAAGCTTGGCCAATGCTTTGATGCCCCAGACAAACTCCGAACAACGGGATTTCTGCGTCAGCCGCTGCTAAAACCAGGTCGAGGCAAATGCCCGCTTTGTCTGGATCACAGGGGCCTGGCGATAAAATGAGACCACTCGGCTTGCGCGCCAAAACGTCAACTACGGATATTTGATCATTACGCTCGACCTCAACCTCTGCTCCCAGTTCGCCCAAGTAGTGCCAAAGGTTGTAGGTAAAACTGTCGTAATTATCGATGAGTAGATACATCGCTCGGCTTCCTTTTGGAGATGGTTAGGAAAATGCCTCTTTCCTAAGGGATAGGTCAAGGATAGTGATCATCTATCTAGGGGCAATGAAGGGTTCATTCTAGATGATTCTTATAACGTTTAGTTTAGAGAATCAGGCGAGTCTTATTTCAACCCTACGCACCCCAGGCTCGCATATTCAGACCCGGCTAAGAGTTGCGGAAGGAAGCAAATACATGATTCAATTTCATACACATTTCTCTCAAGACGATCTAGAAAAGCTGGCTGCTCACCTGCAAATTCATGAGGTATCTGAAATCATGTCCAGGTCAACCGCCGCAGCTAACGAAAACAGTAAATTTTTGGAAATCCAGCGTCCTGAGTTGTTTTAATCCAGAGCAATTGGGAAGCATTTGACGATAGTGCGGTTGGCCTCCGCGCCGGCTACAACGGTAGTTGGACGAGAATTCTCGACGCGGGATTTAAATGGCATTGTGCCAAAGTGGGGTAGCCCGGTGAACGTTTTTCTCTTTCAAACTTAATCCACCGCGGGACGCGGATTAGTCACTTGCGAAGCAGTAAAACTGTCCCGCACCTCCGGTGGAAATCAAGTTCTCTTGGCTACATCCCCGACTGGGGTGGGCATCGACCCACGACTGACTGGTGAAACTGGTGATGCGGTCATGGTGGCCGACATTTGCGCTGCCGTCTTCGCGGTTGCTGGTCCAGTTAGAACATGTGCGATCAAAGGTATCTGTAAACGCCGTCCCGTCCGGCTTCGTGCCGGTGAGAATGTCATGCTGATTGCGCGCTTCAACGCCGACAATACGCACTTCACCGGGAACAATATCTCCGGCTTCGGTGACTGCAGTGCGAATGTTGATGAAGTTGCCTTTGCGCGCCAACTCTAATGTGTCGCCATGCAGTTGCCCGAGGTGAGCAGCAATGCGCACCCCGTTGGCGTTGTACCAAGGCCCTTGGCCGATGCGATCCCGAGCATTGATGGCCCGTTCATCGACGGTGGCTTGAGTGGAGAGATAGGCGCGCCAGGTGCGGTCTTCGGCGCCCACGGCTTTAGCGAGTTTTTGACAATGGGTATCGGCCCCGGCGAGGCCGCCGAGATTGGCGCCATCGCCCATGCCGACACTAGTGACGAAAAAGGAGATGGGGCCTTTTTCCGGGCGCGATGGAATCTGGGGTACCATGGGTGAGTCTTGGCCGAGCGCAGATACGGACAATGGAGCGGTGTTGGCGCAGAGCAATAGGGTTCCGAGGACGGCGGCGGTGGTTTTCATCCTGATTATCCTCCGGTCGGGCGAACAAGATAACCTCTGCCGATATGAGGCCATATTTTGTCTAGCAGGTCACCTGTAAAGATGTGTTTCGGTCGCTTATACGCCTATAAAATTAGGGTAAGTAAAGGACGTGAAATGACCCAAAGATAACTTAAATCAGACGAGCCCAACTTCGCTCTGTCGCCGCCCATCACCGATGGCACCCGTAATCAAAGTCTAGCGGTGGGCAAGCTGAAAAATGTCACCTTGCGCATCAAACGCGCCTTTGTCACCGACCGCAAACGCTCCATAGACTTTTATGAAAACCTCATCGGGTTGGAAGTTTAAATGGTCGACAAGTGTACAGCCTCGACTAGACTGCGGGGGTAACATAAGCCAGCCAACGCGGTGGACCGCACCCGCCGCGCATCGCGTAACTCAACACTTCAAACGAACGCCTTAGCTCGACCTTGCGTGAAGTCAGAACACCCTTTGAGTTGCCGCAAAACCCGCGCTTATTGACCCTAGTTGTCTGAGGCCAGCGACATCTTCGGCATACCCGTACGTGCAATGTCTTACGACAGTGAAGTCATCGGACTAATTTTCTCCGGTGTGCCCGGGCGCGATAAAAGTTCGCAGTTTATCGCAGCCTTACTTCAATTCGCCAAGCTGCCCTTCAAATACTGCCCCGTGTAGCTCTTCTTCGCCTTGGTCACAGCCTCCGGTGTGCCGGTGGCAACAATGGTGCCGCCGCCGGCGCCGCCTTCGGGGCCGATGTCGATGATGTGGTCGGCGGTTTTGATGACCTCGAGATTATGTTCGATGACGATGACGGTGTTGCCCTGTTCAACCAGATGATGCAGCACCTCGAGTAGTTTGCGCACGTCTTCAAAATGCAAGCCGGTGGTCGGCTCATCGAGGATGTAAAGCGTGCGCCCGGTGGCGCGCTTTGAAAGTTCTTTCGCCAGTTTCACGCGCTGTGCTTCGCCGCCCGAGAGGGTGGTGGCCTGTTGGCCGAGGTGTATGTAGTCTAACCCTACCTGTTGAAGCAGCACCATCTTGTCGCGGATGGCGGGCACGGCTTTGAAGAACTCAACGCCTTCTTCGACGGTCATATCCAGCACGTCGGCTATGGACTTGCCCTTGAACTTGATGTCGAGGGTCTCACGATTGTAGCGCCGCCCATTGCAGACGTCGCAGGTGACATAGACATCGGGCAGAAAGTGCATCTCGATCTTAATGAGGCCGTCTCCCTGACATGCTTCGCAGCGCCCACCTTTGACGTTGAAGGAAAAGCGGCCCGGCTTGTATCCGCGGGCTTTGGCTTCGGGCAGTTCGGCGAACCAATCGCGGATTGGCGTGAATGCGCCGGTGTAGGTGGCGGGGTTGGAGCGCGGGGTGCGGCCAATGGGGCTTTGATCGATGTCGACGATTTTGTCTATGAAGGTCAGCCCGTCGATTTTTTTGTGAGGACCGGGCAAGGCGCGTGCGCCGTGTAGGGTTTTGGCCAGGGCTCTATAAAG
>JAQWQC010000031.1 GCA_029245025.1 Rhodospirillaceae bacterium
ATAATTGTTTTTACAAGTGATAATGGTCCAACTCATGTAGCTCAAGTTGATATTGATTTTTTTAATAGTGCTGGGATTTTTTTAAACTCTAAAAAAACCGTAAAAGGTAGTGTTAACGAGGGTGGAATTAGAGTTCCTACAATTGCGACTTGGCCAATGAAAATAAAGAGTGGAACAATATCTGATCATCCAAGTACTTTTTACGATTTCTTTGCAACGGTTTCTGATATTATAGGTAAACCACTTTCTAATAGAACCGATGGCATTTCCTATTACCCCAGCTTGATCGGAAAAGAACAAAAAGTACACGACTATCTTTATTGGGAATTTCCTGCTTATGGAGGACAACAAGCAATGAGAATAGATAAGTGGAAAGGTATTAAACGCGATCTATTTAAAGGGTCTTCTGACTTACAATTATATGATTTATCTAAAGATCCTAAAGAACTTGATAATGTCGCAGTTAATTATCCAGATTTAGTAGATAAAATGGAAATATTATTAAAAGAAGCGCATACAAAAGCTACAATCCAAAAATTTAATATCCCTGTCCTTGACCAATGATCAATTTTACTCAATTATTTAATATTATATAGATTATGAAATTAAAATTAAATCTATTATTAATATCGCTTTTAACAATAAGTTCTTGTAACTCGAATTTATCTGAAAAACCAGATAAGCCTAATTTTATAATTTTTATAGCTGATGATATTAGTTGGGATGACTTTGGATGTTATGGAAATAGTTTTGTTCAAACACCAAATATTGATAAACTTTCATCAGAAGGAATCATGTTTAGCAACATGTATCTAACAACAAGCTCCTGCAGTCCTAGTAGAAATTCTATTATGACTGGAAGATATCCACACAACACAGGGGCTCCAGAGCTACATACAGAGCCACCACTAGATATGGTAAGTTTGGCTCAAGAATTAAAGAATAGTGGTTATTTCACTGTATCATCAGGTAAATTCCATATGGGAGATTATGTAAGAAAGGGGTTTGATTTGATTCATGAAGGTAAAAAAATAACTGGGCTAGGTGGAGAAGAAAAATGGGTTAGTTCTATTGAAGAAAGACCAAAAAATAAACCATTTTTTTTATGGTATGCATCTCACGATGCACATAGAGATTGGGGTGAAAATGACTTTTCTGGTACTCATGATATTGAAAAACTAACCCCTCCTGAATATCTGATTAATGACAATTCTACAAGATTAGACTTAGCTAATTATTATGATGAGATTAAAAGATTTGATCATTCAATTGGGGAAGTGATAGCAACACTGAAAAAAGAGAATATTTATGATAATACTTTTATCATTGTAATGGCAGATAATGGAAGACCATTTCCTCACATGCTCGAAGCGCCGCCGCCGGAATCCTGGGAGAAACCGAATTTATCGAGCATCGAATGGTATGCCCGGACAGAAGAGCCCGCGCCCATGAAAGCGGGCTCCTAAGGAGTAAACACATACTAGCGGTCGTGACTTATGGTCACACCGCTAGGGCTAGCCTACGATTTTAGGACGGAATGCGTATGTTTGTCGCTGCTCTCCCTCTGTCCGGGAAGAGAAGTTTGGCGGAAAACAAAACAACTCTCATCGTGCCGTATATACTGTTGGCGGCAAGCTTGCCGATGCGAAAAAACAATTGTTGATATCTACGGCAAAGTTTTTGAATACACCCACCAGAAGGATTTGGCGCTCGCATAACTAAGCGAATAGGCAGGTCGCACTCACATCAGAGACATAAAAAAATGGACCGACCAGCTGCTACTGATCGGTCCAATCTCGTCGACTGTGGGGGGGTTACCAGTCGACTTGGGCGCGTAGGCCGAGGCCATCGACATTATTTGTTCCGTAAATACCGTTTGCCGCGACGTTGAAAGCGTTCTTAATTCTGGAGTGGTTGTAGTTGAACATCAGACGCGTGTGTCGATTAAGGTACCAATTCACACCCACGATTATCGTGTCTTGACCGCCGCCCAAATAGCCGGGTTCCGTCAAATCGATGGTGTCATAGCGAGCGGTGATAGCCCAAGCTCCCACGCCACCCTCATTAACTGGATTATCAACCTTTGGCCGATCCCAGGCACCTTTGTCTGCTTTATAGCCGCGTGACTCTCCGGTGAGAAAGTATCCGACTTCAGCATATCCCCCGGTGAAGGTGGGGTTGTCGAGGACGGGATCATCGGTGTCGGCTTTCAAACCCGTGTATTCGGCGACTGCCCAAAATGGTCCCGCAATTGCGCCCACCTCTGCGCCATAAAAGAAATCTTTATCGGCGATGCGGTCTGTATTTACGAAGCGTGTAGGAGACAAATGCTGGTGCGGCCGTTGGCGGTAACGGAAATCCGATTGATCTCCGGCCTTACGTGCCCGAAAATGGGAGCCGAGGTGAGTTTGCACCTCGTTGAATTTAGGGCTGTAGGTAAAGCGTCCAGCGTATTCGGAGCCTTCGTTCTCTTCGTCGATGCCATTTGACCCGCGGAAGGCGCCGATCTTTGCTGTCCAGTCATCGCCGCCCATGCCGACGCTCACGCCAATGCGGCGGGCCAGCCCAAAGGCATCTGTGAATGAGGAGCGCTCCATTACCGATATGTGCCGTGAGCTGGTCTGTTCGTCCAAAGAGTTCGGTGTTTTGAATTGTCCTGCCGTTAGCTTGATGCCAGACCCAGTTTTCCATTCCAAGTAAGCGTCTTTAACGTCAACAGCGTTATCGGCGAAGTCGCTTTCGAATTTGTAATTAACCGTTTCCCAGGCCTTGCCCTCAATGCCTAACCGGGCCGCGCGAAATTCAGTGGCTTTGGTGTCAATCGTGTTGTTGTCATCAGAGATCCAAGCTGAGTCGACAAGTATGCGGCCGCGCAAGTTCATCTCGAACTGACCATCAGGGCTACTGATGGCAGGGGCGGGCTCCCATTTAACTTGGATATCGTTACCACCAGCGGCTGCGCTTTTCTCTAATTTGGCCTGCATGGCTTCGAGCTGGAGTTTCATAGCATTGATCTGGATTTGCAGGTCTTGCTCAGATTGGGCCAACGTGCCCCAGGGAGCCAATGCCAAACCCATCGCGGTGGCTCCGAGAAGAGACTGTATGTGTCGCTTTGTCATTATTCTTTCAATTCCTTGTACATTTTTGTGTCTACGAATGACGCAGGTCTTAATGGTCCACTGGGGTGACGGACTGGTGACGCTTCGATGAATTAACGATGAAGAAAATGTAAAAATTGCGTTACGGAGCAGGTGCTAGCCCGAGCCTTGTCCATGTCTAAGAGCTAGGTTTTCTGCGCTTTTGGTGCCGGCGGCAGTCGGGCGTCTAATCGTCGTCAGACCGCAACATTAGTGTCATAAAACGGTAACAAAACTTCTTCATAAAACCATAACGCAACTGTCAAGAAGGCGTCTCTCTGGAGGCATAGAAGGGCTTCTGCAACGAAAGGGATAGGCCTTTTCGTAATGGTGAACTTCCAAGGAAATTGAAGATGAAGAAAGCGAATTATCCAGCCCTCATGATGGCGATGGCCCTGAGTTTGACCGCGGCTAGTCAAGCGCTTGCTCGGGACGAAATCCGCGTCGTTGGGTCATCCACGGTCTACCCATTCTCGACGGTTGTCGCTGAACGATTTGGCCGATCAACAGCATTTAAGACCCCGGTTGTAGAGAGCACAGGAACCGGTGGCGGCTTTAAGCTTTTCTGTTCTGGTGTGGGCGAAGGCACGCCTGATGTCTCGAATGCCTCGCGGGAGATAAAATCATCAGAAATCGAGGATTGCCAAGAGAACGGCGTCCAAGACATTGTTGAAGTCAAAATCGGCTACGACGGCATCGTGCTCGCAAATGCGGCAGGTCTTTCACAGTATAGCCTCACGACCAAAGACATCTTTCTTGCGCTGGCCAAAGACGTGCCTGATGGCAATGGCGGCTTAAAGCCTAACGACGCAAAGACCTGGAAAGACGTCAACCCGGCTCTGCCTGACGCCAAAATCGAAGTGCTTGGTCCCCCTCCCACATCTGGCACTCGCGATGCTTTTGCAGAGTTGGCCATGGAATCTGGATGCAAGGCTTTCGATTGGATTAAGGAGACCAAGGCTAGCGACAAGAAACGCTATCAAGCCATTTGTCACAGTGTCAGGGAAGACGGTGCGTACATTGAGGCTGGAGAGAATGACAACCTGATTGTTCAGAAACTTGACGCGAACAAAAATGCCCTCGGCATTTTTGGTTTTAGCTTCCTCGATCAAAATATGGATAAAGTGCAGGCCAGCTTGATTAATGGCACTGATGCTACTTTTGAGAATATCTCTGACGGTAGTTATGCCATCGCTCGCCCGTTGTATTTCTACGTTAAAAAAGCCCACCTTGATGCCATCCCAGGCCTCCGTGAGTTCGTTGTTGAGTTCGTGTCTGAGGACGCGTCAGGGGAGGAGGGCTACCTTGAAGAGCGTGGTCTAATCCCCATGAGCGGAGCCGAGCGCGAAGAGTGGCTCAATAACGTGCTCAATTTTAATTCGCTGAGCTAAGCAGCGTTCAACTTAAGTCTCGGGAAGAGTTCATAGACCCCATGACCACCTCCTCACTCTCCTCGAGGCATCCCAACCAGCTATTGGTTGAGCGGCTGATCAGAACCATTCTGTTCAGCTGCTCCGCTCTTGCTATTTTTATTACCATCGGAATTGTTGCGTCTTTGATCTTCGAGGCGATGCGGTTCTTCCAATCTGTTTCCATTTTTGAGTTTCTGTTTGGTACGGAATGGAGCCCGCAAACGGCGCTGCGCGCTGATCAAGTTGGCGCATCGGGCCGTTTTGGCGCGGTCCCGTTATTTGTTGGTACGGCGCTGATCAGCACGGTCGCACTCTGTGTCAGTGCGCCGCTGGGCATTTTCTCGGCCATATACCTGTCGGAATATGCGAGTGACACGCTGCGCTCCTACGTTAAGCCGTTGCTCGAAATTCTCGCTGGCATCCCAACCGTTGTTTACGGCTTCTTCGCCGCTATTGTTATTGCACCGGCGTTGAGTGATTTCGGGTCAAGAATTGGACTCGAGGTCGCTTATGAAAGTGCGCTTGCCGCTGGTCTTGTCATGGGCGTGATGATTATTCCGCTCATTTCTTCCATCTCCGATGACATCATCACAGCAGTCCCAGACTCTTTGAGAGAAGGGTCTCGTGGTCTGGGTGCTACGAAATCTGAAACCATCCGGCGGGTGGTGTTACCTGCTGCCCTTCCTGGAATCGCTGGCGGAATATTGCTGGCGATCTCTCGTGCTGTGGGTGAGACCATGATTGTGGTGATGGCCGCTGGCCTTGCGGCAAACCTTACTTTCAATCCGCTAAATGCGGTTACCACCGTAACAGTGCAAATCGTAGTGCTGCTGACTGGCGATCAGGAGTTTGACAGTTCTAAAACCTTGGCTGCCTTTGCGCTCGGCTTGGCACTGTTTTGTGTGACGATGGTGCTAAACGTCATCGGTAGTCAGATCGTCAAGAAATTCCGTGAACAGTATGACTGATCAGTCCAGACAACATTCCTTGTCCAGCTCAGCGATGCCGGGCGTTGTTGAGCGCCATCGTGGCGAAGAACGTTTCCGCCGTTTTGGGTTGGCTGCGATCGCCGTCAGTATGTCGTTTTTGGCCTTTTTTTTGATATCGATTATCGGGACCGGCTACGGTGCATTTATACAAACGGCCATCAAGATCGATGTTGATTTAACTTTGCTGGAGATCGGGCTTGAAGAGGGATTTGCGACTGAAGATTTGGCAAAGGTGAGATATCGGTCGGTTGTACGTGCGGGAATGCGGGCACTGATTCCAGAAGATCTCGGGCGGCGTGAGAGCCGAGCCCTTTATAGATTGATAGGTGCGGGTGCCGAATTTGAATTGCGCGACAAAGTTCTTGCCCAGCCAGATTTGGTGGGGTCTGTAGTCTCGTTTTGGTTGACCTCATCCGATGACGTGGATCTATACAATAAAGCGGGGTCTACTGAGGCGGCTGAGCAGCAAACGCGCCTCACCGCGAAGCAAATTGAATGGTACTCCGAGCTCAAATCAAACGATCGCATAAAAACACGATTCAATTGGATATTCCTGACCGGGTCAGACTCGAGAGACCCAGAGGTCGCCGGTGTATGGGGTGCGACCGTCGGTTCATTTTTTGCTTTGGGTGTGTGTTTGCTGTTGTCATGCTTTGTTGGTGTGCTCGCAGCGATCTATCTTGAGGAATTTGCAGCTCGTAATCGCTGGACCCAATTTTTAGAGGTCAACATCAATAATCTTGCTGCTGTTCCGTCTATAACGTTCGGCTTGCTCGGATTAGCAATCTTTCTGGGATTCTTCGGTTTGCCGCGATCCGCCTCTCTTGTTGGCGGCATGGTGCTCGCGCTGATGACCTTGCCTACGGTGATTATTAGTTCGCGGGTGGCGTTACAAGCGGTCGCGCCGTCGATCCGCGAAGCTGCTTTTGGTATTGGAGCGAGTCGGGTGCAAACCGTATTCCACCATGTGGTTCCACTGGCGATGCCCGGGATTCTGACTGGCACCATCATCGGTATGGCCCGCGCTTTGGGTGAAACTGCGCCACTGCTGATGATAGGCATGGTAGCGTTCATTGCGGACGCCCCTACGAGCCTTACTCAACCTGCGTCTGCTCTGCCGGTGCAAGTCTATCTTTGGGCCGACAGTCCTGAGAGAGCATTTGCAGAAAAAACAGCGGGTGCCATTCTCGTTCTACTTGTTTTTCTGCTCTTGATGAATTTGATGGCAGTAATTCTGCGACGGAAGTTTGAAAAGTGATGATAGACAACGCATTAGTCCAACCGCCCACTGTTCTTTCCAGTAGCGAAGGCTACGCGTCAGATGCCATTGACCTGATGCCAAAAATTAGGGCTTCAGATGTAAACGTTAGTTATAGCGGCAATCAGGCGATCAAGAACGTCAACTTGGATATCAAGTCGAAGGCTGTAACAGCGCTTATCGGGCCGTCCGGTTGCGGTAAAACAACTTTTCTACGTTGTATCAATCGCATGAACGACCTCATAGAAAGCTGCGAGGTTACGGGCAACATCACTCTTGATAACGAAGATGTCTACGGCGCTGATGTTGATGTCGTGGTGCTGCGCCGTCGCATTGGTATGGTATTTCAAAAGCCTAATCCATTTCCCAAATCCATATACGAGAATGTTGCTTATGGTCCGCGTATTCATGGCCAAGCAGCAAAGGGAGACGAGCTAGATGAGATCGTCGAAAGAAGCTTGATCCGGGCAGGGTTATGGAAAGAGGTTAAGAACCGCCTTGAGGCCCCAGCGACAGGGCTGTCAGGTGGCCAACAACAGCGCCTTTGTATTGCGAGGGCGATCGCCGTTGAGCCCGATGTCATTCTTATGGATGAGCCCTGTTCAGCGCTAGACCCAATTGCGACCGCAAGAATTGAAGAGCTCATTGACGACCTAAGAACCAAATACACAATCGTCATTGTGACTCACTCCATGCAGCAAGCGGCCCGAGTATCTCAGCGCACTGCATTTTTTCATCTTGGTGAATTGGTCGAAGAAAACGATGCCAAGGTTATTTTCACAAACCCGTCTGATGAGCGCACACGTGCTTATGTGACTGGGTCAATCGGTTAAGAAGGCAAGAGAGTAAGGGTATGAACGAGCGACATATCGTCAGCGCCTACGACAAGGATCTGCGGCAGCTCGAGACGCTGGTTAGTGAAATGGGTGGGCTTGTAGAAGCCCAGCTTTCTGCGGCGCTTGATGCTCTGGTAACGCTTGATCCAGACGCCGCAGCAGGGGTGATTTCGCGAGATAAAATTGTCGATGATTATGAAGCCCAGATTGATCTGCACACCACTGAAATGCTCGTTCTACGGCAACCCATGGCACAAGATCTTCGCGTGATATTGGTCGCCTTGAAGTTGGCCAGCAATCTCGAACGCATGGGCGACTACGCCAAAAATATTTCAAAGCGCACAGTGACGTTGTGTGGGACTCCAACAGTTTCTTCCGCCACCCAATCCATCAAAAGAATGGGGGATAGGGTGCTGGAGATGATCAAAGACGTCCTCGATGCGTATGAGCGCCGCGATACCGAACTAGCCAGTGCCGTCATTTTGAAAGACGAAGACGTTGATCGGATGCACACGAACCTTTTCCGCGAATTTCTCGAGATGATGACAACGGATTCACAGCACATTTCACTTGGAACGCACCTAATATTTATCGCCAAGGATGTGGAGCGCGTCGGTGACCACGCCACAAATGTTGCCGAAAAAATTCACTACATGCTTGAAGGAAGCATGCCCGATGGTGAGCGGCCAAAGGATGATAGGTCTAGCGGTATCCTGGTTGAGCCAGGAGAGGGTGGGCGTTAGTCGTGAGCGACAAAGTAGTGGTCTTGATAGCGGAAGATGAGCCGGGTCAGGCTGAAGTTCTGAAATACAATCTAGAATCTTCCGGGTTTGGAGTTCGCACTTCTCCCAACGGAGCAGATACCCTCCAGCAGATAGAGGAAGACCGACCAGATTTTCTTGTGCTCGATTGGATGTTGCCTGAAATTTCCGGCATTGAGATTTGCCGCCGCCTTAGAAAAATAGAGCAGAATAAAGACCTGCCGATCATTATGGTCACGGCCCGCGGCGAAGAAGAAGACCGTATTCGTGCGCTGGAAGTTGGCGCTGATGATTACATGGTTAAGCCGTACTCATCGGGAGAACTGGTTGCACGAATCAATGCTGTTTTGCGACGCACGTCACCCGCGCTAATAGGCGAGAAGCTTGAGTTCGCTGATCTTGTGCTTGATTTGGTGTCAAGAAAAGTCAAACGCGATGGTGATTTTATTCACCTGGGTCCGAAAGAATTCAAAATCCTTCAAGCCCTTATGCAGCGCCCAGGACGCGTTCTTTCTCGTAGGCAAATTATCGATCTGGCGTGGGGGCAGAATATCTACATTGAAGACCGGACGGTTGATGTTCACATAAGGCGTCTTCGCTCTGCGCTAGGAGGCGATGACAAACCCAACCTTATTCGAACTGTTCGTGGCTTTGGGTACTCCCTCGACCAAGAATAGCTCTGGTCTCGCTCTTCCATTGTTATCCCGTGCGCATGCTATAGTTTGCTTCAACAGTTAAACCGAAGGGATTTCATGTCAGTGAGAATACTTTTCTCCTGCACGGTTGTGTGGTTCGCCGCGGCGCTCAGCGTTGCGCCTCTGTCTGCTCTAGAAGCAGAAACAACCCTTCGGGTCGGAATCACCAGCTTTTCGACGTCGCGTGGCAATCCCTTCAATACCACAAGTGGTTTGCCACCCCTTTATACGTATGCGGCCTTCTTCGAGGGGCTAACTCGGGTCAACAATGACGCTGAACCGGTGCCGATGCTCGCCGAGCGATGGGAGCCCGAAAGCGAGACAACCTGGCTGTTTTATCTTCGGCCCGGTGCGCAGTTCTCCAATGGTGAACCAGTCGATGCTTCCGCCGTCGCCGCGACCTACGCCATTATGGAGACGGATCTCGGCAAGACCTACCCCGTGACCCGGGAGTTGGCGGGGATCGTTGCTGTGGATGTGGTTGACGAGACGACGGTGCGGGTCACCACCTCTGCGCCAGACATTTTGTTGCCCCATAAAATCGCGGCGTTGAAAATTGTGCCGCCTCGGTACTGGGCAGATGTCGGGGCGGATGGCTTCGCAGCCGCGCCGATCGGGTCTGGGCCTTACATGATTACGGAGTCTACGCCGTCACGCATGAAGCTGGTTCGGTCTCCAACGGCATGGCGCCAGCCGATCATTGATAACCTTGAATATACAGCAGCGGCGGAGCCGGTGGCCCGGGTGCAGGGGCTATTGTCAGGACAGTTGCACATCGCGGTGCAGCTCGGTCCGGACGAAATCCCTCTGGTTGAAGCGGCGGGCCATAAAATGCTTTTGGGTGTTGATCCCAGTATGCAGGTTCTCGCGTTTATCACGGTAAAAGACTCGCCGTTGCAAGACGTGCGTGTTCGGCGGGCGCTCAATTATGCAGTGAACCGAGAGGCTATCGCGCTCGGGTTGCTGGGTGGCTATGCGAACATGGCGACGCAAACGACCCCACGATTTGCTTTTGGGTGGAATCCCGATATTGAGCCTTGGCCCTATGACCCTAACCGAGCTCGGCAGTTATTAGAAGAGGCGGGATACCCTGAGGGCTTTTCATTCTCGGCAGAAATACTGTTGGGTAGTGCTTCTTACTCACCACAGGTCTATCAACAGGTGGCCGTTGATCTGTCTCACATTGGTGTGACGTTATCTTTGCGTCAAATACCTGCCAGCCAATACGCGCGTGGCGTATATCAAGGAGACTGGGCGGGTGAGGCCATCGGAATCGACTACGGTGTAAATCCTTCACTGGATGCATTGACGCCGATGGTTCGGCATTCCTGTCTGTGGATTAAACCGTGGTTTTGTGATCCGTCCGTGCCGCCCCTTATCGCAAAAGCCGAGGCCGCATTTGACCTAGACGAACGTCGCCGCTTAACTCAAGAAGTTATGGCCCATCAGCTCAGCCTCGCGCCGGCGATCCTGTTGTACGAAACGACGCGTTTCGATGCCGTAAGTAGTAAAGTACAGGGATATGAAATCGCCGTTGGCCATATCGGCTACGATAAAATCAGTTTTGTAGACTAAAGTCCCCTACATTTACGCAGCGCAGATAAGGTGTCGATATGAGTGTTTTAAGTCCGGATACAGCAGACCTGGCGGGAGAAGTGGATGTCTTGGTCGTAGGCGCGGGTGGTTGTGGATTAACAGCTGCTCTGTCTGCCCATCAGTCCGGGGCTGAAGTCTTGGTCCTAGAGCGAGACTCATCAGCTCTTGGAACGACAGCGATGTCGACCGGACTCATTCCCGGCGCTGGCAGTCGGTTTCAGGTGGAAAAAGGACTAAAGGATTCACCTGAACTTTTCGCCGAAGATCTGATGCGTAAGACCAGGGATCAAACAGATCCAGATATGGCGGCACATATGGCGGCGGTTTCCGCGCCCACTGTAGAATGGCTTATGGATTCTTGTGGCGTCCCGTTGTCGCTGGTTGATTCATTTGATTATCCCGGCCACAGCGTTCGCCGTATGCATGGTACGCCCAACCGAACGGGATCGGAGCTAATGGGTGCGCTTCACGACGCTATGGCTCGGAACAGTTTAGACGTGGTGCTCGAGGCGCCGGTCACAGATCTATTTGCAGATGAATCGGGTCGAGTTCATGGCGTGCGGATTACACGACCCGATGGTACTATCGAAGATCTGGGGTGTAAGGCTCTAATCCTGGCATGCTGCGGATTTGCTGGTAGCCAAGAGATGCTCCAAGAGTACATTTCTGAAATCGTTGCAGCGGAATTCTTCGGCCACCCAGGCAATAAAGGAGATGCCATTCGGTGGGGGCGAGACCTTAACGCTGCTGTCGGTGACATACACGCGTATCAGGGTCACGGTGGTCTGGCTTATGGTCAGGGTGTGCCCATATTGTGGGCTCACATCATGGAGGGTGGATTTCAGGTCAACGCCGAAGGCAAGCGCTTCTCAAATGAGGCAAAGGGATATTCTGAACAAGCGGTAGAGATTGTCGCTCAACCGGAACACTTTGCTTGGAGTATCTATGACGAACGCTGTCACGAGGTGATGAAGGAGTTCGACGACTATCATGATGCCTTGAAGGCGGATTGTATTCGCAAGGCTGATACACTTGATAATCTTATCGCAACCACCAAGCTGCCGGGCACCTTGCGAGATACCGTCGCAGATGTTGCGGCGGTGACACGCGGTGAAAAAGAAGACTCGTTCGGTCGAGATTTTACCGGCCATCCGGTTCTAGAGGCGCCCTACTATGCGGTCAAAGTCAGTGCGGCTTTGTTCCACACCCAAGGGGGGCTCATAGTCGATAATAATGGCCAGGTTAAGCGGGAGGATGGTTCTTTGTTGCCAAATCTTTTCGCAGGTGGTGGTGCGGCCCGTGGCATTTCAGGTCCGTCCTGTTGGGGGTATATGGCTGGGAACGGACTGCTGACGGCAACCGCTTTTGGGTGGTTGTCAGGTATCGCTGCTGCTAAGGCTGTTCGCTGAGCGCCAGGCTGGTACACTCTATTTCATAATCCCGATTCTGAAGCGCATTTCGGCTGGGGGGCCGCATTCATGTCATCACCAACATCGCAATCCTTTGCCGAATTCCGAACCGGCTGGCAGCCACTGCTTGGCGCTATTTTGGGGGTTGGCGCTGGGCTGACGGGGATCGTGTTTTACACCCATGGAGTGTTCGTTCTACCGATCACTGAAGAGTTTGGCTGGAGCCGGGGAGCGACTCAGTTCGCATTCTCATTTGTAATGATGAGCGCGGCTTTGACCGGACCCATGATCGGAGGGTTAAGCGACAAGTTTGGTGCGCGTCGCGTGGCGTTGATTTCAATGTTTGCGCTTAGTCTGTCATTCGCATCCCTTTCGCTGACAACAGACAACATCCTTGTCTACTACGCTCTGTGGATCGTCATGTCGGTGATCGCCGCGGGTACTTTTCCAGTGACATGGACACGAGGCGTCAATAGTTGGTTTGACGAGAACCGAGGTCTGGCATTGGGCCTGACAATGATGGGTACAGGTTTGGTTGCCGCAGTCGGCCCGTCATATGCGGCGTGGTTGATCGAAAACTTCGGCTGGCGAGATGCTTACCGAGCCATCGGTGTAACCCTGTTGGTGGTTGCGTTCCCTGTCGCGTACTTTTTCTTTAGAGAACGGGATGCTGCCGAGGTGGCTGTCCATTCCACAACCGCCAATACAGGCGTGACCCTGCGAGAGGCGTTGGCGGACTATCGCTTTTGGGCCATGGGCATCGCCCTCCTGTTTATTTGTTATGGCGTCGGCGGGTTGATCACCAACCTTGTTCCAATGCTGACAGACAAAGGCCTTCCCTTGGAATACGCCGTGGAGAAAGCTGGACTGGTCGGCATTATGGTTATCGTTGGGCGCTTAGTCGTTGGCTACCTCATCGACCGTATCTGGGCTCCAGCGGTTGCGTGCATCTTTCTCATCTTGCCTGCTGCGTCTTGCCTCCTATTGGCTCAAGACTTACCCAGCGGACTGATGATTAGCATGTCCGCGCTGGCGATCGGTTTGGCTGCCGGCGCTGAGTTGGATCTCATTGCGTATATGTCGAGCCGCTATTTCGGCTTGAAGAACTACGGCAAAATATATGGTGCTCAATTTGTGTTCTTTGCCGTGGGTTCGGGGGCGGCTCCTGCTGTGTTCGGGTGGTCACAGGACGTGACGGGAAGTTATGAACTAATACTATATTCGACCGCTGTGCTGTTTGTTGTTGGCTCACTGCTTATGCTGGTGATGGGTCCTTACCCGGTGTTCAAGGAGCAAGAGTGAGCGGCGCTTTCACGGGTAAGCTAGCTGTCGTTACCGGTGGGGCATCAGGGATCGGTGCGGCATGTGTTCTGCGACTGCGGGACCAAGGCGCGTCTGTTTTTATCGGAGATGTTCAAGCGGAACCAGATACTCCTGAATATCTTGATGTTACAAACCGCGAATCAGTCGACACCTTTTTTTCCGCATTAGACAGCGCTCCCGACGTCCTTATCACCTGCGCTGGCGGCGCATCACGAAGTCCCGCTTTGGATGTCGATGAAGCTGCGATGGAGGCGACGTTATCATTGAACTTCAGTGGCTTCTGGCGCTGTGCGCAGGAAGCCTCTCGCCGGGCCATTGCTGAGAACAAGCCTCTCGCGATCGTTCATGTGGGCTCTAGTCTGCACCGTGGCCCAGCGCCGGACCTGTCGCATTTTGCGGCCGCAAAAGCCGCGAGTATGACAATGGTCAAGTGTCTCGCCCAAGAACTCGCGGCGCATGACATTCGGGTCAACGCCGTCGTTCCTGGTCCGGTTGAGACCCCAGCTACTATGTCCGTTTGGGATGCCAAACCTGATATCCGAGAGGCATTGGATCGTGCGGCGCCTCTTGGGCGTATCGGCCAGCCCGAAGATGTCGTACCCGCTATTCTATTTCTGGCTTCGCCAGAAGCGGCGTGGAGCACCGGCACGGTGTTGACCATCGACGGCGGAATGGAAGTTGCATCGTGATCCGATGGCTTGTTGCTGGCGCTGGTCAAGCGGGCCGCTGTCACATGGCGGCGATACAAAAAACGACAAGCGCTGAGCTCTTGGGTGTTGTTGACCCGACCCCCCCGGACGACACAGGCGTTCCTGTCTATGCAAATTTATCGGACGCGTTGAGAGCGGTTGATGCTGACGCCATCGTCATTGCTAGCCCGAATGATACGCAGGCGGACCTTGCGCACAGGGCGCTAGACGCAAATTTACCGGTACTTTGTGAGAAACCCGTCGGTAAAACACGGGTCGAAGCCGAGGCACTACATACTCATGCGAAGGATGCGCAGGTTCCTCTTGGTGTTGTTCTCAATCAGCGGGCGCAGACCCACAACCGCTGGATTTCGGAACTCATTGAGAACGGAGCTCTAATACCGCAAGCGGTGACGTTTACCGGTAACCTTGCGCGACTGGCTGGCTGGCATGCTGATCCTGCTCGATCCGGTGGGGGCGTGCTCCGTACCATCGGGCTCCACTATATCGATCTCCTCTTGTGGTGGCTTGGCCAGCCAAAAGATGTGAAGGCGACACTGTCCGGAATCTCTCAGGAAGATTGCATCAATGTCACCATGACGTTCTCTTCTCGATGCTCGGCTCAGGTAAAAATTGATGCCGTGAATGAACAAGCAGATGGGCCAGTGATATGTATCATTGAAGGTGAGGGTGTTCGTATTGATATGGCGGGCCATTCCATTACTTCCGTAAAGGGATTGCCGGACCCGCCACTTACCGAGCC
The DNA here is from genome assembly GCA_029245025.1 of Rhodospirillaceae bacterium. GTDB lineage: Bacteria > Pseudomonadota > Alphaproteobacteria > Rhodospirillales > Rhodospirillaceae > WLXB01. Next base: position 14,869 of record JAQWQC010000031.1, read on the forward strand.
AAGCGACGCGGATCTATTTTTTGGACCCGGGCATCAGACTGTTATTGCCGAGGCGTCCAGGGCGCTTCAGGACGGGCAGCCTTTTCCGGTGCCGTTGTCTGACGTGTTTCCCGCGCTTGAAATTGTTGACGACATTTATGCGGTGGTGGACCGCTAGGACAGATCGGCCTTACTTGGCTTCAAAGGCGAACATTGTTTTAGTTTTGCCAGCCTTTGCCAGCCCATCCAAATGGGCGTTTGCGTCTGCGGAGCCGTGTACCACGGCATCAATGAAGGCAAGGGTGGCGGCGTTTAGGATGGCCATTTGGTCGATCATTGGTTCCGCGCCTATGTCACCGCAGATCAATCCGCCAAAGCGATGGTCGGCACCTTCAATGACTGCGAGATATTTCTCGCCAGGCTCAGCGTCAACATAGGTGTCCGTATGGACTTCCCAGGTTGGCATCATGGGCGGGATAAAATCTTCCGTGCCAGTCGTCACAATCATTGGCAGGGTGATGGATTTTGCAGAGTTCTCATCGACAAAGCCCGGCATGCGGCCAGGAGGTGATATCGCAACAACTGCTTTGAAGCGGCTATCTGGTTGATGCACGAGTTCGTTTGGTTCACCCCGTGAAAAGGTTTTTGCGCCACCAGCAGATTGTGCGGTTAGTCCGCCGAATGAATGTCCGGCCGCGATGACCGTCGATAGATCCAACGTGCCATCTAACTCGGGAACAGCAGTCGTGATTTGATCGAGCAGGTCCAGGCTGCGCTCCATGTCCCGTCGCCGTTCTGTCCAATTTACGTGCTGAGGGTAGATGTCGGCTTTTGAATTGGGCTCAGCGTCCAAGTGTTGTGGCTGGATAACGGTATAGCCGTAGCTCGCCCAATGCCCCACAAGGGGGTCGTTGCCCGCCAATTCGCACCGAAAGCCATGTGAAAACACAATGACAGCGGAGCCGGTGGTGTCGATGGGCCGCGTGACTTGAACAACAAATGGTTCGGGTCTCTCGGGGGCCTCAAGAACTAGGTCGCGGGTGAATGCCACACCGTGGGGTCCCTGTGCACCGGAATATCGATCGGCATCTGCACTCAGGCATGAACTCGCGCTAAGTACCGTGACGGAAAGGGCTAAGGTTAAGGTGCCGAGGCGATGCACGACGCTGTTTCCTATGCCGGTGCGTGTCGCGGGCCAAAGACCCCTTTGTAGGCCCATGCCAAGCCCAGCCAGACAGGGATCGCTAGCACTATGGCCAGGGTCATGTTGGTCGAGGCAAAGATCGTGGAGGCGACAATGACGGCGATTATCAAAAACAGGAGATCCGCGAAGAAACGGCCTAAACCCTTAATAAACTTCAAAATCCACATGGCGTTAACCCTGCTTTATTGGTCAATGAGCAACTGACTCTTATCTGGCTGGTTTTCGTCCCAGATGCAATACGGATAAGCTATACCGTATACGCTTGTTCAATGGAGTACTGCGATGAAATCCCTAGTGACCCTATTAATTGTCGGTATTCCGTTGGCTTGGGCGGGTGTCGCCGAGGCGGAGCCAGAATTCCAAATGGTCGAAGGATACGGCGGTGTGCCTCTAAATGTGATGACAGCGGGAGATTCAAAAAACCCGGGCATCCTTCTGATTCACGGAATGGCCCAAGCGTCGCAGGCGTTTCGGTTGCAATTCGAATCAGATCTGGCGGACGACTTTCATCTTGTCGCTTTTGATATGCGTGGCCATGGGTTGTCGGGCAAGCCCTGGCAGCCGGAGTTATTAACGCCATCTCAAGCCTGGGCTGGAGACGTTGCGGCTGTGATGGCAGTAACTGGGCTTACCAAGCCGGTGGTCGTGGGTTGGTCTTATGGCGGGTTTGTGGTCTCAGACTACGTACGCCATTATGGGGTCGACAATATTGCTGGTGTTAATTTGGTGGGCTCACTCGGCGGGTTGGTGCCGCGTTCTCCGTTTCCTCCATCTGAAGATATCAAAGAGATGCTCGACAATTCTGCACTTACGCGCTCTATGAAAATGCAAGATAACATTGTTGCAGCTAAAAATACGGCTGCGACGTTTTTCACGGATACAATGACCCAACCGGACAAAGACGCTCAGGTGGCTATGGGGTTGATGATGCCGTCTTACGTGCGGCGTGCGATGGCAGGACGCAAACTCGACAACACGGATATTGCAAACCAGATGACCATTCCGATGCTGCTGTCTCGTGGTTCGGGCGATATCATGATGCCAGCGAACGATTCTGAAGTCGCGATGAAGACTCTGCCTGAAGCCGAATTTTCGTTCTACGAAGACACGGGGCATCTCCCCTTCTTTCAGCATCCAGAGCGATACAATAAAGAATTAGCGGCTTTCGCGCGGCGGGTAGTAGCCACAAACGACTAGGTCGCCCATTAAACTTAAATGTGCTGCCATTTCCCGAATTGCCAGACCGCGGCAAAATTTTAAGTTGTGATATACCTGTAGGTGATGAACCACGACCATGCTCCCATTAGGCCTAAGCCCAACACAGGGCCAACTACGCAGGTTATTGGCAAAAACAATATCCACTGCAGACCAACTAAATTTTTCGCTCTGACCATTGACGGATGGGTGGCGAGCAGCGCTAACATGGGGGTCAAATCTAGGAGGGTGCAGATATGCTCATTCGATCGGTGTTTGCCACTGTAGCGTCTGTTCTTTTGGCAGTCAGTGGTGTTCGCAACGTTGAGGCGGCTTCGGAAATACAATGCCAAGCGCTTCAATCGCAGGATTTCTCGACGATTATTGATGCGTCAACTCATATAATTTCTACTCGCGCTATTGCGACCGAAAATGAGGTTCCGGCGCACTGCCAAGTTAAAGGTTATGTCAGTTCTGCCATTGAGTTTGAGCTGCGGCTACCCTTGGAGAATTGGAACGGTAAATTTATTCAACGTGGCTGTGGCGGTTTCTGCGGCAGCGTCTTTATCGGTGCCTGCAACAATCATATAAAAGATGGATACGCCTGTATTGCTAGTGACATGGGGCATACCTCAACGGCGATTGATGCGAAGTGGGCGTACAACGACTTGCAGGCTGAAATTGACTTTGGCTATCGAGCTACGCATGTCGTTACGGTTGCAGGCAAAGCAATTACAGAATCGTTTTATGCCAATGCACCTCAGCGCTCTTACTTCATGGGTTGCTCCACTGGCGGGAGACAAGGCTTGGTAGAAGCGCAACGTTTTCCCTACGACTTTGATGGCATTGTCGCAGGCGCACCGGTGATTGACGAAACTGGAGCTGGCATGGAATTACTTTGGACCGTTGTCGCGAACCGAGATGACGCGGGGAAGCAAATTCTTACGGCTAGCAAGGTGCCGATGCTTCATGAGGCCGTCATCGCAAAATGCGATATGAACGATGGCATCGAAGATGGTCTGATTGGAGACGCTCGTGAATGTGATTTTGATCCATCAGAGTTACAGTGTTTGGGGCAGGATAGAGATAACTGTTTAACGACCGCTCAGGTTGAGGCCGTCAATAAAATATATCAAGGTCCCGTCACTTCGGATGGCAAGGCGCTCTACACCGGTGGGGCGCAACGGGGGTCCGAGCTGAATTGGTTAGGTAACTACATCAGTGAAGACGGTGGTCTCTCGGTCTACGAAAAATTTATGGGCGACATGTTCCGTTACCTTAATTTCATGCCAGACCCTGGACCGTCTTGGCAGCAGACGGATTTTAACTTTGACGAAGACTACAAGCGTCTAGGGCTTATGGAGGCGATTTACACGGGTTCGAATCCGGATCTGCGCAAATTTAAAGCGCGGGGCGGCAAACTACTAACCTATCAGGGGTGGCGCGATCAGTCTGTCGTACCTCTCAACATCATCGACTATTACGAAATGGTGACCAGAACGATGGGTGATCTGGAGTCGACACAAGACTTTTATCGCCTGTTTATGATTCCTGGAATGAACCATTGCAGTGGCGGAGAAGGGGCCTATGCCATCGACTACCTATCCTACATGGAAGACTGGGTTGAGAATGGTAACGCGCCTGATGTTCTTATCGGAGTGCGCCCCAACGTTCGAGTTGATAGCGCAGGTACAGATTTGCCCTTAGAAGCCGATCAAGTCGAATTTAGCCGACCAGCTTTTCCGTATCCCGCCAAGGCTCAGTATGATGGAAATGGTGACCCGGCATCGGCCTCTAGTTTTTTTCGGGTAGACCCTTAGCTGACATCAAGTTGTGTGAAGCTTTTAATTTGCAGATTTAAGTATCGACTGTTCGACGTAGGAGATCATTTTTTCCAATGAATCATCCAGCGAAAGTTCACCGGTGTTGACCTCCAGGTCTGGGCTCTCCGGCGGTTCCCATGGCGATGATATGCCGGTGAAGTCATTGATCTCGCCAAGCCTTGCTTTGGCGTAGAGACCTTTGACGTCCCGGGACTCGCAGACGCTCATGTCTGCGCTGATAAAGACTTCGTGGAATTGATCGCCGATAATTTCCCGCGCTTGCGCGCGTGCAGAATTGGTGGGGGCGATAAAAGCGGAAATGACGATTGTTCCGGAATCGGCGAAGAGTTTAGCGACTTCAGCAACGCGCCGAATGTTCTCTTCTCTCTCTTCTTCGCTAAATCCTAGGTCGCGATTCAATCTATTACGAACATTATCGCCATCAAGGGTGTAGACATTGATCTTACGATTGAACAGTTCTCTTTGAAGTGCCATCGCCAGTGTTGATTTGCCCGCACCCGACAAGCCGGACATCCACAACACGGCTCCGGGGTATCCATTGGCGGTTTCCCGTTCATCTGTCGTTACGGATTGGGGGACGGCAGTCAAGTTTCGTGAAGCCGTCTCAATGTCGCCACCTCCTTGGATAATGCAGCCCCCCACCAAGTTATACCCATCAAGGAGGACGGCCCGACCGAGCGCGGGAATGTCGTGAAACAGGTCGTAAGTGATATCGCTTCGTGAGCGGAGAGTGATTTCTGCGACACCGTTTTGTTGGACTTCGTGGCCGCGATGACGGCTCAGATCTTCGACGTCTATGACCGTATCAATAGAGTCGACGACAACTTCGTATTCGGCGGTCGCGAGTTTCAGAGTTAAAGATTCTCCATGACGCAAGCGATCACTGCTTAGCCAGAATAACTTGACCGACAATGCGTTGGAGGATCGCGGTCCCGCTGCCGGTAATGTGAGGACGTGGCCACGTTCTATGAAAAGTTCGTCGTCTAGCGTAATTGCGACAGATTGGCCAGCCTGTATTTCGGTCGCGGTATCAGGGGAGGCCCAGCGTTCAATGGATACAACCTTCGCCGAACGACGTGTCGGCCAAACGCTAACTTCAGTACCAATTTGTAGCTGCCCGCTTTCCACTCGCCCGACAATCAAGCGACGGCCGTTCTGCCGGTATACGTCCTGGACGGGAAGGCGGAAGGGACGTTCAACAGTAGCGGTTGGGCGCGGAAATGTATCTAGTTCGTCTGAAACAGTTGGTCCCGCGTACCAGGGCATATTTTCTGATCGCTTTGCAAGGTTATCACCATGCATGGCGACGACCGGAATCATTGCTTGAGCAGTTAGGCCTACTTCTTGAAGGTAGGCCTGCATTTCTGCTTCAACCGTCTTAAATCGATTTTCTGCATAGTCGACAAGATCCATTTTATTGATCGCTACCACAACCTGCGGAACTCCGATTAAGTGCAGGAGGTAGGCATGGCGTCGGGTTTGCTCTGACACACCTTGTTTGGCGTCGATGACGATTACCCCGGCATCAGCGCTAGCCGCGCCAGTAACCATATTACGCAAGAATTCGCGATGGCCTGGTGCATCGATAATGACGTAGCGCCGATTTTCAGTATGAAACCATATCTGGGTTGAATCGACGGTTATCGCTTGATCGCGCTCTAGCTGCAGTGCGTCCAGCACGAAGGACCACTCAAATGGTGCGCCGCGTCGTTCGCAGCTTGATTGAAGCTCCTTTACCTTACCTGTCGGCAGAGAGTTTGTATCATGCAGCATGCGTCCGATTAGGGTCGATTTGCCGTGGTCAATGTGACCGACGATAACGATCGGGAAAGCGCGTTCTCTAGCTGTGTTATTGGCGCTCATGGTCTAGAGGTAGCCCATTGTGCGGAGTCGTTCGAAACTGTCTTCTGTTTCGTGGTCCATTGCTCGGCCAGCTCGCTCTGGGTCTCGTGTCGCTTCCAATTCGGTGATGATTTCGGCAATGGTTGTCGCATTAGACTCTATGGGTTCAGTAATTCCAATTTCACCGAGGGATCGGAACCTTTGGCCATTTTTGGCGTAGTACAAGGGTACCATGGGAATATTTTCCCGTTCTATGTAACGCCAGATATCTACTTCCGTCCAATGCAGGAGCGGATGGACCCTGACATGGGTGCCAGGTGGAAATTCAGTATTGTACTGGTCCCAGAATTCAGGTGGCTGTCCTCTAAAGTCCCAAGAGTTATCAACGCTGCGGGGGCTAAATACTCTCTCTTTCGCTCTCGTTGCCTGTTCATCGCGTCGAATGCCAGTAATCAGTGCCTTGAAACCATATCGATCTACGGCCTGCTGCAATCCTAGGGACTTCCGGGCTGCGAAACGTGAAGCGGGCGGCAAGCTTGCATCTACGGCCTCGATTGGCGGGCAATCATCTGCGATCAGATCGAGATTCCACTCTTTACTAAAGGTGTCCCTAAACGCATAGGCCTCAGGGAACTCTTTACCAGTGTCGAGGTGTATTGCGGGAAAGGGCATGCGGCCAAGAAAGGCCTTCTTGGCCAGCCAGATCATGACGCACGAATCTTTCCCTAAGGACCAAAGTAGGCCAATTGGGTCAAACTTGTTGAACGCTTCACGCAGAATAAATACGCTTTGCGCCTCCAGGGCGTCTAAATCGTCCATTTTCAATAGAATCCTAGCCAAAAGTGGCGCCTCATTGCCATCCCTTACCCCATATGTCTACGACTTCTGCGTCAAGGTGGGGGTGTGTTTTGAAGATTGACTGAATTCTTTTTCAGATGGTGTAATTCGGAGATCAGAAAGCTGCCTTTCTAACGCAAATGCGGGTAGGATTTTCTTTCTTGACGGCGGGTAGGCCCCTCAGGCCCAATGCTATTTCTAGAGAAACTAGATCACTTTTAGACTGGAGAGAGCGATGACGCGATCCTTGGTGTCCGATGACAATGCAGATGGTTTTCGCCCCGAACATATACTTCATGCAATCTGCAATGACATCCTGCACTGCGGTCTTGATATCGCAGAGGACACTCGACCTGGGGCGCAGCATGTGATGTTTAATAATAGGAAAATACTCAACAACCTTTCCGAAGCTATTATTCCAGCAGAATACTCCACTCGCACTTTCGATAAAGCTTTTGGGCCGACGGCAAGCAAACCACGTATTGGGAAAGAATAATCCAAATCGTAATTTTTTGTGCTCATCTTTTTTAGGCAATTTTTGGATGGGTGACGACATCTATCCTGAACCCCCTCGTTTCTAGGACATTAGTTAGCTCCGGCAACCGGTGCGCGGAACACCATGGCGATCACTAATATTGAATACGCTCTACTCAAGCGGCTTAAAGAATCTGGTTTCGTCAAAGATAATTCTGCCTTGCTCGAGCTTGGGCAATCAAACTGGTATGGGGACGTGCCCCTGACCACTTTGGTAGACGACATTCGCAAAAATGTCATATCAGAGTCAGAAGCTAGCGAGATGATAGGTCGAATAGAACGCTTATCAAATGATCAGCCGCCCAATTGGCTGTTTGGAATTGCGGACGTGTTCTGGCAGACGTTTCTTGGTCCGCATAGCTATGCGGCGATCGATTTGCATGGCGTCGACGACCGAGCGCGAAAACTTGATCTAAATGAACCAGTCAATTTGGACCAACAATTTGACATCGTGTGCAACTTCGGCACGGCGGAACACGTGTTCAACGTTTACCAAGTCTTTAAGACGATGCACGATTTAACCAAAGAGAACGGGTGGATGCTCCATGGATTGCCTTTTCAAGGCTGGATCGACCATGGCTTCTATAATTTTCAACCAACCTTCTTTTTTGATCTGTGTGAGGCAAATAGCTACGCACCAGGCATTTTCTTGTACGCCGAAACCATACCCCCAAAAATTGTTTCAGTGGATTCTCGGGCCACTATCCTAAACATGGCGGAGCGGGGCGAGGTTGGGCCCAATGCTATGCTCTATGTGGGTTTACACAAGCGCAGCAGAGGCGGGCCATTCAAGGCTCCAATTCAGGGTTACTATAGTACTCGCCTTGACAAAGATGCGGCGGATAAGTGGAAAACTCTCCGCTAGGCATGTATCAATAGATAATAGCAAGGCGTTATGAGATTTAGGAATATAGCGTCCCTAGGTACGATTCTTGTTTATGTATAGTGGAGATTACGTATGACGAACCGTGATGTGTCCCGTCGTGATTTTGCGGCTAAGGCCGTTGGTATAAGTGCAGCGGGTGTTGGTGCGGCTACAGTCGGTTTGGCTGGCGCGAGCGCCGGTAGCGCTGCAGTTACGTCTCTCCCAATAGACCCGGTCGAGCAGTTGCATGCCATGGTCAAGATGATGGGCACGCAGGAAGAAGAGCGTGTTGTCTGGAAAACAAAAGGCAAGATTTTCGCTATTATGCCCGACGATGTCATTCTGCTTTATGGGATGCGGGGAAGTGAAAGTACCTGGTGGCGGCAAATCGATGACACCACGTATGTGCGCTACAACTCAACGATGTCGTTTTTTACGGACCCTGAAACTGATGAGTTCATCGACGAATATACGAGCCCCATCAATGGCGCGACTGTAAAGCTGCCGGTCAGTTACATCCGTCACAAAGAAGGGGAGTGGTTCACGCCTATGGGCACGTATTACGGGTCTATGAAGAAGGCGTTCCCTGAAAAATACAAAGACGAACCATTGCATATGGACTGGACTTTGGATGGTGACGTCATTCGTCGGCAGGAAGGCGATAACTTTCCTCCAATTATCCCCCAGCCATCCATTGAATATGCGTCGATGTTCTCTTGGGCTTCTGAAGTTTTCGATCCAGATGTTAAGCGGGCCAATGGCGTATCTTGTGGCTGGAATATTATGGCCGGCTCGCGTCAGCCATACGTAGATCTCGGTGTCCCGCCTGGTAACGTCAATTGGCACTTTGATGCCGTGAAGCTGGACGATACGGAACAGCTCGGCGACGATTACCTGGCATTGGCACGCGCTCACAGCGACCGTTTCGACATATCCCCAGAGCTGGACGAGGGACCGTCCTTCTTTGAGCGTATTCTGGAGATGCGTGGGTTCAACCGATAGGTAATTCCGGTAACGCTAGTGAAGTGGTCTGAGAACCTACTCTATACACGGTGCATGCGGCATCACATGGTCGTGTGAGAAAATGATAGCGACATTAGATCAGGCAGTGACATTACATCGTGCAGGTCGGACGACCGATGCCGCCCGATGCTACGAGGAGGTTGTTACTGCCGACCCTGAAGCGCTTCCTGCGCGGCATGGCTTTGCGGTCTTGCTTCTGCAGTTGGGAGAGGCGGACAAAGCACGTGAACACCTTGAATTCATCGTTGAACGAGGTGGGGATGATGCAAATGTGCTCAACGCACTCGGCGTTGTACATCAGCAACAGGGTGATGCGATCGCGGCTGCTGACAGTTTTGAGCAGGCGCTCACTCACGATCCCAATCACGGCAAAGCTATGGCGAATTTGGGCGTTGCCCGGTATCAACTCGATGACTTTCAAGGCTCTTTTGATGTCCTGTCCCGCGCGGTCCAAATTGAGCCCGAAAACGCCGCCGCTTTTGTTAGTTTTGGTCAAACGTTGCGGGCTCTGGAAAAGCTAGATGAGGCCGCGCAGGCCGCACGCCGTGCAGTGCAGCTGTCGCCCAACCACTTGCCAGCCCATGTTGATCTCGGCGTCACCTTAATGGCTTTGGGGCAACGGGAAGAGGCTGAGGCCCATTACGAGAAGGCCTTGGCCATAGACTCTGATGCCATGGAAGCCCACCACTATCTCGCCCATATCAAACTCCAGCAAGGGCGCCTTACAGACGGCTGGGTGGATTTTGAATGGCGCTGGCGGACACCTGATTTTCTCGCCGCAGATTCGTTTTTCAACTTACCAACGTGGGATGGAGCTCCATTAAGAGAAGGTGCGTTGCTTGTCTGGGCGGAGCAAGGCGTTGGTGATCAGATAATGTATGCTGGTATACTGCCCGACCTTGAGCCTGCGCAGTCCGATGTGGTGTTGGCTTGTTCCCAAACTCTCGTCCCGCTCTTTGCTCGCTCAATTCCGTTCGCCAAGGTCATATCCATGGCGGCTGCAAAAGAGGACTCTCAGTTAGCAGGAACGGTGAGCGCACAAGTCCCGATCGGAAGTCTCGGCCGTTTTTTCCGACCTGATATGACTTCATTTCCAGCACGTACGTCATATTTAATAAGCGATCAAAATCGCACCGCAGAACTCCGGTCCAAGTACACGCTGCGGAACGGCGAAAAACCTTTGGTTGGAGTCTCTTGGCGAAGTGGCAACGCCAAGACCGGTGCCGCCCAATCACTCGAGCTTGCTGAGTTGACCGCGGGACTTGGCCGGACGGATGTCACATTTATTGACTTACAATACGGTGACACGTCAGCCGATCGAGCAGCTGCCAATCGCGCCGGGGCTACGGTGTTTGAGGATGTTGAAATTGACCCCCTGGCTGATCTCGATGGGTTTGCGGCGCAAGTCGCTGCCATGGATTTGGTGATCACAATCTCAAACACGACTGCCCATGTGGCTGGTGCGCTCGGTGTTCCGTGCTGGCTGCTGCTGCCTAAGGGTTTGGGGGAGAACTGGTATTGGTTTCTCGACCGTGACGATAGCCCGTGGTATCCGTCATTGAGTCTTTTTCGCCAGAGTCAGCCGGGAGATTGGACAGGCGTTTTTGACTCAATACGTGCGGCGTTTACATCGCGTTCCTCTTTCAATTGATTGTCGAACTATGAGACCGACACTTGATCAAGCTGTGACTTTACATCGGGCCGGTCAGACAGCCGATGCTGAGCGGCGCTATGAAGAGATCATTGCTTCCAGCCCTGACTCTGTGCCGGCAAGGCACGGTCTAGGTGTCTTGTTGCTGCAAACAGGACGTCCCAGACATGCCCTAACGCACCTCAGCTTTGTGGCGGAAAGACAAAGTGAAGATGCAGGCGTTCTTAATGCGTTGGGTGCGGCGCAAATGCAGATAGGTGAAGACGCCGGGGCACTGAAGAGTTTTCAATCAGCGATCTCACATGATCCGAACCACAGTCTCGCAGCGGCTAATTTGGGCGTCCTTCTTCTAAGGCTTAATGACCCCATGGCTGCAACCGAGATGTTAGAGCGCGCGGTTAAAATTGACCCAAGTAATACTGAAGCCCAGTACAACTATAGTCGGGCGTTAAGTGCTTCTGGCCGATTAACTGAAGCCGTAAATGCAGCACGCCAGGTTGTCGCCTTGTCACCTGAGAGCGCCGACGCGCATCACCATTTGGGCCAGACACTTCTTAAATCGGGGCACTTGGCGGAAGGTTGGCCTGCTTTTGAATGGCGTTGGAAAACAAAAGAATTCCGGCGTGCGACAGCAGTCATGGACGTGCCGCAGTGGGACGGGCAGTCGCTATCTGAAGGGGTGGTACTCCTATGGGCGGAGCAGGGGGTCGGTGATCAGGTTTTGTACGCCAGCATGATGCACGAGACCGAAGGTATGACCCCGCGCATACTGATTGCTTGTATGGAGCGGTTGGTGCCGTTGTTTGCTCGGTCGTTTCCCTTTGCCAAAGTACAGGCCATTGAAGACCTGACCAGTGATCAGGCCACCATGCAAAGTCTGTCGGCGCAACTTCCGGTCGGAGATTTGGGCCGGCTGCTTCGCCCAGACATGACCTCATTTCCAGATCGGTCATCTTATCTCGTTGTAGACCAATCACGCGCTGACGTTCTCAAGAAACGCTATCGCAGTGACACTGATGATAGACCGGTTATCGGTTTGTCATGGCGCAGCAGTAATCCGCGATACAGTTCGGCTAAGTCGATGGAGCTTGTTGATCTGGCTGACGCCTTTAGTGACACGGAAGCCACTTTTATTGACCTGCAATATGGTGACACCTCAGGTGATCGCGCGGCTATAATAAAAAAGGGATTTGACATCTTCAGAGATAGCGATGTTGACCCGTTAACCGACCTCGATGGTTTTGCGGCACAGGTGGGCGCGATGGATTTGGTCGTCACAACGTCCAACACTACTGCGCACATCGCCGGTGCCCTCGGGGTGCCATGCTGGGTACTGGTACCAGCGGGCGCGGGTGGTTTTTGGTATTGGTTTCTCGACCGCGACGACAGCCCGTGGTATCCGTCCATTCGCCTGTTTCGACAGGTGACGCCAGGGGTGTGGGCGGATACGATCAACGACGTCAGGGCGGCGTTTAACCGGTAATCCAGTCTACCCCCCGAGTATTCATTTTTGCTGTAACGGACAAGACCCTCAATGGCCAGATATCAATACGTCTACACCATGCACAAGCTCGGTAAGAGCTATCCAGGTGGCAAGGAAGTCGTCAAAGACATTTCTCTTTCTTTCTTGCCCGGCGCCAAAATTGGCGTTCTTGGGTACAACGGTGCAGGCAAGTCGACGCTGCTTAAAATCATGGCCGGTCTCGACACTGAATACACCGGTGAGGCGAAAGCCGCCGATGGCCTACGCGTAGGGTACCTTGAACAGGAGCCTGAACTGGATCCGTCAAAAGACGTTCTGGGAAACGTTATGGAAGGGGTTGGAGAAATCAACACGCTGCTCCAGCGCTTTGAGGAAGTCAGCGCCAAATTCGCCGAGGAAATGACAGACGATGAGATGAATGATCTCATCGCCGAGCAAGCCGACCTTCAAGAAAAGATTGACGCTGCCGATGGCTGGGATGTTCAACGCGGCGTCGAGATCGCAATGGACGCGCTGCGATGCCCGCCCGGCGACGAAAGTGTGGAAAAGCTTTCCGGTGGTGAGAAGCGGCGGATCGCCTTGTGCCGCCTGTTGCTGTCCAAACCCGATATGCTGTTGCTCGATGAACCGACCAACCACCTTGATGCGGAGTCAGTGGCCTGGTTAGAGCGGTTTCTAGAAGAGTATCCCGGCACCGTTGTTGGCGTGACCCACGACCGCTACTTCTTAGATAACGTCACGGGCTGGATTCTTGAGCTCGATCGCGGACGCGGTATCCCCTACGAGGGCAATTACTCGTCTTGGCTAGAACAAAAACAGAAGCGCCTGGAGCAAGAACAACGGGAAGAAAAAGGCCGCCAGCGCACCCTGGCGACAGAACTCGAATGGGTCCAGCAAAGCCCATCAGCTCGTCGTTCCAAAAGTAAGGCCCGTATTGCCGCCTACAATGACTTGGTGGCGCAAGCGGCCGATCGTGCGCCTGACCATGCGCAAATTGTTATCCCGGCCGGGGAGCGTCTGGGCGGTCTTGTTATTGAGGCGAAGAATGTCTCTAAGGCTTTTGGGGATCGCCTCCTCATTGACGACCTTTCTTTCAACCTGCCGCCCGGAGGGATCGTTGGTGTCATCGGACCGAACGGTGCGGGTAAAAGTACGTTGTTCAAGATGATCACTGGCGAAGAAAAGCCCGACACAGGTGAGCTGCGTATCGGTGATACCGTGCAACTTGGTTATATCGACCAAAACCGTGAAGCGTTGTCCGCCGACAAAACGGTGTGGGAGGAAATCTCAGACGGCAACGATGAGATCATGCTGGGTAAGTTCCCCGTCGCCAGCCGCGCTTATGTGGGGCGGTTTAATTTCAAGGGGTCTGATCAACAAAAAAAGGTTGGGCAGTTGTCCGGTGGTGAGCGCAACCGCGTTCATCTCGCCAAGATGCTGAAGTCGGGCTCAAACGTCATTCTACTTGATGAGCCAACCAATGATTTGGATGTCGATACGCTTCGGGCTCTAGAAGGGGCCTTGCTGGAGTTCGCAGGCTGTGCTGTGGTTATCAGCCACGACCGTTGGTTCCTTGATCGCATTGCCACCCATATTCTCGCGTTCGAGGGGGATAGTCATGTGGAATGGTTCGAAGGCAACTTCGAAGACTACGAAGAAGATAAGAAGCGCCGCCTCGGTGATGAGGCCGTTGAGCCCCACCGCATCCGCTACAAAAAGATCGAACGCTAGGATCTGAGTTCAGCGGTTAAAGACGCTATAGAGCCGCCGCTGCCCAATTCCATTACCGCGTCGTAGACAGATGCTGAGCCGCCGTCACCATAGTGTCGGGCGAGGAGAGTGAGGGCTTTGTACTTACGCTCTTCGGGTGTTGCCAAAGTTTGTGCTGTGCCACGCGGATAGATGACGTTCTCGGATACCGTTGTTCCATTCTCTAGATTTATGGTGACGACGCCGGGTCGGCCTGCCGGTATGTGTTTGTCCAACGCCGGGTCGTGGCGCGGCGTGATCTTATCCATAAGCGGCTGCAATGTTTCCAGATCAAGTAGGGCATTATCGTCCAATTTTCCATGACGGATGGCGGCGGCAACGGTTGCCTTGGCACTAAACCGAGCGGCGAGGTCATTTGCCGGGGTGTCCGTATCAATCTCCATGGCTTCACCGAAGGTCGCGACGTCCACAGACGTAACATCGTCCTCGGTTATGCCGTGTTCGGCTATCAGCATATCGACAGCATCATTAACGCCGTGAAGATGCGCGCAACTGGGATGCAATTTAAAATATCCGTTTAGAATCTCGAAACGTGACCATGCCTCGTCGTCTATGCCGTCTGCCAACAAACTCGAATTGAATGTCGTTCCTAAATGCGGACCGTAAAAACGTTCGAGGCTTCCGGGCAGGGGGGTGAGTCCGCCAATCGCCCCTTCGGCAATGGCGACCGCCTGCGTTGTCGCCATGGCGGGATAAAGATGGTGCATGGTTGCACCGCCGGCAGTGGTAAATCGATCAAATGATGAGGCCATTGACGCCGCACCATCAATGGCCGCCGCAATCACCTCCGCCTCTCCGCCAGAAAGCAGGTGTGCTGCCGCGGCCGCGTGACCAATCGTTGCCCAATTGCCATTGTCGTGCAGATGCGGCGGGACCCCACCCAAGGCAACGCCGATCCGCGTTGCTATTTCATAGCCTGCGACCATTGCACACAGCATCTCTTCGCTGGATTTTTCGTAGCTCTCCGACAATGCCAATACCACCGGGACCAACTGGCTGGCCGGATGCCCCTTGGCGTGGGCATAGCCATCCTGGCGCTGCAGCACGGTGGTCGTCGCTGCATTAAGAAGCAGAGCATCACGCATCGCTGCGCCCCGTTTCTCACCGATCAATGTAGATGGTCCTTCCAGAGCTTTGATGGTCGATGATAGCGACGTCATGGCCGGATGGACGGCACCACCCGCGATAACACCTAGCGCATCAGCAAACAGATCCAGAGTCATTGTCCGGACATTTTTTGGCAGGGTGACCCACCGCATATTGGCGGCCGCACGGGCCAGCACGATGGCCGCCGAATCAGATGTCATATCGTCTCTCTCCCTTTTTTCAGGGCCCCACCTAAGCACTCAGAACGCGTCGACGCCAAATAAACATAACGTCGTGACATTTTTGCACCTCGGCCAACAAACTCTACTTAAAGTGCGGAACACATCGCGTGGGATAGGCACATTGCGGACTTATCGCGGGAGACCGCTTGGTGGAGCCTGAGCCACAACTCACTTGAAGGTCCTGGCAGGTGTGCGGCAACCTGTCACTAATCTCCGCTTAGTGAACGTGTTACCCATCAGGGTTGGGGTTTCGGGACAACCCCTCACATATTCTAGTTGGAGAGATCAGAATTTTAGTGTTCGTGCGCGTGAACTTGGTTCACAGCACACAAAGGGGAGAGACATTACATGAAACGCTCATTGGCCCTCGCGGCCACAACAGCCTTGGCCACATCGCTGGTACTACCCGGAGCGGCAGCCAACGCCCAGACCTTGGCCCTTGAAGAAATCGTGGTTACCGCCCGTAAGGTTGAAGAAAACCTTATGGAAGTGCCGCTGGCCATCACTGCATTTTCTGCGGCAGATCTAGAAGCTAGAGACATGGCGCAGTTGGAAGACATCCAGCTTTATACACCGAGCTTGAGCTTTACAAACATGCAGGGCGGCTCAGGTCGTAACGACCGTTCTTCCAACTCACTCGTTTTTCGTGGTCTGCAACTTGGCGTGAACACTGGTATTACGGCTGGTGGTCAGGTCTTTATTGATGGTGCACCGGTGATTGGTGGGTACAACCCAAGCATCGTGGATGTTGAGCGTGTCGAAGTTCTTAAAGGCCCACAAAGTGCGTATTTTGGTCGGTCTACATTCGTTGGTGCAATCAACTTCGTAACTAGAGACCCCAGTGATGAATTTTCTGGCCGAATTGCTGCTGAGTACGCGCGTTTTGGATCACGAGAAGTGAATGCCAGCCTTGAGGGTCCAATTGTTGACGGTAAATTGTCCGGTCGCATTAGCGCCCGCCACTGGAAGCAGGGTGGTTACGTTGACAACATCCGTGATGATGCCGAGCTGGGTGAACGTCGGACGAACTCAATTTCTGCAACCTTCGTCGCCACACCATCCGAGAATTTTAAGGCCAAACTCTTCGTCAACTACTTTCAGGACAAAGATGAAGCCGCGACTCAGTTTGCTCTAAAAGAAGACCAGTACAATGGCCGTGGAAACGTTAACGGGTCTTGTGATGCGATCGGTTCTCCACTGCCAGCAGGATTTAGCACAACATCCAGGGCTCAATGGGGCACAATTTGCGGAACGCTCCCGAGTGCTAGTGAATTGCCGGCGGAAATCTTCACCGCTGATACGGTAATTGATCCGATCCTTCAGGCGACTTTATTTAGCCCAAATCCCAACTGGCTGGTTTTTGATCCAAGCTTTAATCAAGAAGCGGGTCTCAAGCGTAACGCTTTCCAGGCTGACTTCAGAATGGATTATGAGTTTGACAGTGGCGTTTCGCTCACTTCATTGACCGCTTATCACAGTGATAAGAATCAGAATATTATTGATCTCAACTATCGTGATTTTCGTGATCGTCCTAACCCGCTTGCCGGCTTCTTCATTGGAGTTCTGGGGCGTACTGATATCCGGTCGGATTACAACACTACGTTGCTTATCCAAGGCCGGCAGAAGGACTGGAGCCAGGAACTTCGTTTGACATCAGCGCAAGACCAGAATTTCCGCTGGACTGCGGGTTTCAATTACTTTGATGCTTACTCCCCTGGCGGCTCTGTTTATGGGAACTTAATCTTCGGGCCGTTCTTCACATCTGCAATCATCGAGCGTAATGTTGAAACTCCAGCTGTTTTTGGTGCGGCGTACTATGACATCACTAATGAGTTAACTCTCAGTGTCGAAGCGCGGTATCAGTGGGATAAAATCACCGAAAACACGTTGATTGCGACAACTGGTTTGCCGCCGACTACACCAGCCTTGTTGTCGGAAACTTACAAGAGCTTCTCGCCTCGTATTTCCCTTGACTACAACTACGCTGAGAACTCGACTGTCTACGCCTTGTTCTCACGAGGCTATCGTCCGGGCCGTTTCAACGGTGTATTCTTGACGTCTCCGCAAGACGTTCTTGATGCCCTGGTGGCCGCCGAGCCAAATGCCGCGCTTACTATTGAAGAAGAGCGATTGGACAACTATGAACTCGGCCTCAAATCTACATGGCTAGATGGACGAGTGCGCACCACGGTTGCTGCTTACTACAATGAGTGGTCAAACGGTCAGGTCCTCAACAGTGTTCCTGTTGTAACGGCCACTACCGCTAACTTGGTCTCAGTTACCACCAATACTGGTTTGGCGACGCTTTACGGTCTTGAGCTAGAAGGCCAATTGCAAGCGACGGAGAATCTTACTGTTTCTGGTTCTCTTGGTTACAACCATACTAAAGTCGACAGCTACTTCTGTGGTGATTGTAACAACCAATACGGCCGCCTTGACGGTGTTGATGGTAATCGCTTGCCAGGCACACCAGAGATTACGTGGAACTTATCAGCTGCTTATGATGATGAGCTGACGGCCGATTACGACTGGTATGGCCGGATCGACTGGTCCCATCAGGGCAACCGCATGGTTGACTACTCCAACATCACTAAAACGTCAGCCTATGATGTTGTTGATGTTCGGGTCGGTATTCGCAACGACAAAATTAAGCTCGAAGCGTTCGTTAAGAATGCCCTCAACCACGACGAGTTCCTGCAAGGTACGCTTGGAACGGATTTGTTCTTCTTCCGCGGACCTACCACGCCGCAGCAGAACGAAATCCGCGTCTCTGCACCTATCCCCAGAACTTTCGGGATCCGGGCTAGTTACAACTTCTAAGCTAGAGCGACAGATATAACATTGGCAGCGGCCGGGGTTTGCCCCGGCCGTTGTTTTTTGTCCGGGCCCCTTTGAGGACTCTTCCCTCTGCGAGCGAAAAAAGTGACGGCTCTATGCCCTGCCTAGCTCTTGTTGTATGAGAAGCTGTCTTGCAACATAAAGTTCTCTTCATGCGACCTTCACGTTTTCTGGCTTTTAAAGTCGCGCTGACCTTTTTCCTTATTGGCTTTTCTTTCAGTGTTCAGGCGCAATCCACTCTAGAACCCAAGGCTCTCAGCGGCCGTACCGTGTCGGCGGACGGCACTAAGACGACGTACGAGGCGAGCTTCTTCTCTCAGTACAGCCCATTTTCGCTTAACGACATGCTGCAGCGTATTCCAGGGGCGTCCATCAGTGATTCTGTGGCAGAGGGAGAGCGTCGGGGGCTCAGAGGTAATGAGGATGCCATCTTGATCAATGGACAGCAGATCACTGGTAAGGATAGTGGCGGTGCTTCCGCCCTGCAGCGCATCTCAGCCAACCAAGTATCGCGCATTGAAATTTTGCGTGGATCATCCAGTGAAGTGCAGAGCACTACGCAGCGTATCATCAACGTAATTTTGCGGGAGGACGCGGGGGATACGCTGACGGTCACCGTTGCGCTGCCTAATTACACAAATGATGGTTCGGCTCGGCCGATTGCGAGTGTGACTTATGCGGTCAACGAGCCCAATCGCAATTACTCTATCGCTTTCAATACCAACCCCATCTATCGGCCCTGGCGGCGCACCAAAATTACGTCTGATCTCTCTGGTCAAGATATTCTGTCTGCGTTTGAGTCAGAACAGCACGACCGTTACACCATCCAGACCAATGGGCGCTATGAGGAGACCTTTGACTCCGGCTCCCGTTTACAATTCAACGGGCTCGGGTCGTGGTTGATCAATGATCGCGAGCGCCGGGAAGTTTTTCGAGATCCGCGCTTGCCCCTGGCGATCAATCAACTATCTGACAATTTAGAAATCGACAAGCAGGATGAGTTTACGATTGAACTCAGCGCCGACTACAGTTTTCGGGTCGGAGAATCTGATACCCTGACGTTTCTCGGCTTGTTTAACTGGGAAAAAGAAAACCGCGATAGGGATGTATTTGATCTGGAGCCCGCAGACGAACCCGTCATCGTGCGCCAGTTCAGGCGGGACATATCCACCGAAGCCATTGGGCGCGGTACCTATGACCGTACGTTCAGCCCCAAAGTCGGCGGGCAGATAGGGCTAGAGGGAACGCTTAATACCCAAAAGACGGATTTTGATCTCTCGACTTTGGTCGATGGCGACTTGTTGCCAATGCCGATTTTTAACAGTGACGGCAAAGTGACTGAGTATCGCGGGGAGGCGTTCTCTACCCTGCGGTGGCGGCCTTGGAGTAACGTGGAAATGGAATTCGGGCTCGCTGCAGAGGCTTCACGTATCACTCAAAACAGTGTGGATGTGAACAGTGCGCGCGCTCTGTTTTTCGTCAAGCCGACATTCAATGCGTACTGGGATGTCACACCTCGCAACAAGCTGTTCTTTTCCCTCGTCAGAGATGTCGGGCAACTGAATTTTGCGAACTTCGTTGCCACCATTACCCAGACAGATCAAGAGCTCGAGGCGGGTAATCCGGATATTAAGCCGGTCAAATCCTGGGACTACGAACTGGGATTGGAGCATCGCCTGGCCGACGGTGTGGGGGTGATTGCCGGCCGGCTATTTTATCGGGAGCTTCAGGACGCTCGCGGCCGACTCAGCTTTAATGGTGTGGTCTCACAGATCGGCAATATCGGCGATGGCACTGAGTATGGCGCTGAGGCCGAAGTCAGCCTTGATTTCTCGGGGCTTGGCTGGTGGGACGGAGTACTCACTGCCGACTACTTGCGTCGCAAGACATCGGTGGTGGATCCGTTTGATAATATTTCCCGTCGTTTCGGTTTTACGCCTTTATGGGAAACATCGGTCGAATACCGGCACGAGGTGAATACGATTATTGATGGACACGTCTCATTTAATTTCAGCCAGTTCGGCGCCCGGTTTATCAATGACCTTGATAAGGAAGACCGTCTGAAAGAAGGGGGCTCGCTTACCCTCAGCCTGGAGCACCGTTTGACCGACAATATCCGCATCAATTTGTCGACCAACAATTTCCTCAATCGCACAATATTAAGAGATCGTAGTATCCTGGCGTTTGCCCCAGAGGGAGGCCGTGTTCAAACCGGCACCCGTCGCGATGTGTCAAAATGGGGTCGGATCTATAATGTGTTTATTCGGGCGACTTTTTAGCGTTGGTTAGGACGGGGTAGCCTCAGCGACCTGCTTGCCGAGCAAGTCGAGCAGGCCGGACATACCACCCTGCTGGCGGATCACTGAGGTGTAGTCCTGACGGTAGGTGATCGCCATGCTGACTCCCTCGATAATCACGTCAACAATGCGTAGACCGCCTTCCCGCATGCGCAGCCGCCATTGAGCAGATATTGTTTGTCCACCTTCGTCGACGATAACGCTGTCGACCAGAGTCCCTGTATTGCCATCCCGTGTAGTACCGCGCACTTCGATGGTCTGCCCTGTGTACTCGCTGAACCGGCGCGACCACGTATATACAATCACATCCTCGAAAAGGGTGATGAACGCCTCTTTGTCTGCATCACTGGTCCGTCGCCATGTACGGCCAATGACGAACCGGCTCATGGCCGGAATATCGAAGCCGTCGTTAAAAAGAGTGCGAAACCGGGCTATTTTTTCTGTGTCATCAATATCGGCTGTAAGAATGCCTTCAATGCCAGCCTCAGCGAAATGGTTGATGAAGTCCGTTGGGTCCGTCCGCCAGAGTTCGTCCGCCGCGTAAGCTTGTGTCCCACTTATCATCAGTAGGAGGGTGAGAGCCAGTACCCGCATCAGTCTGTCCGCGCTGCTGTTTGCGCTTCTGCGGGCTCGGGCTTAAGGCCGGAAAACAGATCACCGTCGCCGTCTTCGTCGTCATAGTCCTCGAAGTCGGGCAGAGGCGCCGGTGCGCCATTGCGGATTTCTTTGGCGCGGTTCTGGCGGTAGGCCGACCTCAGTGCAGCGTAATGATCCACAGAGGATGCTTTGAGTTCGTCTAGGACAGGCTTGGCGTTGCTCTTAGTGTCCGTGGCCAGAGCCCCGAAGTAGGCGATTTGCCACCAGAATGGATTATCCGCACGGCCGACCCAGGCCATCGCGTCGATTCCCAGGTTGTCGATCGCGTATCCGGTCAGGTCACGCCCACCTGAGGGGCCTAAGATGGGTAGGTATAGATAGGGGCCTTCGCCCATACCCCAGACCGCAAACGTCTGGCCAAAGTCTTCAGAGTGATAGGGCAAACCCATACGCGCTGCGATATCAAACAATCCGAACAGACCGACTGTTGAGTTAATGACGAATCGTCCGAGTGTGGTGACGGCACGACGGACTTCACCCTGCAATATGTCGTTGGCGAATGTGATGGTCGAACGGAAATTTCGAAACACGTTGGTTACGCCCTTACGGCCCGGCTCCGGAATAATCGTCTGATACACTGCAATCGTCGGGTTGAAGATGACCGTATCGAGACCCTGGTCAATCTGGTGCATGGAGCGATTCCAAGGTTCTAGCGGGTCATTCAGCTCCTCGTAGGCGCGAAGATCTTCGGGGTTGGATGCGGGTGGTTTGTCTGCACAAGCACTTAGGGCAACCAGGGCGACTAAGGGCAAAACAGCTCGCCGCAGTATATGTGAAGAAGCCGTGTATCTAGACATCAACATCCTGCCACAAAATCACGCGAAAACCCTACCTATAGAGCCACTTATTACCTCGAACCTACCAAATCTGGTATCACAGCATGAAATCAAATGCCATACACGTTTCCGCGAAGGTGCTGCGCAATTTACGCATGAGGCAAGATATTCTGCGGTGCTCATTTGATATCGACGCCAAGCCTGATAGAAAACCGCTATCCAATGTGACCTTAAAAACACATTTTATTGAGGACTTCGTGTCGGACGCTGAAATTATAGAAAGCCTAGGGTCGCCCCTGATTGAGAAACTACCGCCGGACATCAAGGTTTCGTTCGAATTTTTCCCGCCCAAAACGGAAAAAATGCAGACAAAACTATGGTCTGCGATTAAACGACTGGCACCCCTTCAGCCGCGGTTCGTATCCGTGACCTATGGCGCTGGTGGCTCGACCCGTGAGCGGACCCACGAGACCGTTGCTCGCATCCAAAACGAGACCGACCTGGTGGCTGCGGCACATCTGACCTGTGTCGGTGCGTCGCGCGGCGGGGTTGATGATGTCGCCCGTCGCTATTGGGATGCGGGGATTAAACATATCGTCGCTTTACGGGGTGATCCGCCGGGCGGTGAAGAGTCCTATTCACCGCATCCTGATGGGTACGGTTATGCCAGTGATCTGGTTGCCGGACTGACGAAAGTTGCTGATTTCGAAATCAGTGTCGCGGCCTATCCAGAAACCCATGCAGAAGCCACAAGCGCGGACGCTGACCTAGACAATCTCAAACGTAAAATTGATGCCGGAGCAACACGAGCCATAACCCAGTTGTTCTTCGATCCTGATTTATACTTTCGGTTTCAGGATCGTGCCGCCGCCGCTGGGATAACGGTTCCCATCGTGCCTGGCCTCATGCCGGTGACCAATTTCAAACAGAACGCCAACTTTGCGAAGCGCAGTGGCACGTCGGTGCCGTCGTGGATGTACGAATTGTTTAGCGGCCTGGACGAGGACCCAGGGACCAGGGAATTGGTGTCAGCTAGTCTTGCCGTGGAGCAGGTAAAGCGGTTGGTGAGAGGTGGAGTGTCTGAATTTCACTATTACACCCTCAACCGCGCTGACTTGAGTTATGCGATTTGCCATGTGCTCGGCATCCGGCCCGAAGGCGACGACGAAGCGATCTAGACAAAAACAGCGGAGATACAATGATTCTCGGTGGGATCAAAAAGATGAGGGGCAGGCGCTTGCGATCGTGCGCCATGACAATCTAATTCTTGCCGTTTTCGCTGTTGTAATTGGAACCGTAGTCGGGTGGGCAGTTGCAGGAATCCTAACGCTTATGGATCTTATCCAATCGATTAGATTTGGTAGCGGCGGCGATCACCGGGCAAATATCGTGTGGGTACTACCGACGTAGCAAATCATTGCTGTCCCCTGTGTTGGTGGCTTGATTATTGGTCTATTTCTATGGCTTCGCCTTGCCTGGCGGTCGTGGGGTTGAGGTCCTTCACGTCATTGAAGCGCGCGCTAAAGTCCGGCCGAATATCACTGTGGCCTGGTGTCGCGTCGACCATAGGCATTACGGCCTCTATTGGTGTGGGCGCGTCTGTGGGTGGGGAGGGTCAAGCAATTGTCTTGGGGCCGACACTCAGTTCTTGGCTCCGCCAACAGCTCAATTTTGGTCCCGCAGCGATGCGCATCTTACTGTGGTGTGGAAGCGCCGCCGCTGTTGTCTTGGCAACCGATGCGGCAGAGATAGCGGAGCGCACCACTCTTGCACGTGGTCAATATAGCGTTGGTCAGTAACGACGCAGAAGCCAAGATTCGATAGCTAACAGCTAAATAAACTTGATGCTGTTTTCATAGGCAAGACGGCTTAGGATGGCGCCATGACGCCCTCCGACCCATTTGCTCTCGACGACGCCCGACCACCGTCCTCCCAGTCGGCGCCACAGCCCATGGCTGATCCAGAGTGGTTGACCGGGCTTAATCCCGAACAAAGACAAGCGGTAGAAACCACTGATGGTCCAGTTCTCGTGTTGTCAGGGGCTGGAACTGGCAAAACCCGGGTTTTAATTACCCGCCTAGCCTACATCCTCGGAAAACTTTTGGCTCAGCCGTGGCAGATTCTGGCCGTAACCTTCACCAACCGAGCCGCTCGGGAAATGCGTGAGCGGGTCGTGGGGTTAGTCGGACCAATGGCCGAATCCCTGTGGCTTGGCACCTTCCATGCATTAGGCGTGCGGATTTTGCGCAAGCACGGCGAGTTGGTGGGCTTGAAATCTAATTTCACGATTCTCGATTCCGACGATCAACTCCGTCTGCTCAAGCAGGTCATGGAGGCTGACGGCATAGATCAAAAAAAATGGCCGGCTCAGGTAGTGCTCTCTGTGATCCAGCGTTGGAAGGACAAAGGCCTGACGCCTGACCGGGTGACGCCATCAATGGCAGGAGACCTGGCCGCCGGTCGAGCTGTCGAGTTGTATCGCGCATACCAGGGTCGTTTGATCACTTTAAATGCCACTGACTTTGGTGACTTGTTGCTCCATTGCCTGACCCTGTTTCAAGATCACGCAGAGGTCCTCCAAGAATACCAGGATCGTTTCCGCTACATCCTTGTTGATGAGTACCAGGACACCAACGTCGCGCAGTATTTGTGGCTTAGATTGTTGTGTCAGAAACACCGTAACCTGTGTTGCGTTGGTGATGATGACCAATCGATTTATTCATGGCGCGGCGCTGAAGTTGGTAACATTTTGCGTTTTGAAAAAGATTTTACGGACGCCAAGGTGGTCCGTTTGGAGCGCAATTATCGATCGACACCTACTATCCTCGCCGCGGCGTCTGCACTCATTAATCACAACGAAGATCGTCTAGGTAAAACCCTAAAGACAGCAGGGGATGCCGATACCGAGCCGGGCGCGTTAGTGACTGTCAAAGGTGTGTGGGATGGGCCCGAAGAGGCGCGGTGGGTCATCGAGGAAGTAGAGGCCCTGCAGACCAGGGGTGACAGTCTATCGTCCATGGCAATCCTCGTTCGTGCTGGTTTCCAAATGCTGGAGTTTGAAGAGCGCTTTATTACAACCGGCGTGCCCTATCGTGTCGTTGGTGGGCCACGGTTTTATGAGCGGCTCGAAATTCGGGACGCTATTGCGTACCTGCGATGCATCAATACCCCATCCGATGATCTTGCCTTTGAACGCATCGTAAATAAGCCAAAGCGTGGCATAGGCGATACGACTGTGCAGAAGATTCATATCTACGCGCGATCGGCGGGATTGAGTCTCATGGAAGCTGCATTGCGACTCACCGAGACCGATGAATTACGCGCACAAACCCGCAACGCGCTAACAACGCTGATTGGGGATATGTCTCGGTGGCGGTCATTGCGCGACGGCCTCTCTCCTGCAGATCTTGCGGCACAGGTCCTAGATGAATCCGGTTACACAGAAATGTGGATGAAGGATACGTCTCCAGAGGCGCCTGGGCGTTTGGAGAACCTCAAAGAGTTCGTAGGTGGGCTAGAAGAGTGGGATACCGTTGGAGCATTTCTTGAGCATGTGAGCCTGGTTATGGAAAACGACTCAAAGTCGGGCGATGAAGCGGTCACAATCATGACCCTGCATGGTGCCAAAGGGCTTGAATTTGATTCGGTTTTTTTGCCTGGATGGGAGGAAGAAATATTCCCCCATCGCCGCGCACTCGATGATGGGGGCGGCGCTGCAGTTGAGGAAGAACGACGCCTTGCCTATGTCGGTATGACGCGCGCGCGCAAAAAGGTGAGTATTTCATTCGCCGCTAATCGGCGCGTTTACAATCAATGGCAGGCCAGCTTGCCGTCACGTTTTATTAGTGAGTTGCCCGAAGATCATATTGAACATATTTCTAACAACGGACTGATGGGATCGTTTGGTGAAGCGCAGCCAGACGGCTTTTCGGATGTCTGGGGTGGCAGATCAAGTTGGTCTAAGTCGCGTCGGCGTAACGCGCAAGTTATCGATAGTGATAGCTGGCAGGTCGAAGCACGAGAGTCAGCGGGCGGCTATACGGTCGGCATGCGTATATTCCATCAGAAATTCGGCTACGGAATCATTCAAGCTGTCGATGATAAACGCCTTGAGATAGCGTTTGATAAAGCGGGCGATAAGAAGGTGATTGATAGTTTTGTTGAGCCCGCGTGATCTTCGTCTAGATCAACAAAACACCGGCGGCGAAAGCACGCTCTTCTTGGGGAAGAAAGAGGGGGGAGGGATCGCACCTCCGCCGCCAAGCTTCCGGTTGACAAAAGGGGAGCTCGTCTAACCGGATGTTTTCGTCAGTATCACTATAATTTGCTGACTGACTAATTTTCTACGCTGTCATCGCACTTTTGGATCAATGCGACACCGGGATGTGGCATTGGACGCAGTGTTTTGACTTCTGATGCTGAGGATAGGGCTCTCGGGTATAATGAAATCAATGGCTTAAACCATATGTCTGGGTTGCCCGTGTTTAAACTTAGTTACTGCATAAACGCTTTTGACCCGCTATGGGTTGCTTGGCTGGAATTGGGGTGTAGGTAATGTGGTCTGTCACGTTTCGCGTTCCAGGATCGGCAGTTGAAGCCTTTACGGCCCGCCTTCAAGACGGCGCATCTGCCTATTCAACATTTGAGGTGTTGGACAGAGAAGGGCGTCATGTCGGGGGCCAATGGCAAATCGATATACTTCGATCTAAAAAGCCAGATCGAACAGACCTTGTCAGCCAACTGGCGTTGATTGCTGCAACTGCGAACGTACCCGCGCCCTCGTTGACCATCGCATCTCTTCCAGACACGGATTGGGTTGCAAAAAACCTTTCCACTTTTGAACCAATCTCAATTGGCCGCTTTAGGGTCCATGGCAGTCACGAAGAGAAGAAGCCCTCATCGGGTAAAGTTTCTATTTGTGTCGATGCTGCGACGGCATTTGGTACTGGTGAACATGCGACCACTCGCGGCTGTTTATTGGCCCTTGATGCATTGGCGAAACGTCCTTGGTCACGTCGTCATATAGCTAAGTCAGCGCCCACCTCCATACTCGACGTCGGATGCGGGACCGGCATATTGGCTCTTGCGGCGGCTCGTATTTGGCAGAGTCGCGTGCTAGCGTCAGACATTGACCCTGAGGCGGTAAAGGTGGCCCGTCGAACTGTTAAGGCTAATGGATTGGGGCCACGTGTTCGCGCAGTTATTGCGACTGGTGTCAGGTCTCGGATTATTAAGCAGTCTGCGCCGTACGCCGTGATTACTGCTAATATTCTGGCCCGCCCTCTGGTGTATATCGCACGTGATATGAGCTCACTTTTGGCACCAGGTGGCAGGATCGTTCTGTCAGGTCTGTTGGAGACTCAAATTCCGATGGTGCTGAGCGCGTATCGCGCACAACGGCTTGTTCTGGAGAAGGCTCTGCTAATTGGAGAGTGGGCGACTTTAGTTCTGTATCGGCCTATTTCAGGCCCTATCAGCTAGTCGAGACGTTGCAACTTCCGAACTGGCCCCTTAGCTTCAATCTATGATGAAAAACACACGAGATGAGTCTGTTTCACCATCTCCTGCGGACCGCCTTGCAGCGCTTCGTGCCCAACTCAAGATTGAAGGTGTCGATGGCTGCCTGGTACCCCGGGGGGATGAATACCAAGGTGAGTTTGTTGCGCCCTATGCTGAACGTCTGGCCTGGCTAACGGGTTTTACCGGTTCAGCCGGGTTGGCTGTGGTAATGAGTGATCAGGCGGCCCTGTTCATTGATGGCCGGTATACATTACAGGTCCGCGATCAAGCGGACGAAACCCTCTACGACTTTAAACACATCACCGAAAAACCACTCCAGACTTGGCTGCGCGAGACTTTGAGCGAGAGCCAGAAACTTGGTTACGACCCTCATCTCCACACCCCAGACCAGGTTAAGCGGTATCGTGAGGCTTGCGAAAAAGCCGGTGCGGAATTGGTTGCGCTTCCGTCCAATCCAATTGATGCCGTGTGGACCGATCAGCCGCGGCGGCCTCGCGCGCCTATTTATATTCATCCCATATCTCTGGCCGGTCAGAGCCAGCAGAGCAAACGGGAGCAGATTGCTGAAGAACTACGTAAAGAAGGTCAAGACGCGCTTCTCATCACAGCGCTAGATTCTTTGTGTTGGTTGTTCAATATCCGTGGCGCCGACGTAGAGCACACGCCCCTTGTTTTTGCGTCTGGTTTATTGTTTGCCGATGGTCGGGCATTCCTATTTATCGATGAAGATAAAGTAACTCCAGAGGTCTTGGAGCATCTAGGTAACGATGTGCGCGTATATCCGGCGGATGGTCTGGGCGCGACGATTGACGCATTGGATAAGGCGGTAAAAACGGTTGCAGTTGATAAGGCAACGGTGTCGCGGTGGGCTGTCGACCGGCTAGAAGCTGCCGGTCTCACAGTGGACTCAATTCAAGATCCCTGCGCTTTACCAAAAGCCTGTAAAAACGAGACAGAGCTCAACGGTGTCCGCGCCGCTCATATTCGGGATGGCGCTGCTTTGACCCAGTTCTTGGCATGGCTCGATCAACAGGCTCCCTCGGGAACGCTCACTGAAATATCTGCCTCTGATGAGTTGGAGCGCTTTCGCCGTCGCGACAACATGCTCCGGGGGTTGAGCTTTCCTACTATTTCCGGTGCTGGCGGTAATGGTGCCATTGTTCATTATCGCGCCACCCCAGACACAGACGCGGCCATTCAAGGCGATATGCTCTACTTAGTAGACAGCGGTGGTCAATACGTGGATGGCACGACGGATGTGACCCGAACGGTTGCCATTGGCACACCAAGCAAAGAACAGCGTCGGCGATTCACCCAGGTCCTAAAAGGTCATATCGCACTTGCGACGGCGCGTTTCCCAGAGGGCACGGCTGGTGGTCAGCTCGATGCGTTTGCCCGATTGGCGTTGTGGGTTGATGGGGTAGATTATGATCACGGGACAGGCCATGGCGTAGGTGCGTATCTCGGTGTTCATGAGGGCCCGCAGCGCATTAGTAAGGCTAGTTTAGGGCCACCGTTAAAAGAGGGCATGGTGGTGTCCAACGAACCCGGCTACTACAAGACCGATGAGTTTGGCATTCGCATTGAGAGCCTGGTTGCTGTGCGGCAGGGCGACGCACCGGACGGTGCGGAAAAACTATTATTTGAATTCGAGACGCTGACGCTAGCACCAATTGATCTCAGGTTGGTTGAAATAGACCTGTTAACCGCCAACGAAAAAGCCTGGCTGAACGAGTATCACACGCATGTGCGTGACACGTTGACCCCGCTCGTCAGTGATGAAGTTGTGTCTTGGCTCACTGACGCGACGCGTGCGATCTGACAGGCATTCACATCATGACCGATCAGGGACAGCCATCAATTACTGGTGAATTGCGGACGACGCTGCGCACCTATTAACCTTGCGTGTTTTGTGCGAGCTTATTTTTGGGTACGCATGATTGGCGGAAACCGTTCCGAATATCATGCCTAAATCGTGGAGGGTGGCTCTTAGAGAACAGATGTTCGAAATGATGCGCCGTGATAGGGAATTTTGTGATGCTGAGAAAGGCAAGGCGGAGCTAGATGCGTTGACTGCCCGCTTCTCTGCTGTTGCGATGTTTTATGAAAGCGTGCGCGTCTTATATGATCATCCGGCGCTTGGGGATCGAGCAATAAATTTAACTTCTAAGTCAGATCGATCCTGGCCCCGTTCACTAAATAACAGCGGTGGCAAGCATTGCGTGATATTCGCGAAAAGTAAGAACTGATACTCAAGTGTAACCACGTATCTTGTTCTCTTACTAGCGGCCCCTCCATGTGCTTTGCTACCATGCGATGTTCTAGACCGTTAGGAACAAGAAGTATGGTCAAACAAGTTCGGGCCTTGGAGCGTGGATTAGATCTCCTCGAGGTGCTCAATGCGCATGACGGAGCGGACATCACACTGCTTGCTGAGCGCACCGACCTTCCTCGCGGTACAGCATACCGGATGATGGAGACCTTGATAGCCAGAGGCTTTGTTGCGAAAGGCAGCAACGCGGCGACCTATTGGCTAACGCGCAAAGTGCGAGTCTTGAGCAACGGCTATGGCGCTGACGCGTCTATGGTGCAAACCGCCATTCCATTTTTAGATGCGCTCTGTGAGAAAACCGAGTGGCCTGTCTCATTAACTTTGCCTCTCGGTACAAAAATGGTGGTGCGCGCCCATACGGATGCGTTGACACCCCTTGTTTTGGTCAAGATCCCCATCGGCCATGAGGTTCCCATGATCAACAGTGCCGCGGGTCTCGCCTACCTTTCTCAATGCAGGGATCAAGAGCGCACGGTTTTGATCGATATGATCTTTGCAGTGCCAGCAGAGGATGCCTTCGAGCAATCTCTCCGCGATCGCGCTGTTGTGGACACGCTTATCAACGAAACCCGCTCACAGGGCTACAGCTACCTATCTACCGATGACACTCATGCAGCAATGGGCGTGCCAATCATGCTCGGAAATCGACCCGTGGGCGTGCTGTCAGTGCGCTACTTCAAGTCCGCCGTGTCAAGGGCTCGTGCCTCCAGACTACACTTAGAGTCTGTCGTGGCGGCTGCGTCCGACATTGCTGAGGCATGGGCTGTAGTGCAGAGCGATTCTTAGTTTACATTGAATCATTGATTTATATCGTTAATTCACCTAGTGAAATAGTTGATTTAGGTGCTGTTCCTAATTCTCAGTGGCGGCTACCATATCTACAGCCAGAATATATAGATATTCCTGACGATTTTTGATTTTGTGCGGACTAATCGCGCCAAAATTTCGTTTGGGGAAAGTGAAGGCCAGGGAGGGCCGAACCAGTGCTCAAAGAACACATGAAAAAAACAGCTGAGAAAGCAACCGTATTCGCGGTTGCGGTAATTGCAGCAACAACGGGTGGCTATAGTGCTCCCGCCTTAGCGCAACAGATGGCGTTAGAAGAAATCGTCGTCACTGCTCGTAAACGGGCTGAGTCGATCCAGGACATCCCCATTTCCATTACGGCTTTCACGGCTGCGGACATGGACAAGCGCGGCATTGTGTCAATGTCCGACGTTGCGTTGAACACGCCAGGTTTCAACTTTGAGAATTTCGGTAACTCTGGAGCAACTGCTCCGGTTATTCGTGGTGCTACCCAGGTTGCAGGTAGTATCGAGCAGAACGTGTCGTTCTTCCTAGATGGTATTTATTTGCCGCGGAACTACGTGACTGACCTTGGCTTCGGCAATATCGAACGTGTCGAGGTTGTTAAAGGTCCACAAAGTGCGCGCTATGGCCGAAACGCCTTCATGGGTGCGGTGAACTATATTTCCAAGAAGCCGACAGAAGAGTGGATGGCAGAAGGTCAACTGACCGCCGGTAGCTTTGGCCGTTTCGATGGCTCTGCTGGTGTGTCTGGTGCGATCGTTCCTGATACCCTTCGTATCCGGGCTTCGGTTGATTACTCTAAATTTGATGGCAGTTGGAAAAACAGCCATCCTTTCGCGGATATCGATTTTGATCCGGGCACGGATGATCGTCTCGGCGGGTGGGATGACACCACCTACAGCGGGTCTATTCAGCTCCTGCCGAATGAAGACATTCAGATCGATGCTTCCTACATGCATCTTGATAAGAATCGTGAGCACAGCGCGCAAAACTGGTTCGGTGAGCTCAATGCCGATGCTCAGTTGATGAACTGTGGTCAGTTTAACCCAGATGTTCGGCCTGCTGGTTCGGGTCTCGGCGGCGGTGGCCAGTGGTTCCGCTTGTTCTGTGGTGAATTACCTGCTCGTGCGATTCCCATTGATCCACGTGGCTATGCTCAGCAACTTGATACTGATTTCATCCGGGCTGCCGTTAATTGGGACATTTCTGATCAGTTCACGCTGCAGTATCAATTCGGCCAAATCAAAGCCAACACCAAGACCTTTGGATACAAAGATACTCTGCCGGGCTGTAGCTTCTTCGTACCGTTTTGTGTGTTTGAGAGTGGCCCAATCGGCAACTTCAAGACGGACTCTCACGAAGCCCGTATCGTCTTTGATAACGACAGCAACGTCGATGGTGCCTTTGGTGTGTACTATGCCAAAAGTACGGACTTCAGAACGTCTAACTTCGGTGCGCTGCCGCTTCTTACAGCTATACCAACGGCGCCTATTGAAGTTACTGACGCCAGTCAATTCATCTTTCAGGTCGCTCTATCAAACATTACGACGATCACCAAAACTCGCTCAGTTTTTGGCGAGTTGAACTTCTCGTTCATGGAGGACCGTGCTCGTCTAGGTGTCGAAGCGCGCTACTCTCGCGATCGAAAAAACGAAGGTGAAGCCGCTTCTGGTGGTGGCACCGGTGGGCTGGGTGCTTTTGCTGGCGCCTTCAACACTGATGTCTTCAAGAGTTTCACACCCAAAGTTACATTTGAGTACGACGTGAATGAAAACAGTCTTTTCTTCGCGTCTGCCGGTAAGGGTGTGAAGTCTGGTGGGTTTAACGCTGCAGCCACTTTGGCAAAAAACATCCCTTACGATGATGACCAAAACTGGACCTATGAGATCGGCTCTAAGAATACGTTTAACAATGGTCAACTCCAGTTGAACGCCAACTTGTTCTATGTCGATTGGACCAACGTTCAAATTCTGGCCGCTGACGAAGGCAACGTTAATCCGTTGTCCCGTAGTATCGTTCGTAACGTCGGCGACGTGAGTTCTAAAGGGTTTGAAATTGATGGCGCCATTGCTGCTAACGAAAACCTGAGCTTCTACGGCACCCTCTACTATGGCGATGCCAAGTACAAAGACGGCACCATCGATGGCCGTTGGGGTCGGGCTCCAGCTGTTTGTGATGACGTTGTGTGTAATACCAACGGTGACATCGGCGGCAACCAGATGGAACGACAATCCAAGTTCCAAACCACACTCGGTGGCGAATGGACGGACGAGCTGTCAGCGGATATGGGTCTAGATTACTTTGTGCGTGCCGACCTTGCCCACCAGTCTAAAATGTTTGGAGAAGCGGTTAACTTATCGATCGTACCAAGTCGCACTATCGTAAATGCTAGCGCAGGCATCGAAGGCGAAAGTTACAGCATCCAATTGTGGGCTAAGAACCTATTCGATGAGAAGTATGTGTCGAACGCCGTGGTTCAGCAGCCTAATGTTGCTTACAACGCCTACCTCGGCGAGCGCATGACCTTTGGTATTACGCTGACTGCACGGTACTAGGATGCGGGTCCGCATAAGTCGGACTACTATAAAGAATACGGGCGGCGGTCTTTTGATTGCCGCCCTTTTTCTTTGGGCGGTCCCGGTAACAGCACAGGATGACTCCAGCGTTACCCCCTTAATCGAGCGTGTGGTTCCAACATCAAACCCAACTGTTTTTCAGGAGGGGATGAATGTGGCGCCGTTAGCGAGGGCAACTATTTTTGTCCGTGATATTGAAGAATCTCTCAAGCTGTATCGCGACATTCTCGGTCTGCGTCCGATGTTCGATAACTATTGGAAGGGCAGTGGGATCAACGCCATCATGGGCACGGAAGGCATAGAGCTCCGCGCAACCGTTCTGATGGCTGGTGAGTCTGTGTCAGGCAATCTCGGCATTTACCAACTGCACAACGATGAGACTACGCCACCACGGTCGCAGCAAACTCGAGACACCCGGACCGGAGACTTTGCGCTGGTGTTTCCAACCAATGATATTCATCGTCTGACAGCGGAAATAACTGCTGCCGGTTATCCCATCGTGTCGCCACCGGTACCGCTGATCATTCGGGAGGAATATGAAGTCCAACCGGTCGAGATGATGTTTCGTGATCCTGATGGTGTGTTGGTGAACCTCGTGCAGGCTGGCGTTCGCAAAACGAAATAATGTTCTCTTTCAAAGGGAGAAAAGCCCATAAGACCGCTGGTTATCGTATTGTGTTTGACGCTTGGATTTATACCTTCGAATACCACGCGCACCCAAGAGGTGCCCGACGGTTACGCTGTGTCGTCCATGACTCGGGCAACGATATTCGTCCGGGATCTCGATGAATCCCTCAAACTTTATCGAGATCTTTTAGGGCTTACGACCCGTGTCGATACTATTGTTGAAGGGCCCCGGATTAACGAGATTATGGGCACCGAAAACTACGGACTTAAGGCGGTAATCCTGCAAGCCAGCGATAGTCTGATCGGCAATATCGGCATTTACGAAATTATCGGGGACGACCGCACGCCACTACCTAACCCTTCGGAGAGGGTGGACACCGTGACCGGTGATTTTGCAGTGGTGTTAATCACTAATGATATTGACGGCATGACCGAGAAAGTTGTCGCTGCTGGATACCCGCTCATTTCACCGCCCATGGTTCTGTTTCCAAATCCGGAGGCCGAAGTGCAAACGCGGGAAATGATGTTCCGTGACCATGATGGTGTATTGGTTAATCTGATTGAATTAGGAATTCCCCGGCCGTGGTAGGTCGCAAAAAGGACGCACACAATGACTGATCCGTTTGACCCCACTATTGACCGCCGCGACTTCTTTGCTGGTATCGGCGCTGGAGCTGCCGGAATGCTCGGCGCCACTATGCTTGGCGGCAAAGAAGCGCACGCGAATTGGGGTCTAGTGGCACCAGGACCAGTGCCTGGCAAAGATTTCGATGGCCGGTCCCTCGTCAACAAAGCCCGCGCATACGAAATTATGGAACGCGAGAACATTGACGGTATTGTCGCCCTTAATCCGGTGAACGTATTTTACCTCGGCAATTATTTTTCCTACGAACTGCAGAAGCTGCGTGCCATCCCCAGCTTTGCGGTTATGCCACGCGACCCGGATAAGCCATCGTTTCTTGTCGTTTCGTCTTCAGATCTCTGGTTTATTGCAAACGCCGATAGAGAACACCCAGAGATCATTCCCTACGGATCACCTGCTGGTTGGGAGAACTACAGTAACCCTGACCTCTGGAGCCATGAGCCCGAGGCCCGCAGTTTCATGCGCATGCCTGAAAACTCAGAGGCCCTCACCGACATCGAGAAGAGCTGGTTAGAAATGGAGAAGCGCTGGGAAACCGGGAAGGCCGCATCTCCTGAGTGGGGGTTAGTTCATGCCTTGCGAGAGGCTGGGTTGATGAATGGCAAGGTGGCCGTCGATGATATGCGCATCGCTGACATCCTGAACACTCTTGGTCAAGATACGGTCTCGTGCGTGCCAGGGGACAACACATTTCGCAAAATCCGTATGGTTAAATCCGCTGTTGAGCTTGGTCACATGCGCCGAATAGCGCAGGCGAATCAAGAGGCTTGTATGGCGATGCTTTCCCAAATCGAAGTGGGGATGACCAAGAACGACTTCGACAATATTTTCATTGTGGAAGCAGCGAAACGCGGCGCAAAAGCAATGTGGATTGCGTCCGGTACCATCGGGGGATTCCGCCACGGGGAAGTGGTTGAGGGCCAGGCGATGATGGTGGATGCCGTGAGTCAAATCAACTTTTATCACGGTGATTTCGGCCGCACATGGTGCGTCGGTGAGCCCTCTAAGGAATTACAAGAGCGAATTCGGCTTACCACACTCGCACGGGAAGTGGCCCACGATGCGGTACGACCAGGAATGACATACTCTGAGCTTTCTAAAACTGTCACCGTGGCGGTCAAAAAAGCCAGCACCTCCGGTTGGACGATGGGAGTTGGCCCGCACACGGTCGGCCTACAGCATACGGATCAGTCTTATCGCGACGGATTACCTTTCGTTGTAAGTGATGACCACACCTTCCAGGAAAATATGACCCTCACCATCGACCTGCCTCAGGTAGAAATCGGATGGGGCGCAACCCATCTGGAGGATCTCATCGTCGTGACAAAAGATGGCTATGAGCCACTCGCAACAATGAGTGACCCACTGGTCATACTCTAGAGCGTTAAGCTTGGTAGCAGGGCCTTTACATCATTTGGGTTTTGCCCGTTTTCTCGCATAGCCCTCAGGTTTGCAGTGTGATCGCGCTTTGCCAATCGTTTGCCATCTTTGCCGGTAATTAATGCGTGGTGGCGATAAACCGGCGGCGATAGATCAAATAATTTGTACAGCAATACATGCAATCCTGCAGCGTCTCTCAAATCTTCACCGCGGGTGACGTGAGTGATGCCTTGGTCAGAATCATCCAGCACGGAAGATAGATGATAACTTGCGCCACTATCCTTGCGTCCAAGTACCACGTCGCCAAAGCGCCCTGCATAGGCCGGACTTTCAACTTTTCCGGTTTTTGTCTCCTCAACGAAAGTGAGAGACGTAAAGACATCACCCAAAACTGTCTCGGCTTCGCTCATGGACAAACGCCAGGCATAGGGTTTGCTGGCAGCAAGGTTGTCTCGCTCTTCTATAGGTGCCATTGGCCTGCTGCGGAACGCATCAGTCGGCGCGTCATGAGGTGCCCTCATGGCTTCTTCGATGTCCTTGCGGGTCTTGAAGCACCGATAAATAAGACCGCGCTCCTGCAGCTCACTAAGCCGGGCCTCATACAATTCCATGCGGTCTGACTGGCGGATAACCGGCTCTTCCCAGGTAAGACCCAGCCAGGATAAGTCTTCGAAGATTCCAGCCTCATACTCGGGTCGGCAGCGTGTCTGATCGATGTCTTCAATGCGAAGGACGAAACGCCCATTAGCCGCAATGGCCTGATCAAAATTAATCAGTGCCGAATAGGCGTGGCCGATATGAAGATATCCGGTTGGAGATGGTGCGAAGCGAGTAACGGTTTCCATGCATAATCAATACAGAGAAAGCTAGCTTAGGCGTTACGATTAATTTTCACTCCTAGCGAAGCTTTTTGCCTAGGCGCTAGGGCCTTCTTCTGGGCTGTTTTTTCGACTGATCTGTTGTTTTTTTGGTAAGAGTGTCCGGAGGGCATGATCATGGTGGCCTCACTTCTCTGATGTGACGGCCTCGATTCTAGCCGCCTTAGGAGACGGGGCTGCATCAGCCCTGATCTATTGATTATCCACTATAAATAGACTATATTATCAACAAAATGTATAAAATATGCTTATAATAAGAGTTTAATAAATCAAAATGGATACAATAGACGGTATGAAAGCCTTTGCCCGCGTGATTGAAAGCGGCAGTTTTACGAAGGCCGCCCGCCGCCTGGGTATCTCTACGGCTCTTGCCAGCAAGTATGTCCGCCAGCTTGAAACGCGCCTTGGGGCGCAACTACTCAACCGCACCACCCGCAGTGTGCGTCCCACGAAGGTGGGGCAAGCCTATTGGGAACGCTGCAACCGCATTCTTTCTGAATTTGATGAGCTTGAGGACTCCGTCGCTGACCAACATGTTCGGCCACGTGGTCAACTTCGAATTGCTGGGTCACGCGCCTTTGGGGAAGACATGCTGGTACCAGCTATTGGCGTTTTCATGGAAAGTCATCCAGAGATCACGGTTGACTTGACTCTTGAAGAGCGAATGGTCGATATCATCGCCGAAGGGTTTGACGTTGCGATACGTGCTGGTGAACTTGCGGATTCATCTTTGATCGGGCGGCGTATTGCGTCTTGTCCCTATTACATATGCGCGTCGCCAGAGTACCTGACGGAGCATGGTACACCGAATACACCGCAAGACTTGGTCGATCACCGTTGCATCATCAATACCGGCATCACTCCAGCCAACGATTGGCAGTTTTCTATTAATGGGCAAAAATCGCAAGTTACTGTGCCGTCTACCGTGCGGGTAAATGCGGCTCGGTCAACAGCAACTCTGGTCAAGGCGGGGCAGGGCATTGGCTTGTGCCTGCATTCCGCCGTAAAAGACGATTTAGAATCTGGCGCTCTGATCCGTGTGCTACGTAAGTTCGAGGCCTATGACCAAAGTGTCTATGCGATTTATCCGAAAAGCCATCACCTATCAGGCAAAGTGAGAGCATTTGTTGATCACATGCTCGCAACATTTGCCGATTACAGAGCCTAAAGATACGTCATTGAGCTAGCGTATATTTATGTAACCGTTCTGGCGGTCTGACAGACGACATTGATCCTTACGCGTTTGTAAAAGCCTTGCCGCTTTAATTTAAAACCAAGACTATAACGAGATCCCGTCATGCATGGCCTTGTTCCTAGCAAACGCATAAAACATTTTTTAGGGCTTAGCGATTTCCGATAAGAGTCAGGTACTCTTGCTCCGTTTTAACCTCGACACCATAGTCTTCGGCCTTTTTGAGCTTAGAGCCCGCCCCAGGCCCGGCGACAATCAGGTCTGTTTTTGCAGAAACGGATCCCGCCACCTTTGCGCCAAGCGCTTGGGCGCCGGCCTTTGCTTCGTTGCGACTCATGGTCTCTAGTGTTCCCGTAAACACCACAGTCTTTCCAGCGATGGGTGAACTACCTGTGTCTCGCGCGTCAAAATCTTCGATCGTGAGTTCTTGGGAGAGACCATCGAGCACCTCTTCGTTATGTTTCTCTGCAAAGAAACACAGTAGATTCTCTGCAACCGCCGCGCCAATACTCTCAATATTGAGCAGATCCGCGTAGGCGTCGCTCTCCCGATCCTGAGCTGCGGTGAGAGCATTCCGAAGATCCGAAAGTGATCCGTAGGCCTGGGCCAGCAAACGTGCTGTGGCCTGCCCAATCTGCCGAATGCCGAGGGCAAACAAAAAACGGTCGAGCCCAATCTTTCGTTTCTCGTTGATAGCTGAAAAGAGGTTGTCGGCAGATGCCTTACCCCAACCTTCGCGGTTTCTTAGTGGTGTCAGGTTATCTGGTTCGGCATCACGCTTCTCAAGAGTAAAGATATCGACCGGATTCTTGATAGTGCCATCTTCGAAGAAGGCCTCAATGTTTTTAGCGCCCAGGCCTTCAATGTCGAAAGTGTTACGAGACACAAAGTGTTTTAACCGCTCAACCGCTTGGGCTGGGCAAATTAATCCGCCTGTACAACGTCGCACGGCTTCACCTTCTTCGCGGACGGCGAGGCTTCCACAGATCGGGCACATGCTTGGGTATGTATAGGCCTTACTGTTTTTTAGTCGTTTGTTTGTCAGGGATTGAACAACCTGGGGAATTACATCGCCTGCCCGTTGAATGATGATCGTGTCGCCTTCTCGAATATCCTTGCGCTCTATTTCATCTTCGTTGTGGAGTGTGGCGTTAGAGACTAAAACGCCACCGACGTTGACGGGCATCAGGCGCGCAACCGGTGTCAGTGATCCTGTACGGCCCACCTGAATATCGATTTTCTCTAGGACTGTCTGTGCCTGTTCCGCCGGGAACTTATGTGCCGTTGCCCAGCGTGGGGCTCGACTCACAAAACCCAGTCGTTGCTGCCAGTCGAGCCGGTTTACCTTGTAAACCACGCCATCGATATCGTACGGCAGGGACGCGCGCTGCGCACTGATTTCGGCATAGGCCTCCAGAACGTCCTCGACTGAGGTGCACAGCTGCGTGAGGGGGTTTGTTGAGAACCCCCAAGTCTTAAGACGGTCGACATAGGCCTGCTGACTGTCCCAATCCAGCGGTTCAGCTTCGCCCCAAGTGTAGGCGAATAGGGTGAGCGGACGAGATTTCGTGATTTCGGGATTGAGTTGACGTAAAGACCCGGCAGCCGCATTGCGGGGGTTGGCAAAGACCTTAGCGCCTTTCTCCTCTTGGGCTGTGTTAAGGGCTCGAAAGTTGGGCTTGGTCATAAAAACCTCGCCGCGGACTTCTATCACTTTGGGTACATCGCCTGACGGCCCCATGAGCAAATCTGGCATATCTTGAATGGTTTTAAGATTTACGGTGATGTCTTCACCAACCTGTCCATCACCACGTGTCGCGCCAACAATAAATCGCCCATCTTCATATCGGGCTGAAAACCCAAGACCGTCAATTTTTGGCTCAGCGATGACCTCGACTGCCTCATAATCATCTAAGCCAAGGAACCGGCGAATGCGGGCGAAAAAATCAGCCACATCACTTTCGTCAAACACATTCCCAAGGGAGAGCATCGGGACGCTGTGTTGAACTTTGGTGAAACCTGAAGCCGGGGCCGCCCCCACTTTTCGGCTTGGGCTATCGTCCCGGACAAGCGGTGGAAACCTTGCCTCAATTGCAGTGTTTCGGGCCTTCAGCGCATCATATTCGGCATCAGATAACACCGGGGCATCGTCCTGATGATACCGCTTGTCTTGTTCTGCCATCTCCGCAGCAAGCCGGGCTAGCTCTGCAGTGGCTTGCGCCTCAGTGAGTTTATCAATCGGGAGATTCGACGGGTCAGATGCCATTCGTTCAAATTCCTGTCATCAACATTTCCGCTGCGGCCCTTGCTTCGTCTGTGACGTCCGTCCCTGCGAGCATGCGGGCGATTTCTTCCCGGCGCTCATCCGGAGTCAGTTGTACCACTCGTGTCGCGGTGACCTTACCGTCGGTTACCTTTGAAACTCGCCAGTGATTTTGTCCAACGGCTGCGACCTGTGGAGAGTGAGTGACCACGAGCACTTGCACACCTTCAGCGAGTCGGGCAAGACGATCTCCCACGGCGCTCGCGGTGGCCCCCCCGATGCCGGAGTCGACCTCGTCAAAGACCATCACGGCTGGCGGCTGTGTGTCCGCCACAACAACTTTAAGGGCTAGAAGGAATCGGGCCAGCTCTCCACCAGAGGCGATTTTATTCAGCGGTCCAGGCGGCAGGCCTGGATTTGTACTGACTTCGAATACGACACGATCGCATCCATTCGCCGACCACTCGCTGTCCGGCAGGTCTTCGATGGTGACACGAAAAAAGGCATCGTTCAGTCGGACCGGTTCAAGTTCTTTTGAGACCGCCTTAGCCAGAGCCATGCCTGCCTTGGTGCGAGCCTTTGTCATAGCCTTAGCGGCTGTTTCAAAACTATTGCGCGTCGTCTGCTCTGCTTTAGCGAGGCGGATCAGATTGTCTTCGCCATCCTCGACTGCAGCGAGTTTTTCTTGCAGTGACTCTAGCTGAGAGGCGAGGTCATCGACCGAGACACCGTGTTTGCGGGCTTCAGCTTTAAGCGCAAATAATCGCTCTTCTGCAGCTTCAAGCTCTGCAGGGTCGAGGTCGAATGCGCGCGCTGCGGCATCAAGCGCAGTCTGGGTTTCTGCCAATTCAATTGAAGCTCGCTCTAGCGCTGCACAGACCGCATCCAGCCGGCCCTCAGCTTTGGGTGCGGCGCGATACAATTCGCTCTGTGCAGTTCTGACAGCGCCGTCCACATCAACATTTTCTGACAGAGCTTGACGGGCGGTTTCTATCGCCGACAAAATTTGTTCGCCGTGGCGCAACATAGCGCGTTTGGCGGACAGATCAGCTTCTTCTCCAGGAACCGGTGCCAGATTGCCCAGAATATCGACAGCGGCTCGTAATGACTCTTCCTCAGCTTTTGCTTCTCTAATAAGGCGCGTTGCGTCCTGCCAGGCGGCATAGGCCTGGCGCCAAGTCTCAAAGGAACGCTTACAGGCTTTATCGTGCTCAGCGCCGCTTATGGCGCGTCTGTAGCGGTCTAGAACAATGATATGAGTGCTGGGGTCCATCAAACCGTGGGCATCAAATTGGCCATGAACTTCCACCAGAGCGTTACCAGCCTGCCGAAGTAAGCCGACACTAACAGATTGGTCATTGACGAAAGCCCGGCTGCGGCCATCCTGACTAAGGCTGCGGCGCAGGATAACCACGTTGTCTTCTGCGGTGAGGTCATATTCAGCGAGCACAGCACGGGCTGGGTGGTCGGCTGGAAGGTTGAACGTGGCGCTGACCGTAAGCTTATCGGCCCCTGGGCGTATGAGGCCAGTGTCACCGCGCTCTCCGAGAGCGAGGCCAAGAGAATCAAGAAGTATGGATTTACCTGCGCCGGTTTCGCCAGTGAGAACGCCAAGTCGTTCAGAAAACTCGAGATCGAGTTTATCGATCAGAATAACGTCACGGATTGTGAGCGAGGCAAGCATTATCCTGCTGTCTTACTAGAAGCTCCACCACGGCTTATCGTCTTCTGCCGCTTGCGCCGCTTCGCGCTGTTGGTCCCTGACACTTCGGTCAACACCGGCAAGACGATAGGCGTCTTCATACCAATCACTGCCCGGATAATTGTAGCCAAGAACAGCTGCTGCGCGTTTTGCTTCAGTGCCTAATCCGAGTGATGTGTAGGCTTCTGTCAATCTAAACAGGGCTTCAGGAGCGTGGGTGGTGTTACCGTATTCTTCGACTACGGATTTAAACCGGTTGATTGCCGCAAGATAGTGCTGCCGCTGCAGATAGAAACGCCCGACGGCCATCTCTTTGCCAGCCAAGTGATCTCGGGTCAGGTCGATCTTGAGGCGGGCGTCGCGAGCATAGGCTGTACCGGGAAAACGGGTGATGACATCTTCAAGGGCCACCAAAGCCTGTTGTGTCATATCTTGATCTCTTTGCACGTCAGAGATCTGTTCATAAAAGCAGAGAGCCTTCAAATAGTAGGCGTACACGACATCCCGGTTGCCCGGGTGCACTTGAATAAACCGGTCCAACGAAGCTTGTGCGTCGTCATACTTGTTGTTCATGTAATGTGAGTAGGCTGCCATTAATTTCGATTTAGTCGCCCACACCGAGTAAGGGTGCTGCCGTTCGACTTCATCGAAATACATTGACGCGTCGCGATAGCGACCATCTTCAAGGTACTCGGTGGCCTGATTATAAATCTCATAGACCGTTAGTTCACGATACTCGAGTTCATCGTCAGAGGAGCAGGCGCCCATTGAGAGGACGGCGCCGACGATGAGGGCACAGTGACGAAGTATTAAAGTACGGAATGCCATAGCCGATATACGCAATCATTAAGGGGACGGCAGTATACCACCGCAAATTCGGCTGTCAGCAGGGCTTCATTACCCGA
This sequence comes from Rhodospirillaceae bacterium, assembly GCA_029245025.1. GTDB lineage: Bacteria > Pseudomonadota > Alphaproteobacteria > Rhodospirillales > Rhodospirillaceae > WLXB01. The sequence goes on from JAQWQC010000031.1 coordinate 57,819, forward strand.
CGGTGGCCTGTTGTAGAGATTGATCCCAGGCCTGATCTGCGCTGGCAAGGCTGTCCTCTGGCGCTTCTATCAGGTCCCAGTTGTTTTTATTGGCAAAGACCATGCGAAGAAGGTTTGCCGTATCTGCGTGACTTGAGCAAGTGCCGTGAAATTCGGCAACAAGGCGATGACCGGTGAGATAGAGATCACCGATGGCATCCAAAAGTTTATGGCGAACGAATTCGTCTGGGTGGCGCAGTCCGTCTTCGTTCAGCACCCGTTCACCATCGACGACTATAGCATTCTCAAGGCTGCCACCACGGGCCAATCCTGCTTCACGCAGCGCAGTTACATCTGACAAAAACCCGAAGGTGCGCGCTTTACTGACTTCTACTTTAAAGACATCGCGGTCGATATCAAAACTGCACGACTGTTGGCCAACTGCAGGTGCAGAGAAATCAATACCAAAATTTAGCTTCAAGCCAGAATCTGCCGGAGTTAAAGCGACTTCTTTATTGTCATGATTAAAGACAATGGGCCTCAAGATTCTGAGGTGTTTGCGTGTTTCGGACTGCTCTAGGACGCCAGCGCACTCCATTAAGAAGATAAAGGGTGCGGCGCTGCCATCCATGGCCGGGACTTCCGGTCCATTCAGTTCGACAACGGCGTTATCAATGCTCATGCCGTAGAATGCAGCCATAAGGTGTTCAACGGTTGCGACACTGACACCATTCTCAGCGGCGAGGACCGTGCACATGCGACTGTCAGCAATCCGATCCCAACGGGCAGGAATTTCGGAGCCACCACCAACTAAATCAATACGCTTGAATGTGATGCCGCTGTTGGCAGGTGCTGGATGCAACTTCATCGCTACCCGAACACCGGAATGCAATCCAATTCCACTGCAGCCGATTGAGGACTTAAGAGTGCGTTGCAGGTTTGACGCTTTTGGGAGGTCCTGGGGAATCATTTCCGGGCTAGCACCGTTCAAGGTGCGAAGGTCGCGGACGTCATGGGCCATAGATCACCGGTTCTATCTGTAACAAACAATATTTAAGGCGCGCGTCTGCTCCCGCACCAGCGGACGCAGTTGTTAACAACCCCGTGAGTCCCATGCAACTAAATCATTGTTGCAGATTGTAACGCTTTGACAAGTAAAAACTTTCTGGCTTTTGGGTCTGGTTCCGGGGCGATTCCTTTGCCTCATTTTGCCGTGTCCAGAAATGAGAAAAGGCCCGCCAATTGGCTGGCCTTTTCCCCTCCCGGTAGGTGATCTATACCCCTCAGTGGACCACCCCCACGACTCTATGTTTATGCCCTCTAGTTGGCTTGCCTCCGCAGAAAAGCAGGGATATCCAGCTCTTCCTCATTATGGGAGGTGACAGGGCGATCTGCTGGGTTAACCGAAATCGCCAAGTTTGATTGTGGCGCTGGCTTGGCGAGCGGCTTTGCCTCAGGCTTTGGTTGAGGCGCTGCTGCTGGAGCCGCTTCAGGTTTTCCTTTGGCTAAGCTGCGATAGCGGCTGAACAGGCTCAATTTGCCGGTTTCCGGTTCCCCAGAAACTGCAGACGTCTTTGGCTTGTCCTCTGTCGTCGGTGCCGCTGGCGCAGAAGCAGGGGGTGCCGCGACCACTGGTGCAGGCTTTTCTTCACCGGCTGGTATTGCCTTTGGCATTACCGGAGCCTTTGGGATGAAGGTATCAGCTGGCAGGCGAGGGGCAGGTGCTGCGGCAGCCTTAGTTTTTGGGGTGACTGCCGGTGCATTGGCCATCGCCTGCGCAATTTCATCCGTCTGCGCTGCTGGAGCGCTTGGGACTGAGTTTTCTCGAGTTGATTGGGCTATACGATCTGCGAGATCAGATTCGGGCTGTGTGGTTGCGCTTGCTGGGGCGAGGGTTGCACCGGGTATTGCTGTTTGAGCCGCGGGTGGCGCAGGAGTGGTTTCTTCAAGACTTGCCCCAAAAATATTCTTGGCCATTGCGGCCGGACGCATACTCGGTTGTTCGGGTTTGACCTCCATTGGCTTTTCGGAGACGGTTTTTGTTTCGTCACGCACCAACACGGGCTTGGGTATTTGACCAGCCATGGCTTCGATGCCTGTCGCCACGACCGAGACGCGAAAGCGACCCTCCAGACTTTCGTCGAAGCAAGAGCCAATGATGATATGAGCTTCCGTTTCAACTTCGTCTCGGATGCGATTAGCAGCCTCATCCACTTCGAACAAAGTTACATCTGATCCGCCTGTAATGTTGATGAGCACACCTTTGGCGCCGCGCATTGATGTGTCTTCGAGTAATGGATTGGCAATCGCTGCTTCTGCAGCTTCGATGGCGCGTTTTTCGCCTTCGGCTTCTCCAGTGCCCATCATTGCCCGGCCCATTTCCATCATGACGGTTTGGACGTCGGCAAAGTCCAGGTTGATGAGGCCTGGCATCATCATCAGGTCGGTGACGCTTCGGACCCCTGAGTAAAGTACATCATCCGCCATCTTAAAGGCATCGGCGAAAGTTGTTTTCTCATTAGCGACCCGAAATAAGTTTTGGTTCGGGATTATAATGAGGGTGTCTACAGATTGGGCTAGCTCTTCGATGCCCGCTTCCGCGATGCGCATGCGGTGGACCCCTTCGAACTGGAAGGGCTTGGTCACAACACCAACGGTAAGAATGCCAAGTTCCCTGGCTACTCTTGCAACCACTGGGGCGGCCCCTGTGCCTGTGCCACCACCCATGCCGGCGGTCACAAATGCCATGTGGGAGCCTTCTAAGTACTGACCAATTTGTTCGATGCAATCTTCTGCTGCGTGTCGGCCAATATCGGGACGGGCTCCAGCGCCTAGGCCAGACGTTGTGTCTGGACCTAACTGAATGCGCCGGTCTGCGCGTGACAGGGAGAGAGACTGTGCATCTGTGTTGGCGACGACAAACTCAACGCCATCTAAAGCACTCTCAATCATATTGTTCACAGCATTACCGCCGCCGCCGCCAACGCCGACCACTGTTATTTTTGGTCTCAAGAGCGGTTCAGCTCCTGTTTGTGGGACACTAATATTCAAGGTCATACCTTCCTCCAGGTTTGTATTCTTAAGTTCGAATGGACGTTCTTATTCGGTGTTTCCGATTTTTTTCTAGTTGTCGGCGGTGGGCCCGTCGCTAATTCGTTTCCACCGGTTTTGTGCACTTTACTCATTAGAAATTCTCCTTTAGCCATTGGCCAATGCGGCCAAGTCCACGGCCTCTGGCCACCGTGTCGATGGCTGCTAAGTCGGGAAGCGTTACGTGTTCGTTAACGGCGTAGCGAAGTAGTCCCGCCGCCGTGGCGAATGCGGGTCCAGAAACGGACTCCGGCAAACCTTTGATCATTTTGGGGCGGCCGAGCCGGACTTGTTTATCAAGAACAAGTTCAGCTAGGTCACGCACACCTTCTAGTTGGCTGGCGCCCCCGGTGATGACTACGCGACGACCTGCAACGCGGCTATAGCCGCTTGCATCAAGCAGGCCTCTCACCAGTTCGAAGGTTTCTTCCAGCCTTGGCTGGATGATTTGGACCAACATCGATTTAGGGACTTCGTTTGCGCTGTTCTTATCGTCTTCACCGACGAGCGGCACCTTGAGAAGCTCGCGCGTGTTTGACGGGGCTTGCACCACACTGCCGTAAACCGTCTTAAGGCGTTCAGCTTTGGCGACCGGTGTTGATAGACCTTTGGCGATATCGCTGGTGACGTGGTTTCCCCCAATGGGAACAGACTCAACGAAATCGATATGTCCTTCTTGGAACACGGCGACAGATGTTGTGCCGCCGCCCATATCGACGACTGTGACGCCGAGCTCTTTTTCGTCTTCGACCAAGCACGCGAGACCAGAGGCGTAGGCGGACACTACTTTGTCATCAACATCCAAATGGCAGTGTTCGATCACAGTGGAGAGATTGCGGCTTTGCCCGAGCCCTGCCGTTACAAGGTGGATGTTCACCCCAAGGCGTTCGCCGTACATGCCGCGTGGGTCGATGATTCCGTTTGAGCCGTCGATCGAATATCCGGTTGGAATGCAATGAATGAGGTCTCGGTCATCAGCGTCAAAGTGCCCGCCTGCATGCTCCATGATGCGCCGCACATCAACGTCGCGAATTTCATGACCAGCCACAGCCAATTCAACTTCCACCTGCGAAGATCGAGGGCTACCACAGGTCACGTTGACGAACACGCTGTCCACACGCAGGTTGGCCATTTGCTCCGCTGCATCTACAGCAGCGCGTACAGACGCCTCAACAGCGTCCATATTCACAACTTGGCCATTGCGCATGCCGTTAGCGCGATGATGCCCAACGCCAGCAATTTGCATTTGGCTTCTTTCATCTGTCGTTGCGATAAAGCAGCAGACCTTGGTCGTGCCGACATCAAGGGCCGCGATCACACTATTGCGGGCTGTACCTTTAGACACCTTTGGGTAACTCCTTATCGGGGACGACGTGATTGTCCGTGCGGACCTCACGTTCGGCGGGGCTGAAGAGACTCTGCTGCGGGATAGGGGCGTAGCCATCTTTAAGTTGAACGACCAAGCGGCCTACTATTCTGAGATCGATTTCAGAAACCGCTCGGCTGAGCAGTTGATGTTTGTCGTCAAGCGCAGCTAATTCATTTAAGGCGGCAGTGATATTTTCTTCCGGCAGTTTGATAGTTATCCCGCCATCCATGGCATCCAACAAGATATTCCACCGGCGGCCACCCAAACGAACTGCCGCCTTTACGCGACGTCGAATTTCTTTTTGTTCGTCTAGGGCAGTGAATAGCGCATCGGCGTGAATTGGAGCGTCGGGACCAACCACAACCGGCATATCCGCTGGAGCATTGGAAACTTCGATAATCACCGTGCCGTCGCGATCGATCAGCGTGTATTTGCCCGCATTCTGCCAAATGGCAAATGCGGTGTATTCGGTCAACATGATGCGGAGGCTGTTGGGGAGGTGCCGAACAATTTCAGCAGACCGCACCCAAGGAAGAGCCGTGATGCGTGTTCTGGCCGCCGGAACATTGATATCCAAGATAGGCGCGCCACGCACGGCTCCGAGTGTATCCAAAATGTCTACTGCTGCAGTCTGTTGCCGGCCAATGACCAGCACCTCTTCGACACTCAAGCCAACAGCGGATAAAGATTCAGCAGTTTGTTCAGGAACGTTCTGCCAGCCGCTGACATTATCCAGTTGCGGGGTAACCCAAACAAGGCCGCCAGCGAAGACCAACGCCAGCATGCCATTTCTGATCCAGGGTTTTACGCGTCGCATCGGGCGTTCTCCACCATCCACAACACCAAATCGGCAAAACTCATGCCGACATGAGCTGCCTGTTCCGGAACCAATGAGGTTGGGGTCAAGCCGGGTTGCGTATTGATTTCAAGTAAGTACAGATTATCACCGTCGAGACGTAGGTCAGATCGTGTGACGCCACGGCAGCCGAGGGTCTGATGTGCAATGAGCGAAATTTCGAGCGCGCTGTCGTAGACTGCTTTGCTCAAATCAGCCGGGAGAACATGAATAGAGCCGCCCGCTGCATATTTGGCGTCGTAGTCATAGAACTGACGATCAGTGGTGATTTCAGTGACTGCGAGGGCGCGGTCACCCAAAACAGTGACAGTAATTTCCCGTCCGGGAATGTAGCGTTCGACCATAACCGGGCAATCAACCCCTAGCCCCATGTCGTCGAGCGGGGCTTTGTTGTCGCCCTCATGAAGGATATGGACACCTACAGCAGAGCCTTCATTGATCGGCTTGATTACGTAGGGCCGCGGCAGTGGATCGGATTTCTCGGCTACGGCTCTTGTGACGATAACTTCCTCGGCGACCGGCAGCCCAGCCTCTGAAAAGAGCCGCTTGGCTAATGGCTTATCCATCGCCAACGCAGACGCTGTCCGTCCTGAGTGGGTGTAAGGCACCGCCATCATGTCCAAAAGGCCCTGAATACAACCGTCTTCACCAAAACGGCCGTGTAGGGCGTTGAAAACAACGTCTGGCTTGGCGTTAGCAAGGGCGGAAGTCAGCGCTGGAATGTCGCGCGTGACGTCAATGATCACGACGTCATAGCCCGCACTTTCAAGTGCGGCCGCGGCGTCTTTGCCTGATACTAAGGATACTTCGCGTTCTGAAGAGAACCCGCCTTGTAACACCGCAACTCGTGTAGAGGACTGCGCAGTCGTCATGCAGCCCCCTCTGCGCGAGCAAGTGGCGCATTGTCGTCCGTGGCTGCAACACCAACTAGACGAATTTCCCAAGTTAGTGGAACGCCACTTACCTCAAACACCCGCCGACGCACCTCGTCACCGAGACCTTCCAGATCTGACGCCGTGGCCGTCCCAGTGTTAATAAGGAAGTTGCAATGTTTCTCAGAGACGGCAGCACCGCCGCGGATCAAACCGCGACAGCCTGCGCGGTCGATCAGTTCCCACGCTTTGGCTTCTGGTGGGTTCGCGAAGGTCGAGCCACCGGTCCGGCTTTGAACCGGTTGCGCGTCTTCCCGCTCAGCCCGGATTTCGCGAATACGGTCTGTAATTTTTTCAGTGTCACTTTCAATGCCTTTGAATTCGGCGCCAATAAAGATCCAATCAGGAGGTGTCGTGCAGTGGCGGTAGCTAAAGCCAAAATCTTCGCGAGATAGCTTGTGGAGCGTACCAGTGTTGTCCATGGCTGTGGCGCTGATCAGAATGTCTTGGATTTCCCGGCCATATGCACCCGCGTTCATCCGCACCGCACCGCCAATAGTCCCCGGAATACCGGTTAGAAACTCGAGACCGGCAATCCCCATATTACGTGCCGCTTTTGCAACATTGGCGTCGACGGCGCTACCACCGCAGCGGACGGTGGTGCCACCTGCTTCGATGGTGTTAAAGGCCCGACCGAGTTTAATCGTGACGCCTGGAATGCCGCCGTCGCGAATGAGGAGGTTTGACGTCAGGCCTATGATGGTGACAGAGATATTGTCAGGCTTGCCGCGCAGAAACATAGCAAGATCTTCTGTGTCTGCGGGTGTGTAGAGAACTTCTGCTGGCCCCCCGACACGGAACCAGGTCGTTGGCGCGAGCACGGCAAAGGGCTCGTAGCTGCCCCGAACACCGGGCAGCTGATCGATTAGATCAGGTGCTGGGTGCTCAGCTGCCATCATGAGGCCATATCCTGGGCGGTCGAGGCACGAATTTTTGCCAGGTCGTCGGGTAAGGCCTGTGCCCAGGCCGTGATGTTGCCGGCGCCGAGGCAGACCACCAGGTCGCCAGGGCCAGCAATGTCATCAATGACGGCGGCTAAATGTTTCGGCGCAAATAACCCGGTGACTTGCGAATGGCCGTGGGTATGCAGCCCCTCAATAAGGCCGTCACGATCCATGCCTTCGATTGGAGATTCACCGGCAGGATAGACGTCAGCAACGACGACGTGATCGGCATCGTTAAAGCAGGTGCAAAATTCCTCAAACAACGACGCCAGGCGCGAATAACGGTGTGGCTGAACCACAGCGATCACGCGGCCGGCTGCGGCGCTGCGGGCCGCCTTGAGTACGGCGGCGATTTCGACAGGGTGATGACCGTAGTCGTCAATGATGGTAATTCCATCAACTTCACCGGTCTTGGTGAAGCGTCGTTTGACGCCGGTGAATTGTGCGAGACCTTGGCGAATAACATCGTCTTCGACGCCCAGTTCGGCGCCGACGGCGATCGCGGCAAGGGCATTTAGAACATTGTGCTGCCCAAACATGGGCAAATGAATTTCCTCGATGCGGCGTTCACCGCCCGTAATGCGATCAGAGATGGCTACATCGAATTGCGCACCGCTCATGTCTAGGCTGATGTTTTCGCAACGCACATTGGCCAATGGTCCCATGCCGTATGTAATGATCTTGCGGTCGGATAGGTGCGGAATGAGGGCCTGCACTTCAGGGTGATCTATGCACAGCGTTGCAAACCCATAAAACGGAATAGAGTCGACGAAGGTCCGGAATGCTGCCTTCAAGGCATCGAAATCGCCATAGAAATCGAGATGCTCGGGGTCAATGTTGGTGACCACAGCGATCGTGGCTGGCAACCGAATGAACGTGCCGTCTGACTCGTCGGCTTCGACAATCATCCAGTCACCTTCACCCAGGCGGGCATTGGTCCCGTAGGCGTTGATAATGCCGCCATTAATGACGGTGGGATCTAATTTTGCTGTATCAAGAACTGAGGCGATCAACGAAGTTGTCGTGGTCTTGCCGTGGGTTCCACCAACCGCGATAGCCCATTTCAGACGCATCAATTCGGCGAGCATTTCTGCGCGGCGAACAATCGGCATCATCGCTTTGCGGGCGGCGGCCACTTCCGGGTTGTTTGACTTAACAGCGGTAGAAATGACGACCACGCGGGCGTCGCCCAGATTTTTTTCCCGGTGCCCGACCTCAACCTTAATTCCCAGAGTGCGAAGACGGTCGACATTGGCGTTCTGTGCGATGTCACTGCCCTGCACCTGATACCCCAAGTTGTGCATGACTTCCGCAATACCACTCATGCCAATCCCGCCGATCCCGACGAAATGAATGATCCCGATGTCTAAGGGCATAGTGCGCATTAGGCGGCTCCTAGGGTTTTCTCAGAGTGGCCATTGCTGCCATGTAAGAGGCGTTCGACAGCATCAGCGAGACGGTCCGCTGCCTCAGGAATGGCAAATTTTTTGGCATTTGCAGAAGCTTTCGTAAGCGCTACTGAATCAGTTAAGAGCTGATCAAGATTGATCGCTAATGAGTCAGGTGTAAGAGCGTCTTGCTGCAGACACCAACCCGCACCGGCATTGACCAAGGCTTGCGCATTGTCAGTTTGATGGTCGTCAGCGGCGTAGGGGTACGGCACGTAAATTGCCGGACGTCCCGCATAGGAAACTTCACTCACGGTGGATGCCCCGGACCTGGTAATCAGCAGGTGTGACCTGGCTACCAATTCTGGAACGTCGTCGAAGAAAGGTTGTAAATGAGCTTGCACACCACAATTGGAGTAGGCGAGACGTGTTTCCGCGGCAATTTCGCTACGACATTGCTGATCGACAGTGATCCTCTTGCGCAGGTCATCAGGCAGGCGCTTTAAAGCGTACGGAACGAGGTGGCTAAATACAGCAGCTCCTTGGCTACCCCCTAACACGACTATCTTGATCGGGCCCTCACCCTCTGGCGCAACATAAGGCTTAGTCCGTGCAGCACCGAATGACGAACGGACAGGCATCCCCGTTAGGAGGGGCGATACGCCATCTGGGATCAGGCGTGTGTTTTCGAAAGATGTGTAAACATGATCAACCCGCTTGGCGAACAGCCGGTTCGCTTTCCCGATAACAGCGTTTTGTTCATGAACCGCCGTTGGTAACTTGAGGTGGGTTGCCGCCATTATGGTCGGGGCGGCAGCATAGCCACCAAACCCGATAACCGCGGTTGGGTTTAGGTCTTTCAGGATGCGCCGTGCCTGAAAGACGCCAACGCCAAGGCTCAAGGCACCCTTAAGGCGACCTATGGCGCCAAAGCCAGCAAGACCCCGTGCAATGATTGTGTGTGTTTCTAGTTCCGACAGGGGCCCAGAGCGGGTCGCTCCACGTTCATCTGTGATCCATACCAAATTATGGCCGCGCTGCTTCAGAACGTTGGCTAGAGCTTCTGCGGGGAACATGTGGCCGCCGGTCCCACCGGCAGCGAGAACGATCGGATGAGATGGACCGGTCATGTGCGCAGGCCCTCCATGTCGCGTCGACGGCGGGTTAGGCTCAAGATCATGCCCATGCCAATGGCGAGGGCGAGCATGGAAGAGCCGCCATATGAGATGAATGGAAGTGTCATGCCTTTGGTCGGCATCATGTGCAAGCTAGAGGCCATGTTGATGATGGATTGCAAGCCGAATTGAACGGCAAGTCCGCCAACGGCCAGCAGAATGAATAGATTGTCCTCGCGCAGCACTTTGATCATTGCGCGCAAGACAAGGAAGCCAAACAGGGCAACCACCACCAGGCAGAGCAGGACACCGAACTCTTCACCAGCGACGGCGAAAATAAAATCTGTGTGGGCGTCTGGCAGCTCTTCCTTGACGCGACCTTCTCCAGGTCCGCGACCAAACAGACCACCATTCTGGAAAGCGCGTATGGCTTGTGTTACCTGGTAGGTGTCGCCTGACGCGGGATCAAGAAACCGATCCACGCGGCTAGCTACGTGCGGGAACAGGAAGTACGCGCTAACTAGCGCGCCGAGGCCAGCAAAGGCGATCAGTACGACCCAGAAGATCGGTAGTCCGGCCAGAAAGAACTGGGCGCACCATACCGATACGACAACCATTGTCATGCCAACGTCCGGTTGGGATAGCAAAACAGCGCACACCATCATCAGACAGCCAAGCGCGATCGTGTTTCCAGGTACACCTTCTGTCGTTCGGCTAAGAGAAAACAGCCAGGCGGAAACCACGACGAAAAATGGTTTGATAAATTCAGACGGTTGGATCGATAGTCCACCAAGCCGCAGCCAGCGTTGTGCACCGTTGATTTCAGCACCAAGGAGCAGTGTCCCAAACATCATCATGAAGGCGCCAAACAGACCCACGACAGCAACGCGGCGAATCCACAATGCTGGTAACAAAGAGATGCCCAACATCACGGCGATCGCAACGGGCAGAAACACGGACTGCTTACGGACAAAATGATAGGTGTCTGCGCCTATTCTTTCAGCGGCCGGTGGCCCGGCTGCCAGAGTGAGAATCATGCCGATGACGATTAACGCTCCCGAGGAGACCAGCAGCCACCGGTCGACGGTCCACCACCAGCGGCCCACCACACTTGTATCGGAACGTGTAAACGCTGAACTCATGCTGCGACCCCCGGCCAAGTGTCGAGGACCGCGGACCGGAACGCGTCGCCCCGCTCTTCGAAGTTCTTAAACATGTCGAACGATGAGCAAGCCGGGGACAGCAACACGGTGGCGTCTTTCGTTCCATCTTCTAATGCTTGATGGCCGGCATTGATCGTTGCGTCTTCTAGGGTGGGGTGAGTAGAGGCAGCGACACCGCCCTGGGACAATTCAGTAGCAAAATCCTGTGCCGACTCACCGATCAAGAACGCATGTCGGATGCGGCCAAACAGAGGCCCGAGGGCTGTGATGCCGCCCGCCTTAGCGACTCCACCCGCGATCCAATAGACAGATCCGTAACAGCTGAGTGCCTTCTCTGTCGCATCCGCATTTGTGGCTTTGCTGTCATTGACAAAGGTTACGTCCTGCATCGTGCCGATAATCTCTTGGCGGTGACGTAATCCAGGGAAAGACGCGAAGGCTTTAGTAATTACCTCTGACGAAACTCCATTGGTCCGTGCAATCGCGTAGGCTGCGGCAGCATTTTGCCAATTGTGTTTGCCTGGGAGCGCTTTAAGGCTCCGTAAGTCGATGGTTCCGCCCTGATCGAAATGGTTGTCGTTCAGAACGCCATCTCTGACCGAAACACCATCGGCCAGGTCTGACTCTGCCGAAATGCGGATAACGAGATGGCGACCATCACCTGCGAGATGTTGTGCGGTCGTTCGGCTTGGAACGTCGTCTTCACCAACGATTGCTAGGGCGCCGTCTTTCTGGAGCGCAAACAATTCGGACTTGGCTGCGACATAGCCGTCGATACCGCCGTGGCGCTCGAGGTGGTCGGGCGTAATGTTAAGGAGAACCGCTGTTGCGCAGTGCAAGTTTGGTGTGAGTTCGGTCTGATAGGATGAAAGCTCAAGAACGTAGATCCCATCGGCGCCCAGAGGGGCGAGATCAAGGGCGGTGAATCCGAGGTTGCCGCCAACCTCGACCTGCTTTCCAGCTTCTGTCAGAACGTGAGCGGTCAATGCGGTCGTGGTTGACTTGCCATTGGTGCCCGTGATGCCAACAAACGTTGCGGATGGTTGCGCAGTCGCTAGCAAATCAACATCACAGCGTAGTGTATGTTTAGCGGCACGGGCCTTTTCAGCCAGCGGATGCGGAGTTGGATGCGTATGATGAACGCCAGGGCTCCATATAACGTGATCCAACTCGGTCATGTCGCCGGACTCAGCGTCAAAAATGGTAAATCCGTCTGCCAAGGCGCTGTCTCTCTGTTCAGCCTTGTCATCCCATACAAAAACACGCGCACCGGCAGTGGATAGAGCGCGGGCAGCAGATAGCCCGGACTTACCAAGTCCGACCACCAAGACGGTGTCATTGCGATGGGAGTAGAGAGGGATCATGCGATGCTCACCTCAGCTTCAACGTGCTCAGGCCGGCGATGGCCAGAATGCAAGCGATGATCCAGAAGCGGATGACGATCGTCGGCTCCGCCCAGCCTTTTTGCTCGAAGTGATGATGTAGCGGCGCCATGCGGAACACGCGGCGGCCTGTCAGTTTAAATGAGACGACTTGGACAATGACCGACACAGTTTCAAGGACGAACAGACCGCCCGTTATGCCGAGTACGATTTCGTGTTTTGTGACTACTGAGACCGCACCGAGTGCGCCACCCATAGCTAGTGAACCCGTATCGCCCATAAAGACCATGGCCGGCGGCGCGTTAAACCAGAGGAAGCCAAGGCCAGCGCCGATGATGGTGCCGCAGAAAACTGTAAGCTCGCCCGTTCCACGTACGAAGTGGACTTGAAGATACTCAGCAAAGAACGCGTTACCGATAAGGTATGAGATCACCAGAAACACGCCGGCGCAGATCATCACCGGTACAATGGCAAGGCCATCCAGCCCGTCGGTGAGATTTACCGAATTGGAAGCACCGACAATAATGAAGGCAGCGAATGGAATGTAGAACCAACCGAGGTCAATCAAGAGGTCTTTAAAGAACGGGAAGGCGAGACCCGTAGGCGTAATGTCTGTCGTTACGCTGACGATCCAAAGTGCTACAGCGATAGCGATGACCGCTTCCGCAACCAACTTAACCCGGCCGGGCAATCCGCCAGAATGACGTCTAGTGACCTTAAGGTAGTCGTCTGCAAAGCCGATGGCGCCAAAGCCCATAGTTACGGCCAGCACGGCCCATACATAAGCGTTGGAGAGATCGGCCCATAGTAGTGTCGATACAGAGATGGCCAGCAGCATCATCATGCCGCCCATAGTCGGTGTACCTTGTTTTGTTAGGACATGGCTTTGCGGCCCATCCTCGCGGATCGGCTGTCCATTGGTCTGGCGACTCTTGAGCCAGCGAATAATCGCTGGACCGCACACAAACGCGATTATCATCGCTGTAATCACAGCGCCACCGGTCCGGAACGTGAGGTACCGGAACAAGTTAAGGGCGGTGAAGTCGCCGGAAAATTCAGAGAGCCAGTAGAGCATTGTCGTTCGATTCCTCCCTCAGTCGCCGTTGACTGCTGATTGCGCGTTGCGGCTCAACTCTTTGAGCGCGTCCACGACAACAGACATGCGACTACCGAACGAACCCTTCACGGCAATAACGTCGCCGGGTTCAATAAATTCTGTAATTAAGGGCGCTAGCTCTTCTGCGTCAGCAGCGTGCGCCGTCGCTTGCTGTGATGGCAGTGCGTTATGGAGGTGGCGCATGGCCGGGCCTGCCGTAAAGACGCAATCAATGCCATCGGTTGCAATGGGGGTAGCTAGGTCCGCATGCAACGCATCAGACTTAGCGCCGAGCTCGAGCATATCACCAAGCGCTAAAATGACCCGGCCACGTTTGCGGGTGGCATTTAGCGCTTCTGCTAATGCGGCAATGGAAGCCGGACTTGCATTGTAACTTTCGTCAATTAGATCGAATGACCCTGCAGACAGGGCGACAACGGATCGAGCCCCCCGACCTGCTGGGGGCGTCATGTCGTTGAGGTCGCCTGCCGCTTGTTCGATATCGCCACCTAATGCGTCGACGGTGGCTAAGACGGCCAGACTATTGAGGGCCATATGCTTGCCCATCATGCCAATGTCGTACACAAGGCGTTTGCCGTTTACGTCGGCGGCGATACGAGTTCCAACTTCGCTCACGGACCATGCGATGAGCCGATATGCAGCGCCATTGTCTGTTCCAAAAGAAACGATCTGTTCAGCACCAGCAGCTGACGCGGCTCTGGCCAGGCGATCATAGTGTGAGTTGTCGGCGGGAATGATGGCGACGCCACCAGATTCCAGCCCGGAGAATATTTCTGCCTTCGCGTCGGCGATATCTGCGACGGAAGAAAAGAACTCTAAATGTACAGCTTCGACAGTCGTCACCACAGCGACGTGAGGCCGCACCATTTTGGAGAGTGGCTCGATTTCACCCGCGTGATTCATGCCAAGTTCGAGAACGGCATAGTTTGTCTCTGAGGGCATGCGAGATAGGCTAAGTGGGACGCCCCAATGATTGTTGAGGTTGCCTGTCGTTGCATGGGTTGACCCCTGGCGAGACAATGCAAGCGTCAAAGCTTCTTTTGTTGTCGTCTTGCCAACGCTTCCCGTTACAGCAGCAACGCGGCCGTTGATCCGTGAGCGTGCCGCTCGAGCAAGCGCTTGCAGAGCAACTGTTGTGTCATCCACAACAACGAGGCGGTCCTCGTTAACGGTTTGTTTGCCGTCTGTTGGTATACGGGAGACAATAGCCGAAGAGGCACCACGCTCTAGCGCTTCGATAACAAAATCATGGCCGTCGAATTTAGGGCCCTCCACCGCAACAAAAAGGTCGCCAACTGATACAGCGCGGCTGTCTATGCTGACACCATCGGCATCCCATTCTCCCGAGACGCGTCCATCTGTCGCGGTTGCAACTTCGGCGTTGGTCCATAAAGCCGTCATGACGCGCCACCCTGTTTTTTAATGACTGCGCGAGCGACTTCACGGTCGTCAAAGGGAAGGACCGTATCGCCAACGATTTGACCTGTTTCATGACCCTTGCCGGCGATCAGTAAGGTGTCACCGGGTTCCAGCGCCAAAATCGCGGACTCAATCGCATCTGCGCGATCTCCAATTTCAGTTGCCTCTTGGCACTCAGCAAGAATTGCAGCGCGAATTAGCGTTGGATCTTCAGAGCGAGGATTGTCGTCAGTCACATAAGCGATATCTGCAGCTTCTTGTGCAGCGTGTCCCATAAGGGGCCGTTTCCCAGTGTCGCGGTCGCCACCAGCGCCGAATACAACGTTCAGTTTGTTTTGTGTGTGAGGGCGAAGGGCATTCAGCGCTGTGGTCAGGGCCGTTGGTGTGTGCGCGTAGTCCACAAATACGGAGGCACCGCTTTTGGTGCTACCGACGTGCTCTAGGCGCCCAGGAACACCGACCAGTTGGGACATGGCAGAAATGACTTTGTCCGTTGTGACTCCAGTGGCGAGGGTGAGGCCAGCGGCACATAGCGCATTCATTGCTTGAAAGGAGCCAGCCAGAGGTAGGACCACGTGTTCGACCTTACCGTGAAGCAATAGATCAAGGTCTTGTCCATGTGCGGTCGCTGTTGCGCTGACCAAACAAATTGCATCGCCAGCATAACCATAAGTAATGGCGGAGTGACCGCGGGCCTCGCAGGTAGCTTTAATCTTCGCGCATTCAGGGGTGTCTGCATTTATGACAGCGACACCTCCGGGGATAAGGACGTCAGAGAACAGCCGGACTTTAGCGTCGAGGTACGCGTCCATAGAGCCGTGGTAATCAAGGTGATCACGGCTCAAGTTCGTGAACGCGGCGGCGCTGATCTTCACGCCGTCTAGCCGGAATTGATCCAGACCATGACTTGAGGCTTCAAGGGCTAGGTGATCAACGCCACGCTCGGCGAGATCCGCCAACAGTTTATGCAAGGTGACGGGGTCCGGTGTTGTCAAACTGCCTGTTGTAGAAAGATCGTCAGATACAACACCTAAAGTCCCAAGAGCCGCCGCATGATGACCCGCATGCTGCCAAATCTGACGAACAAACTGTGCAACAGAGGTTTTGCCATTGGTGCCCGTAACGGCAACGGCAATCTCTGGCTGTGCCACGAAGTATTTTGCCGCTAGTAGAGCAAACAAGCGGCGCGGATTGGAATCCGTGATCAATTGGACGTCGTCTCTGTCCAGATCCGTTCCGTCGGGCGCTATTACCGCGGATGCTCCACGTTTCACCGCTTCATCGATAAACGCGCGGCCGTCAACTTTGGTGCCCTGTAACGCGGCAAACAAGAAGCCAGGTTCCACGGACTGAGAGTCAGCGGTGATGCCGGTAATTTCGAGATCAGTCAGGCGTAACATGTCTGTGCCGCTATCCTCCAATAACTCACTCAGCCGCACGGTCACCGCCAAAGCCGGTACCGGCTGGGGCAAGGGCCATTTCGGAAATACGCGCGCTGGCTTCTATGAGGGTTCCCAATTCGGGCGCCATCGGTTGTTTTGTTGTTGGATACACGCCAAGCATGGGCGCAATTTCGGCAACAATGCGGCCGACTGTGGGCGCGGCATTCCAGCCTGCTGTTGTGTAATTGAATGTTTCTTTCAGGCCCTTTGGCTCATCGAGAAGGACCAACACCACATACCGCGGTGCATGCATCGGGAAAGCGGCGACAAAGGATGTTCGTATTTGGGTCTCGCTATACTCTCCTGCGCTATCGAGTTTCTCGGCCGACCCAGTCTTGCCGCCGACAACATATCCCCGAACCTCAGCTTGTTTGCCCGACCCTTCGGTGACGACCAAGCGCATCAGGCTACGCACTTGTTTGGATGTCGCCTCCGAAATAACACGGGTGCGGTCCTCGTCATGAACAATGTCACGTCTGAGCAGCGTTGGCCGATTAAGTATGCCGCCATTGACCATTGCGCTGATAGCCGATGCGACGTGAACCGGTGTGACCGCTATGCCGTGGCCGTAGGATATTGTGACGGTGTTAATTTCACGCCAAACCGCCGGGAACATGGGGCTCGCGATTTCTGGTAGTTCTAGATCAAGCGGCGAAAGAAGCCCGAGCTGGTGTAAGAAGTTTTGCTGAGCTGGTGTGCCTGCATCGAGGGCGATTTTGGCAGCACCGATATTTGACGAGTGGATAAGAATTTCTGGAACAGTGAGCCAACGTTTCTCAGCGTGATAATCGTCGATTGTATAGCGAGCGACAGTCAGTGGCGTGCGGGCGTCATAGACGCTATCCATTGCGATAACGCCAAGCTCAAGCGCCATGGCAGCCGTAAACAGTTTGAACGTTGACCCCATTTCATAAAGCCCGAGGGTTGCGCGGTTAAACTGCCGGTCTGTATCAGCGCGACCGTTATCTTTTGGATCGAAGTCAGGAAGAGACACTAGCGATAAGATTTCACCAGTACGGGCATCCATTACAACGCCAGCGGCACCAGTGGCTTTAAACCGGTCCATTGCGGCTTGTAAGGTTTCGCGTACGGCGTTTTGAACACCACTGTCCAAGGACAGCTCGAGCGCAGCAGGGCGTTGGGACAAAGTCTTGTCGAAAGTTAATTCAAGCCCAGCTATGCCTCGGTTGTCGGGATCCGTTGCGCCAACGACATGAGAATAGAGCGGGCCATAGGGGTAAATTCGACGCTCAGATTCTTCAAAGTACAAACCTGGAATACCCAAGGTATTCACAGCGATCTGTTCGCTTGGCGTTAAGTGGCGGCGCAGATATACGAAGCGTTGATTAGACTCTAGACGCCGAGTGAGGTCTGCCCGGTCTAGGCCCGGCAGAACGCTGATCAAAGCTTCAGCAGCGACGGTCGCGTCGATGATCTCTGTCGCGTTGGCGTATAGGTTTGCGGTCGGAAGGGTTGTCGCGATTGTGCGGCCTTCGCGATCAACGATATCCGAACGAAATGTAGGCGCTGGCTGATTGTTCGCAGCGTTATAGGTTGGGCCTGTATCAAGCGCACCGTTCAGGACCATCAGGTCCACCAGTCGCACTGAGATAGAGAGAAAAGCGAAAGTGAACAGACCAGCGGTCACCATTAAACGAGCTCTGCCGATCTCGACAGCCCGCTGTGTTTCACCAACCAGTGTAACGCGAGCCTTAGGCGCTGACTGAATGTCTTCGCCGGGGTAAACGAAATCAATATTGCGGTTACCTTTAGGCCAAACCTTCATTGATCACCCCTCGACTTTAGAGCGGGTTCGGTATCGAGGGTTTTAAAGGGGAGCGCATCGACAGGGATGATCCGTGCCGGTTCAATAGGGGCTAGTTCGAGGTGTTCAAGACCGAGGCGCCGAAGGCGGGCAGGGTCGTTTAAGAACGTCCACTCAGCTTCTAAAACTTGTATGGCGCGCGCATGGGCGTCAACGTCAGCATTGCGGCTGGCGAGCGCGTCTTCGAGGTTTTGCACCTCGTATTTCAGCACAAAGAGAGCAACAGCAACGACCAGAACGAGTCCGGTCCACATTACGTCCATCAACCTCATGCACCCCCCCCTTTAATTAAGGAGAGCGGAGGAAGAGCCGTGCGCTCTGCAATTCTAAGGCGGGCAGAACGCGCCCGAGTGTTATCCCTGACTTCTCTTTTTGAGGGAGTAATTGCCCTACCGTTGACCTGACTAAAAGTTGCAGTTGGTTTCCCGGCTGTTGGTGCGGGAACATGACGTGATGGGTTGGGTGCACGGCCACTGCGATCGCGGATGAAAGATTTAACGATCCTGTCTTCGAGGGAATGAAAGCTCACCACAGCCATTCGACCGTGCTCGGAAAGTAACTGTTCGGCACCGCTTAAGCCGCGCTCAAGTTCACTAAGCTCATCATTTACATAGATGCGCAGTGCCTGGAATGTTCGTGTCGCGGGATCAATTCCATCCTGTGATCGTTTCACTTCTGCACGGATCGTATCGGCCAAATGAATAGTGCGAGAAAATGGATGCGATTTGCGCGCCATAACGATGGCTTGCGCAATACGGCGAGAGAAACGTTCTTCGCCATACTTATAAATTATGTCAGCCAGTTCCGATTCAGGTAGAGTATTGATGGCATCTGCCGCACTCATACCCGACTTTTCCATGCGCATATCCAAAGGACCATCACGCAGAAAAGAAAAGCCACGGCTACGGTCATCGACCTGCATGGAACTGATTCCAAGATCGAGAGCGATGCCATCAACAGCACGCACGTCATTCTCTATAAGAAGTTTTGCAAGGTCGCCAAAACGACCGTGTATGAAATGCAATCTGCCTGGATAATAGTCTGCGAGGACTTTTCCTCGCTCTAAAGCTTCAGGATCGCGATCAATCGCCCAAACAACGCAGTCTGCCGCCTGCAAGAGGGCTGCCGTATAGCCACCAGCACCAAAGGTTCCGTCAACATAGAGTCCCCCGTCTTTTGGGTTTAACCCTTCAATGACTTCGGAGAGGAGGACTGGAATATGATCTGGGTCTGTAATCGGGGCGGAGGGGGAGGGCGCCACGGGTGACATCAATCGGCCTCCTTCCTAGCCCGAAGCAAGGATTCTCGCTCGGCCATTGCGCGCTCGAACATTTCTGCCTGAGCAGTTTCGAGCGCTGAAGGATTCCAGATCTGAAAGGTGCGGCCTTTGCCGACAAATGCACCTTGGCCGGTGAGGTCTGCTTTTTTTAGAAAGTCGGCTGGGAGCACGATGCGGCCGCCGCCATCAAATGGCAGGTCTCGGGCCGAAGCAAAAATTAGGTGGGCAATTACGTCTTCTTCGACCCCAGGGATTGGCTCATCGGGAAGGGTTTCAACCATGGCTTCGATCCGATCGAGACCACAGCCTTCAATACAAGGCCCCGTCAGGGCCGGATAACAGGTCACGCCGCTCAGGGATTTCGCCTGCAAAACCGCGCGAAAAGGCGCAGGGACGGAAATTCGCCCCTTCGCATCTATCTTATTAATGAAGGTCCCGATGAACGACTTCATCGCTGGACCACCCCTCAAACCACTAAACCAATAGCCGGGCTCTGCACGCACGTCTTGCGCTAGGGAGCCGAGCCTTCATGGTATGGCATGGGATTATATGGGCGTCAATGGCACTGTATAGTGTTCAGACCTATATGTTCTTTATTTGTTCTCAATTGTCAAGCCGCGATATCCCATTCTCTCATAACGGATTGGCTGAAATCAGCCGGTTTGAGGAAAAAAGCGCCAGATGGCCTGTAAGCCGGGTTCTGTCCCTGGAAAATTCCAGGAGACGGCCATTCATCTAGGGCGTTCGTTGCCGAACGTCTCACGCGACCGACCCGGGCAGCAGGCTGGAAACCCACCTGCACCAATGAAGTGGCGCAGCTGCCCCTATTTGGTCTTGCTCCGGGTGGGGTTTACCGTGCCGCCGCTGTTACCAACGACGCGGTGCGCTCTTACCGCACCCTTTCACCCTTACCCGAAATAGCCGAAGCCAAGGCGGGCGGTTTGCTTTCTGTGGCACTTTCCCTGGGGTTGCCCCCGCCAGGCGTTACCTGGCACCCTGTTTCCATGGAGCCCGGACTTTCCTCTCCTTAGCCGAAGCTAGCAGCGGCCGTCCAGCCATCTGACGTTACTTTTTAAACGAAAAATATATTAACTTCAATGATTTACGAGAACACCCCCGCCACAGCATTGATCGCTTTTTGGGTCTGGTCATCCAGAATTCCTGAGCGATTGCGCGGGGTAAATCTGGCTTGAAAGGCTGAAATCACTTCTGATTCTGCTGTATCCGAGTGGAGCACACGACCGCCGCAATCAGGGTCTCCCGGACGGGCATACCCTATTTCCATCAGCCAGTCCGATGGTGTCCCAGGGCGAGGGTCAATCTTGGAAACCATATCAGGCCAAAGTCCAATCCCACGGGATGCTAGGTGTTCCCATGGAAAAAGTTCACCAGGATCAGATTTGCGGCCTGGAGCAATATCCGAGTGACCGACGATGCCTGTTGCTGGAATATCGTACTGGTCTATTAAACCTTGGCTCACGGTAATCAATGCGTCGAGTTGTGGTTGAGGAAAGGCACGGTATCCGTATTCGTGTCCGGGATTCACAAGTTCAATGCCTATGGACGCGCTGTTGATGTCGGATTCACCGCGCCAGAAGGACGTGCCTGCGTGCCACGCCCGCTTATCATCATCGACCAGCCGGTAGGCGGTGCCGTCTTCATCAATAAGGAGATGAGCACTAACTTCTGCATCGGGGTCGCAAAGGCGCTGCAATGCGGCGTCGCACGAGACCATTCCGGTGTAATGGAAGACGAGCATCGTAATCTGACCCGTGCCGCGACGCTCGCCATAGTTGGCGGACGGTCTGTCGATGCACTTAAAGGGCATCGGCTTTAGATCTTGAGATAGTGGTTTTTGCTATGCGCCATTGGATGATGGCAACCCCGGCTAGGGTCAAGCCGCCACCGAGCGCCTTCTGCCACGTTAATGGTTCGCTTAAAAGCAAGAGACCAGCTCCGACGCCGACAATAGGAATAAGCATATTGAACGGGACCACCGCGTTAACCGGATACTTCTGGACCAGACCATACCACGTTGCATGGGCGATGATGGAAGCGGCAATGGCGGTATAGGCCAAGGCGCCAATAAGCGGCCAGCCGGCATTTGCTATGGCGTCCCCTTGGCCGGTTTCCAAGGCGAACGAGAGCGCCATCACTTGCGGAGCGGCAAAGAGAGAGAGCCAGCCGGTGATGGCAAGGGGTCGAATATCTGGCATGCGTTTCACTAAAATATTGGACCAAGCCCAAAACACTGTGCAGATCACGAGAAGGAAGAAGGGAACGGACGACGCGTTTCCTGGTTCACCCGCGAGAAAAGCGACACCGATAAAAGTCAGTAAGAGAGCAAGGCTTCGGCGCCAGCCGAAAGATTCCCGAAAGACCAACCACGAAATTATGATCGAAAATGGCACACCAAGTTGCAGCGCGATTGCGGCAGACGCAGCGTCAACACCCGCAAGGCCTACGAAAAGCAACCCGAAGTGCCCTGTTCCGAAACAGACAGAGAGAATGAATAAACTCCGCCAGTGCTTGCGATCAACGGGGCAGAACGGCACGATCAATGCCGCAACAATTAGAAATCGCAACGCTGTAAAAAATAGGGGCGGCGCTGCAGCGACCCCCACCTTGCCAGCGATGATATTAAACCCCCACAGCACGGCGGCCATAGTTGCTAGGGCGGTGTCACGGGGAGTCATATAAAGCGAGGGCCTATCATTAAGATGGCTCATCACTTAACAGCCTTACGAACCGACGGCAAATATGCCGTCGGTCCAATCTTTTTTGTTAGATCGAGTCCAAAGCCATCACGGAGGCCTCAGGCGCAAGTGCAGATTTCAACTTTGATATTGCGCCTGATTCAATCTGCCGAATGCGCTCGGCGGTCACGCCGTATACCGTTGCTAAAGCGGACAGAGTTTTCGGCCTATCGGTCAAATAGCGCTTCGTTACAATATCGCGCTCGCGCGCATCCAAATTTGTTAAACTGCGGTTAATAGCGTCTTGATAAACACGCTCGCGTTCACGCGAAGCATAGGATTCCTCTGGAGAATCTGTGTCATCTGCAATGGTATCCAGCATGGTTAGCGTGTTGCCGTCTTCATCTGAGACGGGTTGGTCCAATGACGGGTCTATCGCGGACAGGCGCTGATCCATCGCAATGACGTCGCGGGTGGACACCTGAAAACGTCGCGCTATCAATTCTACATCTGCATCACTCAGGTAGCGGGAGCCCTCGAGGGTCATTTCCCGTTTCGCGCGCTTAAGATTGAAGAACAGCTTCTTTTTGCTGGCGCTATTGCCGACTTTAATCAAAGACCAGGTCTGTAAAATGAAATTCAAGATTGCGGCCCTAATCCACCAGCGGGCGTAAGTAGAAAAGCGGAATCCCTTTTCCGGCTTGAAGCGTTCCACAGATTGCATCAAGCCTATGTGTCCTTCGCTGATGAGATCATCGACGTTTATGCCGTAGCCGCTGTATTTGCGGGCGATCCTAGGCACCAGCCGGAGATGACTTTCGATCAACCGGTCCAGGGCATCCCGGTCGCCTGTCTTTTTCCAACGTCGGACGAGCTTTTTCTCTTCCGTTTCGCTGAGAACAGGAAAAGAGCGCGCATTCATAGCGTTTGGGATAGGTGTATGTCGCGATGCATTCATTATGAAACCCTTTCTCTTCCGAGTATGAGCTTGATTGAGTATGAAATAGTACCAATCTACTCACGTATACAGCACTAAATTGGACTAATTTAGTGCTGTATATACGCTCGGTTCTGGGAATTGGATTTCCCCCTGATTTTCCGGGGCTTTTAACACCCTAAACTATATTTAGGACCGAAATTAGACACCGTTGACCACAGGCCTTAAAGCCTTAAGTTACAGACGACTGACACCCATAAATCCTAGGCAGAACAACACTTTGCTTCGGATTTGGCCGCCGACCAAAGGGACAAAAACATATGCAGACCTATAAAGCTCCAATCAGAGATATGCGTTTTGTGCTCCATGAACTGTTTGGTGCCGCTGAGACACTGACCGCGTTGCCCGGATATGAGGATGCGTCAGCAGATTTGATTGATGCAGTATTGGAAGAGTGCGGAAAACTCTGCGAAGGTGTTCTTGCGCCAATCAATCAGTCTGGCGACGCAGAGGGGTGTAATTTTGACAACGGTGTTGTCACGACACCGAGTGGATTTAAAGAGGCTTACAAACAGTTCGCGGAAGGCGGCTGGTGTGGCTTAACCGCGAGCCCTGAGTATGGTGGGCAAGGCTTGCCGGAGACTTTGCAATACCTGATCGATGAAATGGTTGGGTCAGCCAATCTGTCTTTCGGCCTCTACCCAGGTCTAACTCAAGGCACAATCATGTGTCTTGCGGCCCACGGGACTGATGAACAGAAGCAAACTTATATTCCTAAACTTGTGAGTGGTGAATGGCAGGGTACCATGTGTCTGACGGAGCCTCATGCAGGGTCTGATCTCGGTTTGCTGCGAGCCAAAGCCGAGCTCAACGACGACGGAACCTACGCCCTAACCGGTACGAAGATTTTTATTTCCGCGGGCGAGCACGACATGACGGACAACTTTGTCCATTTAGTTCTAGCCCGTTTACCTGACGCTCCAGAAGGTAGCCGCGGCATCTCGATGTTTTTGGTCCCGAAGTTCTTGGTCAATGATGATGGTTCCTTGGGAGATCGAAACGCGGCTGCAGCTGGATCGATTGAACACAAGATGGGGATGAAAGCCTCTGTGACCTGCGTCATGAACTTTGATGGGGCAAAAGGGTGGCTGGTCGGCAAGAAGCACAAAGGGCTCGCCAGCATGTTTACGATGATGAACAAGGAGCGTTTGTTTGTCGGCACTCAAGGCATTTCTCAAGCAGAAATGGCCTATCAAAACGCTACGGCTTACGCTAAAGATCGCATCCAAGGGCGCGCGGCTGGCGGCGCTAAACAGCCTGACAAAGCCGCGGACTCAATTCTTGTCCATCCCGATATACGCAACAAACTATTGTTTTCCCGTTCGATTATTGAGGCGGAGAGGGCGCTTGCTGTCTGGACCCAACTTAATGTCGACATGGCTCATACACATGCAGACGCCGCTGTGCGCGAACGCGCTGGCGATATGGAAGCGCTCATTACACCGATTATTAAGTCGGCATGTACGGACTTTGGTACTGAAATCACCAACTCTTGCCTGCAGGTGTTTGGTGGACACGGGTACATTAGCGAATGGGGTATGGAGCAACTCGTAAGAGATGTTCGTATCACCCAAATTTATGAAGGTACGAACACTATCCAAGCCCTTGATCTGGTCTGGCGGAAACTTGCTTTACATGATGGTCGATTGTTTGATGGGTTGCTTGAAGAAATTAGTGACTCGTTATCTTCAACCAAAGGTCGCAATGACTTGGCGGAGTTTGTTGTTCCTTTTAAAGGAGCACTAGATCGCCTCAAGGAGACAACAAATTGGCTGAAAAAGCAGGCCCAGCAAGATCCCGATGCACTGGGTGCAGCTGCTAACGACTATTTGCGCATGTTCGCGCTGACAGTGTTCGCTTGGATGTGGGTCCGCATGGCGGAAACGGCGCTTGATGCTATTAATCAAGGCGACGATTTCTATGACACGAAGTTGCAGGTCGGTCGCTATTTCATGGCGCGTGTACTGCCTGAGACCGTCTCATTGGAAGCTGTCATTAAATCTGGAGCAGTGCCAATGATGGCATTGTCCCAAGACGCTTTTTAGAATTGGACTTAGGCCAATCGTGAAACGCATTGGCATTGTCGCTGGCTCATTTGCCAGCACAATTCTAGCAATAGTTCTTATTACTCCGTCATTTATTGATTGGACTGAATACCGGGACACATTTGAAAGTCGCCTCGAGGCTGCAACTGGTCGAAGCGTTGTCATTGACGGTGATGTGAGGCTCTCATTGCTGCCTCGTCCGGCTCTCCGTGTTGCAGGTGTTCGAATAGGGAATCTTCCAGAGGCTTCGACGGACAGCTTCGTTTCTGCTGATGCTGTAGCCGCCAACTTGGCTTTTGGCCCCTTGTTGTCGGGGCGTATTCAATTTAATTCCATTGAAGTTGTTAGGCCCGTTATTAATGCTGAAGTACTTGCGAGCGGTCGCGCAACCTGGTCTATGGGTGAATCTTTGGCCAAAGAAAATGCTGCGCGAAAGGGAGGAGCCGCCAGCACATCATTTAATCTCGGAATAGATAGCCTTGTACTTATAGATGGGAAAGTGAACTATCGAGACGTACGTTCAAATGCGGAATACCGATTTGACGGCTTGAATGCGGACCTTCGAGCGGGTGCGATCACAGGACCCTTTGACCTATCTGGTGAGGCTATGCTTCACGAAACTAAGTGGAAATTCCAGGCCGCTATCGCTGCGATCACTGCGAATCGACCAAGTGCAATTTCGCTCCTTGTCCGCGCGCCAGATGCGGGTCTCACGACAAATTTATCAGGTCAGTTTTCTTTAGCAGAGGGAGGTCAAATGGGGTCTGGCCGTCTGTCTATCGAAGGTGACAATGCAGGTGCGACTGCATTGGCTCTTGGTTTGTTTGGGGATGAGAGCCTACCAAAGCCAATGACTGATGCCTATGCGGTAAAGGCCAGGCTAGCCCTTGAGGATAAGTCTGTCGAAATTTCAGAAATTGAGCTCGGTGTTGGTGGGGCCACGGCAGAAGGAAATGGCAGCGTATCTTGGGGCGACGGCACGCGTTTTGATCTAGCGCTTAAGCTCGGTCGACTCGACCTCAATGCTTGGCTAATGGGTGAGGCAAAACCTTCAATTAGGTTTGCGAGTGCTGGTGGGTTGGTCTGTGCTCGGGCGGTTTGTGCGCAAAGTGCGCTGGAACAAAATCAATTTGTATTTCCTTCGAATACATTTGGCTCAATAAATCTAAAAGTCGATCTTGTGGAATGGCGTGATCAGGTCATGCGTAACGGTGTTTTCTCCGCAACGCTGGCAGATAGTGAAGTTACGGTAGCAGCCGCAAGTATCCAGTTTCCAGGCAATACCTCTGCTCAATTTTCGGGATTTATTCGTTCAGAAAAGGGAAGGCCCGTTGTCGATTTAGACGCCAATACGTCATCCCGAAATTTACGTGGCTTCCTGAAGTGGATGGACGTTGAGCCACCTGTTGAATTGGTGCCGCCAAGCCGATTGAACACGCTGTCTGTCTCATCGCGCATTAGAGGCACACCAGACCGCCTTGAGCTTGCTGACCTTAGTGCGACGCTCGACACGACAAGACTTACGGGATCAATTGTCTACGAGCCTGGCGGCATCCCAAACATCGACCTCAACTTAGCGTTGACCAACTTAGATTTAGACTCTTACCTTCCGGCGTTACGGGAAAGCCTGTCTCGCCCCGAGAACCAAGAAAAAAGCTCCGCCAGTCGCGAGGCTGATCCATTTTCCACATTCACGAAGCTCAACACGTTTCTAAGTGCGTATGAAACACAAGTAAGCGTTTCTATTGAGTCTTTAACTGCAGGTGGGCGGGTGGCGCGCGGTATTAACGTGGATGCCGAGACCGGTGACGGTATTGTATCGATTCGTGATGTGTCAGCGGCGGATTTATCCGGACTGAGCGTCACAATGGCGGGTAAGGCCTACGATTTTTTAGATTTAGTGCGTATTAAAGACGCACAGATCAGGTTCGCGACGGCTAACCTTATGAAAACGAGCCGTGCGTTTGACTTCGACGTACCCCGATTGCCAATACTCGCAGAACCAATAACGATCGAAGTGTCTGCGAACGGACCTTTGAGGCAATTAACATTAGATCTTATTGGTGAGATTGGCGCTCTCAATGTTTCGGCAAAGGGGTCTGTCTTGTCGTCGAACCTGGCGCCGAAATTCAAAGGCGACATCAGTGTTGATCACCCAGCGTATATCACGCTTATGGCCGACCTTGGGTACGCTCCGCCGGCGAACAGTGCTCCAGTCGGCGCCGTGATATTGACAACAAAACTTGACGGCGGTGGCCAATTTCTAAAACTGTCTGACCTAGTGATGAAGGCTGGTGATAATTCAGTTAGCGGTCAAATAGGGGTCAGCCTTGAGCGAACGCGTCCAAGCCTATCTGGCACTGTGAACATTGTATCCATCGATTTTGATTCCTTGTTTCCGGCAGACCCGACGGAAGAACTAACACGAGCTAGCCGGGCCAGAAGCACCAGTGGATCTGGCGCGGTTTCGGGGCGGTGGTCATCAGAACACTTTAATTTAGCTTCGCTCAACTCCTTTGATGCGACCTTGGACGTGACGGCGTCTAGAATCACGGCCCAAACAGTCGTGGTGGAGCAGCTGGTAGCGCCGGTGCAATTGGTCGGTGGCGTCCTTGCGATCGAACGCTGGCAGGGAAACGTGTATGGAGGTCCCGCAGCAGGTACGGTTTATTTGTCAGTTGACCAGAGGCTCGACCTCAGAACGAGCCTTAAGGTTGAGAGCGCGATGTTGGGGCGCATGTCGAATAGCGAAGGCGCTGCATCAGCTTTATCGGGGCAAGTTTCCCTCCAGGGAAACTTTGCGGCACATGGGTTAAGCCAAAGAGAACTCGTTTTAAATCTGTCCGGCGCAGGAACGCTGACAGCGACCGGTATCGATGTGGGTGGGACGGGCAAGAAAGCTTTCGCCTCTGATCTTTTGTCTTCAATTCGTGCTCTGAGTCAGTTGGGTGGTCTGTTAAGCGCTGACGTGACTAAAGGTTTAGCCGATATGACGGTCTCGTTTGTTGGTGAAGCGGGCGTATTCAAGTTGTCCAATGCTTCGGTCAAGTCAAACGCATATTCTGGGACGTTCGAAGGAATAGTCGATCTGGCGCGTTGGTGGGTCGACACCAAAGGCAAAGCACATCTTGAAGCGAATATGTTGACACAGCTGCTCGGCAATCGATTGCAACTGCCGTCGCTTATTCCTGTTACCGTTACTGGACCGCTAAATGCGCCTAATGTGAATATGGATACAAGCGGTGGGGTCGTTAACCAGTAATAGCCGGAAGCGCTTGCGAGTGCTCCATTTGCGCCAACACAACCGAATCAGCTAAATCCAATCGAACTTTTTTAAGGTATATTAAACGAGCTTACGAAGCCTCAGTAGGGTTTCTTATGTTCTCCATGGAGCTCTCACCGTTTTGAGCAGCTTTAAGAACGTAGACTCGTATGGCGCTTGATAACCCGCCTGAGCGCGTTCGGTCAATTTCCGCGACGAGGTCCGGGACTGATCTATTTCTTACTTTTGCGATGGCTTTCAGAGCGTTCCAAAACTCTTTCTCCAAAGATATGCTCGTCAGGTGTCCAGCGATTTTCAAAGACCGTTTTAATATGAGACTCATGTGTTTCAGTCCGTCGGTCCGAGCATATGTTTTGGTTTGACCCATCGGTCAAACTCTTCCTCTGAGACATAGCCAGTTTTACTGGCCGCTTCGCGAAGGGTGAAGCCTTCCTTATGGGCCAGCTTTGCGATGTCGCTGGCTTTATCGTATCCGATATGAGTGGAAAGTGTGGTGACTAACATGAGAGAGCGTTCGACATATTGGTCGATGATTTCCGTATTGGCTTGTAGCCCCTCAACGCATCTTTTAGAGAAACTGGAACTGGCATCTCCGAGAAGGCGTATAGATTGAAGAAGTGCTGATGCAATTAGGGGCTTGAACACGTTGAGTTCTAAATGACCGTGGGAACCGGCTATCGTGATAGCTGTGTGATTGCCCATAACTTGTGCACATGCCATGGTAATTGCCTCGGCCTGAGTGGGGTTCACTTTGCCGGGCATAATCGAAGACCCTGGTTCGTTTGCAGGCAGGCTGAGTTCATTTAATCCGGCGCGCGGACCCGACCCGAGCAAACGAATGTCGTTGGCAATTTTCATCAGCGATACGGCAATTGTATTTAAGGCACCTGACATTTCGACAAAGGCATCATGGCCAGCGATGCCTTCAAACGGGTTGACGCTTGGCGTAAATGGAAGTTGCGTGAGCCGCCCCAATTCCATACAAAACGTGTCTGCAAACCCCTTCTTACTGTTCACGCCTGTGCCTACTGCCGTGCCGCCTTGAGCGATTGGATATAGTCTCACCAATGCAGACCGAATGCGTTCCAGCCCGAGGACGACTTGTGCTGCGTAACCGGAAAATTCCTGACCTAGAGTTAGGGGCGTTGCGTCCTGAAGGTGTGTCCGTCCAATCTTGACGATATCGGCAAAGGCTTCTGCTTTCGTATCGAGAGCGTCCCGTAATCTTTTGAGGCCCGGAAGGAGGCGGCCATGGGTCTCTTGCACAGCAGCGATATGCATGACGGTAGGAAATGTATCGTTGGATGATTGCCCATAATTGACATGGTCGTTAGGGTGTATTGGTGATTTTGTGCCGCGCTGGCTGCCAAGCATTTCGTTGGCTCGGTTCGCAATAACTTCATTGGCATTCATGTTTGATTGGGTTCCAGACCCGGTCTGCCATATCACCAATGGGAATTCTTCATCGTGGGTGCCATCTGCGATCTCTGCCGCTGCCGTAACAATGGTGTCCGCGATTTCGGGCTCTAAAGCACCCAGCGATTTGTTGGCTAGCGCAGCAGCCTGCTTTTGCAGCCCAAAGGCACGGATAATTGGTAGTGGAATCCGCTCAGTGCCGATTGGAAAATTCTCTAAACTGCGCTGAGTCTGCGCTCCCCACAGTCGCTCTGAGGGAACGTCCATAGCGCCAAAACTATCCGTTTCGGTTCTTATGCTAGTCATAATGTACATTCCGGTTCAAGCCAGTTCAGAGAGGAAGTTAGCAATAGCATCTAGGGCGGCTGTCCAATTTTGATCTTTCGTGCGTCCCGATTTCTTGCGCGGTTTAAGCGAATGATCACCATCCTTAGACCAATAGTAGGAAATAGCCTTCGATAACGTAAGAGCCGTTATAGTTTCGTGAGATCCCATCGCGTCGCGGGTTCCCTGACATACCAGCATTGGTGTTTGTATGTTGATGAGATGATCAATGCGCGGCTTATCGGCTCGTCCAGCCCCATAAAAGGGGTATCCCAAAGCCAGCAAGCCTCGAACTTTGGCATCGTCTGCAACGATTGTAGCAATGCGCCCGCCCATGGATTTGCCACCGATGACCAAGTTCTTTGGGCCAAAGTGATCAATTACTGAATTCCAGGTGTCCACTAGTTTCGGTTGGCGATCGGGTGGACGTTTCTTTCCGGTGACGCGCCGCTCGTACATATAAGGAAATTCAAACCGCACACACCGATGACCATGGCCAGCAATCCCATGGGCAAACACCTCCATAAATTCCGAGTCCATGGGAGCTCCGGCGCCGTGAGCAAGTACAACAGTGAGCTCGGTATTATTCGGCCCGTCGATTAACAAGTCAGGAAGTGACACGGTCTAAATATTAGCGAAGAAATCGTTGCCTTTATCGTCGACAATTACAAAGGCAGGGAAGTTCTCGACTTCGATGCGCCAAATGGCTTCCATACCAAGCTCCGGGTACTCCAGCACTTCGACTTTTTTAATGGAGTCCTGCGCCAGTTTTGCGGCAGCGCCTCCAATAGAACCCAAATAGAATCCACCATGAGTCTTGCAGGCGTCGGTGACTTGTTTCGACCTATTGCCTTTGGCCAACATAACCATCGAGCCGCCGTTTTCCTGCAAGAGTTCAACATAGGAATCCATGCGTCCTGCCGTGGTTGGTCCGAATGAGCCTGACGCCATGCCATCGGGAGTTTTGGCGGGTCCGGCATAGTAAACGGGGTGATCTTTTATATAGCCGGGTAAGCCATCGCCTGCATCCAACCGTTCTTTCAACTTGGCATGGGCGATATCCCGCGCGACGATCATCGGGCCGGTCAAATTGACGCGGGTTTTGATGGGGTACTTACTTAGTTCGGCGCGAATCTCAGCCATTGGCTTGTTGAGATCAATACTCACCACATCTTCAGACATTTTGTCTTCGCGAACCTCTGGCATGTATTGCGCGGGGTTGTTTTCAAGTTGTTCCAGGAAAACACCATCGGCGGTGATCTTTCCCTTGATCTGCCGGTCGGCGGAACAAGACACGCCGATGCCGACGGGGCAGGACGCGCCGTGCCGGGGCAAGCGAATGACGCGAACATCATGGCAATAATATTTTCCGCCGAACTGAGCGCCGATCCCTAAGTCTCGGGTAATATCCAAAACTTGTTGTTCTGCTTCCGTGTCTCGAAACGCCTGACCATGCCCGCCGCCCTGGGTCGGCAGGTCATCAAGATATCGCGCAGACGCAAGTTTCACCGTCTTTAAGTTGGCTTCGGCCGAGGTGCCGCCGATAACGATTGCTAGGTGATACGGAGGGCAGGCTGCCGTTCCCAGGGTTCTAATTTCCTCTTCGAAGAATGCCTTCAGTCCGCCTGGGTTAAGTAGAGCTTTCGTTTTTTGATAAAGGAACGTTTTGTTGGCTGAGCCGCCGCCTTTGGCCATAAACAGAAATTTATAGGCGTCGCCGGAAGTGGCGTAGAGGTCGATCTGCGCTGGCAGATTGTTGCCCGTATTTATTTCCTCAAACAATGATAGGGGGGATAGCTGAGAATAGCGAAGGTTAAGATTGGTGTAGGCTTCAAGGACCCCAGCTGAGAGCGCCGCTTCGTCGCTGCCGCCAGTCCAAATTCGTTGGCCCTTCTTTCCCATAATGATCGCGGTGCCGGTGTCCTGGCACATGGGTAGAACCATGCCAGCGGCTATGTTCGCGTTCTTAAGGAGTTCTAGGGCAACAAAACGATCATTCGGCGAAGCCTCAGGGTCATCCATGATCGCTCGGAGTTGCGCCAGATGGCCCGGGCGCAGCAGGTGCGACACATCCTTAAAGGCTTCTGCTGTAAGTTGGGTAATTGCATCGGGGTCAACCGCGACCACTAACTCACCACGAAAGGTGTCGGCTGTTACCCCATGATTAGAAATTTTGCGATACGGCGTTCCATCATCACTTAATGGAAACATGTCGGAGAAGGCGGCATCAAGCATGGCCCTGCGTCCCTATGCTGTATGGGAGTTTGCTTCTCTGAAGCCCAACTCGATTACTTATTTCTAAAAGCGTCAAGAGTGACAATCTTACCTGACTCATCTTCGTCGCTTGCGTCTGGTTCGGGTTCTTCGAATTGAGTAGATTCGTTACGAATCCGCTGGTTGGTTTTCAATTTCTGAGTAACGACAGAATTGCCGACCGGTGGCATTTCAAAATCATCATCTTCATCGAATTCATCGCCGTCCATATCGGACTCGTCTTCGTCTTCAAACTCAACATGGAACTGAAGACCGAATTTTGCGTGCGGGTCTGCAAACGCAGTAACAGCTGCAAATGGGATGTGAAGCGGCTGGCTGGCTCCGTTAAAGCTCAATGTAATATCAAAGCTGTCGTCTCCGACGTTCAAATCCCGGAATTGGTGTTGAAGAATAATGGTCATTTCGCTGGGGTGCATTGCGTGCAGCGAGTCAGCGATACGAACGCCGGGGTACGTAGTGTCAAAGGTGATATAAAAGTGGTGCGAACCTGGCAGGCCCTGCGCCTGTGTAATTTCTAACGCCTGCCGTAAAACGCCGCGCAGGGCGTCTTCCACCATTCGTTCATAGATCAGAGTTGTTACTAGCGGTTCGGTCACGGTCACAGTCATGTGATTGGAGAAAAAAAATAACACCCCATTTTGGAGGTCGGATACATTGGGTTCAATGCCAAAACCATCTTTTTTGAAGTTACGGGGTTAAATATGAGAGCCGGAGAAAGTGAGGGGCTTCTGTTGCCCGGTGCCCCCCGAACCGCGCTTACCGGCAATTAAGCGGCAGCGGCGTACTCAACGTTGTCGTTGGCACTTTTCAAAATGGCCCGATAACGGCGGAACCATGCCGAGTACAGCTACTATCTTTACCACGCGCGTCGATCCTATTTCGCCCCCATAGACGGCCCGATTCTGGCCGGAAATGGTGGAGGCGCCGGGTACTGCCCCCGGGTCCGCGGCGCTTATTCCATAGCAGGTTTAGCACCATAGTCGCCGAAGCGACCTGTCTAATATAGGGCGTATGGGTAACATTTGCCATGTTTAGAAAGATTCTTTAGTCAGGGTTGTTCCAACAAACAGCCGGTCTATAAATAGCTAATGCAGCAATATCTTGATCTCATGAAACACGTGCTCGAGACCGGCGCGCAAAAAGGGGATCGTACGGGAACCGGAACGTTATCGGTATTCGGTCACCAAGTGCGCTTCGATTTGTCGCAGGGATTTCCTGTGACCACGACGAAGAAACTCCATCTGCGATCCATAATCATAGAGTTGTTGTGGTTTCTCCGTGGCGACACCAATATCCGGTACCTAAAACAAAATAAGGTTTCGATTTGGGACGAGTGGGCCGACGCGAATGGCGATTTAGGCCCTATCTATGGATATCAATGGCGGTCCTGGCCGGACCCAAAGGGCGGCTCGATCGATCAAATTGAGAGGTTGCTTCACAACCTAAAACATAATCCTGATTCAAGACGTCACATGGTTACGGCTTGGAATCCGGCCGACGTGGACTCCATGGCGCTCCCACCGTGCCATTGCTTGTTCCAGTTTTATGTTGCTGATGGAAAGTTATCTTGCCAGTTGTATCAACGTAGCGCTGATATCTTTTTAGGCGTGCCATTTAACATCGCCTCTTATGCTTTGTTGACCCTAATGGTTGCGCAGGTCACTGGGTATGAGCCGGGTGAGTTTGTGCATACATTTGGAGATGCACACCTTTATTCGAATCACATTGAGCAAGCAAAAACACAATTTGCACGTTCACCCAAAACGCTGCCGGTGATGAAAATTAATCCGGACGTGACTGATCTATTCTCCTTTGAACTCCCTGATTTCACGTTGGAAGGCTACGATCCTCACCCTCATATATCGGCACCGGTTGCGGTGTAGCAGGTGGCGATGAGTGGCTCTAAAATTATGTTGTGTCTTATCATGGCAAGAGCAGAGAACGGCACAATCGGCGCTGACAATGCATTGCCCTGGCATATTTCAGCCGACCTGAAGAATTTCAAGCGCCTCACTATGGGTAAGCCTGTGGTCATGGGGCGCAAGACATTCGAATCAATTGGCAAGCCGCTGAAGGGCCGTGCAAATATCGTTATAACCCGCCAAAGCGATTGGTCTGCGAGCGGAGCAATCGTTTGTCACGATATCAAAGAGGCGGTCAGAACGGCCAAAGCGCAGGCTGAAAAAGACGACGTCAATGAGGTGATGGTGATTGGCGGTGCAGAAATATATGCCCGTGTGATTAACGACGCAGATCGCTTTTATCTTACAGAATTACACCGACCTTACGAGGGCGATGCATGGTTTGCGGCACCTGACAAAACGAAATGGGGCGAGACGTCGCGGGAGCGGTTTGGCCCGGATGAAGAAGGTGGCCCGTCATATAGTTTCGTTTGTTTCGACCGCCGAAAAGTCTAATCACGACCCCATCGCAATTGTCGGCAAGGGTTTTGTTGTGCCGTCATCCAGTTTAGCGGCAATCTTGGCCGCGATATTAAGATAGGCTTTTGCATTAGAACTTTCTGGATCGGCCATGACGATAGGTGTGCCCGCATCTGATGTTTCTCGAATTTTGAGATCAAGCGGGAGGCCGCCAAGAAAATCAGTTTCTAGTTCCTTCGCGGTTTTTTCCGCGCCTCCGGTGCTGAAAATATCTTCTCGATGCCCACAAGACGAACATATGTAGTGGCTCATATTTTCGATCATACCGAGGATGGGAACTTCCACTTTGCGAAACATGTTGAGGCCTTTGCGCGCGTCAAGCAGGGCGATGTCTTGGGGGGTTGAGACGATAACAGCTCCCGCGAGAGGGACCCGCTGTGACATAGTCAATTGGGTATCGCCCGTGCCCGGCGGCATGTCGACGACCATGATATCAATGTCTCCCCAGTCCACATCTTTGAGCATTTGTTCCAGAGCGCCCATGACCATAGGACCACGCCAGACCACCGGATTGTCTTCCGCTACCATGAACCCGATTGACATGACCTTTACGCCATGATTTTCCAATGGGTGAACCTTGGTGCCGTCTGAGTGAGGTTTCTGTCCTGCCAGACCAAGCATGCGTGGCATTGATGGACCAAAAATGTCGGCATCGAATAGGGCGACGCGCTTTCCGAGCTTAGCAAGCGCGACCGCGACATTTACAGCTGTAGTAGACTTGCCAACGCCGCCTTTACCAGAGGCAATGGCGACGATTGACTGAATGCCAGGGAGGGCAAGTTGCTCTCGTCCGCTGCCTTCCTTTGGCTTTGAACTTTGTGCTTCCTTTTTCTCTGCCGTCAGGACCACTGCGGCAGACAGCACGCCAGGTAAATCGTACACCGCTTTTTCGGCTTTGGCCCGAACGGGCTCTAGCTTAGGGCCTAGATCGGGCGGGACCTCCAGGGCAAACGCGACGTGGCCGTCCTTGATAACAATATTCTGGACCCAGCCACGGGCTGTCACGTCTAGGCCCTCAGCCCCAGAATCCACGGACTTGAGAGCATCAATAATGTGGTCCTTGGTGACTTGGGTCACTCTTGAAATCTCCGTTAAATCTTCCCATGTCGGTACCAATACCGAAAAAGCCTTAGACATGGTCTGGGCCCGCGTTGCGCCACCCCGGTACATGTCATATAAGGCCGGGACACTTAAATTTGGTCACCAACGCAGCGGTGACCGCTCGTAATGAAGGGATACTCCAGTGTTCTGGAAACAACAAGGTAGTGGTCCATGGGGCGGCGGTAGTTCAGGAGATTCTGGCCGGCGGAACAGCGGCGGCGGCGGAAGCTCCTGGGGTGGTGAACCACCCCCGGATTTAGAGGAACTGCTAAAGCGGAGCCAAGACCGGGTGAGGCAATTCATGCCTGGGGGTATGGGCTCGTCACGCGGTATCATAATTATTGTCGCGGTCTTTTTGTTTTTCTGGGCTGCTAGTGGTTTCTACCGGGTCCAGCCTGATGAACAGGGCGTTGAACTACTGTTCGGTCGCTATGTAAAGACCACACAACCTGGTCTTAACTACTGGTTCCCCGCACCAATTGGCGAAATTCAAACGCCTAAAGTAACCCTAACCAACCAAATTACGGTTGGTTTCAGGGGGGTGCCAAATACAACCAACCAGCGTGACGTGCCGCAGGAGAGTCTCATGCTGACTGGCGATGAAAACATCGTCGATGTGGATTTTGTGGTGCAATGGCGTATTCGCGAGGCTGGTGATTTCCTCTTCAATATTCGAGCGCCGGAGCAAACTGTTAAGTTGGCTGCAGAGAGCGCGATGAGAGAAGTCGTTGGCCAAAACACCCTCGACTTTGTCACCACGGGTGGTCGTGAAGTTGTTGGCCAAACCGCACAAACGGTGCTGCAAGAAATTCTCGATAGCTATGGTTCAGGTATTAGCATCCTGGAAATAAGAGTGCAGGGTGCGAATCCACCTCCAGAAGTAATTGATGCGTTTAATGATGTGCAGCGCGCTAATCAGGACCAAGAGCGGTTGCGTAATGAAGCGACCGCCTATCGAAATGATATTGTCCCGCGCGCAAAGGGTGAAGCTTCTCGTATGGTCGAGAATGCATCGGCCGAAAAAGAAAAATTGATTCGTGAGGCCGAAGGTCAGGCGCAACGCTTTGACGCATTTTACCAGACCTACAAAAATGACAAGGATGTGACGTCACGCCGCCTCTACCTAGAAGCGATGCAAGAGGTCTACAGCCGGTCAGATAAAGTTATTATGGATGAGAATGGCCAAGGCAGCGGTGTCGTGCCTTATTTACCGCTCAACGAGTTGCGCGGCACTCGACCGCAAGGAGACAACTGATGAAATCGGGTAATCTGCTCGCTCTTGGCGTCATTGTTCTTGTTAGTGCGATTGCTCTAACAGGCACACTCTTCACGGTTCATCAAACACAACAGGCAATTGTGCTGCAACTTGGTGAAACAAAACGCGTTATCGTAGAGCCAGGTCTTCACTATAAAATCCCCCTGATTCAGAACGTAGTCTATTACGACAACCGTGTTTTGGATTTGGACCCACCAAGCCAAGAGATGCCTCTAGTCAATCAGCTCCGTATTATTGTCGACGCGTTTGCGCGTTACCGAATTGTTGACCCTCTCACATTCTATCAAGCCGTCCGCACAGAAATTGGTTTTCGTGACCGATTTGGGACCATTTTGAACGGTAGTGTGAGGGATGCGTTGGGGCAGGCTGAATTGGCTGATCTTCTCACCAAAAAGCGCGTTGAGGTTATGCAAGAGATTACACGCGGTGTTAGTCGCCGAGCGCCTGAGTTTGGTGTTGAAGTGGTGGACGTTCGTATCGGGCGCACAGACTTACCGCCAGAGACCAGCCAGTCTGTATACAATCGCATGCGTTCTGACCGTATTGCCCAGGCGGCGCTGCTGCGCGGACAAGGGCAAGAAACAAAGGCTCGTATCGAAGCCGAGGCAGACCGGGAAAGAACAATTATTCTCGCCGATGCTGAGCGTGAGGCTCAGATTCAACTCGGAGATGGCGAAGCACAAAGCCGAAAGATCCTCAACGAAGTCCACGGCAAAGACCCTGAATTTTATGCGTTCATGCGGTCCATGGAGGCTTATCGCGAGTCCTTGACCGAAGGGACAACGATGATCCTAAGTCCGGACTCAGAATTCTTTCGATTTTTTGACGCCCTACCTGTGTCGCGCGACTAGTTGGTTCGAAGCCAGATCCCTTACTTTTGTGGTGGAGGTCGGCCTTGGATTACGAAACTGACAGAAAGATACTGTGTACCGTTGAATGTGTTGTTGAACGCCCTCATTTCAGACAAAAACAGTTGTTAAGGCATCGGGGACAGCCACGTTAAACCAAAGGAGGCCCTTCAATGGCCCGCACTGCTTCTTTTTCCAAACCTGATACTGCAGGGACTAACGTCCTCGCCCTGTGGGGTGCTGCAGTTGGCATAGCACTCGTGTTGGTAATGTTTCCCAGACTTGCCGACGCTCAGCGTGTCCCCCAGACATTTGCAGACGTTGTGGAAGACATTATTCCCGCCGTGGTGAACATCTCGACGACTCAGATTGTCGAGCAGCGGAACCGAAGCCGGCGTAGCCTTCCGCAGATGCCGCGTGGTGGTCCGTGGGAAGACATGTTCAAGGATTTCCTCGAGCAATTTGGTGACCAACTGCCCCAGGATCGAGATGGTGGTGATGACGACCGGCCTAGTCGTCGCGCGTCTTCCCTAGGGTCGGGCTTTATCATTGAGTCTGACGGTCTCGTGGTTACCAACAACCATGTCATCGAGAATGCCGATGAAATCAATGTTGTCCTGGCCGACAATACTATTTTAAAAGCGACGGTCATCGGCCGTGACCCGAAAGTCGATCTCGCCCTTCTCAAAGTTGAAGCGGATGATCCGCTGCCGACAGTGAAGTGGGGCGACTCAGATGAGATGCGTGTAGGGGACTGGTCTGTCGCTATCGGTAACCCGTTCGGCATTGGTGTTACAGTCACGGCCGGAATTGTCTCGGCTCGCTCACGTCAGCTCAGTAACGGTAATGCCTACGACGATTACATTCAGACAGATGCAGCGATTAATCGCGGCAATTCAGGTGGTCCACTTATCAATATGAGCGGAGAGGTTATTGGCATTAACACGGCGATCTTCTCTCCAACGGGTGCCAGTGTTGGGATCGGGTTTGCTTCACCGTCCAATCTTGCGCGGTCTGTTATCGAAGATCTAAATGAATTCGGCCGTACCCGGCGCGGCTGGTTGGGCGTTAAGATTCAAACGGTAACGCCTGAGATTGCGGAGAGCCTTGGATTGGATAGCGCTCGAGGGGCGTTGGTGGCTGAACTGGTTGAGGATAGCCCCGCAGAAAAAGCTGGCATAGAGCCCAGTGATGTCATTCTGACCTTCGATGGTCAGCCGGTCGAGGAGATGCGTCAATTGCCACTAATTGTCGCTGAAACCGACATCGACAAGCGCGTTAAAGTAACTGTGTGGCGCAATGGTAAAGAAAAGAACCTGAATGTCCGGATTGCCGAGCTTGATGAAGAAGAAGTGCAAGTTTCTGCGCGCTCAGACTCAGGCCCACGAAATAGCGAGCCGGATCGTAAGGAAATTGATGGGCTTGGCGTGACTGTTGCAGAGCTGACTTCTGATATTCGCACTCAGTATGATCTTCCTGAGGAAATTACGGGGCTTGTCATTGTTGATGTAGACGGAAATACCGACGCAGCCGAGAAGGGCCTGCGTCGAGGCGATATTATTGCCGAGGTGCAGCAGACGCCTGTCGAAACTGCTGCGGATGCAGAGGAAGTGATTGCCGACGCGCGAAAGAAAGGCCGAAGCGTTGTCTTGTTGCGTGTCCAATCTGGTGATGATTTTCGTCTAGTCCCCGTAAGGATCGTCAAAAGCTAACGCTGAAGCGTTGTAAGTAGGGGCGGTCCATGCGCGTCGACTTTTATCATTTACAGAAGTGGCCCTTGGAACGCGCCTTGCCGCAAATCTTGACAAAAGTACGCCAGGCAGGTCATCGAGCCGTTATATTGGCGGGCTCAGTTGAGCGTGTTGAAAGCTTGAGTAATGCGCTTTGGACCCACGACCCCAATTCCTGGCTGGCCAACGGCACAGCGAAAGATGGCCATGCGGCAGACCAGCCTATTTGGCTAACGGATCGGGCAGAGAATCCAAATGAAGCCTCAGTCTTGGTTGTGACCGATAGCATTGCGCCGGCCGATTTGGCGGCTTATGCGCGGTGCCTGGATTTGTTCGACGGTAATGATACAGATGCCATTTGCGCGGCCCGCGATCGCTGGCAAAACGCCCGGGACGAGGGACATGAATTGCATTATTGGCAGCAGACAGATCGGGGGGGATGGGAAGAAAAAGCCCAGGCGTAGGAACTCGAGCCGTCATTCCTATCCCAGCGCTTGCGTGTTGCTTCAACGCGTCCTGTTGGCTATAACCCGCGCGGCTCAGGCCGATATACTGATTTCGGTTTCCCCAATTTTTTTGATGAAAATGGACGCATAAACCATGGCCCTAGAACGGACTTTCTCTATTATCAAACCAGACGCCACACGCCGGAATTTGACCGGAAAAGTTATTTCCATGCTTGAAGAGGGTGGCCTCCGCGTTGTCGCTCAAAAGCGCGTAAAGCTGGATCAAGCCAAGGCCGAGGGGTTTTATGCAGTTCATAAAGAGCGCCCCTTTTTCAACGACCTTTGTGCCTTCATGACGTCTGGGCCAGTAATTGTGCAAGTTCTCGAAGGTGAGAATGCTGTGGCCCGTAATCGTGAAATTATGGGGGCCACGAATCCTGCAGACGCTGACGAAGGAACAATCCGTAAAACGCTGGCAGAGAGCATAGAAGCCAATTCAGTGCACGGATCAGATTCGTTAGAGAATGCGGCAATTGAAATTGCCTTTTTCTTTAATAACGACGAAATCGTCGGATAACAGCTAGTCTGTTTAGGGGTCAAAACGCTGATGACGCCTCTGCCGCGACGCCCACGCCTCAGTTTTTTTGTGTCTCACCGGGGTAGCAATATGCGGGCCATTGTCTCGGCGTGTCAGACAGGTGCTTTAGCCGCTGATCCAGTTCTACTCATCAGCAACAATCGGACAAGTGCTGCACTTAATTGGGCCGCAGAGAATGGTTTGCCCCATGCGCATCTCAGCCCGAAAAGCAGCGGATCAGAAGATGCGCTCGATCAAGCACACCTTGACGCGCTGCAAGAGGCAGGAGCCGATCTAATTATTCTTGCGGGCTATATGCGCAAGATTGGTCCGAGGGTGTTAAACGCGTTCAGCAACCGCATTCTCAATATTCATCCGGCGTTGCTGCCCAAATACGGGGGGCAGGGCATGTATGGTCACCACGTACATGAAGCCGTTGTTTCCAATAAGGAATCAGAATCCGGAGTGACTGTTCACCTGGTCGACGACGAATATGACACTGGTCCAATTATTGCCCAGGCCAAGGTGCCGGTTTTCCGCGAAGATACACCTGATGACGTGTCGGCGCGGGTGCTGGTTCAGGAGCATCGCTTTTTCTCGGAAACTTTGATCCGTATCGTGTCAGGCGAGATTGATCTGGATGCCTTAGGCTAAACCCCAGGCATCAGTCAGTTGACTGATACGCACTGAGCCACCGTCGCCCTGTTCTGAGACGGTGCCAAGGCGCCGGGGCTGTTCTCCGTTTTCCGATAGAACGTTCATCGCATGTTGTTCGTTTTCGGCCGAGACGATCACTGTCATACCGATTCCGCAATTAAATGTCCTAGCCATCTCAACGGCGGACATGCCGCCTGCTTCGCCAAGCCATGCCATCATTGGGGGTAGGGTTAGAGCATTTGCATTCAGGTTAACGGCCAACCTTTTGGGCAACACACGAGGGATATTCTCCAGCAGTCCACCGCCTGTGATGTGAGCAAAGCCGTGTGCTAGGTCGGCTTTAACCAACGCAAGGCAGGGTTTGATGTAAATTCGGGTTGGAGTTAGCAAAGCTTCGCCCAGTGATTTTGACGAATCAAACGGGGCGGGATCGTCATAACTAAGACCGGCGACTTCAACCACTTTTCTAATTAGGGAGTAGCCATTCGAGTGAAATCCAGAAGAGGGCAGGCCAAGTACGACATCGCCGACACCAATGTCGCGCGGTAAAATTCCATCCCGTTCAACAGCGCCGACAGAGAATCCAGCAAGGTCGTACTCATTCTTGCCATAGAGTCCTGGCATCTCAGCGGTCTCGCCCCCGATTAAGGCGCAACCGGCTTCGCGGCAACCGGCGGCAATCCCGCTAATGACAGAGGTCGCCGCTTCGATAGAAAGTTTGCCGGTTGCAAAATAGTCGAGAAAAAAGAGAGGTTCTGCACCTTGGACGACCAGATCATTCACACACATGGCCACTAAGTCGATACCTACGGTGTCGTGGCGATCAGCTTCAATGGCGACCAATAACTTGGTCCCGACGCCATCATTACTAGCGATCAGCACTGGATCTTTGTATCCGGTTGCCTTGAGGTCAAAGAGGCCTCCGAAGCCGCCAAGGGCCGAATCGGCGCCACTTCGACCCGTCGATTTGGCGAGTGGCTTTATGGCTTCCACCAGGGCGTTGCCGGCGTCAATATCGACCCCGGCGTCTTTGTAGGTTAAACCGTTGGAACGGCGGCCATCGGCCTGAGAGGACTTAGAAATGTCGGCCTCACTTAGCGCGGCGAAAAGAAGACGTACCATAGCCAAAGACGGGCGCGTTGCAACGGCTCGCCATAACTTCTTTTTGGCGGCGACAATCGCCGCCGCATTCTGTCTGTCGATTGTGCTCGCACCTGGTTTCGTGTTGGCCCAACAAGAGGTCTTCACGGTCACTGGGGTGCCTGTCGATGCGCGTGGTGGTACAATCACTGAAGCCCGAGCCCAAGGTTTGCAGGAGGGGCAGATTGAGGCGCTAGATCGGTTGTTACGGCGTTTGGTGCCAACCGCGTATCAGACAGATTTGCGAAACCTGTCCACGCGTGATGCGATTGACCTGGTTCGCGATTTTTCGGTGTCAAATGAACGGACGGCATCAGGCCGATATCTTGCCGATTTAACGGTTCGGTTCCGCCCCGAGTCTATTCGGTCAACCCTGAGGTTGGCCGGTGTGCCATTTGCAGAGACAGTCAGTAAACCGATCACAGTGGTGCCGATCTACCAAGAATCCGTGGTATCCGAGCCAGTAATTTGGTCCGATTCGAATCCCTGGATGGATGCATGGATTCGTCTGCCTCAGGCTATGGGGCTCGTGCCCCGCCAGCTTCCATTCGGCGACCTGGAAGACTTATCAACGCTAAGCATTGAAGACGTCCAAGCCCGAGATCAGGTGAGGCTGCAAACCTGGGCCAGCCGTTATGGCGCTGATGACGTCGTTATTGCTTTGGCTTCTCCACTTAGCAGCCTTGGATCTGGGTCTGTAGGCGTGACGCTATATTTTACTCGAACCGGTGCAGAGCGACGGTTGGGTGTTCCCGCTACGGGTGGGCAGACTTGGTCTGAGTTATTTATTGCAGCGGCAGGCCAGGCCTGGGCTGTGGTTGAAGACCAATGGAAAAAAGAGAACATGCTGCAATTTGACTTAAGCGGTCAGATTACGGCGTTGGTCCCACTCAATTCCCTGGAGGATTGGCTAACTGTGCGGTCTCGTCTCGAGCAGGTTCCAATGATTGATCGCCATGAGTTGCAAGCGATCACGAGGGGTTTAGCTCAAGTCACCATTTATTATTTGGGTGACGAAGATCAGCTAAAGCTAGCGATGGCACAAAGTGATTTGGGGTTTTTTTGGCAGGACGAGGCGTGGGTAATTGAAGACCTTGCCGCGGAAACAAATATTATTCAAACCTTTGAGGATTATAACACCGCGCCCTCTATGCCTGTTCCAGGATTACAATCTTCAATCTTCTCCCAGCCAGCAGAACAAGTGCCGCCACCATCTTACCCGGTTTGTTTGGCAATGGGACGTCCCAGCGGGGTCTTAAGGGTTTCTTCTGCTGATAAATCATGACGACATCAAAACAACTCCCCCTGGAACTGGGTCACCGCACGGCTATCGGGCGCGCTGATTTTTTGGTTACTGACGCCAACCGTGAAGCTGTTGGCTGGATTGATACCTGGCCAAACTGGCCGGCGCCTTGTCTTGGGCTATATGGTCCCCCTGGGTGCGGCAAGTCACATCTGGTTCAAGTCTTCGTGGCAAAGGCAGGTGCTCATGTGCTTGAGGTGGGCGAGATATCGGAGGTTGAACCTGTCACTCTCGTAGAGGCGCACAGCGCATTGATATGGGATAAC
This sequence comes from Rhodospirillaceae bacterium, assembly GCA_029245025.1. Taxonomy (GTDB): domain Bacteria; phylum Pseudomonadota; class Alphaproteobacteria; order Rhodospirillales; family Rhodospirillaceae; genus WLXB01. Next base: position 101,939 of record JAQWQC010000031.1, read on the forward strand.
GCTGATGCCGTGCCCGACGAATCAGCATTATTTCATCTTTTCAATGTGGTCCGTGAGGCGCGCAAGCATCTTCTCATCGTCGGTCAAACAGCACCCGCCCGATGGGACGTGGCTCTCCCCGACCTGAAATCCCGCCTAAGCGGTATGCCATCGGTTGAAATACGATCGCCAGATGATGCGACGATCGCTGCTGTACTGGTGAAGCTCTTTCGTGACCGTCAGTTAGAGGTCACACCAGAATTGGTAGACTACGTCCAAAAACGAATTCCGCGCACCTTTGCCGCCATACAAAAAATGACGGAGCGCGTCGATCACGATGCTTTAGCGCAAAATCGAAAAATCACAGTTCCGTTGGTGCGCGATATCTTAGACAGCTACAACTTCAGGCCTGATTAATCTATCGCCGAATCTTCAAGCCGCGGAGTTTTATAAAGCGCTTAAGTTAGCCACATGACGCGTCAATCTGGTCTCACTGTTCGCAGCTAATAGATACCTTAGCCAGAGCCATTACAGGATGCTTTGAAAGTGCGCCGGATAGCGCGGCGTTTGAGGTATTTCGTTGGTCCGCCAAGACACGAGTCAAATCTTTCATTGTAGGGTTGTGCCCAACCAACAAGCCTCGATCGGCTAATCCGCCTTGCCTTATATGTGCTGCCGCCATTTCCGTCGAGGCGAGGTAGAGTTCGTTCACATAAGACACCTTCAGATCGGGCCAAATCACTAAAACCGGTTCTAAGGTGAGGCCTGCTCGTTTTGCCGTCGAGCACATCACGAAACCTGGCTTTAGATCTGAAAACTTAAGGTGGCGGTCTATTTTCTTGGCCTCGCGTTGTCCTCGCGGGGCTAGGGAACGCGCATGATCATTCGTAGATTCGTTAACCGCTTTGGCATGTCGCAAGAGCAAGAGGGAAAGTGTTAAGAGGTGTCCTATAATCGACACATTATAAGCTGTCGTGATAGGGTTCAGATCCCGTAAAAATTGCGTTTTGTGAAATACGGTTCCAGGGCCGTTAGTTTCTGCTTTCTAGCGGGGGGCGTGGTAGCAAGAAAAAATCTGCCAGTGAATGACTAAAGGAATATTTGCGTGAGCCCACAAGACAGTACCCCTGTCTCTGAGAACGCTGATCGGCCTACGATAAGTCTGGATAGCAGTGATCGGTTTATCAACCGGGAACTCTCTTGGCTGTCGTTCAATACGCGCGTCCTTGAGGAAGCCGAAAATGTCAAACATCCCCTGTTGGAACGGGTACGATTTTTGTCGATATCGGCATCTAACCTGGATGAATTTTATATGGTTCGCGTCGCTGGCCTAAAAGGGCAGGTTAGGGCTGGTGTGACGCAGCGGAGCGCTGATGATCTGACTCCGCAAGAACAACTCACTCAAATTAACTCCGCTGTTCGAGATATCCTGCGGCATCAAGACGAATGTTGGGATTTGTTGCAGGTAGAACTCGACAAAGAAGAAATTCATGTCGTTTCAAAAGATGAACTCAATGCTACGGATAAGGCCTGGCTCCTCGACCGTTTTATGGAGCATATTTTTCCTGTTCTTACACCCTTGGCGATTGACCCGGCTCACCCATTTCCTTTCATACCCAACCTTGGCTTATCTCTCATTCTACAACTGGTGCGCATTGAGAATGGCGAAGGTATGCGGGCCCTTGTGCCCATGCCATCGCAGGTGGATCGATTGATTCGCCTGCGTGGGCGGAAAATAAGGTTTATTACTCTTGAAGAGGTCATAACACTTTTCTTTGACCGCCTCTTTCCCGGTTTCAAGGTTATGCAGTCGGGTGTGTTTCGAGTGCTTCGCGATAGTGAAATGGAGATTGATGAAGAAGCCCAAGACTTGGTGCAGAGCTTCGAAACAGCGTTGAAGCGTAGACGGCGCGGCAGCTGTATCCGTTTAAAGGTCAGTGCGTCTATGCCCGAAGACCAGGTCAATTTAATTTGCGACGAATTGGAAGTGTCGTCGGATGATATGTTTCGTATGGACGGGATGATTGGTCTCGCAGACGTTATCCAGCTTATTACAGGAGAGCGCCCTGACCTTGAATTCGTCCCCTACAACGTTAGATTCCCAGAGCGAATTAGAGATTTCGGGGGTGATAGTTTCGCCGCTATTCGCAAGAAGGACATTATCGTCCACCACCCATACGAGTCTTTCGATGCGGTCGTGCAGTTTCTCCGGCAGGCGGCCCAAGACCTTAACGTTGTGTCGATCAAACAGACTCTCTACCGCACAAGTAAGAACTCGCCGATTGTTGAGGCCTTAATAGAGGCGGCTGAGGCTGGAAAATCCGTAACTGCTATGGTGGAGCTCAAGGCCCGTTTTGATGAAGAGGCAAACATCCGTTGGGCGAGGGATCTGGAACGAGCTGGCGCCAATGTGGTCTATGGTTTTGTTGATCTAAAAACCCATGCCAAGATTTCCCTTGTAACTCGTCGGGAAGGCAGTGCGCTGAATTCCTATGTTCACTTCGGGACTGGGAACTATCACCCGGTTACAGCGAAAATCTACACCGACTTGTCTTTTTTCACGTGTGATCCTGCTCTGTGTCGCGATGCTAATCGGGCCTTCAACTTCATGACCGGATACGCCCAACCCGATTCTCTAGAGAAGCTAGCGATTGCGCCGATCGGCCTTAAAGAAAAGATTGATGACCTTATTGATCAGGAAATTGAATTTGCAAAAGCTGGTCAGCCCGGAACCATATGGGCGAAAATGAACTCGCTTGTTGATCCTACTGTTATTGACGCTCTGTACGAAGCGTCCCAGGCGGGCGTACAAATAGAGCTCATTGTGCGTGGTATTTGCTGTCTGCGACCCGGCGTGCCCGGCTTATCTGAGAACATTCGCGTTAAGAGTATCATTGGGAGATTTCTCGAGCATTCGCGAGTCTTCGTATTCGGCAATGGGCACCCAGTGCCCTCTCGCGCCGCAAAAGTCTATATGTCGTCTGCGGACTGGATGACGAGGAATATCGTCAACCGTGTGGAAACCTTCGTTCCGATCGAGAATCATACAGTACATCAGCAGGTGCTTGATCAAATCATGGTCGCAAATATCAACGATAACCTGCAGAGTTGGACCCTTGATTCGGACGGCCGGTTTGCCCGGGACGAGGCTGGCGACGCACCGTTTAGTGCCCATGATTACTTCATGAATAACCCGAGTTTGTCGGGTCAGGGAAGCGCGCTTGATCAGGCAAAACGTCAAGTGACCAAATTGGTTCCAAGCCGCCGATAAACCTGCTATCAGCGCTGCTCTTAGAGTTTGATGAGAGAAACAAGCGTGCCTGAAGACAGCACGATACTGGCCGACCGTCACCGGCCCATAGGCGTCATAGATATCGGGTCAAACTCGGTGCGATTGGTCGTCTATAGCGGTGTTATGAGAACGCCGACTCCGATCTACAATGAGAAATCCATTTGCGCCTTAGGGCGCGATCTTGAATCTACGGGCAAATTGCACCCGGACGGTATTGAGAAAGCACTCCAAATTCTGGGACGTTTTACGGCCCTGATAGAGGCGATGGGCCTAGACAGACTAGATGTACTAGGAACTGCCGCTATTCGTGACGCGTCGGACGGCAAGAAATTTACAGAGCTCGTTAAAAAAGAAACGGGGCTGTCCGTAAAAGTTTTGTCCGGGAAGCAAGAGGCGCAGCGAAGTGCACTTGGTGTGCTGTGCGGGATCCCCGATGCTGACGGTATGGTGGCGGATCTCGGTGGAGGTAGTCTTGAACTTGTCGATGTCCATGGCAGTGATTTTGCCCACCACGCGACCTTACCCCTCGGCACGCTCCGCCTTGCAGATTCGTCCGGTCTCGACTTGGACAAAGCGCTCGAAACAATAAATCAGCACCTCGATCAAGAAGCGTGGATTTCCGGAGTGAAGGGGCGGACAGTTTATGCCGTGGGTGGAGCGTGGCGGGCTCTAGCTCGAGTTTGCATCGCCCATATGAACTACCCGCTACATGTCTTGGATAATTTTACGCTCACGCGACCCCAAGCCCAGTCTCTGTTCGGACTTATCTCTAATCTTGGCCCTCAGACGCTGGAGAAAATCCGTCGTGTTGACAAGTCGCGTCTCCAAGCTCTGCCGTTGGCGGCGGCTATGCTTGGGCGTCTGTTGGAGGTGGCGCGGCCAGATAACCTTGTGTTCTCGATTTACGGTATGCGCGAAGGTCAATTTTACAAGGACCTGCCTAACGCCTTGAAATCCGAAGACCCGCTTATCAGTGCAGCAGAGGAATTGTGTCGCGCAGCTGGACGTGATCCGCGCTCCGGGCACGAGGCATTCGAATGGTTGGCGCCTCTTTTTCCAGGCGAGACAAAAGATCAAGCCAGACTCCGCCTCGCAGCTTGCATTTTACGAGATGTCTATTGGTCTGAGCATCCTGACTTTCGTGCCGAACAGGCTTTTCTGCGCGCACTCCGACTACCCTTTATGGGGTTGGGGCACGAAGACAGGGCGAGTTTGGCGTTGGCATTGTTTTACCGATACCGCACAGATGATACGACCCCGACAATTGATCAAGCACATGCAGTGCTTGATGAGGCCCGTCTTCATCGGGTCAGAACAATCGGTTTAGGACTCCGACTCGCCTATTCATTGACCGGAGGTGCACCTGGGATTCTTAAGAAGGCAAAACTAGACATAGGGAAGATCGCTATAACTTTATTGATTCCCGCTGATGAAACGGTATTCGACGGAGGATCCTATCCTAAGAGGTTGTCTCGCTTGGCAAGTCACGTTGACCGCAAAGACAAAATACAGATCGTATAGCGCGTGGCTCGCTAAGCTCGTTCAATGACTTCTATGACCTTGCTGTCGGGGGATAAGCTAAGCGCTAGCTTTCCATGTTTAAGCCTCAGCGCATCTTCGCCAAAGAGGTCGCGACGCCAACCGGACAGGGCAGGTACGTCAGCAGCGTCATCACAAGCAATTCGCTCAAGATCATAGACGGTGGCGACCAATTTAAGGGCAACATCACTGGCTTCGCACCGTGCTTTCAACAAGACTTTAAGTAGATCAATGACCGGGCCAAGACCAGGCGGTTTCTCGAGAGGTCTAGGAAGTCTAGGGCATTGATCATCTGGCGTATCGAGCCCTAGTTTAATGGCGGCGATAACTTCGGAAGCATGTTTGCTACGGGCGAGGTGTTTGGCAAGACGTGTCTGCGATAGTGCCTTCTCATCTGTTGGCCGTAGAGCGGCTAGCTCAACCAGAGCGTCATCCTTAATAACTCGCCTGCGCGGTGTATTCTGCTTTTGAGCAGTGCGTTCTCGCCAGGCAGAAACTTCTTTTAGGATGGCCAGAAAGCGAGGCCTTTTCTCACGTGACTTTAACCGACGCCAGGATTCTTCCGGTGACAAGGAATAGGTATCCGAGCTCGTCAGGATTCCCATTTCCTCGGCAACCCAAGAGGCTCGATCCGAGCGCTCCAGTTCAGCTTTGAGTTTGACGTATATATCTCGCAGATGCGTGACGTCTGCCAAGGCATACTCAATCTGTTTTTCTGATAGCGGTCGCCGTGTCCAGTCTGTGAAGCGCTGACTTTTGTCGATCCGTGCCTTGGTGAGCTTGGTGACCAAGGTCTCGTAGCCTACGGATTCGCCAAACCCACAGACCATTGCTGCAACTTGGCTATCAAAAAGGGGTGCTGGAATGAGACCAGCTTTGTGGAAAAAGATCTCTAAATCTTGTCGCGCTGCGTGGAAGACCTTGATCACGTCAGTGTTGCTGAAAAGGTCGTATAGCGGTGCCAGATCGAGGCCATCTGCCATCGCATCAATGCAGTAGGCCTCATCGGGCCCAGCAACTTGGACCAAACACAGCAACGGCCAGTAGGTCGTTTCCCGGTGGAATTCCGTATCGACGGTGATGAATTCTGCTGTAGACAGCCGCTGACAAAAGGCGGCCAAATCATCAGTTCTGGTGATTAACTCCATGACCGATGTCTTATCGTCTCTGTCCGAACGCCGCAACCGGCAGGGCGCAAGAGAACAATCTTTTGCTGAGATCGGCCAGAACCTTGACAAATGATCCGGTTCGGTGTGGTTTCTCCGCCCGTTCCCTAGGTAACAGGCCTAGGGTCTAATATTCCGTTACAGGGACTCGGTAATGCACCGTTACAGAACGCACAATTGCGGCGCGCTGCGCCTCGAAGACGCTGGAAAACAAGCCCGCTTATCTGGCTGGGTTCACCGCAAACGGGACCACGGCAACCTGGTCTTTGTCGACCTGCGGGATCAGTTTGGGGTTACCCAATGCGTGGTCGATACGTCTAGCCCTGTTTTCGCTACGATCGATAACGCCCGTTCTGAAACTGTCTTATGCATCACCGGGAGTGTAGTTGAGCGCACGGATGATACCGTTAATGAGAAGCTCCCCACTGGTAAGGTGGAAGTGCAGATTGAGGCAGTTGAAGCCCTGTCTCAAACCGACGTTTTACCTATTCAGGTGTACGGTGAGAACGATTACCCAGAAGATTTAAGGTTGAAGTATCGTTATCTCGATCTTCGCCGGGAAGAGATGCGAATTAATATCCTGCTGCGGTCGCAGGTTATCGCCAGCATTCGCCGTCGAATGATCGAATCCGGGTTTACTGAATTTCAAACCCCTATTCTTACTGCGTCGTCGCCCGAGGGTGCGCGCGATTTCTTGGTGCCATCGAGACTTCATCCAGGACGGTTCTACGCACTTCCCCAGGCGCCACAAATCTTCAAGCAACTCGTTATGGTCTCCGGCTTTGACCGTTACTTCCAGATTGCGCCATGCTTTCGCGACGAAGATGGACGCGCAGATCGTTCACCTGGAGAGTTCTACCAATTAGACCTTGAGATGGCTTTCGTTACGCAAGATGACGTATTCGAGGCCATAGAGCCCGTCATTGGCGGAGTGTTCTCTGAGTTCGCGAACGGGAGAGTTGTGACAGAAGGGCAGTGGCCGCGTATTCCCTATGCCGAAGCAATTTTTAAGTACGGCACCGACAAACCCGATCTACGGAATCCGTTATTAATTACGGATGTTACGGAGTCTTTTGCGGGCTCTAACTTCGGGTTATTTGCTAAGAACATCGAAAAAGGGTCGATCGTGCGCGCGATTCCAGCGCCTGGCTCGGCAGGGCAGCCACGAAGTTATTTTGACAAACTTAATGACTGGGCCCGCAGCGAGGGCGCTGGTGGGCTTGGATATATTGTTTATGAGGCAGACGGCGGTGTTAAGGGTCCAATCGCAAAGAATCTAGATGATGACCGTGTTGCTGCCATTCGAGATGCGGCCGGTGTCGGATCCGGAGATAGCGTGTTCTTCGTGTGCGACAAGCCTTCCGTCGCTGAAAAGTTTGCTGGCGTTGTGCGCACCAAAGTATGTGAGGAGTTGGACCTTCTTGCGAGAGACAGGTTCGATATCTGCTGGATCGTGGACTATCCCATGTATGAGCAAGATGAGGCGACCGGTGAGATCGATTTCAGCCACAACCCATTTTCTATGCCCCAAGGTGGGCTCGAAGCGCTTGAGACAAAAGACCCTCTCGATGTGATGGCTTACCAGTATGACATTGTCTGCAACGGCGTGGAGCTGTGCTCAGGCGCAATCCGTAACCATCGTCCGGACATCATGATCAAAGCTTTCTCAATCGCTGGCTACGCGGAAAGTGTGATTGAAGAGCGCTTTGGCGGTATGTTTAACGCTTTCAAATACGGCGCACCGCCGCACGGTGGTGCGGCGCCGGGGATTGATCGAATTGTTATGTTATTGGCTGATACGCCCAATATTCGTGAAGTTACGTTGTTCCCCATGAACAACCAAGCTGAAGACCTCATGATGCAGGCACCAAACGAAGTCAGCGAAAAACAGCTCAAAGAACTCCATATAAAACTCGACCTTCCAAAGGAGATCGAGAGAGGCGAGCGGGGCGCTGAATAACTTGGTTTAGTTTGTATTTGGCCAAAGCCAGGCGGCTCCCCTAACTCCACTGGAATCGCCATGTTTTGGGGGAAGCAACTGTGTCTCAACCGTGTCAGAAAAAATGAATGCGTCCCAGATTTTGGGTACTTCTTCATAGAGTAGTGGAATGTTTGACAGGCCGCCGCCAAGTACAACGACATTGGGGTCAATGACGTTAATGATTGAAGCTAATGCTTTCGAGATTCGGGAGACGTAGTGATTCAGCGCAGTCTGGGCAAATGCGTTTCCCTCGGCGGCGGCATCGACAACAGCTTTGGCATTATCGAAAGTATGCGATTTTTCGTTGTCATATGCATCTTGGCAAAGGCCTTGGCCTGACAAGAAAGTCTCAATACATCCGGATCTTCCGCAATAGCATTCTGGACCTGGAATCTCGTCGCGAGCTAAGTCCGGCCAGGGCAGGGGGTTGTGGCCCCACTCGCCCGTAATTGCATTCGGCCCTCTGACAATCTTTTTGTCGACGACAAGCCCTCCGCCGACGCCGGTACCGAGGATGACGCCAAATACAATGGGGTGACGATCTCCCGATCCGTCAGATGCTTCAGAGAGGGCGAAGCAATCTGCGTCGTTCGCAAGCCGAATTGCCCGTCCCAGCTGGGTTTCAATATCGCGATCAAGCGGTCGGCCGATGAGACAGGTTGAATTCGCGTTCTTAACTAATCCTGTGGAAGGAGAAATTGTGCCCGGGATGCCAATCCCCACAGTTGGCAGATCGTCACTTTTTTCAGTATCCAACTCAGAGTCTGCTGCGAGAACCAAATCAACTATAGCCGCAACTGTTACTGCGTAGTCACCAACAGGGGTTGGAACACGTTTTCTAAGTAACTCCGCGCCGTCACCATCGAGCGCAATTAATTCAATTTTTGTTCCGCCTAAGTCGATTCCGTATCTTACAGACATGCTTCAACCATAACCCGTTTTCTCTTTCCATGCAGCCTCGTGTTTAATTATGGCGATAATACTGGGGCTCGGGTAGCATTGGTAAATCCTGGAGCTGACAGGTAACATAATGGCCGAATTATCTCCTCTTCGCGTTACCGCATTCTTTGATGAGCAGACATTTACTGTCAGTTATCTCGTGTGTGAATCGCGAGGAAGAAAGGCGGTGATCATCGACTCGGTGTTGGATTTTGACGCCAGTTCTGCTCGGACCTCGACTAAGAGTGCAGACAAAATACTTGCAGCGGTTCAGAGCGAGTCCTTGCAAGTCGAATGGGTGCTTGAAACTCATGTGCATTCCGACCATCTCTCAGCGGCGCCATACCTAAAGGCAGAACTAGGGGCTGCTGTGGCTATTGGCGCACATATCACCACCGTCCAGAGAGAATTTGGTCAGGTCTTTAATCTTGGAGCTGATCTCGCGCGCGATGGGTCTCAGTTTGACCGCCTCCTTAAAGACGGCGATGTGTTGCGTGTTGGGGAACTTGATATTAACGCTTGGCATACCCCTGGCCATACGCCTGCATGCATGACCTATCTGATTGGCGACGCCGCCTTTGTTGGCGACACGCTATTTATGCCCGATTACGGTACCGCGCGATGTGATTTCCCGGGTGGGAATGCGGCGGTTATGTACCAATCAATTCAGCGCATCCTAACTTTGCCAGAGGAGACCCGTATTTTTGTCTGCCATGACTATGGGCCTGACGGTCGACCTTTTGAATGGGAGAGCACTGTTGCTGAGCAACGAGCGGCGAATAAACATATTAAAGAAGGGGTGCCTAAGGAGAAATTTGTCAGTATGCGAACAGCGCGAGACGCCACCCTCGCAATGCCAGCGCTTATTCTCCCGTCCGTGCAAGTTAATATTCGCGCTGGCGAATTTCCTCCACCGGAAGAGAACGGTGTTTCGTATCTCAAGTTGCCATTGAATACGATCTAGCCGGGTTTATTATAACCCTGATCTATGGCTTTGCTTAGGGCGGCTAGGATGATTTGAATTTTGCTCCCTTTCAGCGTGTAGTATATGGTCTGAGCTTCTCGGCGGGTCATAACAAGACCATCACGACGAAGCCTAGCGAGGTGCTGGGATAATGCCGACTGACCAATCGAGCCGATAGATTCTAGCTCCTTCACGCTGCACTCACGCTGGCTGAGTCGGCATAAAATGCTCAGGCGGTGCGGATTTCCGATGGAACGTAACACACTACAGGTGTTTTCTGTATCCTTCTCTAAAGGTGCTAGGTCGTCTGCCACATGCTTTACTCCTATCTCGTAAGGAAGTTTAGCGGGCGATTAAGCCGCAAGAAAAGACCCTGAACGGTATTTGTCTTGAGATTGTATGTTTAAGATCGTGAAACTCAATTTCAGTGAAGCGCCGCTATGTCCGTACTCTATGTCACCGACGATATTTTTCTCAGCCATGATACCGGCCCATGCCATCCGGAGAGTATCGATAGGTTGCGCAGCGTCAACAATGCCCTCGCAGACGAAGAATTTAGTGGCCTCTTGCGAAGGGCAGCGATCAACGCGACGGATGATCAAATGGCGGCACCCCATTCTGAACAATTGGTACAGGCCATAATCGAGGCTGTACCTGACGATGGGTATCGCCATATCGACCCTGATACGGTGATGTCGCCAGATACAGATGAGGCGATACGTAAAGGAGCGGGAGCACTTGTATCTGCTGTTGATGCAGTTGTGACGGGCGAGGCTGCATCAGCGTTTTGCGCGGTACGTCCGCCTGGTCATCATGCTGAACGCGGCCGCCCAATGGGGTTTTGTTTTGTTAACAATGTTGCTGTCGCTGCTCTACATGCTAGGGCCCAGCACGGTCTGAGAAAAATTGCCGTAGTTGACTTCGATGTCCACCACGGAAATGGCACCCAAGATATTTTTTGGAATGACCCAGACCTCTTTTTTGCGTCCATTCACCAGTATCCGCATTATCCGGGGACCGGGGCTTCGGATGAAACTGGAGCTCATGGAAATGTTGTCAATGCGCCGCTTCCGGCTGGAACCGAAGGCGGTGGCTTTCGCAAAGCTTTCCAGCGAGATATTTTACCAGCTCTCGACACCTTCGCGCCAGATTTTGTACTTATTTCTGCTGGTTTTGATGCTCATAAGGATGATCCTCTGTCGGATATGGGGTTGGAAGAGGATGATTTTTTCTGGGCTACCCGGCAGATTTTAGCCGCCGCACACCTCCACGCAGACGGACGGGTGGTTTCAGCCCTAGAGGGCGGCTATAACCTACGCGCCCTAGGCGCTAGCGCAGCGGCCCATGTAAAGGCCCTGATGAAAGGGTGATGCGGCGTCACAGACGAAAGCAGATACGATGGCAGAGACGAAAATCCCTAAAGATATTGCAGGCCTAAACTTTGAGGATGCGCTCAGCCAACTCGAAGGCATTGTTCGCGACTTAGAGGCCGGCCAAGTTAAGCTTGATGAAGCGGTCAAGTATTATGAGCGCGGCGCTCTACTCAAGCGTCATTGTGAAGCTAAGCTGGCTGATGCGCGTATGAAAATCGAGAAAATCACTGGCCTAGGCGATGCCATGAAATTGGAAGACGTGGAGTCAGAATGAGGCAGGATGGTGCAGAATCTGCGCCTGGACATTCGCTGACATTTTCCGAAGATCTGCGGCGCGTTGCAGACTCGCTCAATGCGTGCGTTGATGAGTTGCTCCCGTTGCCAGACGGACCCGAACAACGAGTTGTCGAAGCCATGCGTTATAGTGCGCTCAATGGCGGCAAGCGATTGCGGCCTTTTCTGACAATTGCCAGCGCAGATTTATTCGAAGTGCCACGCGCGCACTCTTTACGGGCTGGTGCGGCAGTGGAGATGGTGCACTGCTATTCTCTCATTCATGATGACCTTCCGGCGATGGATGATGATGACATGCGCCGTGGCCGTCCCACATGTCACAAAGCTTTTGACGAGGCCACGGCGATCCTTGCGGGTGACGCGCTTCTCACCCAGGCGTTTTCGGTTTTGAGCGACGATGCCACCCATCCGAATGGTGATACGCGGGCCAAGATTATCGCCACACTCGCTGACGCTGCAGGTGCAGCGGGTATGGTCGGTGGTCAGATGCTCGATCTTATGGTTGAGCAATCAGATATGGCTGAGGAAGATGTAGAGCGGTTGCAAGCGCTCAAGACTGGGCGACTGCTTGCCGCGCCGTGCCTGATAGGCGGGCTTCTCGGCCAGGCGGATGCCGACACGTTGGAGAGCCTAGACGCTTATGGGAGCTGCCTAGGGGCAGCTTTTCAGATCACCGACGATCTCCTGGACCTTGAGGCAACAGAGAGCGATTTGGGCAAGGCGACGGGCAAGGATGCCGCTGCTGGTAAAGTGACATTTGTTTCGCTCCACGGTCCGGAACGTGCTAGAAATCGGGCGAAAACCCTGGTTGATCAAGCAGTTGCTGCATTGTCACGGTTTGGTGACGCTGCAGAACCTCTCCGCGCTGCTGCAGCATTTACTGTCAGTCGACGATCTTAAACAAAGGGACGGCACAGAGTGGGAACGGACGCAGAAACGGTCAAGCCGGGACTCGAGACACCGTTGCTTGATCGCATTACAAGCCCGAAGGACATGAAAGATTTGTCCGTAGACGAGCTTACCCAGCTAGCCGATGAATTGCGGGCTGATCTCATTCACAAAGTATCTCGCACCGGCGGACATCTCGGCGCTGGGTTGGGTGTGGTTGAACTTACGGTTGCTCTTCACCATGTTTTTGATACGCCAGAAGATCGCCTGATTTGGGATGTGGGGCACCAATGTTATCCGCACAAAATTCTCACCGGGCGTCGGGACCGGATGTCTACCATTCGACAAAAGGATGGTTTGTCTGGTTTTACGAATCGGCCAGAAAGCGAGTTCGACCCTTTTGGTGCAGGGCATAGCTCAACCTCTATTTCGGCTGGCCTTGGTATGGCCGTCGCACGCGATTTGTCTGGTGGATCAAACCAGGTGGTTGCGGTGATCGGTGATGGAGCTATGAGCGCAGGCATGGCGTACGAGGCGATGAACAACGCTGGCAGCATGGATAGTCGGCTCATCGTTATTCTCAACGATAATGACATGTCGATTGCGCCAGCAGTTGGAGCGATGAGCGCTTATCTTTCGCGACTGTTATCGTCCAAGTCTTATCTGAATCTTCGCGAGGCGATGAAACAAATCGCATCTCATTTCCCGAAGACCTTGAAGACGGCGGCCCGCAAAGCTGAAGAATATACCCGAGGCATGGTAACCGGTGGCACGCTATTCGAGGAATTGGGCTTTTATTACGTTGGTCCGATCGACGGTCACAAGGTCGAGCACCTGGTGCCCGTCCTGAAGAACGTCCGTGATTCCAAAGCAGGTGGACCGTTTCTTATTCACGCTGTGACTCAAAAGGGGAAGGGTTACGCACCCGCAGAGGAGTCCGCAGACAAGTATCATGGTGTCGCAAAGTTCGATGTGGTGTCAGGCAACCAAGCACAGTCAAAGCCAAACGCGCCGAGCTATACGTCTATTTTTGCCAAAGCATTGATTGCAGAGGCGGAGGAAGACGAGAAGATTGTCGCCATAACAGCGGCTATGCCAGGCGGCACAGGTTTGGACAAATTTGCCGAACAGTTCCCAGGCCGTACCTTTGATGTTGGTATTGCTGAACAGCACGCAGTCACGTTTGCTGGCGGATTAGCAACTGAGGGTTACAAGCCGTTTGCAGCTATATATTCAACCTTTCTACAACGGGCTTACGATCAGGTTGTGCATGACGTTGCCGTACAGAATTTACCGGTTCGCTTTGCCATAGATCGTGCGGGCTACGTCGGGGCGGATGGTTGCACCCACCAGGGTGCATTTGACCTTGCGTATTTGAGTTGCTTGCCCAATTTCGTTGTCATGGCGGCAGCCGACGAGGCAGAGCTAGTCCATATGGTTGCAACGGCATCCGCCTATGATAACGGTCCAATTGCGTTCCGCTATCCTCGAGGAGAAGGTATCGGCATTGAACTCCCAGCAATGGGAGAGGTTCTGCCAATCGGCAAAGGCCGTATCTTGCGACAAGGAACATCTGTTGCACTCCTAAGTCTAGGAACGCGCCTCGGGGCCTGCCTTAGCGCCGCCGATGATTTGGCAGCTCGCGGATTGTCGACCACTGTCGCCGATGCCCGCTTCGCAAAGCCACTGGACGCAGAGTTGGTGGCTCATTTGGCAGAGAGCCATGATCTTTTAGTGACGGTTGAGGAGGGTTCGCAAGGTGGCTTTGGTGCACAGGTGCTGCAGATGCTCGCGGCCAATGGACACCTTGATCGGGGTCTGGCTGTCAGAACGCTTACGATGCCAGATGCCTTCCTTGATCATGCTAAACCGGAGGATCAAGTAGATGCGGCCGGACTAGATGCATCTGGCATAGTCCAAACAGTCCTAAAGGGGCTTGGCCAGGATGTTTCTGAGCGTCCGGCGAGCGCCTAACTGACCTCAGATGGCAGGTAATAAAACCCGACTTGACCAGCTCATGGTCGAGCGTGGGCTTGCCGAATCTCGTACGCGAGCCCAAGCCTTAATCATGGCTGGCGCGGTATATTCTAAGGAAAAACGCCTGGACAAGCCTGGTCATCAAATTGCCTTTGATGTCGCGCTGACTGTACGTAGCAAGGATCATCAATGGGTTTCCCGTGGCGGCCTCAAGCTCGCGCACGGCCTCTCACACTTTGAATTTGATCCGTCGGGTTTTACGGCAATTGATGTCGGGGCGTCGACCGGCGGTTTTACCGATGTACTCTTAAGTCATGGCGCGTCGAAGGTATTCGCTGTGGATGTTGGTTATGGCCAACTGGATAGTAAGCTAAGAGGTGATGAAAGAGTGGTCGTGCTTGAGCGAACGAATGCGCGCTATCTTACCGATGAGCATATCTCTGAACAGGTTGGTTTGGTTGTCTGTGACGCCAGCTTTATTGGCCTTCGTACTGTGTTACCTGCCTCCATGGCGCTCACTAAGTCTAAAGCAACATTGATTGCATTGATTAAGCCGCAGTTCGAGGTAGGTAAAGGTCGCGTTGGCAAGAAAGGCGTTGTCCGTGACCCCGATCTGCATAATGAGGTGTGTGCCAAGATATCAAGTTGGCTAAACGACCAACCCAATTGGACCGTGATCGGGATTACTGAAAGTCCCATTACTGGACCTGAAGGCAACAAAGAGTTTCTAATTGGAGCTAAACGCGCCCCTTAGTCGCCAAGGATTTACCTGATAGTCAAAGGCGGTGCGTATAGCACACCAGCCTCAGGTCCGCGTGCCAAAGGAGCGACCCATGTGTTGATCGTCTGGGTTAGGTTGACAAGACTTTCAATCGCGCTTTTTAGGCCGAAGGGGAGAGTTCCTTCTTCGAGAGAGTCTAGGATGCTTTCGAGGGGATCTTTTTGTTTCGGGTAGGGCACCAATCGGACAAGGTCCTCTGGCGTCAGACCAATCGACACTTTTGTGTGGTCAATTGCGTCGCTCAATCCTCCTAGCTCGTCGATCAACCCGAGGCGTTTGGCATCTGCGCCACTCCACACACGACCTTTGGCAACGGCATGAATATCCTCGACCGGCATCTCCCGGCCAGCGGCGGCTTTTGCCGTGAAATCCTCGTAGATGGCATCAAGGCTTCTGTTCACGCGCTCTAGTTCAGTCTTATCGAAGTCTCTTGACGGTGTGAAAATATCGCCATTCTCACCATAGGTCAGTGTGGACCAATTGATACCAAGTTTTTCCAGTGAATCTTTAAAAACAAACTTGCTAGAGATCACACCAATGGAGCCCGTTATCGTTCCGGGCTGCGCGAAAATAGTATCAGCTGGCATGCCTATGAAATAACCACCCGAGGCAGCTGCGTTGCCCATAGAAACGACAAAGGGCTTACCTGTTTCCTTGGCTCGGACAACTTCACGCCAAATTGTGTCTGAGGCGACGTACGAGCCACCCGGGCTATCAACTCGCAGTATAATTGCATCAATATTGTCATCCTCAGCAGCGTCGCGAACAGCTTTGGCCAAAGTGTCGCCACCGATTCCTGAATTGCCACCGAATAGGTTATCTTCTGACTGCCCCCGTGCGATGGCGCCAACTGCGTAGATCATAGCAATGCTATGTTCTGCTTCTGGCGTCTCTTCGGGCAGACCAAAACTAAGGTAGCGCCGTATAGAAACGTTTTTTCCGTCCTCAAAAGAGTCTTCGACACTTTTATCGAATTCATCCCGATAGGCGAGGTGATCGACTAAGCCGCCATCCATGGCTTCTTGAGCAAGCAACGGGCCGCTTGCCATTAATCGCTGCACTTCATTACCACTGATTTGTCGAGCTTTAGATATGCCCTCGACGATTTGTTCGAATATGGATCCAAATAGGGTGTCTAAGGCTTCCTTGTTTGGTCCTGATATTTCCGAATTGGTGAAAATTTCCGCTGCCGATTTATATTCGTAGCGCTGTATCGTGTTTGTGCGGACCCCAATTTTGTCGAGAAACTCTTTTAGAAAGGGCTGTTCAATAGCCAATCCTGTTAGACCCACTCCGCCGGATGGCTGGAGCCAAATTTCGTCGAATGCGGTCGCCAAGTAATAAATCGTTGTGGCATTACCCAATTCACCACCTAAAGTGTCGCTGTACAGCAGCGCCGGTTTGCCGCTTGCTCTAAAATTAACAACCGCATCCCGAATTTCTTGTACCTGCGCGAGCCCAAGGCTTTTTCCACTAATTGTGGCGGTCACGGCCTGCACCTTGTCGTCTTTACTAGCCCGCCGGAGGGCGATGACAGCGTCCTGGAGTGATACCTGTCCTGATACGCCAAAGGGTGCAAAGTTTGGACCGCTGCGGCCTTCTGAGAAACCTGCATCCAGATTCATGGATAAGATCATGCTTTCTGGCTGTGTTCTAGCTTGGTTCGGCAGACTGTCTGTTTTTGTCAGGAAATAAATAAAGAAACCGCTTAAGACGAGAAACGAAAGTCCGATAGTTGTCAAAATACCAACGAGAATCTTGCCAATTATGCGCATGAACTTTGTATCCGTTATTGCAGACGATGGGGCGTCTAACCGTTCTGAGCTTTGTGCCTTAGCCAATGGTCTGCGAGCACAATAGCCATCATAGCCTCAGCTACTGGGACACCGCGAATACCCACACAGGGGTCGTGGCGGCCCTTGGTCTGTATTTCGGTATCGTTACCGCGAATATCAACGGTTTTGCGTGGACTTAATATAGAACTGGTGGGCTTGATCGCAAGTCGGGCTACTATGTCTTGGCCTGAGGATATGCCGCCGAGTATCCCCCCGGCTTTGTTGCTGAGAAATTCGACTCCGCCTTCTTTAGATATACACATCTCGTCGGCATTTTCTTCACCGGACAGCGCTGCGGCCTCGAACCCAGCACCAATTTCCACACCTTTGGCTGCGTTGATGCTCATCAAGGCAGCGGCCAAGTCTGCATCTAATTTTCCGTAGATTGGGGCGCCGAGCCCAGCCGGAATGCCTTCAGCGACAATCTCAATAACAGCGCCAGCGGACGAGCCTTCTTTACGAATGTTGTCGAGATATTTTTCCCAGGTGGCTACCGCTGTTGCATCTGGACAAAAGAACGGATTGTTTTCGGTGCTGGTCCAATCCCAATTGTCGCGATTGATCTTGTGAGGACCTATCTGAGTCAGTGCGCCGCGAATGGTGATTTGCTCTCCGAGCGCCCCAGCTAAAACTTTCCGCGCTATACCGCCGGCCGCCACCCGCATTGCAGTTTCGCGAGCTGAGGATCGGCCGCCACCGCGATAGTCCCGAATTCCATATTTTTTCCAATAGGTGTAGTCCGCATGACCGGGCCGGAATTTTTCCGCAATATCACCATAGTCCTTAGAGCGCGCATCAACGTTCCCGATCATCAAGCCGATTGGAGTTCCAGTGGTCACACCGTCAAAAACGCCGGACAATATTTTAATCTGATCGGGTTCTTTTCGCTGAGTCGTGAAACGGGATTGCCCAGGTTTGCGTTTCTCAAGCCAGATCTGGATATCATTATCGTTCAAAGGAATGCGCGGCGGTACGCCATCAACAACGCAACCGATAGCTGGGCCGTGGCTCTCACCAAATGTTGTAAAACGAAATAGGGTGCCAAATGTGTTTGCAGACATCTGAGCGGCTAGTCTTTGAGGTTCGCGCCGTCAAGAAGGTCGGCAATATCCTGAGCTGACTCAGGCGCCATCATCCCGACCACATGGTATCCACAATCCACATGATGAACTTCACCCGTGACACCACTCGATAAGTCGCTAATGAGATACAAGCCAGAACGACCGACGTCATCCAATGTAACGTTGCGATGCATCGGCGCATTGAGTTCATTCCACTTAAGAATATAGCGGAAATCGCCAATGCCTGATGCAGCGAGAGTTTTCATTGGCCCCGCCGACATCGCATTCACGCGAATATTGTCTCGACCTAAATCCGTAGCGAGATAGCGCACGCTGGCTTCCAATGCTGCCTTGGCAACACCCATCACATTGTAATGGGGTACGACACGTTCCGCGCCGTAATAACTGAGGGTGAGCAACGAGCCGCCATCTGGCATGAGTGCCGACGCACGGCGGCAGACGTCTGTGAACGAGAAGCAGGATATATCCATCGTTCGCAAGAAATTTTCTCGGCTAGTATCTGCATATCGACCGTTCAGTTCAGCTTTGTCTGAGAACGCGACGGCATGAATGACAAAATCGATTTTTCCCCACGTATTGCCAACCTGTTCGAACAGGCTGTCAATGGAGTCTGGATCGGTCACGTCACATGGCGCGATTATATTAGCGTTAACGCTCTCGGCGAGCGGCCTTACCCGCTTCTCAAGTGCATCGCCTTGATATGTAAATGCCAGTTCCGCGCCTTGTTTTGAAGCCTGGCGCGCGATTCCCCATGCGATGGATCGATCGTTTGCCACGCCCATTACCAGGCCGCGCCGGCCAGAGAGAAATCCGGGCTGCCCGCTCATATGACGTCCTGTGTCCCGAAGCTACAAACATATAAACTTTTAGTCTGATTGCTCAAACTATGCTCATCCTACACCACTGAAAGTTAAGGGCAAGACTGACGCATGACCGGTTCACAAGGTGACTCAAAAGAAATGCGCTTGATCGAGAAATTCGATCCATCGTATTCCAATGCTATCGTTTCGTATGGTTTGCCGAAGGATGCATGAAGTGCGATCAAGTCAATCGCGTTGCTACCTCTTTGAGCTACACCTTAACTTTAGCTTTTGTTCCGGCAAGCCCTTTGATGCTGCCCATATTGGCGGCTTTTCGCGCTTTCGCGGGCTTGAGAGATTCGGTTCTTGATCTGGTTCTGACCAATTTTATTCCCGATACGGGAATGTTCATGAACAAGGCCCCGAAGAGCTTCATTTTGCTACAAGCCGCCTTACGACCATTAGCTTTTGGGGTTAATAGTTACCTCGGCACTTCTTCCGCTGAGGATCGGGTGGCGTTTAATCGAAACTTTCGCGTAGCCAGGCCCGTTTTCTGTTCTGCTTGGTAAATACATGCTGGCGGTTCTATTCGAGGCCGCTTTTATGTTAATTTACACCGATGTTCCAAACCGTAGGGTCAGAATCGGTGACGCTTTTCGGGGCGGCCTTATTGCGGCGCTCAGACCACGAAAGAACCAGTGGTCAGGTGGTCGTCTCACCCTGATGATGGATGTCGTGGCAGCGATTCATGCCGTTGCCGGATTGGGCGCTGCACTGTCCCAACGGGTGTTGCGACAATAAATTTGTTTCAAACAAGCATCGGCCCCAAGGGACTGCCGCAGTTCTTTGCTGTAATCTTCACCGACGACGCTTAACACGGGGCGGCTCCCGAAGGCTATCGATCATGTCATCCCAGAAAAACAACCGAAGCGTCTTATCTAACGCCCAAAATATAAACATTTAGATTCTCCGTATATCGAATTGATATAGCCCTAGGATTGAATATAAGTGCCACTGAAGAGCCTTCATAATACCCCGTTCTTCTTATTGGCTGACAATCTTCCAACTGCCATTTTCCTGACGACAGGCAGTACCGTAGCCGTTTTCTTGCCTACCACCCACAGTAAATTCCGTTTGAAATTCGCGGCAATAACGTCCTGTGTTGGTGTAGCCGTCACGTACCGGTTTGACATTACCGAAGTTGCCACTTTCAGGGTTGTTCCAAACAATGGCTTCTCCGATAGGCGCGCTGTAGGCGTACTGCTGCGCGCGGTAGGCTTTCATGCGGTCAAGCTCATCCATGCCGCGCCCCACTTTATTACCGATGGCTGCGCCAAGCATTGTTCCGGCAGCGGTGGCGACGATTTGGCCGCCTCCGGAGCCAATGGAGGACCCGGCCCACGCGCCCGCCGCCGCACCTAAAAGGGTACCGAGGGTTTCGTTTTGGTTGCTGCCATCTGCTGCACAACCGCTAAGCACCATGGCTGAGGCCAGAAACCCAGCTGATAACGTTGTTCTCAAAGGGGATCTCGACATAAGTTCCTCACAATTCCGTTGGCAAACCTCTGATAATCTACAACTTCATACAACCGCGAAAAGGTGGCAAAATCAGGGCGAAATGGGGTGTGCCGTGGTTGACATCTGCGTGATTGCGGACCAAACCGGAACTTCCTACCTAAATGTATAAATGAGCGTTAAACGCATGGCGACACCAGACCTTATCCCCAAAGTAGAAGACCCGATGGAGCTGTTTGAGGCGTGGTTCCAAGAGGCACAGACGTCTGAGTTGAATGACCCAGATGCGATGAGCCTTGCCACATCAACCCCTGATGGGATGCCTTCTTTGCGCATGATTTTGCTCAAAGGTCACGGCCCCGATGGATTTGCGTTCTATACCAATAAAGAAAGTAAAAAAGGCCAGCAGATCGCGGCTAATGCCAGGGCTGCACTCTGTTTTCATTGGAAGTCGTTACGTAGACAGGTCCGAGTTGAAGGGGTTCTAACGGAAGTAAGTGAGCATCAGGCTGATACATATTTTGGGTCCCGCTCCAGGGAGAGTCAGGTCGCAGCGTGGGCATCTAACCAGTCGAGGCCAATGAAAGACCGTGATGAATTCATTGAAAAGTTTACCAGCGCTACCACCAAGTTTGACGGTAAAGACGTGCCGCGCCCAAAACACTGGTCTGGATTTCTACTGACACCTGGTATGATTGAATTCTGGCTCGACCAGCCACATCGTATGCACGATCGTTTGGTATATAAGAAAGAGGGAGCGCAATGGAGTGCTGAACGGGTCTATCCCTAACTCTTAGCCGTATAGTGAACTGATGCCAACTGACTCGCTGACAACTGCTGCTCTGACCGCACCGCTAACGCGTCTTATGCGGTTTGCCACGTATGCTGCTGTGTGCACTGCGATCATGCTGATCGTTGTTAAGACTGTCGCCTTTCTCATCACAAACTCTGTTGCTTTGTTGTCGAGTTTGGTGGACTCGGTCCTTGATCTATTTGCCTCGCTCGTCACCTTGTGGGCGGTCGGGCACGCTCTGACACCTGCAGACAAAGAGCATCGCTTTGGCCATGGCAAGGCTGAGCCTCTTTCTGGGTTGGC
Organism: Rhodospirillaceae bacterium; assembly: GCA_029245025.1. GTDB lineage: Bacteria > Pseudomonadota > Alphaproteobacteria > Rhodospirillales > Rhodospirillaceae > WLXB01. The sequence goes on from JAQWQC010000031.1 coordinate 123,440, forward strand.
GCAGTCTGCATTTGTTGCAGGGTCAGCCGTTTTGCTTTTGGTGGAGGCGGCGTCAAGGATTAACAAAGACAATCAAGTTGAGTCTGGAGATGTAGGAATCGGTGTGATGATATTTTCCATCATCGTTACTCTTGTCTTGGTGGTCTTCCAGAAATTTGTGGTAAAGCGTACAGGATCGGTAGCGATTGGTGCGGACTCGCTCCACTATACAGGTGACCTACTTCTCAACCTAAGTGTCATTGGGGCTCTGATGCTTTCCACGTATGGAAACGTCGGTTGGGCGGACCCTGTATTCGCAATCGGCATCGGGTTTTTCCTCCTATGGAATGCTTCCAAAATAGCCCATAAGTCGGTGGCATTTCTCATGGATCATGAGTTGCCGGAGGAACAACGGCAGGCGATTAAGGCGGTCGTGCTTAAGCATCCCAAGGTCATAGATGTGCACGAATTGCGCACCCGCTCTTCTGGTTTGCAGGTGTTTATGCAGATGCACATGGTGCTTGATGCCAAGTTGTCATTGTTGGAGGCCCATCGCATTGCCGACGAGGTTGAGGTGGCGTTGATGGCGGACTACCCGAGCGCTGACATCATTATCCACCAAGATCCTGATGGTGTTGAAGAATTTCACCAGCCAGTGGGGTCAGCATTAGCCTAAAATCGCGGCGCCAGGAGTGGCATTCAATAGGTTGAGCCTGTTACCATAGCCCTTCACGTAGGGTGAGTGTTCAAGTGGGGAGCGCCATGTCCGCTGTTAAGAGTGTCCTTGCTGTAGTTGGAGACCCGCAATCGGGGCGGGCATGCTTAAGCACCGCTTTACGGTTGGGCAGGCAGTTGGATTGCCATGTCGACGCATTACACGTTTTGGCCGATCCGACCGCAGCCTTGCCATTGGTAGGCGAAGCTATGTCCGGTGCTATGGTCGATGAAATGATGGGTGTTGCTGAGCGAGAAGCCGGCCAGCGCGCAAACTCAACTCGGACTATGTTCGATGAGGTGACATCAGGTAATTCTTATCCGTCTAGCGCCACATCCATTGACGGTTTTGGTGTCAGTTGGCTCGAAGAATCCGGTGTAGAAGAGCAGGTTGTGGCGCTGCGCGGATGTCGTGCGGATTTGATTGTTGTGGGTCGCCCGACAACGGAGAATGAAACAGCAGCCGTGATGACGCTTAATGCAGCGCTGATGCAGAGCGGGCGTGCCGTAGTCGCCGCACCGCCAATCTTATCTGAGGATGACACTGTGCCTGGCCCTGTTGAGCGCGTTGCGGTGTTTTGGAACGGGAGTACTGAAGCAACCCGGGCCGTTCAAGCAGCCTTGCCACTGCTAGCGGCTGCGAAAGAAGTCACTGTTCTCAGAGTAGAAGAGGAAGAGTGGTACGCCGGAACTGAAGACTTAGATGTTCACTTAACCCGTCATGGTGTAAAAACGGTTATTTCTAAAGTCTTGCCCCGGGAAATACGGACAGGGCGATCTTTACTATACGCGGCGCAGGACTGTAACGCCGATATGATGGTCATGGGTGCATACACGCGGTCTAAGCTTCGGCAACTCATGCTAGGCAGTGTTACAGGTTACGTTATGGAGCATGCAATCCTGCCCGTTCTGATGTGCCACTGAACGGCATTCAATCCCTAAATTATCCGAATGGACCTAATTGTCTTGGCGGTGCCCGTCATGTTTCTGCTGTTTCGAAATCTCCCGCGCAAGGCTAAAGAAGGGCGCTAAGACCAGCGAAAGAGAACTCTGAGGCGCGATCCGTGATTTATCTTGTTTCGATCCTTGTGTCGACATCCAAAGTAAGCGCTGGCGGGAATGAGAACATGCTTCTCTGAGATTTCTTTGAACGTTGGCTTATCTGCTGCAGTTTCTGCCCGGGCATTGATTGCAGGTGGTTTCTGTCAAGAGACATCATGTCCCCACTACAAAATGTATGCGGTTTAATCAGTCCCGATAATGGTCGCGGGATTGGTTGGACGGATATTAGATCCGTTTAGCTGTTCAAAAAAGACGCGAAAGGATCGGGCCAATCCAAGGCGTTCAATGATATCGCGCCTGCGGCGCTCTAAGCTCATACCGAGAACACATCGGACCGCATAAATTTGTGAGTTAAGCGTATTGGTTGCAGTTAGCTTTGTCGCTCTACATTACCTTCCTGTCCGACACGTTCCGCGGCCTTTTTGCGGGTCCGCAGGGTGAGGCTAATATTGGTTATCAAAACATCATCTCCAGGGCTGAACGTCAGCGCTTTATAATAATCGGACAGAGCTTGATCATATTTCTGTTGGTAGAAATGGATGTTCGCCCTGTTGTTATAGAAACTCCACTCCCGCGGCCTTTTGGTGATCGCTTTGTTGCAGGCCTCAATAGCTTCGGCGAAATGCCCTTGGCCTGTGAGGCCAATGCACAGATTATTGAGGGCAGCTGCGATATTCTTCGGCGTTAGGCCGCCAGAGCGCAAAGCCTGCCTCGCGAGGCCGACACCCTTATTCCATTTTTCAAGGTCTAATGCGTGGGCGGACTCATTCACCAAGCCATTGCTAACACTAAAAATATTTGCCTGGCTCGAAGTCACTGCGCTGATTGCGATTAACGCAGCGGCCACTATACCGGGCAAATACGTATTCATCCGTGGCCTCCTTACTGCGTGTAGCCAAATATATCATACTCGGCAGATTGGTCTCAAAAACAACCGGCTCCTAAAGGATCTGTGATGACACCAGTAGTCACAGGGACACGTATCCAGCGACCCAAAAGCTTGGAATTCAGGCAATAATCTACTTCAGCCTCCAGTACCAAACGATTTATGGCGGTTCTCTGAGGAGGCCCGGTATTACTGTCCTCCAGCGAAGTGGGAATAGCCCACCTGATTTTCTCACTGGCCTACATCATCAACGGCCACAAAGAAAAGCGGCGACCCAAGGGGCCGCCGCTTTCTCTTTTATCTATTTGAGCGTTCACTTAGAAGCTGTATCGAATCTCGACACCGTAGCGTGCTTCCGCACCTGGATGGATGAAGGACCCACCAAACTGTGGTGAAGGGATAACCTCCTCCAGATAGTCTTCGTTAAAGAGATTCTTGGCAAAGCCAGTGATCGCCCAGTTCTCGGCTTCAACGCCGATACGGAGATCGACAACATTGTAAGAATTACGCTGAGTCTTGCCGTAGTTGGCCGTTGCAAACAGAGAAGATTGGTCTTGATCCTGTACTGTGTGGAACCAGGTTGGACCAACGAGACTGTAGTCTACACGGCCAACCAGTTCTATTTGGTCTGTGACTGGGAATTGAGCCTGCGCACCAGCATTTAACGTGTAGTCGGCAGTGTAAGGCGCTTTGTTACCAACCGTGTCAGGTCGCACAGCATTTGATTTGATTTCACTGTCGAGAATATTAAGTCCACCGTATATGCTGAAATTCTCCGAAAGAGCAGCATTTGCAGCAAACTCGGCTCCATAAACTTCCACTTCATCGATATTGTTAACGATACGCAGAAGACCAAAAGCTCCAACGAAGAATTCGAAGAACTGCATGTCGTCGATGGTGTTGTAGTAGCCAGCACCTTCCACGGTCAATCGACCATCAAAGTAACTGCCCTTGAAGCCAGCTTCGAAAGCGCTGGAGGTTTCTTTGCGGAAGAAATCTTCAACACCAACGTTTGTACCCAAAGCGCTGTTTATAAACAGATCAATAGTTGCCTCAGACCCTGAACTATTAAAGCCGCCGGACTTAAAGCCAATACCCCAGTTGGCAAACAGCGTCGTGTCTTGGCCTACGTCATAGGTAACGCTGATTTTAGGTTGGAGTTGATCAAAGGACCGATCTCCATCGGGGATGACCCCTGCTGGATTAATAGCTGGGTTGAGTCCCGGATTAATTGGGTCCCCTCCTTGGAAGCCGTCAGTCGGATCAAAGTCAATGTAGGTTGAGCGTGCATCAGTTGGCACCAGGCTGCGGCTCTTCCGTTTTTCTTTGTCGTAACGCAGAGCTAGGGATGCCTCTAAGTCCTCGTTTAAATCGTAGGCGATGTTACCGAAGGCTGCGTAAACTTGGCTGTCAAATTTATCATGGACAAGCTGATCAGTCGCATTGGGCTGTCCGGCTGGAATGAAGAGTCGCGGGATTATTTCCGCAACGTCTTCAATTCCGGTGTTCACACCAACGCGCCGGTTCAGATCGAGATAGTAAGCGCCGACAAGCCAGCGGAGATCTTGGTCAGCAGGTGAGGCCAGGCGAATCTCAAAGCTGATGTCGTCCTGGAAACGCTCTTGGTACTGGGTACCGTCACAACTGGTTGGTGTGTAGGGGCCGAGAATCGATGCGCCAGCTGTGGGCCCAAGGAACTGAGGGGCGGGTAGCGTCACGCCAGCCGCATTCAAAGAATCAATACTGGCGATACAACTCGGTTCACTAAAGAAGAATCCAAACGCACCAGACGTCCCATCTGCAGCAAACGCGTTTTCAATATCTGAGTACAAAGCCCATGCAGTCAGTGAGCCCCATTCGTATTCAGCGTCGTATTTGGCAGAGATTTCGATTGTTTTTTGTGTGTTGTAGGAGTCGAGTTGGTTGACGAATTGGAAATTGTGTTCATTCACATCTTCAAACAGTAACGGATTTCCAAACAGGCCAGCCAAGAAGCTTGCGGCAAATGAGGGGTTAAAGGAAATCGCAGCCGCGTCAACCTCGCCGTAGCGGGCTTTGATATCGAGAGATGACTCTTCGCCGGTTTCTAAAACGAATCGTGTTGACACGTTCCAGTTCTCAAAGTCATCTACATTTTTCTCGTTGCGGGTCTCATTAAAGAAGAACCCATCGGTATCGCGCCAATCGGCCTGAAACCCCATGCTGAGTATGTCGCTGACGGGGCCGGCCATGTAGGCCGAGGCGTAATAACTGTCATCATTGGCGCCAGAAAGTTTAACTTCACCCTCAAATTCATCGCCAGGCTTTTTATTGGTGACTATAATTGCACCCGCAGCCGCGTTGCGACCGTAGATGGCACCCTGAGGCCCCTTCAGAATTTCAATTTGCTGCAGGTTGGCGTACTCACGGTTTAGCGCCGCCGGGTTGGTATGCAGAATACCGTCTATGATGAGGGCGAAACTGTTTTCTGCATCACGGGCGCCATTGATGCCGCGAATGTTAACTTGAGTGTCACCCACTTCAGCGGCGTCTACGATGGTCACGCCGGGCGTCAAGTTAATGAAGTCAGCTGCCCTTTGCACACCGGCGCGTTCTAGCTGCTCGGATGTAAAGGCGGTGATGCTGGCAGGAACGTCTTGCAGCGATTCTGACCGCTGACGAGCCGTTACGACAATTTCCTCGATGGCGAACTGCTGTGCCTCGGATGGGTTGGACAGCACCGACCCTATCAACAATGCGCTCGTCGGCAGCAACAGATTACTCTTCATTGGTGAACGGTTCACTGTGCCTCTCCTAAAAATACAATTTCTCTAACGACAACCAAAATCTGTATACGTCAATATCGGGTAATTGGATGTCGGAGCGAGATCATTTACTCGCAGGCGGCCCTTGAATAATCACCGTAAACTGAATCAAAACAAAGGTTTACAATGCAAGGGCCCTGCACAAACTATTGCGACCTAAAGCTTCCGTATGACTGTGGCGCTTTCAACACAGACAAAATTGGCCGATTCCTAAGGAGCTGCTTTTGTAGCAAAGTTCCAAAAACGTTCTCGGTCCTTGTTTTAACCCGTTAGGATTTGCAAGCATGAAGGTGACCAAGCAAACTTGCCAGCTGATTTGTCAGAAAGTTGGGCAAGAAGGGGAAAGGCATGAAAAAATATAGGGTTAAACTTCGAGCAGCATTATTATCGCTTTTATGCGCGTATGCGATGCATGCTGGAGCCCTCGCCGAGGACATTGCTTTTTTTACGCCGTCAGGTGCCGATTACAATCCTGCTATTCCAACACCTGCTGATGTGCTGGGCTACAATACGGGGGACTATGTTTCTAACCCAGGGGCGGTGCGTGAATACGTTCAGAAGATTGCAGATCTATCAGATCGCGTGACGTTGGAGGTTATTGGGCGCACCCACGAACACCGGCCCATTCATTTGCTAACGGTTTCGTCAGCTGACAACCTTGCGCGCATCGATGAGATTCGTGATCAACACATCGCGCTCAGTGATCCTGATTCTTCGCAATCAGTCACTGACGATATGCCGACGGTGACCTGGCTGGGCTTTGGTGTACACGGCGATGAAATCAGTTCCATGGATGCGGCGTTGCTCACCGTCTATCATCTTGCAGCAGCAACCGATCCGGCATCAATTGAGCAACTCAAGAATACTGTCGTGCTTCTAGTGCCGGTGCTGAATCCAGACGGTTATAACCGCGCTTCAACATCTCTAAACTCCTATCGAGGAGAAGCGCCGGTCGCCAACCTGCAGCATGCCGAGCACAATGGCGTCTGGCCTCGTGGCCGAACTAATCACTATTGGTTTGATCTCAATCGGCAATGGATTGCACGGACCCAACCGGAGTCTCAGGCCTGGGGCGCGCAATACCAAAAATGGAAACCGAATCTACACATCGATTTTCATGAAATGAATATCGATTCTACTTACTTCTTTAGTCCTGGAATCGCTGCTCAGCGCAATCCGTACATTCCGCAAAGGGCAACCGACCTTACCCGTAAGGTCGGCAACTATGCCCAAGAGTACCTCGATACCAATCAAGAGCTGTATTACTCCGAGGAATTTTTTGACGATTACAATCCTGCGATGGGGTCCAACTACCCTTTGCTCAACGGCAGCGTTGCATTCTTATTTGAGAACCGTGGTTTTGAAGGGTTGCTAGCGGAAAGCCCCAACGGAGACATCACCTTCGCCTCACGGGTTCGCCGACACTTCAATATCGCAGTCTCAATGGTGCGGGCATCATCAGATCTCCGGGAAACACTTCTAGAGTATCAAAAAGAATTTTGTGTGATGACCCGGCAAGCGGCTTCGGCAGATCGCGTAAAGGGTTATGTATTCACGGCCAAGGATGACGATGCACGTATGCATCATTTCTTGGAGATGCTTGATCGTCTGGATATTGATGTTTTCCGCCTTGGTCGCCCCGTCCGGCAGGACGGCACCACTTATCAACCAGCCGACAGTTATATTGTTCCTAACAATCAAAAAACCTATCGCGTTATTCGCAATATTTTTGAGACACGTACCCGCTTCGGTGACGTGGTGTTTTACGATGCGACAACGTGGACGAAGCCGTTGGCCTTCGGGCTGACTTATGCCGATCTGTCTTCAGTTGGCGCCGATATGCTCGGAGAAAAGATTGATCCTACATTTCCATCTAAGGACGCTCCCGATCGGGCGGCGTATGCCTATGTGTTTTCCTGGGGCGGGTATTACGCACCCCGCGCTGTCACACGGCTTCTCAAGGCCGATGGGCATGCCAAAGTTGCGGTTAAACCCTTTACGACGATGACCACAAAAGGTTCGGTTGAGATGGGGCGCGGTTCTATCATTGTGCCGGTTGGTGAGGGGCAGCCACTAAATAGCGAAGAGCTTTACGACATTATGTCGACGATTGCCGATGAGGATGGCGTGGTCGTGCACGCGGCGATTACCGGCCGCACTGCCGAGGGTATCGATTTTGGTGGCAATTACGCTCGCCCCGTAGAGTTGCCCCAAGTCCTTATGCCGGTTGGCGAGGCTGTGCGCTTCTATGATGCCGGAGAATTATGGCACCTGATGGATTATCGCATGAATATTCCGGTAATGATGCGCGATGTAGGTTCTCTTCGTGGTGTCGATTGGTCTCGTCTCACCCATCTCGTGTTGCCTGATGGCAACTACTCAGGACTCAACGACGAACAGATCAAGCAAATCGACAGTTGGGTGAAAGGCGGTGGCACTTTGGTCGCAGTAAAACGCGCCGCGCTCTGGGCAGTGGAAAAGGGGTTTATGGATGTTGAGGTCATTGACGACTTCGTAGTTGTCGGTTTTGGCGCGCTGTCACCGCGTAAAGATAAGGACGCGCCCGTACCAGATCGCGAAAACTACGCAGACAAAGAACTTCTGGAGCAAGCCCAGCGTATCCGAGGCACAATTTTTGAAACCGACCTCGATATCACCCATCCCCTTGGCTTTGGGTATAGGTCACGTGTCCTGCCATCATATCGCGAAAATCGGATTATTCTGGGTCGCTCAAAGAACCCCTTTGGCACAGTCGCTCAATACACTGCCTCACCGTTGCTAAGCGGGTATGCCAGTCCAGAGAGCATTGAGAAATTGGCGGGCGCGGCGTCGGTATTGGCCGAGCGACGCGGCAGAGGGGCAGTCGTGCTGATGTCTGATAACCCAAACTTCCGGGCGTGGTGGTTTGGTCCCAATAAGATGTTTCTCAACAGCCTGTTCTTTTCCACAGCGATGAACGCGGAATTTTCAAGGTTTGAAGAGCACGATCACGCGGACTAGGCTTGACTACCGAGCCCCTGCGGCAAAGGCGTTGCGGCCGGCTCTAATGGCATCTGCGACGGCTTGAGCCCGTCCGCCGATTTCCTCAATGATCGGTTTATGTGTGCCGACTGATGCTGCTTTCCATGCGGCGCGCTGTTCCGTGGATAGTGTATGGGCGTTGAAGCCTTCTTCAGCCGCTGAGGTTAAGCCTGCTGCATTCATAACTGCGATGGTCTGGCGTACGTCAGCGGTGCTTGCAAATGTATCCAGAATGACCCGGTGTTCGGACTCCGAGAGAGTTTCAAGCCATTCCGTGTTGGCAAGAAGGAATCCCCCGAGAAAAAAGTGCTGAGTCAAAATAAAATGGGGCGCTTCGGCAACGAGACCCGTACCAGTATAGGCGACTGTGGGGGTTAACCCCCCATCAATCAGGCCGGTCTGTAAGCCGGGTATGGTCTCCGGGCTGGTGATGTAAATGACGTCAGCGCCGACTGCCTCTAAGAACATCCGTGCGGCTATATCTTGCGTGGCGCGCAGTCTCATGCCAATAGCATCCTCTGGCCAGAGGATTGGTTTGGTGGAGTATATATTTTGTCCACCAAGGTCGAGCCACCGCATGATAGTAAGGCCGCGTTCGGCTATGAGCGGACTGAAGACGTCGAAGAACACGTTATCGACCACGTAATCAAATTCTTCTTTGCTGTCGAACAGGAACGGTGCGCCCAGGTAGGCAATTTCAGGCACAATATTAGACAGTACGAGGCTCGATAATGATGCAATCTTTATGCGACCCCGTCTCACACCCGAAAGAATTTGTTCTTCTGGCCCGCCTTCGCCATGGATTAAAAGTTGCGGTTCTAGTGTGCCATTGGATTCCGAAGAGAGTCGCTCGCTGTAGTCATAAAACAAAGTTGCAGCGGGTGATCCGGGAATGATGAATCCGCCGATTTGCACTTCTTCCGCGTGAGCGGTGAAAACGAAGGTGAAGAGGCCGACAACTAGCGAGAATTCTCTCACTACAGTTGATCCAGCCACGTCGTGAGCGCGCTGCCGATTTCTTCGGACCCTGTGTCAAACACATCGTCGGTGATGTCGGGGAACTCGATCATATCAGCATCGGGCAGGGCTTCTTTTTTGGCCGTTCGTGTCTTTTCCAACAACATTTCGTGAGGCTGTAGAATCAAGACCGGTTGTTTGATCAACGGGAAGCGTTCTTCTGGAACGTAAGTCCATACCGCATTGTAGGCATACCAAGATTTATCGAGGGAATGGATATCTTCGAGAAAGATTTTCGCTGCGCGTTCTAAGGAGACACCTTCTGACCGATTAATAACGATCAGATACCACCTGTTCATAATGAACGTGCCGTCCTCGGGCAGTGTTTTTTCTGTCGGTAAATTGGCGAGCCGGTCAGCACGCGTTTCTGTGTCGTAGTATGCGATTCCCGATAGCACCACACCGCGAACCAGGTCGGGCCGGATGATGGCTAGTTCCGAAGCAATGAAGACGCCCGTGTGAAAGCCAAACACATCAACTTTGCCTTTGCCACCTTGCCCATAGCCCAAAGCATCCAATGCGTCTGCCATTGCATTGGCAATACCAGCCATATCAGGGGGGGAATCAGGCCGGTCAGATTCACCGTACCCAGGCGTATCAAAGGCGATGGCGAGCCGGTCTCGTCCGACGACTTCAACCAAGGGGCGATACTCTTCTGCCGACTTAGGGTTCTGGTGGAATAATACCAACGGGGTTTTATCGTCAGTTCCGTCTGCTGGTCTGGCTGAATGATAGTGGATCTGGCCATACGGGCCATCGACATAACCTTTCTTGTAAATTACCTGGTCCTCCGCGACTGCGGCGCTCGCTAGCAGGGCGGTTGTTGCTAAAAATGCGCCAATCCAGTTTTTCATTCTCAAGCTCCTGCCGGTTAAAGTTCGACGTCTATATTGGCCTTCAAATGCGGTCCGATGATAGGTTTAAGTGCCATACATTGCATTTCGACCACATGAAGGCGGGGTCAGACCATGCCAGCACACAACACAGATCAGCTATGGGGGAGTGTCACCAAGGCGCTCCCTTTGTCGCATTGCATGCAGCGTCGGCCGTCTGGCACTATTTTGTAGAACGAGATGATATTTTAATTCGCATGCTGCCGAACTTGAGGTCCCAGAAAGGTTCATCCACGACACCTTCAGAACAATAACTAGAATAAAGTGAGTTGGCAGCCGCGTTTGTCTGTTGGTACGCGGAATTTCGTGGTCGAAAGCGCATGGCCGTTGGCGTTCAGACGCAATCGTCGTGCCGCCAGATTAAATCGCTTCGATAACGCATCTGCATAAGCGCCTCTGCCAACCTGGCGGTTTCCCCAGGCCGGATGATAGTCGCGCCCGTCATTCATAGATCGGATCAGCGCCATAATGCGTCCCGCGCGGTGACGGGTGTTTTCTGCAAGCCATTCTTGGAACAAATCTTTTACTTCAAGAGGTAGTCGCAGCACCAGATAGCCTCCTTCATCGGCACCTGCGTCCGCAGCTGCCTCCAGAACAGCTTCCATTTCTTGGTCATTGAGACCGGGGATCGCTGGCGCAAACATCACACCATTGGGAATGCCAGCTGCCTTCAATTGACGAATGGCGTCTAACCGCCGTCCCGGTGTTGATGCACGCGGCTCCATTGATCGCGCCAACCTATGATCCAATGTCGTAATGGAAAGGGCGACCTTAGCCAATCCGCTCGCTGCCATGGGTCCCAAAATATCTAGATCTCGGGTTACGAGATGCGACTTTGTAACAATGGAAACTGGATGCTGGAAGCGAGCCAGCACTTCAAGAATAGACCGTGTGATCTTGCGTTCTTTCTCGAGCGGCTGGTAGGGGTCCGTGTTGGTCCCCATTGCAATAACCTGGGGGCGGTACCCAGGCTTGCGCAGTTCCGTTTCTAATAAATCAGCCGCATCGGGTTTGACGAAAATCTTGGTTTCAAAATCCAGTCCAGCGGATAGACCGAGGAACGCATGGGTTGGCCGAGCAAAGCAATACACGCAGCCGTGCTCGCAGCCACGATAGGGATTAATCGAGCGGTCAAAGGGAATGTCAGGCGACTTATTGCGTGCCAAAATTCCGCGTGTGGAATCCTTCAAAACCTGTGTGCGCAATACCTCAGGTTCTTTGTCGAGATTGTTCCAGCCGTCATCGGCTTTGGTCAGCCGCTGGCGCTCATATCGCCCAGCACGATTCGTAATTGGGCCGCGTCCGCGTCGCGCATCTGGGTGCACAAAGGCGTTCTCGGCGGACTGTTTTGAGAGCTTTTGAACTACTCGATCCATGGCCTGACCGTACGCCAGCACAAAGAACAAAAAAAGAACAATTGTTCCTCGGACAGGAATAGCCGTGTTTATCTAGAGAAAGACGTTAACCACCAAGAACAGGAGCCCGGCTATTACGGCCGAAGCGGGAACGGTGATCAGCCAGGCAGCAATGATACCCAGCAGGTAGCGTCGTCTGACCAGACGGCGTTTCTTCGCCTTCGCCCATTTGTTTATGACCATATCTTGGGTTGGCGGTGCTGGGGTTTCTCCGTCCGATGTCAGGGGCAAGGTCCGCTTAACTTTGGGTGGTCCGATTTTATTGTTAACGATAAATTCTCTCAAAAAACCAACACCAAACACACCACCAACAGCAATGTGGGTGGAACTTACGGGCAGCCCAAGTCCGGAGGCGATGATCACGGTGATGGCTGCGGACAAAGCAACGCAAAACGCCCTGATCGGGTCTAGTTTGGTAATCTTTTCGCCAACGATCTTGATGATTTTTGGACCAAACAGCAAAAGACCGATTGCAATCCCGATGGCCCCAATGGCCAGCACCCAAAGCGGGAGTGTCACTTTTGCTGCGACAGTCCCTGCAGTGACTGCGGTGACAATGGCGGCCAAGGGTCCAACCGCGTTGGCGACGTCGTTAGAGCCGTGGGCGAAGGACAATAGAGCGGCAGCACAGATTAAGGGGCTGCGGAACAACTGACCCACTGATTTCCGAGTGTTCTCAATGTTGCTGGTGTCTTTAAGGGCCACGAAGCGCACAACGGCGTAGCCAATAGCAAAGGCGGCGAAACCTATCAAAAAGAGAGTTGGCGTTTCAGGTTTCCAAACCCGTTTGAGGCCTTTCATGACCAGGTAGACAGAAAACGCCCCTGTCATAATGCCGACAAGAACAGGAGTCCAACGTTGCGCGGCCGCGACTTTGTCCTCCTTAAAAATCACCGCCACTTTGACGAACAACAGGAACGCGGCCGCGATTATGCCGCCAAGCACCGGTGATATTACCCAACTGGCTGCGATCTTTCCCATTACCGGCCAATCCACGGCCGTCATTCCGGCTGCAGCGATCCCAGCTCCTAGGACGCCGCCAACAATTGAGTGAGTTGTGGAGACAGGCGCGCCGATTAGCGTCGCCAGATTAACCCATAGCGCTGCGGCCAACAGCGCAGCGAGCATGGCTGAGACAAAGATGGATTGATCCGCGAAGGACTCAGGACTGACAATGCCTTTTGAAATAGTTGTGACGACGTCGCCGCCGGCAATGAGTGCACCAGCAGCTTCAAAGACGGCGGCAATAATCAGGGCGCCGACCATAGTCAGTGCCTTAGAGCCGACGGCTGGTCCCACATTGTTGGCGACGTCGTTGGCACCGATGTTCATTGCCATATAGGCGCCGATGATTGAGGCGATTGCGATGATGGCGTAGCCGTCAGTCGTGCCTGACTGTAGGTATGTGTAGGCCCAGACGGCCATCACGAAGAGAAGGCCAAACCCCATGTCGAGGTTGCGCAAGCCCATGCGTGTGGCGGCTTTGTCAAGTTGAGCGATGCGCTTTAGGTCTTTGTCGATCGCCGTTTTTTTGGCGACACCGGTTGGGTCGACATCGGGAGAAGAGAGGAGGGACATAAGGGGTTTTGGTCCAGCGTCACAAATCTGTCATAATTCTGGAACTGACTTAACGGTGTTTACGTCACCTGGTCAATGACACCCGTTTGTTATTTAGGTTAATTTCGCACAGATGCTACGAATCCCTCGATTTCGCCAATGCGCGGCCTTGCCGTTCCAGGGTATTGCGTCTCGCCAGCGGGTTATGCTGATCACGTCGCTCGGAACCAAAAGGTGGATTTTACCCAAAGGAAATATCGAGCCAGGTCTTACGGTGCGCGAATCCACCGAGTTTGAGGCCTTCGAAGAGGCGGGCGTTATGGGGGCTCTCCATTCCGACAGTATTGGCTCATACACGTATGAGAAGACTGACGGGGATGAAGATATCCTCCATCACGTCAAAGTATTTCCACTAGAAGTTACCAAAGTGCTGGAAGAATATCCGCACCATGTGAAACGCGAGCGTCAGTGGATGGATCCTGCAGAAGCAATCGAGGCGGTCGACGAACCCGAGCTTAAAGAGTTAATAGGTAAGTTTGCTGAGCAGCCCTGACGCTCACCAGCGGTTTCCTAATTTAACTCGTAATCGCGTGTCTTTCTGATTAAAGCCCAACTAGCTCTCGCTGTATCCACTTATGAATTGTGCGTACAGGTTGAGCGTGAACAGCTTCTGGACAAATAGGAACGGTGTGGTCGCGTCCAGTTGCAACGTCGTTTTGTCGTGGGCGTCGCCTTTTCTCAGCGATGCCATTAAGCCCAAACAGGTTTGGCTCTGTTCATTGCGCTGCATCAGGCGCACTGCCAGTCCAGCTCCACTGCTGCGGCACTGTCATTTGGTATGTATGTTGAATAAAAGAACCTGGCTCTAGTGAATAAATGCCTGCATCCGAGCGTTTGATAAGGTTCAGGGTGCCCTTGAATGGTTTATCCGGTCCCGCGACGCGATATTCAATTGCGCCCAGAACAGTGACATCTACCGCATCTTTACCAGGGTTGGTGAATACCACCTGAATATCGACCGTCTGCCCCTGAAGCATCGGATCGCTCGGGGCGATGACAATCGTGTCCGCTAAAGCGGGTCCGGCTATGAGCAAGAATAAAACCGTACCCGAAATAAAACGTCGCATCGGGACTGTCTCCGACTGATAAAATTACAAGTGTCGAGGGGTCTCGATGAGGTGACCAAAATTAGGCGAAATATTTTGCCAAACGCTGGCCAAATTATGACGCGGTCAGCGCTTATCTCTTCGATAGGTGGAGCCTGTGAGAGGGCCGCTTAGTCTTTTCGTGCGGCAACCGCTTCCAACTCAATCAGCACCTCGGGCAAAGCCAGCGCTTTGACATAAACCAAAGTGCCTGCTTGTTTGCCTCCCGGATTGTGCATGGCACCGGCTTTTATTACTGCGCCAATGTCCGATGGATTGATCATATATAAGTTGGTCTTAACCACGTCACTCCAATCCATCCCCGCGTCGCGCAAGGTTTGTCCAACTTTAGCGTAAACTATATCGGCTTGCGTTTTCGCGTCCGGTGGTGTGTTGCCGTCTGCATCTGTGGCTGTCTGGCCACTGACGAAAAGGATGCGAGAGCCTGGTGGAATCTCCATGCTGCGTTGGGTGTAGCCGCCAGTGGGATTGCGCGAAATGTTGGTGGAAGCCGCATCGGTAGACTGGGCGACGGCTGGTCCCGCAAGTGCGTTGGACAAAAGTAAACCGGCAAGCGCATTGGATATCGTTGGTCGGTTGATCATAGGGCGTCCTTCCATTTCGAGAGAGATTTACTCATCAAGGTATTTTTTTATCGACGGATCTACATCTGAGACCGGCTCGTCGGACATTGTCAGTTGCAGCCAGAAACGATCTGCGAAGGCTTGTGCGTCTGCAACCCGATCCGCAGCCTGCTCTGGTGTGTCCTCATGGGACTCAACGGCATCAGGTGGCAGAATATTGTTCTTCTCTAGCTCTGCTTCCAAAACTTTGACGCGATCTCGCACCATGTACAGTTCGCTGGCCAGAGTGACCAGAGCCGAAATTATGCGATCTTGCGGCAAGTCGTGAACCAAAACTGGCTCTTTATCGGTGACCGGGCCGGTGTGGTAGGCTTTATAAGATGGGGAGTCTGTCACGGCTTCAGGTTACTCACTTTTCCATCACGTAGTAATTCCACGTTATTTTAGGTGGTGTATCTTTCGCTGTCGGACCGAGGGCTTCTTTGTTTTGCGTTGCCTCGATGGCCTTAGATGACGAGAAGCCAACCGCTTTGCCCATTGCGGCGTAATCCGCTTCAACACAGGCAGGCATGTAAGGCTCGTTGTTCAGCCAAGCATCTGAAAACTGCATGATATGTTGCGCTGGTTGGTCAGGGACCAGGGCGATCTCCATACCGATGAACACGCCACCCGGTTTGAGGATACGGTGCACCTCTTTAAAGAGGTCAGGCGTGACCTGCTGTGGGAACTCGTGGAACATAAACATGTGAAACACCATGTCGAAGGACTCATCTTCGTAATCCATGTTCATGATGTCTTGCTGTGAAAACTTAACAGGGAGGCCCGCTTCCCGTGCCCGCACATGGGCGAGCTTCAAGCATGGGGCGGCGATATCAACGCCGTATCCCTCTGACTCAGGGTGATGTTGCATCCAGGTGATGATGCCGCCGCCGTGACCCGTGCCCCAATCCAGCACGCGCTTATATTCTTTGCCTTTGGGCAGATACTCCCACATCAGGTGATAAACTTTATTGGGATCAGATTGATTTGGGTTGGTGGTGCGGCGCCCATAGTCGTAGATCAACCCGTCCACATCATCCCGCCAGACCCCACCGGGTTGCTGGTGGAAGTCAACCCACCGAAAATAGTCAGGCATCTCGATGTCTGGATTTAAGACCAAGTCATCACCGGCATCAGCAATAAGGGCATTCAGTTCTTCATCTAGCGCTTCACTTTGCTTTTGCACCATTGTGTCGATGCCGACATCAGGCTGGCTATACTTTAAGCGCCGCAGGTTACGTACACTCCAGGCCTTGAGCTGAAATTGCGGCAAACGGTCCATAATCCGTGCTGCCGTTTCCCGCGTTTCGGGCTCATCTGATTGGTTACGCTTCTTGAAGTAACTGCGATAGGTTTCCTGCGCGACTTTTGAATTTACTGCGACATAGGAGCAGCGGATGAATTCCTGGAACGCCGTGTAATCCCGGCTTTGTATAGCGTCGAAGGTGGGCGGGCGGTTGCTATGGCTGTCTGGCACGATCAAGATCCCAGTCACATGAGGTGGTTAAGCTATAAGAGTGGGCGGGGTCTGCCACCCTGTCAACATAACCGATTCACCTTGACTCTGTATCAGCCGGAACGGCTATGGTTCTCCCACATTTTCCCCTTCGTTCGGAGCATTTCCCATGATCGCACTGCGTCACGCAGTCTTGGCATTGTCCTTCATGTTGGCTTTCACAGGCGCGGCGCTGGCTGGGGTGATTCTGCATCGCGGCAATAGCAAAGAGCCGGATTCTTTAGACCCCCATCGTGCGGCCGGGACATGGGAAAACACAATTATTGGTGACTTGTTTCTCGGTCTGACGACGGAGGCCGCCAATGGCGACATCATTCCTGCTGCCGCTGAAAGCTGGACCGTCAGCGATGATGGCCTGATTTACACATTTACGTTGCGCGACAATTTATTGTGGTCAGATGGAGTGCAGGTCACCGCAAGTGACTTTGTGTTCGGTATGCGCCGGATCATGGATCCCGTCACCGCTGCGCGCTATGCGTCTCTGTTGTTTCCAATTAAGAATGCACGCGCCATCAACACCGGCCAGATGAGTCCAGACCTCATTGGAGTTACTGCGCTTGATCCAACAACCCTTGAGATCACGTTGGAAAGCCCGGTGCCGTTCTTCACCCAGCTGCTGTCTCACTACACCACATATCCTATCCCGCAACATGCTTATGCCATTCACGGTGATGATTGGGTCAAGGCGGGCAACATGGTTTCGAACGGAGCCTATGTGTTGCAGGAGTGGGTGACCAATTCACATGTGAAGGTGACGAAGAATCCAAACTTTTATGCCGCACAGAATGTCGCCATAGATACAGTGTTTTATTATCCGATCGAAGACAGCCGCACCGCTTTAAAGATGTTTGAGGTCGGTGAGTTGGATATGAACCTCCTAACCGAGGGTTTCCCATCGGCCCAGCTCGCTGAGGTGATCCAAAAATTTCCCGGGGAGGGGCGCGTTGTCCCCAGTCTTGGCAATCGGTTCCTGCCCATGAACACGTCACGCCCGCCGTTCGACGACAAGCGGGTGCGCAAAGCTGTATCTTTATTGGTGGACCGGGAGATTATCAATGACCGCATTGTTGCGGTCGGTGCGCGGTCGGCCTATGCTTTCGTCCCGCCGGAGACCGCCAACCATTTGCCCGAAGCCCAAGTAGATTTTGTTGATACGCCTATGCCAGAGCGGATCGCTGAAGCAAAGCGTCTGCTGGCTGAGGCGGGGTATTCCGACGATAACCCGCTCCGCTTTGAACTGTCCTATCGGGGGTCCTACGACAACACCCGCCGCTTATCTGCCGTCGCGGCAATGTGGCGCCGGTCCGGTGTGATCGCCAACATCGCCGCCTACGACTCCCGCATTTCCTACAGCAAGATGGACGCTGGTGACTATGAGATGGGTGATGGCGGTTGGGCTGCGGACTACAATGATCCTTATAATTTTCTCTATTTGCTGCTCTGTGACTCAGGCCCCATGAACTGGGCGCGCTATTGCAATCCCGCGTTCGATGACCTGGTGAATGAGGCGGCGGTTACATTGGATATGAAAAAGAGAGCTGCCCTTATGGCTGAGGCAGAGCAAATCATGCTCGATGATCATCCAGTTATCATGCTTGATTACGCGACCAACCGCATTCTGGTTTCCAAACGCATCCAAGGGTTTGTGGATAATATTTCGAATACACACCGCACCCGGTATATGTCGATCATCGATGACTAATCATCGGTGAGGGCGCCAAAGAGGTCGCCGAAGCCCGCGCTAAAAACTAATCCAGTCGGGTGACGAGAGATTTCCCGGGGGTATCAGGGTCCACGACGCGCAGAAACTTTACGTTGTGGCGAGCTCTATATTCAGCGCGTTTCTCTGCGAAATCGTCGTCGGTTATGCGTTTGTCTCGGTAAAGGATGAAGGCCCTAAACCCGCCAATATCTTGTCCGTCTTCGTACAGGAGACCGAGGTTTGATCTGAATCGGTGATTTGGCGTCGTGAAATTAAAATACATCCGGTAGGTGTCGATGCCCGTCTCGGCGTTGGGCCGGATACGCACGCCATCGTTATCGCTGAGAACATTATATGTCACAGCCGGATCATATGGACCTGAGCTATGATCCATTCGAACCTTGCCCAGTGTGCCCTTGTCGTCGATCAGCTCACCGGTAGTCTTGATGATTAACTCGACACCTTCACCAGGCCCCATAAGCCCCTCGCCGTATCGCATTGTGGCAATGCCCGCTGGATAAAACCGGTGCTCGCTCTCGGTGAACTTTTTACCGTCCAGCTCAATCTGAACCAGGCTGTTGTAGGCCCGGACGGTGTAGTCCATGTCTGAATCGAAATAGGTGTTTTCGCTGGCCCACCATCCGGCCATTTTCTGCCAGAAAGGAAAATCCGAGAGTTGGGTGTCTTGCGCTGACGCATTACCCGCAACCACGAGCCCAATAAGCGCCGAGACGATACGAAGGACTCTCATTCTAAGCGCCCAGGTATTTGACTATGGCATCTGTTTTTTCTTGGGTGCCGGAGTCAAAGGGCAGCACCAGATGTTCTGAGTTGGTAACCAAAGCCGCGGCTTCCTCGACGGAGACATGCAGGGGATCAGCTTCGTGCGCCATACAGAATGTGGGCACGGTGAGAAGCGGCAACCGGTCGTGCGTCTTATGGCGGAACACTGCGTTGTAGCCTTTGTAATAGTGATCAATGGCTTTCATGACTTCCATTACGCCGTTGTGTAGCGTTGAGGCTGGCCAAGGTTCTTTGCTAAGGTAATGCTCAGAGTCTCGTTTGTAGTGGGGGAAGTAGACGCCCATGTCTTTCATGAAATTCCACGCCCAGATGAAATGCTCGCCATTTTCCTGCGGCTTAATTTTAGGCGCATAGTTTATCAACATGTCGGCGGCGAGGTCAGGGTCAAACAGAGCGACGCCGTCAAACACCAACTTACGGACCCGGTCAGGGTGGGCGATGGCAATCTCTAACCCAATGTTGGCACCGGTATGGCTACCGTAAACATCGACTTTCTCCAGGCCCAGCTGGTCCCAAATGCGAATGACACTATCAGCGTAATAAATTAGGTCTGGTTCTTCCGGCGTTGGCGGAACAGATTCTCCGAAACCCAATGTGTCAGCAGCAATGCACTGGCGGGTTTCGCTAAGGGCGGCGACAAGCCCGGTCAGACCCTTAGAAGAGCCCGGTCCGGCGTGCATCATGTAGAGCGGGAGAGGGCCATCCTCAGTAGGTGTTCCGGCATGCCGGTAATGGACCAGCCCTTCTTCGATTCTGACAAACGCGCGATCCACATCCATTGGCTTAGCTCCCTTATTTGGTTTTGTCTCTTTTGATTTTGTATCTGCGGCTTGAAGTGAGGTGCTGCTAAAGGTCGACGCAGATAGAGGCATGGCCGTGGCCGCGGTTCCGCCCATCATGGTGCGCCGTGTCAGCATCTAGCTCCCCCAACGTTAGACTCTAAGATAGACCTCTATCCTGCCTGGAAAGGACAGGGTTTGCACCAAAGTTCATTCCTTGGGGATATTAAACCTGTGTACGGCAACATTAGTTCGGTAAAGCGTCAAAAGCAGCTCTTATGGCGTCATACTCTTCTTCGACCTCTGCGCGATTTTCGGGATGCGTAAAGATGAACGCCTGATTGTCCGCGATGCCCTGCAAGGTTAACCGACCAACATCGATGGGTTCTATGTAACGCCACGGCAAATCTTCGACCACATCGCTGCGGCTGGCGGCGAGAGCAGCGCGCTTTGGCCGCTGGCGCACTGTGGTTTCACCAAGTGCGGTACGCACAGCGCCGGGACATAGGACAGAGACGCCGATTCCAAATGGCTCGAGCTCTCTGCGGACCGATCCGGATAGCCCGATAACCGCATGTTTAGCCGCCATGTATTCGCTGAAGTTGGGCAGTGGCACCAAACCGCCAATAGACGATGTGTTAACGATATGCCCTGATCCCTTGGCTTTAAGTTTTGGAATGACGCATTGAAGACCGTGCACAAGACCATACAGGTTGATGTCCGTCATCCACCGCCACTCTTCAATTGGAATATCTTCAACAGCGCGGGTCAGCCCTGCAACCCCTGCGTTGTTGCAAAGAATATCGATCGGTCCGAAATGGGATACTGCGCGTTGGGCAGCTGCATCCCAACTGTTGCGGTCAGCAACATCAAGATCGACAGCAATGGCTTCCGATCCTTGATCCGATAGAGCAGACGCTACCTGCTGGACAGATTCGGTATCCACGTCGCCTAAGACAAGTTTCATGCCGGCTGCCGCGAACGCCTCAGCCATTCCGCGTCCGATGCCGCTGCCGGCACCGCTGATAAAGGCCACCTGTCCGGTGAAGTTGGTCATCGTGTCTTCCTTTTGTGTGGACGCGCTCGTAGTCGCTAGTCAATTGGCATTCATTTGCATTGGTTTACACCGTAGTGAACACCAGCCTAGGGTCTACGTTCAATATAAGGAGATTTTTTATGCTGCCGTGGGACTTCACATCAGACTCGTTTTTAAATCCAGACACATCAAGGCGGTCAGTCTTGAAAGGCTTCGGCGCTGGGGCCATGGGAGCTGCTGGGGCATTGGCGCCAAACGCGGTATTTGCGAATACGCCGGCCTCCGACGGCGGGATCGATTACACCGATCCCAAAGACAATCTTTATGCATTCGCGAAGATCTACTCATCCTTTGATCAACCGGCCATCGGGTGTTTTCACGGCCTGATGTACCTGCGGGTAGGCGACAACCGGATGATTCCCGCCTTCGGCTATGAAGGCACCGGGGTTCTTCAGGCCCGGTGGGAGCCGGATGGAACATTAACGCGGGTGTCGCGCGAGACCGGCTATTTCACAGACTTGCAAACCGGAGACATTCTCGAAACCTGGGAGAACCCACTCACCGGTGAAACGATCCCGGTCTATCATTTCTATAATGATCTGCTGGTGCGCAATATGGATGACCAAATTTCATCCTTTAACTTCGGCGCGGAGACGGACCCGCCGACGTTGATGAACGAAGGCACTGTATTCCCCGATGATATGGGGAATATTCCGTTCGTCCTCCCGTTCCAGTCCTTCGGCGACGATCTCATGCTTAATTTTGATTACACCCATGAGTACACCAACCCAGTAACGCCGGAAGGTTGGCCGCAATCATCGACCGGTGCCCGCATCTCACCGTCGGAACATTTCACCTTCAGTATGTCTAAGAAAGAGGTTGAGGATCGCAGCGTGCCTACGGCGCGTTTCCTCGCCGGGTTCTCGCGTATCTCCCAGGCGTGGCCGTGGATGAAAATGGGTGGCAGTGGCATGGAAGACGTCCAGTTGTTCGGCCGGATGTTCAGCCACAAAGGTCTTGCAGGTAAGGGTGATATTCGTCCGAAAGTGCGGGATTATATCGAGAAGCATGCGCCCGCATATCTTACCTTGCCCGACAAGTGGGAGATGGAAAGCTTCCGGGTCGACACATGGTCCTGTTATGCAGCGGATATCCCTCCTGAAAACCCGGAGTACGACTGGGTCGAAAAACGCCCTGATACTGTTCCTGCTCCACCAACTGGATCAGGCCGACTGTAAAACCCAAACTGTTAGCGTCAACGCATAAAGAAAGGGCGGCTGTGAGGCCGCCCTTTAAGGTGTGGGGAAGTAGGGAGGCATTTTTATTATTTAGGGGAACTCTTAGCGGGTGCGTTGCATGCGGCCGGTGTTGCGGTCGATGTTGCGACGAACCACGAGGGAGTCGTCGACCGTTACGATCTCGACCACGATGGTCTCGTCATCGACAGCTTCAACAGAGCTCACTTTCAGCCGGTCGTTGCCCGACAAGATAAGCCGGGATTCGGCCAGGGTGCGAGCTTGATCAACGGTCAGTCCCAGTTCGCGGTTCTTCGGGCCCATGGCTAAAGCCAGAGACGAGAAGTTTTTACCGTGCGGCCCACGGCCAAACTTGCCATGGCGGTCGCTGCGACCGCGCTCAAACCGGCGCTTCATATCAGCAAGGCGCCCGGTGCGGGTCGATATCTCCATGCTCTGAACCAGCGAGTCATCTTGGGTCACGATATCCACCAGAACAATGTCGGTGGATGTTTCGGTAACGCCACCAACTTTTAGATTGGTGTTGCCCATCTGTGCGATCCGGCCTTCAACGATGTCACGGACTTGGTCTACAGATAGATCTTTGTCCATGGCAGCCATGCGTTGTTCAAAGCGGGCGCGACGATCATCTTGGCCATCAGCGGCGTAGGTGGGAGCGACTGCAGCCCAGCACACCATGAGCACAAAGGCTGTGATAGTGGTTTTGATGGCGTTTTCAATTTTAAAGCTCTTGTTCATGGTGCATTTCCTTTCTTGGACCGTTTGCGGGAAATACCGCGTCCGAGCCCGGCTTCGATTGGGGGGTAAGCCGGGCCCGGTAGGGAGTAGCCGCCGCTAGAAGGGGCAGGCGGAGGCTACGGTTAAAGCAATGCTTGCCCAGGTGGTGTATAAAACCAGGCTGGTGATCGCTGTTTTCATCATGGTTTCCATGGTCTTGTCCTCGCTCGTTCGTTAGGGCGCCGGGACGCGGTGTGTTCTGCAATTTCGATGAGGCCATTAAGCCAGCCCTGAGTAACGGAGCGATGTCGCAAACCCTGGAAAAGGGTAACGGGCTGTAACAGAGGGGGCTTTTGTTACCGTTTGTTGCCGGATTAGTGGCGTTTTCTGGCGGCTTCCCTATATGATCCGCCTCATGCCCACGGTTACCGAAGCCAACAAACCTCATATCCTGATCGTCGACGACGATTCCGAAATCCGGGATTTATTGTCCCGATTCCTGGTCAAACACGAATACCGGGTGACGACGACTGGTGACGGGCGGGAAATGAAGAAAGCCCTGGCCGACTGGCAAATCGATCTGATTGTGCTCGATCTCATGATGCCTGGTGAGGACGGCTTGTCTCTGTGCCGCAAGGTTCGGGCCGAGTCCAATATGCCGGTCATTATGTTGACGGCGATGGGAGAGGACGTGGACCGCATCATCGGTCTCGAAGTCGGGGCTGACGATTATATGGCCAAGCCGTTTAACCCCCGTGAACTGGCGGCGCGCATTAAAGCTGTGCTTCGCCGGGCAGAGCAGGGCGGCGGGTCGAGCAGCAGCGACGGGGAGAAAACCGGTCGCTTCGCATTCGATAAGTTCGAACTCGATCCGGCAACGCGCTCATTGTACCAGGATGAGGAGGAGATTGTTCTGACAGCCGGGGAGTATAATCTTCTCTTGGCGTTCGTTGGACACCCACAGCGAATTCTAAACCGTGATCAACTCCTCGACATGGCGAAAGGGCGCTCGGCGATCCCGTTTGATCGCTCCATTGATGTGCAGGTCGGTCGACTTCGCAAGAAAATTGAACCCGACTATAAAGACCCCACGCTTATAAAAACGGTTCGTGGCGGGGGGTATATGCTTACCGCTGAAGTGTCCCGAACGTGATTGTTGATCAATGAAACGCGTTTTACCAGATAGCCTAGGCGGCTGGTTGTTTACCGTATTGGTGGCAGCTGTCATATTGATTTACGGCTCGTCGCTGGTAACCTACTTCATTTTTCGGGATCAGGCGGCGGCGGCGGCGGCGGCGAGCCAAGCGGCTGACCAGCTTATCGTATTTAAGCGAGTCATTGAGCAGACGCCCATGCGCGAGCGTATCAGTCTGATCCAGGGACTCAATTCCCCCGGCTTGCGCATGGTCATAACGTCTCGCCCCTTGGTCAGTGATTCCGACGAGGTTTTCACGTCACGCATTGTGTATCGCCGACTGGCCCAGGAATTTCCGGAGGGCACGGAAATACATACTGACAGTCGTATCGTCGAGATGGTTGGTGAAGAGCGTTTCCCCACTCAGGAAGAAGTGCGACAGCAGCTGCGCCGCCTGCGTCGCGATATGCGGCAGTCACCCGGCAGTGACTCTTTTTCGACACCACCACCCCAGATCGACCGCCCTCGATCGAGCATAGAAGCCCAAAGGCGCACATTGGCCCTAGACCAAGCCCTCAGAGATATTCGTGGCTTTCAACCCTTTGTGCGCGCTTCAATTAGGTTTGGTGAGAACACTTGGCTTAACGCTCGCGTTGATCTGGACCTCACAGAAGCGAGCGAGCGTAACCGACCATTTCTCTGGACGACGGCTCTGACCTTGTTGATCGCCGGTCTCGCGATCTACGCTGTGCGCCGCGCTACAAAACCGGTCTCACTGTTTGCGATGGCCGCCGAAAGACTTGGCATTGGCCTCAACGCGACGCCTTTGCCCGAAACCGGGACCGGCGAAGTGCGCAGGGCGGCTCGGGCTTTCAATACTATGCAAAGCCGGCTCAAGCGGTTTGTGCAAGACCGCACCCAAATGCTCGCCGCTATTTCCCATGATCTCCGTACCCCGATTACGCGTATGCGGTTGCGCGCTGAATTCGTGGAAGATACGGAGCAGCATGACAAAATGTTGTCAGACCTGGACGACATGGAAGCTATGATTTCGGCAACATTAGCGTTTGCCCGAGATGACGCTGCTAATGAACCGGCGGCGCCAACAGACATTGCAGCGCTCATCGCTCGTATTGTCAGTGATGAGTCGGAAGCTGGTCACACGACAAGTTACTCTGGACCTGAGTCCATGGATCTCACAATTCGACCGCTCGGTCTGAAGCGGGCACTGACCAATATTGTTGAGAACGCCATCAAGTATGGCAGCTGTGCCCACGTGGCTCTGACTCAATCCGGTGAAAACATTGAGATTTTGGTTGACGATAAAGGGCCGGGCATACCCGATGCTGAAAAAGAGCAAGTGTTTACGCC
Source organism: Rhodospirillaceae bacterium (assembly GCA_029245025.1). Classification (GTDB taxonomy): domain Bacteria; phylum Pseudomonadota; class Alphaproteobacteria; order Rhodospirillales; family Rhodospirillaceae; genus WLXB01. The sequence continues at coordinate 148,872 of JAQWQC010000031.1, forward strand.
CTTTTTTAGGTTGGAAGGGTCGCGGTCGCGGGACACCGGCGGCACAGGGCTAGGCATGACCATCGCTCGCAACGCTATTCGATCAATGGGCGGGGATATTGAACTGCTCGACCGCGCCGAAGGCGGCCTAAGTGCACGTGTGACATTACCCGCTCAGGGGTAGGGACCAGCCGGCAGTCAAACAAACCTATATGGTGGCCGCGCTATTTTGGTCTTCAGTCATCAGTGTCCGTGGAATTTCAAAGACCACACGTGTGCCTCTAGGCGTATTGGCTTGGATTCCTATTGCCCTGCCAGGGGGACAATTTTCGACCTTCCGATCGGAGACCGCACCCTTCAGGATATCATTGCCAGAATGCATGACCAGGCGCCAGCGTTGTGTCTCGTCAATCACGCCAACATTACTGTCGCCTGCGCTTATGTGGAAAACATTATTCTGACCGAGGGGGGGTTAGCCTTTGAGAAAATGAGGGTCAGGGGTAAGAGCCCCTAGCTCATTGAAGCCTTCCAGCGCTACCATCCTTCCACACATAAATCTGAGGAGAGGGCCATGAGTAAGAAATCCAGAACATTTCAGAACGACCCAGACGGTCTTCGTTTGCCGATTAAGGTGGACACGACGTCCAACGGCGAATTCATACCGCGGCCCCTGTCTGCTGCCAACACCGAAGCCAACCGACTGGCGTTGTCCCAAGCAGATGAGAATGCCCGCAAGACAGGTCAACATCGTCGAGACTTTCTTGTCTCTACCGCTGGTGCCGCAACAACACTCTTAGCATTCAATGAAGTTAATGCCGCCACGGGCAAGCGCGGTAGTTCTTACGTACTGCCCTGGGAAGCGGGCAAAGACGAAGCAGCTGCGCAAGATGCTCTCGATGGCGATGAGTTTATCTTCGATGTCCAAGGTCACCATGTCGGCAATATAGAGAGTTGGGCAGAAGGGATGCCTCTTTACCCAGCGCGCAATAATTTCAAGTTCTTTGCGCCTCAGGTGGGGTGTGAATACGGCGGCGACGATCCTGAGCTCGGCCACATAGATTGTCTGACGGGCGAGGCTTACGTCAAAGAAGTGTTTATGGACAGCGATACGGATATTGCCGTGTTGTCCTTTGGCCCTGCGCCCGACAACCAGATGATGCCGCAATACTCAGAAGGAGCGGAAACCGTTCGTATCCTCGAAGCCCTGGATACGACTCAACGTCTGATGGTCCATGGTCGCTGTATGCCGACGTATCAAGAGGACCTCGACGCTATGGATGAGACCGCGGCCAACTGGCCAGTAGCGGCTTGGAAGACCTATACGCAGCATGGACCCAAAGACACCGGTTTCTATCTGGATGATGATCTCGGCCAACACTTTATTGAGAAAGTGCGTAAGACAGGGGTCAACAAGATTGCCGTACATAAAGGACTGCCATTTCTTCAATACAAAGAGAATCTCAAATACGCCAGTTCCCGCGACGTCGGCCTAGCTGCGATAGCTAACCCCGACATTACCTTTATGATTTACCACGCGGGGTATGACATGCGCCTTCCCGAAGGGCCGTATTCGAGAGACTCCGGCTCCGGCGTTGACGATCTCATCACCTCTATGATCGACAGCGGCATTACTGCTGAGACACAAAAGAACGTCTATGCCGAAATTGGCAGCACCTGGCGTTACCTGATGCGCGATCCCGATCAAGCGGCCCACGTTATTGGAAAGTTACTTAAATATGTTGGCGAAGATCGCGTGCTGTGGGGAACGGATTCCATTTGGTACGGCTCACCCCAAGATCAAATCATGGCCTTCCGGGCGTTCCAAATTTCCGACGAATTTCAAGAGAAATACGGCTATCCCAACATTACACCAGAAATTCGAGCCAAGGTCTTTGGTCTTAATGGAGCGGAAGCCTACGACTTGACGCCGGAAGAAGTGCGCAAGCACACTAAGATTGACCCGGTAGAAAAAGCCAAACAGGAATACGCGGAACGGCAAGACCCGAGTTACTTGACCTATGGTCCAAGAAACCGCCGAGAGTTCTTGAAATTCCTTGCGCAGGAAGAACGTTAACCCACCGCAGCATAAGGGTTCGCTGGGCCACAGAGGTTAGCGCGGTAAGACGGCTGAGACGGGGTTCTGGCCTGATGCCCTATACCTTTCTCCAAGGTGGCACGCTCGGTTGGCAAGCTGAGGGCGTTGGGCCACCGAGGGAGCCGCACCAGAGCGGCTGTCATGGTCGCGCAACCGCGAAATTGGAGGACGATGGTCTGCCTTTTCTTCAGTGCAGCGGATGGCCGGGATGGATGGGGGGGGGCGATTGATAGGAGTTATCTTCAAAGCGACCCGAGAGAAAAACTATAACAAAAAATATTGTTACATCCGACAAGGAAGATATAGAGGACGCGTTTTATTTGCTGAGTAAGCCTGGGGAACCATATTTCCTGCCGTTTCCAGAGGTGCATAGGCTCGTTTGCGTTTTTGCCGTATCGGGGGTCGTTCCTAGCAAAATCTGATTTTATTTCTTTTCGCCTGTCTGATGCGCTAGGCGAGTGTTGCGGGGATACGCCAAATCCTTGAAATTCCTGGGAGTCGCGCTGGGTGCCAGTTGACTCACCTGCTATCTCCGGGTACCACGCTGATTACGATTCGCACTGCTATACGTTATTTTTGCGGCCACGACGTTTTTCGTTCGCCTAAATTACTCCAAACAGTGTGGTCGGAATCCGGCCTCACGCCCGCTGTGGGAGAGGCCACACGTGTGTACTACTGGAGAAATACTATGCCGAGCGGAACCGTAAAGTGGTTCAATGCGACCAAGGGCTACGGGTTTATTGAACCCGACGACGGCTCGAAGGACGCTTTTGTCCATATCTCAGCCGTTGAGCGCGCTGGATTGTCCGGCCTCAATGAAGGCCAAAAAGTTCAATTCGAACTCGTGCAAGGCCAAAACGGCAAATCCTCTGCCGAAAACTTGGTCGTCGAATAATCGGCGATCTCAGTTGAGCACACCGCGTCCACCCCTGGTGGGCGCGGCGTTCTTTTTTGGGGATCAGATTAACCAGCAGTGCGCTTAGGCCTGTTGGTTTTTTTGTGTCTGGATTTTGGTGCTTACAGCTCTGGATCTACAAGAACATCTATGAGCGTTGGTCGGCCCCGGGCAATTGACGCCATTGCCCGGTCGAAGGCCTCGGGCAGGTCTTCGGGCAAAGCGACGGGTCCGACAGCGGCCCAGCCTTGGGCCTTGGCCAATCCGCACAGATCGGGCGGAGGATCATCCAGCCGCTGGCCGACCCACTTATTCTCGCGCGGTCGCCCGCGTGCTTGAGCCATGCGGTCTTGGTGTCGTTCGTCATTGTAGAACGACCGATTGTTGTTGATCACGGCGAGTATCGGCAGACCCCTCTGGGTAGCAGTCCACAAACTCGCCATGCCTGACAATAGATCACCATCACCTGTCGCCAGCACAACTAATCGATCTGGGTCGGTTTCCTGCATCGCGAGCGCTGCGCCAATAGCAAACGGAGGAGCAGCCCCGATCACCCCACCGGCGTCGGCGCCGAGATAGTCCAGCGGATTATTGAACGGTGACGCTGCCGCTGGCCATCCAAAGGGCAGGCAGGCATAGCAGTGTTTATGATCCCTGAGCGCTTTCGCGGTTGCGTCGGCGAGGTGCGCCATGGATATCGTCGGCGTGTCAGGCGGTTCAATGACCCCCGGCTTGGCTACCACGGCGGCCGGTTTTTTATCAGCGCCGAGCGAGGTGAGCAGGGCCTGCGTTGTCGTGTCGGGGTCTGCCAACAGCATGATGTCAGCCCGAGGCAGCCCAAGGTAGTCCATGACCGCTCCGGTATGGGCGTAGCGGTCTAGCGACGCATGAATAACCGTAAGGGAGTCGTCTCCAGCGCGACCAGCGGTATCCAGCAAGGCTTTGACATCGAGCCAGTCGAGACTCAGAACCACGTCAGCCTCACCCAGCGCGGATAGGTCATCCTTGCTCTGGAACAGGGGAAGAATGCCCTCGTGCAGCGGATGAGAATCAGGAAACGAAGCTGCGAGTTTGAGGGCTGTATAAACTTTGGCATCCAGGGCTTCCGCCAACTGAATTCGTCGCTCCCAGTCGTGCTCATCGCGAGATACTCGACCGGCAAGAATAACGACCTTGCTCGCGCTCTTAAGAGCCGCTGCCGCTTTAGCTAAACTCTCTGCATCTGGACCTGGCGGTGCGGCGACGTGAAAATGCTTGGGGTCGGGCAGGGCCACCGGACTATCCAGTGACTCTTCTTGGAGTGCCGCATCAAGGCATACATAGGTCGGTCCCATGGGAGCTGTCGACGCCATCAGGGTTGCACGCAAGACGGACTCGGCTATGGCCTCGGCAGAGCCCGGCTGGTCATCCCACTTAAGGTAATCACGGACCATCGCTGCCTGATCGGCTGCCGTATGTATCCAATCAATCCATGGTCTGCGCTTTGCCGCATCGACCGGACCTGTCGCGCCCATAATGACCATAGGCATGCGATCAGCGTATGCGTCGAAGATGTTGATGGCCGCATGCATCACGCCGATGTTGGCATGTAAGGCCACACCCATCGGTTTGCCCGTGACCTTGGCATAGCCGTGGGCAATGCCAACGGCGGCCTGTTCTGTCAGGCACAACACCATTTCAGGATCGGTGTTACCGAGGTAATTGACGATGGAATCATGTAAGCCGCGATAGCTCGCCCCTGGAACCAAGCTGATGTATTTGAGTCCGCCGCGTCGAAGCATTTCCGCAGCCACGTCGCTGGCCCATCCCATGGTCGGCTCTTGCGGGGAAACGAACTCTGACATGCGGTCTCCTTAGGTAGAGGCGACTCTATGCCCCGTCATTCGTGCTTATTCGGCGCCACGTCCACCGTGGGCCTGCGACCAGCCAACGGGGTCTTTCAAGAAATCACGCACACCACTTATTTTATCTTTGTCAAAATACCCGCCAGCTTCGGCGGCTTCAATCACGTCTGCCCATGTGCAGAGATAGAGCAGTGATACGCCTTCTTTTTCCAAGCTATCTAAGGCGCCAGGAAAGGCACCATAGAAGAACACAACAAAGGTGTGACTGCATTTGGCACCGGCGTCTCTGATCGCTTTGACGAAAGCAAGCTTACTACCGCCGTCCGTCGCCAGATCTTCGACCAGCAACACTTCAGAGCCCTCCGGCATGTCGCCCTCGATTTGGGCCATGCGGCCGAACCCTTTTGACTTTTTGCGGACGTACTGCATCGGCAACATGAGTGCGTCGGAGATCCAAGCAGCGTAAGGAATGCCTGCGGTCTCTCCACCGGCGACGCTATCCAAGTGTTCATAGCCGATGGTCTGCTCAATCTCTTCGCGGGCCAACAGGGTGATTGTCCGCCGTGCGCGGGGGAAGGAAATCAGCCAGCGGCAGTCGATATACACTGGGCTCGCCCAACCCGCTGTCAGGGTATAGGGCTCTTCCGGCCGGAAATTGACCGCTTTTGTTTCGAGCAGGATATTGGCGATGGTGCGGGCTGCCGCTTGCTGGCGCGGGGTACGATCTGTCATTTGAATGAAAGTCTTTCGCTTGGCTTTACGGAACGCTGTTCCCCATGTTTACTGAGTTGTGCGCCATCTCTCAACGCCTTCGGACTGATTGCTTTTTCTCTGCCCATCTTATGACCGACTCCTCCCAGACTTCCGCCACCGTATGGGCGCTGACAGATGACCGCCCGGGTAATAATGCCCAGGTTTTGGGGGTTGCACAGGCTACGGATTGGCCAATTGAAGAGAGGGCGATTCGGTATACGGCCTGGGGCCGGCTCCCCAATTTATTGCGTGGGGCGAGTTTAGTTGGTCTGACGGACGACAGTCGGACAGGGCTGGCAGCACCATGGCCAGATGTTGTGATTGCAGCCGGTAGACGTTCTGCGCCTGTCGCGCGATGGATCAAGCGGCAATCCGGCGGGAAGACGAAACTGGTGCATATTATGTTTCCCGGTCGAGCAGGGGCTGAGGACTTTGATGTCATTGCCATGCCTGCACACGACGCCAACCGGCAATTCGAGACGCGGCCAAATGTCATCACTATTACAGGTGCGCCAAGTCTCATCACGCCTGAGGTATTGCTCGAAGAATCCGCGCGCTGGAAAGATAGATTTGATTCATTACCGCGGCCTTTTGTTGCCGTGATCGTAGGTGGTGCGACACGGCGACGACCTTTCTCTCAGGTTGATGCATTTGAACTCGGCCAACGGGTTGCGGCACTTGCGAAGTCCGTCGGAGGCAGCGTTCTGCTGACTACATCTCGACGGACAGGGCAAAGCGCGGAGGCTGCAATGCTGCAAAGCATTCCGGAGCCTCGCCACGTTTTCTTGTGGGGAGATGATGGGGATAATCCGTATCGTGGATACCTTGCCCTGGCCGACGCCATCATCGTGACTGGGGATTCGGTAAGTATGTGTGCGGAGGCGTGCGCTACAGAAACGCCGGTCTATATTTATGCGCCTGCGCATTCCACGAGCGCTAAACATGCGCGCTTTCACCGTGACCTGTATGACCGGGGATATGCTAGACCTCTGGATGAAACTCTCGAAGACTGGTCGCATCCACCGCTCAACCCAGCTGAAGATGTTGTGGCGGCTGTTCGTCGTGTCGTCTCTGGTCAGCCGGTCAAAGGATAACTTGAATATATGCCGCGCTTTTCTGCCAATGTTTCGTTGCTATTTACCGAGGTGCCATTTCTGGAGCGGTTTACCGCAGTAGCGGCGTGCGGGTTTAAGGGCGTTGAATGTATGTTCCCTTATGCTGAACCAGCAGAGACGGTGGCGGACGCGGTCGCAATGGCGGAGCTCAAGATGGCGCTGTTCAATGCCCCGCCGGGTGATTTTGCGGCAGGGGAAAGAGGCCTAGCCGCGTTGCCAGGACGCCAACAAGAATTTCGGGACTCCATAGAAGTCGCTCTCAAGTATGCAGATTTATTAGAGTGCAAACGCATTCATGTTCTTGCCGGGATCGTACCCGAGGAAAAATGGGATGAGGCGCTGGACGTCTACATTGCAAACCTTGCCGTCGCTACCGACCTAGCGCGCGAGATTGATATTGATATTTTGATCGAGCCAATTGTGATGGAGGGATATTTTCTGTTCCGTCCAGACGATGCGCTGCAGGTGCTGGAGGACGTTGGTGCCAAGAATCTTAAGATTCAATACGACATTTTTCATGCGCAACGTGTCCAGGGCGGGATCACAGATTTTCTGGACAATCACCTGGGTAAGATCGGCCACATTCAAATTGCTGGTGTCCCTGATCGCCATGAGCCCGACCGCAGCGGAGAACTCAATTGGCCCTACATCTTTGACCTTCTGGATGCGCATGGGTACGCCGGTTGGGTCGGGGCAGAATATAACCCTCGTACCAGCACGCACGCCGGTCTTGGCTGGGCGAAAGACTGGGGTATTGCTGCGCCCTAGTCGGCCACATCGAGGGTGTGGAACGAGAGTACGTCGGCGATGACCTCGTAACCGGTCACCCGCGCGGCCACCGCATCAAAGGCTGGGGCCTGCCACATCAAAATGCCGGGCGGATTATCCCGCTCATAGGCGAGAACTTCTCCCACCAATCTCCGTCGCTCTTCCGGATCAAATGCGCGTTCCGCTTTCTCAATCATTGGCATGACAGCGTCATCGCAATAATAGGCCGGCGACCAACTGCACGATCGTGTGCGATAGCCATGCATGGGGTCAAAGCCGCTGGTGACCATCTGGAATGCGCTGTACGGATCTGGCCAACCGGTTTGGTACATGTACTCAAGATACTTGGCGAAAGTGGTGCGCTGGATTTCCATTGTCACACCGACCCGCGCCAGGTCTGCCGCGACTTGCTGGATGGCTTGGTCTACGTTGGACTCACCGCCCACCATCAAAGTGACCATGGTCAATCCGTCGGCATACCCGGCTTCGGCTAGGAGTGCCTTTGCCCGCTTTGGGTCGTAGGGATACGCGGTGATATTGGGGTTGTACCCAAACGCTTGGGGGTGAGCGATTTGCCCTGATGGTTTCACTGCACCACCGAACATGACGTCAACGATGACCTCTTTATTCACGGCGTAGTTTAACGCCTGGCGCACGCGGACATCCGTCAGCGGCGTGTCTTTGGTATTCACGGCTTGTATGTAAGTAACAGAGGGGTTGGCGTATGTGATTAATTGACCGCCTTCGGCTTCAACCACGGCATGGTCTTCTGATGCAACGTTAAACGCGACGTCCAAGGTGCCCGAAAGCAATCCCTGAAGCCGGGAGGCTTGGTCAGAGAGATGAATGAGTGTGATGTGATCAAGTTTTGGCTGACGCCACGCCGTTTCATTGCGGACGAATTTGATTCGGCCCTCTTCCCACCTTTCAACTTTGAATGGACCTGAGCCAACTGGATCAAGTGCAAACTCATCGGTGCCTAGGCTGGCGAAGTGCTGTGGCGCTGGGATGCGCACAAAGTCCAGGTGGATCGGCAGTATCGCGTTAGGGACCGATGTCGTTATTTCAACCACGTGTTCGGAACGCGCCCGCGCGCCGTTGACTCCGACACGGGCCAAATGTGTACCGATGGTCTCGCTTTTGCCCTCTTCGGAGAGCAGGTAATCAAAAGCCGCGACGACAGCGTTTGCGTCAAACCGCTCGCCATTGGAAAAGACCACGTTCTCGCGCAGGGTGAGAATCCAACTGTTCTGATTGTCCGCATGCCAAGACGTGGCTAATGCTGGACCGGTTTCGCCATCAGGTCCAATGCGGGTAAGGGTGTCGTATATCGCGTTTAGGGGCAGGGTACCGGGCAGGCCGACATTCTGATGAGCGTTTCCTCGTGTCGCAGGGAGGAACTGCACACCCATAACCAATGATTTATCCGCCCATGCTGGAACCGCTACAGAAAGGCAGAATCCAATACAGATGATAAACTGCCATAGGTTTGTGTGTGAACGCGTCATGGACCCAGTATAGCCCGCTTCTGCCTCACGCTATAAACTCAGCGCAAATAAAGTTTAAAGGGGAACGCATGATGATCACTTTATTGGGCAAGGCAATATCTCGTTCGGCGCGCTGTTTGTGGGCGCTTGAGGAGGCGGGAGTCGACTATGAACATAATCCGGTCGACTACACTAAAGGTGAGGCCAAGACCTCAGATTTTATGGCCATCAACCCAGGGGCCAAAATCCCTGCACTGATTGATGGCGACGTGGCCATGTTTGAAAGTTTGGCGATCAATCTGTACGTCGCGCAGAATTATGGCAAAGGCGGCCTGTGGCCTGATGATGCGGCTGGCCAGGCGCAATGCCTGCAGTGGACTTTGTTTTCGGCCACGGAAGCGGAGCCGCCAGGCGCAGCCCGCCTTGTGCAGTTCATATTTAGGACCGATGAGACGCGCAGCCAAGAGGTGCTTGATGATGCGGCCGAGAGATCTAAAGCGCCGCTCGCTACGCTGGAAACCGTTTTGCAGTCGCAGCCCTACTTAGCAGGTGACTCTTTTACCGTGGCTGACCTGAATGTCGCTTGCTCAGTTGAGTATCTCGTACGCACTGATTTTGACCTGTCGCCCTGGCCACAGGTGCAGGATTGGATCGAAAGATGTATGGCGCGACCGGCATTTCAAGCGATGACGGCAATTAAAGAAAAAGAAGCCGCATAAACACCTCAAGAGGATTCCGCTAACTATGATTAAGATATACGGCAGCCTCGTCTCTCGGGCGACGCGCAACCTTTGGGCCCTCGAAGAGCTAGATTTGGATTATGAGCATGTGTCTCTCGACTGGGCGAAGCAGAAGAACCGCTCTCCTGAGTATTTAAAAATCAATCCAGCCGGCAAAGTGCCGACACTCACGGATGGCAATGCCACGTTATCTGAATCTCTGGGGATTAATCTCTACCTGGCTCAGAAGTATGGGCAGGGTGGCCTTTGGCCCGATGATGATGCCGGGCGGGCGCGCTGTGTGCAGTGGTCATTCTGGGCCGGCGCGGAGTTGGAGCCGCTTGCCTATGGCCGTATCCGCGAATTTTTGTTTAAGAAGGAAGCGGGGCGAGACCAGGCACTCATTACCGATATGGCAGAGCGCACCGGACCGTTGCTCAACCTCATGACGTTGTCGTTGGCGGAGCATACCTATTTGGCTGGGGAGACTTTCACCCTGGCTGATCTCAATGTCGCCTGTGTAGTGGAGTACTTGGAACGCTCTAACTTCGATTTCTCAAACTGGCCAAAAGTAGAGTCTTGGTACACAAACACCTATGGCCGAGCGGCCAACCAGAAGATTCAAGATCAACGTGCCCCAATCGCGGCAGAAATGATGAAAAGGTTACAGGGATGATTACGCTTTACGGAAATGACCGCTCTCGGGCGACCCGCAACGTCTGGATGTTGAAGGAACTCGGTGTCGAATACGAACGCAATATGGTTGACCACACAAAGGGAGAGGCCAAAGCGGCAGACTTTCTTGCGATAAACCCAGGTGGAAAAGTGCCAGCCTTAACCGATGGTGACGTGGTGATGTTTGAGTCCCTAGCCATCAATCTCTATCTCGCTATGACCTATGGCAAAGGCAGTATGTGGCCAGATGACGCGGCTGGCCAAGCGGCTTGTGTGCAGTGGACCATGTTCTCTGCAACGGAAGTGGAGCCACACACTGTTGGCGCATTGATTGAATTGATTTTTAAGCCCGAAGCGGTGCGGGATAAGGCTGCGGCGCAAGCCTGTCTCGACAAACTACCACCTGTGCTCAACGTGCTTGAGACGACGCTCAATGATCGTAACTATCTCGGTGGCGAGTCATTCACAGCGGCGGATTTGAATGTCGCCTGCGTGGTGAATTCACTAAATATGATTGGGTTCGACTTTACGCCTTATCCCAAGATGACGGCCTGGGTGCAAAGGTGTGTCGCGCGGCAGGGCTAGGATGTCGGTTACGCTTTAGTCTCGGTAGAACGGGCGGCCGAGCGCGACCCACCTCTTAACGGGTAGGGCAGCGACCGAGCTCAATAGGTCCATAGATTTTCTGGTGATTTGGCCTTGAACTCTGTTGGTCTTTGATTGCTCTACAGGCTTTGCTGGCGTGAACCGAATCTTAAAGGCGTTGCAGTCGACGGCATCGTCAAACATGAGTACGTAGCTCTTTTTTGACATGTCTTCGGAGATGCTCTCAAGCTTAAAGGACCAGTTGCCCTTTATGTTTTGCTTGAGCCAATTCTCAATGCTTGTAATACGGCCCGCTGTTATGAATCGGGCGGTATATTTTGCTGCTGTCGCCATGGTTCACCTTTTCGGTAATCACGCTAAAACGCGATGTCCGGAACACACCAATTTCAGGATCTAGGCTAAGGCGCAAATGGTTAACAAATTGCTTTTGAAGCCAAAGTAAAAGCGGCTTTTTCGAGGGATCTAGGAGTTAGGCGAGTGCTAGGGAGGCGGTTTTATTCAACCCCGTAATAGAGGCTCACGACATGCTTCGCCTCGGCAAAGAACAGCCAGCGTTCGATTGCAACTCCTGCCAAGGTGAGCACGGCGCCTGGAATGACAGCCCAAATCAGATAGGGCAGCGGTAGGAGTGAAGGCAGTAGGCAAAATACGATTGCTGGAGCGACCAGTAGCAGATTCCGCGTGATGCGACGCAGTTTCTCGGCGTGCTTGCGGGCGACACCATAGCCCATCTCTTTCAGCACATAGTTGGCTTCTGTGTGGGGCCATTCAATAGAGCGTACCGTGTTACCAGGAGAGGCGATCGCCGCACCCGCGTTTTGTGCGTGGTCGTCCCAGGCAGCTTGCAGCCTCGCCCAATAGGCGTTCTTGGCGATTGCTGCGGCGAGGACGAAGACGATAGTAACAGCCTGAAAACGCACCGGGTGTAGGCCAAATCCCGAAGCGATTGCGATTATTACAGCCAATCCCGTAAGTGGGCCGAGTGTTAAGTACCCGGTCACCGTCCAGTCCGTCGCCCAGGCAGGTACAGGCTTGAGGGAGCGGTATATCATGCCGGTTGTAAACAACGTGCCGAAGGCAGTGAGAACAGTCGCAAAGCCTGCCCATACCCAAGGTCCGTCGACGCTTCCAAGAAAGACCCATGCGTAGGTGTAGGCAAGGGCAGGAGGGTAAGACAGAATCGCCATAACTCCCTCGCGCGAAAGCCAAGATGATTTCCATTGGCTCAGGGCCCGCCACGCCCGCTCCGGATGTCCAAGATGAAACGTTGAGGACAGCAGGCCCACGGTGACCAGGCCGAGCGCAGGAAGCATCAGGGCGCCGCCGAGCCATCGGTCCTCGTCCGGCAATATCCCATAGGCAACCAGAAGGGGGGCAAGGGCGAGAATGCCATAGCCGACGCCGGACGCGGTTGTGAATAGAATGACTGAGGCGGCTGGATACATCGGTTCGCCTCTAGTCCATGCGCTCAAGCATGCGATCCACCCAGCCCAACAACCCTGAGGCACCGGATGTGTCGTCCAGGGGCGCCAGCGCCGGGCTTTGGTTTACTGAGCTCGCCACGTTGGTCTTTTCTCGCTGCGGCAGATATTTGTTGGTCGGCTTGTAGCCCATCTCTGGCATAAGGTCGCGTCCACCCCTTTTGCGAACCAGCCGGGAGACATCGGATTGCGGATCATTGAGATCTCCATAGTGGCGGGCGCCGGTGGGGCAAGTTAATACGCATGCGGGGACACGATCTTCCTGATCCAAGTTTTCGTTGTATATGCGGTCTACGCACAGGGTGCATTTTTTCATGACACCCTCGAATACATCGTATTCGCGAGCACCATAGGGGCAGGCCCAGGAACACAACTTACAACCGATGCACTTGTCTTCATCAACAAGCACGATGCCGTCGGATGTGCGTTTGTAGGACGCTCCAGTAGGGCAAACGGCGACGCAGGCGGCATCTTCGCAATGCAGACAAGAGCGTGGGAAGTGCAGGCTCCGGCTGCTGCCTTCCGGCGTGGTCACTTCGTAGCTGTGCACCCGGTTAAACCATACGCCGTCGGCTTCTGCGCCGTAGGGATTGGTGTCGGTGAGGGGCGCCATGTGGCCGCCGGTATTCCATTCCTTGCAGTTGGTCACACATGCCTGACAGCCGACGCAGGTGTCGAGATCAATAACCAGACCGAGTTTCCGTGTTGTCTTATCAGGGAGGCACGTCATTCCGCCAGCTCCCGGGTTTTGAAGCTGCGCCCATAATCGAGTTTCCCAGGACGCGGTGCATCACCGGTTGGGTCTCGCACTTCGTTGAACATAGGTTCCGTTAGGCCCTGCTCATCAGGTTCTGCTTTGGTGATGCGTACTCGGAGGTCAAACCAGGCGGCTTGCCCGGTGATCGGGTCAGAGTTTGACAGTGCGCCATCATCCAACTTCTCTGGGATGATGTGATTGAGCAGGAATGCCTGATTTGACTCAGGGGCACCTTTATCTAATCCCCAGCTGCCACGACGTTTGCCGATCGCGTTCCAGGTCCACACGGTATTTTTGTTGACGCCGTCGACCAACTTGACTTGACCCTTTACCCGACCATGTCGCGATTCAACCCACACCCAATCGTCATCGGCGACCCCAAACATCGCCGCAGTTTCATGATGAACAAACAGGCGATTCTGGGATGTGATCTGGCGCAGCCACGCGTTTTGTGACCCCCAAGAGTGGTAGTGGTGCATTGGCCGCTGCGTTAGTGCGTGCAGCGGATAGGCCTCAGGGTCCGTTGCCTCATCTTCGAGGGTTGGATACCAACTGGGGAGCGGGTCGCAGGCTTGCTCAACTCGATCGCGCAAGTGGTCCGGTGGTTGATTGACCCCATGGCCGCGTGCGCCGTTACGAAATTTCTGTACTGGTTCGGAGTACAGTTGCATCACGATGTGGTCAGCTGATCCGAGAAAGCCCATGCCGACCGCCCAATCCAAATAGGCTTGATTGGCCATCTTGTAGTAACGGGCCTCTTTTGGAATTTCACCGTGATAGAAGCAACCGTTCTCAATATAGCGTTCAAGCTGATCTGGGTTGATCGAGCCATTGCCCTGGCTCTGCCCGTCTTCTCCCCGCCAACCGGCGAGCGGCCCAACTCCCGGCGCTCGTTCGTGATTAACAATGTAGTCAGCATACCCGCCAGGAAACTTTGGGCTGTTATCCTCATTTACAAAACCGGACAAACCTAATCGCGCACCGAGATCAAGAAGCACTGTTTGGAAGGGCCGCACGTCGCGGTCGGGTTCGACGATGGGTTGGCGAATAGCGTCGCCAGCGCCTTCTGCATCACTGATGGGCCGGTCGAGAAGAGAGATGCAGTCCCAGCGTTCGAGATAGGTCGTATCTGGGAGAATAAGGTCCGCATAGGGGATTGTTTCAGACACATAGGCGTCGCTGTAGATGATGTGTGGAATGCGGTAGTCGCCAGTATCCGGATCTGTCGCCGTCAATGCATCTAGGGTGCCTTGGATATCCATGGACGAATTCCACGCCATATTCGCCATGTATAGAAACAGTGTGTCGATGGGGTAGGGATCACCCGCCGCGGCATTCGCGATGACCCGGTGCATCGCGCCATGGGCTGACATTGGATTTTCCCACGTAAATGCTTTGTCGATGCGGATGGGTGTGCCGTCATCTTCAAGCAATAGGTCTTCAGGTCCGTTGGGGAAGCCAAGGGGCATGCCCGACAGGGGTGTATCTGGTGCATACCCTTTGCCGGCTGGCGTCGGTCCTGGTGGGACTGGCTTCGGAAACGGCGGCTTGTAGCGAAAACTCCCTGGGGTGTCGACAGCACCTATCAACATTTGCAGAAGGTGCAGCGCACGACAGGTTTGGAACCCATTGCTATGCGCCGATATGCCGCGCATCGCATGCATTGCCACGGGGCGCCCGGTCATAGTTTCATGGCGCGTGCCCTTGCTATCGGTCCAAGAGATCGGAAGGCTAAGAGGATTGTTGAATGCGGCATCCGCAATCTCTGCGGCCAAGCGTTTAATTGTTTCTGCGGATAGGCCACAACGCTCTGCCGCGGCATCAGGAGCATAGGCCTCATCGGTGTATCGGTCAGCGATCAATTGAAAAACAGGAACAGCGGATACGCCGTCAACTTGATGCGTGCCCGAGAGCGATGCGTGGACGCCTGCATCGGTATGAGGAGCTGCGTGACCGCGGTTGCGATCCCAAACCAGGGGTGTGCCTTCGGAGCCACGAATGAACAGACCGTCTTGTTCGTCTCCGGCTGTTTGTCGAACCAACCAACCCGCATTGGTGTAATTCAATAGGTACTCGAGATCGATCTTTCCGGCGCGCAGCAACTCATGGACCAGCGCAAGAACAAGTAACCCATCCGTACCTGGCCGAATGCCAATCCAATCATCGGCGATCGCCGCATACCCGGTCCTCGCTGGGTTAATGGCAATGACTTTAGCGCCGCGTTCTTTAAGTTTGCCTAGACCGATTTTGATGGGGTTTGAGTCGTGGTCTTCGGCGACACCAAACATGAGGAAAAGGCGGGCATGGTCCCAATCCGGTTCTCCAAACTCCCAAAAGGACCCCCCTATAGAGTACAAGCCTCCGGCGGCCATGTTCACAGAACAGAATCCGCCGTGGGCGGCAAAATTGGGGGTTCCGAATTGTTTGGCCCACCACCCGGTAAGCGATTGGCTTTGATCGCGGCCCGTAAAGAACGCTAGTTTCTTAGGGTCTGTTCTTCGAATGTCGCCGAGCCACGTTGTCGCTGTAGTGAGGGCTTCTTCCCACTCGATTTCTTCAAACTCACCGCTGCCGCGTGGTCCGACGCGCTTCAGGGGCTTACGCAGTCTGGCCGGGGACAAGTGGTTCATGATACCAGCAGCGCCCTTGCCGCAGAGCACACCTTTGTTGACAGGGTGATCGCGGTTGCCCTGTATGTAGCGAATTTGTCCGTCTTTCAGGAAGACGCGTATCCCGCAGCGGCAGGCGCACATATAGCAGGTTGTGGTTTTGACCTCATCTGCCACCGGTGGAGACGTATCGACGCCATCGTTCTCTTTCGGGGCACCAAAATGCATAAATATTCTCCGTTGCCGCGTAGCCCTAAAACAGCAGACTAGCTTTTATGCGTTAGGTGGAATTTAGCCGTTCAGCGGCTCAGGTCAAACGATCTATCTCTTGGGCACTTAATGATCCAGGAACGATGGTAACTGGAATGCCAATTTGACCGGCGTGTTTGCCTATTACTGCCTCCACTAGGGGCCCAGGTTTTTCGCCCGGTGCAGAGCCGAGGAGTAAAATGGAGATCTCGGGATGCTCTTTGACCAAGGCAAACAGCTCATCTTGAACATTGCCGTTGCGGACATACTGATCAGGCGTGCTGCCTGAGTCTTTTGTGATCTGGGCCGCGTGGCGGCTTAGCGCGTTCTCAGCTGTTTCCTGTGCTTCTTCTTCTATCAAGTTGCCGACAAACTGCCAGTGTTGGAAATCCTTGCTAGATTCCATGTCGATGACATATAGCAGTGCAATTTTACCCCCAGTGTGTCGGGCGCGATTGCAGGCGTAACGCAGAACAGCCGCTGACTCTTCGGAGTCATCAACAACAACCAAAAATACGCGGCCGCTCTCGCGCCCTACGATAATGTTGTCTTCGGTTGGTGCCGCCTTGGCCATATTATTCAGCCAGTCCTATCAGGTTTCTTTGTCGTATCCAGCGGCACTCCAGGCAAGGAACCCGCCCTCCATCCGCTTAATTTGTCCCGTATAGCCGGCCTCTACCATTTTCTCAGAAGCCAAGCCGCAGCGACGCCCAGATCGGCAATGGAATACGAGATGCTTGTCTCCTGGTTCGGGAACTGCTGCAGGATTAAACGTGGATAGGGGCAAGAGTATTGCACCCGGTATATGAGCCTCATCCCACTCGTTTTGTTCTCGGACATCCACGACCACTACGCTGTTTTCCGCGCGCCATGTCTTAATTTGTTCAAGTGAGACGTAGTAAATTTGATCCGGGGGCAGGTTTGTCATCTATTGTTTCGCTTTCAAATTGTGGGCGCGTCAGGATCAGTCGGGAATGGCGGCGATTAACTCATTTTCCACCAACAACTGGCCTCTGGTTAACTTGTTAACACCGAGTAGTGTCCCAGTTGGCGGTCTATCAGGATTGAAGAGTTTTGCCTCGCGAGTACCACCGATAAGTTCACCAATCCGATCTTCCGTTACTCCAACGACAAAATACTTCACAAGGGTGACATCGTTTCCAGCAGCTCCAGCTTCATCTGGCCCAATTCTAATATTGTCGAGAGCTTAACGGGCTTGGGTGCTGAGGGAGGCATCCCCAACCATTTCACTATTGGTATCTTAGCCGACTTGCCCTGTGACAAAAACCAATTTGCCCGGTTCCGCGACGATGACCCGGGAGTATGCGGCGGCGAGGCTGTCTGACAAAGTTGATGGGTCGATGTAAGTTAGATGATCCAAATTTTTCGTCCTCTAGTTTTTGTCTAAGCAAACCGTATCCCTTTAACCACGAGGCGAAAAGGCTTCCGGAACAGTGCATCCCACAGGACAATGCCTAAAAAATAAGCGAATCTGCGAAGCTAGCCCCTGCCCCTGGTTAATAATTAGTCATTTTCTATCGAAGCCTAAAAAGCCCCTCCTTAACGTACTGATTCCATTGGAATTTCTGAGAGGCTGAAAACGGCACGGTTCTTGAAAGGTAGAGTGCTAAACGTCCGGTTAAGCAGC
The DNA here is from genome assembly GCA_029245025.1 of Rhodospirillaceae bacterium. Lineage (GTDB taxonomy): Bacteria > Pseudomonadota > Alphaproteobacteria > Rhodospirillales > Rhodospirillaceae > WLXB01. Next base: position 166,552 of record JAQWQC010000031.1, read on the forward strand.
CGGTTGACAACAAGAGGCAAGAAAAATGGCTGGAAATGACGTCTTTTTTGTTCTGATGGGCGCAATCATGGTGCTGGCAATGCACGCTGGGTTCGCTTTTCTGGAAGTGGGGACTGTACGAAAAAAGAACCAGGTCAACGCCCTGGTCAAAATCATGGTCGATTTTGCTGGATCGACCCTGGCGTACTTCTTTATCGGGTATTCGATTGCCTACGGTATGGATTTCTTGAGTGCCGCTTCTGTAATAAGCGGTGATACAGGTGAAGGATACGCCCCACAGGGTTATGACCTGGTCAAATTCTTCTTCCTGCTAACCTTCGCTGCTGCGATCCCTGCCATTATCTCTGGCGGAATTGCGGAGCGCGCCCGTTTTTATCCGCAGTTGATTGCCACCGTTTTACTGGTCGCACTGATCTATCCATTATTCGAGGGCATGGTCTGGAATGGGAATTTCGGCTTTCAAGATTTTATGGAAGCAACTTTCGGAGCTCCATTTAACGACTTCGCAGGGTCAATCGTCGTGCATGCAATGGGCGGATGGATTGCCTTGGCAGCGGTCATTATGCTCGGCGCAAGAAGCGGGCGCTACCATGCGGACGGACGCCTTCAGGCAATGCCTCCATCATCAGTACCTTGGCTTGCTCTTGGCGCTTGGATCCTCTCCGTCGGATGGTTCGGTTTTAACGTGATGAGCGCTCAGGGTGTTGAAGGTGTCACGGGATTAGTTGCCGTGAATTCGCTCATGGCCATGGTTGGCGGCATTCTAGCGGCTCTGTTCGTTAGCAAGAATGACCCGGGCTTTGTCCATAATGGTGCATTGGCTGGTCTGGTGGCCGTTTGCGCTGGGTCGAACGTCATGCATCCAATTGGTGCCGCGGTTACGGGCAGTTTGGCGGGCACCCTCTTTGTTTGGGGTTTCAACCAATGTCAAAATAAATGGAAAATTGACGACGTGCTAGGTGTTTGGCCCTTGCACGGCATGTGCGGCCTGCTCGGTGGTGTCATGTGCGGTGTATTTGGTCTTGAGGCCCTTGGGGGCATGGGTGGGGTTACATTTATGTCCCAACTAGTCGGTTCACTCTTCGGGGTGGTCGTCGCGCTAATCGGTGGCTTGGTCGTATACGGCCTACTTAAGAAAACGGTTGGTATTCGGTTAACCGAAGAAGAAGAGTTTGCGGGAGCAGACTTGTCGATCCATCAGACCAGCGCTAATCCCGAAGAAGGTGTGCAACTCAGGTAGTCGCCGAGAGCACGCACTAAACGCTGAAGGTTGTCTCCATAGGTGGGGCGCGCCATTTTTTACTATTGGCCAAACTTGTCAATGTACTCGACGTCGCGGTGACGATACTGCAACGTTATCATGGCTGCTTTCACAGGGCGAAGAGTGAACATAACGGCTATTAAAATGACCAGCGGCCACAGAGTCATATGCACCCACAATGGCGGTCGGAACGCATTGTCTGTCAAGAGAACGAGTACAGCAACGATGATGCACAGGGGCAGCATAATAAAAAAGGCAGGACCATCGCCCGTGTCATGGCCAGCTAGACTAAGTCCACAAGCAGAGCAGGATTCCGCAACTGTTAGGAAGCCGTCATATAAACGGCCTTCGCCGCAGCGGGGACATCGCGCAGAAAAAGCAACTCGCATAAGCGAGATAGATTGGTCCGAAGACTCGCCAGTATTCAAAGTGGACTTACTTTGCCCTGTGTTTTGGTTCAGCTAGAATGTTCTTACAGGTGTGCCGAGCAGCCAGTAGACCCAGACAAACAAGAACAGCCATACCACGTCAACGAAGTGCCAATACCAGGCGGCAGATTGGAAACCGATGTGTTTTTCAGCACTGAACTGATTCTTCTGAGCGCGCATTGCGCAGACAATCAGGAATGTGGTTCCGACGAAGACGTGGAACCCGTGGAAACCGGTTGCAAGGTAGAAGGTCGATGGATAAATGCCGTCGCTTAAGCCAAACGCAGCGTGTCCATATTCGAAGGCCTGTAGGCCGAGGAAGAGGACGCCAAGAACAGCTGTTATCCAAGTCCACTTTGCTGCTTTTTGGTTCATGCCGGCTTCGATGTAGAGGTGGGCGCGGGTAACGGTCACTCCAGATGTGAGTAGGATGACTGTATTGTAGAACGGCAAGTGCCACGCATCGAGGACCTCAATGCCCTCGGGCGGCCATTGCATCGTTGCAGTGGAGAAGCCAAGTGAATGATGGAAGAAAGCCCAGAAAAACGCGGCAAAGAACATCACTTCAGAGGCGATAAACAGAACCATGCCCATTCGAAGGCCAGTGCTAACTTTATCAGAATGCACGTGTTCTTTGACGGACTCTTTTACAACGTCACGCCACCACAACGCCATTGTGAGGACGACAAGAGCTAGGCCAGGGGCGACTTTGTATGCACCTGGTAATCCGAAAAATGCCTCGTCATGGAAGTAAAACACCGCGCCAATGGCGAGGAGTAAGGCTGAAAAGGCGCCCATTGCCGGCCAGGGGCTTGGGTTAACCATGTGATAGGGGTGATTTGCCTGTGCGCTCATCGTTCGCGTCCTCGTAAGTTACGCTGGTTGATCAGGTGCCGCCCAACTGGGCAGTTGTTAAAACAGTGTCAGCCTGAGAGATAAATTCAGGCTCTTTGTCAGGGATATCGTCCAAAGTCCGATAGAATGTGTAGGACAATGTGATTGTTTGTACGTCGTTTGCCAGTTCATCTTCCAGGATCGCCGGGTCGACAAAAAATGTCACCGGCATATCCACCGACTGCCCTGGCTTCAAGGCTTGCTCAACAAAGCAAAAGCATTCGATTTTGGAGAAATACTGTGCGGCCTTAATTGGTGTGACGTTGAAGGTTGAAATACCAGTTACAGGCTCATCAGAAAGATTGGTTGATCGATAGGAAGTCTGGTATTCCGCTCCCAGATTAACCGTGACCGATCGCTCATTCGGTACAAAGTCCCAGGGTAGGCCTCGATCAACATTAGAGTCGAACCTTACTGTGATTTCCTGTGTTGACACTTCATAATCGCTACGGTCCGCGACCTGAGGGGTGCCGCCGAGCCCAGTAACCTGACAAATCAACGTGTAAAGCGGTACGAAGGCAAAGGTCAGTCCAACCATTCCAGTAACCACGACAAATGCCGTAGCCGCTGTTCGACGGTTACGCCGGGCAAAGTCCGAGCGGGATGACATCCTCCGCTTTATTCCGCTGGATGGGCTGCAGGATTGCCACCTGTGAAGTCAGGTGTGTCTTCAAAGGTGTGGAACGGGGCAGGAGAATCTACTGTCCATTCCAAGGTTGTTGCGCCGTCACCCCAAGGATTGGCAACTGACTTGCGACCGCCAATCATGACGAACAATGTGACAATCAAGAAGAATACGGTGCTTGCCATGGTGATATAGGCACCCCAGGTCGAAACCATATTCCACTCCGCGAAGATGTCTGGATAGTCGATATAGCGCCGCGGCATGCCAGCAAGACCCAAGAAGTGTTGAGGGAAGAAGAGAACGTTAACGCCGACAAAAGTCGTCCAGAAGTGAAGCTGTCCAGCCCATTCGGGATAAACTTTGCCGGTCATCTTATCGAACCAGTAGTAGAAAGCGGCGAAGATCGCGAAAATTGCACCGAGTGAAAGCACGTAGTGGAAGTGAGCGACAACGTAGTAGGTATCATGCATGACGATATCCATGCCGGCGTTGGCTAAGACCACGCCCGTAACGCCACCAACTGTGAACAGGAAGATAAACCCGATCGACCAGACCATGGGTGTCTTAAAGCTGATTGAGCCACCCCACATGGTCGCAATCCAACTGAAAATCTTAATCCCTGTTGGCACGGCGATGGCCATAGTTACCGCGACGAAGTAAGCGCGATAATTTACACCCATGCCGACGGTGTACATGTGGTGCGCCCAAACGATGAACCCAACAATGCCAATGGACGCCATGGCGTAAGCCATGCCTAGGTAGCCAAAGACCGGTTTTCTTGAGAACGTCGAGACGATGTGGCTGACTATGCCAAAGGCTGGCAAAATCATGATGTACACTTCAGGGTGGCCGAAGAACCAGAACAGGTGTTGCCACAAAATAGGGTCGCCACCACCTGCGGGATCGAAGAAAGCTGTGCCAAAGTTCCGGTCAAACAACAGCATTGTCAGCGCTCCGGCCAGTACAGGCATGGCCAACAGCAACAGGACTGCAGTGATTAAGGTTGCCCAAACAAAAAGAGGCGCTTTGTGCATCGTCATGCCTGGCGCGCGCATGTTGAGAATGGTCGTAATGAAGTTCGTAGCGCCGAGAATGGACGAGGCGCCAGCCAAGTGAAGGGAAAGGATAGCAAAGTCGACAGACATATCAGGTTGACCTGCAAGGCCCGACAATGGCGGGTAGAGGGTCCAACCCGTTCCCGCACCCTTGCCCATAAAAGCTGAGAGTACGAGCAGAATCAGGGCAGGAGGCATAAGCCAGAACGAGATGTTGTTCATCCGTGGGAACGCCATGTCCGGGGCGCCGATCATCATCGGAACCATCCAGTTGCCAAAGCCCCCGATCAACGCTGGCATAACAACGAAGAACACCATTAACAAAGCGTGCGCCGTAACGGTGACGTTATAAAATTGCTTGGCTTCCGAACCCATCATCTCGCCAACCACGTTGAAGACCTGAATGCCAGGCTCGCCGAGTTCGAGACGAATTAGGAAGGACAGGCCCCCACCAACAAGGGCGGACAGAACCGAAAACCACAAGTACATCGTGCCGATGTCCTTGTGGTTGGTTGAATTTAGCCAGCGCCATATTCCCTTGGGAGCGTGGTCGTGATGATCGTCGTGTGCATGAGTCGCCGTTGTGGACATGCTGGTCACTCCTGAATGAGGGCGGCGAAGCGGTTCGCGTCGTCTGGGGTGTTGTGGTTGGCAGCCATTTCACTAGCTCGCCAAGCTTCAAATTCTTCCGGGGAAACGGCGTGCACGACAATCGGCATAAAAGAATGATTGATGCCGCAAAGCTCGGAGCACTGGCCATAGTACTTCCCTGGGATCGTGATGCGCGTCCAAGTTTCGTTGGTCCGCCCCGGCACGCTATCAAGCTTTACGCCAAACGCTGGAATGGTCCATGCGTGCAGCACGTCGGTTGCCGTAAATAGAATGCGGATATCCGTATCGGTTGGGAGAATAAGTGGGGTATCGACTTCCAGCAGCCTGTGCTGCCCCGCCTCGACGTTAATTTCGTTGTCCTGCAAGGGCAGAGAGTCGAATGAAATATCATGGTCTGGGAATTCGTAGGTCCAGTACCACTGGCTGCCGACCACTTTGACGGTCAGTTCGGGGTCTTCTATGCGATCCATGTAAAACAGCAGGCGGTAGGAAGGGACGGCTATCACAACAAGAATAATAACTGGGATCGCTGTCCATGCGATTTCAAGAAGCGTGTTGTGAGCGTTCTTGGATGGCACCGGGTTTGCTTTTTCGTTGTATCGAATGGCACACCACAAAAGGAGCGCCAGAACAACAAGCGAAATGACGGTGCAGATCACTAAAAGGAAGTTATGAAACTCGACCAATTGTTCCGCGACTGGCGAAGCTGGCGTTTGCATGTTCAATTGCCAAGGAACGGGAAACGAGGGTGTGGGCAATTCTTGAGCCCAAGCAGATGAGGCGCTGACGATTGTCAAAACCCAACCTGCACAAAACGCCGAAATACGGGTCACACTTTATCTCCCTTAAGCTAACGAACGATCCATCGTTTAAGGGGACAGAGCGTTGGTTTCAACCGATTTTTCGGCGCTGATACTGCAATGCAGCAGTGCGCTTCTGCTAATCTAAGTCGAACGGATATTCTCCCCACCCCTTTTCCAGGCAAAACCTTAGAGGAAGCCGTCCATAAGGTACAGAAAACCGCCAGAAAATCGCGCCGTGCGAATACCTCGCAGTTGCCGGGTCCAGCCCTGATCAGGCTAGGGAGAATACCATCAAGGCAATGACAGGATTGAGGGCCTGTGATAATCAACCAGCGGAATTATTAACGATTATTGCGCGATTCGATTTAAGCCATCAAAGATTTGGCCATCAGGTAGGGAGAATGAAATGACGGACTCGACGCCAGATAAAAAGAAATTGGTTGTTTTTGGTCTTTGCCTCGTCGGCATATCAGTCTTCATGTACTTCAGTTTTATTGCAAAAGTTGCTTTTGACGGCCCTTAGGCAGATATCCAGGTCTTAGTGCATATCCACCGTTAGGGTTTCCTATGACAACGGCCAACGTCCTGCCTCATATAAATGCCGTCTTAAACAGCATCGCCACCGTTTTGCTGCTGATTGGTTTTGTATTGATCAAATCGGGTCGCAAAGAGGCCCACCGCACAATAATGACTGCAGCGATCGTAGTGTCTGCCGTATTCCTAGTGTCATATTTGACCTACCATTTCACAGCGCCGATCTTTGTGTTTCCTGGCACCGGGTGGGCCGTACCAGCCTATTACACCTTGCTTGTTTCCCATGTGGTTTTAGCGACCGTTGTGTCTCCGATGGTTGTGGTCACAGCTTGGCGCGCCTTTCATGGCGACTTTGATCGTCACAAAGTGATCGCGCGTTGGACGTGGCCGGTTTGGATGTTCGTCTCTGTATCCGGGGTCGCGGTGTATGCGATCCTTTACCATGTCTATCCGGCACCTGTGTCGTAAGCTTAGATAGGCAATTATGGGTTTTCATCTTACTCCACTTAAAGAGCACGACTTGGGGCCGCCTGAAGCGGCCATAGATGGGCATTTCGCCGGTCGTCTGACCGATGATCTTTTGTGGGAACTCAAAGGTTGGGTGGTTTTGCCCGTGGCCGCACTGGCGATTGCTGGGCTCATGGCTGTACTGGTAGCGCTACTCCGCATTCCAGGTGTGGAAGCAATTCTGCCTTGGACATCGCAAACATTTTTTGTGAAGGGACTAATCGCCCACGTTACCTTTGCTTTCGTCATTTGGTACCTCGGCGTGCAGGGCGCACTAACCGTTCTTGTGACTGCGGCCACCCGCCCTATGACAAAATTAGCTACCTTCGTCGGTCGTATCGGTTTATCTGCCGCTGGGCTGAGCTTTCTAGTGATCTTGACGCCCGTGCTTCTAAATTTGGGCGAGCCTTCAGCCAACAACTACATACCTGTTTTAATTCACCCAATATTCTTTGCAGGGCTAATGCTATTGGCGCTCGGTTTAGCGCTTCCCGTGATTCGACTATTGGCGCAAATTGCGGGCGAGAGATCATGTGAACCAGTAGTGTTCGCGGTCGCCGCGTCTGGTGTGATCTTTCTCATCGCTCTGGTGTGTCTTGTTGCGGCTTGGTGGACGATGCCGGTCGGCATGCCAGCCACTGATGCCGCGGAGCGGGTGTTCTGGGGCATGGGGCATGTCATGCAATTCGCCAACACGTTGCTTTTTTTAATCGGGTTCTTTCTTCTAAGCCGGATGTCACTCGGTGAAACACCAGTGTCCGATCGCGTTTTCAAGATTGTTGCAGCGGCCATGGTAGCGGGTGCGGCTGTCGGTCCTCTGTTCTATCTGAGTTTCCCGGCTGACGATCCGTCACAGGTCAATGCATTCACAGACCTCTACTGGTATGCCCTTCCTTTGCCAGCTGGCGTGGTGTTGCTTGGAACCTTTGTCTTGTTTCTCCGCCGGGCTCGCGACGTTAAGAGTCAGACTCCGGAGGTCATTGGTCTTTGGGTGGCGCTTCTGTTGTTTGGCTTCGGGGGCCTCATAGGGTTTTTTGAGAGTTCTGTGGATACACGGACGCCAGCCCACTACCACGCCGAACTTATCGGCGTGACCTTGGTGTTTATGTGTCTATATTTCGCGCTGTTCGCGCAGTTGCTTGATCGACCCTTGCCAGCCAGGAAATGGCGTATAGCGTCCTATGTTTTGCTTGGAACAGGCCAACTTTTTCATTCCGTCGGGCTTTTCTCAGCCGGGTTGGACGGCGTGGCCCGCAAGGTCGCAGGTGGCGAACAAGGGCTGGACAGTGCGACAAAACTGTCGTCTATGGCGTTTATGGGGCTCGGTGGTCTGATCGCGGTGATCGGTGGCGTGATCTTTGTCGTTTTGGCCAGTCGCTGTCTTTTGATACAACCCACGAAAGACGCGCTGGACACGTTAGAGCAAACGGTCGATCCGGCATAACCAAAGGACCCAGGCCGACGATGACGCTTTCCCGATATATTGAGTTATTGAAGCTACGCATTGGCGCTTTGCTCGCGATTACCGCGATGGCGGGATACTTTGCCGTCGCGGAGACTGTTCAGTGGGGCCCGCTCCTGGCTGTCGTGGTGGCGATGCTTCTGTGTTCTTCTGGGTCTTCTGTTTTTAATCACTTTTATGATCGTGACATTGATCAGAAGATGGAGCGCACCCGCAACAGGCCCTTGGCATCGGGAGCGATGCATGATCCAAATTTAGCGTTATGGCTTGCCGGTGTCCTTCTGGTCGCAGGCTGCGCCCTAGCTGTTGTTGCCTTGAACTGGGTGGTCGCTTTGCACCTTGCCCTTGGCGCGTTCACTTACATGATCGTTTATACGGTGTGGCTGAAGCGGCGCCATTGGATGAATATTGTCATCGGCGGTGCGGCAGGAAGTTTTCCTGTTTTAGCAGGAGCGGCAGCGGCAGATCCTAGCGCCTTCACGCTGCCAATGTTGATGGCCATCACTTTGTTTCTCTGGACGCCGTCCCATTTTTGGGCTTTGGCGATGATGATCAAAGACGATTACGCCAAGGCGGGTGTGCCGATGTTACCGGTCTTGGTTGGGGACGAAAAGTGCGCCAAATATATGATGGTCAACACCGTGTTGCTGGTTGTCTCCGCAGCGCTACCCGTCACGTTTGGTGAACTAGGTCTCGTATATTTCGTGATTAGCAGTGCTTTCGGCCTTCGGTTCGTATGGCTCAATTGGAATCTTGTGCTGGATCCCAGCAAAGTCTTGGCGCGGAAAATTTTCTTCTTTTCTATGAGTTACTTGGCCGTCGTCTTTGTTGCCATCGTGGTGGACCGCAACATACCGCTACAATTCTAATTTTCCGTTTAGTTGCCCGACAAGCGAACTGATATCACAGTGACTCTAAAATACGACTTACGATATGTCGTTGGATTTTTATGGAGAGTATCGATGCGTGTATTGAAAGTTTCGGCAATGGCGGTTGCTTTGTTCAGTTTCGGCCCTGCTTTTTCCACAGAAATTGTGTGCGACGGGTACGAGGACAATCTCAATACCTATCTGGAGATGACGCGTATCCTATTCAACGAAAGGCAACACGAGCGTGCCGGTGAGTATTACGCCGATGAATTCGTCAGTCACAATGTCGATGTTGGCGGGCTTGGAACCAACGTCCGCACTCCTGATCACATGAGCCGCATCTGGATACACTCAAAAAAGGCGTCTCCTGATCGCCAACTCATCAATGACCTCATCATTTGCCAGGGCGACCTTGTCGTGGCGCGCGTCACAATGAAAGGCACTCGCGTGACAGGTGAGATGGAAGGTAATCCTCCCAACGGTCGACGTTATGAAACGTCTGCGACTGATACCTATCGTTTTAAAGACGGCAAAGTCATTGAACGCTGGGGCAACAACGATAGCGTCGCGATGATTCGTCAGCTTGGCTTGAAGGTCGATCTCTCAATGACTCCGCTTCCGCTGGAAGACTAAGTCGCTGCGTAATCAGATCCGAATGTTCTAAAGGCCAGCGCCCGGATCGCTGAGGTGAGCCTCTTCTTCGGCCGGCTGATGCGCACCAGAATTTTTTGCGGTGAGGAGGCCGACCGAACCGCGCGGTGACGTCGTAGTGCTATTTTGCCCAAAGATACGGGCTGCGTTCGACTTTGCCCTGCGGTATTGAAGCTGTTAGCTTTAAGCATCGCTCCTGCATCGCAATATCTTCCGAATGTTCGAACGGTAGGTAGATAAAGAATTGTTCTTCTTTAGATAAACCTTTTTCGCCACTACGATCGACCATGTCATATGCGATTTGCAAAGCCTTTCTATTAGTTCCAAAAGATTTCGGATCATTGCGAAACATATTGCGTGGGAATTGATCGAGAAGTATCAAAACGGCGACCGTCCACCACTCTTTCTGCCTGGTCGTCGTAATTTCCTGCGGCCGTTGATTCGTAATCACCTAATTATTATTCGTTGATCAATTGGTCAAATCCATCATCTTGTTGAACCATTCCGCCCATCTGGTGCCATTGTCAGGTGACGCTTACATCGCACTATTCCAGGATGACACTTGCCAAAGACGCGGAGCAGCATTGCGATCCCCTCCGGTTTGTAGCGTCCTCTCGTGTTTGGGGGTGGATTCGTTTACAAATGCACAGCTTTATATCGGGGGATAGTGGGCGGTTTACAGATTCGTCAGATGAGCATCTACTGCTGTTCGAAGTTAGTAAATAAACACAGTGGTGCGCTCATGACTGAGGAGAATGGTCTGATTATGCTTATGAGTATAAAAAAACCACCGACCAGAATGTGGGCGATCTTAATTTGGGTTGCGCTAATGGCAGGCTTGATATGGTCGGCGAATGGTCCGGAGGCTCTGTCTCAACCACTTGATGGCGGGGCTGAAAGTGAGCAAGCGGCTGCGCTCCCTGTCGAGGTTGAAGTGCTCGCGCCTCAGCCGAGTTCAAGTATTTGTCCGTTTGAACTTTATCCCAACGGGCTAGAATTCGATGTGTACCGCAAGGGGGCTCTAGTTGGGCGGCATAAGGTCAAATTTGAAAAAGATGGAGATCTACTGAAAGTCGAGAGTAACCTTAAGATCAGGGTTAAAGTGCTCTTTGTCACCGCTTACAAATACGACTTTCATGCAGACGGCGTTTGGAAAAATGGAGTTCTTCAATCAGTAAAAGCAGAGATCAATGACAACGGAAAAGAGTCCTCGGTTGATGCCTATCTGGGCCAGTCTGGCCAGTTCTATTCGACAGGTCGCAAGGGGGCATTTGTTGCGGACAATCCAATTTATCCGACCAACCACTGGAATGTTGACGCAATTGAGTCCGATGTCGTTCTAGACACATTGAACGGTAAGATCATCAAAGTTGACATCTTGCAGCAAGGGATCGAAGCGATTGCGACCCGCAAGAACGGTCCTGTTGATGCTGAGCGCTTTGAGTATACCGGCGAGTTAAAAAATGTAATTGTTTGGTACGATCGTGAGGGTCGCTGGGTGGGAATGAAGTTCACTACCAATAAGGGCGAGACACTTAAGTATGTTTGCCGTGAATGCGGCTTACCGTCTGCTCAAGAACAACTCTCGGCGGCTGGCTAGTGCCCAAAAATTTATGGATTACGGGCGCTGGTAAGGGTATTGGCAAGGCGGTTGCCTTAGTCTATGCCGCAAAAGGTTGGAGTGTCGCCGTAAGCGCCAGAACCGAAAGTGATCTTTCAGATCTCGCCAAAGAATCCGCCGACGCGGGCTTGCCAGGCAAGGTCGTCGGCTTTCCTCTGGATGTTACCGACCATGATGCTGTGAAGCAGACGTTTAGGTCGATTGAGGCTGACTTGGGTCAAATTGATCAGATTATTTTTAACGCAGGAACTCATGCCCCAACGCCGCCCAAAGAGTTGTCTGTTCAACCGTTCAGGACGCTAATGGAGGTCAACTATATGGGCGCTGTTAAGGGTCTAGACGCCGTGTTGCCGACACTTATTAATCGCAAATCTGGGCACATTGCCATCGTCGCATCTGTCGCGGGATATAGCGGGTTGCCTAATGCCGCAGCCTACGGCGCCACTAAGGCGGCATTGATCAATATGTGTGAATCTCTGAAGACACAGCTTGATTCGTTTGGCGTCGCGATTTCGGTTATTAACCCTGGTTTTGTGCGGACGCCTCTGACGGATCGGAACGAGTTTCCAATGCCGTTTTTGATGGAGCCCGAAGACGCAGCGCGGGCCGTGTTTGCGGGCATGGAAAAGAAGAAGTTTGAAATTTCTTTTCCGACTCGTTTTGTTCTCATTTTGAAGTTATTACGCCTCTTGCCTTACTGGCTATACTTTCCTCTCGTAAAAAAAATGACGAAAGTTTGACGGGTCTAGAGAGTTTGAAAATGCCAAATACAAGCGCAGCCGCCGCATATGTTCGATTTTATGAAACGCTGTCTCCAGACACGGTTTCTGAGCTCAAGTCGGTGGCCCATGAGGATGTACGCTTTAAAGATCCGTTCAACGATGTTTTTGGTCTAAACGCTTACACCGAGGTGCTAGGGGCCATGTTTAGGGCTGCGCCGGACATAAAGTTTGAGGTGCTGCATTGCTCATATGATGGCGAAGTTTGTTTCTTGCGATGGAATAGCCGAGGGACAGTGAAAGCGTTGGGAAAGGACGCGTGGACAGTTGACGGTATGTCTGAACTTCGGTTTGCGCACGACGGTAGGGTTATTTCTCACATCGATTTTTGGGATGCGTCGGCTCAGTTCTACGAACGCATTCCAGTGATTGGATCAATAATCCGATTCATTCAGCGGCGCGTCGCTGCTCACTGAAGTAGGCTGCATCACTTTCATGCTTTACTCTTGAGAATGACAGAGTCACAACCCCAATCTCAAAGCCCCACTTGGACACTGAAGCCCGGTTGAGAAGGACTCCCCCAGGCTGCAGAAACATCCAGTCGTCAAATTTTACGCGCCAAGAGCTGTCGCCGACTTTCAAGTCCATGTCGTAGGTCCAATTTAGAGTATTCCCAAAAGTTTTGCCGGACGCCACACCCAGGATATCGTCAGCCGTTCCCGTATACGTGTTGTCGTCTATCTTTTTGATTGTCCACACACGCCGATCTTGCTCGCCATCCGCGTAATCGAACTCTTCATCGAGTGTTAGGGTACTGCCGTCCCATGAACCGGTGATGTCGACTTCGAACTCTCTTCGCAAATTCCCGAATCTGTCGTGGAACATGCCCCAAGCTTTGGTTTTACCTTCAAAGAAATTCTCTAATACCAAGCGAGGTTCTCTGCCTTCAAAATTTTCCGGTTTCATGGCTCCACTGCACCCTGTCAGTCCGATTATCGATAGGCTTGCCAACAGAACTATTCTGATCATCTCTGCCCCCTAGGCCAGCCGCGCCTCGCGCCGTTTTAGGCGCCGTTGGATAAGTTCTTGTCGCTTTTGAGTGATCGGGAATGTCCAGATCGCTACAATCGCCACAATTTTAAATACGACGGGTATACCGGCGTAGATCACCGCTAATGACCGCAATGCGGACAGGGTGTTTTCGCCATCCATCGAGAACCCGAGATATTCGAGCAGGGGGAAAGTGAGGCCAACAGCCAACGCTAGGGCTAGCTTGGTGGACATACCCCAGAGCGCGAAAAACAATCCCGCTCGGGATTGGCCACTCCTCAGACGATCAAAATCAATCACATCGGCCTGAAGAGCTGGTGGAAGCGACAAGTCGGCGCCAAGCCCCATGCCCGTCACAACGCAGATGAGAGTGAAAATCGCAATGTCTCCTGGGGTGAGGAAAGGGACCCAAATAAAGGCAGCACAGGTGAGTATCATCGCCCAGCACCAGGTTCTGTGTTTGCCAATACGTTTGCTAACAGCAAGCCAAACCGGTATCGACAGCACACCGCTTAGAAAGTAAGCCAAAATGATGATGCTGCGCTGACTTGTATCTGCCTGTAGCCCGTACTGCAGATACAACAGGAACAGTGCTGCGGGAATGCCATTGGCGATTCCGTTGATAAACCAAGCCGATAACAGTCGAACAAAAGGTTTATTGCCTCCGAGAATACTGATCGCTCGCTTGGTTGTCGTCCAATTGAGCGGGGCTCCATACTTTACCGTGTGTGAGATGGACTGTTCTGGCAACCACCAAAGAAGAACAATGATAGTTGGCGCGCCAACAAGAATGGCCAACCAGGATACGGCGGCAAGGCCGTCAGATTCTGTCCAGCCCATGCCGTCAGCCACAGCTGGCACCGCGCCAGCTGCTAGAATGCCTAAGAGAGTAAGGCCCTCTCTGGCGCCGGTGATTCGAGAGCGCTCGTTGTAGTCGCTGCTCAATTCCGCACCCCAGGCGGTGTAAGGCACAGCGATGAGGGTCCATCCGAGGTAAAGAACGACAGCCCAAATCATGAGATAGAGTGCGGTGACATCGCCCGGTGGTTGAAATAATTGCACCAAGGCCAATCCAGCGAGAATGGCTCCGGCAAAAATCCACGGTTTGCGATGGCCCCAACGAGTCCTGTGTCGATCACTGAGGACCCCGATCAGCGGGTCTGAGACCACGTCTAAAATGCGCGCTCCTAAAAGCACGAGTCCGGCAGCGGTGAGGCCTAGGCTCTCAGCATACAAAGCGGGCAAATATACAAATGCCGGAATAGTCGGCATCGCCAGTGCGAAAGCGGGCGCTGCGTAGGCCGCTAAACGACCGATAGTCAGTTTGGGCGCATGCGACATCTATGCACTTTCCGCAAGTTGTGTGTGCGCTGCCTTAGGCACGAACAATCTTAAATTGACCAACGTCGATAGATTTCGCTCTGAATCCACCCTCGCAATATGCAAGATACATTTCCCACATTCGTCGGAACCGCTCATCAAATCCGAGTGGCTCTATGGATGACCACGCTCCTAAAAATCTTTGCCGCCATTCTCTCAGTGTCGCTGCATAGCTATCACCGAAAGTGGTGACGTCTGCAAGATTAAGGCGCGCTCGACTAATTTCGCTCGTTAACGCATTAACTGACGGCAACATACCGCCCGGAAATATGTAGCGCTGAATAAAATCTGAGCCGCTGCGATACCGTTCGAAAAACGCGTCATCAATCGTAATAATTTGCAGCGCAGCCTCGCCGCCATCTGCAAGGCGATTGCGTATCATGTCAAAATAACGTGGCCAGTTGGCTTCGCCGACAGCCTCAAACATTTCGATTGAAGCAATGCGGTCAAATTGGCCGTCCACATCTCGGTAGTCTTGCAGCCTCAGATCGACTTTCTCCGATAACCCAGCTTTTTGGATACGCTCACCAGCGAACTTGAGTTGTTCTTCAGACAAAGTTAGGCCGGTTATTTTGCAGCCATATTCCTTGACGGCAAATTCAGCAAAACCGCCCCAGCCAAATCCGACCTCCAAAACAGAGTGATCGGGTTTGAGTTGTAGCATATCCGCAATGCGACGGTACTTTTCTGTCTGCGCTTGATCGAGCGGTTGATCTTCCTTGGTGTAAATGGCTGATGAATAAGTCATCGTTGGGTCGAGCCACTGTTGGTAGAAGTCATTGCCTAAGTCGTAGTGCGCTGCGATGTTACGCTTAGCGCCGCGTTTGGTGTTAGATCGGCGCAAGTGGCCTATGCGATTCAGAAACCAATGCCGAAACCCTTGGAGCTCATTGGTTTTTGCTGTGGGTCGATTGATTACGGCAATCTCCACCACTTTGGATGGGTCGGGACTGTCCCAATCGCCATCCAAATAAGATTCAACAAATCCCATATCACCTTGTGTCAGCAGTCGCCGCACGGCGCGCCAGCGGTTAATCACCATCACGGTTTCTGGGGCACCTCCGGGACCAATCCTGTGCTCGGAACCGTCTGGTAGCGTGAGGTCAAGGGTGCCGATGCTGATCTTACTCAAGACACCAATAAATTTGCCGATTAAACTCGGCGCACTTTTAACGCGTTCGATAGAATCGCTAGATTTCAAAGTCTTATTCAATTGATTGGCCATATGTTCCTCGGTCAACCGGCTTCATTGGGCGCGTAGGTGACAAGATTTTTCGGAGGTTCGGGTCTTGCGACCAGAGGTACCCCTTTTCGCCAAAGTTTAATAGCTTCCCAATGAATCCCTCCGATTACTTTAAGCGTCATCAAAGGGTAGGAGAAAAAGGCTTTCACCATGCTCAATGCGGTTAGTGGCTGGCGTGTGCCCCCAAAAGAAGCGAACAGCAATGTACCGTCTTCATCTGTTTCATGAATTGCGACTGAGATATTGTCCGTTGGTGGACGAATTCGGAAATTATAGGTCATGTCCATCTCGATGAAGGGTGAAACATAAAAACATTTTTTTACTGAATGGCGGACGAGACCATCGTCGCTTCTTGAGTCGAACAGATAGCAATGGCGCTGGCCAAAGGTGTTTGAAACTTCATGTAGCACGGCAACAAGCGTTCCGTCAGGAGTGTAGCAAAAGTAATTCGATATTGGGTTAAAGGAGTAACCCAGCATGCGCGGGTAACACAGTAGACGGATCGGACCGCCATCAATCGATAGGTTGGCGTCTGCCAAAATGGCTTCAACCCATGACCTTAGAGGTGCATCTGTGCCGGGCCCATGGTCGCGATTGTAGAAACTCAAAAGAGAGAAGCGGTTGTAGCCGAAGCCGCGCAACGACGACCCCATCTTCGGAAGTTCGTCAAGATCAACCAGCGTAGCGAATACGTTGTAGGATAAGCGGTGCTTCTTAGGTCGCGTTCGCCTATGCATAACCTTGCCGGAATAAATTGCTGAATTAAAGCTGGTCATCGATTGTACGCCGCTGCTTCAGTGGTGATGGGGTCGGGTGCGAGGCCCGATATGCAGATACGCCCAGACTCGTTCTCGACAGACCATGGCCGCTTGAGTTCACCTAATTTTTCAGCAACGGCTAGGCCAGATTGCAAGCCGTCTTCATGAAACCCGTATCCAAAGTAAGCACCGCAATACCAAGTTCTGTTCGATCCTTGCAGCGCCCAAAGCTTCTTCTGCGCATCTAGCGCTCTTTGGTCAAAAATTGGGTGTTCGTAGTCGAAGGATTGAATGGTCTTAGACGAAACTGGTTCACGGTGGGGGTTCAACGTGACGAAGACCGGGTAATCAGTATCAATGTTTTGAAGCAGATTCATCCAGTACGTAAGGCAGACCAATTTGCTCTGATCATTTGAGCCCGCTGAGATATAGTTCCAGCTCGCCCACGCTCTAAGGCTGCGCGGCATCATCGACTTATCGGAATGAAGAACAGCGCGATTATGTTCGTACCTAATCGACCCGAGCAATGTTCGCTCGTCTTCAGTCGGATCTTTGAGCATGGCCAAGGCTTGATTTGAGTGAGCAGCAAACACGACGTGATCAAAAGCGCGGCTTACCCCGTCTTCTGTAACGACTGATACGCCGTCTGGAAACCTGGAGACGCTAACCACTCCAGAGTTCAATAAAATGTTATTTGAGAACTCAGCCGAAATACGATCTACGTAAGATCTGCTGCCACCAGAAACTGTTCGCCATTTTGGGCGTCGATGATGTTTCGTCTCGAGTAATCCGTGATTAGAAAAGAACCGCACAAAAGCGGTGAGGGGATACCCCCGTATTTCTTCAGAGGTGGCTGACCATATGCAACTAGCCATCGGATAAATGTGGTCCCGCAAAAACACATCCGAATATCCTTGTTTATTGAGATACTCTCCAAGTGTCAGCAAGGCATTTTCAGGATGTTGGGCGTCATTCACACATTCTCGGTAAAATCTCAGAATATCGCGAACCATGCGCCAGAAACGGGGTCGCACCAGATTGCGCGTTTGTGCCAGCAGACCAGTTATCCCAGCGCCCGAGTACTCGAATTTTCCAGCGTTCATAGAGGCTGAGAACGACATAACACTATTTTCTGTGGCAACGTCTAAATGATTAAAGAGGGCCGTAAGATTTGGGTATGTGCGCTCGTTGTAGACAATAAATCCAGTGTCTACAGGGACCGAGCGCCTACCATTCGGCCCAGCCAGATTGGCGTCGACTGTGTTGCTGTGGCCTCCAAGCCGGTTATCTTTTTCAAATACTGTGATGTCATGGCGTTGATTGAGTAGCCAAGCGGCAGACAGGCCAGAAATGCCAGTTCCAATAATCGCGATCTTAAGTCTGGGATTGCCCGGCATTTAGTTCACCCCTGAAAAATATAACGTGTTGATTCCGTTCATTTTTCTATCAACAATCAAAATCTCAAATACTCTTTGAGCAACCCTATTGGGCCGTCGAGAACGGCGCTGAACATAAAACAGTGGGCCTTGAGGCATAACTCGGGTAAGAGCTCTTCTTAGATTACAGACGTACGGGAGGCAACCAAAGTCAGTTCACCCAGTTGACCGCTAAAACCACTTATTTTTTATGGTGATCCATCTGAATGGGACCAACGTAAAGAGGGGAATTAACGGGCAAAGCGGGAGACTTGAGTGTTTGGTGTCCAAGAACAAACAGAGGCTCCTAGGCCTCCTCTGGTCTTCATGAAGGGTTCTCTCGACAGTCGGCGGGGTAGACGATCAGTGAGAGTTCAACAGTCTAGAGCGTCAGCAACTTCGGACACAGTTGTTATGACAGAACTCCTAGTTAGGATCGCGGAGCACCGCGATAAAGACGCATTTTCTCAGTTGTACGCTCATTACGCTCCGCGAGTTAAATCCTATCTCATGCGGCAAGGTGCGGACCAAGCATCTGCTCAAGAACTAAGCCAGGAAGCAATGGTTTCGGTTTGGCGTAAGGCCGACAGATTTGATTCGACAAAAGCGTCGGCTGGAACATGGATTTTTACCGTTGCGCGTAATTTGAGAATTGACGCGTTGCGTAAAGAAAAAAGACCGAGTTTTGATCCTGATGACCCTGCTTTTGTGCCGGCAGCGGAGGTGGCTCCTGACCAGTTCGTCGAGGTTGGGGAGACACAGACAAAAATCAAGGCAGCCATTGCGGAATTGCCGGAAGACCAAGCCGAGGTGATTAGGCTTTCTTTCTATCATGACAAGCCGCACGGCGAAATTGCTGAATATTTGGATTTACCGTTGGGTACAGTGAAGTCGAGATTAAGATTAGCAATGCGCCGTTTGCGTATGGCTTTAGGAGAAGAGTTATGAATGCAAGTCATCATCCCAGTGACGACCTGTTGTGGTCATATGCTGCGGGGTCATTAGATGAACCGTCTTCGATCCTTATCGCGACGCACCTCTCTTTGTGTCCTGTTTGTCGTGCCGTTGTTGCGAAAGCGGAAAGTTTGGGCGGTGAGCTATTTGAGAATGTGGACGCTGCGCCCGTTGATGCTGGTTCCTTAGACGCTGTTCTTGCTAGGCTGGACAACACGGAAGAGGAAGACCCTGTTTTTTCTGAAAACCATGGCCATGGTGAAGATGGGGCAACAGTACCTGCGCCTCTCAAAGAGTATTTGCCAGGGTCCGTTCCCTCTTTGCCATGGCGTTGGCTCGGGCCTGGAGTTCGGTACACGCCTGTTGTGGTCGAGGCAAAGGGGCCGAAAGTTGGGCTTCTACGTATCGCACCTGGCACTAAAGTTCCGATGCATGGTCATAATGGTAATGAGATGACGATGGTTCTGGCTGGTGGTTTCACCGATGCTACGGGCAGCTATCAACGTGGTGATGTTGAGGCTGCGGATGATGGCTTGGTGCATCAGCCAGTTGCGGACCCAGGTGAGGAATGTCTTTGTCTTGTTGTGACGGAAGGTGAGCTTCAACCTACGGGTATGATCGCTAAAGTGTTGCAACCGTTATTCCGCCTTTAAAGCTGGTCAAAAATAAAGATTGACCCCAGGTTCTAGCGGGCCGGGGGTCTTTTTTTCGCCTTGAGCATTTTCTACAGTTGTAGATAGTACGTAATCCACACCTCGCAATGAGTGAAGCGTCTCAGGTTGGGTTTTATAGTTTCCGTCGGACTTGTGCGGCCAAGACCTCCATGCTTCGATCGGTTTTAGTCCACTCCCGCTAATAGACCAACTGCATAAGGTCATCGCGGCTGAGGGCGGCGAGAGAGTTATGCGTCTTTTGACGTGTTGACTTCCAACCGACGAAACATTTCTTGATGAGGGCAATCAATTCCCGCGGTTAATAGCGCTTTAAGACATAATCGTCAGCGCCAATCTCGATGCCAACTGCGCGGTCAATTACGTCACTCCAAGCTGTAAGCATTATAATGCCCGTAGTGATCTCTCAGATGCCGCGTGAATTCGAACCCACCTTCTCTGGGTATGTTGACGTCCATGAGCACGATTGACGGGATGTTTTCTTCGAGTATGGCCAGCATCTCTTTGCCGTCGCCGGCAGTGTCGAGTGTCCATTCTTATTTCACCAGCAGTGCACTGAGTGTCTCTTGTGCCAGAACTTCGTTCTCTAAGACGATGATGCGGTTGGTGTCATTGCTGGATGGTGTGTCGGCGCACATAGGAAAACCGGATCACCGTCGGGTTTACTTTGATAGAATCTATGCTCTTTAAATAGGCTGCCGCAGTCTAGAGGCCTTATGGCTTAGAGGGGCCGTGGCATTTTAGATAGGGGGTGTGAGAGCGTCAAAAATCTCAAGGACCATAAAAAGCGGTACCGGCCAGACAAAGGCCAAATATGCTTGTCCCAGGTAGAACAGGGCGCGCGGTCCTGGGCGCTCTTCTTCTGGTAAGGCCTTATCGCGCAATACTTTGCGAACCATAATGACCAGAATCAAAATATAGCCAAGAGTGCACAGTGCTCCCGTGATCATCCAGCCGTTGCGAATAAAAAAGCTCAAGAAAGCTTGAGGGGCAGTCATGGTTGGCCTTCAGATGAGGGAATGGTGCCGGAAACAGGATTCGAACCCGTGACCCCCTGATTACAAATCAGGTGCTCTACCAACTGAGCTATTCCGGCTAATCGCAACCGCGCACACTTATGCGCTAAAAACGGCGCGACATTATTGCGCACGTCTAAAAAGGGCAAGTACAGGTTTTCATCTAATTGGCTTTTATTGTGCGCGCTGTTGCCTCATCCATTCAAACATTGAAACCGCCGCCGCGTTAGAGACGTTCAGGCTCTCCATTTGACCTGTCATGGGCAGTTTGGCCATGAAATCACATACTCCCTGAATACCAGGCCGTAGGCCTTCACCTTCGGCGCCGAGCACTAAAACACATCGCTTTGGCAAGTCCATGCGGTCAACGTCATTTGATCCAGACGCATCTAAGCCGACAACCCAGAAACCGAGGTCTTGGCAATCTTTTATGGTCCGCCCGAGATTCGTGACCCTCACTATTGGCACGTTTTCGAGGGCCCCAGAGGCGGACTTCGCTAGCGTGCCGGTCTCTTCGGGCGCATTGTGTTTGGTGGTCAGGACAGCGCGCACACCGAAGGCGCTGGCCGATCTTAAAATCGCACCCACGTTGTGGGGGTCGGTAACATGGTCTAGGGCAACAACGAGTGCAGGGTCGTCTACATCAAGGCCGACAAGAGCATGTTGAATATCCATAGCTGGCAATGGGGTCGTTTTAAGGGCAAGTCCCTGGTGGACTTTGTCAGGGCCGAGAATGGTATCGATGGCGCTGCGATCTGCTGGCTCAATGAGGCTGAGCCGGTCACGCGATAGACCTTTGTCGGCAAGTTTTTCTGCCGCTTCTGGGGTCGCAAGCAATCTATCGATCCTGCGATCCGGATTGGCGAGCGCAGATTCAACAGCGTGGAGACCGTATAGCCATAGTCCGTTGTTACCCCCTGCCGATTGGCGGCGAGTACCTCGGGAACCCCTGTTGCCAGCCTCGCTGCCACGACGCTTGGACTTGCCGGTTTTTGACTGATGAGTGCGTGCCATAACGTTCGCATCGGACAATTCGCTATCCGGGTCAAGGTTTTAAAGTTGACAACAACAAGCAAACTTCATACGTGGATGCCCCCGCAGCCAAGGCAGCCCTTGGTATTCGGAGGGGTGGCCGAGTGGTTAAAGGCACCAGACTGTAAATCTGGCCGCATAGCGTACGTAGGTTCGAATCCTACCCCCTCCACCATTCGCTCCTGGGCTTGTTTGGCGCTGCGGTTAAAGATGCGGGTGTAGCTCAACGGTAGAGCCCTAGCCTTCCAAGCTAGTTATGTCGGTTCGATTCCGTCCACCCGCTCCAATTTCTGCCCGAACTCGGCGCTGGGTGTCGAAGCCGGATTGTTGAAAGGGTTCAGTGCTGAACCCCTAAGAGGTGAGTAAAAGCCATGTCGAAGGAAAAGTTTGAGCGTAATAAGCCGCATTGCAACATCGGAACGATTGGTCACGTTGACCATGGTAAGACGACGTTGACGGCAGCGATCACGAAGGTTTTGTCGGAAGCTGGTGGCGCTGAGTTCACGGCGTT
>JAQWQC010000006.1 GCA_029245025.1 Rhodospirillaceae bacterium
ATAAATTTTATTTCTGGGTTGTTATTTGTGAGTTGTATTAAATTTATCGGCTAATCCCTAGAGATTAAGTAAGCGCTTTAAAAAAATGCGCTCGTAAACCTAATCTCCCGACAGCAGGCGTGATGCTCACGTTTATAGCTGATTTAATTTAATTCCCGTTTTTCATTTATTCCCACTCAATCGTACCGGGAGGTTTGGACGTCACGTCATAGTTCACGCGGTTGACGCCTTTGACCTCATTGATGATACGGTTCGCGATACGGCCCAGCAATTCCATATCGAAATGATAGAAGTCAGCCGTCATACCGTCAGTTGATGTTACCG
Organism: Rhodospirillaceae bacterium; assembly: GCA_029245025.1. Classification (GTDB taxonomy): domain Bacteria; phylum Pseudomonadota; class Alphaproteobacteria; order Rhodospirillales; family Rhodospirillaceae; genus WLXB01. The sequence goes on from JAQWQC010000006.1 coordinate 325, forward strand.
CACGGAGCGCGAGCGCATAGTCATAGGACCGACTGTCGCCCATCACACCTACGGTACGGACGGGAAGAAGCACCGCAAAAGCCTGCCAAATGGCATCGTACAAACCGGCGTTCCTAATTTCTTCGAGATAGATCGCGTCCGCTTTTCGCAAGGTATCAAGCTTATCTTTCGTAATCTCTTGCCCAGGTATGCGGATCGCCAGGCCAGGGCCGGGGAATGGATGTCGGCCAACCATCCCATCCGGCAAGCCGAGTTCTCGACCTAGGTCTCGCACTTCGTCTTTGAACAATTCGCGCAGGGGCTCCACCAACGTCATGTTCATGCGTTCCGGCAACCCACCAACATTATGATGAGATTTGATTGTGACGCTTGGACCGCCCGCAAAAGATACGCTTTCAATCACATCCGGATACAAAGTGCCTTGCGCAAGAAAATCCGCCCCACCGATCTTCTTTGCCTCGGCTTCAAACACGTCAATGAACGTCGCGCCGATGATCTTGCGCTTTTCTTCCGGGTCAGTCTTCCCCGCCAGCTTGCCTAGGAATAGTTCTTCTGCGTTGTTCAGCACCAGGTTGATATTGAAGCGATCACGGAATACTTCGATGACCTGTTCCGTCTCTCCAGCGCGCATGAGGCCGTGATCGACCAACACGCAAGTCAACTGATCACCGATCGCTTCGTGCAATAACGCCGCCACCACTGAGGAATCAACACCGCCAGATAGACCGCAAATCACACGGCCAGCCCCAACCTGATCTCGCACCGCGGCAATCGCCTGGTCTTTGAACGCCGCCATCGTCCAATCACCAGCGGCGCCACAAACCTTATGCGTAAAATTCTCGATCAGCGCTGCGCCATGAGGTGTGTGAACAACCTCAGGGTGGAATTGCACGCCATAGAACTTACGGGATTCATCTGCGATTGCCGCGTAAGGGGCACCGTCAGACGTTCCAACCACACCAAAACCATTGGGAAGCGCATTCACCCGATCACCGTGGCTCATCCACACTTGCTCACGGCTTCCGGACTTCCAGACACCATCAAACAATGCGCAAGTGTCTGTTAATTCGACAAAAGCACGGCCAAACTCCCGGTGGTCGGCGTCTTCAACCTTGCCACCCAATTGGGCAACCATGGTTTGTTGACCGTAGCAAATACCGAGAATTGGAAGACCCATCTCAAATAAGCCTTGAGGAGCGCGGGGCGTATCATCGCCAATCACCGATGCAGGCCCCCCAGAGAGAATGACGCCCTTGGGGTTATAAGACTTGATGCTTTCTTCGGTCACTTTGTTGAATGGATGTATCTCGGAATAGACCCCACTCTCTCGCACACGGCGCGCGATAAGCTGGGTCACCTGAGATCCGAAGTCGATGATGAGGATACGATCAGTCATAGAAACACTGCTGTGAGGCTGGATAGACGGACGTTTTAGAATTTGAAGAGCACAAGGTCAAAACGTTGCTACCCTTCTGTCTTGCGTTGAAGTACGGCAATAAAGAATCCATCGGTCTGATGACGGCGAGGCGAAAGACGCAAATATTTTCCGCGCCCTGGATATCGAGTGCCCACCACGGATTTCCATATATCTGCTGCGGACAACGCCCGGAAGTGCTCATGGCGCTCAAGAAAATGCTCGACCCGGTCTTCATTCTCCTGTCGCAACAAAGAACAGGTGACATAGATTAACCGCCCACCAGGCTTGGTCATACGACCGCCTTGAGTCAGCACAGCGTCTTGCGTCTCAATATGCCGGCTTAAATCTTTTGGCGTTAAGCGCCAGCGGGCATCCGGGTTGCGGCGCCAGGCACCAGTCCCAGAGCATGGCGCATCCACCAGAACACGATCAAAGCTCTTTCTTTTCTTATGCAGCCAATTCGTGTTCTCGGGATCAAGCACCCGTGTTGTAACCGAAAACACCCCAGCTCTTTTTAACCTCGGCTTGGCCCGATTAAGTCGTCGCGCATCATTGTCAGTGGCTATGATTCGACCGGACCCACCCATGGCAGCGGCCATGGCAAGTGTTTTACCGCCGCCGCCAGCACATAGATCAAGCACGTCCTGCTCTGGTTTCACATCAACCAGTGCGGCGGCGAGTTGAGATCCCTCGTCTTGCACTTCAACAAGGCCGTTGGCAAAGGTCTTGCTGTTGGCCAATACGACACGACCCGCCATGCGCAAGCCATGAGGCGCGAAGCCGGTGTTCTCAACGTCTAATCCCTCAGCTTCTAGCGCGGCGGCTGCCGTTGCCCGATCCGCTTTCAGAGTGTTGACCCGAAGGTCCACCGGCGCTTCTTCTGAGAGCGCGGCCAATTCGGTTTCAGCTTGGTCGCCAAACAGATCGGTGAAGTACGGCCATAGCCAATCCGGGCACTCGGTCGCGACATGAGCGGGCATCTCATCAGAAACCCGCACAGTTGCTGACGACAAAACTGAACGCTCGGTTTCGTCTAAAGCAGCCGGCGCATATCCTTCGCCACTGCATATGCCATCCAAGGTATCAAATTCTTGACCCTCGTTGAGAAGACTATCGCCGAGAATAAGTAATCGGGCTGAGGGTTTCTCTTGATCAAGCCGCCACGACAACCGGCTACGGTATCGAACAGTGCGCCACACCCGAGAAGAAATATCGCGTCGGTCACCCGATCCAATGTAACGCCGCATGCGGAAATAGCTCCGCACAACACCATCTCCAGCAGCGGGATCCGCGTCCATGGCCGATAGAATTTCAACTGCAGCCTGAAGGCGCGCGCCGGGAGTCATATGCAGAATGTCCGTACCAGCTGACGTGCAGGCCTAGTCAAAATCGATCCGGTAATTTGGTGGTTCGTGCGTGATAGCAACATCATGCACGTGGCTTTCGCGGAAGCCCGAAGCCGTGATCTTACGGAAGGTGCAATTCTTATGCATACGAGCAACGGACTCATTACCCGTATATCCCATTGCCGCCTTCAACCCACCAACCAGCTGATGCACAACGGGTTGAACAGGGCCTTTGTAAGGCACGCGGCCCTCGACCCCTTCAGGTACCAGTTTCATATTGTCAGCCACGTCTTGCTGGAAATAGCGATCAGCTGAGCCGCGCGCCATGGCGCCGAGCGATCCCATTCCACGGTAGCCCTTGTAAGTGCGGCCCTGGAATAAAATTACATCGCCGGGACTTTCCTCAGTACCAGCTAACAAAGACCCGATCATCACGCAATCTGCACCACCGGCAATGGCCTTGGCGATATCCCCAGACTGTTTGATACCGCCGTCCGCGACCACAGGAATACCAGCCTTGCTGGCTTCGTCCGCCACTTCCATTACAGCCGTAAGCTGCGGCACGCCAACGCCGGCAACAATACGGGTGGTGCAAATCGAACCGGGGCCGATTCCCACTTTGACGGCGTCTGCACCAGCATCAATTAACGCCTTAGCACCATCCGGTGTCGCGACATTGCCCGCAATAACTTGGGCGTAATTGCTTTGCCGCTTTATTGCCTGAACAGCATCAAGCACGCCTTCCGAATGCCCGTGCGCTGTATCAACAACGACGACGTCCACACCGGCGTCAAGCAATGCGTCCGCCCGCGCGAGACCATCCTCACCAACACCTGTGGCGGCTGCAACTCTTAGACGGCCTTGATCATCTTTCGAGGCATCAGGGTGCGCCTGCGCCTTTTCCATATCTTTGACGGTGACCAATCCAACACAGCGATAGTCTTTGTCGACGACGAGTAACTTTTCGATGCGATGGCGGTGAAGCAGCCGCTTGGCTTCTTCGAGATCAACGGAATCAGGCACGGTGACCAAATTCTCTTTGGTCATAAGCTGGCTAACAGGCTCATTTGGGTTGGAGGCAAAGCGCACGTCACGATTGGTCAGAATGCCGACCAATTTGCCGGTATCTCGTTCGACCACAGGAATCCCGGATATTTTGTGCTCGGTCATCAACCCCAATGCATCACTGAGGGTCTGCTCCGGGCAGATCGTTACGGGATCAACCACCATTCCAGACTCAAACTTTTTGACCTTCCGAACCTCGGACGCCTGCTCTTTAACGCCTAAATTCTTATGAATAACGCCGATTCCACCAGCCTGAGCCATAGCAATGGCTAAGCGATGCTCCGTGACCGTATCCATAGCTGCAGAAATCAGGGGAATACCAAGCCTGATCGTCTTAGTCAGACGGGTCGATGTGTCAGCTTGATTGGGAAGGACCGAGGAAGCACCGGGCACCAGAAGCACGTCATCAAACGTGTATGCTTCGGCGAATTTCATAGGGCACCACCTAAAAAAGTTGGCGGGTTATCGCATACTTCTTTGCGCTCCTCAAGGCACCGAATTGATCTTTAGGTCTATGCTTTAAATCCCATGGCAACGACGTACATTTCTGCTGATTCTTTGCGGCTGGACGGCGGTTTCGCGTGGGCGACCTTAGTGCAGCGAGCTTTCATGGTCTTGAGCAAGTTACCTTCTGTCCCACCTTGGAAAACCTTACAGACAAAAGCACCCCCAGGGGCCAGCACTTCTTCGGCAAAACCCCAGGCCGCCTCCATGAGCGCGACAATACGAAGGTGATCCGTCTGAGAATGTCCCATGGCCGGAGCCGCCATATCAGACAACACGACATCGACTGGCCCGCCGAGCGCTTCCTTAAGCCGCTCAGGCGCATCTGGATCCATAAAGTCAAACGTCATGCAGGTGGCACCTGCCACCTCTTCCCATTCCCGGATATCGAGGGCAACAACCTCGCCTTTTGCACCGACCCGCTCAAGCGCAATCTGCGTCCACCCGCCGGGCGCGGCTCCGAGATCGATGATGCGTGCGCCCTTTTTTAGAATCTTATATTTGTCATCCAACTCAATTAACTTGAACGCCGCACGAGACCGATATCCCGCAGCTTGGGCTTGGCGCACATAAGGATCGTTGAGTTGCCGCTTTAGCCAGCGCGTTGAAGATGATTTGCGGCCACGGGCGGTTTTGACTCTGACACTAAGACCGCGCCCACTAACGCCCCCTGGCTTTGCCGAGGACCCTCGTTTTTTTGCCATGGCGTGAAACAGCCCTATTCAACCGGCGGAAACAGACGCATGGGCTGACCCACTCGACCTATTCAGCATATCCATGAGAATCCCCTCGCGCAGCCCTCGATCAGCCACCCGCAGATGCCCAACCGGCCACAAGCGGCAGATGGCTTCTAAAATTGCACAGCCGCCCAAAACCAAGTCAGCACGTTGCCAGCCGATACACGGTTCTGACGCCCGTCGCTGCAAGCTCATCTCACATAGCGATCGGCTGTGCCCGGTGAGCGTTTCAAAGTCGAGGGTTATCCCATCGACCGCCGTCCTGTCATACCGCGGCAGACCGAGATGAATGCCACCAAGGGTCGTGACGGTGCCAGAGGTTCCGATCATCTGCGCTTCACCGGCCTCAACACGAGCCCGAATGTTATGTTGGCGCTCGAAAGGCGCAAGCAGGCGCTCTACGCGAATAGTAACTTCTTCATAGGTACGTTCGCACAAATCTCCACCACCGCAATCTTCTGCAACGGTGACAACACCAAGTGGCATTGAGATACACCCCAGTATCTCCATGGATGTTGCATCATCAACGCGCACGAATAACACTTCTGTACTTCCGCCACCGATATCAAAAATCACCGTATAAGGTATTGATAGATCGATCAGTGACGAGCACCCCTTTAAAGCTAGACCTGCTTCCTCATCGGCGGAAATGATTTCTAAAGCAATTCCTGTTTCATCGTGTACGCGATCAATAAAAGAGTCACAATTTTCAGCCCGGCGACACGCTTCTGTAGCCACATTGCGCGAAATTGTGACAGCACATTTTTCCATCTTCTCAGCACAAGACTTTAGGGCGTCTATCGTCCGATCCATTGCCGATTTGGATAACTGACCCGAAGCGCTCAAGCCTTCGCCGAGACGCGTGATGCGCGAAAATGAATCAACCACAGCAAAATCTTGGTCTTTAGGGTGAGCTACGAGCATGCGGCAGTTATTCGTGCCCAGATCGACTGCGGCAAGAACAGCTTCAGGGCGGCTAAGTCCCCTCTCAAACGGTTCAATCGACCGTTTGCCCCCGCGTGTGTGCGAACGGGCCACGGAATTCCTCTCTATACAACTGCGCCTTCTTTGTCCTCAGGCTGCAGAGTTGTCGTCATACAGTATCGTACCGCTGCTTGAGAGGGCGCGGCAAGATCAGATACCTGAACTCACGTGTCGAGGAAGGAATGAATATGCGCACATACCTCATCCGTGTGCAGATCCAACACGCCCTGCCCCATATATGGAAGGTCAACCCGCCGTCCATTTGGAAGCAGGTCTACAGCCGCGATCGACTTCTGTCCCTGCGGGTCTGCTGTACAGAGAACCATCGTGGGCTGGCTCACGCTGGGCAACCATTCGCGTAAATCGACGTTAAAGGCGGCCTTGTGACCCCACCAAGACTCAGGCCCACCGCGCTGTATTTCAGCGAAATGCCGGGTGAACAGGGATAATGGATACGGCTTCTGGGTACCCCTTTTTAAATGAGACCACCATTTCATTAGGTGTCCCGCATCCCAATCGTATTCGTCTGGCTTATAGGTGGTGCGTTCCTTTTCTAATTCAGCATCCGTATACAAAGACGCACCAAGCAAAATGACTCGTCTAATTTTCTGCGGCTGAGACAAGGCGAGAGACAACGCAATCTTTGATCCTGTGAAAAACCCCATAAGGTCCACCGGACCGGCCCAGCCTAGAGCGTCTATCATCGCTCTATGGGCTGCGGCGTAGTCTTTAATCTCGGGCGGACTGGTGGGTGGATCCGACTCCCCAAAGCCAGGTGTGTCACCCGCCGCGCAGGGGCGATCTTCTCCCATGGCTGCGACGATAGCCGCCATCGCTACACTTGAAGACGGGCTCTGGTGAATACAATAGAGTGGCGTATGTTCAGAGTGAGAAGTGGGGCTTTTTACACGCACATGTAGCTGCCGGTCCGCCCAATCGACGAAACGGCGCTTAACGCCCGGATAAGGGCGCCAGTACTTGAGATCAAGGTGTGAATCCTGTGAGGTCATGGCGTATCTCCTTGCTAACCTTAAGGAGGAAATACAAGCGCTAAAAATAATGATCCAAATATGCGCCCGCAGCAAGGGGCAACAGCCATATGACTGCGGGATAGAAACAAAAAGAAGGCTTTGGATACACTGCTTTCGCTGCTGACAGCGAGGTACAAGGTACGAGGTGAAAATTGCCCGTGCGAATTCGCCGGTCTCACATTATATTGTCCTAGTACTCGACCCTGGTGGGGGATAGTTTAACGGTAGAACTGCGGACTCTGACTCCGCCGGTCGTGGTTCGAATCCACGTCCCCCAGCCATTCTCCCTAACCCACAGCCCAAAAACCTTACCGCTCGATGCCATCTCTTATCGTTCTATAACGCCTCGCACATATCAATTTTCTTCGGACACCAACCCTCTCAAAATATCAATGCTGTCCGCGTCAGGCGAAGGCTTCACTGAATCAAGATAGGCAACGATGTCAGAAATCTCAGCGTCAGATAGAATCTCTTCTGGATAGACAGGCATACGTCCGGGGCTAAAACGAACAAAATTTGCGATGGCTTCTGGGGGCAAGGTGTCCGGCGTAAGCGGCGGGCCAGCTTCGTTACCTTTTCCGTCCGTGCCATGACATTCGTAACACCCGACACGCATATAGGTCTGCTCACCGCGTTCAATAGCAATGTCTTGGGCTACAGCAAAGTTGGCACCAAACAAGCACAAGAAGATTAGAATATTCGCTAGAGCTGTCATCTTCATGGTCAACTCTCCTATCGCATTTGGGTTACGACATCGACCAGTGCCGGATAGCCGGACTTGACGACTTTAACCGCCTCAATAAGTGCAGGCCGAAGATCTTCAGGGTCTTCAATCGGGCCGGCCGACCACACACCCATTCCCTCCGCCAGCTTGGCGTAATCAATGTTCGGATCTTGTATAACTGTGCCGATCGGCGCCTTATCAACACCTCGCTTGCGGCGGTTAGCCGTTCCCTGAACTAGCATAGTCTCCTGTGCATAAGCACGGTTGTTGTGCATCACAGTTAGGAGCGGTATGCGGTGATGAGCGGCTGTCCAAAGCGCACCATTTGCATACATAAAGTCACCATCACACTGAATGTTGACCGAAAAGCGCCCAAGCTCCTTGTTTGCTAGGGCTGCGCCAACGGCAGCGGGTAGGCCGTATCCAACGCCACCGCCTGCGCCAATTCCAAGGTAGCGATAATGTTCGTCAATATCCCATAACCGGTGCGGCCAAGAACTGACAAAGCGCTCCGACGCTCCGACAGAGACCAACGCCCAGTCTTCAGTTTTGATTTGCTCATAAAGTTCCATACACATGCGAGCAGTACTGACGGGACTGGAGTTCCACCCCGAAGCGGCGAGCTGACGAGACTCTTCGAATGAGTCCGCATGCATTTTGCGGAACATTTTCTCCTTTCGGGAAAGCGCGCGGCTGCGGCTGCGGCTCATCGCCTCTTTAACTTCTTCGATCAAAACTGGCAGGGTCGCCTCAGCATCACCAGAAATCGAAATATCGACCGGCGCATAGCGCTGAAAGTCCTGATAATTGGACTTCATGTAGAGGTCATTAACGCTAATGGTAATCAGCTTAACACCCTCTTTTACCCTCGGCTCGCTGGTCATCTCTGCGCGGTTAACGGAATTAATTTGACCCCAAAAATCTGTTACCTCTAACCCAAGAATGAGATCGGCCTGAGAAATAAGGCGTCCACTTTGGCGTGTTTGATTGAGGTAGTGTTTGGTCGGCATATTCTGACGGCTCGCGATGTCGATCACAGGCGCATTCAACAACTCAGCCAGTTCAACCAATAAACTCATGCCTTCGGGAGTTCGGGCGAGACGGTCGGCAATAATGACCGGGGATTCAGCATCTACGAGCAACCCAGCTGTTTCGCGCACCGCACCGCGCTCACCTTGAGGTGGCTCTGACGGAGTGAACTTAGGAATTGCTAACCCGTCTCGATCATCCACCTTCATTTCTTGCAAAGTACTATCGACCGTAAGTGCGATCGGTTCCATTGGAGGGGTCGTCGAGATTTTCCAACCTCGCACCATAGACTCTGCAAAGGCCTGCAACGAAGCCGGTTGATCATCCCACTTCGTAAAGTCGCGGACCATGGCCGCGGGGTCCTGAGCTGAATGACGCCACGTTGTCCCACCCATTCGATCTGCGGCATCGATGGTGTTACCCAAAATGGCTATAAGAGGCACGCGATCACACCAGGCATTGTAAATGTTCATCGCAGCGTGCTGCAGGCCAACGGTGCCGTGACACATGATCGCAGCTGGCTTCAAGGCCGCCTTGTAATACCCATTCGCCATAGCCGCAGCAGACTCTTCATGCATGCACGTTATGAATTCTGGCTTTGAGTTGCCACCGTAGACGGTGATGGACTCGTGCAATCCGAGAAAGCTGGAACCGGGATTAGAAAAGACATAGTCAAGATCGAGTGATTTCATGACATCTATCATGAAGTCAGATCCGAACGAACTCGCCGTATCGGCACTATTACTTGAAGCCAATTGCTCAGAAGACGCCTCTGCCAACTGGTCGAGCGTTGAAGCCTCCATATTCATTTGTTCAGTGCTGGGTGCTGCCAGTCCACGCTTGGTTTGCGCATCAGACTTTATCGCCTGCGTTGGAGAGTCGGCGGCGCTGACTTCGTCTGGTAGCGTGGTTGCGGCACCGGCAACGACTGCGGTCTTTAGGAAATTTCTACGGCCGACTTCGGATTTAGATTCTTTAGATGATGACACCATGACGCCCTCTCCTCGTTGTTAATCGAGACACCGTAACAAACGCATAGCAGTGAACTTACCGTCGAACTTCGAGCTATATTGACATATAAGGGGTGGGGACTCTCCCCTGTTTTAGAGCACTCTCACTGTCCGGACGATGTCAGCAAATAACCATGTATCACCAATATAATCAGATATTTATGTGAACGAGCACATCATGATCTTTGATTATATTAGGCCTCTTTAAGTTCTGTGCCGTCGTTTATCTTTACAGCAGAGTCAAAATTACCGGAGTATGAGACGCTTGAGAAATCTTACTTATTGGGCTGCAAGATACCAATTCGATATGGAAAGGATGCTTCGTTGACTCAACAAGAGATAATTGACGCACTGAAGGATTTACCGACAGCGACATTGTCGGAAACGACATCAAAACCCTGCGACTTGCCGCCGATTGTTCATCGGGTTGTGCCAAACGCATGTGTTGTTGGAACTGCCTTTACAGTCCGCTGCCCTCTTGGCGATAACACCGCCGTAACCCACTCAGTTGATCAAGCCCAGCCTGGTGACGTCATCGTCATCGACTGCGGCGGTCCACCACGCACGGCAATGTGGGGCGAAACTGCGACCTTCGCCAGTCAGGTCAAAGGTATAGCTGGGTGCGTCACGAATGGTGCCGTCAGAGATATCGATGCTATAATCGCGTCCGGCTTCCCTGTATTTTCTGCCGGATTATCTCTGCGTGGATCAACAAAGGGGCAGCCGGGCGAGTCAAACGTAGATATTGTCATTGGTGACATCGTCATCCAACCAGGTGACTTCATATGTGGTGACGCAGACGGCGTCGTCGTCATTCCTGCCGCTGATATCAACGATGTTCTAAATGAGGCGGCAAGACTGCGCACTGACGAACAGAGCCGCAACGACCGGATCAAGTCTGGAACACCTCTCGCCGAGATTCTGGCTGAGTCAGGCAATCGCCGCCCGTCGCACCCCCCTAGACAGTAGCCACTTTCCGGAATGTTTCTTCATCCAACTCACCTTCCAGCTTGCCTACAGTCACGGCTACGGCAGCATCTCCACTGACGTTCACCGTCGTGCGCGCCATATCGAGTATTCGATCAATCGGCAAAATGAGTCCGACGATCAAAGCCGTCTGCTCAACGGTTATACCGATCACCGGCAAAATGGTGGAGAGAAGAAAAAGTGAGGCAGAGGGAACACCGGCCGTACCGATAGAGGCGAGCGTCACCGTTACGGCAATCATGACATAGTCCGTCATTGCCAAGTCGATACCAAATACTTGGGCTGAGAAGACGGCGACAACACCAAGGTAAAGCGCTGTCCCATCCATGTTGATTGTCGCCCCTAGCGGCAAAACAGAAGACGCTACGCTGGGTTTAACACCTAGGTTCTCCTCAACACAGGTTAAGGTCACTGGCAGTGTGGCTGAACTCGACGCTGTCGAATAGGCAACCGCTTGGGCGTCAATAATGCCTCGGAAAAATCGAACCATTGGCAGTTTAAGAAAGAACTTTATGAGCCCGCCGTAAACCAGAAGCGCATGAAGCACACATGCCACGTAAACAATTATGACTAGCGTGAGCAATTTAAGGATGGTTTCGGTTCCCATCGTGCCCGCTACCCAAGCAACCAAGGCGAAGACACCATAGGGTGCGAGTTCCATGATAATATGAGCCACTTTCAGCATGGCTTCAGCGGCCGATGTAATGGCATCGCCAACAGGACGACCTTTTTCTCCCGCCAAAACAATGCCCGTTCCAAACAATAGGGAAAACACAATGATCGCGAGGACATCTCCCTCGGCCAGTGCTGCCACAGGATTGGTTGGGATAATACCGAGGAACCGATCAATAACCGCGGCGGCAGGCTGAACTCCTTGGGACGACACCGCTGCTAGTTCAATTCCGACACCCGGTTGAAAGACAACACCGAGAAATAAGCCAATACAAATCGCAACCGCTGTCGTCATCATATAAAGAATGACGGCCTTACCACCGATAGAGCCGAGCTTCTTGGGATCACCCATCGACAATAGCCCGGCGACCAATGTCGTAAAGATAATCGGAACAACCAACATCCGGATGAGGCGCACGAAAAGATCACCGACCCACTTTGTGGTTTCAACGACTTCACCAAATATAAAACCGGCAACGATGCCGACAACCAACGCAGAGAGCACACGCACCCATAATGTGACCCCCTTTTTTGCTCCCAGCCAATAGAGGAAAGAAAAGACACCGAGAATCGCGAGCCAATACACGATCTGCATCACCGACATTAAAACATCTCCCTTGCGTTAAGCTCCTGACCGGTGAGTCAGGGCCAATCAGCGACAAAGGTCAACCGCTGTGTGCAGATCTATGCATACTTTAAGGTGTGTCGGCTTGTTCCAAAGCCTCGCTGGCCTTAAGCCAGCGGGATTCTGCCGACGCCAAATCTCGCTCAATATCAGCGCGAATCTTCATCAGGTCTGACATCGGTTTGTCCTTAAATGGGCCGGTCGCCTCTGAGGGCTTGAACAACGCCTGATCAATGGCTGATCGTTGATCTGACAATGTGGACATTTCTGCCTCCGCTTCCGAGACCGCTTGCCGCAAGTTTTTATTCTGTTCCCGTTGAAGCGCCGCCGCTCTACGTTGCTCTTTCTTATTGGCAGATTTATCCGCTCTAGCTCCACTGGTCACGTTTGCCGTCGTCGCTTTTGCGTCGGCCGACCCTCGCCCCATCACCAGGTCTTGATAGTCATCCAGCGTGCCAGAAAATTCATTGGCGGTGCCATCAGCAACATAGACAAGGCGGTCCGCTGTCAGCTCGAGAAGGTGGCGGTCGTGACTGACAATAATGACTGCGCCGCTGTAGGCGTTGAGCGCTTGCACGAGCGCTTCACGCGCATCAACGTCAAGATGGTTGGTCGGCTCATCAAGCAACAGAATATGCGGGGCATCTCGTGTAATAAGAGCTAGCGCCAGGCGAGCGCGCTCCCCACCCGACAACCCGCCAACTGCTCGGGTTGCCATATCACCCGAGAACCCAAAACGACCAAGTTGGGATCGCACCGCCCCCGGTTTGGCATCTGGCATGACGCGCGTCATATGCTGAATCGCATTCTGGTCAGATACGAGGTCTTCAATTTGGTGCTGTGCGAAATATCCGACGCGGAGTTTTGTACTGGCGCCAACTTGACCTTGAAACGGATCAAGATGACCCGACAGAAGGCGGGCCAGTGTGGTTTTGCCATTCCCATTGCGCCCAACAAAAGCAATGCGGTCGTCCGGATCAATCCGCAAATTCAGGTGAGATAAAACAGGGGTATCCGCCACATACCCAACCTCGGCATCGTCAAGTGATATGAGAGGCGGTCGCAACTCATCAGGGCTAGGAAAGTCAAAACTAAGGGACGGGTCTTCCGCAACCGCTGCGATGGGCTCCATACGCGCCAGCGCTTTCATCCGGCTTTGCGCTTGCTTGGCGGTATGCGCTTTATAGCGCCAGCGGTCCACATAAGCCTGTAATTCTTTACGTTTACTCTCTTGCTTAAGGCGTATCGCTTCAATTTGAGCTTGACGCTCCCGTCGTTGACGCTCAAAGGCATCGTAATTGCCGGGATACAATGTCGACCGGCCGCCCTGGACATGAAGAATGTGATCCACCACATTGTTGAGAAGGTCGCGCTCGTGACTGACCACAACAAGAGTAGCGGGATAGGTTTTGAGAAAAGACTCAAGCCACAACTCAGCTTCAAGGTCCAAGTGGTTTGAGGGTTCATCAAGCAGAAGGAGGTCTGGCTCAGAGAACAACAAAGCACCGAGGGCAACGCGCATGCGCCACCCACCGGAGAAGGAGTCCATCGGCTGGTTTTGCGTTTCTTCATCAAACCCGAGGCCGGCCAGAATGCGCGCCGCACGGGCCGGCGCACCATGGGCATCGATAAGGGTAAGCCGGTCATGGATATCGGCAATGCGATTAGGGTCGCTCGCCTCGTCTGCTTCTTGTAAGAGCGCTAGGCGCTCTTGATCAGCAGCAAGAACAGTTTCAATAGGAGTGACAGACCCCCCAGGCGCATCCTGTGCAAGGTACCCAATACGTGTGTCATTCGGAACCTTGAAGGTGCCGCCATCGGACTCGATTTCGCCGGTCATGACTTTAAGGAGAGTCGATTTGCCTGCCCCGTTCCGCCCTACCAGACCAACACGGCTCTTAGGAGGTATGGCGGCACTTGCGCGATCTAAGATCACATTACCGCCGAGACGCACGGTGATATCTTGCAGGGTCAACATAAGGCGGACCGGATACCATAGCCGCCTGTGATAGGCCATTGGCTTTGAGTGTAAAAGACTCGGCGCCTCAGAGCTAAGGTGTTAGTATTTGGAATTGGGTTATGGGAAATCGGTTGACCCCCGACAGCCCCACGCGGCACTTACATCCATCATCTGCAGGGAGAGAGTTCGATGTTTAAGAAAGCTTTATATACAACAGCAGCCATTCTAGGCCTCAGCTTGGGTGCACCCGCGCCGGCCAATGCACATAACGCGTTAGACCTTAAAGAAGGCTACGCAGGCTATTCGACGCCAATGGTCTTAAGCGTTAATCACGGTTGCAAAAATAGTCCTGTTATTGGCCTCCGCATTAAAGTTCCCGAAGGCGTCACCGATGCAAAAGCCGCTTTCGACCCCGCTTGGGACATTGAGTACAAAATGCGTACACTGGAAACTCCAATCATGGCGCACGGACGACAGGTTAATGAAGTCGTCGGCGAAATAATTTGGAAAAACCCGGTCAAGGTCGTTCCTGCCAATGGTTGGTATCCGTTCAAATTTCGCATGACTTTGCCAGATGAGCCCGGCAAGATTTTTCATGTTCAGAACATCACAGTCTGCGAAGAAGGCACCGACCCGTATGTCGACCTACCTGAGATGGTGTTAGATGTGAATGATCCTGAGTTTGCAAAAAAGACTTGGGAATTCATGACCGCAACTGCCACTCCAGCCCCGTTCCTGGTCATTCGCGCTCCAGAAAAGAAACAGTACCCCTGGGAGTGGACACCAGAGCAAGCGCGTGGGACCGCCACTCAACAGGAAGCCATGGCGAAGTAATTCGCCTAAGGTTCACAGCTAAGGAAGGGCGGCCCCGATGGGTCGCCCTTTTTATTTGTCGGCGAAGCGCAGACTCTCAAGCTTGGCCCGGATGCCGATGAATTCGAGACCTGTTACTTCAGGTGTGTAAACAAGATTGTTGGTGGTCGGAAACAGATAAACGACGGGCGCCAAATCATGCATCTGTTGTGAAATATTTTTGAGTGCTGCCAGACGCACATCTGCATCAAACTCACTGGCAACCGCTTCTATACTTTTTGCGATCTCAGGTTCACAAAAAAATGGGTTGGGCCTTAGGCAAGAATAAGTTTCAAACCCACGCGCCGCATCCATAAATGTGGTGTTAGACCAAGCCGACGACAGAAGGTCCGCTCCATTCCAATCACCTGAGAACCACATTTGAACCCAGCTTGGGCCCTGGGCAAACTGAATATCCAACTGCACACCTATGGCAGCCAAATCCTGCGCCACCTTCTGATACAAAATACTCATCACCGGCGGCCCTGGTGAAACACGTGCGCTGAGTTTCAAAACACCTTGATGCCCCGCCTCCGCCATTAGTGCGCGCGCGCGATCTGGATCGTGCGGATACGGCGTTACGTCAGGGTTATGACCGTAAACACCCGGGACTGTGCCCTGCCCCGTCGGCTCTACCAGACTCCCGAAAATGAACTTTGCGATTCCCTCGCGATCTATGGCGTAGTTGAAGGCTTGTCGTACGCGAACATCTGAGAACGGCGAGTCAGGGTCTTGGTTAGAAAAAGCCAGTGAACCAACGACAGGTGTGATAACAGACTTAACGGTCATCCCGAGCGACTCAAGATAATCCAATTCATCGATAGCGGCGTTCATGGCCAAATCGATCTGACCCGACAAGAGAGCTTGGCTACGAGCCACCCCTTCCGCCTGTATGTAAGAATCGACCTCGGAGATTCCTGGAGCGCCGTGCCAGCTTTGCGGAAACGCTTCGTAATCTAGAATGCCGTCTGACTCACCCCAGTCCGTAATTTGGTAGGGACCGCTACCAATTGGCTTGAGGCCAAATTCAGATGGGCCAAGTTTGTCCCAAGCCTCTGCCGGAACCGCAATAATTGTACTCATGCGACGCGGCAAAATCGCGTCCCGTGTTTTAGTGACTACGAGAAGTGAAAAGTCATCCTCTATCTCAACTCGGTTGACCGTTGGGATGAGAGAAGCGGCGTAAGTGGTCTGACCTTTTTCACTCAGCAGATAGTCTAAATTACGCTTGAAGGACGCCGCATTGAATGACTCACCGTTGGCAAACGTGACATCAGAGCGAAGCGTGAACCGCCACGTTAGGTTGTCCAGGCGTTCATGAGAGGTCGACAGGTTTGGTAAAACCTCTCCGTTGTCACCGAGAATTGTCAACGCGTCGAATACCGGAAAGAGCGTATGAAAAATGCTGGGTAAGGCTTGCGTATAGGGATTACCGTAAGTCGGCGGTCGGCTTTCTATGGCGATACGCAACGCCCGGTCTTCTTCAGCCTGACCAAGAGTCACCTGACTGATGAACACGGCAAACGTCGAAATTAGAAACCGCATAACCGTTTTCACTCTGGGGCTCTCCATCGACAAAAATTGCTAAACGGAGGCCTGTCAATATATGAGCCTGATCGACTATACATCACCGCAACAGTCGACCGCTCGCTGCATGGTGATCAATAACTCTGTTGTAAATAAGGCTGGAGTTTTAGTGATCGTGGGAATGGAGAATTTTTTCGGCCAGACCGGTTTCATAGGCAGCGCCTGCTTCGGTGAGAACCGCGTGCCCCGGGGGCGATCCGACAACCAACCCTTTTCGATTGAGCGCCGCCCAAACAGCTGGGTTGTGCAACCCGGTCGCATCACTACCCATGACCAGGTGCGGTCCAACATGGAAATGATTACCATGGGCGGGCGGCAACATTGGGATTGCACGATCCCCATCGGCGGATTGACCCGTTCCTTTGGGCTCAGAAAGGGCCTGAAGTATAGTCAGAGTTTTCAATTGCAGCGCATTAAGTTTCAGTGCCATACACCCATTTCCTCATAAGAATTGATCGATTGAGTCACTTTGTACTGGTTAGAAATTTAAGCGTCGACCCATGTGTAGGGAGACCGCATACGAACAAACTTCCGCGCGCCAACTTCGTCCAATAAGTTTTCTTGCAACGCATCAGACTTACTGATGGCGTCTCGACGGTCCAGCGTAACGTGCTCCCCATTCTCAACCACTGTTTCGCCTCTCACCATCACCCGCGCCATGGCTTCGGCTGATGGACCATTGCCGTAAATAAGATTGGGGATCAAAGCAGCGGGCGGCGACAACTGCGTTTCCCCACGGCGGTCGATTAATACGATATCAGCATCTTTTCCAACTTCGAGCGACCCAATCTTGTGATCCATGTTTAAGGCCTTGGCCCCACCAATAGTAGCGAGCTCCAGCGCCAACTCGGCACTACCGAACAACATTTCGTATCCGGTCCATTGTTTATCTGAATCTTTCATCTGTTTGCGGTGTTGATCACCCAATCGCTGCGCCGTGAGAAAAGCCCGCAAGGCTGTCCACAGATCGTGACCATACGCGACCACAGGACCGTCCAATCCAATTCCACAGGTGACTCCCGCATCAAGAAAATTACGGGCATCAAATTCCACCAACCCCAGAACCTGTTCCATATCTGGCACCAATGCGATGTGAGCACCGCATTTGCGAATGAGGTCAGCTTCGCCGGGCCGAAGGTTCTGAGCATGGGCAGCGATGACGTTTGGTCCGAGAATACCTTCATGGTCCATCCACTCAAATGACCCTCCTTCCCATCCTCGTCGCTCGTTTAGGTAACGCGAATCAAGAACCGACGGAGCATGAATGTCGAATTGCCGGTCATTGTCGACCGTCCATCGCCATATCTCTTTAAATTCATCGGGTGTGCAGTACGTAATACCGATAGTCGAAGCGGTAACCGTCGTTAAGTTGTTTTCCCACTCTCCCTTAATGCGCTCGGTTTCTGCCAAACCGACATCAATGTCCTCACGGAATCCATCAGGCGCGTTGTCCGGGTCGCTCAGAATAAGACGGGCCATGCGGCACCGCATGCCGGAGTCATGGATCGCTTTCAAAACACCGTCAATTGATCGCTTGTGAATATGCGTAAAGTGATCGTCGGCTGTGGTCGTCACACCGCGGCGAATGAGATCCAAGATCGGTGGCAGAGATGAGATATAGGACCGCTCCTCGTCGCAGGCACCAGTCATGGGATAATAAAACCCGAACAAACGCTCCTCGAATGTCGTTCCATCGGCCATACCTCGGATGCACCCTTGAACAAGATGACCGTGGACATTGACCAAACCCGGAATCACGATGTGGCCATCTCCACCAATGTTCTCTCGACCTTCGAAGTCACATTCGCTTGCGCTGCCAACGCCAACAATTTGTCCCGCCTCTACGGCAACGTAACCGTTGACGTATGACCGACGGTCAGCATCCATGGAAATGACAGTGCCGCGCAGAAGGGTATCGCAGGGTTTCATATCGACCGCCTCGCCGTGTTGGTGATCCTTTCTGCATCATTTCCCAACCACTAAGACAGAACAACCGCTGAACATTCGCAATGTTCGACCACCTATGGAACAATGGATATCCGTCTCTGGGGGCGAACAACGTGAGTTCAATTTTTGATGACGTCACCACAACTTTAGACACGCTGTGCACGTGTTGGACCAATATGGATCAACCTGCAATCCGTGATCTATGGGACCCGGAGGAAGCGGAGCCATATTTTCTGCCACAAGAGATTAGAGAACCGATCATCGGATGGGACAAGCTGACCGCCTGCTGCGCAAATGCTTAAGCTAGACTGGCCCGCTGTTTCATGCGGGTCTGGGATATCAATGCAAAACTATTGGCGCCAGACCTTGCGGTTAGGCTGTATCAAATGCACTGGAATGGTGAAATCAAGGGCTTCGATCATCTTTTCGGTATTGATAGCCGAGTGACAGCACTGTTCCGCAAACGCGAAAACCGCTGGCTGATCTGCCACTATGTGAAAGCGCCAGCAGCGCCTATGCTGCACTTACAAAAATACTACGCGTCCAACGTCGCCGATGTTTTTCTTACAGACTGACCCAGACAAACTGCGGATGGATCAACGCCATGACTGACGGCACTCAGCCGACAAATTCGATGTCTTTGAGGCTAAGACTGGGCTGGGGACTTGGTAGCATGTCCATGTCCGCCATGTTTAATGCCGTCAGCTTGCTGTTGTTGACCTTCCTTATCGAGTTTGTCGGTATTCCGGCCGTGACTGCAGGCGCCCTCATCCTTGTCTCGAAGATTTTTGACGCCGTTACTGATCCCTTGATGGGTGTTGTCAGCGACCGGACGAAAAGCCGGTGGGGCCGCCGACGGCCTTACCTCATGATTGGCGGTATTCTCGCCGGACTGTCATTCGCCATGATATTTACGGTGCCAGCGTTTGAGAGTCAGAACGCCATTATTCTTTATGTGCTTACGGCTCTTATTCTCAACGCAACAGCCTACACCGTATTCAATGTGCCCTATTTGGCCATGCCCGCAGAAATGACGGACAGCTATCACGAACGAACCGCGTTAATGTCATTCCGCGTTAGCTCTATTGCCGGGGGACAGCTGCTGTCGTCCGTGCTTGGGCCCATCATCATCGCCTACTGCGGTGGCGGGCTGTTTGGGCACTCCGTCATGTCCATGGTCGTAGGAGTGGCCATCATTGCCGTATGTGCGGCTTGCTTTTGGTCCACCCATGACGCGAAATTCACCGTCCGCGTGACCGAGCACAGCTACACCTTGCGAGATCAATTGAAGCTGGCGCTTGAGAACAAGCCATTCCTCGTCTTGATGATGGTGAAGTTTACCCAGCTCTTTGGGTTTTCTATTTTTATCGCGGCGCTGCCACTATTGTTCACACGCATTCTTGACGTGTCCTACGCCTATCTCGGAACCTATTACTTGTTCCAAGCAAGCGCCGTAATCGCCTCTCAACCCATGTGGGTTTCTTTGAGTCGCAAGTACGGAAAGACGGCCTGCTACTATTTAACATCAGTCATTTTCGCGCTTGCATCCGCATCTTGGGTGCTGGGAACAGCGAGCGACCCGGATTGGTATATTAACGTAAGAGCACTGGTCACGGGTGTGGGTGCCGGCGGTTTGATGCTGATCGGACAGTCCCTTTTACCTGATACGATCGAACACGACTTTCGTCGAACCGGATTGCGACGTGAAGGAATTTTCTCCGGTGTCTACACCACTGTTGAGAAGTTTTCCTTTGCCTTTGGCCCTGCAGTTCTTGGCCTTCTACTAGGGGCGCTGGGATGGGTCGAAGCGCAAGGCGGTGTCCGCGTTGAGCAATCGGAGCAAGCGTTGATGGCAATCGATATTGCCATGCTGGTCCCAGCGGTCACGCTGATCCTGAGCTGCTATTTCCTATCCCGCTATACCTTGACCGAGGATGCTCTGGCCAAACAGCCAATTACCCAAATTTGACAGCGTAGACAGCCAACAGATGAACGTTGACCAACACCCAACTGTCAGCGCCATCAGCGCTGAACTAAGGCGACCCGCTGCTTGATCCTTTAATGAATGGCAGAAGATTTCTGAGTTTAGACGAGCATAGACCATCGAATACTGTGCACCAATCCCCACAAAAGAACGTGTTTTAAACGCCATAGCAGAGGTTTTGCCTTAGCGGCAATTTCGGTAGCATCATCCGCAAGGCATTTCATAGAGCGGGGAGCACACGATGACCTTTAAACATGAGTCCTGGTCTTCACACACAACATTCCTGATGGCCGCCGTCGGTGCTGCCGTCGGCCTAGGCAATATTTGGCGGTTTCCTTATATGACGGGCACCAATGGTGGTGGCGCTTTTGTTCTTATCTACCTTGCTGCGGTTCTCCTCATAGCAATCCCCGTCCTCATGTCAGAAACAATGATCGGTCGTCATGGCCATATGAGCGCACCTGTGTCGATGCAAACAGCAGCGGCAGAAGTGGGGGCTTCTCAAAACTGGAGCGTGGTCGGCTGGTTTGGCGTTGCAGCAGCATTTCTGATTCTGTCTTTCTATAGCGTTATCGGGGGCTGGGTAATTTCTTATGTACCACAAACAATTTCCGGCACTTTCACTGGAATGGATGCGGCGGCTGTCAGTTCAAACTTTGACGCCTTATTGGCAAATCCCGCAGCGGTCCTGTTTTGGCACACAGTCTTTATTGCCGTGACCGTGGCAATCGTCGCTCAGGGCATAAAGTCGGGACTAGAGCGCGCTGTCAGAATCATGATGCCTGCTCTCTTTGTTATGTTGTTGCTGATCGTTGGCTACGCCATTGCAGCTGGTGATTTCTCCGCCGGTCTGTCCTTCTTATTCGAACCTAATTTCTCAAAAATAACGGCTGAAATTGTTTTAGCAGCAATCGGCCAGGCCTTCTTTTCTATCGGTGTTGGCATCGGGATCATGTTTACCTATGGGGCTTATCTGCCAGACGATATTCCCCTACCCCGTGCCTGTGTCACGATTGCTATTGCCGATACACTGGTTGCGGTGCTCGCGGGCCTGGCAATCTTCCCCATCGTATTTGCCAATGGCCTTGATCCCGCGGAGGGTCCTGGACTCGTATTCGTTACATTGCCTCTCGCCTTCGGACAAATGACCGGTGGTGCCGTGATCGGTACGGTTTTCTTCGTCCTCCTCGCATTCGCCGCCCTAACGTCAGCGATATCACTCCTGGAAGTGCCGGTCTCCTGGCTAGAAGAACGCAGCGGATGGACGCGACGCACAGCGACACTGTCTATCGGATGTGCAATCTGGGTGGTGGGAGTCGGGTCTGCACTTTCCACAAGCGTGTGGTCGGACGTCTATGTGTTGGGCTTTGTCGATAAATTCAAAACGACAGGCATTCTTGATCTGGTGGATTACATCACCGGCCAAGCGCTGTTGCCTTTGGGCGGCATGCTTATCGCCTTATTTGCCGGATGGTGGATGAAGTCAGATGTGCTGACCAAAGAGCTGGGTATGAGCGAGACAGTATTTAAAGCGTGGCGCTTCTTGGTGCGCTTTATCTGCCCGATCGGAATTTTTTGGGTCTTGGCTTCTGCTTGGTTCTAAGGGCTCCTCAGTCGAGGCCATATTGAGCTTTTTGACCCGCCAATAAGTCACTGAAGGCGATGGTCTGAATCAACGGCTCTTTCTTGCGCACCAGCCCCGCCATGCCATCGACGATCACGTTGACAACCACCGGGCCGTTGTTCACAGCTTTGAACGCGTTTTTCATCGTTGCGTCCAAGTCAGCGGGGTCTTCCACCTTGAGGCCCAACGCACCGTAGGCTTCACCGATCAACTGATAATCGTTATTGCCCAATTCACAGTTGACGACATTGCCCATTTGCATGATCTGGCCGTGTTTCTCGGTGCCCCACGCGCCATCATTACAAATGACGATAATCAATGGGAGACCAGCTTGGACCGCGCCGTTGATTTCACTGCAATAGAAACCGAACGCGCCATCTCCGGACACCAATACAACTGGCCGTGGCTTCTTATTACTCTCCAACGCTTCCTCTTTGGCGGCGGCGGCGGCACCAACCGCTAGCGGCAATGCTGTTCCCATACAGCCAACTGGATAGTGATCAAGAAACGCTCGCTCGGTTCGGACCCGGAGAAAGCCGTGCATCCAATTTTGCGTGTCCGCACCGTCTCCGGCGTAAATTGCATTCTTTGGCATTTGGGCGGTGACCGCCCGCGCCAAATCAAAGGCCTGAATGGGTCCGCCTTTTGGGCTTTTGGCCAATTCATTCATTCTGGCCAAACGCAGTTTGAGGCCTTTATTGATCCATGCGGGTAGCGCTTTGGGCTTCGACTTAATTTTTTTGAGCGCTTTGTGCAGCAATTCAATCGCCCGCCGCGCATCACCGGCAATGGGAAGGTGGATTGGCCTGTTGCGGCCAATCTCCTCTGCCTCAATGTCGATCTGGATAAATTTCGCTTTCTTATCGAAACGCGGCGCTAGGCCATAGCCCATACGCTGGGTCAACCGCATACCCAGAACAATAACCACGTCTGCCGGGGCCGCAGACATATTGGTTAAGGGCCAAGAAAAGCTCAGCACGTCGTCTTCGGGCACCAGGCCGCGACCAAGTGCATTTGCGAAAATTGGAATGTTGTAGGCCTTGGTCAATTTACGCAGAGCCGCGCCCGCTCCTGATAGCGCAGCGCCCGACCCAGCTAGAATGAGTGGCCTTTTCGCTTTGGATATAAGGGCTGCCGCTTCAGCTATCGCGTCCGCATCTGGTTCAGGCGCCGGCGAGAGTGTGACCGAAGGGTTGATACCTTCGGCGTAATCAATCGCCTGGGTTTGAAAACCGTTAGGTATTCCAAGAACAGCAACACCAGGCCGACCGGACAGCGCATGTCGTGCGGCCACTTCAATATACTCTTGTAATCGATTTGCATCAGGAACGAGTTGGCAGTACTTGGCAAACGGCGAGACCATCTCCAGAACATTGGATGGATATCCACCTTGCGCGTCAGCCCGATTGCCATAGGGCATCGTTAACAACACAAGCACGGGCGAGCAGGCTTCATTGGCCGTAAGAATCCCCGTCATTGCGTTAGGCAGACCGTGCTCAGCATTGATGAGGGCAAGCCCGAGCTTTCCGGTAACACGGGCATATCCATCTGCCTCACCAACCGTAGCCGACTCATTGCGTCCGGATACGATGGCAATTTTCTCTTTTGCGATTTCCATCAGCAGCGGGCCATGAGCAGTGCCAGCCAAACAAAACGCGGTGGTTAGGTCGTATTTCTTGAGTGCCCGCAGCATCAATTGGGCGCCGGTCATCCGGTTGGTTTTCGTCGGCATTAGGCCTCTCTCTTCGCGTTCCCGTCTTTTAAGCGACGTCCGGAGTATGATGTGTTTTTAAACTCGAAACCAAATCTTCAAAGGCCACCGTCTGAACACGCGGGTCCTGCTTCCGCACCAAGCCAGCCATGGGGTCGGTCAGAACATTGATGACGGAAAACGTCTCTGCGTCAAAGGCACGTTTTAGAGCTGGTTTTACGTCATTTGGAGACCCAACCTTTTCGCCATACCCACCGAACATCTGACCAATCACATGATAATCCCATTGACCTAGTTCGCAGTTGATGGACTTTCCAACGGCGTTGAGCTGTCCATGCTTTTCTGTTCCCCAGGCTCCATCATTGGAAATGACACAAACAATCTTGAGTCCGGCCAGCGCGGCTGCGTTGAATTCAGCGGCGTAAAATCCAAACGCACCATCACCGGTGACAAGCACAACTGGCCTGGCTTCTTCTCCAGTTTCTCGCGCCATGTCTCTTGCGGCGGCGGCGGCACCGATGGCCAGCGGAGTGCCAATCCCCATCGAACCCAACGGATAGTGATCTATAAAGCCGCGCTCTGACCGAATACGCAACACAGCGTGCATCCAGTTTTGTACATCTGCCCCATCGCCCACATAAATCGCATCTGCAGGCATCAATGACATGAGGTCGCGACCAATACGGTAGGGATGAATTGGCCCATCAGAATTTTTGCCCAGTTCTTCAATGCGCGCTTGGCGGACTTTCAACGCTTTGTTGACCCAAGTAGGCTTACCTTTGCGGACAACCTTGCGTTTCTTGAGGGCCTTGTGAATCGCTTCGACGGACAAGCGCGCATCACCACAAACCGGCGCATCAACAGCGCGATTGCGACCAATTTCTTCCGCTTCGACATCGATCTGAATAAACTTTGCTTTGCCACTAAAGCGTGGTGCCAAGCCATAGCCCATGCGTTCGGTTAAGCGCATACCGACAATCACGACAACATCAGCCTCTTTGGCTGCAACCTGCGCCATCGGCCAAGAAAACCCCAGTGTCATATCTTCGGGAACGAGGCCACGACCAAGAGCGTTCGCAAGAACGGGTATATTGAACGACTTGGCTAGTTTTCTAAGGGCTGCTCCCGCGCCCGACAGAGCCGCACCACTGCCTGCCAGAATCATCGGGTATTTTGCTTTCGCCAAGAGATTGGCAGCACGGTCAATCGAATCTAAATTCGGTGCAGGTGACTCTGTCGCAACTGGCGCGTAAGCCTTGGCCGCATCGACAGCTTGTCCCTCAAAATGTTGCGGAATACCAAGCACAGCGACGCCGGGTCGCCCCGTTAGGGCATGGCGAGCGGCAGCATGGACAAACTCTTCCAAACGATCCGCAGACGGCACACTGCGCACCCACTTGGCGTAAGGTTTGACCATATCCAACCAATCGTTGGTCCACTCATCCGCCGCTTCGCGTTTTGGATCAGGCAACATTGAGACCAACACGACTACAGGAGAGCACGCCTGATTGGCGGTAATGATACCCGACATGGCGTTGGGTAGACCTTGGTCAGCTTTGATCAACGCTACACCAAGCCGCCCCGCGACCCGAGCGTACCCGTCAGCCACCGCAACCGTCGCTGCTTCATGCCGGCCAGATACGATATCGATGCTTTGGTTTTCAAACGCAAACAGGAGGTGTGTGTGAGCCGTGCCCGACAAACACGCCACTGTACACACACCGTAACCGGCAAGCGCTTGAGAAATGACCTCACCGCCATTCATGCGGTTAGTCTTGGGGGCAGGCGATTTCTTTTTTTGACGGGCCACGTCCAATCCTACTCAGCTGCAATCGACACAGACCCACCATCAGGCGGCACGATGCGTAGACCGACTTCGCAACTATTAAAGGGATCACAGCCATCCGCTGAGACCCGCACGGTATCTTCCAAATGCATGTTGCCCCATCCAACTTCGTAGTAGGGCATGTCAATCGTGAAAACCATATTCTCTTCGAAAACGAATTCACCCTGCGACCCTGGCATCATCGGACCAATAGGGAGGGGATGATCCGTATGCTCTAGTCCGACGGAGTGGGGAGTACATATAAAGAAGCCGGGAAAACCCATCTTGCGCATCTCGTCTATCACACGGGATGTCATCTCTCGGCCCTTCACACCCGGTTTGATCATGTCATAGGCAATTTCACAGCCCTTCCGCATGATTTGATTGCGCTTAAGCATTTCGTCCGTCGGCTCACCACAGATGGCCGTACGGCCCATATCCCCGTGATAATGCTTGCGCTCGCATAACCCATCAAAGGTGATGAGTTGCCCCTCTTTCACTTGAGAACGCCTCCGGCCCATCGAGCCCGTCGACAGATACACGCCCTTCCCGCCACGTTTGGCCAGCTCTGTGTTGTAAATGATCTCGAGTTCACTTTGCTCCATCCCCACGTGAAGTGACTCGATCGCCGTGTTGACTGCGATTTCATTCATCGCAGCGGCGTCACGCAAAATCGTCAATTCATCAGGCGTTTTGACCATTCGAATTTCGCGGAAGATGGTTGTCGCCTCAACGCCTGAAAGTTCCGGCAAGCCAATATCGTTGAGCCACCTTATGACGCGGGGATCATCACACCCCACGTTTGCCTTCTCCAAACCCGCATCTTTGATCGCCTTCTTTAGAGCGTAGAGCGGGTTGACGGAGTACTGCCCCTTAAACTCCTCGGCATATTTGAGGTATTCCTCGTCAGTACCCGAAAGCAGCGCATCATTCACCGGCCACTTTATGCCTTCTTGGACGGCCTCTGGTTCTTCGACATCGGGATCGAAATCTCGGCGATCCGAATAGATGGGATGGGTGTAGCCGCACACATTAGGCACCCACGTCAGCGACTTATCCTCAAACAAACGCAACAGACCAACTGCGGTCTCGATCAAAGCTGCTGGGGCATCTTCTTTGCGCGGCAAAACGGCATAATTGAAAAACATCCGGCGCATCCGCATGAGCGGGCCCCAGTAATCTGTCAGGTAGTAAATGTTGATCTGGTTGACGGCGACCAATCCGTCGAGACCATGTTTATCCATAACCTCGTAGGCGCGGGCTTTGTTCAACAGCATGCTTGGTCTTTCAGTAGATAGAGCGGATCAAGAATCAAAGACGATAACTTGGCGCACAGTTTCACCGGCGGCGAGACGATCAAAGGCTGCATTGATATCCCCAAGAGCGATACGGTCCGACATCAGCCGATCAACGGGAAGCTTGCCGCTTTTATATAAGTCGATGTAGGTCGGAATGTCGCGGACAGGTACGCAACTCCCCAGATAACTCCCCTTCAGCGTCCGTTCTTCACCGACCAATTGAACCGGTGGCAAATTCATCCGTTTGTCAGGGTGCGGCAAACCGGCCGTTATCGTTTCACCACCACGCGCGGTGATGGCCCACGCCAACTCCAATGCCGGAACAGAACCTGCCATTTCAAAGGCATAATCCACGCCACCGCCGGTCAACTCTTTAATCGCCTCAATGGCGTTGTCATCACTGGCATTGACGGCGTCTGTTGCGCCGAGCTGTCGCGCCAAGGCAAGCTTGTCGTCACGCAGATCTACGGCAACGATTTGCCTCGCACCTACTAGGACAGCGCCCAACAAAGAGTTTAGACCAACTCCGCCCAGGCCGATAACAGCAACACGAGAGCCAGGCTCAACTTTCGCTGTGTTTAGAACGGCACCAACGCCGGTAATCACAGCGCACCCGAAGAGCGCAGCCTCTTCAAACGTTAGGGAGGGATCGATTTTTACACAGGAGGTTTCACTTACGACTGCATGGTCTGCAAAAGCCGAGACACCAAGATGATGATGCACATCACCACTGTCAACATGTAGACGTCGTTCACCAGACACCAATGTTCC
Source organism: Rhodospirillaceae bacterium (assembly GCA_029245025.1). GTDB lineage: Bacteria > Pseudomonadota > Alphaproteobacteria > Rhodospirillales > Rhodospirillaceae > WLXB01. The sequence continues at coordinate 28,015 of JAQWQC010000006.1, forward strand.
AGCGACGTTTGCTGCCGCGCCCGGCTCACACAACGCCGGTCGGCCTTCTGCACACGGCACGCAATAACCGCAGCTGGGCACAAACACCAGCGCCACATGATCACCGACGGAAAAACGGGTTACACCACTGCCGACCTCCTTAACCACTCCAGCCGCCTCATGACCGAGCGCCATTGGAGTTGGGCGCGGCCGACTGCCATTAATGACAGAAAGGTCGGAATGGCACAGACCCGCAGCTTTAACTTGAACGAGCAGCTCGCCGGGGCCCGGCGGATCTAACTCAAGGGATTCTATTTTAAGGGGAGCGCTATCTGCATAGGGCGGCTTTGCCCCGACTTCGCGCAAGACCGCAGCCTGAATTTTCATGCATCCCTCCATTTGAGTCAGGCGCTTCTGGCTTTTCTTGACGCCACTACACCGTCTGGTTGATTAAGGTGCATTGTAGACGCTCACACCGACATGCCAAGATCAGTAAACTCAAATCGAGCAGGCGCGCGACTTTATGCATTCCTTCATGTGGTACATCGGCATCGCTATCCTGTTCACGATTGTCATTGTTGTCTCTATTCCGAGTGAAGGTGCAGAAGAAGAGTTTCTCGGCACAGTAGGCGCCGCCACATTTCCCGGAGACATCGGGGAACGCATTTGGCTCGACTATGAGAAAACCGTGAAAGAGCGGTCTCAGGGTAAAATCAGACTACGCATGCTGATCAGGGGAGAAACGGGCGGGGAGGAAAGTCGCATGCCGTCCCTCCTGCGAGGCCGCGTACACATTTCCAGTTTTAGCGACTCGGGAATGTCCCGGGTCGTTCCTGAATTTGGTTTACTGACTGCGCCCTTCCTATTCGACAGTCTCGAAGAGGTTCACTTCGTCGTCGACAATTACCTCAAGAAACCCTACGCCGAACTTGCTGAAGACAGCGGGTTTATCGTTCTGAATTGGCAAGATGTTGGCTGGCTGAATATTTACGGCAACAGACCCTTGCTGACACCGTCAGACATAGCGGGTTATCGTATGCGGTCTTTGCAATCGTCGGCATCTGTCCTTTTTCTTCAAGCCATCGGTGCTGATGTGATTCACATCCAGCGGACCGAACTTGTCTCCAGTTTGCAGACCGGCCTGGTTGAAGGCGGTGAGTCGAGCTTGGTTTTATATGCCAGCGGTGGGGAAGCAGAGTACGCGGGTCACATGACCCGGACACAACACGCCCGGCAGTTTGGATTCAGCGTCGTAAACAGGCGTTGGTTTGATCGTCTATCGCCAACCGACCAAGACATTATTGCGACGAGCTTCGGGTCTGAAACCACCCAGCGCGACATGGCGAATAAACTCTTGCACGATGAAGAAAAGCGCCTATCCGAGATAGGCGCGACAGTTCACGAATTGTCAGACGAACAACGGTCAGAGTTTCGTGACCGCGGACTCCCCAACCAACGCGTTCTGGTTGACGAAATCGGCGGCCGGGCGCAGGAAATTATGGATCTCATTACAGCCGGTCGCGCTGCTTTCGCCCGGCAATCACCATATTAGGGCTCCTAGGTTTTGTCGTCGTTGGCAAATTGATCAATCAACGCGTCATATTCCACATCATCTGAAGTTGGCGACTGATCCCGGGTTACTGAAATGATGCGGTACACGCGATCCAGCATAGCCACTCGCGCCGCTTCCCTTTCGTCTTCAACAGGCTCATCTGGCTCATACGCTTCAATTTCTTCTGGCGTCGCGACCTTCCCTACTACTGCCAAACGTTCATGGGTATCAACACGGTCTTTCAGAATGGATACTTCGCCAACCAGCGCCGTAATCATTGCCAGAAGCTTGTCGGAATCGGCGCTATCCAAGAAAAAAGGGCGCCGTCCTTTAGCTGTTTTTTGTCGCGGTTTTCGAGAGTCTGCCGTCATTTTGCGCTCCGCAGCTGGCCGGGCTCGCCCGGCCTTTGAGTTTTTGCCCTATAATAGGGTATTATGACTATAAGATTGGGGAACCTGCCACACATAAAGAAACATTACGGAGAGCCGCAATGCGCAATAACTCGGATCACGCCATGTTCGCCGACGCCACCCACGACGAACAAAGCGCGCAAAGCTTCATAAAAACACTCCGAGTGTTCGGCATGCGCAACTTCTTTCATGGAAACGAAGCTCTCCTGAACGAAAAAGTCCTATCAAAACGAACCGATAATTCCTGCCCCCCGCGGCGGGAAATGCGTGAAGCGCTAGAAAACGAGCCACACAACAAGTGGTGGAGCTCAATGATGCGCACGACCCAAGAAATGCTTTACGACACAGTTGGACCAAGCATAGAGCGACAACTGCCTGATCTGATCGACCGCGCCAAGTCGTTGCGTGGCAAGTTGGGCTCCCTCACGCTCGACGAATCAGTCGAAATACCCCCGTATTTGTCAGCCGTTGATATGCACTGCAAGCCGGGAAGCTATCAGCAAGAAATGATCGCTGACGATGTCTTTGCAGGAGCAGAATTTGATCGCACGTTCCGGCTCTACTCCATGGGCGGGCTCGGTCCGAATCTCGACGACATGGGTTTCACGCTCGCCGCATGGATGCGTCAACAGTTCGGCGAAGTCGCACCAAAGCGCGTTCTAGATATAGGATGCACGGTGGGTCACTCGACCTTGCCCTATTGTGATTTGTTTCCCGACGCCGAGATTCACGCCATTGATGTCGCAGCAACATGTTTGCGATATGGACACGCCCGCGCCGTTGCCATGGGCAAAGAAGTCCACTTTTCACAACAGAACGCGGAACACACAAACTTTGAAGACGGCAGTTTCGACCTAATCGTTTCTCACGCTATCCTTCACGAAACGTCACGGCGCGCTATTCGCGCGATCTTCAAAGAATGCTACCGCCTCCTTGCACCTGGCGGCCTAATGATCCACATAGATGGCATAACGCCCGATAAACCACTCGATAAATATTATTCGGACTGGATGTCGATCAATAACAATGAGCCTTATCTGGGCACCGTCCAAGACGAGGATTTTGTTGGCATCTGCACCCAAGCTGGGTTCGACGAAGACACGGTGACATTGGGCGAAGCGGAGGCCCAGTTCGTCGGCAAAGCGACAGATGACAAGCCGGTGTACGGTTATCTGGCGATTAGCGCACGAAAGTGAATGGATTCATTGGGCGTTTGAGCGCCATCCTCAGCGCCCTCACTTTTACAACGGTCTCTGCACTGGGCGCTGAAACGATCAATATTGTGTCGTTGGTCCCAGGTGAAGGCCAACTGCGCGACAAATTTCTCTCGACAGAAAAACGCCTAGAGGCCGGCTGGACCAGCCCGGCTGACGTCGTGCTCCTTATCGACGGCCAAGTCGGTACTGAGGAAAGCATGGCGGCCACTGTACGTCGTGACCGCGCACAAATTGGAATGCTGACCACCGCTGGCACATCTTCTGTGGTGCCAGAGATGAGCCTGTTCATGGCACCCTTCTTGTTCGATTCCTTCGAAGAAGCAGACTTTGTTCTCGACACCATTGTCTTAGACAAAGTGAAGGCGTTATTCGCCGCCAAGGGTTTGCATTTCATTCAATGGATCGATTCAGGGTGGTTCAACCTGTTTAGTCAGGTCCCGGTGCGTCTGCCCAATGATATTCTAGACATGCGCATGCGGGCAGCCGGAGGTCCTGCGGCTAGAGTGTTTCTACAAGAAGTAGGTGCAGACGTGGCCCAACTTCCTTTCGCTGATCTGGTACCCGGTCTGCAAACTGGTTTGCTGGCAGGGGGCGCCACCAACACGTCAATGTATCGCACCGTCGCACTTTACGAGTTGGCGCCATTTGTGACCCTGACCCGACACGGTATTAACCCCGGAACAACATTTGCCAACAATGCATGGTTCGACAAACAAACAGAAGCCGACCAAGACCTCGTTATGGCTGGCATTGCGACGACCGAGGCGCTGCGCCTAGCTGTTAGAACTGAAGATGAGGAAGCGATCACTTACTCTGCTGATCGAGGCGCAACAATCATCGAGTTGAGCGCAAGTGAGCGCCAAGCGTGGAAACAGGCTTCGGCAAACAGTCATCGCATTCTAATCGACGAGATCGGCGGAGAGACGGCGGTGCTCTACGACCTCATTCAGGAAGGTAAATCGGCTTTCGCAGCCGGTGTGTCTGGCACAGCGTCCCCTGACATAGATGCCTCGCGGTAAACAACAAATATGCCTGCACCCGCGATCATAGCCATACCGACCACGGTCCATTGATCTGGCAACTCGTCAAAGAACCAATAGCCAAACAGCACAGCCCAAATGAGACCCGAGTATTCCAAAGGCGCCAAAACCGGCGGCGATGCGTATCGAAAGGCTAAGGTTAAACACACGTGACCTATCCCGGCGCACACACCCACAAAAATCATAGCAGACCAAGCGACCGGGGTTGGCGAAGTCCAACCCAACGGCGATAGAGCACCGGACACAATAAATATTCCAATGAGCGGGTAGTATGTCAGGGCGGCTAAACTTTCTTTCGCCCGATTGGCACGATTAGACAAAATAAGCAGCGCATAGCCGAAGGCAACAGTGACCGCCAATAGTGCTACGGGCTGAAACACACCAGCGCCCGGACGCACAATCGTGAGCATGCCGGCAAACCCGATGCCGACGGCGATCCAACGCCGCAGCCCAACCTTTTCCCCCAGAAGCGGGGCGGACAATGCGGTGATCATGAGTGGCGACACCATGACGATGGCGCCTATGTCTGCCAGCTTCATACGACCGAGCGCAAAGAACCACGTATAGCTGATGATGATCATCAGCGACGTCCGCCAGACATGAACCCAAGGCCGAGTGGTGTGAAGGGCCCGCAGTCCGCCGTTGTTCCAGATCAACGGCACAAGAACCAACATCGCAGCAATGCTGCGAATAAAATTCACCTGCTGAAGGCTATAGTCTGCGACCGCCCATTTCACTGCCGCATCCATCGCCGTCATTGTGAACATGGCACTGATCATCAGACCAATACCAAAAGTTCGGTTTTCCGCGACTGGGCCTGGCGTCATCAAAACGTCCTTACTCAGGAAGGTCTATCTGTCCTATACGTCACCTGGGGCCACGGCAATAGGCGAGACACCACCCTGATTACTCAACTCCCGTCTAGACGAGAGTTTGGGAGGCTGCTAATCAATACTAATGATCGTCAGGACCAACATTGCGCGAATTACCAACCCGGTTCTCTAACGAGATCCGGGCATTGACCCTGCGCAAGTTCCCTCATTCTATAAACTTTATGGAGACCGACGATCATGGTCCCGCAAGAAACCATACACCTCACATCTGACACGACCACGACGAAGGTGGCGGTATGAGCATCACCTTTTCGGACATCAAAACCGCAGCGGTTCGCATCTCGGGTGGCGTGGTGCGTACGCCGTGCCTTGAGTCAGAGGGTTTATCCCGACGCCTTGGAACGACCGTTGTCGTGAAATATGAGAACCAACAACACACAGGCGCCTTTAAGGCCCGCGGTGCACTTTCTCGTCTGATGACTCTGACGGACGGCCAACGCAGACATGGCGTCGTCGCGATGTCTGCGGGCAACCATGCGCAAGGTGTCTCCTATCAGGCACAGCGCCTCAATATTCCTGCCACCATTGTCATGCCGCAGGGCACCCCTTTTGTGAAGGTTCGCAAGACCACAGAGTACGGTGCAACAGTTGAACTCGAGGGCGAAACACTGGAAGAAGCCGCTGCCCATGCCGAAGCACTAGCCACTGACCAAAACCTCACATTCATCCACCCCTATGAAGATGCCGATGTGATTGCGGGTCAAGGCACCATCGGACTCGAAATGATCGAAGACGACCCCGAGCTGGATGTCTTGGTCATACCCGTTGGTGGTGGCGGCATGATTGCAGGTTGCGCCATCGCAGCCAAAGAGTTGAAACCGGGTATAGAAATCATAGGTGTTGAACCGGACCTTTACCCCTCACTAACCAACGCGCTTAAGCAAGGCGACACACCATGTGAAGGCTCGACAATGGGCGAAGGCATCGCGGTAAGACATATTGGCGCGACCCCCCTACCGCTCATACGGAAACACGTTAAAGACGTAGTGACGGTATCTGAAACCAGCATGGAACGTGCCGTCTCAATGTTTTTGTCTCGCGACAAAGCTGTTGCCGAAGGAGCGGGTGCCGCGTCTCTCGCTGCGTTAATTGAACACCCCGACCTCTTCACTGGACGTCGGGTTGGTCTTGTCCTTTCTGGCGGCAACATTGACGCCCGTATGCTGTCATCGGTGCTGATGCGGGATTTGGTCCGCACCGGGCAGGTGCTCACTCTGTCCATCGCCATGCCCGACAAACCAGGTCAGCTCAACGCCGTGGCCGGTATTTGTGCAGACCTCGGAGCCAATGTCTTAGAAGTCGCCCACACTCGATTTGCCATGGATCTCTCAGCCAGCGCAGCCCGCCTCAACATTACCATTGAGACCCGTGATGAAGCGCATGCGCAAATGGTGATTGATCGATTGACGGAATCTGGTTTCACGATCCGCATTAAGGATCCGACAGAACCCTAAGTCAGCGCCTTACTTTACCAGTTTGCTAACAGCTTTGAATTCGGGTGTGCCAGATACATGCAGCCACTCAAACAACACCATCTCGACATTGACCGGTGTCACGCGGCTGGCCAATAGGCGTTCACGAGCGAGGTCTACGCTATCTTGGCGGCGAGAGGATGTCGCGTCCATCGCCACATACACCTCAAACCCTGCTTTTTTAAAGCCGAGCGCAGACTGCAACACGCAAACATGGGCTTCAATGCCAGCAATCACCATCTGACGGCGGCCATCGTTAGCGTGATTTGATACGTCAGCAAGAATTTCAGGGTCGGCAGCACTGGAGAAATGCATTTTTTCTCGGACGACCGCGTCACCCTTCAGGTTGTTGAGCTGCGCCACCGTCGGGCCAAGTCCCTTGCGGTATTGCTCTGACACGGTAATTGGCACGCCGAGTTCGACAGCGCCTTGCATCAATACGCCACACCGGTCGACCATGCGATCGCCCTCATGCATTGCGGGCAGAAGGCGCTCCTGCACATCAACAATAACAACCTGTGAGCGCTCGCGATCCAGGATCAATGCACTATCTCCGATCTACGTTTTGATTCTTGAACAAATTCTCGAAGGCTTCGTCATCTGGGTCTCCCAATTTCATGACGTCTTCAAGCACAGCGCAGCCGGTAATCACGGCAGGTCGCCCACCAACCGCCGCGCGCCAGCGTTTAACATTGGGAAAGTCATCAATGTCGATTTCATGGAAATGGTTGATTTTGACCCAGGGGTAAGTCGCCATATCAGCAATGGAGTAGTCTCCCGCAAGATAATCAACCTCACCCAACCGCTTATCCATGACACGATAGAGCCGCCTGGTCTCGCCCTGATAGCGATCGATGCCGTATTGAATACGCTCCGGTGCATACTGCAGAAAATGACCACACTGACCGAACATGGGACCAACGTTTGCCATTTGGAAAAATAGCCATTGAATTGTGTCGTAGCGCGCAGCCGGGTCACTGGGGATGAACTTTTTCGTTTTATCGGCGAGGTATAACAAGATCGCACCGGATTCGAACACTGTGTATGGCTCGCCTCCCGGTCCATCGCGATCAACAACGGCTGGGATTTTGTTATTGGGATTAATCTTCAAGTACGCGTCGTCGAACTGATCCCCCTTCAACATGTTGATGGGGTGGACTTCATACTCCAGACCGCACTCCTCTAGCATGATAGGAACTTTATGACCGTTCGGTGTCGGCCAGTAATATAGATCGATCACGTGAATCCCTTTCTAATTCTCTTTGGCACATTCTAGCGGCTGGATTGCGGCTGTCAGCCGTTAACCGGGTCTTGGATTAGAAACATCGAGCGGGTATTGTGGAGCCATGTCAAAACCACTCAGCCCTACAATGAATCGGAAGCGCGTCATAGTGTGGATGACCGCCGCTGTTGCCGTCATTCTCTTCTTGATGACAACCATGCTGCTCGGCTCGATCCCTCCCTGGCCCGTCTGGCTGTTTTTCGGCATTTCACATGGCTTCTTCTGCACCGTGATTTGGCGCACGCAGCCGTATCTCGGACCCCACACCAAGCCGACAAAAGAACCTTCAGTTGGGTATCACTAAGAAAGAGTGCCACACTGCAGTTGTTTTCTGGATCAACATTGATTGAGCACCACCACTTGAGGAAGCGCCTATGAGTCGGCTTTTATGTTTTTTGGCACTCATGATCCTAGGCGCACCCGCTGCCGCTGATGACGTGGCGCGCGGCAAGGTCACAGCATTGGCACAAGTTGACTCTCCGTGGGATCGCCATTGGGATTATTTCAAAGCCAAGATTGATGAGTCACCCGTGGTGGAAATGGAGTACTTCATCCGCGGCGAGGTCGGTACCGAAGAACAGATGCTGACTGCACTGCGGCGCAACCGTATTCAAATTGGCGGTATAACGATGTGGGGGCTAGCAGGCATTGTGCCCGAGTCCGCCGTGCCAATGATTCCCTTTCTATTTGAATCAACAGAAGAGGTCGACTTTGTCTTCGACAATTTCCTGCAGGACCTGTTCACTGAATTTCTCGCGGACCGCGGATTGGTGTTTCTTGACTGGTCGGAGGTAGGATGGAGTAATCTATATGCTAACCAACCTGTACTGAATCCTACTGATGCAGATGGCCTAAAAATTCGGGGGTCACCCAACTTTGCAGCCCAAGCCTTTTTGCAATCTGTCGGAGCTGATTCTATTCCGTTGGGCACCGCCGACATTGCTCCGGCTTTGCAGACCGGCTTAGTCGACGGTGGCCTCTCCAGCATGGTGTTCTTCTATTACGCGCTGTCCGGGTTCGCGACAGATGTCACCGAAACTCACCAGTCCTATGACCAGGGCATTCAAATGGCCAATAAGCAATGGTGGGACAGACTGACTGAAGAGCAACGCGCGGTTATCAAGGGAGCTTTCTTTCCTATTGTTCCGGCCCGAGCCGATGTTCGAGAATTAATCAGTGAGTTGAGATCAGACCTGACCTCCCGCGGCCTCAGTATCCACAGCTTGACAACGGAACAACGCGCACAGTGGGTTGAGGCGACCGCTCCATCTCACCGGGTTATTTTGGATGAGATTGGCGGGCGAGCCGACGAAGTGTACGCCGCGATTCAACAGGGGAAACGCGCCTTTACCGACCAGTCCACAGCCATAGACTAAAACAAACCCACATAGGTCCTCGGGAAACCTTGGTTCAGGTTTGCAACCCGGGCATCAGTGGATAAGATGCTGCCCAAGAAATAATCGTGATAGCGTTTTGGGGATTTGCCTTGCAAGCTGCTAGGGCCTTTTTGCACTACCTCCGTATTTTTGAACAAACCTTGTGCTTCCTTGCCTTTTTGGTGATGGCTGGGGCGCTTATGGGTGACGTGCTGCGACGAGAATTCACGGGCTCTGGTTGGTTTGGCGCTCCACAGGTCGGCGTTGTCGGCATGATCGTGGTTGCCTACATGGGCATCTCATTGGCTTCCGCGAACGGATCTCACTTCAGGCCAAAATTCGCCGACGTGGTGCTGCGTCGATGGGACAGCTTGGCCAATCGCATTGGCGAATTTGGCTTTGCAGCATTTTGCTACTTCATGGCCTACATCGCTTTTGACGTCGCCGTTGAGAGCTATGAACTTGATGATGTGTCTGCCGTGCTACGCTGGCCTATTTGGCCGGTTCAGGGCGTTATTGTCATGGGCTTTGGGCTCGTCGCCATACGCCACACGCTTTATGGAATCTTTATCGATTTGCGCCCCGTACCGCCGGAAGCCGTTGAAGGGGTCGAGACTGCCACAGACGCAGGTGCGGAAAACATTGCGAATAGCCAGCAGAATTTCCAAAAGGAAAAACTGCGATGAACGGTTTGCTGCTTGCGGTCATTCTTATCACCCTTCTGATTTTACGGATGAATATCATTGTCATCCTCGGGGTAGCGACGTTCTGGGCCTATTACTTCTGGGGTGGCGGCGAATTGATGAACGTTGTCTACGACATGTGGGATGCCTCTAACCGAGAGGTTCTACTTTCAATCCCACTCTATATCCTCGCTGGATCAATCATGTCTCAGGGCTCGATTGCAGAACGCTTAATTCTGCTGATGCGATCTTTGACCAAACCCATACCTGGCGGTTTGGCAATTGCTGGGCTTATGTCCTGTGGCGTGTTTGCAGCAATCTCAGGGTCATCCGCTGTAACATTGTTGGCGGTTGGCTCCATCATGTACCCCGCCCTCATTCAAGAGGGCTACTCACGCCCCTTCTCCATCGGCATGCTATGCGCTGGCGGTACTCTTGGCATCATCATTCCACCATCGATTCCGCTCATTCTATATGGAGTGATGACACAAAAATCGATTGCCGATCTATTTCTTGCCGGAACAGGGCCAGCAGCTTTGTTGCTCATAGTCCTGAGCCTATACGCTATGACAGTAAATTGGTCCCATCGCGGCGAGCTGTGGGATGGCAGTGAAATCTGGCGCACACTTAAAGGGGCGATTTTCGCCCTGATGACGCCCGTGGTCATACTTGGCGGAATATACTCCGGATACTTTACGCCAACGGAATCAGCCTCGGTCGCCGTTCTCACGGCCCTCGCAGTTGAAGTCTTGGCCCACAAAAATGGCTTCATGAATATTGTCACCGGACGTTTTGCCTATCTTTGGGTCACAGTCAAAGAAGCGGGGGCGCTTGTATGGCGCGTCGTTGGGGATACCGCGACGCTCATGGGCAGTTTGTTCCCAATCTTGGCCATCGCACTGTCTCTTAACGTGTTCATGACATACGAGCAGGTGCCAGGTCGCATCGTTGAAGCGATGACACTTTTCATCGATTCAAAATTGCTGTTCCTGCTGATGACCAACATTCTGCTCTTAGCTGTCGGCCTGTTCCTTGATATCGGCGCTGCGATTTTGATCTTGAGTCCACTGTTGCCGCCAATGGCCGCAGACTATGGAATGGATACGATCCATTTTGGCATCATGATGATCGTTAACTTGGAGATCGGCTATCTTACACCTCCGATGGGATTGAATATTATCATCGCAATGGGAGCGTTTAGAGAGGATTTCCTGACCATCATTAAGGGGGTTATTCCCTTTATAATTTTGATGTTGCTGTGCCTTATTGTTGTGATGTTTGTGCCGTGGCTCTCTCTGTTCTTGATTAATTAGCTCACGCGCCTGAGAGCAAACGATGCCCTTCGCTCAGCTAGACGAATCCTTAATCGACAAAAATGGACGGGCGATATCATTGGTAAGCCCTCTCAAACTCCACATTGGGGGGAAAGAGAAACGCGACGACTGGCACATATTTGATGGAATCGACGGCGAAGTAGTGAACTTTGTCGGCGATTGCTCGGATTTATCGCGATTTCCAAAAGCGAGCTGCGCTGAAATTTATTGCTCCCACGTCCTTGAGCATATGTCACACAACAATGAGCTCCTCCAAACGCTGCGTGGATTCCATAGAGTCTTGCATCCTAACGGCAAGCTCATGATAAGTGTTCCAGACCTTGACGTTCTGTGTCGCCTATTTACCAAACCAGAACTCGACATCGAGCAACGTCGCTTTGTAATGCGAATGATGTTCGGGGGGCAAACCGACGACTATGACTTTCACAAAACCGGTTTCAACTTTGTACTTCTACAAGAAACCCTCGTTGCAGCAGGCTTTAGCAAAGCAACCCAAATCAAATCGTTCGGTCTTTTTACAGACTCAAGCGAGCTGGTCTATCTCAACGAAGCGATTTCTTTAAACGTTATTGCAGTCCCTTAGATTCGCCGGGGCACCAGAAGCTACTTTCCTACGGCAGGTACGACGCAGACGTCTAGAGTGCCAGAACCCAAACGATAGCCCTTCCCTTTCTGGTATTGCTCTGACGCCACATACTGTTGGTACGCTTCAAGGGAGGGGTATTCGAAAACCACAACTCGGCCTTCGCTGAATTGATCGCCTTCGATGATTGTCTTCTCGTCAGGGCCTCCAGCGCCAATCAATTTGCCGCCAAATTGTTCCGCAAGTCCGGCAACCGTTTCTGAGTATTTCTTAAAGCCCGCTGGGTCTGTCACACGGGCCTGGCCAATAACATAGACTGTCATAACATTTCTCCTGGTTCGTAGAATTCGATAACACAGCAGTTAAGTTTTTTCGGATCCCACCGCGACAATAGCTTTGCGCATATAAGGATCAATAGGTAGATGGACCGTTTGTACCAACATCTGGCCAGCCGCCGGACACGGAACCGGCACCTCAGCAACTTCGAAATCGCTGGCGTCGGGCATGCCATCCCGCTGTCTGATCAGCTGTATCTGAAGGTTCGCGGCCACGGTGACGATCGCTCCGCTAGGTCTTTTCAGGTCCGATGGTCACCATAGCCTTGCCAACGTTTTGACCGCTCATCAATTTCGCAAAATGACCCGGCGTGTTTTCCAGCCCCTCAACTCGATCTTCATGGAAATTCAAACGGCCCGCCTTAACCAGGGGTACGGCTGCTTTGAGAAACTCATCAATTTGATCGTAGTAATCGTAGACAACAAGCCCGAGCAACTGGGCGCGCTTACCAACAAAGGGGCCCATGTTGTGGCCATGAAAATCACCATCGCCGCTCCGGTTATATTGTGACACCAGTCCACACATGACGATTTTGCCGTACAGGTTGAGCTGCTTGGTAATCGTGTCGAGGATCGGCCCCCCGACGTTGTCAAAGTACACGTCGATACCCTCCGGACAGGCGGCCTTCAGCTCCTCTTCAAAATTGTCTTTCTTATAATTTACGCACGCGTCGAACCCATACTCCTCAACGACGATACGGCATTTTTCGTCAGAGCCAGCGATTCCTACCGCACGGCAGCCTTTGGCCTTTGCAAGTTGCCCCGCTGTGCCGCCAACCGGTCCGGCCGCAGCAGTAACAACAAAAGTGTCACCCAGACCTGGCTGGGCCAATCGCTCCACCCCCGCCCAAGCCGTGAGGCCTGGCATACCCAGCACACCGAGCGCCGCTGACAAGGGGCCCCCATTTGGATCGAGTTTGCGGACTTCATCCTTGGCGCCGCCGTCGGACACGCAGAACTGCTGCCACCCAGATTCTATGACAATGTAATCACCTTCAGCGTAGTCAGCGTGTTTGGACTCGACAATCTGCGCAACACAGCGTCCACCAATAAGGTCGCCTTGGTTCAATCGGCTATGCCCCATGTGGCGACCGGAGATAGCTCCTCGCATGTAAGGATCAAGAGAAAGGTAGATGTTGCGAGCAAGAAACTCGCCGGGCCCAGCAGATGGAATGCCTGTCTCCGCCACCTGAAAGTCGCTTACTTTTGGCTCGCCCTCTGGTTGACGTGCAAGTTGAATCTGTTTGTTTATATCGGCCATGCGATCCCCGTGGTTGGTTTTTTAGTTGTTTTATCGATTGGCGGCGCGATATGCAGCCAGATCTTCAGATAAGTCTGCCATAAGAAGGCGTAAATAATAATCCCGCCCGCCAACAGCGCGAACATTATCAAGAAAAGCTGCCATATCATCTACGTTGGCATAAAGCTCACAGCCATCGAACAAGCCCTTGGTGACATGACGTACGTAAGACACTTGCGCGGCCAATCGACCTGCCTGCGCTGACTTCGCCCACCACGCCTCGGCATCACAAATATTGTCAGAGGCATCCGGCCGGTTGTTTGAAATGAGTGCCCCCATCACGAACTGAGCTTGGCGGTGCCCCGCCTCTGCCGATTTTTCCATCGTCGCCACGGCTTCGGCACTCCGCCCATTGTAAAAATAGACCCGCGCCAACTGGTAGGTCAGACGAGGGTTCCCTGGATTATCCGCTAAACTAGCTTCGCAAGCCGTTATGGCAGCCGGTTGATCAACCTCAGCGGTCGGCACACCTTCAGAAATCCGGTCTGGGTCTAGGGGGTGGGCAGCAAGGCGGTCACAAAGGGTAATCGCCTCTTGTGCCGCCCCGCTGGAAAAACCAGCGAAGCAACACATAGAAAAGACGATTGCCGCACAGGTAGCGCGACAATTGTTATTTGGCATGATCAGAGGCTGCATACGTCGCAGCAACTTCGGCGACCAACAACTGTTGGTAATACCCGTCGGCCTGGCCTTGCGCTGCGTCCAAGAAGCTATTGATTTCCGACGAGCTTGCCTGGATCTCACAGCCTTTGAATTTCCCCAGTGCCACATTGCGCGGATAGCTGACGCGGGCTGCAAAGCGGCCCTGACGTGCAGAGCGCACCCATAAATCTTCAACCTTACACGCATCGTGTTTTAGGCCCTGTAGGGCTTCATCAATGATGTATCCCAAAACAAACTGGGCCTGTTTAGAGCCAGCTTCAGCTGCGAACTCCAGGTGAGGAAGCGAGTCTTCAGTGTCGCCCGCGTAGAACAGCACACGACCCAACTGATAGCGCAAACGCCGGTTTTCAGGGTCTTCTTTTACCGCTGCTTCACAGGCAGCCCGGCCCGCCAGAAACAAAACATCATCAACCCCAGGAGCAATGCGATCAGGATCTTCGGGATGAGAGACCAATGCATCACATTCCGTGATGTAATCCCCTTCGGCATAAGCCGAACCAGAAACCGCCAATGCAAGCATTGCTGCAGCCAAAGAAATATACCTCATTTTTTAACGACCTTTTTTGTAAGAATTAAAATCTTCTGTCACGTCAGCCGTCCACATACGGCGGTAGTAATCTGAAGCCATACCCTTGGCTGTTGCCAAGAAGCTAGCAATTTCGGCGATGCTTGCTTGAACCTCACAGTCTTCGAACTGCCCGCGCACCACATGGTGGGGATAACTCACCAAGGCCGCGAAGCGGCCCTGACGTGCCGACCGTAGCCAGAGAGACTCAGTCTTACACTTGTCTTGCTCAACCCCTTGAAGTCCACTGTCATAAACATAACCGAGCACGAACTGAGACTGCCGATGCCCCGCCTCTGCAGAAAAAATGAGGTGCGGCATCGCGTCTTCTGCGCGACCAGAATAAAAATACGCCCGCCCCAGCAAATAACGCAAACGCCTGTTCTCAGGCTGTATCGTTGTATCGGCCAGGCAAGCGGCAATCGCTGCCGCTTTCCGCATACTCGATTGACTGACTCCCGGCGCAACACGCTCAGGGTCTGAGCCATGTGACGCAAGCTTGTCGCATTCAGTCACAGCTTCCGAATCTGGCGCGGCAACAGAGACCTTGGCCAAACCAAATATAGCGGCGAGCATGATCGTGGCTGTTATTAGAATGGCTCGCATTTTCCCTCCCTCTTGAACTTCACAACAAACCGCCTTCACACCCAGTTTTCCAGGTCGCGGCGCAACTTGGCAATGAGCAAGCTCCCTCCATAGCCAAGTAGCGAAGACACACCGACAAGAAAAGTGGTCCAATCCCCGCTGGAGGTGCGGTTCCGGCCGGAATTCGATCGCCGGATCCTTTCGAATTGAACGCAACGTGAGTGCGTATTGCTTTGATTCAGGTGGCTGGATAACCACCCCGCGTCCTCGACTCGACATATATGGATAGGCGCACCTTGGTCCTCGCCAATCCTGGATGCTATACCCCGTTCAGGGATGCGCACAAACGGTCGCGCAACAAAATAATAAAGGGGGGCGGACCTTGGATATCGGTCTCTACGAAATTTTGCTTTATCTGCACGCGCTTTGCTTTGTGTACTGGCTTGGTGGCGACCTCGGCGTGTTTTATGCGTCTGGCCAGCTCCTAAAATCCGGTGTGAGCAAAGATGGGCGTACCTGGATCAGAAAAATCATGCACTGGCTCGATCAATTTCCGCGCGTCTGCATGCCATTGGTTATCGCACTCGGCTTCACCTTGGGGAGTATGCAGTTTTTTGAGTTAGCGACAGAGTGGCTGATTCTGATTTGGGTTATCGCCCTGGTCTGGGTCTATTTTGTTCTGGCCCTCTTTCTCAACTCCGACGGGCCTGAAAAAGTTGCGTGGATTACGAAAGTTGATTTGCCCATGCGGTGGGTGATTGCCATCACCATCACTGTAATCGGAGTCACGTCGCTGATGGGGAGCGGATTAACAGATTTCAATTGGCTCGCCGTCAAATTGCTGATCTGGGCTGGCACCGTGTTTTGCGGCATTGCCTCGCGCAATACCATGACGCCATTCAGGACAGCGTTCGTCCGCGTTATGACCGATGGCGAAACGCCGGAAGATTTGGCTCAAATGAAGCGCGCCCTATACATCACGCGCATCCCCATCTTCACGATCTGGGGTCTGGTTGCGCTGGCTGGTGCGATTGGCATGTGGAAGCCGTTTTAACGCCCAACACCTGAAAGGGAGATTTATATGTATGACCTAGACGGAAAGGTCGCCGTCATTACCGGCGCTGGCCGGCCCAAAGGATTGGGTGAAGCCATGGCGGTCCGCCTTGCCGAAGAAGGCTGCAAGGTGGTGATTCATGACATCGGTAAGGTCAAGGGAGAGATTGCACCGAAACACGGCGTTGGAACATCCGATGAAATTGATCAGGTGGTAGACACCATCAAAGCGAACGGCGGTGAAGCCGTCGGGTACGCCGCTGATATGTTGGTTGAGGAAGAGGTTGCTGGGCTCATCGCTTTTGCTGTGAAGACCTACGGTCGAATAGACGTTCTCGTGAACAACGCCGGCATTGGCTATTTGTTCGGTCCACTTATTGAAATGACTCAAGAACAATGGGACGCGGTTCTTGGCGTCAACCTGCGAGGATGTTTTTTTGGTATCAAACATGCCGCCAAACAAATGATCGAACAGGGCGAAGGCGGTCGCATTATCAATATAGCTAGCCAAGCGGCTAAGTCGGGTTTTGGCAATACAGCGGCATACACATCATCGAAACATGGCCTGGTCGGCCTGACCCGCGTTGCTGGGATCGAACTTGCCCCTCACAAGATCACCGTTAACGCGATTTGTCCCAACCATGTCACCACCGGCCTTGGGGCTTGGCAAAACGATTTTATGTCAAAAGCGCAGGGTAAAACGGAAGAAGAGTATTTGAATGACATGCGTGGGCGCATTCCCGCTGGTCGGGTTGGGCTTGTCGACGACATTGCCAAAGCTTGCGCCTTCCTCTGTTCAGATCAGGCCGATTACATTACAGCCGAGGCAATGAACGTCTCCGGTGGCGAGGAGTATCACTAGGCATGTCAGACTCATCTTTTTCATGGCCCGACGAGAAACGCATTGCCATTTCCGTTGTTGTGAACGTCGAAGAAGGCGCGGAAGAGAGCGTCGCTGACGGCGACCGTGCTCCGGAACCCGTTGATGAACTTCAGGTCATCATGAAAAAAGGCCGCAATCTTGGGAACGAGTCCAACTATCAATATGGCATACGCGCCGGTGCGCCGCGTGTATTAAAAGTTCTTAGGGATTATGGTGTGACGTCTACGTTTACAGCTGCCGCCCTGGCTCTAGAACGGGCCCCTGATCTCGCCAAGGAAATCATCGCCGACGGGCATGAAGTGTGCGCCCATGGACACCGCTGGGCACACCAGCACTGGATGAAAGAAGACATGGAACGCGACTTCATCCGCAACGCTGCCGATTCCATCGAAAAAACTTGTGGCGAACGACCTTCTGGATGGCTCTCTCGTTACGTGTTGACGGACAATACGCGACGCCTCCTAGCGGAAGAGGGCTACACCTATCATATGGACGACTATTCCGATGATGTTCCACGCTGGGACGTCGTCGATGGCAAGCCGATGCTGATTTCACCCTATGCCCTCGACACCAACGACATGAAAATGTGGATGGACCCAGCCTATACGCCAGACCAATGGGAAAAGTACCTCATCGATACCTTTGATTGGCTCTACGCAGAGTGTGCCGAGTCCCCCAACAAAATGATGTCGGTCGGGGTACACCTTCGTATCGTAGGTCGACCCGGACGCATGAAAGCCTTTGAGAACTTTCTTGCCCATGCCACGGCTAAAGACGAAGTGTGGTTCGCTACTCGTAAGCAGATCGCAGACGCCTACGCCGCACAAGTCCCGGCACCCGTTTAACTTTCACAGACAATATATCAGGAGCGCACCATGGTTGTAGAAGCCGCCAAGGTTGGAGAAAACAGATACCGCGAACGCGGCGGACGCTATTTCGAAGATTTCGAAGTTGGAGATGTTTACGAGCATCGGCCAGGTCGCACGGTTACGCTGACGGACAATATTTGGTTCACAACGCTCACCATGAACAGTCATCCGATCCATTTCGATGCGGAATACGCCAAGCACTCAGAGTTCGGAGAGCCACTCATCGTTTCAACTTTAACACTGGCCATTATTACCGGCATGAGTGTGTCTGACGTCAGTCAGAAAGCTGTCGCCAACTTGGGATGGACAGACATTCAACTGCCCCATCCCGTTCACGCTGGCGACACAATCTACGCCGAGTCAGAAGTGCTCTCTAAACGTCTAAGCAAATCGCGGCCCGGCCAAGGTATTGTGACGGTAAAGACCATCGGCAAGAACCAAAAGGGCGATGTTATCTGCTCCTACGAGCGCACCATTTTGGTCCTGGGTCGCGAAAACAACTTTGAAGACGAAGCAGGGTATTAGATCAATCTAATACACCTGCTCTTTCCAGCCTTAATAATTGTGGCGTGCCGCTCGGATAATTTATTGACGGCCACTCCCTTGACCAAGGCGTTGCCGCTCGGCGCCAATTTCTTGCATGGTTGCGCCAAGCTGAGGTCCATCCCCTTCGCTAACAACGACGAATGGGGCGGGCGCCTCTAAGGCCCACATTTTCCAGCCCGGCTCTCCGTCGTCAACCACATCAACCCAGCGATCTTGTCTTTCGCCGCATGATTGAATCAGTTTGAAGGGAACCACGGAGCCGACTGGTCCGGTAATACGTGCAAGAAATTTGAACACACCGAGGTGAGTGGCTGGCAAATTTCCACGCCAGATCACTTCGTCATAAACTTCCGTGATAGTCTGTCGGCCGCGTTTGATAGGCTCGTCCAGAGTGCGCATGACCAGCTCAGTTTCCCAGCCGTCTTTTTCTTCAGGGGCGAAGAGCGGAACCGAAGCCGGAATTTTCATGCGAATTTCTGTCGTGGCCAATACACCACAACCATGCGGTACCATGAGATTGAGAAACTCATTGTAATTTGCTCGGCCTTCGAAACCCTCGATGATAACGTGCGCCTGTGCCTCTGATACAAAACCGCCTATGCAAATCGCGGCCGCCAGAGCATTAACTTTTAGTCCCTTTAGTCCAAACATCGCGTCCTCCCAGTTTTCACGTCAGATGCTATCTTAATGGATAAGCGCTCCACAACGCACGTGCTGTGAGGCGAAGCTCGTCATATGGGCTGGCGCCCAACCGCTCCTGGGCGGCAAAAACCGACCGCCACGCGTGCACATGGGCCTTACCGGTTGCGTTGCCCCGCGCTATGACTAGAGTGCCGGTCAATGAATACGGCCTGTAATATTTGAGGAGCCCACCCTATGCGGGATGACACCGCCGCATCAGCCCTGTCCGAAGACGAACTTGAAGCAATCCGCGACTCCGTCCGTGCCCTGTGTCAGGACTTCCCCGGCGAGTATTGGCGCGAACTAGACGAGAAGCGCGAATACCCCACCGCCTTCGTTACTGCCATGACCGAAGCTGGTTTTATGGCCGCACTGATCCCAGAAGAATATGGGGGGTCGGGCCTTGGCCTCACAGCAGCTTGCGCCATCTTGGAAGAAATACATAAGAGCGGATGCAATGCCGGCGCCATTCATGCGCAGATGTACACCATGGGAACCGTTCTTAAACACGGCAGCGCAGAGCAAAAACAAGCGTGGTTGCCGAAAGTGGCGTCAGGTGAAATACGACTCCAAGCCTTTGGCGTAACCGAACCAACATCGGGCACGGACACACTCTCGCTGCAGACCACAGCGGTGAAGAAAGGCGACCATTACATCGTCAACGGCCAGAAGATCTGGACCAGCCGCGCGGAACACTCGGATTTCATGGTGTTACTAGCCCGCACGACGCCCAAAGACAAAGTTGAGAAGAAAGGCGATGGCTTGTCTGTGTTTATGGTCGACATGCGTGATGCCTTAAAGGATGGCATGACCATAAGGCCAATTCGCACCATGATGAATCATGCCACCACGGAAGTATTTTTTGACGACGTTAAAGTGCCCGCCGAAAACCTGATCGGAGAAGAAGGCAAAGGCTTCCGCTATATCCTTGATGGCATGAATGCCGAACGCACATTGATCGCGTCGGAATGCCTGGGTGATGCTCAATGGTTCATCAAGAAAGCCACAGACTATGCGAGCGAACGCAAAGTCTTTGGAGCGCCAATTGGAAAGAACCAAGGTGTCCAATTTCCAATCGCACGCGCTTACGCATCGTATCGCGCCGCTGCTCTAATGGTCCGTGAATCATACGCTAAATTTGATGCCGGTGAGAAGTGCGCCGAAGAAGCCAACATGGGCAAGATGCTGGCGTCGGAAGCCTCTTGGGAAGCGGCGGAAATGTGCGTCCAAACATTCGGCGGATTCGCCTTTGCTGAGGAATACGACATCGAACGAAAGTTCCGGGAAACACGGCTTTATCAGGTGGCGCCAGTTTCAACCAACCTGATCCTCGCCTACATCGGCCAGAACGTCCTCGGTTTACCGCGGTCCTATTAAGACCGGGTCTGTTTGTATGGTCACTCGCCCGCCTTACTTCGCCGGTTTCGATATCGATCAAATGCTGACCGATCATCCCATCGGTGATGACTTTCTGCCGACCTTCACGCAAATGAGCCGGGATGAACTCCGCGCCCTGCAGAATCAGCGGTTTATGAAGTGCGTCGATCGGGCGTGGCAGGTACCGTTCTACCAACGCCACTGGGGCGACGTGGGATTAGAAGTGGGAGACATTACATCTCTCGACGACATCACTAAGATTCCACCCTTTGGCAAATCTGACTTGATGGACTCTATTGCAGCCCACCCACCCTTTGGTGACTTTGGCGGCACGGATTTCTCGAACGACGACCACATACACGCTGTGATGCACACCACGTCGGGTACCACAGGCACTCCACAGGTTCTGTTATTCAGCCCCAAGACTCGCGAGATGCAAAACCTGCTGGTCGCCCGAGCCTACCTCATGCAGGGCATGAAAGGCTCAGATGTCGTGCACTCCATTTACGGGCACGGCATGGTGAATGCCGGTCACTACATGCGCGAAGCCGTGATCCATTTCACAAACGCGATCTTTTGCTCGGCGGGGACAGGAGTTGAAACACGATCGGTGCAGCAGGTTCACATAATGAACCGGTTTAAAACGACGGTGATTGTCGGTTTTGTTGACTACCTTCGCAAACTTGCAGCCGTCGCCGCTGAAGAAGGCTTAGAACCCGGCAAAGACATTCCCATTCGCATGATTTCCGGTCACTTCGGCCGGGAAGATCGCGATGAAATCTCACGGCTGTGGGGTGGGGCTGAGACATTCGACTGGTATGGCGTTGGCGACACCGGAACAATTTGTGCCGAAGGGCCAGACCATACGGGCATGCATGTCTGGGAAGATGCCCATTACATCGAAATCACAGATGTTGATTCGGGCGAGCCCTTGCCCGATGGCGAACAGGGCGACGTCATCGACACCGTGCTTTTTAAAGACGACCTCTATCCGATGATCAGGTTCAACACCCACGACGTATCAGCGTTCCACACCGGCACCAATGATACCGGCCTGGTGTTTAAGCGGATGCAGGGCATCTTTGGCCGGTCTGACAATATGGTGAAGCTGCGCGGCATCAACGTCTTTCCACATGGCGTTGGTGGCGTGTTGTTGGAACGACCAGAGTTCAATGGTGAATACTTCTGCCGTGCGGTGCGAGATACCCAGGGCAGAGACGATATGATTGTCATGGCGGAAATCACGTCAGCCCCGTCTCCAGAGCTGGAGCAAGCATTCAAAGCATTGATCAAGTCGCGCATCGGTGTGGACATGCCCGTCGAACTTCACAAACCGGGCGATCTGACCACATTTACCGAGGTTGATAAGCGTCAAAAAGCCAAACGGCTAAGTGACGAGCGGTTTAGCTAGCAGTTGTATGATTCAAACAATAGAGTTGACGCAACGCTGGCGAAAAAGTAACCGGGTTAGTCCATGACTGTTGATATTGTTGCCCTCGGAGTTGCTGGGCTCGCGCACGCCCTTGAATCGGGAAAAGCCACATCGACCACGGCGACCGAGACCTACCTTAAACGCATTGAAGATCAGAACAGTGATCTGAACGCCTTCATTAAAGTGACGACCGAATCTGCTCTGCGAGAGGCAGAAGCCGCTGACCAGAGACGTGAAAAGGGGAACGTTCTAAGCGCCTTAGACGGCATCCCAATTGCCTTAAAAGACAACATCGATGTCGCAGGCATACCTACAACAGGTGGTGTTGAAGCATACCGACGCGCGACACCAGAGCATGACGCCGACGTGGTGCGGCGCTTGCGCGAGGCCGGTGCAATATTTCTCGGCAAACTCAACATGCACGAAGCTGCACATGGCGCAACGACCGCCAATGACGCATACGGCTACTGCCAGAATCCGCACAAAGACGGCTACACGCCTGGCGGGTCCTCAGGTGGGTCGGGCGCCGCATTGGCCGCTGGATTGTGCGCCGGAGCCTTAGGGTCCGACACACTCGGATCCGTCCGAATCCCAGCCTCCTTTTGCGGCATTGCCGGATTAAAGCCGACCTACGGATTGGTAAGCACCCGTGGTGTGATGCCTTTGTCCTACGCTCTTGATCATGTCGGACCCATGGCACGGTCGTGCACAGACTTAACTTTTATGCTTTCTGTGATGGCTGGGTTTGATGCTGATGATCCGGCGGGACGGCATGGGCCGACCGACTTTACCTCTGCCCTTGAGGCACCATCACCCCTTGATGGTCTGACACTCGGATATTTTAACGACCTCAACAAGATCAATGGAGATACGGTCGATCCGGCAGTCTCCGTTGCCTATGCAAAATCAATTGATCACCTGCGCGAACTGGGGGCGACAATAGAATCGGTTGACTGGGATGGATACGACCCGGCCGTGGTTCGCCCCAAAGCCATGCTTTTGATTGAAGCGGACCTAGCCAACATTCACGCTGACGCACTGGACAGCAACCCAGAAGGTTTTACAGAAACGTTTCGCGCAGGTGTCGAATTTGGACGCGCTCAATCAGCACCAAAGCTGGCAAAAGCCATGAGACTGATTGAACAAGTGAGACCCGTGGCACGGCGCCTGTTCGGCAAAGTCGATGCGCTGGTTACACCAACCACTCCCGTGCCTGCTTTTTCCTTCGAGGCAGCGATGCCAAAGACCATCACAACGTTTACAGCCTTTGCCAACTATGCCGGCTGCCCCGCACTTTCTGTGCCGATGGGGAAGACCGAAGACGGCCTCCCCCTTGGGCTACAGGTCGTCACGCCGAAGCGGGAAGAAGCAACGGCGTTGCGTATAGGCGCAGCGTTTGATAACGCGTCAGGACATTAGTCTGCGCGATAGCAGGCGGCACTGACACGTCCAAGAAACAAGTCAGCAAACGCCCCCGGATTAGGCACATCACCGGACTTACGAATTTCCTCGGTGACAAACTGTTTAATCACGTCAGGTTCCATAACGTCTTCAACTTGGCGCACCACACCAGACCGCGCTGCCTGGCAGGACACTTCCGAGCCAAAACCGATGGTCTGCAGCGCTAGTGGCATCAACGTCCTTTTCATCGCTGCCTGGCGCAAGTGCCGCTACGATTAAAATCCATTTCATGGGTCTTTCTCCTTGGTTATGTCCCGTTTCGTCTATACCCCGATAATCATGAGATGCACGGCAGGCATCGATTGGATGCGAGAAAATCCTATTTGCGGAAAATCAGCGGAGTTCTATAGATCCTCCATTAAGTCAATCGGCGGGGTCTGGACAGAAAGCGGCGCCACATAAGTGCAGCCAGCCGCGGTCTTCACGTACAGAGATAGATCTGAGAGGTCCGTGTCACCTGGAACGTCAGCCCAGAATTTTGAGGCGGGTTCTGTTTTCGTGGAATTGACTCGGTCATAGTCTCGCGGACTCTCACCAGCCAAGACGTTACGGTGATAAGCGATCGCCTCTCCGTCCGGCCATTGCACAATCGCATGGGACGCCAAAGCATCAACAGCCCCGGCAGAAGCGGATACACGCCCTACAAGACGCACGTAAGAGTCCGGACCAAAATCAAACCGGACTGGCTGAGGCACAACGACAACGATTTCGCCACCTGTGCAAATTTGTTCCGGTAGAGACGGTGAGACAACATCCGTATCGATAGTCTCGATCTGGCGAGACATCAAAATCCCGGCAACATCTTGGGCGTAAATATCTGTCAGCAAATCACCAGGATGGCCATCACCGGGATTGGCCCAAAGTTCACGATATAGAGGGGGTGTCCCTGACTCAGAGAGCTGCTCGACGACAGACGGCAACAAATCGATAACCGGAATCCCAACATCACGCAGCAAAGATTTAAGCGCCTCATATCGAGGCTCAAAGTAACTTTTGTTGGGGTTGTGCGGCGTCAGAACAAAAGTAATAGGCAAGCCGTTCTCAACCGAAAAGGTTTTGAGCTCGCTTAAAACTTCGCGATAGGACTCTAAGTTTTCGTCCGTCCACAGCTTTGCTTCCCAAGCCCCATATCCCGCGCCAGGGTCAAGTACGCTTTCGTATACCGCTTGCAGTTGGGCGGTCAGGAATGCGTCGGCCCATGGAAACAGAGACATGAAAGCACGCGGTGGAATCTGAATTTGTGGCGCTTGCCTCTGCACAATGTCACCCAAATCGGGGTCATTGGTGACAAAGCCGATCAACACCTCGTCGACATTCAATGAACCTTCGTCTCGTTTGACGGCCTTCAGAAACGTGAGGTGATCGCGCGTGGACCAGCCATTGATCCCCCAAGATTGAACAGTGACGTCAGTACCCATGGCATTCAATTTGCGCTGGAGTTTGTGGGGCCAGGGTTGGCCAAGATTCAAACCATCACCCCAGACAAAAGAGTCGCTCAACACAGCAACCCTATACCCCGAATCATTTGACCCCAGACCTGCATGGATGAGGTCGGTAAACGCGTAAGGGTGAAGCGCCGCCAGCGCGCCGTTAACTTTATCTATCTTCGCGTCTAATGCTGCCCCGTCCGGTGTGACCCACGGCACACCACCCGACTGCAGTGCGCCGGTACGCAAAACACCTTCCAATGCGGCAACGGCTAAACCAGCGGCAACAAACAAGGAAACCACCGCTATACAAAGATTTAAGGCAGCAGTTTTCACGCCAATGCTGCTTTCGGGTATTCAACCAAGGTTAAGACATTTCCATCTGGGTCGAGGAAATGAGCAATGGTACCTCCCCAGGCTTGCTTCTGGGCCGGACCGAGAAACTGCACACTCTTGCCGGTAAGTAACCCGACGGCCGCGATACAGTCGTCCACTGCAAAGGACAACGCCGTAAAGCGCCCAATCATTTCAGCAGCATCGGGATCGGCGGGGTTCACCCGCTCGATAATGAAGTCGATATCCTTAGGGGCAAACACGGCGGAGTCTGCGGTCTGGCCAGACAAGGGCAGGCCGAGTGTGTCGCGATAAAATCGCACCGCCTTATCAACGTTCGCGACAAAAACACGTGCCGCGGCAACTTTCTTTATGATGGAATCGTTGGTCATTCGTCCGAAATATTCTGGCCGTGGCGGGCCTGGAATTCGGCTTTCGCAGCCATCACTTGCGCGTAGACGTCATTCGCATCACCTCCGATGTCGCGCAGGATAGCTGGATGCACCGCCTGTGCTGCCGCGATCCAACGCGCACGCTGTTCAGCCGTCAGGTCGTATACAAACGCACCGTCGGCGCGCAGACCCGCGATTTTCTTTTCGGCGTCTTCACGAACACCTGCCCGCTGACTGGGAAAGACGTTGAACGCTTTGTCGATCACGTCACGCTGCAATGGGGTCGCTGAGTCGAGCCACTTCTTCGAGGCCATGATGACTGTGCTCTCGTAGTGATGACCCGTCAGGGTGTAATGAGGCGCGTGATCTTTGAACGCATTGACATACCACGGCAAACTGGATGCCCCGCCTTCGACCAACCCGGTCTGTAACGCTGGCACAACATCCCCAATACCGAGAAACACCGTATCTATGCCGAGAGACCCGAAGAACACTGCGACAGACGGAGTCGACGGTGTGCGCAGTTTCTCACCTTTCACAAGAGCTGGGTCTACATAGCTCTGAGGACCATAGAATCCTGTCCACCCAGCTTCAGACCAACCGAGGTGCGTGATACCAATGGCTTCGAGGTACGACCTAATGATGTCGCCAGCACAGCAATCATAAAAGTAGTCCGCCTCTTCCGGACTTTCGAACAAATAGGGCAACGACAGCACGGCGGCTTCTGGGATCGTCGACGACAGCCCCCACAGCGATGCAGACGAAATCTGCACCCGGTTGCGACGAAGGCTATTCACCATCTCTTCTTCGTTGCCGAGCTCGCCGTAGATGTAATACTCGAAGTCGACCTCGGGGCTGCCCATCAGCACACCCTTGCGGAACTGCCAGTGCTCATCCCAGACCGATCCCTTCGGCACACTACCTGCGGCGCGTCCGGTCAGCGGATCAGCGATTGCGGCGGGTATACTCAGCATCACGCAAACTGCGGCAATCAGAAAACGGCTCATACTTGTTCCTCTCCAGAGCGACATCGCCGCTGTCCTACAAACATGTGACACGCATACTCGCGTAGGGATTCGTGGACGCCTGTTGTGGCATGAGTGTGACGGCGGTGTGAACACCTGCGGTCCAAAATGGGTCGTTGTGGCAGAGCGCTTCGGCCACTTGACGATCCTTGGCCTCGATATACCAGAGGCCGCCGACCGGATTGTCAAAATCGTCCCGCCGGAGGGGACCAGACGTTAGGATTTGCGACCTGTTCGCTTTGATATAGCTGTCGTGGGCCTCTTGATTGGCGTGCCGCAAATGCAAGCTGGCGGGGCGATCTTCAAAGCGGGCAATAAACAACATCTGAGGTTTCTCCTGCTACCGCGGACCAGCCCTCAAGTGGCGTGGACAACGTTTGCGGCCAGCGTATGATGATGGCCACAGCCAATCAACAAAAGCGCTCAACCGTACGGGGGACCCCATGACAGCAACTGATCCGAATCAACCCATCACTCAAGTCGACCACACCGTCGTGCGCGGTGTTATCGGCTACACATCTAAAAAACCGGAACGCATGGACCAGGAGCGGGGGCGCGAGTTTTATACCATCACTAAATACGGCGATGGCGGTCGCACCATTGGCGTACACACCGAAATCGATGATCGACCTTCTGTGATGAGAGACGCGACCTATACGGTCGATTCGAACTGGATGCCGCAAGACTGTTTTGTCCGTCTCACCGTTGCCGACAAATTTATGGGTACCGGCTGGTTTAAGATGTACGACGACTACACCGAGTGCGAAACGTTCACGGCGCTTGAAGGGCGTGTTTCACAGCGCATGACGCACAAACACGGGCCGCTAAAGTCATTCCAGAATCATGCCATTGCCTGTGACAGTTGGCACTTCGCCCACTACGACCTCAGCAAAGGCCCTGGCATTCAAAGTGTCGACGAATTGCTGCTGTGCTCTCCAGACCACCGCGGCGCCACAGGTCCGATGCTGTACCCGCTGCGCCTCGACATGGAGTACCTGGGTGACGAGAAAATCACCGTTGGCGCCGGCACGTTCGATGCCCACCACTTTCAAGTGCCCACCAACAACGATTTGCCCGAAGAGCATCCTCCCTATCAGGTCTATACGACGACGGACGGGGACTACACCTTCCTCAAAGGCGGCGTCGCCGGCTATATGCAAACCCATTACGAGCTGATGGAATTTGAAAAAACAGTCGGCTAAGTGGAAATCAAGACATGACAAAAGAATATCATCAGAGGGATCACGTCACGCGGACGGGACGACTTCTCTATACCTCAAAGAAGCCCGACCGTATGGACGAAGAGCGAGGACGTGAACGTTGGACCATGACCCGACATCAGGATGGCCGCCGCTCGATCATGTCTCACGGTGAGATTGATGATCGCCCCAGCGTGTTACGCTTTGTCCATGTCACCGCTAATGCGGATTGGTCACCGGTCGATGCTTTCGTGCGAATCACCGTGGGCGATGAGTTCCGGGGGTCAGGTTGGTATCGCTTTGCCGATGGCATTGCTGAATGTGAGACAGTGACGAAACTTGAAGGACGGTTATCGCAGCGCGTTCCGTACACGGGTACTTGTCCCGGCTTCGGCGGACACGCGATTCAAAACGACGGCTGGGTCTGCGCGTCCGTGGATCTTTCTAAACCAGGCGAGCGGCAAACCTTCACGCAACTCGTTTCATCCACGGATCACCGTGGCGCAACTGGACCTACGATTTCTGAAGCACGACCAACGGTGATTTACGTTGGCGATGAAGAGATCACCGTCGGTGCAGGATCATTTACGGCACATCACTTCCAGTTCGTCGCAGTGGACGGCCTCCCGGAAGAACATCCGATCTACAACGTGTGGACGACAACGGATGGCGACTACATCTTCCTCAAGGGCCGAGTCGACGGCTATATGCAGACCTACTACGAATTGGTCGAACTGACGGACAGCCTCTAGGTAGCTTCGTCCTGTTTCTCAACGGTCACAGCGATCTCGTTACGACGTAAGGTCGGCACTGTCCAAGGTGGGTCGTAAAAATACGCAACCGGCTCACCCGTAATAGCCCAGCGTGTTCCATCTAGGCGGTCAAGCAATTGGGCGGTATGGGTTGCAACATTTGTCGAACTTCGCAAACCAGAGAACTTCAATGTTGCAATTGTTTCGGACGATATTGGGATGATTTCTACATTCGGGTTCAATGGTTTAGGCACTTCATCAAGCGTGTATTCAGATGGTAGATAGAACCGCATGGTCATGCTCTGTCCGGTGGATGCCGTTTCGACTGGAGCAGTCATAGCTATTTTTTCAGATGTGCGGCTCTCGACAGGGGAGGTCATGGCGATGGCTGTACGACTCTGGTTTTTCCCAAAGATATAGCTAGCGAGCGCACCGAAAGCAGCGTTCTCATTGGCGCCCCTCCGTCCTCGATTAACCGTCACCTCCGCCGCAATACGATTGCCATACTGGCGCACCTCTACGGCTTCTGCCGGACGCGCTAGCACTTCATACTTGGGCTGTTCCGTGCCAGCGCGCACACCCACTACCGAACATCCAGCAAGCAAAGTGGACCCCAGGAGGGATACAAAAGATCGACTAAGCATTGCGATCTACTCCTCGTACGCTGTTAAGATATGTAGTCTACGTGTGGTAGCCGTGAGCAGATCAGATTCGCGCAACAGACGAATACGTAACCCATATCAAGAATATGCGGGACACATTGCGAAGAACGAGCCCATGCACGATTGGCGTGCATGAAAATTCTCTTTTTGAATCAACGGCCTTAACCGAGAACCAAACAAGTCCCGCGAGCGAAGTTCGGCGAAGTCAGTAATTCTCCGCAGTTTCGCAGGCTTTTCGTGCCTGAGCCTCTGACCTGCATGATCACACACGGCTGGAGAAGACTCGCCTTGCGGCTGCATTTCTGAAAGATAATAGGGCACATTTTGCGCGCCTCAGACGGCCTACAATGGAGACTTTAGATGACACCTTTCCGTTCTCTTCCGGTGATTGTTTTCGCGGTCGCGTATCTGGGCGTCGCTCCAGCCTTCGCCCAACCCGCCGCCTATGAGGTCATCGCGCGGCTTGGCCTGGAAGAAAGCGAAGTCGCAGCGCGAGATATGCCTGGTTGGACACCACCTGGAGCGGTAATCGTCATGGTCGATGGTCCCGACCGCTTGGATTGGTACAGGGAAGTCTTGCCCGACGCGGTAGCGCTTTTGCCGGCCCGCAGCGATACAGAAGCGGCGCAACTCGCCGCGGAAAATGCGGATACGGTGAGAGCCGTTGTTGGGTTCTGCAACGCCGATATCGTCCGCGCGGGACCGAACATTCATTGGCTGCACATGCCCTTTGCCGGCGTCGCACGCTGCGTGTCCATTCCGAGTGTGGCGGAAGGTGGATATGTGATCACCAACATGCAGCGGCTCGCAGGTCCGCAAATCGCCGAGCACGTGATGGCCATGATGTTGTACTTCGCCCGCGGGCTTGATCACTACACCGCTGCCCAAGCGGAAAAGAAATGGGACCGGTTTGCCGCCTCTCCCGCGACATTGTGGGCCGTCAACACCAAAACCATGCTTGTCGCTGGACTGGGCGGCATCGGCACCCAAACCGCACGACTGGCAAGTGGCCTCGGCATGCGCGTCATCGCCACCCGCAACTCAAGCCGCGAGGGTCCGGACTTTGTCGATTACGTCGGTCTTGCGGACGAGTTGCCCGAGTTGGCGGAACAGGCGGATGTGCTGGTCAATGCAATGCCACTCACGGACTCCACTCGTGGTGTTTTTGATGCTGCATTCTTTGAGCGCATGAAGCCCTCTGCCCTGTTCATTAATGTGGGACGTGGCGGCAGCGCCGTGACGGAAGATTTAATAACAGCATTGGAAAACGGCACCATCGCCGGGGCCGCTTTAGACGTACAAGACCCAGAGCCTGTGCCTTCAGATCATCCGCTATGGGAGGCGCCGAATCTGTTGATCACGCCGCATATGTCGAGCTTCAACGATGCGGGTCGTGATGTGTTCTGGGTTATTTTTCGGGAGAATTTGCGACGCTATGTGGCCGGTGAGAAAATGCTGTCCGTCGTCGATATCGCGAAGGGGTATTAATCACTTCAAGAGTTAGTTGGCCTGCGCCTCTTCTGCGTATCGCCGTATCATGTCGAGATAGTAGTCGATGTTCTTGTCAAAGCCGGGCACAGGACCAATGCGGTTCACGTACTGGGCCATTGTCGATGTGATGAGCAAATGACGCAAAAGGCGGAACAATGGCTGCGCCGCTTTTTCTTCATCCGACAAAGAGCGAATAGAATTGTAACCCTTAACAAACGCTTGGTTGACCGACTCCGGGCGCCCATCAAAGTCATTGCGCCAGTAAAATGCGGCGATGTCTTTGGCCAACGGATCCGTACCGCAGTCTGAAAAATCGAATACCGCGAGGGCGCCAGAACTCAACCGCATAACATTGGCACACTGCATATCTCCATGGCAGGGGCCCTTGGGCACAGCGCTTTGATCAAGGGCTGCCATTCTTTTAAGCACGGTGGCCCCTGCCCGCTCAAGAAAAGCGTGATCCGTGGGACGGTCGCGCATCAGCTCCAACAGAAATGGCAGTCGCTCTGCCAATTTTGGTTCAGAGGCTACAACTTTGCGATGGGATGTGGTGAATGTTTGAGACGCGAGATGAATGTTGCCGAGAAAAGCTCCTAGAGTGAGAGCATCGTCATCATTCACGGAATTTGTGTAAGGCTCGCCATCGAGCCAGCGCATCATGACGATCTGGCGCTTGCCCTCTGGCGCATCGACAGAAAAGAACAGAGACCCGTCTGCAAGCGGGATTGCGTTGGGCACCTCTATGCCTGCACTCGAAAGATGGTTTACGTAGTCCTGCTCATAAGCGAACTCGTCGTCATTGCTCTTTCCCGACCGGGCAACCTTAAGAGCATGGGGACCCTTGGAATGTTCGACGCGGTAGATGTCATTCATGCCGCGACTGAGTAACTGGCAGCGGACCTTGCCCGAAAAAGCATATCGGCGAGTCAGCTCATTGGCGAGGGCGTCAGCGTCCAGCACCGACTGACTGACAGGAAACGTCACCCTTCCCCCATTATGGTAACCCGGCCTCGGCAAGGTGGGCACGGGCAAGCTCTGTGAAGGGTGCAAAGTCGCCGTCAAATCCAGGGACCGGACCGACCCGGTTTATCAAGATGGCAAACGTGGAAGACATCACCAGGTCTCGCGCCACGCGAAACAGTCCGAGACAACCCCGTTCCGCATCTGTCAGTGGGCGCACCTCTTCATACCCATTGATGAATGCGTCATTGACCGCTTCATTTTTGACTTCCATGTCACTGCGCCACACAAAGGTAAAAAGATCCTCCGCCAAATACCCGATACCGCAAGTGTCAAAATCCAGGGCGGCAAGGTCCCCCGCCTTAGTGCGCATAACATTGGCGAACTGATAATCACCGTGAACAGGCCCACGCGGCAGACTCGCCTTTTCCATCTCGGCATACGCCGACTGAACGGCGGCAGTGGCTGCGACATAGAAATCATGATGCTCAGGATCAGCTTTAAGCATGACGAGGAGGTGCGGCATCCGCTCGTCCAGCATGGCCGAGGCGCTGATCGTCCGCGCTGCCTCTGATTTGAAATCAGCCCCGGCAAGGTGGAGCTCGGCGAGCGATCGCCCAATCTGGCGCGCATCCTGTGCGGTCAATGCCTCAGTAAACGTTGTTCCATCGAGCCAACGCATCAAAGTGATTGTGCGAACACCTTCCGGCGCTTCAACTTCAAAAAACAAGCTGCCATCTTTGGCCGGGACCGGGCCCGGCACACGACAGCCTTTGGCATGGATGTGGTGCACATAGGCGGCTTCAAAGGTGTAGGCTTCGCGTGATCGGAAATCAGCCTTGGCGACTCGCAAGGCGTAACGATCTGTGCCAGCCGACACCTCATAAAAATCATTGTTGGCCCGGCTCATAAGTTGGCAGCGCAAGGGGTGCAACAGGGCGTAGCGGACGGTGAGTTCTTGCTCCAGCGCCCGTGGATCAAGGGTTGAATGAATAACGGGAAAAACCATACGTGCCTGATACTCCTGAAACGCAGCAGACCGGCCCGAGCCATTGGTTGTCAAGCCGTAGCAGCCAGCGGGCGCTTGACTTCACAGCTATAGACCGCACAGTCGCGCCCAGGAGAACAGAATGAGCAAGACACCATCAGGTCTGGTCGGCGGCATCTACGACATCGGCGTTGGCGTCACCGACATGGCGGCGGCGCTAAACTTTTGGCAATCCTGCGGCTATCGCCCCGGTCCGGAAGGGCGGCTGGATGCCGCAGACGCCAAAGCCTTGTACGGCGTGGACTCGGCTGTGTCCTGCGTGCGCATGCTTCATCAGGACGCCACCGCCGGTTTGATCCGCTTGATGAAGTGGGATCAACCAACCGGACCCGGCCTGCAGATGGCGCCGTTGCGGACCCACGGCTGTCGGTGGTCCGTACACCGCACCGATAATATCGCCAACGCCTATGTGAATGGTGAGATTCTAAGGCGACAAGGGAAACCCATTCACCTGGTCGGGCCTCATTACAATTTTAATCTGGCCAAGAAGGCCGAGGAAAAGAAACCGTTTTATGAGCCTGTGCCCGCCTCTGGGGATGTCTTGCTGTTCCAACCGGAAGCGCAGCTTGTTGCCATGACTCGAATGAATTTCGCCGTGCCGAAGTATGGCACGATTAATGAAGGTTCACCGTTACGGCTCAGCGAAGGCTGTCACATGGCTATTGTGGTGCAGGGTGACGACCTGTCCATTTTTGATTTCTACGAAGAGGTGATTGGCTTTAAGCGCTACCACCAAGTCGATATCTCATACCAACCGGGCTACATGCCCAGCGATATGTTTGAGCTGACCCCGGACGAGAGTTTTTCCGAAATTGATTATGATGACCCTGAAGCCGGTGACGACTACGCCGAACATTTACCAGGTCGGTTGCGCTGTTTTCTGATGCGCTCCCCTGAGGCACCGGATGACCGAATGGCACGCGCGCAGCCCGGGAACCTTGGGTACTCTTTGTATTCGGTTCGTGTTGATGACGTAAACGGAATGCATGAGCGGGTAAAAAATTCCGGGGCTTCAAACATTAGTGACGTTGTTGTCGATGAATTTGATGTACCGGCATTCTCATTCGTCGCGCCGGACGGATTTACGTGGACGGTGATGGCCGAAACACCGTAATGCCTATTTTCTTAGTCCATCCAGCATTGTATCGAGATGGGCCTGCAATGCCTCAGCGGGATCTATCTCGACATTGCCGCCAAACAGATGGTTCCAGATGACCGACGCAATAACCGGACTCATCAACATCATCGGAAACTTTGAGAGACCGGTTTCGCGAAACTCACCGCGATCGACGCCCCGCTGAATGACCCCACCCAAACCTTCGATACCCGGACCAATAATTTCAGAATGATAGAAGGTCACGAGTTCTGGAAAGCGCTGGCCTTCGGAAATAAGCAAAAGCAGGATGGTACGATAAGCCGGCTTGGTAAGACGCGCACTGATGCGTCTGACGATCTCCCGCAACAGGTCAGGCGCAGGACCATCAAAAGTCGCCGCCATTTTCATCGTTTCCTTCACGTGGGAACCAACGGTTTCACGCACGCAGGCTTTAAACAGCTCTTCTTTATTCTCGAAATAGAGGTAGATCGTGCCTTTGCTGATGCCGACGCGGTCGGCCACATCTTCTAACCGGGACCCGGCAAAGCCGTCGCGGGCAAAAATGGCCAGCGCCGCCTCGACAATCTCCTTCGGGCGCGCCTCTTTTTGGGCCGCTCGCACCCCTTTTTTCTGCTTGGCCGCCGCTGGCATAACTTCAGATTCCCCATTGCCTTTTGAGCCAGGACGAATATTCTACTGACTTACTAGTCAGTCAGCAAGTTCTGGTTGAGACGAAAGGGACGAAAATGACCGAGAGCGGCTCATCAACGGATGCGGCCTACACGCAGCGCATGGCAGACCTGAACCAAAGCACCGAACCCGGTCGTAAATGGGGGCTGATTGCTGCCGGCATTTTTGCGGCCGGAGTCCTCGGCTTCATTTTATTGCAGGTGTTGTCGTCTGATCCGGTTCAAGTGCCGCGCGAAAATCGTGCGTCGTTGGTTCAAGTCGTCCCGGTTGTTGTTCAACAGGGACCCATCCCTATTCGTGGTGATGGGCCGGTGCGCCCGCGCGCCCAAGTCACCATCATTGCGCAGGTGTCCGGCGAAGTTGCGGAAACGAGCGATGCGTTAGTAACGGGTGGCAGTTTCAAAAAGGGAGACACCCTGGCGCAGATTGACTCGCGGTCCTATCGGGCGGCGCTGACTCAAGCCCAAGCGGATCGTGCCGCACGGAAAGCGGATTTAGATTTTGCAGAACGCCAACTGGAACGCGACGACAAACTGGCCAAGAGCGGCGCAGCGAGCGAGCGGCGGCGGGATGAAACTCTTAATCAAAGAGATCGTGCCCAATCGCAAATTGCTGGCCTGGATGCGTTCATCGCCATGCGCGCCATCGACCTTGAGCGAACAACAATCACCGCGCCCTTTGATGGCCGCGTCTTTACGGAGAGCATTGACGTGGGGTCTGTGGTTCAACCCGGTGCAGAGATCGCGCGCATTTATGCCAACGACATTTTTGAAATCGTCGTGCCGATGTCAGACCGTGAGGCATCACTCATTCCAGGACTATGGGATGAAACGATGATCAATCGCGCGCCCGCAAGCGCAACACTGCCCTATCGCGGCAACCTCTACATTTGGGATGGTTACGTTGATCGAGTTGAAGCGGGAATAGACCCGGACACGCGCACCATCGATGTGGTGGTCCGCATTCCCAATCCCACCCAACGGGGCCGACTTAAGACAACCGACGACTCAGAGGCCCCTATTACGCCCCTTGCAGATGCGCCGCCGCTTTTGGCTGGGACCTATGCCGCCATAGAAATCGAAGGCGTGACATTGTCCTACGCCATGGTCCCGCGCGCCGCACTGCGAGAAAACGATACCATTTGGCTGGTCAACGCAGATGACACGCTAGACGTCATGACGATCGAAGTTGTTCAAGACCAGGGCGACCACATCGCCATACGCGGACCAGAACTGGCAACAGGTGCACGTGTGGTGGTGAGCGACCTCGGGATCGCAACCGACGGCCTGGCCGTACAAGCCGTCAATGGCACGGCGCTCTCGCAGTGAGTTTGCGTCAATGAGAACCCTGATCGAATGGATGACCCGGCATCGGGTCGCGGCCAATTTGCTGATGGTCTTCATGTTGGCGACGGGAATCGTCAACGCGTTCACCATTCCGGTCGAAGTTTTCCCGGAACTCAAGCTCGATACCATCACCGTCGAAGTCGAATACCTCGGTGCGTCACCGGCTGAAATTGAAGAATCGATTCTCCAACGGATTGAGGAACGCGTTGATGGCGTCGATGGCCTGCAGGACATCACATCAACCGCCATTGAAAATCGTGGCACGGTCTCGATGGAGTTGGCCATTGGCGAAGATAGCGCCAGCAAACTTGATGAAATCAAAGCGGAGATCGACCGCATTACCACCTTCCCGGCGGGCGCGGAAAAACCGGAAGTGCGGGAGTCGACCAACCGGCAGCGCGTCATCGAGATTGCCATCATTGGCGATATTGACGAACGCGCATTGAAGGAACTGGCGAACAAGGTCAAAGATGATCTTACCCTGAGTGATGATATCTCCATTGTCGAAGTCACTTCGGTGCGCGACTACGAAGTATCCATCGAGATCGATAACGCAACCCTGAGGGCCTACGACCTTTCCCTCCCCTCCATTGCAAACACCGTTCGTCAAGAAAGCCTCGACCTCCCCGGCGGTGAAATCGAATCCCTAGATGAAGATGTGGTGTTAAAGACTCTCGGCCGAAACTACGCCGGCAAAGATTTCAGTGAAATTATTGTCCTCACGGGACGCAATGGCGCGCAAGTCAAACTGGGCGACTTGGCAATCGTCGATGATGGATTTCGTGACCAAGACCTCATCAGCTTGTTTGATGGCAAGCCAGCGGCTTTTGTCAAAGTATTCCGGACCGGTGACGAACAGGTATTAACAGTTGTCGATGTGGTCGGCACTTATCTGGAAGACAAACTCGCGCCCCTCCTACCGCCGGACACGGAAGTGATCATCTGGCGTAATGATGCGGAAGAACTTGAAAGTCGTTTAAGCCTGCTCCTCAAGAACGGTGCGCTTGGTCTGATTTTGGTGATTGTCACGCTGACCCTATTCTTGGATGTGCGCCTCGCCTTCTGGACATCACTCGGCATTCTGGTCGCCTTTGTTGCGGCCATTGGTGTGATCAACGGCATCGACAACACCATCAATCAGATTGCGCTGTTTGGATTTATCTTGGCCATTGGGATCGTAGTAGATGACGCGATCGTCATTGGCGAAAATATATACACCGCCAATGAAAAAGGGGACGATCCGTTAGAAGCCGCCATTCATGGCGCTCAACGGGTATCCGTGCCGGTGCTGTTTGCGGTGGCAACGACAATTGCAGCTTTCTCTCCGCTGCTCCTGGTACCCGGCGTTGGCGGAAAATTCCTGGGGCAAATGCCGGTGGTGGTCATCATTCTGCTGCTGCTGTCCCTGATCGAAGCCATGTTGGTGTTGCCCCACCATCTCTCTCATCAGAATTTCAGCGCTCCGACCAAGCCCGGATCATTGCTCAACCGCATTCAACGAATTCAAACCCGGTTCTCGGATGCTTTGCGTCAATTTGTGGATGGTCCGCTGGATCGAGCCCTGCGCTTTGTCACCGGCCATCCCTGGGTGATTGTCGCGTCTGGTGTCGCGATGATCATGTTATCGTTCGGCTTTGTCGTCGGAGGATACGTCAAAATACAATTCTTCCCGGTTGTCGAAGGCCGGTATGTCACTGCCAGCATGGAGCTGAAGCCCGGCACGCCCTTAGCTCAAACCGAAGACATGGCGGAGCATATCTTAAAGATCGGCCGTGAGATCGAAGCAGAAATGCAGACCCTTCTCCCCGACAACAGCGACCCTCTCGTCTCTGCCGCGTACGTCTTGGTTGGCAGTCAAGATTTCGCCGCTCCACCCTTTGGTGGCGTCAGTATTCTTCCTGATGCCAACAAGGCGTCGGTGGTGTTGGAATTACTAGATCCCGGTTTACGAGATTTCCCCGCACAAGAGTTTCAAGATCGCTGGCGCGACGCGGTCGGAACTCCGCCGGGCATAAGCCGACTGTTTTTCTCGTCACAACTGTTCAATCTGGGTGAGCCGGTTCAAGTTGAAATCTCAGCAGATTCACCCGAGACATTGAGCCGCGCGGTTAAGTCAGTGCAGAACGACCTGATGGAAATCGGCGGCGTGTTTGACGTGCGCAACGACATGGACGAAGGCAAGCGGGAAATTGAAGTCCGACTTAAACCACAGGCTCGGGTCTATGGATTGACGCTGGAAAGTCTGGCCCAACAAGTGCGAGCGGCATTCTTTGGCGCAGAATCTTTGCGCGTTCAGCGTGGCCGTGAAGAGGTCCGTGTTTATGTGCGGCTGCCCGAAGAACAACGCAACTCAATTGCCGATTTGCTGGATTATCGAATCCAAATCCCGGGCAGCGGTTTTGTTCCCTTGGGTGTGGTCGCCGACCTCAGTGAAGGTTTAAGCCCATCAATGATCAAACGCCGCAACGGTCGTCGCATTGTCGCCATTACCGCAAATGTGGACAATGTTTCGATCACCGGTCAGGAAGTCACAGCGGAATTGGAAGACGTTATTCTGCCCCAGCTGGCGCAAGAACTTCCCGGATTGAAATACGACTTTGGGGGCGAGCAGCGCGAACAGCGACGCACCTTGCCCGTGCTTGGCCGCAACTTCGTCATGGCGTTGTTTGCCATCTATGCGCTGCTGGCCATTGCGTTTCGGTCCTACGTTCAACCGATCATCATTATGGCGGCGATCCCCTTCGGAGCGATCGGCGCAATCCTTGGTCACCTTATATTGGGCATTAATCTCACCCTGCCGGGCATCTTTGGCATCGTCGGCCTATCGGGCGTCATCGTGAACGGAGCTCTCGTGATGATTGATTTCATCAACGAACAACGGGCCAACGGCAAACCGGCACGCCTTGCCATCATTGACGGCACCAAGTCGCGCTTCCGTCCCATCATGTTGACCGCGATGACAACGTTCCTTGGCGTGTTTCCGCTGATCATCGAACGCAGTATCCAGGCGCAATTCCTTGTGCCTGTGGCCTGCAGCATTGGCTTTGGCGTGCTCTTCGGAACGGCCGTCCAACTATTGATCGTCCCGGCGCTGACCATGATTCAAGCCGAAGGCCTTAAAGCGAGCCTGGGTTTCGGACGCCCCGCTGCGCAACCAGCCGAATAAGGCGCTCTCCTGAAGCGGCCGTTTCCATGGGGTGAAGGGGCCGCTATGCTTAGTGACTAACCACAAACGCATTTAGGACTCCCATGCCAACCCTGCTTCGTGTCTTCGTCATCGTTCTTATTTCAAATCTTTCTATTGAGAGTCAGGCCATCGTTGTCACCGTTGGTGGCACAGGCGTGAAAGACACCGCCGGCGACAAGAAGTGGTTGACCTATCAAGCCAATGTCGAGGCGGCAGGAGATCCTGATCTCGAAATGCGCATGCTGGTCTACGGCGAACTGGGCTCCGAAGATATTCTGGTTAACAGCATTAGACGCGGACGTGTCCACGTGGCCAATTGGTCGGGGCTGGCAACAACAACCGTCGTGCCCGAAATGGCGATGCTGTATACGCCGTTTCTTTTCGACAATTACGCCGAAGCCGACTTCATTATGGATAACTATTTGTTTGCGGCTTATTCAAAGCTGTTAGCAGAACAGGATGTTCACCTGATTCAGTGGGACGAGATCGGCTTCAACCAAGTTTACGGCAAGACACCGGTCCTGGCTCCAACCCAAGCTGAGGGGATGCGGTTCCGCACCTCATCTAGTGAGTCCGCACGCTTGTTTGCAGAAGCCATAGGCGCTGATGCCATTCCTCTCGGCTTCATGGATATTGTCACTGGACTGCAGACCGGACTGGTCGACTCCGGCGAAAGCGCGATCATCATGTATGTGCCGACTGGCATTTCCAGCGAAGCCAAACACCTCACCATCACCGACCATTCCTTCGCCACCTCCATCATCGTCATGAGAAAACGCTGGATCGACCGATTGCCGGAAATCCAAAGGGATATTTTGTTGAATTCCTTTGTCGATGTGAACGAGGGGCGGCAATGGACCCGCGCTGAATGGAGCACCTTCCTCGACGAGCAAGACAAATGGGGTTTCACAACGCATCGCATTGATGCCCAACAACGGGATCGGTGGAAAGTAGCCACGGCGCCCGTAACCCGGCGGCTCATTGATGGCATCGGCGGTGAAGCACAAATGATTTGGGACCTGGTGCAAGAGGGTAAGGCCGCCTTTGGGGCACAGAAAGACGACTAGTAGCGGAGAGCAGAGTCATGGTGAGACTTTGGGTCAAAGAATGCCTTGGAGTGTTCGCCTTGCTTACTCTGTTGATCTCATCGTCCGCGATTGCCCTGGAATCCGTTGTTAAACCAACGACGTTTCTGGTGTTCGCCATCGAGCGGTCTATACCTTTTTATAGGGGTATTGGTTTTTCGACCTGGCTTGGCCGAACGGGACCATATGGCCCCAACAGCGCTGTCGGCATGCAGGCTCCCTAACGTTTCGCCGCGTCTCAGCGTTTGTTGAAATTAGGTGCGCGCTTGGAGGCAAAGGCCTCAAAACCTTCGCGGAAATCATCTCCAGAGAAAGCATCGACAAACAGTGAGCGCGTCTCAGGGGTATCGTCCTCAGCGCCATCAAGAATCATACGAGTGATCTTCTTTGTTGCCTCTGCAGAGAACTGTGACGCTGCACAAATTTGATCGGCGAAAGACTGCACCTCGACCTCAAGGGTCTCGCTCTCGACCAGACGATCTAATAGACCCAAGGTTTGCGCTTCTTCGGCCCCAACAATGCGACCGGTATATAGAATGTCCTTAGCCGTCGAAGCGCCGACGGCATCAACCAGCCGCTTGGTGTCTGCAAGACTGTATACTAACCCCAACTTCCCCGGCGTGATCCCCATTTTGGCACTGTGGTCCCCAAAACGGAGGTCGCAGCACAGAGCGATGCCACACCCACCCCCGACACAAGCACCACGAACCATGGCAATGGTCGGTTTTGGGAATCTATGTAATGCCTTCTGCGCTTGATAGGTGACCTCGGCAATGGTGTCCACCGTCTCGGGGTCGTCGAAGACTACTTGCATCTCATCAATGTCTGCGCCCGCCGCAAATGATGGCCCCTCCCCTGTCACAATCAGTAAGCGAATAGCGGGATCAGACTCCGCCTCGGCCAACAAATCAATTATGCGCTTCCACATGGACAAATTGAGAGCATTGCGCTTGTCCGGACGGTTCAAGCGCAATACCGCATGAGGACCCGTTTTATCTAGATAAATGGCGTCGTCGGGCATTAAAGCTCTCTAGTTGATCAATCAAAGGTGCAACAGTTTTACCCTAGGGCGTTGGAAATCTCCACACAGGGGTGGCGCAACTATTTCTTTTTCCTTGCCGCTTTAGCTTCCTTGGCCTCGATCTTTTTCTGCTTCGCGATGAGCTTGTCTTCGGGGGTTGCGCTCCGACCGATAAAGAAGCGGTCCTCGAATAAGAGCTTTTTGGTTCCTTCCCGATACCAACTCATGACCATTGGAATTTTCGCCATGCGGAACAGTCCGATTTGCGGGCAACGTCGGTCCGTTTCCTTAGCAAGCGCCTTGACCCGGGCGACGCTCTCCTTGCTATCAACATAGAGGTCAAAGTTGATCTGTTCGTACTGGGGCTGAAGGTGCAGATCAAAAAAGAAACCGCGAATATCGATCAACGATCGAATTTCAGTGCGAATACCTTTGTATTTAAATCCTTGGTCGCGGGCGACTACACGCACGGTAATCGACGTACAGGCCGCGAGGGCAGACAGTTGGGCGTGAACCGGGGTCCACCCGCGAGACCGTCCCTGCAGATCAGGCGGGTCACCGATGTCAAACCCTTCGGGCTCGTCATACATGATGGATGGCTGGCCCTCGAAATATCCTTCAACACGCATTTGCTCAAATGACTGTGAACTGACATCGGAAATTCCAATGTAACCGGGATATGTGGCGTTGATTTTCATTTGTGTCTCCCCACCTATTTCTGCATCTCTTGTTGCGACAGGCTTCCCAAAACCAACTTAAGTATGGCACCAATCAGACATGGAGTCGGTATCCGAAATAAAAACTTCGGCGATTGACCACCTTGGTGTGGTCGGCCGTGATATCACCGCCATGGTGGCGGCATACATACGTCTCGGATTCGCACCAACGGAGCCGGTCTCATTGATGGGTGTGGCTGATGATGAACCGGCCCCTCTAGGACAGGATTCAGCTCACCTCATTTTTGCAGATAGTTATGTGGAACTTTCTGGGGTGACCAGCTCCGACCCAGCGCATCATCTCGCTCCCTTTCTCAAGCGCCGAAACGGTTTGCACATTCTGGCATTCAGGTGCGACGACGCGGACAATGCCCACGATCAACTGTTAGCGCAGGGCCTGGACGTCCCTGCCGTTCAAGGCGCCAGTCGCACCGTCACCTACGGGTCGCGGCACGGAGATGCCCAATTCAAATGGTTTAAGGCGCCCGACAGCCTGAGCGATGAAGGATTCGTTTGCTTGGTTGAACAAGTCACTCCCGCGCTGGTGTTTCAACCACCCGCCAGTGGCCACCCCAATGGCGCATTGAGCGTCACGGGCGTGACAATACTGACCGAGGACCCTGTCGCGGCGACCACTCAGTACAGCGCATACCAGGGCGCACACCCATTAGGGGGCAATCAAGTCGATTTTGATGGCCAAAGACTGATATTCCTGAATCAAACTTCTTTTGCACAGCAGTTTGAGGTTTTGCCTGACCTAATTCCACCGGCCTTTGCCGGGTTCACAGTCCGTGTCG
The DNA here is from genome assembly GCA_029245025.1 of Rhodospirillaceae bacterium. Lineage (GTDB taxonomy): Bacteria > Pseudomonadota > Alphaproteobacteria > Rhodospirillales > Rhodospirillaceae > WLXB01. The sequence goes on from JAQWQC010000006.1 coordinate 70,813, forward strand.
AAGATATGGACACAACACGCGGGATACTATCGGAGAACAGTGTCCCCCTTCATGAAGGCACGTCAGGCGAAATATGGGTCAGCCCATCGGATGCCTGCGGATCTCTGCTGATCTTCAGCCCGACCTGAGCCAACACTATGCTCCCGCATACATGTAGTCGCGGGTCAGCGGTACAGCCTCCAACTTGGGGCTCATCTGAATATGGAAATTGACGTGATAGGCGTGATGGAAACTTGATTCCGCACTGGCCATGAAGAATTCCCACATCCGGCAAAAGCGAGCGTCATAGATTTTTTCCATTTCGTCACGGTGGTCCATGAACCGGCGGCGCCATTCCCTAAGCGTATAGGCATAGTGAAGCCGCAAGGTTTCAACATCTGTAATGTAAAAACCAGCCTTCTCAACGTGAGGAACAATCTCAGATAGAGCGGGGGCGTACCCACCGGGAAAGATGTATTTCAATGTCCATGAGTCAGACGCGCCGGGACCGTCGGACCGGCCGATGGTGTGCAGCAAGGCTACTCCATCATCGACCAAAAGTTCCCGCATGGTCTTAAAGAAGGTGCGGTACATCGGCAGGCCGACATGCTCGAACATACCGACCGAAACAATACGATCAAACGTACCTTCAACTTCGCGATAATCTTTGTATAGAAACTTAATCGCATCTCCAGCGTCAGCTTCCTCGGCGCGCCGATTGGCCACCTTGAGTTGTTCTTCAGATAAGCTGATCCCGGTCACGTTGACGCCATGGCGCTGATGCAGAGCCAGTCCGAGACCACCCCAACCGCAGCCGACATCCAACACGGACATCCCCGGCTCCAAACACAACTTGGTTGCAATGTGATCAACCTTGTTGCGTTGAGCCTGCCCTAACGTATCGTTAGGCGAGCGGTAGTAGGCCATGGAGTAATGCATGTCCTCATCAAGAAAGCGCTCGTACAAGGTTGAAGACAGGTCGTAGTGATGGGCCACATTTTTGGCAGCACGAGAGATGGGATTGTAGGTTCGCAACAGGCCACCAAATCGCTCGATAGATTTTAGTGTCCGGGCGGCCCAATGACCATGAGTCGACCGAATATTCGACATTACCAGATCAAGCATGTCGAATAGATTACCGTCCTCGACCGTCAGAGTGCCATCCATATAGCCCTCGCCGGCATAAAGTGCCGGATTGAGGAACAGTTTCGTGCCCAAATTGGGGTCATGAAAGGTCACAGTGACCTTGGGGTCAGACCCAGTCCCGACGTCATGACGGCGGCCGGCGTGATCGATAATGACTAAGGTCCCTCTTTTCATGAGGGGTTTGAGAAATCGGGCAAAAAGCACAGCAGTGGCTCCAGGGATCGTGATCGAACAAATATTTGTTAGAGTATTTCACAAAGCGCGGCGAATATCCGCCGCCAGTCATTCACAGGCACGTTGGATTTTCGATAATGGCAGACCTTAACCCTTCCGACCATGAGCGCGTCATCATTGTCGGGGCAGGGCCAGTAGGGCTAGTTGCGGCTTTGCGGCTCGCCCGCGCGAATATTCCCGTGATTGTTCTTGAAGCCGCTGATCTGCCCCATGCCGAACCCCGCGCCTCGACCTTTCACCCTCCTACAGTTGATCTCTTAGACGAACTTGGCCTCGGCGAACGGCTCGTTGCCCTCGGGCGGCCAGCACCCACCTGGCAATACTGCATGTTTGAAACCGGAGACCGGGCGGTGTTTGACCTCAGCGTGCTGGCCAAGGACACCAATCACCCATATCGCCTGCAGTGTGAACAACTGAATCTAGTGATCGAAGCCGGCAAGATGCTGGAAGCGGAGCAACCGGGCGTTCTTATTCACAAAGCCAATGTGACCAAGGTCGGTCAAAGCGAAACGGGTGTTGTTGTCGATGTCGACATTGAAGGTGAAAAAACACGACTGGACGGGCTTTGGCTGATCGGCGCTGATGGCGCCAGCAGTGTGGTGCGCAAGGATCTCGGCCTGGCTTTCAATGGGGAAACCTATCCGACAACATCCATATCCATTGGCACGCCCTTTCCCTTTGAAAGGCACATCGATGGTCTTTGTGGGGTTAACTATTTCTGGGCTGACGGCTGGTCGTTCAGCATGTTTCAAACCAAAAATATGTGGCGGGTCGGCTACTCGCCGCCAGTACACATGAATGATGAAACAGCGATCTCGGATGAAGAGGTCCAGTCCCGGTTGTCCCGCATTCTACCTGGTGCCGGGCCCTTCGAGATTGTCACGGCGCGCCTCTATAGCGTGCACCGCCGCTTGGTCGAGAGCATGCGGGTCGGCCGGATTCTATTGGCCGGTGATGCCGCACACTTAAATAGCCCGTCCGGCGGGTTTGGCATGAATGGGGGCGTCCATGATGCCTTCAATCTCACCGACAAATTAATTCGTGTGTGGAATGGAGAGGATGGCCGTCTTCTCGATCTTTACGCCAGACAACGCCACCTCGCCGCCAGCGCCGATATACAGAAAACATCAGATGCCAATCACAAACGGCACCGCGAAAAAGACACCTCGAAACGCAAAGCGGCTCTCAAGGAGATGCAAGATATCATTGCAGATGATGCAAGGGCGTATAAATTTTTAAGGGAGTCCTCACTGATGGACTCGATCGAACAGGCCAATGCTATTACGTAGAGTTTGGGCGTCCCGCCTATTGGGTTTGCTTACGCTGTGTATGCGCCTGGGCGAGATCTTAAGGGTTGCGCTAATTCGAAGTAATTCTCATCGGTAAACGGCAATTCTTCTCCGGTCTCAGAGTCCCGTAAACTGCGGCGAACGACCGGCAGGGTTCTATAATGCACATGCAACGCCATTGATCTCTGAGCACCCGAATTGCCGACTGCATGAATTACATCGGATGTGAGAAACACTAAGTCTCCGGCAGTGTATGTGCGGGTTAGGGTTGCCTGAGGCTTACCCTGACGTGATCTAAAATAAGCCGCCGATTCTGCTCCACTGCACAGTGCGATCGTGGTCGCCATGTTGTGATTTTGCGGTGAGTATCTGAGATTAGGAATTAATTGAATAAGGAGAATCGTGATGCTGTTGTCCGCATGCAACATCACCTCTTCGTCATCATATTGTGGAAGAGCGGCGGCCGCTGAAACGTGGTTGCTCAACTCGTATCGCAACTAGACACTAACATAAACAGCACAAGTCAGCTCACCTCGGGCCTGCTCACAGTCCTCCACAAATCGATTGAGATCGAAGACCAAAACTGTCGCCCCTGCCGTAGTCTTTTTATCTTCACTGAGAGTATTTTGACTGCCCCCGTTTCGAAAATGGCATCACCATGGTCCCTATTGGCAAGCCCCTCAGATACTCAACCTTTAGACGTAGCGAAAGAAAAATTATCGCACGACCGCTTTACCAACATCGACCAGCAGCGGTACTGTAGTAGACCTTTTAATCCGGGAGAGGGCCATGTTTTATCAAGAGCCACATGCCGTACTACCGCAATCGTCTGTGAATGAACAAGCGCGGCAAGATTTCCTCAATCAACTCGGCAAACACGTTCTCAATGAAATCACACCCGGCAACGCTGCAGCCTATCAGCGGCGGGTCTTGCCAAAGATCAAAGCCGAGAAAGGCCGAGATCCACAAAGCCGTCACGAAATACGCAAGGAGATGGTGCGCGATCCCTATTATCAGATGACCAGTTCATTCCAACGCACCGTTCAGGAAATGATGTGGAATGCGGTCGACGATACAATTCAGCGGCAGCTGCCAGACTTAATTGCCACGGCAAGAACCATTCGGGATGGCGACACGCTTGGGTCTTTGCACCTGGAAGCGGATTTCGAAATCCCATCATACGTGGCCGATAACGATCATCATTGCATGCCCGGTGGATACTCGGGCGACCTAGTCGATGACGACATCACCGCTGGGGCGCTGTACGACAAAGGCGCCTTTATCTACACACAAGGCCTTTTCGGACCGCGCATGGATGGCATTGGAAAAGCCACAGCCTTAATGGTGGCCCGCACCTTCCCCGACCTAAAACCGCAAAAAATTCTTGAGATTGGCTGTACCGCTGGTGGCTCGACCACCGGTCTAAAATCGGCATTCCCTGACGCAGAGCTTCACGCCATCGACGTTGGACCCGCCGTGCTTCGGTATGCCCATGCCAGAGCAGAAAGCATGGGGGTCGCGATACATTTCCATCAGATGAATGGCGAAGCGATGACCTTTGAAGGCGAAAGCTTCGATCTGGTGAATTGCCCAGCGTCTTTCCACGAGATGTCGCGCAGCGCCGTCTATAACGTGTTCAAAGAGGCCCATCGCGTCTTAAAGCCAGGTGGCGTATTTTTGCTGTCCGAATTGCCGCCATACGAAGGGGTAGACCCCTGGACCCAATTCGTCCGCGATTGGGATACCTACAATAACAACGAACCCTTTTGGGGCGCCGTGCATGAAATGGATTTCTCTGACGTCGCAGAAACCGCTGGTTTTGACCGGGACGACTATTGGCAAGGCAACGGACCCGGCATCGCCGAAGCCAATCAATTGACCGGTGCAGTGGAAGTGCAGAACAAAAAGTTCATGGGCTCTACCCGAGGTGGTGGCAAGGCTTGGTACGCCTACATAACCAAACGCGAATCCTGAACACTCACGCCTCATGACCGATAAGATCACCACGCCCCGGCCGGCCCAAGGCAAACGCCCGCAGTACTTCGATGATCCCAACATGGACCAGATGCATGCCATGATCATCGCTTTGGCAACCGAGGTATCGGTCCTCACAGATCGGTTTGATACCATCGAACGCGTTCTCGACGAAAAAGGAACAGTCAGCCGTTCAGACATTGAGAATTGGCAGCCCGGTGAAAAAGCGTGGGAAGAACGCAGAGACCAGAGAGAACAATTAATCCGCCGCCTGTTTCGGACCGTGCGTGAAGCCCGCACCACACTGGAAAGACAAGTCGATCAAACGGTCGACGAGTAAAGAGGACAACGGGAATGCCACGGCCCCACATCGAATTCATACAGTGCCAGGCTGTCGCGTGGCGCCCGTTGGGCGATGACACCGCGCGCCCTTGTACTGAGGCAAAGCCTCTCAGTTACGATGAGGCATCCAAAGCCGTTACAGTCATTTTGCGCTACCCGCCGGGGTGGACCCTTGAACAAGATCATTACGTCGATAGCGACGAAGAGCTTTTTGTTTTGTCTGGCGCCTTGACGATTAACAGCACGACATATGAAGAGGGCGACTACGCCTATTTTCCGGCTGGATTTCAACGTGCGTCTATGACGTCGAGCGAAGGTGCCGACGTGATAACATTTTTCGAAGGGGCACATCAGCGGGTCCAAGGGTTTGCGCCAAGCGGACTGTACGACAGCACCAAATTTGTCGAGCGCATTCCGACTAAGTCCGTAACGTGGGGCAGCGCCACCGACCCCAAAGTCGCCGCGCCAGGCGTGAAACGATTAGGTTTACGCCAAGACCCAGATACGGGCGATACCACCTGGATGTTGGATATCGATGAAACCGGTATGACGGGAGAGGTCAACCGGCTTGAAACTCATCCTGTAGTCGAAGAAGTGTTCCTACTATCCGGCGAGTTTCACATGCCAATGGGTGTCCTGAAAAAGGGGGCCTACTTTTGGCGTCCGCCAGGTATTCCCCACGGACCGGTGGGCACCAACACGGGCGCTTTAGGTTTGTTCCGTTGCAAGGGTGGTCCACTGACGACGGAATGGTCCGATGACGCCCATCCGGTTCAATGGGACGCGCCCTATAAGCCGATTCTTCCCGATAAGCTGGCGGCAAGCCTACTGCCCGATTACGACCCCTCTCTGCCTTACTGATCGCTGTCTGCGATGATTTCGACCGCTAACCCCACGTGACACTCGCACCCGAGGGCGGAGAACGCTAGTCTGCTCCTTCACGTTTGAGGGAGCACATCATGTCGGCCAAAGTTCGCAAGGGTTTCGTTAATGTTGGGGCCGGCCAGGTCCATTATCGGGCGGCAGGCTCAGGCCCGCCGGTTATTCTTTTGCACGATTCCCCTCGCTCGTCAGTTCTGCATGAACCATTGGTCGAACACTTCTCAGACCGCTTCACAACCATCGCCATAGATACACCGGGATACGGCAATTCGACGGCACTCCCTCCCGAACCTCGACCAGAGATTGGAGATTTCTCTGGCGCTTTAGCAGAGACAATTCTCGGATTTGGCGTTGAGCGCTGTCCCGTATACGGCTTTCATACCAGTTCGAAAATCTTGCTGGACTTCGCTGCCAATCATCCTGAGCGCGTCGCAGTCGCGATCATGGACGGATTGTCCTTACCCGCTGGTGATACGGATCACGCCTTCATCAACAGCTATATGCGTCCGTTTAAGGTAACGGATACAGGCAGCTATTTAGGTGAAGAATGGACTCGGGTGCGGGACTTCCAACGCTGGTTCCCGTGGTTTGCCAAGTCAGAGGCAACCCGATTGCCGATGGCCCAACGCGACATGAAATATATGCAGGCCTACAGTATGGACCTGTTCATGGCCGGGCCGCATTTCTCCGATGCCTATTCAGCCGCCATGCGTTACAAGGCTGTGCCTGTGGTGCCGACATTGTCTGCACGCTGCGTGTTCATGGCCCGGGAAGATGACGTGCTCTACGCCTTCCTTGATTCTCTGCCCGACCCCCTGCCAGATGGCAGCACCATTGAACGCTTGTCGCCAGATCGCGATGCCTGGAAAGCGCGGCTGGGCGAGCTCTTCAACGAATATGCCGACCACAATGGTGCGGGCGATTTCTCTCCGCCCGATCCCTTGAAGGACCCACTTGGTGGCGGGGCTGTCACCCGGGGCTATGTCGACACGGGAGCTGGTCAAATCTTGGTTCGCCGCGCTGGCCGAGGCAGCGGTACGCCTATCGTATATTTACACGACCTGCCGGGCAGTTCCCGGGCCGATGAAACGTTCTTGAAAGCCCTTGGCCAGGGTCGTCCAGTTTTTGGTTTAGATCTGCCGGGCTGCAATGACTCCGACCCACTGGCAAAACCAAACGCGGGCTCTTATGCCACCGCTCTCATCACCGCATTAGATGCACTCGGCCTGGACCAAGTCGACTTGGTTGCGGACGGGATGAGCACACCGCTCGCCCTTGCATTGGCAGGTCAGGCGGGTAACCGCTTGCAACATCTTATCCTTGATGGTGTCGCCCTTCCCGACTCAGATTTAAGCGCGGAAATGAAAGTGAACTACCTACCGGACCTACGCCCACAACTAGATGGCACGCACTTGCACCGCTGTTGGCACATGCTGCGTGATCAAGCAGTGCATTGGCCTTGGTATGACGGTGGCGTTGGCGCGATCCGCAAGATCACTCCAGACATAGAACCACAGAATTTGTATATGCGGCTTGTTGATACGCTGAAACAATGGGATCACGCCGGTGACGCAATCGCCGCCGCACTGAGTGTAGACGGCAAGTCCAGTCTAAAAGATGTGTCGGCTCCAACGCTGGTGTTCGAGACAGAAAATGATGTGCGATACCGCTGGACAAGTGATGCTGTTGATGGCTTGGCCAACGGAACCACTGCCGCACGGCCGGCGGACCCAACAGCGAGGGCCAGGGCCATTCTCGGATTCCTAGCGAGCTAATTGGGTACGGAGAACGGGTAGATGAGCGAAGTCACCAGCACGTTGCGCCGCGCAACATTGCTGGTGCGCAACATTGACCGGTCACTCGCTTTTTATAGCGGTGTATTTGGCCTGACCGTCTACGCCGAACTTACTGTCGATATGGGACGGGTGCCCTTCTTTCCTGTCGGCGCGGAGCCCCGCAGCGGCGATGGACGTTTCATCATCCTCAAGGGTGAAAACCCACTTGTTGCCATGATCGGCCTTATGGAAATGCGCGATCCACCTCTACCGGAACCGGATCGCGACATTCGCCGCCTCGGCATTGGCAGCGTAGCCTTGGTTCTTGCGACATCAAATGCCAATGCCGCTGCGAAGGCGGTGCCAGACCTAGGCGGCGAAATCGTTATGCCCGTGACTGAGGCCCGCAACCTTGGAGACGAGACGGGCGATTTCGTTCCGGCACGGCTGTTCATGGCCCAAGACCCAGATGGGTATTTTCTCGAAGTGTTTGAACCCCTAGCCTGAACGCTGCTTTCAATGCTCAGGGTTTAACGGGCACATACAATGATTTATCCTGCTTTCGAATTATACGGCCCTTCTAAGCTGGAGCTTGGTGACGATGCGTGAACAGGCCTCCCACCCGATGATGCCGGTGCCGACTCATGACGAGGCGGCCCGCACGGATTTTGTCTACCATCTGTCGAATTTTATTCGCAGCGACATCACGCCACACAACAAAACGGTCTACGAACAAACAGTGCGCCCCGCGTTTATGAAGAGCCACGGGCGCGCACCGGAGACCCGCCAAGAAGTCCGCAAAGCCATGTTGCCAACCCGCGAATACCGCATGTCCAGCGCCCTGCAGCGGTGCTCCCAAGAAATGATGTGGAGTTCGGTTGCTGAGACTGTCGAGCGACAGTTGCCTGACATGATCACCAATTTCCGCCATATTGCCGATGGCCCAGTCAAAGGCAGCCTGACGCTCAACCCAGACATGCCGATTCCGGCTTACCTAGATGAGAACCATCATCACTGTATGGCCGGCGGCTACCACACGGAAGTAACTGAAGACGATGTAGGCATGGGCGCTGTATATGATCGCGGCGCTTTTATTTATGTGGACGGCAATTTTGGTCCGCGCAACGATGGCCTCGGCGTCGCCCTGACAAAATACATTCAAACCCGATTCCGGGATTTTAAACCGACCCGCATTCTCGACATGGGATGCACGGTTGGCGCCTCAACCGTTGCCCTTAAAGAGGGCTTCCCAGACGCAGGGGTGTGGGGCATCGACACCGGGGGGCCTTGCCTTCGCTATGGCCATGGACGCGCAGAACATCTCGGAGTCGCGGTCCATTTTTCTCAACAAAATGCTGAGAAAACAGATTTTGAGAATGAGAGTTTCGACCTCGTGGTGTCTGCTGGCTTCCTGCACGAGACCGGCCGTCAGGCAACATTCAACGTGCTTAAGGAAAGTCGGCGCCTGCTGAAGCCAGGCGGCAAGATGGTCCATCAGGAGATTCAACCCTATCGCCATGAAGACCCCTGGCTTGACTTCACCCGTGATTGGGATTCCTTCAACAACAATGAACCGTTCTGGGGCACGGTTTTGGATATGGACTTGCCTGCCGTTGCAAAATCCCATGGCTGGAGAAACGACGATGTCTTTTCAGAGATTGGGTTTGGCCCTGCTGAATCCCATAGCATCCAGCCAGAAGTGGAGGCCGAAAAAGTAATGGGTGCGTCGCGGGGTGCGCGGGGCATGAGTTATCTTTGCGGCACCAGGTCCAGTTAAGACCCTCTCGTGAATATACAAACTGCTGACGTCGCCCTCGCTACGCTAGCTGAGTCACTCGGCGCCGAGCACGTATTGACCGACGAAGCAGTACGGGCATTTTTCTCTACAGACTTGTTCTATAAAGGCACACCACCCTGTGCCGTAATCAGCCCGGGCTCTGTCGAGCAACTGGCCGCTGCGGTAAAGACGATTGTAGAGTCGGGATTGGCGGTTGTTCCGCGTGGCGGAGGACTTTCCTACTCTGCAGGATATGTCGCGGACCACAGCGATGCTGTGGTTGTCGATACACGACGGCTCAATCAAATCATTGAGATCAATCAAGAGGATATGTTCGTCACTGTTGAGACGGGCGTAACTTGGCAAGCCTTAGACGAGGCACTAGAGAAACACGGGCTACGCACTCCGTTTTGGGGCACTGGCTCGGGCAAGCACGCCACAGTTGGTGCAACTCTATCGCAGAACGGGATCAACTATGGCTCGGGGCAGTATGGATTTGCCGGGCAATCTGTCATTGGTCTTAGCGTGGTGGTTGCCAATGGCAACGTCATTAAAACTGGAACTGGTGGCAACGACCAGGCGGCAACCCCTTTCCTTCGGCACTACGGTCCAGATTTAACGGGACTTTTTGTCGGCGACTGCGGCGCACTGGGCATCAAAGTAACCGCGACACTGCAGTTGATAAAGCGGCCAGCCGTCACACGCTACGCAGCCTACGAGTATGGGTCGTCGGATTTGTTTTGCGAGGCGCTCAGCGAAATTGCCCGTTGCCAAGTGGTCTCAGAATGTTTTGGCTTCGACCCTGGATTTACGTCCATGCGCACGACCTACGCGGGGGTTAAAGACGGCCTTAAACTGCTGAGCGGCGTTGCCACGTCTGCGGAGTCTCTCGGCCAAGGGATAAAAGAAGCGATCAAAGTCGCGGCAGCAGGGCGGGCGTACCTCGATGGCATTCAGTATTCGATCCACATCACCGTTGATGGCTGTGACGAAGACGACGCTACGCTACGCTTAGCTACCGCAGACAAAATATTGAGCGCGCAGGGTACAGAAATCGAGGCCAGTGTGCCTAAAGTCATGCGCGGCACGCCCTTTCCTGACCCGACAATCATTCTGGGTCATAATGGCGAACTGTGGGTACCGATGCATGGCATCGTTCCTCATTCTCAACTCAAGGCGCTGCTCAAGAACTTGGATCAATACATGAATGATCAAGAACAGGTCATCCAAGAGCACGGTATCGCTTGGGCGATTACCGCGGTTCCCGCAGGACCATCGGGTATTTTGGTTGAGCCCAATCTGTACTGGCGCGATGAACGATCTGCCATGACGGAGAGTTATTTGCCCGACACTTACCTCAGTCAAAAACAACGCTACCCGGCCAATGCCGAGACCAAAGCGACGGTGCGACATCTGCGCGAAGGCATGATCGATGTGTTTCGCGCCTTGGGGGCGGCACATCTCCAAATCGGGCGGGTTTATCCTTTTTTGGAAAGTCGCAGCCCCGACGTACAAGCCTTGCTCAAAACTTTAAAAGCCCAACTTGATCCACAGGGTCGCATCAACCCAGGGTCACTCGGATTATGACCACACGCACCTGGACTCTTTTGAGGCAGCTCGCTCTTTTTGTCGGCCTTTCCGCGATTATACCGGTGCACGGTATGGCGGCCGACCAGATACCGACCACCATCGGCGCGTTCTCGACCCCAGCCCTGTCGTCAGACAAATTCTATCGTGACATGGGGGCATACATTGCCGATGCATCTGGCGCACCCTTTGATGTCAAACTTCTTGTGCGTGGAGAAATTGGGTCTGACGAAGCCCATTTTTATGCGTTACGTCGCGGTCGTATTCAAATTGCGGGCGTTGGGTTTCAATCGGTCGCAACAGCGGTACCAGAACTCACCGTACTGAACGCGGCCTATCTGTTCGGATCATGGGCCGAAGTGGATTTCGTATACGAAACTGCGGTTGTGCCTTTCATCAATGCACTGTTGGCGGGGCAAGGTGTCGTAGGTATCCGTTTATTTGGCGCTGCATGGCATGGCCTCTACGCCAAAACACCAATTTACCTACCAGCCGACGCAGCAGGTCGGCGATTCCGGGCGTTGATTGATCCGGCGTCTCAATTGTTCGTTCAAGCCCTGGGTGCAGATACCTTCCAAGTTGCCTCCACAGAAGTAGTGACAGCGTTGCAAACAGGGCTGATCGAAGCCGGTGAAACCAACTCCCATGTCTACAACATGACGGGCACCTCCATGGATGCACCCTACTTTACGCGCACGCGGAACACACCGACCGTGATCGCCGTCTTGGCCAACAAAAAATGGTTCGACGGACTCACCCCAGATCAGCAGCAACGGGTGATGGACTCCCATCCTTCAATGCAAGAATCCGGAATGGCGTTGCGGGCCGATGAAGAACGCATGTTGGCTGAGTCGGCGGCCAGCCACGTCACGATCATCGAACCCACTCCCGATCAACTCACGGCATGGCGCACGGTTGGTCAGTCCACCCATCGGGCGTTGATTGACCAGGTCGGGGGACGCGCCCAAGAGCTGTACGATATGGTTCTCCAGGCAAAAGCAGACTTCCGCACCCAAACAGCGAAGTGAGCCTCCAGTAGGGACGCGTTAACACGTCCGTGCCATAAGACAACATGACTTCTTTGTTGCCAGATTTTTCCGCTACCCGGCGGGTGCTGTCCAATCGGAATTTCGCCCTATACACCGCGGGCAATTTCGTCTCGTTGGTTGGCACGTGGATTCAACGCCTGGCCCAAGGCTGGTTGGTTTGGCAGCTTACCGAGTCAGGAACATGGCTCGGGGCAGTGGCTGTTGCAGAGTTCTTACCAACGCTCATTGTCACCCCCATCACAGGGGCTCTGGCTGATCGGTTCGACCGCCGGATACTCGCCGTCATCGGACAGTTTCTCGCCTGCTTCCAGGCCGTCGCGTTGTGCACGATCACCGCTCTTGGCCTGGCCACTCCGGAGTTGATATTCGGCCTCGCGACCATCGGCGGCATCGTCTATCCGCTGGTGCAAACGGCACGCCTCACGCTCATTCCATCATTACTAGACAAAGAGGATTACACATCGGCAATCGCCATCACCGCCGTCTCTTTTAATGTGACCCGCATTGCCGGACCCGCCATTGCCGGAGTGGTGATTTCAGCCTTAGGAATCGCGCCGGCTTTTGGCCTTAATGCCGTAAGTTATCTGGCTGTGATTTTCGCACTGCTCGCTCTGAGAATTCCCAAGATGGAAAAGAAAGAAAAAGAGAGCGCGAGCATTCTCGCCGACCTGATTGAAGGCTGGCGCTACATGGCACGGCACAAAGCTCTTGGTCCGCTTCTATTGTTGTGGGGCATCGCGTGTATGTTTGCGCTTCCGCTGCAACACCTGCTGCCAGGGATTATCGACACCTACTACGGCGGCGGCCCTGAAATGCTTGCGACCTTTACCGCCACCATGGGCATCGCCGCGGTGTTCACCGGGGTCTACATGGCGCAACGGTCCGGCCCGCGTGGCCTCACTCGGATGACCCTCATCGCCACCGTGTTTTGCGGATTGGCCACAGCTGGTTTTGCTGCCACCCACACCGAAGTTATTGCTTACATCATGATCGGCGTATTGGGCTTGTTTGGCGTTGCGCTCGGCACCACCTCCCAGACCTTGGTGCAAACCGCAGTAGACGAATCTTATCGCGGCCGCGCGCTCAGTGTCTGGTACACCGTGATAGGTGGTGGCCAAGCGTTGGGGGCACTAATCCTCGGCGCCCTGGCCGAACTCTACGGCTTTGGCCCGCCGCTTATTGTAGCAGGCCTCTTTACCGCACTGGCCGCCGTAGCGATGCTGCCCAAACGCAGCCGCTACGCCAACCTTCTCGAACAGACTTAAGCCTTAGCTGCCGCCGGGCTGCACCGGCTCCTGTTCAATCGCATACATTTCCAAGCTGGAGAGACTCGGTTCTTCAAGAGTGGCCGGTGGCTCCAGGTATTTGGGGAAATTCTTTGCCGTGTACTCGACAATATTGGCGGGCAATTCTTCAACGGTTTCAACGCCACCAGCCGTGAGACAGTTGTACAAGCAATGCCCTGGCGCTTGTCCCATAAGCATCCACGGTAGCCACGGCGTCACCCGGTTCCACGAACCGTAGTCCCGAACGGCCGTCAGCTCCTCGTTCTGCATGTCGTCCAACGAAATAATATGCAGGAACATTTCGGACACCCGATTCATGGGGCCGGAGCTTTCTCGAATCCACTTCTTGGGATCGAGTGCATTCTTGTAATAGAGATGGATGTGCTCCTCCATCATCAGCCGGTCACCTTCAACCCGCCAAGACTTTATGTAGGGCTTGCGCTCCACATTGTCGTCATTCAGCCCACCGTAGTTGGGGGGTAAGGGGTAAAACTCTTCGTAGATTGTATTGAACGGATCATTGGCGACATGAACCACCCGCACCTTCTCTTCGGTGTAGGGGTTTATCATTTCCTCTATGATTTCCCCGGTCGCAAGATCGTAGTAGTAGCCAACCTCGCGGTGCAGTTTCTGCCAGCCCGGGCGATCCGTGAGAGGCACCAACTTGGTTGCCCCAAAACCACGAAACCCACAGATGTTTTGGAGCGGACGTCCGGGTGCCACCCCCATAACGATTCCGTCGTACCAACCGAAGCGGGACTTACTTGGATCAATGTTTCCGTGCATACGCGCGGCAGCGATCATATTGCCCGTCTTATCCGTCAGGTCGATATACGGGCCGTTGAGACCAGCACCTTCAATTTTGCGCACGGATGCTTGGGCTGGCATCGCCCCACCCAAAGTGGCTGCAGCCGCAGTGGCACCTGCCACGCCAATTGAGGCTAGGACTTCGCGACGTTCGAGCAGAGATTCTGTCATGGGATATTCCTTTTGTTGAGTGCTATGCCGCTTTTGACGGCGCACGATAGACGCCCGTTTCGCGATAGCGGGCCATGGTTTCTAGGACGATTTTAATACCTTCATCGGCGGTCTCGGTGGGCTTCTCTAACGCCCAATCCATTGGAAAGCCGTTGTGATTGCGATACATCGCCGCCGCCGTGTCAAAGTCGATCTTATCAATAATGGATAGGTCCGTGTCGCGACGGGCACGACGTAGCGCTTCAATATCTACCTTGGCAACCAACGGCACTTCACCACCTGTATCGGCCACGGCGACGGCGCGCCCGTCAGGACCGATCAACTTTGAATATCCCCGATGGAAAAAAGTCGTCGGTGCATCGGGGGTTACCGCCTCACACCCCGCATTGGCGCTGGCAATGTAAATTTGATTTTCTGCGGCATGGGCGCGCTTGGCCACATCCCATGCCGTGCGGTGACCGTTGTGAGGCTCGCCCGTGGGATACACAATCAGCTCAGCGCCACGCAGGGTGAGTGAGCGCCACAGTTCGGGAAAATTCGTGTCGTAGCAAATGCACGCGCCAAGACGTCCAATGTCCGTATCAACGACGGGGAAGATGCCGTCTTCGCCATAGCGTTGAACATATTCCGAGTAGACATTTCCGGGCGTGGTGTTGTTAAGGAGCCCGTTGATATCGCCGCATTGCAGCTTACGGTATTTGAGAATCACATCGCCCGACGGATTAATAATGAAGGCCGTGTTGAACCAACGACGCGGCCAGTCCGGATCGTATTCAAAAATTGCGCCACCGACATAGGACCCAATCTTAGAGGCAAATTCTTGCAAGCGGGCAAAATGCTGGCCGTCCATACGGATACCGACGTTGGGCCAAAAATCATCGACCGATTTCCCGAACGCAGCACCAGTCATCCAATACTCTGGAAAGACCACAAGTTTGATGCCCGGCTGCATAGCAAACTTGCCCGCAAGGCCAAGGCTGCGATCAAGGTTTGCAGAAATAACCTCATCGGCCTGTTCAACGCTGGGCACGGTGGTAATATGGGCTTGCGCGATAAGCACTTGATAAGGCGCTATGGGTTTAGCTGGCTCTGTCGCCCAATCCTTGGCACGGGCGGCCGCACGATCGTATTCCACCGCATAAAGTTTAGTACGCAGTTGCGCCGGAAAATTGAGCATCGGTGCGGTGCGCGAGGTCCGTAAAGTTTCCAGATCAATCTTAGTTGCAATGGCGTCGGTCTCTGCGCCACCAGAGACAAGAGTCTCGCCGTGGGAATCCCAAACACCTGACGTGCCACCGGCAGATGCCGTTAGCAGAGCCGCCAAGTTTTCGTAAGCGCGGCCTGACCGGGCCAACTCGCGTGCACCGGACAAAGCGTCTGGTCGTTCGCGCGATGGGTTGAGGATGATCTCAGCTCCGCCAAGCGTATGACCACGCACCACTTCATGAATGCGCACATCGTCACCAACCACAACAGCCAGATCGCCGATATTGGACCGGACCACTGGATAGGACTCCGCGGCATCGGCCAAAAGATTTTTACCGGTCGGAGACAATAGGAATGCTGTCGATCCAATGGCTCCGGCTAGATGCACCTTATAGTCCCGCGCAACGTCAGCGAGCCCACCTATACCAATGTCTGTGGAACCTGGCATTTGCGGCAGAACGACTAGCTGGAGATCCGCATAATCATCTGAAAGTCCTGTGATCCGCTCACCCCAATCTTCTCCGGTCGGCGTCGGTCCATCGGTCAAGCAAGCGGCCGTATAGCGCATGGCAGTTATTTCCTATTATGTGGGCCGTATGAAAAACTTTGGTTGAGTATAAGATATTCTGCGGCGGGTCAGCGCAGATTCGAATGGGCGCGCCCGTCCTGTTCAACTAGCGACGGTTACAAAGCTAAAGCCCGGGCATGGCCGTGTATTGCGGCAGCGGTTTGATTCGTTCAATCTACGCCTGCACGTTGGGATAATCGCTCAACGCCACCTCCCCCTGCTCTGCCATTCCAGCATAAGGATAACACGCGATATCCCCGATTGTGGGATGCGCGGTTCAGGCGACACAATTCGACTCGCCAAGCGCATCTTCAAGCACAGCGAGACCGGCCCTACCTTTTTCTTGCAACTCACCCAGACGCTCCCGCGACTGTTGCATCAATATTGTAACCCGGGCCCACGCCAAGGCTGCGATTTCTTCGTTGGCGAGCATTAGAAACTGCATGACCCTGGTCATGGTCATCGGCTCGCCGGGAAACCACACTCCAGCGTCATCGTAGTGACGCGCCAAATAAACCAGTATTGCCTGACTGTCCCAAATGACTCTGCCGTTGTCGTCGAGCGCCGGAAGTTGAGCCCGCAGATTGATATCAGTGAAGCAACTCTCTTTCATTTCGCCCTTGGCCCAGTCCACAGGTACGATATCGTGCGCAAGAGCAAGAACGCCGAGCATCATGCGCACCTTGTGTGCAGTTGCGCGACAAGGCAGAGTCGTAAAGTTTTATCATGTGTACGCGACCTACTTCCCGTCTTCGCGCTGGTTCACTTCCCAAACAAAACCGTCGGGGTCATGAAATCCCATGGAGTGCATCGCGGTCTCGCCCTGACCGCCGGTTTTGGGCACGGCGCGGCTGAACAGGTCGCGGGTGACTTTGACACCCGAGGCTTTGATTTTGTCGAACATGCCAGTTGCATCTCTGGTGCCGGCAACAAACACAGCGGACCCGATGCCGGTCTTCCAGGTCGCGTCGCCTGGGTCATCCAGCGGGTCTTTGAGGAATTGCAAGCCAGCCGCCATGCCGTAGTAGTCGTGCTCGGCCTTGCACACGGCGAAGCGCACCGTGTCCCCCGCCTTGCCCGCCGCAAGCATGCCTTCAAGATCCATGGTGGAGTCCTGAATTTTTTGCAGGCCCAACGTGTTGGTAAAGAAATCGAGTGTACGATCGAGATCACGGACGATGCAGGTGGTGCGCCTAATGAGAAACTGCTCCGGATTGGGGCGGTTGTAGCGGTAATAGAGCTCGTAGAAAAACCCCTCGGGATCAAACATGGCCGCGTTGGAGAATTCGATCGTGCCTTCACCGCGCGGATCGGGGAAGGTGCCGTCTTCAGGCGCGAAATGAATTTTGGCGCCGGGGAAAGCATCAACCTTTTCCATCAGCGCTGTCATATCGGGCACATCGGCGACCAGCACAACATTACCGATGCCGAGCCGATGAGGTGGCGGACCGGGATCAGGCAACTTCGGATCTAGCCATTCCAACAAGCCTATCTTGGCAATCTCCGGATCAGCGCCCTGCATCATGTAGAGCTTCACCCGGTCGCCCGGCTTACCGCAGGGCAGTATGCCGCCCGAGAGTTCCATTTCAGAACTGTAGGAAACCGTCCAGCCGAGAACCTGTTCGTAAAAATCCTTCATGCGCTCCGCATCGCGGACAATGAGTGTGGTGCGCTTCAAAATAATATCGGAAATAGAATCCGTCATGGCGTGCGTCCTATTCAGGCCTAGCCCACTTCTTTGCGGGTGTTGAGTTCGTAAAAATATCCATCGGGATCAAAGAACGACATGGTCGTCAGCTCGATGGTTTTGCCGTCCGCGCCGGGGACCTCGTCGTGGTCGGGCGGGCAATGAATGGTATGGGCATAGGTATCGCTCGTATTGAGCATGCGGCTGTTGATATCATTCACATTCTCGGCGCTGGCGACAAACATCGCGGTGCCAATGCCGATGGTGCGCGGATACGACCCCGGATCGGCCACGGCCGGATCCAGGAATTGCATCAACCCGAGCATACCGACCTCAGGGTCATTGCCCTGCATAATCGCAACTCTCACCCGAGCACCGGGCTCACCGGCCGGCAACACCTCTCCACCAACGGACATCTCTTGGTCGTACCACACAGCCATGCCCATGACGTTTTTATAAAAATCAATCGACGTTTGAATGTCGCGCACGATCAACGTTGTCCGCTTGATGCCAAAGGCATCAATGTTCGGCGCGTTGCGTTTGTGATTGACCTCGAAGAATAAACCATCGAGATCAAAGAAAGACAGCGTGGTCATTTCAATCTCACCCTTGCCGTCAGGGGTCGGCACCGTCCAGTCATGGGGCGGGCAATGAATACGGCAGTCGGGCGACGCCTCGAGGCGTTTAATCAATGGGTCCATGTCAGGCGTTTCACATACAAACACGACATCGCCAATCCCGAGACGGGTGCGGTCGGCAAAGCCGGGGTTCTGGGGCAAGCGGGGTCCAGTCCACTCGAGAATGCCCAGCTTGGCCACATCTGAACGATTGCCCTCCATGATGCCAAGGTGAACTTCCGCACCGGGCTCTCCCGTGGGAATGATCTTACCGCCGACAGACATGGTTTGGTTGTAGTATTCGGTCATCCCCACAACATCACGGTAAAACGCGATGGACCGGGCACAGTCGTTGACTAAGATGGTGGTGCGCTTCAGGTGTGTGTCGGTCATGGTGTCCCCGGACGTGACAAGTGTTTGCCCGAGTGTGAGACCAAGCGCGGGGTTTGACCACACCTGGTGCGTGGAATTTTTTTCTAAAGTTTTATCTATAAGAAAAATTACGCCGGTGTATCGAGAACAATCGTGCCATCTCTGGCGAACGAGGTTTGGATTGTATATCCTTCGCCCATGGCCGCTTTATTTCGTCATCTATCACGCTATGTGACCCAGAAAATCGCGTCGGACCCTCGAGCACGCGAGATGGCTGCCAAGGCTGCTCAAGGCGTCGTTAATGAAGCCAAACAAATCGCCAAAGAAGACGACCCAGCCTATGCGGCTGGACGCGCCGTAAAGCGCGCCCTCAACAAACTACAAAACAAGTAGTTGCGGCTGAGCCTCAGCGCTCCTTGAAGCCCAGTGCACCGGGATTCACAGTGCCCTCCGGGTCGAGCAAGTTCTTAATGCCACCCATGACCTTCGCCGTCTCCGGTAAGAGAGAGTCGAAATACGGGTAGGTCTTGCCGATTTGGTTTGAGGCTGCACCGTGCTTGGTGAAAATGGCCACCACCTTTTCTCTCATTTCAGCAACCAACGCCTCAGCCTCCGGATTCTTCTCCGGTTCTTTAAGCGTTTTAAGGTGGCTCGGCTCCGGTGTGCGTTTGTGCACCGGGTACCATTCATCAAACCAATGGAAGACGGGCTCATAGGAAAAGAAGTTCTGGCCAATGGCGATCATCAAGCGCGTCATGAACACGCCACAGGCGTCCATCTTTTCTTGATAGGAGTCGAGCAGCGCTTCGGTCTCTTGCATGAGAGCAATAGCCCCTGAATGACCGAGTTTGGCGTTAAGGGCCGCCCACCTATCACCGTCGGGCCCAAGAATACCGTTGAGCGGTTTAAAGGGATTAGCCCGCACGGCTTTAGGAATCGAATTGGGAATCTCTTCACCGCCAAACTTAGCCGTGGCGGCGCGAATGGTTTCTAAATCTTTGTCGGTCGCTTCTCGACAATTGCCCGACACCACACAGTGCATGGAGAACGCGCCTTCTTTCATAAAGTCGCGGCCGGCCACCACCAGCTTGGCGCCCTCGACCAGCCCCTTGAGCCAGCCGGACTGACCCTTCACGACAGCGCCAAGGGTTTTGATGTCCTCAACAATATCGGCGGCAGCCATGTTCTTTTTTGTTGAGCCGGGATCAAACACATAGGCTTCTTCGGCAGCGCCCGTGCGCGCTACCTCCGACAATGCTTTGGCCGTCGATTCCATATCGGGAAAACAGAACGACCCAAAATCCGTAATGGCGGGCGGGCGAATCATTCTAAACGTCGCCTGCACTTTAAAACCGAGGGATCCGGCGTCGTGGACGAACAAGCCAGTCAGGTCCGGCCCGTAGGTCCGGTAGAACGGTTTGTCGACATTCTTAAAACCGGGCTGGCCGGTCTTCAGCAACGTCCCGTCGGCCAACACCACTTCCATACATTGGACGATTTCAGCCGAAGTCCCGTAGCGCCCGGTGCCCATGAACAACGCCCCGTTGGACAAACCACCGCCAATTGTTGCCACCGAACCGGAGAAGGTACCAAAGAACGGCAACCGAAGGCCGCGCGGTTTCAGCTCTTCGTAAATCTGTTGCCACGTCACACCGGCTTGAACAGTGATGTAGAGATCTTCTTCATTGACCTCGATAATCTTGTTCATCGCGCTCATATCTAGCGTCACGGTATCCTCTCGTATGGGACGATAGCCGCCGGTGTAAGACATGCCGCCACCTCGGGGGA
Organism: Rhodospirillaceae bacterium; assembly: GCA_029245025.1. Lineage (GTDB taxonomy): Bacteria > Pseudomonadota > Alphaproteobacteria > Rhodospirillales > Rhodospirillaceae > WLXB01. Next base: position 91,349 of record JAQWQC010000006.1, read on the forward strand.
CAACCGCATACCCCTCTTTGGTCGCCGCCGCGACAGCTTGAGCAAGTTTGGTTTTATCCGTGGGTTTAATCGCAACCGTGGGTGTTGACCCAACGGAGTAGACATCCGTCGCGTAAAACGCGCGTTCGGCTTCATCTGTGATGACCTGATCAGCACCGAGAATCTCGGTTAGCGTTTCTGCCAGTCGGTCATTCTTTGCAGAGGGGTCAACATTCATCGATATGCTCCCATTTTAAGTGTTTCGTTTTGCTTAAAGGCCATGCGGCTCGGCCCGAACCATTTTCTCATCTTCGATTCGCCATGTTTTTCCACCGACCATCTGCCCGGCCACCGGTGTAAACGGCATCACGCGCACCTTCTGCCACACTCCATTTTTGACGTAAGGATCACCATCAAAAAGGGCTTGGGCCTCGGCCTCACTGTCCGCTTCATAGACCATGATCGACCCCTGGAAATGTCGCTCTTCATTCTCGTCAGAGGGCGTGCACGGCCCGGCGACGGCAATTTTGTCGAGCACACTTTCGACATAGCGCAGGTGCTCCAATAGATAACGGGCTCGGGTTTCGTCCTGATTGCCATCATCGGTGCAGATAAAAGCGTAATTCATTTCCAACTCCTAAAAGAAGGCCTGCAATCCGGTTTGCGCGCGCCCAAGTATAAGAGCATGCACGTCATGGGTGCCTTCATAGGTATTCACGGTTTCCAAATTCATGGAATGACGCATGACATGAAACTCATCGACAATGCCATTGCCCCCATGCATGTCTCGCGCCATCCGGGCAATGTCCAGCGCCTTGCCGGCGTTATTGCGTTTGATCAGTGAAATATCTTCAGGAGCGCACGTCCCCGCATCAACCTTACGGCCAACGTGAAGCGCTGCCGTCAGACCGAGTGTGATCTCGGTTTGCATGTCAGCGAGTTTCTTTTGAATCAGCTGATTCTGCGCCAAAGGTTTGCCAAACTGTTTGCGGTCCAAGGTGTATTGCCGCGCTGCATGCCAACACGCTTCTGCGGCGCCCATGGTGCCCCAGGCAATACCGAACCGTGCTTTGTTGAGACAGCCGAACGGACCCTTTAGTCCCTGGACGTTGGGCATCAGCGCGTCGTCGCCAACCTCGACATCTTCCATGACAACCTGCCCTGTGATAGACGCCCGCAAGCTGAGTTTGCCTTCAATCTTCGGTGCTGACAGGCCTTTCATCCCCTTCTCTAGAATGAAGCCTCGGATAACGTCATCCTCGGTTTTCGCCCATACGACAAACACATCGGCCACCGGAGAATTTGAAATCCACGTCTTGGTGCCAGACAGAACGTAACCGCTGTCAGTTTTCTTAGCCCGGGTGGTCATACTGCCTGGATCAGACCCGGAGTCAGGCTCGGTGAGACCGAAGCAGCCAATCAGATCCCCTATGATCAACCCTGGCAGATACTTTTGGCGTTGCTCTTCGGTGCCATAAGCCGAGATGGGATAGATGACGAGAGACGACTGAACGCTGATCATTGAGCGATAGCCTGAGTCGACCTTCTCTAGCTCCCGCGCAATCAGCCCATACGCCACATGACCGAGCGCGGAACCGCCGTAGGCTTCCGGTGCGGTCGCTCCAAGCAAGCCCTGGGCGCCCATTTCCGGGTACAGGTCGGGGTTGAAGGTTTCGCCACGATAAGCCTCAGTGATCCGGGGCAACAACTTGTCCTGGGCATAAGCCCGCGCGCTGTCGCGCACCATGCGCTCCTCTTCTGTGAATTGCTCTTCGAGGAGAAGCGGGTCTTCCCAGACAAACTTTCCCCATTTGGTAGCGTAGGAGACGGGTTGCGTCTCCGCTGACGCTTCTGCGGCCATGTGGTGCGATCCCTTATTATATTATTTAGACGACTTTACCGGGGATCACGGACCGCAAACAAGCGCCGGTGACAACTTATTTCGGCACTTACTCGTAAGTTTATGGCTCTTGGCGAAGCGACCAGCTAGGCTTCGCGAATGGTCGACAGCTAGAATACTCTAGTGAGCGTACTAAAACGCATTGGCGCCGCTGCCGTTGTAACAGCCGTTGGTGCTTTGGTTTTATTCTTAGACTACAGGCAGGCCCAGGAAGAAGCGCATGCGCTGTCGTTTATAGAACCGTCAGACATCAGAATTGAGGATGCAGTATTATCGGGCAGGTTCGACAAGCTTACCGCACGAATTTCAAACCAATCAGATTTTACGATCAATAGAATTACGATAGATATATTGCTGTCAGACTGCCCGCAGCCCGCCGAAGATGCGCCACCCTTGCCAAAAGGTTTCATCCTTGACGATTGTGAAGTTATCGGCGCATCGGAAGTAATCGAATATATTCTGGTTCCGCCGAGTCAAGTTCGGCAAATAGATACTTACGTAATGTTTGAAGACCGCCCACCTGTAAAGGTCGTGTGCGCTGGAGCTATAATATCCGGTCAATTAGAGCGGCCGTAAACGATTAGAAATCTTACCTAGCTCTGTTTAAGCGCCCCAAACATGTACATGCCGCCGGATTTCTTAGGATTCGGCTTTTCCGCACCTTCGCGCATCTTAGCTTCATGGGCGTGCCGACTGAATGAGCCGCACCAGTCTGGATAGGTTGGGTCGTGGCGATTGACCGGTTGTGATGTCTCAAAGGTATCTGCGCGATCAAAGCCCGCGGACACCATTTCCTCGATCACATCCATGGTGTGCAGCTTGGCCCAGAAGGGTTCAGCGTTGTACCAACAATCCCAATCGCGAACGAACTTCTCGAATGGCGTGGTGTCAGGATCAAAATTGGGCTGCTCCATGTGCAGCATCAACCCACCGGGCTTAAGTAAGGTGTGGGATTGCTTGAGGATGGTATGCATCGCCTTCGTCGATGTCTCATGAAAGAACATCGCCGATAGAACCAAGTCGACACTACCCGGCTCGATCGCAACAGATTCGACGTCAGCTTGCTGAAAGATGATGTTTTCAATCCCCATCTCCTTGGCGCGGGCATGACCATACCTCAGCATCGGCGCGGCAATATCCACGGCCCAGACCTCGGCATCTGGATAGGCCTCGGCCAACGGAATGGTGTTGAACCCGGCTCCGGCACCAAAATCAACGATACGCTTCGGGGCAAAATCTGGGTGATTGTCTTTCAGCCACTCGGCCATGGTGCGTCCGACCAGGTCGCTTTTCGGACCCGTACCGCCAGCAACAGTGACAAAGTGGCCGGACTCGTAATTGGCGGGCGCTGAGACATCATCCGGAACAACCTCGGTGTAATAACTGCCGGGCATGACGTGATTGTCTGCCGCAGAAATATAGCGCGGCACTTCAACGGACGAATCCAACCGCAACCGGTTGCTACCCGCGTTCAATGTCTTGGCCCGCTCAACCAGACCGTCGATCTGGCGATAGACAAAAGACCGACCAACCTGCTGGCGCGCTTCTTGGGTATTCCGGCGCAATGCGGACCAGGCCTGAAACACGGGATCTGGTTTCATGGCGTCGCGCACCTCAACGGAAGACTCTGGTGCGCGGCCATGTTCTTTCTCGAACGCTGGCTTCACCTTGACTTCAAACGCCGCCGAGACACCAGGAAACAACACAGCCCCAACATGAACATTCATATTGGCGAGAAAATTCATCCGCGCCGCATCGTCGTGACTGGGAACAGGCAATAATGAATGCCGGTTCAAACGGTCATAGGGCGGTGGCAAAGGGACGAAACTACTCATGGCGCTCTCGGCTTTGGTTAGGTTAGGCGGCTATAGAGCATACTATAGTACGAAATATGGTCGGTTCGCCTTTGATCTCAAGCAATTTCATCGGAAAATTGAGAGTGCGACGGTCCACGTGACCCATTACAGTCGGGCCAAACGACAGAGCGCATAGGGACGGCATGGGCGAGACACTGATACAGAAAATCATGGCGCGGGCATCGAGCAAGGAGTCCGTAAGCCCTGGAGAAATCGTCACCTGCGCCGTTGATCTGGCAATGATTCTGGATTCTGGCGGACCCCGTAAGATCTGGCCACGCTTAGAGCAGCTTGGGGTCGGTGTTTACGACAACGAAAAGGTCGTGGTGGTCGCCGATCATTTTGTGCCCGCCGCCGACCCGCAAAGTGCGGCCATTTTGAAATTGACCCGCGACTTCGTGAAAAAGTTCGACATCAAACATTTTTACGACATGGAAGGCATTTGCCACGTCCTAATGGCCGAGAACGGCCACCTGCAGCCGGGCATGTTTTGTTGCGGCGGCGACAGCCACTCAACAATGGGCGGCGCCTTCGGGTGCTACATGGCAGGCTTTGGCGCAATCGAGATGAGCGGTGTCGTCGTAACCGGCAACATTTGGTCGGTGGTTCCCGAGACGATCAAAGTCGACTGGTCGGGAACATTCGGCGACGGCGTGGCAGCAAAAGACATCATGCTGTTCCTCGCGCGTGAATTGGGCATGGAGAACGCCTTTAAGGTTGTCGAGTATGGAGGACCGACCATTCGCGAGATGTCGATGATGGAACGCATGGTGCTGACTAACATGGCGGCTGAACTGGGCGCCGAAACAGGTTTGATTGCCCCGGATGAGATCACCCTAGAGGCTATCCGAGCCGGAGGGACAGAACCTTCAGAGGATGCACTGGACTGGCGCAGCGATGACGACGCGACTTTCTGTGCTGAACATTCTTTCGATGCTGACACACTTGCGCCACAGGTGGCCGCGCCGCATAAGCCATCTAACTCCGCACCCGCAGAAGACTACGAGAAAGATAAAATTCATGTGGATCAGGCCTACATTGGCGCCTGCGTCGGCGCCAAGCTGACAGACCTGCATATGGTCGCGTCGGTGCTTAAAGGGAAGCAAGTTAAGTCGGGCACGCGCCTTATGGTTGCACCGTCCTCCAAAAAAATTATGACGGAGGCTGCGGCAGACGGAACACTGGCAACCATCACCGAAGCCGGTGGCATGATCTTGCCGTCGGGCTGCGGAGCCTGTGCAGGTTTGGGGGCTGGCATCATCGCCGACGGCGAAGTGTGCATTTCGTCGACCAACCGTAATTTCCAAGGCCGCATGGGATCAAATGAGTCACTCGTTTACCTTGGGTCGCCCTATACCGTGGCGGCAGCGGCAGTCGCTGGACATATTGTTGACCCTCGGGAGCTACTGTCATGAGTGCGGTCACGGGCAAGGCGTGGGTCTTTGGTGATGAGATCAACTCAGATGTCATGGCACCAGGGATTTACTTCAAGGAATCCGTCGAGGTGATGGCCAGCCATTGCCTCGAAGCAGTCGACCCGGACTTTGCGTCAAATGTGCAACCGGGAGACATTGTCGTTGCCGGGCGCGCATTCGGCGTCGGCTCCGCGCGTGAACAGGCGGCGTTGTCATTTGCCCATATGAAAGTGGGCGCAATTCTGGCCAAGTCCTATGCGCGTATTTTTTACCGCAATATGCTGAACTTCGGTGTACCGGCTTTGGTTTTTCCAGAAGCAGACGAGATCAGCGCCAAAGACGAAGTGACTGTTGACGCCATAGCGGGCACAGTCGAAAACAAAACGACAGGCAAAAGCTATTCCGTCTCGCCGATCCCCGAACATCTCATGGAGATGATCTCAATGGGCGGATTGATGCCTTACCTCAAAAAGAAAATCGACGCCGGGGAACTCAAAACAGGAGCCATGCCAAAATGACAGCCACTGGAAGTCATACAAAACGCCTGCGAGAAATCCTCGCCGCGCCAAAGACGGCAATCGCGCCCGGAATGTACGACGGCTTGACTGGACTGCTTGTCGAGCAAGCAGGGTTTGAGTGCGCCTACATTGGGGGCGCCAGCATTGCCTACTCTCGTTTAGGACGATCCGACATTGGACTCACCACATGCACCGAGGTTGCTGACACGGTGTCTAAGATTCGCGATCGTATTGAAATTCCGTTCGTTGTCGACGCAGATACGGGGTTCGGCAACGCGCTTAACACGCAACGGACGGTGCGCATGTTTGAGCGCGCAGGAGCCTCGGGCATTCAGCTCGAAGATCAAACGATGCCAAAGCGATGTGGTCATCTCGATGGCAAGACCTTGGTCTCGACAGACGAAATGACGGGCAAGATCAAAGCCGCCTTAGATGCGCGACTGGACGACAACACGGTGATCGTTGGACGCACCGATGCGATTGCCGTTGAAGGGTTCGATGCGGCTCTCGACCGGGCAGAAGCCTACATGGAGGCCGGAGCCCACATGTTGTTCATCGAGGCGCCGCGCTCTCTGGACGAATTGAAAACCATCGGCGACCGCTTTGCTGGTCGCGTGCCTTTGCTGGCCAACATGGTCGAGGGTGGCAAAACGCCCCTCTCCTCAGCCGAAGAATTGGGCAGCCTTGGATTCAAGTTTATTATTTTCCCCGGTGCGATGATTCGCATGGTTGCCAAGGCCGGACAGGACTACCTAACCGCCCTTAAACAAGACGGCTCGACCAAACAAGTTAGGGACCGGATGTTCGATTTTAATGGCCTCAACGACCTTCTCGGCACGACCGATCTGCTTGAAAGCGGCAAGCGCTACGACCCGGACGTGAAAAAAGCCGCAGAATAGCGGCGTCACAACGCGAACGAGAGACTGCGAGCACCCTCGCCACACCACCTGTATGGTTTGATTCTCTCGGACTCAACGCTATTCTCTGTTCCAAGCACACCGCGTCTGCGGTGAAAACAAGGCAACGCACGCCATATAAGATATAGGGGACGCATCACCATGGAGATGTCAGACAAGACAGCTCGTCAGCTCTACGAAGACGTTAAAGCCAATCCAGCGCGAGCCAAATTCGGATTCGGCAATAAAGCCGCTCTGGTCAATATCGACATCCAAAAGGCCTACACCCGGACGGACCTATTTAAGACCGCCTACGAGACCGACCCCAACCAATTGCAATACGTCAATGAAGTCGCAGAATTGATGCGCGCCTGTGGCTGGCCAGTGATCTGGACCTATGTGGCTTACGTCGAATCAGGTGAAGACTGTGGTGTTTGGGGCACGCGAACAGACACCCCCGACAGCTTGCAAAACATCAAGTATGGCTCTGAGCGATCCGAGTTTGATGATCGTCTCGACATCAAAGACAGCGATATCGTCATGGACAAGAAAATGCCGTCGCCGTTCTTTGAAACAAACCTTCAGTCGCTTCTCGTGTACCACCAAGTTGATACAATCTTGGTCACCGGAGGGTCGACATCCGGTTGCGTGCGCGCGATGGGTGTTGACAGTTTGTCACGTGGTTATCGCACAACCATCATCGAAGAATGCGTTGCCGACAAACATGAGAGCTATCACTTCGCCAATTTGACAGATCTCGCATTGAAGTATTGCGATGTTGAGTCCGTTGATACCGTTAAAGCCTGGCTGAAGGGTCAAAGCTAAGCGGTACGCAATTGTTTTCGTTTATCCGATAAATATAGGGAGGGGTGCGTGAAGCCCGATCTCGAACTCTACGACTATTGGCCCTACGAAGGCCGTCCGAAAATCACCTGGCCCAACGGGGCGAAGGTCGCGTTTTGGGTCGCGCCAAATATTGAGTTCTACGAACTCGACCCGCCGGTTAATCCTTTGCGCAAAGCTTGGCCGCGCCCCAGCCCTGACGTGCTGATGGCCGCGAGCCGGGACTACGGCAATCGTGCCGGGCATCGCCGGGTGATGGATGTGATGGACAAGTATAATGTCCGCGGCTCTGTCTCCTTAAACATCGGACTGATTGACCATCACCCCGAGTTGATCGAAGAAGCCAAAGAGCGTGACTGGGAGTTTTTCTCGCACGGCATTTACAACACGCGCTATTCCTACGAGATGGACGAAACGCAAGAGCGCGCCATCCTGGAAGACAGTCTTGAGTCCGTGATGAATGCCACCGGGCAAAAGCTCGCGGGATACCTCGCTCCCGCCCTCACCCATACAGAACGCACCATCGACTTGCTGGCTGAGTACGGCTTTCTCTATAGCTGCGACTTGTTTCAAGACGACATGCCGCAACCGATCAACGTGAAGAGTGGGCGTTTAATTTCCATGCCCTACTCGTTGGAGATCAACGATATCATTGTCTACAACGCCTATCTCGGTACACCACGCCGCTATGGGCAGATGATCAAAGACCAATTTGATCAACTGCTCCTTGAAGGCGAAGACTGCGGCACAGTGATGTGCATACCGTTGCACGCCTATGCGGTCGGCCATCCTCATCGCATACGGGGCTTTGAAGAGGCACTGGAATACATCACCGGGCACGCCAAAGAAGATGTCTGGGTCGCCACCGGCCGCGAGATCGCTGAGTACTATTACGAAAATTACTACGATGCGTGCGCCGCAGACATTGCCGCACGGAAGGGGGGCTGAGCCATGACCCTTGATAAATCCTACTTGGAATACCCCAATCGCCGTCAAGGCATGGATCACGACCTGTATGACTTCTCCATGCTGGATCGACGCAAACCTGTCGCCTGGCCTAACGGCGCCAAGATGGCAATTTGGGTCAGCTACTCTTTGGAGTATTTCCCCCTCGATCAACCGTCGAAACCGTTCAAGGTGCCGGGCGGCATGGTCACGCCCTACCCTGACCTGCGTCACTACACGACACGGGATTACGGAAACCGGGTTGGTATTCAGCGCATCTGGAAAGTATTGGACAAACACGGGATCAAAGCGTCAGCGGCCGTAAACTCAAAAGTGGCTGAGCGGTATCCGTATTTGATCGATAAGATCAATGCGCGAGGTGATGAAATTCTTGGCCACGGCGTTGATATGGGCAAAGTCCATCACGGCGGCATGGACGATGCGGAAGAGCAAGCGCTGATCAAAGAGAGTTTAGATGTACTGCGCAAAACGTCTGGCCAGGCGGTCACGGGCTGGTGGTCTCCGGGTAAATCGGAAAGCTGGAACACCGGTAAGCACCTGACCGCTAACGGTGTTGACTACAGCTGCGACTGGGGCAACGACGACATGCCCTACCAGATGAACGAAGCCGCCGGAAATATATGGGCGATGCCTCATGGTGACGAAGTGTGGGATCGCACCATCATCATGGATAAAAAACACAACGAAGAAGAGTTCTGCGAACAAGTCGAAGATGCGTTTACCGTGCTGAATGGTGAAACTGATCAATACGGCGGGCGTGTGCTGTCGATTATCCTCACGCCTTACATCATGGGTCAGCATTACCGGATCAAATATTTGGATCAAATATTAGGTTGGATCATGGCGCAGGACGGCGTGTGGTCCGCTAACGGTGCTGAAATCCTAAGCGCATTCAAAGAACAGGCATAAGACTATGGCAGACAGCACTTCTGGCGTTTCTCGGAGGTCCGCACTCGGCACTGCAGGAGCCGCTGCCGCTGTCGTGACATCAACCGCTTCATGCTCTGAGGACTCGCCTGTGACCACACCAGTACCAAAACTAAAACGCATCAAGATGGCAACGATTGCCGTGCCAAACCTCGACGCGATTGAGCCGCTATACAAGGATTGGCTTGGTTACGTGGTTGTAGAACGGGGTAACGTTGAGGAGGCTTTGGCCGTATCTTGGGGGGCGCCGAAATCAGCGGGCCGTCGTTACATTATGATGCAGCCCGAGAGCGGCACGGATGTATATATTCGTGCTGTCGAGATTGACCCCGTGCCTGACTACAAGGCGATGACCACCTGGGGCTGGAATGCCATCGAACTCATTGTCGATGATCCGGATGCTCTCTACGACAAACTAAAAGACTCACCGTTTACGCTCCTCGGCAAGCCGGCAGGCCTCAAGAACTATCCATCTATTCGTGCCACGCAGTTTCAAGGCCCTGCTGAAGACGTGTTGTACCTGACAGCGGAAACAGGTGACCGGACCAACTCTCTACTGCCGCGACCGGGCGCTTTTGTTGGTCGCATCTTTATTATGGTTGTCGCGGGGCCTGATATTAATGCCTTGCAGGATTGGTACGCTGACACCTTCGACATGGCCCGTGGCCCAATCAACAATTCGCCGATCGACCTCATCAATAAAGCTCAAGGCCTGCCATCCGGTAGTGAACGGCCGTTGACCATCGTCGGGATGTCCGACCACGGTAATATTCTTGAGTTAGACGGCTATGGTGCGCACACCGGACCACGCCCACGCGGCGAAGGAGAGCTTCCGCCGGGCATCGCCATGACCAGTGTGACCGTACCCAATCTTGATGATCTCGATATCGAGACGATCACGGATCCGATTGCTGCTTACGGAAGCCGGTCGGCTGTGGCAATTGGTCCCGCTGGCGAATTGCTCGAATTGATAGAAGAGCCCACTTAACTGATAGGACGTTCCATGACAGATGCGCCCACCCCGTTACTCAAACGTCTAAAAATTAACACGGTTGCAGCACCGGACATCGGGCTAGTTGAAAGTTGGTATACGGAGTGGTTGGGCTACAGTGTCTGCGAACGCAGCACCATCAGTGCCGACCTTGCTACATCTTGGGGCACACCAGCGATGGCAGGCCGTCCTTCCATTTTGCTCCAACCAGAAAGCGGTGATGCGGTTTTCCTTCGCGTATGTGAAATCGACCCCGTGCCCGGCTACAAGCCGATGAATACACTGGGTTGGAACGCGTTCGAAATCATCATCGATGATGTTTACGAGCTCAACGAAATGCTACTCAAAAGTCCGTTTAAAATTATCGGCGAGCCCGCCAGCCTAGGCGGTGACTTAGACTTCATTCACGCCATGCAAGTTGAGGGTCCGGCTGGAGATGTTTTGTACCTGACATGTGACAGAGTTCGCGCGCCCGACACGCTGCTGCCGCCACCGGGTGCATTTGTTGGCCGCCCCTTTATCGTCATCTTGGCGGGCAATGGGGTTGAAGCAACTCAGAAGTACTACAGCGAGACATTTGCGATGAAACGCGAGGACGACATGCAAACGTCCATTGGTGTTGTCGCTAACGCGCAAGGTCTGCCCGACGACCACATCTTCGATATGGGTTTCATGGCCCTGGCAGAAACCGGCAACTTTATAGAATACGATGGATATGCTGACAGTTTTGGGGCACGTCCCTGCACTGACGGGCAGTTACCACCCGGGTGCTCGACGGTCTCTATCTCCGTCGACAGCATCGATGCTCTAGACCTGGACTATGTGGGTGACGCTGTCAGTGATCCCTCGATGGCCTATGGAGGCGGGCGCTGTAGAACAGCACGAGGTCCTGTCGGCGAACTCATCGAGTTGGTCGAAGACCCATAATGTCAAAGGACTCCGATCTCTCAAGACGGAGCGTCATTACCGGCGTAGGAGCGGCTGCCGCTGTGACAGCTTCTTCTGCACAAGCGCAAAAAGGCGAACGCAAGAATCTTATAATTGGCCATGCCATCGCCACTATAGGTGTGCCCAACGTCTCTGATGCTCAAATCATGTATGAAAAAGGCATCGGAATCTACGAGGTCAACAAAGGCACGGTCAGTGAAGGCGTTGCAACTTCCTGGGGAGCACCGGCGATGGCCGGCCGGCCGTGGGTTATGATGCGGTGTGAGAGCGGAGATGAGACCTTCCGCATTCGTATAGTCGAAGTTGACCCCGTACCCGGTTATCGCGCCATGGCGACCTGGGGCCTTAACGCCATCGAAATGATTTCGGAAGACATCTACACCGTCAATGAACGGGTTTTATCCGCCGGCTTTGATGTCATCGGGGAGCCTCGCCCCTTGAGTGAAGCCTATGCGAGCGTCCATGCCATGCAGGTCAAAGGCCCTGGTGAAGAGCTATTTTATTATGCCAGCGATATGACCGGTGAAAACGAATTTGATCTCATCACACCAAAGTCGTTGGTTGATCGTATTTTTAATGCCGTGATCGGCACGCCGAATATTCGGGCCAGCCGTGCCTTCTATGAGCAGACCCTAGGCATGAGCCTGGGGAAAATTCAAGAATTCAAGGTGCGCATGGTTGCTGATGCACTTGGATATTCCAGAGATCAAGCTATCGAAATGGGCGGCGCACGCGGACGTCGGCCCGGCAGTTCACTGGAGTTTGATGCCTACCCTGTCGGCCTGTCTGGCCCACGCCCACGTGCTGCCGGGCAATTGCCGCCGGGTGTTTCTATGATCAGTATGACCACGGACGACTTTGACGCCATTGATGTATCCTACGCAGCACCTCCTGCAGTATTGTATGGCGAGGGTCGTGCCGCGACTTTCGTTGGACCGTCTGGTGAATGGGTCGAGATTATTGAGGACACGTAATGCAAAATGAAAGGGAGACGCATAATGATCAAAATACTGATACCTCTATTTGCCATCGTTGCCATGGCGCCCGTTGCAATGGCTGAAGTTGAGATCAAACGTTGGAATCCAGAAGGCCTGGGCCAGCCTATCGGATATTCCCAAGTCGTCACGATAGAAGGCACCGGTAAAATGGTGTTGCTCGGCGGCAAAGCTGGCTTGACAGCTGATGACTACATCCCGGAAACCCTAGCCGAACAATCAAAGCTTACCTGGAAGAACGTCGACCTGGCTCTGAAAGCCGCCGGTGCAAAGCGCGAAGATGTGGTTGAGATCGAGATCTTTATTGTTGATCTGGCAAATATTGACCCCAACCCCGCATATCAAGACGTCCGCGATTTCTTTCCCGCAGGACACAAACCTGTCTCCATGGTGATTGGGGTCAGCGCCTTGGCTATTCCCGAGCTCAAAATGGAAGTCAACGTTCGCGCCATAGTGGCCAACGACTAGGGTCACCGGATAAGGTTATCGCATCACGCAATTGATTCACATGAGGACGCTTTCATGACCCTCTCTCGCAAGCAATTCCTTTCCCTCATCGGTGCTGCCGCTCTAGTTCAGCCTAGCATGGTCCGCGCACAAGCACCCGCAACCAACATGAGTAGAATTAAGTATGCGACCCTTGGCGCACCCGACCTGGGTGCTGTTGAACAGGCCTATACAAAATGGTTGGGACACACCATTGTTGAACGCTCCACGGTCAGCCATAGAATGGCGAACTCTTGGGGCACACCGAAGATGGCCGGCCGACCCTTTGTGTTGATGCGCCCCATGACCGGTGAAGACGTGATGATTCGTGCCGTCGAAACGGACGCGCTTCCCGGATACAAAGCGATGACAACGTTAGGCTGGAATGCCTTTGAGATAATCGTCAATGACCCGGATGATTTGCACAGTCGGTTGATGGACGGATCTCCGTTCGAGCATATTGGTGGACCGGCAAACTTAGGCGGGGGCTCCACAATTCGTGCCGCTCAATACATCGGCCCTGCTGGCGAGGTCCTGTACTTCAATAGCGAGACCGGCGATCGGGAAAAATCAAACCTGCCATTGCCAGGTGAAGATGTGGGCCGCACCAATATTGTCATTCTCGCCAGCAAAGACCTGGATGAAACCATGCCGATCTACCGCGCTGCGTTTGGATTAGGGCAAGGATTTGTTATGCCAACACCAAACAAATTGGTGGCTGAGGCGCAAGAGCTAGAAGACGGGGCAATGTTAAGGCTCGGATTTATCACGTTGCGCGAGCGGGGCAATGCGATCCACTTTGACGAATACACGGACGGCAGCGAACCTCGCCCAACCACTGACGACATGCTGCCTCAGGCCTGCGCCATGGTCTCCTTTAATGTCGACAATTTAGATGCCGTTGATGCTGATTTTGTCGCGGAACCAATTACTGAATATAGCGGCATGCGTTCAGCTGTTTTCAAAGGACCAGCCGGTGAACTGGTCGAACTCATAGAAGCGGACCGCTAGGTATGACAGACGCAAGACGCATTGATTTGAGCCGTAAGGCTTTTCTTAGCCTCACCGGGGCAGCTGCCGTAACGACTGTTCTGCCCCATTCCCTACTAGCCCAGGAGTCCAAACCTTTGCTGAGCCGAATCAAGATGGCGACCGTCGGTGCGCCAGACCTCGATGCCATTGAACGCTGGTACACCACATGGCTGCATTACACCGTGATGGAACGATCTACTGTTAGCGCAGAGATAGCAGCGTCTTGGGGAACGCCAAACACTGCTGGCCGTCCCTTCATCGTCATGCAGTCAGCCGCAAAGGATGACGTCTATATCCGCGCAGTCGAGATTGACCCCGTTCCCGGATACAAAGCCATGACAACTTGGGGCTGGAACGCCATTGAAATTATCGTCGATGACGTTGACGCTCTGCATGAGGGTTTGAAGACATCGGAGTTTGCCCATCTTGCCGGTCCAGCAAATCTATTCGGGGGCACATCTTCTATCCGGGCCGTTCAATACGCCGGCCCAGCGCAAGAAGTCCTCTATTTGACTTGCGAGACCGGCGACCGTTCGAAATCGACCTTGCCCCTACCTCGCGGCTCGGTCGATCGGCCGTTCATTATGGTCCTCGCCGGCCCTGATTTGAGTGCCATGGAATCGTTTTACAAAGAGGCCTTCAACATGGGCGACGACGGGTTCCGATTCACCTCAACGGGTGGACTTATTTCAAAAATGCAGGGCCGTCCTGATGATCAGGTCTATAATTTAGGCCTCATTCGACTCAATGAGCCGGGCAACAATATTGAGCTGGATGAGTACCCCGATGACACGGGTCCGCGACCTAGCGCCGATGGACAACTTCCGCCTGGCGTTGCCATGACTACCTTTAATGTCGAAGACCTGGACGCAACGGGTATAGACTTTATCTCAGCTCCGATACTCGAATATGGCGGCAAGCGGTCGGCAACCTTCGTTGGGCCAGCTGGAGAGCTGACTGAATTAATCGAAGATAAGCGATCTTAGGTCATGGTTGGTGAGATAGGACCACTGGTAATCCGGCACGATAACAATGGTGTCTGCACGCTGACGCTTAATCGTCCGAAAGCGCGCAACGCGTTATCGCTATCCATGATTGATGCCTTCCTAGAACACGTTAAAGCAATCGCAGAAGATGTTTCAATACGAGCCGTGGTTCTGGCAGGGGCCGGGCCTGCCTTTTGTGCAGGTCATGACTTAAAAGAACTCAAAGACAACTCCGATCTGAGAGCAACGCAGGCCTTATTCAGTCGCTGCTCAGACATGATGATGCATTTGGTGCGCCTCCCGCAGCCGGTCATTGCCAAGGTCCACGGCGTTGCCACGGCCGCGGGGTGTCAATTGGTAGCGACGGCCGATCTAGCGGTAGCGAGTGAGTCCGCGACCTTTGCCACACCCGGGGTAAACATTGGCTTGTTTTGCACGACACCGTCTGTTGCAGTCAGTCGCACCATATCACGCAAAAAAGCCATGGAGATGTTGTTGACGGGAGAGCCGGTAAAAGCTGCGGCAGCGGAGGCTATGGGTTTGATCAATTCCGCAGTGCCGGATGGCGATCTAGACGATACGGTTAATACCCTCGCCAAACTGATCACATCGAAGTCGGCACATATTCTGTCCATCGGGAAAAAGGCATTCTACGAACAGATCGAGAAACCGATGGCCGACAGCTACGTTTATGCGTCAGCCGTCATGGCGCAGAATATGCTTGAAGACGATTGCACCGAAGGCATCGCAGCGTTTGTTGAGAAACGAGATCCCAAATGGGGCTTATAAAGGATACGGAGGCTGCTCGATGCCACAGGGTCTAATCCGCATCGTCATGCCCCTTACTCATGTTGTTATGTTTACTATTGCGCTATTTCCACATGGGTCATCTGTCATCCTCTCTTTAGAAAGATTTGAATCTGTTGTTTTTATTAAGACAACACTGAAGTCATTCAGTTTTATCTGAAAACACATGAGGAGAAAGACACATGACGAAAATTAGTCGGTTGCCATAGAACGCTATAACAAACGAACTGATATTAGAGTGTATTGCATGTTTCGGAGTGTTTTCATTATTACAGGGTAATACAGGGGGTGTGAGAACTATTTTTAGTGGTTTTCAAGATCAGAGTCTTTAGCTCCTTCATCGGGCTGGTTAGCTCTTCGGGGCGGGGTCCCATAGTCGTTACCCAAGTTTCATGAACAGTGCTGGTGAATATTACAGCACATCCAGGCGATTGCGCTAACCATGCCGAGCACTGCGCCTAGCCAGGTCACGCCTTCGAACGTGGCGGCAATCCCTCTTTAGCCTCGGGATGAGCACTGGGTGGCTGACGCTCCAACGACTTGTCGCCAGAAGAAATGGCACCGGTCGTCAAACAAATGAAGCCCAATATCGCACACAACCCTCCAAAGGGTGCTGTGTTAACTGGCCCGTTAAACGACAAAGAGTAAAGCGCTCCTGAAAAACAGAAAATGCCGATACCAAACAGCACGCCGGTTGTGAGCATCAGCTTACGCGGACGACCTTCTGCAACCCGGTCATGCAATAGCGCAACTAAAATAATGCCGAACGCCATTTTCATTTGGAAATCGCTGCCATCGTAAAACCAACTTACGGCTTGCTCACCCGCCGGGGCCATACTCTCAATACCGTGCGCCGCAAGAGACCCGGTGATCACAGCGAGCAATCCGTTGAATGCAGCAAATACAATTAAGTAGATTGCGGTGCGACTAAGAAACATAACGCCACCCTCCTATCTCTGTGACTAACAGCATGCTGTGCACGCCACGCCTCCACCAAAATGTTACCGATTCTGCAAAGTCATAGCCGCTTCGAGAACACGAAAACCATCCAAAAACGCTTTCTCAGCGTCGGCCACTGGAACTGGCACAAGCTTAACATCGTGTAGTGGCTTTTCCCTAAACTCGAGCACGGAACGCACCTCTTGCGGAGAAAAGCCCGCTAGTTGAACAGCTTCCGTAGCCGCAGCTATTTTATCAGCACTTTTAATTAAGGTCTGGGTGCCCGCCGACAACGACGGTGCCAGGCCGAATCGCAGTCTGATAGCCTGGAGTAGACGCTCCTCTACCTCCGCAAAAACATCACCGACCACAGCCTTAAGCGGTGTGATAAGGTCATGAGTGACGTATTCAGATGCGTCATGCAACTTGGCCGCCATGAGCACCTCCGCTGAGGCTTTTGGGTTAAGTCTCCTAACGATATCGACAACAAAGTCCGAGTGCTGCGCAACGCTCCAGGCATGCGCACCTTGAGTCTGACCGTTCCAGCGCGTGTTACGCGCAAGACCCAATGCGATATCTTCTATTTCTATGTCCAACGGAGACGGGTCAAGCAAGTTGAGTCGACGCCCAGACAGCATGCGCTGCCAGGTTCGCGGCGCATGGTCTGACAAGCGCGTGAACACGTCTGATGCACTATGATTTGACAATGTTGTCCAGTCCAAGATTAAATTTAAGCGATGTTTTGCTAGCAAGTTGCGGTAAAATCGGCGGCATGGGATCAATTTAGTAGCCATCTTCGAATATGCCTAGGCTATCTCCTAAGGTATTGTAATCAGGGAGTATTTCTTCCTGGGCAGACGTCGCCGATCTGTTGCTGTCGAGACCGCTGAAGACGAACTCCGGGGGTAAAGGCACACCTATAACAGATGAAGAACCACCCAAGCATAGGGGCGAAGCGTTATCTCAGAACGAGATCGACCGCGTTCTGGCTGGTGGAGATATCGCAGACGACTTATATGTCGTATTTCACCGATTCATTGCATGCTCAATTCATGCACCAAATTTCGAAAAGTGAAAGACCACATGACTAAACCCGTCGTGATTGTCGGTGCCGGGGAAGCTGGCGGACAAACTGCGATCTCGCTTCGTCAGGGCGGTTACGATGGCCCCATCACAGTGATCGGCGAAGAGCCTTATATCCCTTACGAACGCCCCGCCTTATCAAAACAGTTTTTGGCCGGTGACCTGGAAATGGATCGCTTGTATTTGCGAGCGGAAAACTTTTACGACGAAAGAGATATAACTTTGCTTTTGGGCGAACGGGTGGATTCCATTTCACCCGGTCGAAGCGTGTCGATAAGCGATGGTGACGTTATACTCGCTCGTTCAATCGTCTTGGCCACGGGCGGGCGCGTGCGCCAATTACCGGTCTCAGGCGCTGAGCTAAGAGGCGTTCATTATCTGCGGACTATTGATGACGTACTCTCATTTCGTGACATGCTCAAACCGAATACCAAGCTAGCAATCGTCGGCGGCGGGTACATTGGCCTCGAAGTAGCAGCGGTTGCGAACAAAATCGGTTGCGCAGTAACCGTTCTTGAAATGACTGCGCGGGTTCTCAATCGTGTCGCCGCACCGGTTGTCTCTGAATTTTATACACGTGTTCATCGCGAAGCCGGTGTGGATATCCGTACAGATGTCACCGTCTCGGGGTTTGAAGGTGATGAGTCCGTCAAACAGGTCACCTGCTCCGATGGCTCTAAGTTCGATGCTGACGTGGTGATCATTGGTATCGGTATCATTCCAAATGTGGAGTTGGCAGATGCCGCCGGTCTCGCTGTTGAGAATGGCATTACAGTTGACTCAATGACGCAAACTTCCGCTGGGAATGTCTACGCAGTTGGTGACTGCACCAATCACCCGAACGACCTTATTGGCCGCCGACTGAGACTCGAATCGGTACAAAATGCTCTGAGCCAGGGCAAAACAGCGGCGAATGCGATTCTCGGGAAGGCGGCGCCTTATGCTGAAATTCCTTGGTTCTGGTCTGATCAATACGACATCAAACTGCAGATGGTTGGCATTAACGATCCAGGCGATGACATCATTGTTCGGGGAGATCCGGAGACGCGGTCATTCTCGGTCTGCTACATGCGAGATGGCGTCTTAGTGGCGTTGAACGCGATGAATCGGTCGAAAGATTTCTTGCACGCCAAAAAAGCCATCGCTGCGAAAATGGCACCCGACCCGGTTCAATTGGCCGACCCTGAAACCCCCATAAGAGATTTATAAGCCATTGTAATATAACACCGTTTTTTGATCACAGGGTTGTGTGTTGAAGCCAAGTGGCAATATCCGAAAACTGTGTTTCTTAAAAAATGGAGCGTCATTCATGGTCGATGGGATCGGCAATATTAATGAGCATCAACCGGCTCTGCAGCAAACGCAGACCGTGAAGTAGCCAGCCACGACCGAAGCAACGCAGGCGCAAGATCCAAACAGTGGCAACCGGACCCGCGAGCTCCTGGACGAAGCTGTGCAGAAACACATCAACGATGAAGCCGCCAAACGCCAGGAACGCGGGCAGAACCTCAACATTGGTGTGTAACGTAGGCTTGCACTTTTAGTTTGATTTAGAGAAAACGGGCGCACTCCTTTAAGAGAAGTGCGCCTAATTTATGTCTGCCAATCTTTATGCTGTTTTTCGCCAGCGTTTCCCCAGCGACTTGGACACGCCCTTCATTACCAATCGGGATGGCACATGTGTGTCCTATGGTGATGTCGAACAGCAATCCGCGCAAATTGCAAACCTTCTCCAAGACACTGGCCTACAACCAGGCGATCGGTTAGCGGCACAGGTTGAGAAGTCAGCGACTGTTCTAATTCTTTACCTGGCATGCCTACGAGCCGGCGCCACTTATCTGCCTCTGAACACCGCCTATACGGGCGACGAGCTAGATTATTTTCTGCGCGATGCCGCACCTAAACTTTTTGTCTGCGACACCGCATCTCAAGCTGAAGCTGAAGACAAAGCAACACGATACGGCATTAGTCGCTGTCTAACTCTTGGCGATAACGGCGAAGGAAGCCTGACGGAACATGCAGTCTCGCTCCCAACGACATTTGAAACGGTTTCTTCAGCACCAAACGACATGGCTGCTATTCTTTATTCTTCAGGGACAACAGGAAAACCTAAAGGCGCCATATTGAGTCACGGCGCCCTCGCCGCCAACGCCACCGCCCTGCACACAGCATGGCGCTTCGAACCCGAAGATATTCTGTTGCATGCGCTCCCCATTTTCCACACGCATGGACTGTTTGTCGCAACCAATACGGTTCTGATGAATGGATCAGGGATGATCTTTCATCCGCGCTTTGATCCGTCGTCTGTAATTTCAGATTTTCCCAAAGCCACCGTGTTTATGGGGGTGCCAACCTACTACACACGCCTGCTGGGCGAGAAATCACTCACGAAAGATACATGCCAATCCGTGCGACTGTTTGTGTCAGGGTCTGCACCGCTTCTTAATGAGACGTTTCAGGCATTCACGGAACGCACCGGACACACCATTGTCGAGCGCTATGGCATGACCGAAGCAGGCATCATCACCAGTGCCAAACCAGACAAACCGAGGCGTGCCGGCACGGTAGGGTGGCCTCTCGACGGTGTTGATATGAGAGTTGCAAACGACAGCGACGCGCCTGTTGATGCCGGCCAAACTGGCGGTGTTCAAATTAAAGGATCGAGTCTGTTCTCTGGCTATTGGAACAAACCAGAAAAGACAGCTGAAGAATTCACGACCGATGGATTCTTCAAAACTGGTGATATTGGATGTTACGAACTTGATGGCCAACTCACCCTAATCGGACGCGCCAAAGACATGTATATTTCTGGCGGGTTTAATGTATTTCCCAAAGAGGTTGAACAGATCATCGACTCTATGGACGGCGTCGGAGAAAGCGCCGTCATTGGCTATCCCCATCCCGATTTTGGAGAATGCGGTATGGCAATAGTTGTCGCAGAAAACAACATCTCACTCGACGTCACAGATATCAAAACAGCCCTTAAAAGCAAAGTCGCCAATTACAAAGCCCCAAAGGTCGTGGTGCAGGCACAGTCATTGCCACGCAACGCTATGGGCAAAGTACAAAAGAATGTCTTGCTTGAGGCTTATCGTGATCAATGGGATAGATATCTGACACGTAACTAGAATGCGTCACTTTTTGGGCGGCATCACTTCCCGCATGGGCGGCAATTCAGACCCTTCATCAACGATGGCTGCGATTTTGTCGCGGTCCAGGTCTTTCTCAAACGCTTCCAATACATAATGTGCGAGATCTTTGCGAGAAAGCGACAAGCCGTTAGGCAACGTGCCATCCACTGACTTAATATAACTCTGCTTCGGCACCCGATTGTGCAAACTAGGCACTCTTAGAATCGTTGCACCAGGGGAGTCCGCCGAGACCATTTTCTCCATGTTCGCCATGTCTTGGTAATACTTTCGGCGTATCCATAGGTAGATATTGCGCCGAATTCCTTTGCGCTTAACACCCCGAGCAGCTCCAAATGAGGAAATAGCAATCAAACGATCTTGCCCATGGGATTTCATGGCGTCGATAACGTTACGGTGTGTTGCCGTATTCAGTGGCCCCTTCTCAGATAGATTAGTTGCCCCGACTGTTGTTACGACGACATCCGCCCCCTCCAGTGCCTTTAACACCTGGGCTGCGTCATAGGCGTCAGCTTTGCGCACTTCAGTTTTAGGGCCAACAATTGGCATCTTTTCTGGGGAGCGACATATAGCAATAACCTCATGCCCTCGGCTCAACGCTTCTTCAATAATACAAGGTCCGGTTTGGCCGGACGCCCCAACAACGGCTATCTTCATAAACAGTCCTATTCGGCGGCTTGGGCAACAGCATCGGGATTGATGCGGGGCACCGGCTTGTAGACCCACGCGTCAGGATCGGTCCGCCGTGCCGGCGATGGAATAACATGGTACCCACCTGATTTCTCAGCCTGTTGCAGGGCCGACTGGTCAATCTGCCAGCCCTTCTCTCGCAGCTTGGTCATGATCGACCAGTATTCTCTGACCATTTCGTCTTCAGGGTCTGTCATCAGTGTTCGTGAGTCAGGCAACTTAGGAACTTTAGGTAGCTGCGCCTCAGCAATCTTTTGATCTTCTCTGACATTTTTTAGGTTTCGCTTGAGCGTGCCTTTGTCGACCCACTTGTGCGGCATAAAATTGCGTCCAAATAGAAACCTCATCGCGGTGGTGTGCTCATCGATCGGCGTCGACATATCAAGAACAACAAAACGCATCCCCGTCCCAGCGCCGCCTATTTCCACATCTACTTTGATGGTGAAGCCCGAGAGGTAAAATTTCATGCGAGACTGAACTTCTGTTTCAGCCGGACGCAACCTTGACCAAAGACCCTTAGGCCGTTTTGTCTTTACGCATATCCCAGTGCCGATACTGGTCTCATCAAGGTATTCAACCTTGTGGGCCGGAGGACGAATACTGCCGTTCCATGTTTGCCCATGAACGACCGGAAGATGCACGTAGTCAAGATTAGAAATTTTTGCCCAGTGATAATTGGCGTCCCAGACTTCTTCGTACTCAATCCATCTCCACCCTTCAGCATCAAATTCGGGGACATCCGGAATGGGCGCTGCAGCCTCTGGGTCATCGCCCAGTAAGACCCAAACCATGCCGTAACGCTCTTCAACTGGATAAGAGTCGACACGCGCCGCTTTGGGTATAGCGCTGCCATCCACCGCAGCTGGCATCATTGTGCAACGACCGTCACCAGCAAACCGCCAGCCATGCTGGCAACAAGCCAGCGTCCCATCTGTCTGGCAACCGCCCTGATCTAATGGCGCACCGCGATGACAGCAGACGTTCGACAAACAATGTGCTGCACCACCCGCATCCCGAAACAGAACGAAATCGCGATCAAGCATCTTCACATGCCTGGGCACGTCAGCAACGTCTTTTGAGAATGCCGCAGTGTACCAGACATTTGTGTACATCTCTTACGCCCCCCCATCTGTCAGAGTAGACATCGGAAGACTTTCATCAGGGCCCCATTCCGTCATGGACCCGTCGTACAACACAACGTCCTCTCTACCCAGCAACATCAAAGCAAATGAGTCGGTTGTGGCTGAGATGCCTCCACCGCAATACGTAATGATCTTCTCCTGATCGAGCGCACCAACAGCTTGGAACTTCTCTTTCAATGTCGCCGCATCCGCAAACGTGTTGTCCTCTTTGTCGATTAGGTCATACGCATAGAGATTAACACTGCCCTCAATATGGCCTGGTCGCCCATAGGCCGCATTGACTGCCGCACCAGAAAATATGTCAGGCGACAAAGCGTTTATCAGACATGTGTCCTTGCGTTGCACGGCAGCCAACACTTCATCCTTACCGATAATCTGCCCTGGACGCAGGTTCGGCGTGAATGTCGCAGCCGGCCATGCCTTAACATCAGCCGTAACCGGGCGACTCTCAGCCACCCACTTCTCCCACGCGCCGTTTAGAACTCGACAATTATCGAAACCAAATGCGCGAAACATGAGGAATAGACGGGTCGCCCAAAAATTAGCACCACGGGAATAAATCACGACATGGTGCTCGTCACCGATGCCCACGCCACCAACGACACGTGCAAACTCTTCTTCCGTGGGCATCATGAAGCGCAACGTTGGGTGATCGCCTGACAATTCGGTCAAGAAATCGAGAAAAATCGCTCCAGGAATATGCGCGTCGTCGTAATCCGCTCGACCTGACTTAATGTCGTAACCACCACCTGGCTTTGTCCCCATCACCACATTGCAGTCTATGATGCGCAGATTATCTACGGTGAGTTCAGCTTCTAGGGCGTCCGTTTCGATCAGTAATTGGGGATTGGTGTAGCCCTTGTCGGTCATCACGACTCTCCTGAGGTGCTTTCTTGTGGTTCTCTAAGCTCTGGATAATAGCGCGTCATCATTCGTTCGAAATGAGAGACCAGATTTCGATGCTTGCGCGTTTCCACAGCGAGCGGGCTATCCCAGGGTGGAGAGACAATCTCACCGACATGCGCGGAGAGGGAAGCATCAAAAATGGTTGGTTGATCGCCAAAACCCCACTCCTTTTGTCCGAGCCAGTGGGCCAATGCCCTTATATCAGCGATGGCCAAATCCTGAATCGTTTTAGGAGAATGACGACCCAACCCATGCCCGCCTAACTGATTTCGAACGAGCCGTTGGGCGAACGGTTTTACCAGCGTCACAATTGGTCCTGGCATGCCAAGAACATCTTTTAAGAACGGCGTCCAATTCTTGACAGCCGCTGGATCGATCCAACGGAAGTAAACCAGAGCCCAATACAGATGCTCTTCCATCATACGCTGAAAAGCCAGGCTCTCGGCCCTCTCCGACAAAGTGAGCTTGCCGTCCACTGGATTGCCGTTCTTGGCTTCTAGGCCAGCGATGATCAAACCACTATCGGCCACGACTTTGCCATTTTCGTCAACAATAAAGGGGCGCTTGCCAGTGGGCGCTTTTTTGCGTTTGTCAGATGCGACTACGTATTCGACGCCGGCCATACGCAGGTAAGTCTCTAACTTGAAGCAAAAGGGGCTCGGATCTGGCAAACCCATGGTTGGTCCGAACTTGTATAAGGTGACGCTCATGAACTTTCCTTTCGACCGCTTGAGGCCTGTCGCATCAAGTGAGTATGATCGGATCACCCCGCCGCTCACAATCCAGTGAGGGTTTTCGCAGGCTATTGTGCCTTGGTCGCAGAGAAATGACACTGCCGCAATGACAGTCTTAATCCACAAACCACATATTATATTTGCCGCCGCGTTGGTCGGGGGACTACTGGCATCTGGCCCGGCTGATGCCATTAGTGACCGTCGCATTGAGGATGCCCGGTACGCCTGCACGTCATTTATAGATGGTGACGGCAAGAGCAAACGCAAAAAGGATATGGACCGCGCCGAGCTTGCAAGATTCTGGCTGATTGGTTTCCTAACCGGGGCCTATGAAGCAGATGCGGTGCTTGAGTTCTCAGAGGATGAAAGCGTTGCGGAAAGTGAAATTATTTCGCAGGTCAAAGCGTACTGCCAGGAGAACTTGGACAACTCCATCCACGCGGCAGCGGTTTGGACCGGCGCGTCTCCGGAGCCCCTACCAGCTTCAACCGCGATCGGCCTCGACCCCCGCCAATACTCTTGCGCGGCCTACTCTGAAGAACGTGATAGCCGAGGCGATGCGAAAACCAGGGCGAACGCAGCAGAGTTTTGGGCTTTCGCATTCGTTCAAGGCACCGTCAGCGTTCGACATCACCCTCGGCTTGTCATCTCAGTTGCTAATAAAAGAAAAATCGTTCGCGCCCTCAAACAAAGTTGTGCCCGCAACCCAACCCGGACTTTGCTAGATCAAACAGCTGAGATTGCCACCCGAGTCCGCCCTCTGCCGGAACGTTAAACGGCGGGTTAGTTTGCGCTCAGAGCGCGCGCGCGTTCTCTCAAAACGAATTTCTGAATTTTTCCCGTCGATGTTTTTGGCAAATCATCGAAAATTATGGTCTTGGGGACTTTAAACTTGGCCATATTATCGCGGCAGAACGCGATGATCTCGTCTTCTGTCGCTGATTGCCCAGTCTTCAAAGTCACGAACGCGCAGGGTGTCTCACCCCAATGGTCGTCCGGCCGCGCAACCACAGCTGCCTCCAAAACGGCAGGGTGCTTATATAAAAATCCCTCCACTTCGATGGTCGAAATATTTTCACCACCGGAGATTATGATGTCTTTCGAGCGATCTCGAATCTCGACGTATCCATCGGGGTGTTTGACCGCTAGATCGCCGGAATGAAACCAACCGCCGTCAAGTGACTCTTGAGTGGCTTTGGGGTTCTTGAGGTAACCCTTCATCACCACATTGCCGCGGAACATGATCTCGCCGATGGTTTCACCGTCAGCCGGCACCGGTGCCATGTAGTCTGGGTCCATAACATCAAGCCCCTCCACGACAGGATACCGCACGCCCTGACGCGCTTTCAGTGCGGCCTGTTCATCGGCAGGCAACTCATCCCACTCATCATGCCAAGCGCAAACAACGCAGGGACCATAAACTTCCGTGAGGCCGTAGGTATGGGTGATACCTATGCCCATACCCTCCATCGTGGCAATCACGGCGGCAGGAGGCGCAGCGCCAGCGGTCATGGCCTTGATTCCCGTAGGCAAGCCAGCCCGATGCTCCTCGGGCGTATTTACCAGCATATTCAGCACGGTCGGTGCCCCACAGAAATGGGTAACTCCTTCCGACTTCATCAAATCATAGATCGCAATTGGGTCGACCTTGCGCAGGCAAACGTGAGTTCCGCAAAGCGCAGTGATCGTCCACGGGAAGCACCAGCCGTTGCAGTGAAACATCGGCAGGGTCCAGAGATATACCGGGGCCGGAGTCATCCCCCAGGCCATCATGTTGCCAATTGCATTAAGGTAAGCGCCACGATGGTGGGTCACCACGCCCTTTGGATTGCCTGTCGTACCGGACGTGTAACAAAGCGCGATCGCTTGCCACTCATCCTTTACTTCTGAACTTAAGTATTCAGGATCACCGGACTCGAGGAACGCTTCATAAGCGATTTCACCAATCGGCTCCTCCTTCGGCGCAAGCGCGTCGTCGATATCGATGACCAACATGTCCCGCCCACATTCCTCTAATGCAGCTTTCGCAACACCGGACAACTCAGGGTCAACCATCAGGACCTTGGCTTCTCCATGATCTAGGATGAACGCAATCGCTGACGCGTCGAGCCGCGTGTTGATGGCATTAAGCACCGCACCGGTCATTGGCACGCCAAAATGTGCCTCGAGATGTGCGGGAATGTTTGGCGCCAGAACGGCGACCGTATCGCCAGACACAATACCCCGTTTCTCAAGGGCGGACGCCAATCGCCGACAGCGCGCATAAAGCTCTCGATAGCTGTAGCGCACCGACCCATGCACAACCGCAACCCGGTCGGGATACACCTCGGCCGCGCGCCGCAAGAATGAGAGCGGACTTAGCGGCTCATGGTTGGCCGATGTTTGGTCAAGATCGTTGTCGTAGATGCCTGGTTGGATCATGATTTATTTTCCTGCGTCGCGTCTGGTTATTAAGATTACCCTAATAACCCGGTAGTATGACAAGTGCCGTTCTGGACGAAAGAGTAAGCTAGCCATGCTTCGATCAGTTCTTTCTATCCTCTTATTCAATCTGTGTATGGTGACAAACGCATCATCAGAAACATTCCGCGCGGGTGCCTTAAGCACTCCCGGCGACCCCTATGACATTCTGTGGCAACGCTTTTCCCAAGATATAAAGCATGAAAGTAATAGGCGTTTAGACGCAGAACTTTTGGTTCGCGGCGAAGTAGGCGGAGAAGAAGCCCTCATGCTTGCGGTCCGCCGTGGCCGCATTGAAATGGCAATCTTTACGTCGAGCGGAATGTCAGCCGTCGTTCCGGAGTTCGCAGTCGTGATGGCCCCGTTCATGTTCGATAGCTTAGAAGAGGCCGACTACGTGTTAGACAATCACCTCATTGAGCCGTTATCTGCCCTAGCCGCGGAGAAAGGACTGACCGTACTCAGTTGGGCTGATGAAGGTTTCCAAAGCCTTTACAGCGTAACACCGCTCCGCACACCAATCGACACAGCTGGATACCGGATGCGGTCGTTTCAAGTTCCATCGTCTCCACTATTTCTTCACGCGCTCGGTGCAGATGTGGCGGCCATGCCGTTTCCAGATGTCATCCCGGCTTTGCAGACCGGATTGATTCGGGGCGGGGAAGCTGGTCCCATGACCTATGCCAGTTACGGCCTCGCACCCGTGGCCCAT
Source organism: Rhodospirillaceae bacterium (assembly GCA_029245025.1). GTDB lineage: Bacteria > Pseudomonadota > Alphaproteobacteria > Rhodospirillales > Rhodospirillaceae > WLXB01. Next base: position 118,709 of record JAQWQC010000006.1, read on the forward strand.
TATTACACCTTAACCCGACATGCCTATTCTGCAGGTGTTTACGCTGTGTACTCAAAATGGTTCAATAAACTCGATATTGAATTGCAAAACGCCATACGTCGGGCGGTACCCGGCGCTGCGGAGGTCCGCGACCGTATTCGCGCCGCAAACACGGCGGACCTCTTAAAAGCGTCACAAACTGGATCGACCGTGCATGAGCCAACAGAAAGCGAAAGAGATGCATGGCGCGCGGCTGCGCGTTCAGTGCCCGAAATTTTGATTGGTGAGATCGGTGGCCAGGCCGCCGACATTTATGCGCATATTATTGTCGGTAAAGCAGCCTACGCCGCTAATCGAAGGGTGAGCGATGACAAATAATGGTATCGATAACTTGCATCTCTATGGTCAGATGATGTCGCCCTTTGTGGCTCGCGTTTTCCTGACAGCGCACCGCCTCGGTTTAGACCTGAAACCAGAGCCCGTTCCGGGTGGCGACACATCTTCTCATGAATTTCGCGCGATAAATCCAATCGGACGCGTCCCTGCTTTGATCCATGGTGACCTGTGGTTGGCGGAGGGCGAAGTGATTTGCAGTTATCTTCGTGACCTCCACCCCGACAAAGATGCCGACCGGGTCGACCCGGCAATTTCAGCGCGCGGACGATTGGTTGCCCGAATCGTCGATCTCTATTTGATGGGCAACTACATTCCTTTAATTCCCTTGAGACGCCAAGAAAACCCAGATCAGGGTTTTATCAAGACCAAGGTGGACGCGTTTAAAGACGGGCTGGCTGTTTTGGAAACACTACTATGCCCTGAGCCGTTTGCACTAGGGGCATCCCCTGGTCACGCAGATTGTGCGCTTGGGCCAGCAATCGATTACCTTAGCGTGAATATGCCCCGCTTCGGCATGGCCGACCTAACCGACGGACATCCGAAGCTAAAAGCCTGGTGGACCTTTATTCGCAAACAGCAGCCGTTCATGACGGTCTTCGCAGAAGGGCGTGCCGAATTGCGCGCGTACCGGGTGGCGCACGGCTTGCCGCCGATTGATGGCCTCTAAAGCAAAGGCGCATTAGACTAATATCAGTTGAAACAGGAAAAACGAGGGAACGCTAATTATGGAACATTGCACAATTCGTGGTCGCATTCGTTACACGTCCAAGAAGAAAGAAATCATGGATAAGGTCCGTGGCGGCGAAACATTTGTTTACACCACTCATGTCGACGGATCACGCAGCCTAAGGACTCACTGCTCCATTGACGAAGATTCACCGCGCACACTTCGCGACACTGTAACCAACGTCGACAAAGACTGGACGCCCACTTACGGGTTTGTCCAAATCCATGTGGATGATGCCTTTGTCGGGTCTTCTTGGTTCAGGTTCACTAAAACTATGGCGGAGTGTGAAGGGTATACGACTAAGGAAGGCCGGATCTCTCAAAGACTTGAGCTTGCGGAACGTCCCGCTATTTTCGGCACTCACCCCATTCAAGCCGACGCGATGCACACCAACGTATATCCTCTTGAGCAAGGGCCAGGAACCTATACATCGCCCCTTTACCTAATGTGTTCCTTTCACCATCGCGGCGCCGACGGCCCCATCTTGATGCACAAGCGCGGCCTCACTGTGAATTACTTTGGTGAGGAAGACGTGACGGTAGAAGCTGGAACCTTTAAAGCCCATCACTTCAGCATCGGAACCAATACGGACGATGACTACATGGGGACAGACAAACACCCGCCCTACCACACCTGGGTTACGGCGGATGGTGATTATGTACTTCTCAAAGCTCACTGCACCGGGTACATGCAGACCTACTACGAGCTCACAGAGTACGAGAAACACAAGAACTTCTTCTAGTCCGAGACAAAATCTATAAAATACTCAGGTATGTCGAACACCACTCCCAGCAAGAATCCGGTCGAGAGCTACGGCGCGTGGTTGGCTCAAACGCCCGCAACTTGGCCCGATGAAGCGCTACATTCTGCCAAACGGCAATTCATCGACGTTATGGGCGTAACAGTTCTGGGTGCGGTTGCTGAGGCAACGCTACGGATATTTGCAACCGTAAAGGACTGGGGTGACGGCCCCTGCACCGTCGTGGGCCAATCCGAGACTCTGAGTGCGCCATGGGCTGCCCTAGTCAACGGAACAGCCGCCCATGCGTTGGACTTAGACGACAATTTTGACCCGGCCAAAGCCCACGCCACAGCCGTCCTGGTGCCGGCGATTTTGGCCCTCGGCGAAAAGGAACAGGTTTCCGGCCTCGCCTGTTTGGATGCCTATATCTGTGGCCTACAGATCATGGGCCGGGTTGGGCAAGGCGTGAACCCAACGCACCGCAACAGAGGATGGCATGCCACCGCAACCGTCGGCGCGATAGGTGCAGCTGCGGCTTGTAGCCGTCTTCTTAAATTAAGCCCTAAACAAGCCGGGCATGCTCTATCCCTCGCCACCAGCATGGCGGCGGGGTTTATGTCTCAATTTGGAACCATGGCCAAACCAACGCATGCCGGGCTGGCTGCAAAATCCGGCGTGATCTCAGCAAGCATGGCGCGACAGGGCGTGACAGCCGGGCTTGATACGCTTGACGGACTAACAGGCATGAACCGGTTGATGGTCGGACCTGACTACGACGCATTGAGGGACGCCATCACGAAGCCCGAGCACGGTCAAACCTTGCGCTTTGAAACAGAACAGATTGGCGAGCCTCTCCTTCTGCTTGAACACGGCCTTAAGGTGAAACGGTTTGCAAATTGCGCCAGCGCACATCGCTCAATGGATGCGCTGTTACTTCTTAAAGAAGAACACAAATTTAGCGCCATAGACGTGAGCAAGATTATCGCCTGCCTGCCGCAGACCCATCTCAACAATCTCATGCACCACAATCCGACAGACCCGATGCAGGCGAAATTTTCATTGCAATACGGGCTAGCTGTCGCATTGATCACAGGTGCCTGCACGCCTAACGATTTTCATCCGGATGCCGTAATGCGCCCTGACGTGCGCGCCATATACGACCTGATCGAAGTTCATGGCGTTGATAAATCTGAAGGGGAGTTCCCGACATCTGTGGAGATTCATCTCAAGTCCGGGGCTCGCGTTGAGAAAAGCATGGATATGCCACTTGGAAGCAAAGCCGCTCCATTCTCTGATGAGCAATACTGGCAAAAGCTAGAAGGGTGCGTGAACGACTTACTGACTGATGACGAGGCTGATCACCTCAAAACACATCTCAATAATTTTGAGACACTCGATAGGGTTTCAGTCTTGACGGAAACGCTTCGAAGGCCGCTAGCCTAAGGTTGCTAGATATCTTCGGCGCCTTGGCGGCGTGCCATGATTTCATCAAAACGAGGCATACTATCGTGGCCGGGAGCGGATACGCCTTTGCCCGAAACCACAACCCACACCGTGCGCACGAGGATTTTGATGTCAAGCCAGAGAGATCGGTTTTCCACGTACCAACAATCAAGGTCAAACTTTTCTTCCCACGTAAGGGCGTTGCGTCCGTTTATTTGAGCCCACCCGGTAATACCAGGCCGAACTGAGTGGCGGCGGGCTTGGTTCTGATCGTAGTACGGTAGATATTCCATCAATAAAGGCCTCGGCCCGACCAAACTCATCTCTCCCACCAAGACGTTGAACAGTTCGGGCAACTCATCAAGAGATGTGCGGCGCAGAATGCGGCCGAAGGGTGTCAGCCGGTCACCGTCTGGTAGCGCCTCTCCTGATGCGTCTGTGGCAACGTCCATTGTCCTAAACTTAACGAGGTGAAAGGGTTGTCCACCCAAACCCGGTCTCGTATGGGTATACAGGACCGGCCGCCCCATGCGAATCAAGACGACGAAAGCAATCAGCATCATCACTGGCGACAGCAGCACTAACGCCGTTAACGCCAAAACAAAATCTGTGACCCGCTTGATCGCCAGACTGCGGCGGCGGCGGCGAGAAGATGCGTTGTGGTTCTGCGCAACTGACTCTAAGATAGTGCGCAGCTCATTGGTCAACTTATCTCGATTAAAACGACTATCAGCTAGCGCAGCAGCTTGCTCAGTGGCGCGGCGCAATGCTTCGGAATCGCAAACGAAATCAGCAATGTCTTGCACAGCAACTTTTATGTCGTCTTGTGAGATCTTTATTCCCGCACCTCGACTCTCAACCAGGTCAGCGCACCACCCACCATGGTTGCTCACCACCGGCTTACCCGAGGCCAGCGCATCAAAGATCTCAGGGAACAGTTTATGCTGCCCCTCTTCTAGAACTGGGGACAACGATGTTACCGCAGACGCAATAGACAAAAGTTCTGGCAAGCGGTGTCGCGGCAGAGCTGGCAACAGCCACAAGTTTTGCTCAAATACACCAGCGTGCATGGCATGCGCCCTTAGGTCGCTACGAACCGGCCCATCTCCGCAAACAACAAAACGGATATTCGGATCGACCGACAGCATGACTTCTGCTACGTCGATGAGATAGCCGACGGCATTCACAGCGTCCAAAGGTCCACAGAAAACAACAAGTGGCCCACCCTTCAAGTGGGGATACACTTCTAACAGATTCGCACCGTGATCCGCAGATACACGGAATAGCTGCGTGTCGCAGCCATCAGGGATAACAGTAACCTTGGCGTCGTCCACCCCCTCGGTGATAAGCGCATCCTTGATGCCAGGTTCAAAGGCAATGACATGATGAGCAGCGCGGTAAACAACCTTGTTCATCGCGCGTGAGACTTGGCTCGACACAGATTGCCATACTGTTCGGCGTTTTCCAGGCGCTGAGTCTTGAAAGTCAGAAACTCCAATCGCAAACGGCGACGCGGTGGAAAGGCTCGCGACAACCCCGACCCCCATAACGCGACGAGAGGGCGGTGCGACAAAAATAATATCAACATCAGAAACGCGAATGGCTCGCCACGTCGCGGCCACAGTGAATTGTAAAGCTCTCCATATCTTTCCAAATGCGCCGGTAGGCGCCCGACGAGAGGCATGGGTGACGTTGAGCTGAATACCATCCAACGTGTATTGGCCGACACCATAGGTATCCGGCAATTCGGCCGCTGATGTCACAATTGTCACGCTATGGCCAGACTGGACCCACCGGTGCGCGACTTCATAGGAGCTAGTATTACCTATCCCATCGGGCGGGCGAAAGAACTGGTCCAAGTAGAGAATGTGCATAGGAGTCTTATACAGCGATGAGCGTGATCAAGGAATCCCCCCGACCACGACCGTTTGAGAAAAGGCCCAAAAATGCTGAGTTCCGCCACCCTATTGAAATAAGGTATACCGGATTGCAGGGCCATTTGGCCAAACACACAACATTGGTGCCACTCACACGTCATGCCTCTTGATACTTCAAAGACTGAAAATTGGCCCCTTGTGGTGGCCATCTTGTTGTTGTCAGCTTTTTATTACGGGCTCTATTTAGGCTCCGGTTTCTCAGCCGCAGATGATGGCAATTACGCCCAAATCGCCTACGAACTGTACCTGGGGCGAGCGCCTGATGACCTGTCCATAACATATGGCATCTTGTGGTTTAAGGTCGGCGAGGCTCTCTTCCATGCCTTTGGTGTGAATTACGCTCTGGTAAAAACGTTTTTCTTTACCGTAATCACAATCACCAGCATCCTAATTTTTTATACTGTTCATATGATTTCTGGCAGTCGCTTGTTCGCCTTTGCAATGACGACCGTGCCACTCCTCGTTCCGGCCTTTCCCGCCACCGGTTTCTACGGCCTGTGCATAATGATGAATGCCACAGCACAAATGCGCTTGGCTACCAATATAACTCGGGCAACTTGGGTCGACACCGCAATTGCTGGGGCCACGCTTTCATTATCTTTTCAGATTCGCCCCGACTTTGGCTACATATGGACCATACCCTTCGCCGCACTTTTACTGTTGGCCGCACTTAAAACCAGCCCAGCACAGAAAGCATGGTCATTATTGGGGAGCAGTCTGTTAGCATTTCTCGTTGTGCAGGCACCCATGCTGTTGAGCGCGTTAGCTGACGGTTATGCTACGATGATACTGCAACAGTATATCAGCTACCCCGCAACCATGATCGACTACACGGTGAGTGGGTTGCGCGCTGTATTGACCGGCGACCTTGCCACACCCGCTAGCCCGGGAAGCGCATCGCTGAAAAGGCCAGGACTTACGGCCATCATTTCAGGAAACACGAATGCGTCAGCTCTCGCAGTCTTGATTTACCTTCCTATCATCGCAATCGGTGGATTTGTTCTTTACAGCGCGTTAAGGGCGGGCAAACTCTGGCGCGACGGACGGTATGAAACTATTGGCCAGGCTCTCGTCGTTCTCTTTGCTGGTGCAGCTGCATTTCCCCACTATTTTTTTTATCGGCCTGACTTGTCACATGTCGCCAATTTCATGCCTGGCTACACTGTTCTAGCCGCAGCCATTATTTATCAACTCTACAGACAGGTCCATGTGAACGCTACTCCAATGCGGAAATGGGCCATTTCCGCAGGATTACTCACCGCTCTCTTACATCTCACGTTTTATGTTTGGATCGGATTGCAGACACCCGGCACAGGATCTATTGCAGGGCATGCCAATCGCGTAGAGCCATTCAAAGCCGGAAACGGCATTGACGTGAGAGTCTCCGCCGCCGAGAAATCTCGGCTCGACGTCGTGCGCAACCTCATTCTCGAAAACAGTGAGCCAGGTGATCGCATCGTTTGCGTTCCGTATTGTCCAGGTTTCGCGTTTATGTCGGAACGACAGATGTTGTTTAAGAATTTCTATGTGGACGATTCAACGCCCGTTCTTGAGCCAAATTGGATCTCGAAATCCATAGCGTTAACTCAAGAAGCTCAACCAGCTGTCGTTATTGTCCAGGACTGGGCGATCAATGGAACAGAAATATCTCGTTTCAATAACTGGGCAGCCGACTATATTACCGCAGTCAATAAACTATCTCGTGAAACAGTAAATCATCCTGGCCTCACCATCTACCTGCTGTAAACTCTCTTCGATAAACCCCTACTCGAGTGTCGCATGACCGTTGTTTGCGAAAGCCTATCTATTCCAGAAGTAAAAGTTCTCCGGCCGACACGGCATGGCGATTACAGGGGATTTTTCTCTGAGGCTTATTCGCAAGCCTCGTTTTTTGAGGCTGGTATCGACATCACGTTTGTACAAGACAACCACTCCCTCTCCGCCGCGAAAGGAACCATACGCGGCCTGCATTTCCAAACCCCTCCATTTGCCCAAGATAAATTAGTACGGGTGCCACGAGGTGCAATTTTTGACGTGGCCGTCGATTTGCGCGTCGGCTCACCTACGTATGGTCAGCATGTATCAACTATTGTGTCTGCCGATGAGTGGAACCAAATACTCATCCCCGTCGGATTTGCGCATGGTCTTATGACTCTAGAGTCCGATACAGAGGTGCTCTACAAGGTGTCAAATCTATATAGCGCAGATTGTGACAAAGGTGTGCTTTGGAATGATCCGGCGATTGGTATTGAATGGCCCATAAATATCGAAGACGCGGTGTTGTCCGAAAAAGACAAAACCCAACCCACACTGGCTGAACTGCCGCAATACTTCACCTACGAGGAATAGATAGAGTGACAAAGGTTGTTGTAACAGGGGGTGCCGGTTTTATTGGGTCTGCCCTGGTCCGCTTGCTGATCAAAGAAATTGGCGCTGAGGTCGTGAACGTTGACGCCCTCACCTATGCCAGCAATAAGGATTCACTTGCTTCAGTTGCAGATAACCCAGCCTACACATTTATCCACGAGAATATTTGTGACCAAAAACGCATGGCGGACCTGTTCGAATCAGAGCAGCCAGACGTGATTATGCATTTAGCTGCCGAGAGTCATGTTGACCGGTCAATCGATGGACCTGCCGCGTTTATGGAAACCAACATCATGGGCGCCTATGCGATGCTTGAAGCAGCGCGGGCCTATTGGTCTAAGCTTCCTACCACACGCAAGGATGCCTTTAGGTTTCATCACATCTCAACGGACGAAGTGTATGGATCTTTGGGTGAGGAGGGGTTGTTCACCGAAACAACGCCCTACGCTCCGAACTCACCATACTCTGCATCAAAAGCTTCGTCAGACCATCTTGTTCGCGCGTGGCATCACACGTATGGGCTTCCGGTGGTGACAACTAATTGTTCGAATAATTATGGGCCTCACCAGTTTCCAGAAAAACTGATTCCGCTCATCATTCTAAACGGCTTGGAACGCAAAACTCTTCCGGTTTACGGCAAGGGGGATAATGTTCGCGACTGGTTGCACGTAGAAGACCATGTTCGAGCGCTTTGGTTGGTGGTGACCAAGGGCCGCCTTGGCGAGGTCTATAATATTGGCGGCGATGCAGAACGTAAGAATATCGATGTTGTTCACGGAATTTGCGATTTACTGGATGAGTTGGTTCGCCCAGACCAACCCACACAAAACCTCATTACTTATGTGACTGATCGTCCGGGACATGACGCGCGTTATGCAATGGATACGACGAAAATATTTGAAGAGCTCCACTGGCAACCACAAGAAACGTTTGAAAGCGGTTTACGCCAGACAGTGCAGTGGTATCTGGACAACAAGACATGGTGGGAAAGTATTCGCAGCGGCCATTATTCGGGCGAGCGCCTCGGTCTTTCCAAAAATACGCACACATGACACCAGATGTCTTGATTACCGGCGCCAGCGGCCAACTGGGTTGGGAATTAGAGAGACGCGCCGCGACCAAAGACCGAACCGCAAAGGCTTTTGACCGTGCAAATCTGAACATCACAGACGCGGATTCGATTAAGCGCATAATTGAAACGAATGCGCCCAAAGTTGTGATCAACGCTGCAGCATACACGTCCGTCGACAAAGCAGAAACTGAGCCAGCCGCCGCATTTGCCGTTAATCGGGATGGTCCTGCCAATCTCGCAGCGGCGTGTTCCACCAACGACATTCCACTGATCCATGTTTCAACGGATTATGTTTTTGATGGCACGAAAACTGGCCCCTATAACGAAGACGATGCTGTGGCAGCCCTGGGTGTGTACGGCGCCAGCAAATTGGCTGGGGAAGACGCCATTCGTAGACATCATACAAACCACGTTATTCTGCGAACCGCATGGGTCTACGGCGTCAATGGTCAGAACTTTGTTAAGACTATGCTCCGATTGGCGGAGAAGCAAAGTGCTCTGAGGGTTGTTCAAGACCAGATTGGATGCCCAACCTTTGCCGGGGATTTGGCCGACGCTATACTCAATATTGCAGATCACTTTATGACGGATACCCGGCCAACTGAGGGGCTGGGGACATTCCACTGCACAGGTATTGGCCAGACATCTTGGTGCGATTTTGCCCGAAAGATTTTTGAATTGGCTGCCCCAAGTATGGGCGATATACCGACCGTCGACGGCATTTCCACGGCAGATTATCCGACGCCTGCCCAGCGACCCGCCAATTCGGAATTAGACTGTGGCAAATTGAGTCGCATTTACGGTATCACCCTAAGGCCGTGGCAAGAGGCCTTGGCAGAAATGCTTCAAATCACATTGTCAGGCGATAGCCACGCTGCAAAGGAAACGCGATGAAGGGGATCATCCTCGCCGGTGGATCAGGCACCAGACTGCACCCAATTACCCACTCAGTGTCCAAGCAGATGCTGCCGGTCTACGACAAGCCAATGATCTATTATCCGCTCAGCACGCTGATGCTAGCCGGCATACAAGATATACTCGTCATCACGACCCCGCAGGATGCACCAAGCTTTGAGCATCTGCTTGGTGATGGAGCCCGATGGGGGGTCAACATTCAATTTGCGCAGCAGCCAAGCCCCGATGGTTTGGCGCAGGCTTTTATTATCGGAAAAAACTTTGTCGGCCAGGACGCATGCGCTCTTGTCCTTGGCGACAATATTTTTTATGGCCAGGGGCTGACAGACACATTGCGGAAAACGTCCAAGCTTACATCTGGCGCTTCAGTCTTTGGCTATCGGGTCAAAGATCCCGAACGATACGGTGTTGTTTCTTTTGACGCAGAAGGGCGTGCGACCTCTATCGAAGAAAAGCCAAAAATTCCTAAATCAAAATGGGCTGTAACAGGGCTTTATTTCTACGACAATGACGTCATCGAGATCGCCAGTAACCTTAAACCCAGCGAGCGCGGAGAACTTGAGATCACCGACGTCAACAAGCATTACCTAGAGCGGGGAGATTTGAATGTCGCATGCTTAAGTCGAGGTTTTGCATGGTTTGATACCGGCACCTGCGACAGCCTCGTTGAGGCAAGCGCTTTTGTACAGACCATTGAGCGACAGCAAGGTCAGCGCATCAGTGTGCCCGAAGAAATCGCCTTTGCTAATGGTTGGATCACTTTGGAATCTCTCGTTGAGTTAGGCTCGGCTTTGAAGAAAAGCGGCTACGGTGAATATCTACTTCAACTGGCAGAAGATGCCTGAGCTTCAGCACTCTCACCATCTAATCTAAAACACAATACGACATTGCTCACCGTTAAACCGAGCACAGCAAGCCACCCCCCCTGCCAAATCCCAAAGCTCAACAACCAAATGGTCGCCGAAGCCGTCATGGTGCCGGCGGCAACTGCCAGTGACAAAGGCTTGGGTGAGCTTTCCAGAATTCGGCGCAGCGAAAATGCTGCTGTCGCTAGAAAAAGAAGTACGCCGATGAATCCAAGCTCAAGCCAAACCTGCAGCAGGCCATTGTGGGGATGGAGAAAAGAAGTGCGCCCCGCCGGGTCAGGTAAAAGCCCCGCCGTTCCACCAACAATCCTGGACGAATCAAAGCCGTAGCCGATCAATGGATTCTGACCAATGAACTCACTGACGCGACTCCATATGGTGATGCGGTAGCCCCAATTTGGATGAATAGTCTCGGTAAACCAGACATGAAATTCGGATGCTGTGGCAAAACTAGAGAGAGTTGGCCACGACACCGCGCCAATACCAATGAGTACAGCAAGAGCAACAAATGATGACGCACCCCATCTGTACACGATGAGGAAAGAGATGAGCCCAGCACCCACGGCAACGGGCACGGCATCCATACGATAGCTTGCCGTAACCAAGATAACGGAGGCGAGAAACAGTGCAGGATTTATCCAGGATTTTGTTTTCACTCTCATAAGCCCAGCGGCGGAGAATGAACAACAGCACAGCAATACCAGCCCGCCATTCATGGCATTGAGCAGTTGGTCAGTAGTCTCGGATGACCGAACTAGCCCGACAAGAAAGCCATTTGTTATACGTTCGACGAGCAACAAACCAAGTAATGTGGCAATAGCTATCAGCACTGCACCTGCAATGCGCTCAATCGCCTCTGCCGAGACACGGGACAAAGCCACTGCTAAGACGAAACCCAGAGCGATCGCCGTAAATGCCTTAGTCCAGGCGAGAGCGGGATCGCTGGGCGCCCACAGCAGGGATAAAAGGCTCCAGAGAACAAATAAGCATGCGAGCATCCCGGCAGGCGTTTTTACGGATGACAAAACATCTTTTAAAAGAACGGTATGGTGGGACAGTAGGCTAGCAAGCACGCCCAGCGCCAGAACCGCAACAGCGGCGTCTTTGAACCACGTGACGAGGGGCACGAAGAAAAGGGCGCTGAAAGTGACGATGGTGGATCGGCTCACCTCTGACCACCCATGCAACCCTCAAAGACTTTGTGGAGGCAGTTGGCAGCAATCTCCGTGTCGTACTTTTCTTGCGCTTGAGATTGGGCACGGGCCCCCATCGACGCGCAGAGAGCGGGGTCTTGTTGCAATTGCATCAGACTGCCATACCACTCGTCTGCAGTGTTGCAGTGAAAACCAGTTCCACCCTGCGTCACCAGGTCATTTGCAATACCGACAGGAGACACGAGCGCCGGCTTTCCTGCGGCCATGTATTGAATGATTTTGTAACCACTTTTCCCTTGATTCCACTCCGTATCTTGTAACGGACAAATACCCACAGTCACTTCAGAAAAGAAATCGACTTCGCCAGATTCGCTCCACGGCAACCGATCAGCCATAATGTCTTGGGCTGCGTCGTCGGCCCCACACAAAAGGAAACGAGACCCCGTCTCAGCCAAGAACTTCTCAAGCGGCTTCCGAATCAACGGCAAAGATTGTGTAGCTGTAACCGGGGTGCCAATCCAACCAACCGTGAAGGTCTTGGGCGCCCGCACTGCAGTTTTAAGTCGGGTGACGTCCACGGCGCTGGGTATCAGCGTCACTGAGTCAGCTCCGGAATTTCTGGCGTATTGCTCGAGCGTAGGATTACCAACAATCACAGCAGCCGCGTGACGCATAAGCGCTTCGATTTTGCCTGCGAACGCACCGCGGATGAGGTATGATCCTGCGTTTTTGTAATACAGGTGGTGGGCATCATCAAAATCGACAACAATCGGCTTTCCTGACAACAAAATTTTCTCGAGCACAAAAGGGAGGAACGGCAACACCTCCCTCTGTAACCAAATTACATCTACATCCCCTTTACGCAGCACACGCAAGAGACGGTTGATGAGAGATGCAGCGACGGTAACCGAAGACCGAGTTCCATGAGCATATAGGCAAGTTAGGTACTCCCGTGGCAGCAACGGCTGCACTTCTACACGCAAACCCATTCGCTCAAGATACGGCACATATTGCAGAAACCGTACGCGGCTGCTGGCACCCATCCGATCATACCTGGTGAGAGCGAGGACAGAAATCGTCATGACGCGGCGTTCAATACTGGCTTTGGGTTCGGTCTCGGGGTTTCGGAAGAGCCGTACCTGAAAAAATATATAGCGCCAACAGTTTATATGCCCGGAGTATACCCCGCACGCCGACAGCGCCTCTGCCAAGCATAGCCTGCAACAACCGAGCTGGGAACTCGATCGCTGAGCAAACCAGCAAAAGAAAGAACTGATAAAGCTGGCCAAAATGCAAGCCTGCGTAGGTCATTCGACTACGAACGTGAAGCGCCAGTGAGAAACCAGCATCCTGAGAACTGGAGATGCGCCCCACATGTGTCACGCAGGCATCCTTTAAATAATAGCTCTCTGCACCCATTGCCTTCGCGCGCGCTGAAATATCAACGTCTTCGTAGTACAGAAAGAATCGTTCATCAAACCCCCCAAGCTGTTCATATAGAGACCGACGAATCATCAAAGCTGCCCCCATAACCTGACCGACGGCACGACTATGGGCATGGTCATCTAGAGGGGCATAGGGATAACTGGCCTTTTTATGTAGCAGGGCGTGCAGCCCCATTGACCTTGTAATGAGATCGAATCGCGACGGCAGGCGTGAACAGGAGGGAACTGTCGCCCCGTTGGAATTGCATACCTCTGGTCCTACGATCCCCACTTGACCGTTACTCGGATCGTTCAGAAAAGATGTAAGCGCCTGCAACGCCCCCGAATGAATTAGGGCGTCAGGGTTCAGAAATAAAATGAAAGGCGCGTTGCCCAAACGTGCCCCGACATTTGAAGCGGTGGCAAATCCAAGGTTTTCTGAGTTAGTTGTAACCGTAGCTTGGCCTGCATGTAGAACCTCAGTCTCAAAATCTGTGCTCTCGTCGCCATTGTTCACAACATAAACGTCAACGCCAACCCCGTCTTGATGCGCGGCTACATGCACGGCCGCCACGCATTTGACAGTGTGAGATGCAGATTTATAGTTTACGATAACGATGTCGACGTCCGGCATAGGACTCCCTGGGCGCTTCTTGGTCTTTAAATGCTATACCTAACCATCACAAAAAAATCATGAATGCACAAATGAGTGCTGAGAAAAAGCCACGTGTGTGCGTCGCCATTGTCAGCTTCAACTCATCGGCGACGCTTCCTCGCTGCCTTGATAGCCTGACAGCCCAGACTTACGGGGATTTTTCTGTTGTTTTGATCGACAATGCGTCGACAGAACGACCTGGGAATTTATTCTCAAAGTTGGGATTCCGTACCTTATACATTGAGATGGATGACAATTTGGGTTTCTCCCCGGCCATGAATGTGGCGCTCAATTCCACCGATTGCGAGTTCCTGGTTGCTTTGAATCCAGATGCCTTTCCCCATCCAAACTGGCTTGCAGAATTGGTCTCAGCTGCTGATCTACGCAAAGACTATGCGGCCTTTGGGTCATTACAAATCAGTGCATCCAACGACGCCCATATTGACGGCTTTGGTGACAATCTCCTTGCCTGGGGTCCAGCATGGCGGGGTCAATCACTACCAAAGGACGGAGCTGACAACGACCTCTATGAAAGCTTTGGGGTCTGTGCGGCCGCAGCCCTCTATCGAAGAGACGCTTTGAAACAGATTGGCGGATTCGATGATAGATTTTTCTGTTTCTACGAAGACGTTGACGTTTCCTTTCGCCTCCGTTTAGCCGGACATCGCTGCGCAATCGTGCGGTCTGCAGCGGTTGATCATGTGGGCGGTGCCAGCTTTGAAGGAAAATCTGAATTGGCAGAATTTCTGGTTGCACGAAATCAATGGTGGCTCTTGGTCAAGAACATGCCGACCGTTTTGCTGGTCGCTATTCTGCCAGGGTACATCCTGATGCAAGTCTATGCGTTGATCCGGTATCCGTTGTCGCCGCGCATAAAAGGGTTATGGGAGGGCTTTGCAAGAACGGGGGAAGCGGTGCGATCGCGTCGTGCAATTCAGTCAAAGAGGCGCGTTTCAGCATTTGCACTTAACAAATGGCTCACATGGAATCCGAGCGACTTTCGTGATCGCTTGACCAAAGTCACGCGTCTATAAGACTTACAATATCAGAGAGAGCCACGATCAATCGCGACCTCGGATATGTTCAAACCGACCAGCCCATGCCGCGTTGCACTTGAGATAACGTCAAAAATAGCGGCGTCATGCATCCAATGGCGCTGAATGTGATCTTCCATTGATCCATCTGCAAGGGCGACGGTCAGAGCATAAGATCCGGTCGCCAGCGCGGGCCAACGAAACCTAAACCGGGCAGAAACAACTTCACCTGGCGCGATGGAAAACTCAGTTCCATCTTCTCGTGACGTATTTTCTCCAAGTAAATTTTGACCTAATCGGTCTTTGATGTAGAAACCGAATATTGGCCGCTCAACAGCCTCTTCGGCTTGCACCACAATACGTAGGTCGACCTCTTGTCCATCGGTAACTTTCGTTAGTCGTTGACCACCTGCGACATCCCACAGTCCGGCGTCCACGACACTGGCGCCGCCGCTCCCAAAGTGGTGAGCATCTCTGTTGAATGGCGAGCAATTGGTAAAGCCCGATGAAACAAAGGTCTTCATTGTCTCATCGCTTAGGAGAGTCGATTCACTTCCGGCGACAAATTCTGCTTTGGTCGTGATTGGCGGGGCCCGTTGTTCCAGCAGTGGTTCTGGGTCTGATAGAGCTTCAGGCACCTCTGGCTCACGAAACAAAGACTCAACATACTGCTCACAAATCCGACCCGCCTCACCCTCAGCCCGGACTCGACCGTGATCAAGCCAAAGCGCGCGATCACACAGACCGGTTACGGCGGCGAGGTCATGACTTACAAAAAGGATTGAGCCATGGTTTCTGAAGTCTTTTAGAAATCGCATGCACTTCTGACTGAAACGGGCATCCCCGACCGACAGGGCCTCATCAATAATAAGTACGTCAGCATCCACATGGGCAGCGACTGAAAAAGCAAGACGCATAAACATACCGCTTGAATAGGTTTTAACAGGCCGGTCGATGAACTCTTCGAGTTCTGAAAACGCGATAATATCAGCGAGACGGTCATCTAGCTGAGTGCGACTAAGACCAAGAATTGTGCCGTTGAGGTAGATATTTTCTCGACCGGTAAAATCAGGTTCGAAACCAGCGCCCAGTTCGAGAAGAGCAGCTACTCGGCCCTGAACAGACACTTCACCAGCAGTAGGCATAACCGTCCCGGTTATGATCTGCAGTAAGGTAGATTTGCCGGCGCCGTTGTCTCCGATGATACCCACAGTTTCACCGCGCTTCACGCCAAAAGAAACCTCATGCAGCGCCTTAAAACTCGGATACGTGCACCATGGCATAAGGAGATGTAAGAGACGTTGGGCTGACCGGCGGTAGAGCGTATACGCCTTAGAAATGGCAATAGCCGAAATGACACTACCAGAAGACGAGGGGGTATTGCCTGAGTCTCCATCAAAGGACATCGGCAAAACCTTTGCGCGCATACCGGAAGAAAACGAGACCGGCGGATGCCACCAGCCAAGCCACAACAAAATATATTCCTAAGCCAAACCAATCTGGTTGCTGGCCGTCCAATAAAATGCGCCGCATTTGCATGACGATAAATGTCACGGGATTCAGCATGATGAGGCTACGAATACTGGGACCAAGACGATCAATGGAATAGAAAATCGGCGATAGAAAAAGGACGCCGGTCATGAGCAGCCCGACGATATGCTGGATGTCACGGAAATAGGCACCGATAGCTGACAGCAACCAACTGAAGCCCGCTAAAAGCAAAATGAATGGCGCTAACACAAAAGGTATCAGCAGCGCCGTCATCGGAATTTCCCCTTTGATCACCCCTAAGGCGACAAGTAACACACTCGAACTAATTAACGCATGAAACACCGCACTACCAACAACGACTGGGGGTAACACTTCTAGGGGGAACACCGCCTTCTTAACGAGATTCGTGTAGTCGATAATTGCACTAGGCGCACCCCCAACCACGTCTGCCATCAACCAAAACACCAACAGGCCAACAAATAAATAGAGTCCGAACGAGGTGGTATCCCCACCACCATCAACACCTGACCACCGGCTTTGTAGAATTATACCAAAAACAAGGGTGTAGATAAGCAACGTAAACAGCGGCACCATAACGGTCCAAAGAAGACCAAA
Organism: Rhodospirillaceae bacterium; assembly: GCA_029245025.1. GTDB lineage: Bacteria > Pseudomonadota > Alphaproteobacteria > Rhodospirillales > Rhodospirillaceae > WLXB01. Next base: position 135,526 of record JAQWQC010000006.1, read on the forward strand.
CACACTTAACCGATAACGAGAAGCGATTGACCGAGCCAGAAACTGGCGAAACACAAGGCGGTGGCGGAAAACAGGCAAGGTCGGCAGAATAACATCGATTGCATGCCCATACAGAGAAGAACGAGTACTATTAGATGTCATACATATACGCCCATCTGGTCACACACCCTTAGTGACGCGATCAACAACCTCACGGATGGTGGCCATCTCATTCGGATCTGATATTTCTAGAGACCTTTGCACCTCTTTGGATACAAAAGTAGTGCGACGCCGCACCTCTATCCTCGCAATAACGGCATCAAACCGAACCTGGGCTTCCCCTTTAAAACCTCCAGTATTTGGAACCGTGTTGCTGCCGTCCGTCTTGTAATAGTAATCACCAACTCTTGTGTTGATGAGAGTGAAATCAGATAGGTGCCGCGCGCAAAGACGTAAGAGCCAATCATAGTCCTCCTGCATAGTCATTGTTATTTCAAAGAACAGCGGATCATCCGCCATCATCTCACGATCAATCGCATAGCTGTGCAGCGGACAGAAATTGTTGCGGAACAAATCGATAAGCCCAGCCCCTCTGTAACCCGGGATGATTTCTTCTGTGGCATACAGATACCGATCATAGACATCCAATTGCATGATCCGCACGGACGCAAAGGCAATGGCAGCCCGGCTTTCTTTGAGTTGAGTCACCAATAACTCATAGGCTTCTGGATACAGGACATCATCGTAATCGAGAAAAGCTACATAGCGACCCGTTGCCCCTCTGAGCCCCAAATTCAGTAACTCTGAGCGGGCGTCTACTGGCTCAGCCTGAGCCCAATTCAATATTGTAAGCGTGACATCATCTTCATCATCAATCATGTCGGCTAATACGGCGCGGGTCGCGGCAATATCTTCTTCAGAAAACCTTTGAGTAGTTAGGATGATGTTAAGTGGACGATAGCTTTGACCAACAAGTGAGAAAATACACCGCTCAAGCTCCATGGTCCGGCCAACGTCATGATATCGAACGATTGTGTCCATTTGATCCGACATAGCGTCTACCAACGCGCCTCGGAGAAACTAAAGTCATGGTCGAAGTCTGCGTGACATTTCCAGTCATCGGGCACGCACACCAGCTCTTCCTCCGTCAGCGGGAAACCTTGCTCTCTTAGTTTGTTGACCAATGACGCCTCGAATTTCTGATCGCCCCACCGTTGCGCAAGACGAACGCCGGAGGTGTAAATCATTCTCAAAATAGCAGCATCCTGCTGACGGTTACTCACCTCATGAAAGAACATAGCGCGCGGGCAAACACGCAATACAAAACCGTTAGCCCGGGCGCGCCAAGATAAATCAACGTCCTCACAGTACATAAAAAACGCTTCATCAAAGCCGCCAATCTCGGCATAGGCGCAGCGCGGGATAGCGAGACAAGCACCCGACACCCAAGGCGTCTCAAAGGTGAATGGATCGTATTGCTTAGGATGCTCCGACGGAAACTGTATAGCCTCAACAAGGGCACGCTTGTCATTTGCTTCGATCATTTGAAGGATCGACTGTATAGCATCATGATGGAAAGCCCCGTCTGGGTTGGCTGCAATATAGACATCGCCACCTTTATTGAAAGCGGCTGTCATCAATCTATTGTGCCCAGAGCCGAAACCGATGTTGCCCTCGCCGGGAACATGAAACACCGCATCGTTGCCTCTGGTGACCGTTTCAGTAGAGGCACCGTTATCGATTAATAAAATGCGACCGGCAGTTTTTAGGCCAGCGCGCTCGAGTGCTTTTTGCGCACTCTTCACAACCCGCCTAATCTGCCGCTCCGAATTGTTGTAGGTCACGACCCCCACGAAAACGTTTGTGGCTGTATCAATTTCTATATCGAATCCCAATGCCTTATCCTGTAACCGAGACACCAATCCCGCGGCCGGGGCTGGAATGGCTACTGGATGGGTGACCCGTGGCGCCGTCAAGTCTAGACCGGTGAGTGCCAAATTGTGCTCGCACAAAAACAGATTGAGCGATTCATGGTGGTCGATCGGCACAATCGCTGGTGTGCTTCCCATTAGGGGGTGGTGAGACATTTTCAACCATTTGAATCCGGCGTGCTCACAGACATAGAAGTAAAGGCGCTCAATCGCGTGGGCTAACGTCTTATCGATCTGATTGCGTTCCTCCGCAAAGTCGTCAAATGAGAGATTAAGATCAAGCAGTGGCTTCAATGCCGCTGTCCGCGCCCAAAACATTGAGCCAGATGGAAAATCAAGGACCTTCCTGTCCGATGTCAGATTGAGACCCATGCGCTTACCCAGAGCTTTGGCCATTTTGAAATTGCCACCCCAATTAATCCAGTGGCGCACGGGTTCAAAGTGCTGAGCCGCCACAAAACCAAGATCGGGCGTTCGGCCAAAGGCCTCGAAAACGCTATGCACAATTTCTTTCGAGCCGAGAAGCGTCTCCAACAGATACCCGCGCCAATTGGCGAGGACACCGGCGTGACCTGACCATTTGGAATGTAGGTGCAGGACGTAATCGTACTTTTTGTAGATATCGCTAAAGACAATCAGCTTCGGTGCGATATCCCGGCCTCGATTCTCAGTGACACGAACATCTACTGCGCCCACTCTCCAGTTTTGGAAAAACTGCTCGATGATTGATTTCTTTGCCGCTGTATCTGTCGATATAAAAATATCGAATGGAAACGGAATGTTTCTGAAGTAGCGTTGAAACTCCGGTGTCATATGTTCGTAGTACATATGAACAATGACAGCGAGACGAGGAGGCGTAGGGGTGCAATTAAAACTAAACGGCACCGCGACGCTATAGTCGCTCTCAATGGGACGTGCGACTTCCCATGGGGTTGTCTTGTTAGGTAACCGCTGGCGCCGACGCTTAGGGTTAAATTTCTTTTTGTGCCGCGTTGCCGCCCAGTCTTGGTATATCGCCGTGCGGCCAAAAATCGGCCGCGCTACGACGAAGATGCTTTCGGCAATACGGTGCTTATTCGCGTCCGATAGAGGGGTGAGGTCATAGAGTGTACGGATGGAAATCTCGACCCCACGACCTAAAGCGCCCAATACCCAGTTTGGAATGCGCCGGAACGACCGGATGGGCGCGGTGATTCTCCAGCTGGTAGAGGTCTTTAGTCCTTTAATTGTTAGCTCACGGGCTTGAAGCTGCGCCTCCAGAGCGACGCGCCAGGATTTCTCCGCCTCAAGCTTTTCCATAGCATCTGCGTAGCGCCGATCGGACCGTCGATCTGCCGCGGCTACTTTCTCGGTGAGCTCCACCTCAACGTTGTACGCCCTCTCAGCTGCCGCTTTCGATTCTTTGAGTTGCACCGCCAATTGACCCTCCATGGCAGCCAATTGATCTGCTATGTGAGATTGGGTTCGCGTCGCCTCATATGCCGCTTTAAAAGCTGCACCCAGCCGCGCATAACTTTGTTTGATATCAATAGCGGCGCCTGTGTCCTTGGCAGTATTTAGGAACGTCTTCATTGCCGCCGGCAAGTTGGCGCCAAATCCCAGCACCCCAAGACCATGGCCATGAACAAATTCGAAGGACGGGAACTCATCTTCCAGTTTTTCCCAAAGGCGAAATACACCAAAGCCCTGCTCGCGGACATTGGTGTCATGGAACAATACCACCGCATGGTCCGATAACTTCGGACGCCACGTTTCAAAATCATGAACAACATCATCGTAAAAATGCCGGCCATCGATATGTAATAAATCGACCGAGCCATCTTCGAAATGCTCTACCGCTTCATCGAAGCTCGTCCGCACCAAACGCGAAAATGCTGAGTAATGGGCGTCGTTATGGCTCGACACCCGTTTAAATATGTCTTCTTCGTAGTGACCCGCGTGTTCATCGCCTCTCCAGTGATCGACCGCGTAACACCGGGTCTCCAAATTTAGGGCTTTCACCGCCTGACAAAAGGTGAAGTAGGAGTATCCTCCGTGGGTGCCAAGCTCGACTAAGGTGCGAGGCTTCAAAGCTTCGATCAGCCAGAACGCAAAAGGGCCATGATCGAGCCAGGCAGATTGTTCGATGTACTGGGGCGCCCAAAAAGAGAGCGGCGAAAGGTAATCACCCAAACGTAACCTACTGGCATCAAGACTGTCTGTCCTCACGCCGCCCTGGTCCGATGCCTCTGCGGCGCCTGTAGTGTCTGGTGTCATACGTCTCATCAAATCGGCTGGAAACCAGGGTTATAAGCCATTTCCAGCCTAAAACTATGCCAATTTATGCTGGCACCCTAGTTAGCGCCCCTCCGAATTGGCGATAAATTCGCGATATAGCGCGACATGTTGGGTTCGGATCAATTCGGATGAGAATTCACCCAATACTTTTTCTCGGGCCGCTTTTCCCCAGTGCGCACGATCCTCTGGGTGTGTGGCCATATGCGCCATGGCGCCTGCTAAAGCATCCGGATCGTCTGGTTTAACAAGCATGCCTGTCTCCCATGGAACAACGATTTCCCGATTGCCCCCGATATCCGTGGCAAGCAAAGGCCGCCCCATTGCTGCACCCTCGAGCAGAGCCCTTGGCAGACCCTCTCCGCCGAGTGCGGGTAGCATCACGACATGGCTAGACACAATCACCGGTCTGACGTCGTCGAACTGACCTTTGAAATTGACATGTGGCTTGCTCGACCAGTCCTGAATGCGTGATTCGGGAATAGATGACGGATTTCCAGGATCTGGGGCCCCGCATATCACCAGCTCAGCCTCCACGCCTCCCTTACGCAACAGATCAAGCGCGGCTATCGCAACCGCGATCCCTTTCATATGCAAAAGGCGAGCAAGAATGAGAAAGCGGATCGGCGAGCTTTGAGGCTCCGGCTGTGAGGCAAAGTGTTGCACATCGATCCCTGATCCACGGATCAACCGAACATGCCCTGCGTCGATACCCATGCCCTCGCGGGCATAGGACGCATCCTCCCTATTTTGAAGAACAATCCGTGCAGCGTTTCGTTCCGTTGCTAGACGCAAGATTATCCTGCATCCAATTTGAACAGCTTTCGCCAAAATTGATCGCGCATAGAAAACGTAGCCAAATCCGTTGATGGAATTGATGACCTTCGTTTTGCGGCAGAGCATGGCGATAGAGCCGATAATCGCTGGCTTGAGTGAAATATTGTGAACGACGTCCGGCTTTACCTGGGTAATCACTTTTCGTACGCGCAAAAGATCAGCGGACAATGCGCCAATCGCCGCCAAAATAGACCCGGTTCTTTTCCAGGCCAACGGAACGACGGCAAATCCCGCGTCGATAAACATATTGGGGTCATCACACCGAGCAGCAACAGTGACCTCAAAGCCCGCTTCAACCGCTGCAGCAGCAAGCTCCATCTTGTGGGAGGCGAAGTACGAAGACTCCGTGACCAAGAACAAAAGGCGTGGTTTGGGAGGGGTGTTTACGGTCATGCCACTTTAGAAATGATGTCCATCCGGCGACGCCAAACCCTGTAAGCCGGGCGCATCAAAGATCATATAGCACAACAGGGGGATTGCAGACCCTCAAGTAACAAGACAAAGGCGGGTTTCTAGCGGCTTAGGAAAATGCCGTTGCTTGCCTTTCCCTGAATAAATCGTCCTCTATTATGGGGTGCTCAAAGCGATTCGCGTAGGAGCCATAAAGATGGAACGGAGAACACAGTGGCCCTTATCATCTTACATCGCCGCTGGTGTGGGCCTGGCGCTTGTTTCGTTGATTTCCATCCCAACACATGCCGCAGAAAACAAAACTCTAGGCTTTGTAGTGCGGGATTGGTTCACCGCCGTCTATAACACTAAGTTCATGGACGAGTGCCCCGCGGGCCTAGCGACTAGTAATGATGAACTATGGTGGCGGAGCCTCGCAAAGGACGAGCGGGCACGGCTGACGAACAACGGACGAATATCCAAACTGCAACGCTACCCCATCGCAATGCGCCGCGGACCCGATGGTGAAAATGTGTGCCTCAATCCCACTGTTGTTACTGACCCACCCATGCAGGTGGTCGAAGGCATGTATTCCTATGGCGCTAATCTTGATCGCAACATCGACGGCCGCGCGACGCTTAAGACCTGCAGCCATGAAAACTTCACCCATCCAGACAGCACACCTGGAATCGACAATCAAATGTACAGGCTTGTCGGCTGCGTGCCCGGCTGGCGCAGGGGCGGCCTTACAGAAAACATCGCCAATGAGCGCCGGCTCCAAAACGGCATGGGCATTATTTTGATTGAGATCATGGGGGTCGAGGATGCGTACAACGATGACGATGTTACGGTGGCGTTTTACCGGTCTGCGGATCCGTTCGCCATAGGTGGCGACGGTCAACCTTTACCCCATTCCAGCTACACGATCGACATGGCCGACGCCACGCCGCGCTACGGTGATTCTCTGAAAGGACGCATTACGGATGGCGTGCTGACCACGGATCGCGGTGATGTAAGTCTGCCCTTCTACGCCAACTACACCTTTATGCACCCCGTCATTAAGGACATGGGCCTGCGCTTAGAGATCGCCGCAGATCGGACGTCGGCCACAGGACTCATCACCGGCTACTATAACGTGGACGCTTTTCTCCATTATATCGGCGGCATGCAAGGACACACCTCATCGGGGGCCAGTTGTCCCGCCATGGTGACGGCGGCCCACGAGCTGGCCGACGGATATCCTGATCCGGTCACGGGACAGTGCACACACCTGTCCAGCGCCTTCGAGATCGGCGCCATTGCCGCGTTCATTGTTCATCCCGATGTCAGAGCGTCTGGTGAGATACCCCAAACAACAAGACAGATATTATGGTCCGACAAGGTCAAACTGCCGTCGCTGCCACCTGGGTTCAAAACTTTGAGAACAGAACACGGGACACTGCTCACCGACTCGCAAAGTATGACGCTCTACATTTCAACCACAGACCCGCCAGGTGTGTCAGCCTGCACCGACGATTGCCTCAGCAGCTGGCTACCTGTGACGGCGTGGTTACAAGCGCGGTCAGCTCTTGATGAGTGGTCTATTATCGACCGCGGGAACGGTTCCAGACTTTGGGCATATAGTGGCCGGCCATTGTATCGGTACGCAGGAGACGTCTGGCCAGAAGACTTGAGCGGTGATGGTCTGGAAACGTTTTCTGCCGTTGTCCTAAAACCACCACCGCCGAACCCCAGCTGGGTCACCATTCAATATTCAGATGCTGGCCCCCTGCTGGCAAATGCAAACGGGATGACTTTGTATGTCTATGATTTGCCAGAGAACAGGGCCTTCAATACACCGTTCGACAGGGGCACCAGCCGCGATATGGCCACCCCTCACATGTGGACACCGGTTTATGCACATGATGATGCCGCGCCCGTCGGCCATTGGACCATCGCATTCCTAGACGATGATCTGCGCCAATGGGCATACAAACACATGAAAGTTTTCATCTACAAAGCGGACACAGAACCCGGAGAACTCAACGGCCAACGCGGGACAGATCGCTACTGGCGTACCATCATGAGGAACGGCAAGAACATGGCTGGAGCTGGCCGTTAACCTTAAATTCGTGACCTATCCGTTTGCGGCGACCGGAATTTCTAAGTTACCCTCCCTCACCTTAATGTGATGAGCTGGCTAGATTCGTGGCCCAGACTATGAACAGCTAAACGGAGTTCCTAATGAACCTTTTCAAGTCCGTCGCCACCACAGTGGCCTTCGCGCTGTATGCAACTCTTGGACAGGCAGACCCCATTTCCCCTATCGACCATATAGCCGTCGCACCTGACATCGCCATCAACGATATCGGGGATATCGCTGTAATATGGGTTGATCGGTCACCAGAACTCAGCGGCGAGCACAGCGGCCATGACAGGCACCTGTCGTATACCGATCTGTATATGGCAATCTCCAAAGACGGGGGCAACACCTTCGACACGCCGGCCAAGGTTAATCATGATGACGGCGTGGTCTGGGGGCAGTCGGTGAGCCGGCCACGTATTATCAGTGCAGTGGATGGCACATGGCACATTTCCTACGCGGCCAATGAAATTCATCCGGATATGCATAAACCGGTGCTGACCTCTCACTACACGCGCTCCACAGACGGCGGTGTTACTTTCGATGCGCCTCGCCGGCTCTCGACACTGACAAACTCAGATTTGAGCGACATGATCCATGGCGGGTTCACCAGTGCTGCTGCCTTCCAAACCATCACCCGCGCTAACGACGGAAGCGTCCATCTGTTCTGGATCGACACGCGACATATGTCGCCCCAAGAAAGCACAGGCGCACTTTATTCGGCCGTATCTCGGAACGGCGGCGCGACCTTCGATGGCGACAGAGAAATTTTTGCGGCGAATGTTTGCCCCTGTTGTCAGTTGATGGCCACGACCTCTGCCGGGGCTGACGTGTTGGTCTCCATGCGGGATGTCTCGGACGATGGACATCGCCAAGCCACCGTCACGCGAATTGGACCAGATAGCACAATCACCCACGACCGTGTTGATATCGGCACCGCGCCTTGGCAAATCGAAGGGTGTCCGCTTAAGCCCACAGCCTTGGCAGTTAAGGACGATGCCGTGTTCACAGCGGTATACAGCGGCGGTGAGGCAGAACCGGGCGTCTTCTTTTCCTGGTCCACCGATGGCGGAAAGTCTTTCGCTCGTGCTATCCCCGTACATTCAGATGCCCTTGTGTCCGACGCACCCACGGTTACCGCCAACGACAATCATTTACTGGTCGCTTGGCATGGAAAAACCGGAGGACCGCGCCGCGTGTTCTATCGCATGTATGACTTTGCCGGAGCCCCCGTCGGTGATATTAGGTCGGTCGACTCGGGTCCCGGTAACGCGTCCAGTCCTGTTGTCGTGGCGCTGCCCAACGGAAGTTTCCGGGTGGTCTGGGAGCAAGATGACCGCATTCACACAACCGTGCTGCCGAGTTCACCTGTAGAAATCGAAGTTGGATTGCGGTGAGCTCATGACTGCTTGCTTAAGACGATATTTAACCACAGCGGCTCTTTTTGGCACCGTCGCCTTATTCTGCTTTGCTAGGCTGGCCTCGGGCAGTGACCCCGTGCGACAAATCAGCCCTGATGAATTTGAAGCGATCTTGGCTGAGCAACAGGGCAATATTGTCATTCTTAATCTTTGGGCGACGTGGTGTGCCCCTTGCCTGGTTGAAATTCCGGACCTGTTAAAAGTTGAGTCAGAATTAAAGCATCGCAACGTTAGCCTGATTGGCGTATCCGTTGACGAGCCAGCATTTAACACGAACAACATCACCAGAATGCGCGACAAGCGCTTCCCTGACTTTCTTACTTATGCGCGGGACAACCGGGACACGGACTATCTGATAAGTGTAGTCGACCCGGCGTGGAATGAGGTTGTGCCCACGACCTACATCATTGATCGGGCCGGCGAAATCCACACACGCATTCAGGGCAAGAAGTCACTCAAGGAATTCAAAGCAGCGGTTTTGGCGGCGATTGAGTGATTACGAACTTTTTGAAAGGATAGACGATCATGAAACGCACACTGCTCATTAGTCTGCTTTTATCTTTTTGGAGCTCGGCCCCGGCCAGCGCTCAAACCACAAACATTCCAGATGGCTTTAAAGTCACGCCCTTGATGCGGTCAACCCACTTCGTGCGCGACGTCGATGAATCCCTGAAACTCTATCGCGACATCCTTGGGCTTCGCGTCCGCTTCGAACAAACATTCAAGAGCGATGAATGGGACGACATTCTCGGAATTGGAGACAAGACCACACGGGTAGTACACCTTCAGTCCGGTGACTATGTATTTGCCAATGTGGCGTTCTTTCAATTCTTGGGCGACACACAACCGCCAGCTCCAGAGCCACGCAACTTCGTTAAAACCGGTGATGCAGCGCTAGTCTTCGTCACCAATGATATTTTTACGATCAACAAACAAGTGAAAGCGGCGGGCTATACCATCGTCTCTGAGCCGATTATTCTGTTCCCACAAGAGGGGGCTGACACGCAAGCATACGAAAGCCTATTCTTCGACCGAGACGGCATTTTGGTAAACCTCACCCAGTTTGACGTGCCAAATTCAGAGGTACCGAAGTAAAGCGGAGTCTCACCATGTTGCATTTTCCACCGAAACTCGGCCGGCGTGAGGCGCTCAAAGCTGGCGCAGCCGTCGCCACAGCGTCTGCTTGGGCCGCTCCGCAAACAGCACGAGCGCAGACGCGCCCTATCTCTGGCGGACCGACAGATGAACCGAGGAAAGTGCAAGGCTCGGCTTTCACACCAGCCGCAGAGTCAAATCCGCTCGAAGCCAAGATTGTCACCTTTACGACAGTTTCGCCGGACGTAGAGGCCAGCATAAAGTTCTATCGCGATGTCATAGGAATGACAGTTCATAGTGACACCTCGTTGCCAAGCGGACTCACAGACGCACCTGGTATCGGTGTTGCAGGGCGCCGTCATGTGTTGCTGATCATGCCGGACTCACCTTTTGGTCAGGCGGTGCGCATCTTGGAAGCTCCGCCCGGCGCTACACCAATTCGGCCTCGGCCAGACTCAGGTCCCAATGACCCAGGTCTTTTGGTTATGGAAGGCGGCACACGCGACCCGGCAGAATCTTACCACACACTGGCCAGTGCAGGGACGCAGATGATCTCACCGCCGCGCTACTACTATTTCCGCAACACAATGTGGAATACCGATATAGACGTCATGAGTTATGCACCGTTCGGGCCTGGCGGAGAGCAAATGTTCATCACCGCGAGCATCCGGAGCGACCAACAATTGGTGAAGTCGACTGGCATTCACAATGGGTTTGGCAGCGCGTCCGTAACGGCCTTAGATCAACGGCCCGTAAATGCGTTTTTTGAACAAGCCTTGGGCCTCAAACGCTCGTCACAAATGGAGTGCTACCAAGACAACGTCAATGAATTGATTGGCGCCCCCAAAGGCTCTTACTTCCTTTGGGGCAACGTCGGCACCGGCGTCGCAATCGAAGTTTGGGAAGTGAAAGCCGAGAGCGGGACGGTCTACCCCTGCTCTTTAGATAAAACCGGTCTCGCCATGCTAACCCTGCGGGTCAACGATCTTGGCAAATGCCGAGCCATGTGCGCGGAAGCAGGGATAGAACCTGTGGGCGAGGGGGCACTGCCCTACCCAGACAACGCCCGACCAGACGGCTTCACCCTGCGCGGCGCAGTGGGTGAATTGTATGAAGTGGTGCAAGCTTAACTGAGCAAATTGGCGCGCCCGAGAAGATTCGAACTCCTAACCTCCTGATCCGTAGTCAGGTGCTCTATCCAGTTGAGCTACGGGCGCCCCATCGCTGACGGGAGCGGATGTCCTACTCAACCACTTTCCCTCTGTCCAGGGAAAATACTGAAAATTTCCGGCCTTAGCACCGGTCTGGAACCTCCCAGGGTCGCCAAGAGGCCAGCCTGGGTAAAGCCAGTAGGTGGCCAAATCCAGCTTGTTCCGTTACCGCACTTTGCGTACACTCGCTGCCGGCACGGGATGAAATTGATTTTTGTTTCTGCCTCAACACCTTGGGGGACACCCGTTGAGAAAATACGGACGCTCTTCTCGCTGTTGCAAAACCGACCAAAACACCAACCGTCTGGTCTACAAAACTTGAGACAGGGGACAGACAAAGGGATGAATGTAATGGGGCTGTCCGCACGTCATATTATTTCCGTTAGCGCACTATTGAGTTTAGGGGGGTGTTCGTTCGCGACGGACGCTTTGTTCCCGGTGTTTGGAGAGGACGAAGCCACGGCCGCGCCACCAGCACCAATCGCATCGAGCAACACCACGTCGAATGAATTCCGGCCAGCGCCAGTTGCATCGTCTTCTGTCGCCCAGTTCAGTGGAAGCGCAATGGGCACGGGAACCTTTGTCAGCCAGAAGGTTAGCCAATTTAATTCCGAATTGAACCAGCTGCGGAACACACTCTCAGTTCGCAACAATCAGTTGGAATCCATCCGCGCCCAAACTGTGAGCAACGCCTCGGCCTATCATGGCATGGTGGGCGGAATTAAGAGCCGCCTGCAGGTTGGCGCCACGCCAGGCAATCCACAGCTGATGGGACAATGGCGTTCGTCGCAGGAACAGTTGAACCGAATCGAAGGCGATGTTTCCAACATGAACCAGCTCGCCGCCCAGGTAGCTGCGGATTCGGCAATGTCCTCTTACCTGCTGGATAGCGTCCGCGCTGCCTATAGCCTGTCCGGTGCGGTCGATGATGATCACCGCCGGTTGCGGGGTCTGGAAGACGAGGTCAACCAGAGCACTGTAACCATCCAACGCTTGCTCAATGAACTGACTGCCGACATAGGTCGGCAGCAGCAGTTTGTAGCCAGTGAGCGAGAAAACCTGATCGAACTGGCTAGCGACATTAACACCGGTCAGCTATACGGATCTCAGCAAACTTCAAGCACGAGCCCGCAAATGGCCTCTGCTGCGCCGGGTGATTTTTCGCAGCGGCGGCCTTTGGTGGTTATCCGTTTTGATCGGCAAGACGTGGCCTACGAGCCCGCCCTTTACCAAGCCGTGAGCCGCGTCCTGGAGCGTCGCCCCGATGCCGTCTTTGACCTGGTGGCTGTGAGCCCAGGCACTGGTAATCAGAACCTGTCGTCCGGGTCTGCCCGCAGGAATGCCGAGCAAGTACTCGGATCATTGGCCGGAATGGGCTTGCCGTCAGACCGCGTCATGCTGTCAGCTATGGCCAGCCCGACTGCGCAATCCTCTGAAGTACATATCTACGTCCGCTAACACGCGAACGGACGCTAGTGCACCGGCACATTATCGATTAATCGCGCTTTCCCGAGTGTGACCGCCGCTAAAACGCGTGCGGGTTTGCCCTGGCTGGTGAGGGGTGCCAGTGTTGCCGCATCGCGGGCATCGACATATTCAACAGTGTCGAACCCGGCCTTAAGCAGAGCGTCAGCCGCTTGCGAGCAGCGTTCAGAACTTCGAGCTCCGTTTGCAATGTCAAATGCAACAGCTGAAAGCTCTTTGTACAGAACCGGTGCAATCGCCCGCTCATCCTCGGAGAGATACGCATTGCGCGACGACAGTGCGAGGCCATCGGTTTCACGTACCGTGGGTAAACCGACAATGTCGACGGGGATATCGAGGTCCCTCACCAGGCGCTTGATGACTACTAGTTGCTGGTAATCCTTTTCACCGAACACCGCGTAGTCGGGCAAGGCTTGCAGAAGCAATTTGGTGACAACCGTTGCTACACCGTCGAAGTGACCGGGCCGATGATCTCCACACAGACCCTGACTAACTTTTGTGACTTTTACGTACGTCTGGAAGTGCTCGGGATACATCACTGGGGCGTCAGGCATATAAAGCAGTTCGACATCAGCGGCGGCGAGCAATTCCCAATCTTCGGACGCTGGTCGAGGATACGCGGCTAAATCTTCATCAGGCCCAAATTGCTTTGGATTAACAAAGATCGACACCACAACCTCATCGGCCAGCGCCTTGGCGTGCTCTACCAAAGCCATATGACCCGCGTGCAACGCGCCCATGGTCGGTACGAGCGCGATAGTGCGGTTGGCCAAACGCCAATCCTTGAGACGGTGGCGCAAGCTGCCAATGTCGCGGACAACCGTGATAGAAGATGCCGGATCAACCATGGGTGGCGTCAGCTCTTTTTAGGACCGTACACATGATCTGGAGCTGGGAATTTTCGCGCCCGAACGTCATCGGCATAGCTTTTAACCGCATCGGAAATCTCAGCGCCCAGCTCTGCGTAGCGTTTGACGAATTTAGGCGTGAAATCTTGGAAAATACCAAGGATATCTTCCGCTACGATGATCTGGCCATCACACTCCAGAGAAGCCCCAATACCGATCGTCGGGATGGACACCTCTTCCGTAATGCGCCGCGCAACGGGCTCAATGGTTTGCTCAATGACCACGGAGAATGCGCCGGCCCCTTCGACAGCTTTGGCATCTTCCAAAACAGTTTTAGCGCCGTCTTCAGATTTTCCTTGGGTCTTAAATCCGCCGAACACATTTGCCGATTGCGGCGTCATCCCAACATGTCCCATCACGGGAATACCGCGGGTAACCAGAAACTCAGTAGTCTCTGCCATAACGCAGCCGCCCTCAAGCTTGACGCCAGCACACCCGGTTTCCGCCATGATGTGTGCTGCGGCTTCAAAGGCCTCTTCCGGCGAAACCTGATAAGAACCAAAGGGCATATCAACAATGACACAGGACGTTTGCGACCCACGTACAACAGCCGCGCCGTGATTGACCATCATATCAACGGAGACAGCAAGGGTGTTTTCCAACCCATAAAGCACCATACCCATGGTGTCGCCAACCAATAGAACGTCAACATGCTCATCCATAAGCTTGGCCATTGGGGCGGAATATGACGTAATGCAGACGATGGGATCACCGCCTTTTCGTGCCTCAATGTCGCGCACGGACAAGCGCGTGTGATGTGTCGGCAAAACCGTGCTCATCGTTCATCTCCGTCTGGGGAGCAAGTCGCTCCGTTTATGCGGCGGGGTTTAGCCCATTTACAGCTGATTTGGTAGAGGCACGGCCTGGGATGATGACAGCGTGCTTACCCTGGCAATCTAATTTCAAAGATCGCGCCTGTATCAGAGGAGTCACGCAAAACCATATCGCCCCCTTGAGCCCGCATTGCTTCTCGAGAAATGGGCAAGCCTAGACCTGAACCCCCAGAGCGTGCAGAACCGGAGAACGGCACAAACAGATTCTCCATTGCTTTAGACGGAAGACCGGGGCCATTGTCTGTTACGATAACGCTTAAACCCGTCGAGTCGATCTCAACCGAAATTGCTAATTTGGACGCCCCGGCCTCGGCCGCGTTACGCACAAGGTTTTCAATAGTGCGGCGTAATAAATCTGAATCGGCACGGACATGACAGTTAGGTGTAACGCTGACCGTGAGGTCACAGGTCTCAAGAATAGGCGCCAGTCCGGATTGGATCTCAACGAGAAACGAATTCATATCAATGTCAGATCGCTCAACGAGGGGCGGCCCCTCTTTGGCAAAGCGCAGGGTCTTGGTGCATAGATGGATTGCCCGGCTGATCGCCTTGACGAGTCCTGAGGTAATGCGCCGCACTTCCGGATCTTCTGATTGATCCAACCGGTCGGACTCCAACATTGCCGTCGCAAGTATATTCTTAAGATCGTGAGAGACCTTGGTGACCGCCGTACCAACACCGGCCAAACGCTCTTTCTGAGTTAATGCTGTGCGCAATTGGTTCTGCATGTCAGCCAGTGCGCGCTCAGCAATCCCCACTTCGTCTCGGCGATCACCGGGTTGCATAACCTTGTCAGCATCCTGTGGCGCCCCTTGAAAAGAGATCATGTTAGCCGTGAGACGGCGCATGGGGCGCACGGCAAGCCATTGCATCGAAAGATACACTAGCGTCGCCGTCACTACCGAAATCAACAAACTCAAAAGAAAAATACGCATGCCATAGTCGAGCAAAGCCTTCCGCAATGGCGCCTCTGGGACAATGACTTCTACCAGCACTTTGGGATCTGACGGTGACCGGCCTGTTGCACCAAGCACCATATCTTTCGACTGAAGCATGCATAACAACGCATCTCGAATAAGAGACAAAGGCGTCGCATCGCGCAAATCAAACAACAACGGAATGCGTGCGGGCATATCCGGACCAAGAGTTCGCTGGGGCATGCCAGGACGAATAACCGTCATGCCGAGCACGCCAGCTTGATTGAGCAAGCGACGCTGCAACTCGGGATCAACCATGTCCGCTGCTTCGAGAGCGGTGAGAGTCAGATGCGCGGCTTCAAACTTCATTTCAAAATACTGAACACGGAACCGCGCGATGGAAGGAGCGAAGATGAAAACTTCGCAAAGCATGATGAAGGCGACTGTAA
Organism: Rhodospirillaceae bacterium; assembly: GCA_029245025.1. GTDB lineage: Bacteria > Pseudomonadota > Alphaproteobacteria > Rhodospirillales > Rhodospirillaceae > WLXB01. The sequence goes on from JAQWQC010000006.1 coordinate 151,378, forward strand.
GCCAGAGTAGGCGGGCAGAAAGACCCGTAAAGAACACGCTTTGGGCTTCTGCGGCTTTTGGTGTTCCGGATTGGGAGTTGTGATCCACCATCCCGGGGTTATCCGAATTTCGACAAGAAACGCACAACCCATTTTGTGCGAGCACTAAATAACGACGGTGTGTAAAACGAACCAGCTGCCCGCTTGGACACCTCACCCAACGTCGGATAGGGCGTAATCATACTCGCCAAGGCGCCAATTTTCAGATTTTGAGACATGGCAAGTACCCAGGTTTGAATTAACTCTCCCGCCTGAGGGCCAGCCATACCACATCCCAGAATACGACCATTCTTTGCCACCACAGCTTTCACAAGCCCGGTTATTTGACGTTCCGCTCTGGCGCGATCATTTTCCGCGAACGGCCAGGTCAGCACCCGAATAGAGTCGCCGTGCTTGTCTCGCGCCTCTTGCTCCGTCAAACCGACCTGCGCCAACTCCGGGTCTGTATAGGTCACCCAAGGCACAGCGGTGTGGTCAGCTTTGGCGGGCAAACGAAATAGCGCACTGCGAATCACGATGCCCGCGTGATAGCCGGCAACGTGGGTAAACTGGAGCCCTCCCGCGCAGTCTCCGATGGCATAGACCTTACGGTTTGAAGTTCTCAATCCGGAATCAACCTCGATGCCCCGCGGGCTATAGGTGATTCTGGCCGCATCCAATCCGAGACCGTCGACCGTCGCTTTCCGACCCACAGCAATCAGCAGATGAGAGCCGTTGATCGTCTCGGCTTTACCATCACGCTCGAAGGTTACTGCTACACCGCTATCAGCTGCAGCCGTGCCAGTGACCTTCGCACCCTCAATGACGGCGACATCTTGATCGACGAGGGACTGGCGCACAATATTGGCGAGATCTGGATCGTCTTTGGGCAATATCTTTGCCGCTTCGACCACCGTAACGCGACAACCCAGTTGGCGATGAGCTTGCGCCAACTCGCAGCCAATTGGCCCACCCCCAACAACAATGAGGTGACCAGGAGCTTGGGTGATATCGAACACAGTTTCATTGGTCAGATATGGGGTATCCGACAAGCCCTTGATCGGCGGAACAAAGGCGGATGATCCAGTTGCAACAACGAAGCGTCGTGCGCGAATGGTAACGCCGTTGGCCGTAACTTCTTTCGGCGATGTAAATTTTACTGCGCCTTGAATAACTGTGACACCCAAGCCCTCGAATCGCTCGACAGAATCATGAGGTGCGATTCCCGCGATGACATCATGAACATGATCATGGACCGCTTGAAAATCGACAACGGGCTTTGACTGCGAAACTCCAAAAGAGCCCGCGTTGGCATGAGTATACGCCGCATGACCTGCAGCGAGCAGAGCCTTAGAGGGCACACACCCAAAGTTCAAGCAATCACCACCCATTGGTCCCTTCTCGATCAGAACCACAGACGAGCCCATCTGCACCGCTCCAGCGGCGACCGACAGGCCACCAGAACCAGCTCCTATAACGCAGAGATCTGGCTTTAGAACTTCAGTCACGGCCGGATGTCCGCAGACGTTTATAGGCAACAGGAATAAGCGCAAGAACAGCCAGCCCGACGAGAGACCCTATGACTTCAGGACGGAACAAGACTGCCCCCGGGTCCACATTTCCGCCAGCATCAAACACAGTGCCAAGGCCGCTTCCAACCAAAGCAAAAACAAATGCCCCTGGAATAATGCCGAGTGCTGTTCCAGCGACGTAGATACGAAGGGGCACACTCAAGAAAGCCGGTACTAGATTAACAATGAAAAATGGAAACAACGGAACGAGGCGTAAAACCAGCATGTAACTAAAAGCATCTTGTTGAAACCCAAACCGCATACGCTCTATCGCGCCGCCTGCTTTGCTTCTCAACAGGTCTCCAAGAACATATCTGGCTAGAAGGAAAACAAAGGTCGCGCCAATCGTCGCTGCGACAACAATGTAGACTGTGCCCAACCCAGCCGAAAAAACAAATCCACCAGAGATAGAGAGCCAAACCGCTCCAGGAATAGAGAACGTTACCGCAAGCACATATACGAGTATGAACGTGAGAACAGCGCCCACATAGTTGCTGGCCACAAAACCGAGAAGCTCCTGCCGATTGTCCCTCAAAGAGTCGAGTGTGAGAAAATCCTGCACTCCTGTGGATAGTGTAATGCCGATCAAAGCCACAAAAAGGGTAAGCACCGCGGCACGTTTCCCCAAAGATTTGGCTTGGGTGCCAGCGTCCGGTGCGGCAACGTCAGATGGAGGGGTATCAATCATAAGAAAACAACACGTTTTTTATTAAGATATCAGCTGAATCTTGCCAGTTTTTAAGTATATCCAAGGGGATATCACCGGTCGGCCGCGCTGACTACTCAGGTTTACGTGAGTAGATCAACAGAAACGATTGAAATCAGAGACCTATCTGTTGATCTCATGGAGCCCAGCCCACCGTCAGGATACATTGACAGTCTGGCACCCCACCGCTATACACCCCTCCGGCTTTGGCCGAAACCCGCCACTTTCCGGTGGCGGAACCCTTTTTTGAGACCGACAGCGGAGAGATCTCGTGAAACAGACGTTTCAACCGAGCAGATTGGTACGAAAGCGTCGCCACGGCTTCCGCGCCCGCATGGCAACAAAGGGCGGCCGCAAGGTCCTGGCCAGCCGTCGTGCCAAGGGCCGTAAGCGCCTTTCTGCATAACCCCTGATCTGGCGAGGCCTCGGACCATGGGACACCCCTTGGGACGCCTTAAGCGCCGGGAAGATTTTCTTCGAGTCGCAGCAGCCCGTAAAAAGTGCGTAACCAATGGATTCGTGCTTCAAGCCTGTGCCAGCCCAGATAATTCTGACGACCTTCGGGTCGGCTTTACCGCCAGCCGTAAGGTCGGAGGTGCCGTTGACCGCAACAGAACAAAGCGTCGGCTCCGCGTTGCCGCCGCCCGTGTCTTGCCCGAACTAGGTAAACCCGGCACAGATTACGTCCTCATTGGCCGACGGGATACAGCGACCATGCCGTTCGCAACACTAGAGAATGACCTACGGCAGGCCGTAGCAAAAATCTCTGAAGCAAGGCCCATTCAGAAATGACGATTGCACAGCGTTTGATAAGAGTAGTGGTAAGGGGATATCAAGTTTTGCTATCACCTCTACTTGGTGCGCGTTGCCGATACCACCCCACTTGCTCCGCTTATATGACTGACGCCGTTACAACACATGGAACGATGTATGGCCTCTTCCTGGGAATGAAAAGAATTCTCCGCTGCCACCCATGTGCCGATGGCGGACATGACCCCGTACCCTGCGTCTCATCGCACACACACCCTCCACCCTTGAGCACGAAGGCCGAGCAATGACCGATCAACGTAATATGTTTCTGGCAATTGTGCTGTCCATGGCCATCCTTTTTGGATGGGACTACTTCTTCGCCATTGATCCAGTACCACCGCAACAAAAAGACATAATGGTCGGCCAAGACTTGCCTGCACCCGCTCCTGACGCAGCATTGCCTATGGCTCAAGGTCTAGTAGCCGCTGTTGCAGACCCGATTGCTGATCGCGCTAGAACGATCAACGCTTCGAAGCGAGCCCTTATCAATACAGAAAGCTTGCATGGCTCCTTAGCATTGACAGGTTTGCGGTTCGACGATCTGACGCTGGCGAAGTATCAGGAAAGGAATGACCCGGAGAGCCCAGAGATAACGCTGTTCTCGCCAGCCAGCGCACCCAAGCCCTATTACGCAGAGATCGGTTGGCTTAGTGCTGACTCGTCCCTTGCGCTGCCTTCCTCTGACACGACCTGGTCAACGGAAATGGAGGTGCCGCGGCTCTCGACTGATTCCCCGCTGGTGATGACTTGGGACAATAGCGCCGGACTTACGTTCCGGCGGACTGTGACACTCGATGAGGATTATCTCTTTACAATCTATGACGAAGTAGAGAACACAACCGACACAGCAGTCTCGCTCTTTCCGTATGGCCTAGTCGCCAGAACCGACACACCCGAGATACTTGGATTTTTTATCCTACATGAAGGCCCGCTGGGCGTTTTTGACGAAACATTAAAAGAAGTCGATTATGACGAACTCCAAGACACACCACTGGAGACTATAAGTTCTACAGGTGGGTGGGTTGGCTTCACAGACAAGTACTGGCTCGCCGCAGTGGCCCATGAGCAAGATCAACAAATTGAAGCCGCATTCCGGTATAGCAAACCCAATGCTAGGGATCGTTATCAAACAGATTTTCGAACAATGAATGCGGTTGTGGTGCAGCCTGGAATGACCGCGGGCGCCAAGACCTATCTGTTCGCCGGCGCTAAAGAAGTTGAACTGTTAGACGGCTACACAGAATCACTTGGCATAAAGAGATTCGATCTGGCTATCGATTTTGGCTGGTTCTACTTCCTGACCAAACCCTTCTTTTATTGCCTTATTTGGCTGCAGGGGATTCTAGGGAATTTCGGGTTAGCGATTCTTGGCTTAACAGTCGGCTTACGCCTCCTGCTCTACCCGCTCGCCGATAAACAATTCCGCGCGATGACCAAGCTGAAAAAATTACAGCCGGAAATGAAGAAGCTGCAGGAAAAATATTCCGACGACCGCACACGAATGAATCAAGAGTTGATGGAGCTTTACAAGCGAGAGAAGGCTAACCCAGCCGCTGGGTGCCTTCCGATCCTTATTCAAATTCCAATCTTTTTTGCGCTTTACAAAGTTTTGTTCGTCACCATCGAAATGCGTCATGAACCTTTTTATGGCTGGATCAAAGATTTGTCGGCACCAGACCCAACCAGCATATTCAATCTGTTTGGCTTAATTCCCATCGACCTGCCGTCGTTTCTGGTCATCGGGGCCTGGCCGATCATCATGGGCGTCACCATGTATCTTCAGCAAAAGCTGAACCCAGCACCGACAGATCCGATGCAAGCCAAGATCATGAGCTTCCTGCCTTTAATATTCACCTTCCTGCTGGCGACTTTCCCAGCTGGGCTGGTGATTTATTGGGCCTGGAGCAACGCGCTGGGTATCCTGCAACAGTGGGTCATTATGCGTAAGGCCGGAGTTAAAGCCTGATCCGATGACAGCTATCCATGCCAGAGGCTAACAACGACGCGCGCATGCTCGAGCAGGGGCGAAAATTTTTCGCGGGCGAATGCACCTTTATCTTGGGAGCCGCCGCTCTGACCCAGGTACCCGATAGCGATTTGCCTGAAATCGCCTTTGCGGGGCGTTCGAATGTTGGTAAATCCAGCTTGGTAAACAGTTTAACCGGTCGCAAAACCTTGGCGCGCACCTCAGTGACACCGGGTCGTACCCAGCAGCTGAACTTCTTTAACATTGGTGACCGGTTGTTATTGGCTGATCTTCCCGGCTACGGATATGCCCGGGCACCAAAGAGCGAGGTGGATGCGTGGACCAAATTAGTCAAATCCTACTTGATGGGACGACCGCAATTAAGGCGGGTGTGTATGTTGGTTGATAGCCGACATGGCCTTAAAACCAACGACCGAGAAGTTATGAAAGACCTAGATGAAGCAGCCGTCAGTTATCAGATCGTGATGACCAAGGCGGACAAGGTTAAACCCGCCGAGTTAGCAAAGACAGTGGGGGCGGTCTCTGTAGAAGCCGCAACACATGCTGCAGCATTTCCCGAAATTTCTGTTACAAGTTCACATGAGGGAACGGGGCTTGCCGAGCTTCGGGCTGCCCTGTCACAATTGGCCAACTAGACAGAACTTAGTGTTTACTGCGAAGGGGCCCTGAGGGTTCATGTCAAAGATTGATGATCATGCCGAATGGCTAGAGAAAGCGGGCATTCTTTCAGATGCCCTGCCCTATATGCGCGAGTTTGCCGGGGAAACCGTTGTCGTAAAATACGGCGGTCACGCGATGGGCGACGCGGCGTTGGCGGCTGACTTTGCAAGAGACATCGTTTTACTGAAGCAGGTGGGTATGAACCCGGTCATCGTCCATGGGGGTGGGCCTCAGATTGGGGAGATGCTTGACCGGCTTAAAATACAAAGCACCTTTGTCGACGGCCTACGGGTAACCGATGCCGCAACGGTGGATATCGTGGAAATGGTGCTGTGTGGGTCCATCAACAAACAGATCGTGACCGCCATCAATGGAGCCGGTGGCTTTGCCGTCGGTCTATCTGGCAAGGACGGCAATCTTGTCACGGCCAGGAAGTTGCGGCGTTCAAAAAAAGATCCGGACTCAAATATTGAGAAGATTCTCGATCTTGGGTTTGTCGGTGAGCCTGAGCATGTTGACCCCCATATCCTCCAGACTTTTGAAGAATCAGACATCATTCCTGTAATTGCGCCCATCGGTGTTGGCAGCAATGGAGAGACCTACAACATCAACGCTGACACTTCGGCAGGCGCTATAGCGTCCGCCTTAGGAGCGGCGAGGCTGCTGATGCTAACAGATGTCCCTGGCGTACTTAGCGATACCAAGCAGTTAATGCCTGAAATTACCGTCGAGCGGGCCCGGACGTTGATCCAAGCCGGAACGATTTCTGGCGGCATGATTCCAAAAGTTGAGACCTGTCTGCGCGCTGTTGAGCGCGGCGTGAATGCAGCGGTTATATTGGATGGCCGCGTCCCCCATGCCGTTCTCCTGGAGCTCTTCACTCCGCATGGCGCGGGAACGCTGATCCGATAGTGAAGTAATGCCGAGCGGCCCCGATTTATCTCACATCGATACCTGGGTATTCGATCTGGACAATACGCTATACCCGGTATCTACCAATTTGTTTCCGCAGATTGATGTGCGCATGAAGACCTTCATCGCCGATTTGCTTGGCGTCAGCTTGGACGAAGCCTTCAAAATACAAAAGTTGTACTACCATGAGCACGGCACGACGTTACGTGGGTTGATGATCAATCACACGGTCGAACCGGACGCCTTTCTCGACTACGTTCACGATATCGACTACACCATCCTCGAGCCAAACCCGGAATTACGACGCGTGATCAAAGAGCTTCCGGGCCGCAAATTGATCCACACCAATGGGTCCGAGAGTCATGCAGAAGGTGTTCTCGACGCACTCAGCCTGGAAGGCTGCTTTGAGGCCATTTTTGATATCAGGGCCGGCGCCTACATCCCCAAGCCAGACCCCAACTCATACGAACGGTTGCTGAGAAGCCATGCCCTTACTCCTGAATCTGCCATCATGTTTGAAGACTTAGTGAAAAACCTAAAACCAGCTGCGGAGCTCGGAATGGTGACGGTTCTTGTAAAACATGATAGCGATGCAGCCTCTTCCAATCCCGACATCCACTGCCATCACGTTATTGAAGATCTGACCGACTGGCTTAAGCAAGCCGTCTACCCTCGAACAGTTAGTTAGTCTTGTTCGCTTCTTCCATAAATAATTCGATTTGCCAGATCGTCTATAATGTCGATGCCGAAACTTTTCCGTCCGGCGCAGGAGGGATAATATCGTCAGGCGGAACCCAGCCAAACCCCAACTGCATTCTTATTTTTTTATGCAGAAGCCTGAGAAATATGCTTTTTTTATACTCACGGTGGGCAGTATCGTGAAATGGTTTTCGTGTACATCAAAGCGAATAACAGGTTTGTATCGGAAACGACCCTGGCCGATCAGATGACGTTGACTTGAAACTGCCTGTGACTATGGTCTGCCACCTTTAGAATGAAATGCCGCCAAGGATTTTGGCTGGCCCAGAGGAGCTATATCAGAATGAACATCAAAGCCTTGCAGGACCGAGTCGAAGCGGCCTGGGATGCACGTGACGATATCTCACCGGCCACTGTGGGTGATCAGCGCGAATCGGTAATAGAGACCTTAGCCTTACTGGATAGTGGCACGATCAGGGTTGCGGAAAAGAGTAATGGCGCATGGCATGTAAACGAATGGTGCAAAAAAGCGGTTCTTTTGTCATTCCGACTTAATGATATGGCGATCCAGAACGGCGGGCCCGACGACGGTGTTTGGTGGGACAAGGTACCATCCAAGTTTAAAGGGTGGACTGAATCCGAATTTAAAAAAGCCGGATTCCGCGCTGTGCCTACAAGTGTGGTGAGACATTCTGCCTACGTTGCACCTGGCGTTGTGATCATGCCTAGCTTCGTCAACCTTGGCGCTTATATCGATGAAGGTGTCATGGTCGACACCTGGGCCACTGTAGGGAGCTGCGCCCAGATTGGTAAGAACGTTCACCTCTCCGGTGGCGCAGGTATTGGCGGTGTGCTTGAGCCCCTTCAAGCAGGCCCGGTTATTATTGAAGACAATTGTTTTATCGGTGCGCGATCAGAAGTGGTGGAAGGCGTCGTTGTTGAGGAGGGCGCTGTACTCTCCATGGGAGTGTTCATTGGATCATCTACAAAGATCATTGATCGCGCCACGGGCGAAGTGTTCTTCGGTCGCATCCCTGCATATTCCGTAGTTGTTCCGGGGACGTTACCCGGCAAACCCTTACCCGATGGATCTCAAGGACCAAGTTTGTACTGCGCGGTCATTGTGAAACGCGTTGACGCCAAGACCCGGTCAAAGGTCTCTATAAACGAACTGCTGCGCGAATGACGAAATCGGCCACCCCCTCCAACACCGCGGCCTTTTTAGACCCGCTGCCCTTAGCGCGGGACCTGATCCGCTGCCCAAGCGTAACACCAGAAGACGCAGGGGCTCTTGATGTACTTGAGTCAGCACTCACAGATCTCGGGTTTGAGTGTCACAGATTAAAGTTTGACGAACCAGGCACCACATCTGTGGAAAATCTTTACGCCCGCCTAGGCAAAAGCGAGCCCAATCTTTGTTTCGCCGGACACACGGATGTGGTCCCGGCTGGAAATGGATGGACAGTTGATCCCTTCTCTGCGGATGTGATCGATGATCACCTCTATGGTCGTGGCGCCGCTGATATGAAGGGGGCGATTTCATGCTTTACGGCCGCCGTAGCCCGCACCCTCCAAGACTCAGGCCAACCCAACGGGTCCATCAGCTTGCTTATCACAGGCGACGAAGAAGGACCTGCCATCAATGGGACGAAAAAGGTCCTGGACTGGGTCGCAGAACGTGGCGAGAAAATAGATGCCTGCATAGTCGGCGAGCCCACAAACCCTAAGCGGCTCGGCGAGATGATCAAAATTGGGCGCCGCGGCAGCCTTAATGGACAGATCACAGTTCATGGCACACAAGGCCATGCTGCCTACCCGCACCTTTCAGATAATCCTATCAACTCATTGCTACGCCTTCTCTCAGCGTTGACGGCTGCGCCGCTCGACAAAGGCACGGATACGTTTCAACCTTCAACCCTTACACTGACATCTGTGGATGTAGGCAATGAAGCCACCAATGTAATCCCTGCTCAGGCGCGGGCGGCTTTCAATATTCGATTTAACGATAACCACAGCGGCGAGAGCTTAACGGCTTGGCTGAATGAAAAATTGAGAGACGCGGCTAAGGGGGCTGACTTTGAGCTAGACGTCACAATTAGTGGCGAATCATTTGTGACTCCCCCTGGCCCTTTGAGCGATCTGGTATCCCAAGCAGTGACAGAAGTGACCGGCGAAACGCCAGAGCTATCAACCAGCGGCGGGACATCAGACGCCCGGTTTATTCGGTCCGTTTGTCCCGTGTGTGAATTCGGCATGGTCGGCCTAACAATGCACAAAACAGATGAGCGCGTCGCAATTGCTGACCTCAACAATCTGGCAAAAATCTATCACCTTATTCTGACTCGTTTCTTCACCGCATGATCGACGCCAAAGAGGTCGCGGGCGCTCTTTATGGATTGTGGCGTTTGGTGCGATGGGACGAGAAAGCCCTTGGCTTTTTTAACGCAACGGAAGACGGGTTCTGGCGCTCGTTTATGGCAGCTGTTTTTGTTGCGCCGCTTCAGACCACCTATCAAGTAAGCGTTTATCTGACCATGGATGAACCACCTTCGGCCTGGCGCATGGTGGCCATTGAGAGCATTGAGTACGTTATTCTATGGACGCTTTATCCGCTGTTCATGTTTTACGTCGTCAAGCTACTGGACCGTGAAACAGAATTCTTTGGCTACGCCGTAGCCTACAACTGGTTTCAGCTAGGCGTTGGTTTTGTAGCCATGCCGGTCGTCATATTGTCTCAATTGCAAGTCTTACCACTCGCTATCGCTGGCTTCTTCGACAGCATGATCTTCGTGGCATATTTGACCTACGCTGCTTTTATCGCCAGGGCCGGACTCAAAGTTTCGATCGGCACTGGGATTGGTATCGTTGTAATCGATATTCTTCTGACCTTGATGGTCGGCCAGGTGACACTCCGGATGCTGTCTTAGCAGACTAATCCGGATATCGGACAGCAGCGAGATACAAGCCTTCGGGCGGTGCCGTCGGTCCACCGGCAGGCCTGCTTTTGGCATTGAGCGCATCAGTCACATCATCGGCCGTCCACTTGCCCTCGCCGACCAGCGACAAGGTTCCAACCATGTTGCGCACCTGATGATGTAGGAATGACCTGGCTTGCGCTCGAATCTCGACGGTGTCTCCAGTCCGCTCCACATCTAGACTGTAGAGAGTCTTAACAGGTGTCTTGGCCTGACATTCTGTGGCGCGGAAACTGGTAAAATCGTTCTGGCCGACAAGTCTTTGGGCAGCCTCATGCATCGCCACCGCATTTAAATCTCTGGGCAACCACCAAGCACGGTTTTTCTCCAACGCCACCGGCGCACGGCGCGTGACGATTCGATAGACATAAGAACGTTCAATAGCCTGGAAACGGGAATGAAAATCCTCGGATACTTCTTCTGCTTCAATAACAGCCACTGGATGAGGGCGGAGATGGGCGTTAAACGCATCCCGAACTTTTCGGCCATCGTCATGGCGAGGCAGATCAACATGGGCAACTTGAGATAGAGCGTGCACACCCGCATCTGTTCGTCCGGCGCCATGAACGATGATTTTGGTCTGACAATAGGCAAGAGCTGCCTCTTCCATGACCTGCTGCACCGATAGCCCGTTGATTTGGCGCTGCCACCCGACAAAGTCCGTACCATCGTACTCAATTGTAAGCTTAAACCGAGGCATGGATCAGTATTGTCCCGACGCTACAAGCCATTCTTCGGCAAGAATGGCCCACCGCTCATGGTCACGCCATATGTTGTCGATCTGAATAAATTTCGGTGAAAACCCTTCCTTACGAAAGCCGAGTTTGCGCACTAGCGCTATCGATGCCGCGTTTGCTGGCTGAATATTTGACTCAAGCCGATTGAGATTGAGCACGGCAAAAGCATGGTCGAGTACGAGGGCAAGACCTTCCGTCATGTACCCGGAACCAGCCAACTCAATATCGGCATAGTATCCGAGAGAACCGGATCGAAACCCGCCCATAACAACGTCATTTATATTCACGACGCCGACAAGCCGGTCGTCTTCATTTCTCCCGACGAAAAATCCAAAGGTCCGGCCGTTGTTTACCCGGTCGAGGTAAAGCCGATATCGCCTCATATCCGTTGCTGGATAGACCCAAGGACGATGGTAGTCCTTGCTCGTTTGTGTCATGGCGATAAATTCTACGGCGGAGTCTCGATTAGGAGCGAAAAGATGAACGCGGTCTCCCCGAGCGATATCTTTGCGGCGACGTCCGAACATGACGATGGTTCCGATACACGGGTGGGAGAACTCTAAGAAGGGTTGTCTACCCGAGACGGGTCCCTGGACGCAACTCAAAGCCCCTCAAGAAGCTGGCCACATCAACAGGGCCCTTGCCGGCGCGCTGGACTCTGAGAGGCCGCACCGCGCCTGTTTCACAGGCGACTGTGAAATGATCATCCAGCACCGTCCCTGCTTCTTCTCCGGAAGAGCTTGGGCCGTTAATGGCCTCCGCCCGCAAAATTTTAATGCGTTGGCCATCCACATCTACAAACGCACCGGGGAAAGGGGATAGCCCATGAATGTGGCGAACGACGGCCGGCGCCGTTGCATCAAAGGTCACAGCGGCCTCGGCCTTGTCAATTTTGTCGGCATAAGTCACGCCGTCTTCTGGCTGTGGTCGCGGTTTAGTAGAGCCCGCACCGATATCGATCAACGCCCGACAAATCAGTTGGGCGCCCATTGCTGACAAGCCGTCGTGCAGGTCACCGGCCGTGGCCGACTCGTCTATCGGCAGCTTCTCCATCATCAACATGGAGCCTGTATCGAGCCCGGCATCCATCTGCATGATAGTCACACCGGTTTCAGTGTCGCCAGCCATAATAGCCCGTTGGATAGGTGCAGCACCGCGCCACCGTGGCAACAAGGATGCATGAACATTGATACAGCCGAAACGCGGCGCATCGAGAACAGCCTGGGGAAGGATTAAACCGTACGCCGCAACCACCACGATATCTGCGTTGTGGGCACTGAACTCTTTTTGAGCAGCAGGTTTCTTAAGGCTCTTCGGCGTCGAAACCGGAAGCCCCAGGTCATTCGCACGGGCATGCACAGGACTAACACGTTCTTTTTGTCCCCGACCCGCAGCACGTGGCGGCTGAGCGTATACAGCAACAACATCATGATTGGCACAAAGGGCATTAAGAATAGGAACCGAGAAATCGGGCGTACCCATAAAGACCAGACGCATGATCTAATTTGACTCCTGGGCCATCTGTTTTTTGGTCTTTTTTAGTTTGCGTAAGATCATACCGCGCTTAAGGCTCGAAATATGATCAACAAAGAGAACACCATCGAGGTGATCCATCTCATGCTGAATCACAACCGAGAAAAATCCGTCAGCCTCTAGTTCGCACTTTTCATTGTTTTCATTCAGATACTGAAGACGAATGCGATCTGGTCGCACGACTTCTTCATAATATTGCGGCAAAGAAAGACAGCCTTCTTCGTGGACTTTTGTATCCTCTGACGACCATACAATCTCAGGGTTCGCAATCATGTGAGGGTTCGGGGACTCTTTGCCACGGGCTGGGTCAACCACAATGATTCGCTTCGACACACCAACCTGAGGCGCTGCAAGACCGACGCCGGGAGCGGCATACATGGTTTCCAACATATCTGTCATTAAGGTTGCGGTTTCTGAATCGATCTTATCGACCGGGGTGCAAACCTTTTTTAGCCTTGGATCAGGCGCGATGATGATGTCTCGTTTAGCCATAGAGTGCGGTCTCAATGCAGCGCATGTCCTCGTGACATAGTCCCCAGGGCAGCAGTGGTCAACCTACGGACCTCAACACATGAACACAGAGCACACCCCCGATGACAACCAAAGCAACCCCCATGCCCCGAATGACACCCCCTCTGGTGTCATCATCCACCTCTGACAGACCCGCCAAGCCAGCGCGTGGTAGAACTAGGCACAAAGCGCTCTCCAGCAAAAGAAGCCAGCCCAACAGAGTGAGAAGCAAAGGCGGGCCGGACCAGATGTTGTGCAAAATCACGATCGGCCCACCGATCACCAGGCTCACCAACCCGTTCAGTCGCACACCAGTCTGACCTAGGGATCCGAGCATGCGGTAGTAGGACTGCCATTTGTGGGTGACGTACATCTGGCTCACACCGAGGCCGACAAGAATAGGCGCCGCTATCAAAACCATCGTGTTCGCCATCACGCACCCACCCCCTGTACGCAATGCCGTTTAAAAACGAACCCGGACTCGATACTCAACTTGAACGTCTTCACCGGCAGGCACATCAACCACCCATTCAGCTTCGCCAAGCACTTTGGTATGGGCAGCACTTTCCTCAACAATTTCCCAATCCCCTTGCATACGCTCCGCAAGACGTACCGTCACGGCAGAGTCTTTCGCATTACTAACTGTTATTCTGTTCGAAGAAATGGTGATGCGATTAGAAGCGCGCAGGAATTCCAGCTGTTCTCGAACCACCGTAACATCGAAATCACGACCGAGGGTAAGCCTCACATCTTGCCCTTTTGGTGTATGCGCCACACCGTCTTCACCAAGTAATTGGAGGGCTCCTGAAGAATCCTGGCCGTACACACGAACCGTACCCGCAGGTAACGGCGTACCTAAGCCTTCGTCTTCGGTATTTTCGAAAACCAACGACCGTGTCGCTTGTGCTTTGCGTTGTTGACCCATCATCGGCCCACGGGAGGCAAACGAGTCGCCACGGCTCACCAGATCTGTTTGAACGATGACATTATTGGCGGACAACAGGGCCAGTTGCTTGGTTTGATGGTCCCTTAAAGTGACTGGTTTATCGATAACGTAAAGATGAAAGGCGGCGAGACTTTGCTGCATGACGTCAGCGGCCATCTTTGGTCCGCGCGATGCCGTTTCCAGCGCCCTCATCATCTGCGGCTGCGGTACGGCACGATTAATATCACCTGCGACAAGCTTTAACGTTGCATTGGGAAAATCTGTACCCGTCGTGTTTGAAATGGTCGCCCAAGCAGATAGGTCTATTGATATCCCATCATCACTTAACTCAGCGACGTAATCGGCGCGCCAGGTCAAGCCATTAGTTAGGTAGCTCAAATCGGCATCGACCTCACCGGACGTCTCAATGGTAATAGATGCAGCCAAGGTGGGTTGAGTCCGGACACCGGGGGGCAAAGAATCAAAAACTACGCGACCAGGGATTTCCGTGGTAATTCGCCCGTCAATTTCGAGTACCACGCCATTGGCTACGGACAGCACAGTCGCCCGTGTCTCAACATCTTTCCCGGACTCAGGGTTAAACCGGACGACGCTGACCTCCTTCCCGACTGAGGCTTGCAAGAGAGAAGATTGGCTGACCACATCAAAGTCAAAGACTTGCTCCCTCACCTCAAACGCCCCCCGCGATGATTGCAGCAGTACGGTGTTGGGTTGCAGCCGCGTGCTGACGTCCGCAAAGGCGAGGTCTGTATCCCCCGCAGGCAAATCGACCTGGCGGCTATCCCTCACCAAGGCCAAGTCGCCGTTATAGACAGTCACCGCCAATCCAGTGCGAGCCGCTGGCAGAACATTCAGCTCTTCAGCTAGGGCGGGAACGGCGACAAATGTGGTTAAAAGGAAGCCTAGAGCGATTTTTTTATGCGTCAGCATGGTCAACGGTCTCTCGGTCGTGGTTTCAGGATGCCGCGTAAGCTAGTCTGGGGATCATGGCACGGGTATGGCAGGGCGCAAGCCTATGAATTTTTTAACTGATTTTGGGGTCACAACAGGGCAGTTCGCCCTAGGCATCATGTTGATTGGTGGCATCGCACTCGGTGTCATCATCGCCGTGCGAAGCGGTAAGCCCGATGGGGCAGCAGCGGAGAACATGACCACCTTAATCGAGTCTTTGACCAAGCTGTCCTCAGACCAGGCGGAATTACGAGGACAAATATCTCAGATTGCAGCCAGCCAAGAGACCGGCCGCAAACTGGTCGCGGAACAGCTTCAAGCACAAGAACGAGAGATCGGCAAAACACTGAATGAGCGGCTCGAGAACGTGACGCAACGGGTCGGTGAGACCATACAAAAAACGACAGACAAAACGTCTGAGTCATTGTCTGAATTACAAAAACGCCTGGCGGTTATCGATTCAGCGCAAAAAAACATTACAGACCTGTCGACGGATATTGTGGGTCTGCAGGACATACTCTCGAACAAACAAGCGCGAGGCGCCTTCGGTCAAGCACAGATGGAAGACATTGTCCGCGACATGTTACCAGCGGAGTATTTTCGGTTTGAAGCCACGCTTTCAAACAGAAACCGTGTTGACTGTCTCATCACCTTGCCGGGAGAGCAGGGTGACATCGGGGTAGACTCTAAATATCCTCATGAAGGGTTTGTGCGCTTGATGGAAGCGCAAAATGAGAATGAACGGAAAGCAGCAGGTCAGGCTTTCACGCGAGATGTGATTAGGCACGTTCAGGCCATAGGAGATAAGTACATCATTCCGGGGGAAACATCCGATTGGGCGCTGATGTTTGTGCCCGCCGAATCAATTTATATGGAACTGCACACTAATTTCCAGAATGTCATTCAAGAAGGGTATCGCCGCAAAATTATTATCGCTTCACCATCTTCTTTCTGGGCGATTCTTCATTCCGTACGGGCTCTTATTCGCGATACCAAAATGCGTGAACATGCCGGCATCATTCAGAAAGAAGTCGGACTCCTGATGGAAGACGTCACTCGCCTTGACAAGCGTGTTGGGTCCCTCTCCAAACATTTCGAGCAGACCAGCAAGGACATTGATCTAATACAAAAATCAACAACCGGAATTATGCGTCACGGGTTGAGAATCAAGCAAGTTGATCTCGAAGGCCATGCTGATGATGGTCCCGCTAATTTAGCAGATGAGAGCGGTGCATCGGTTACCAGCCTGGAGAGTCCCCGAACCCTTTTGTGATACAATATTGACTGTTGTCTGTTTAACTTGACATACCTATTGCAAACCCCGTAGCGGGTGCAATCTGGAAAAAGTAAACACGCCCAATTACTTAGGGGCGCACGCGTTAGTAGTTATAGGAGGATTTATATGTCTGAGGCCTTTTCAATTATCTTCGTATTGCTGGGCATCGCCATCGTTTTCAAAGCAGTGGTTGTTGTGCCTCAGGGCTGGAACTACACGATTGAACGGTTTGGCAAATTCACCCGAACGTTTTCTCCAGGGCTACAGTTAATCACGCCGTTCATCGAAACTGTCGGCAGCAAGATGAATATGATGGAACAAGTCTTAGACGTTCCATCTCAAGAAATTATCACCAAAGACAACGCCATGGTTACCGTCGATGGCGTTGTATTTTTTCAGGTTCTTAATGCGGGCAAAGCGGCCTACGAAGTGCGTGGTCTGCAGGTCGCAATACTCAACCTCACTATGACCAATATACGCACAGTGATGGGTGGAATGGATTTGGATGAACTCCTGTCACAACGGGACGCCATCAACGCCCGTTTATTGACTGTCGTTGACGAGGCAACTAACCCCTGGGGCATTAAGGTCACTCGTATTGAGATTAAAGATATCTCGCCGCCGCGCGACCTGGTTGAGGCAATGGCACGGCAGATGAAAGCGGAACGCCTTAAGCGAGCTGAGATTTTAGAAGCAGAAGGGGATCGCCAGTCCGCGATCCTGCGCTCAGAAGGCGACAAGCAATCTCAAATTCTTCAAGCTGAAGGTGAGAAAGAGGCTGCCTTCCGGGAGGCAGAAGCACGAGAACGCCTTGCCGAGGCTGAAGCAAAGGCAACAAGCATGGTGTCTGAAGCAATCGCCAAAGGCGACGTGCAAGCCATCAACTACTTTGTTGCACAAAAATACATAGAAGCGATCAGTGGGTTTGCCTCTTCGTCAAATGAGAAACTGGTGCTGATGCCACTGGAGGCCTCAGGAGTCATTGGTGCCATCGGCGGCATCGCTGAACTTGCTAAATCTGCCTTGGAAGAGTCTAAGGCCGAAACGGTGGACGCTCGCTCCAACCGTATTCCTGACAGCGGAGCCTAAAAGCGATGGAGGGTTTTCTAGTAAATTTCGACCATTGGAACTGGTGGATACTGGCGTTGCTGATGTTTGTGATCGAATTGATAATGCCCGGTGTCATATTCTTGTGGCTAGCTATCTCAGCAACATTGACCGGCGCGCTGGTATGGATCATGCCGGAACTTGGATGGCCGGTGAGCTTCGTTATTTTTGCCGTCTTAAGCGTCATCTCTATCGTTGTCGGCCGTAAGGTTTGGCGCCCCGGTCACGTTGAATCGGAAGACCCCACACTCAACCTCCGCGCTGAACAATATGTAGGGCAGGTGTTTACCCTGGACACGGCTATAGAGAATGGGCGTGGACGCTTGAATGTCGGTGACAGTTCGTGGCTGGCCTCAGGCCCAGACTTACCGGCCGGTACAAAGGTTAAAGTAAGCGGCGCTGATGGCTCAATCTTACAAGTTGAGCAGGCGTAGCTACTTCGCCGATCTCGAATTGAAGTGACCGGTGTTTACCGCTTCAGAATCAGGGGGCACCTCTACCCGAACGGTACGCGTTTCACCCGACGCACCTGGAAAGTGATCAAAGATTGCCTGAACGATATACGGCATCACCGGATCAATCTGGCCATTGGTCCCAGTGCTCACGGCAGACCCTTCGAATACCCGGGTTGGATTTTCCGTGTTGTAGGTCGTGCCATCGTAAATAACGAGATCCACATGACGCACATATATCTGTTTTGTTGATGTGCGGTTTTCATACGGACTGCCAAAGCCATAGCCAAGGGGGCCATCGCGATACCCAAAGCCATAGCCAAATCCGGCACCGACACCCGTACTGCGAGATTTAACGTCAGGGCTAGGGCCCTCGACAGACCACTTCAGCGTAACCATTAGGTCAGGGGTAACGCTTTCCCCATTGAATGGCGTTAGTCCAAGCGCTGACAAACGTTGGCTGACGAGAGCTGCGTAGACCTCAAATGCAAGACTTTCTTCCTGCTCTTCATCCGATGATACAACAATAAACGATTCTCCGGATGGCGTGAGCGGCAAGCTGTGATGGCGCGTGATATCCGAGACGACATATTTTGGGCTCACGCATGCTGATAAACCAAATATTAAAATAATGAGCGCGAAGATGCGTGTGGCTATCGTGGTTCCCATGGCGTCAATGCTCCAGTTTAGTTTCGCGCTACGGCTATGTTTGGCGAACAGTGTACACAGTAGGACTAAATTTCCAACTCACAGTCACGTCAATTTTTCAATGAGCTTTTGCTAAGGTAAAAATATGGCGGGGCCATGGCGGCGGCTGATGTTTAAACAGGGCGCCTGGCTTTCATGGCCGCAGATAAAGTGCCATCGTCCAGGTAGTCGAGTTCACCGCCGACCGGCACCCCATGCGCGAGACCAGACAAAGCTACGTGCGTACCATCGAGCCGGTCCGCCAAATAGTGCACCGTGCTTTGTCCATCTACCGTTGCACTGAGAGCAAAAACGATCTCTTTGACCTCGTCGGCGCCGGCACGGGCCACAAGTCCACTTATATTAAGGTCATCAGGGCCCACTCCATCAAGCGGAGACAACAAGCCACCCGTCACATGATACAAACCACGAAAGGACACGCTGCGCTCCAGCGCCCAAAGGTCAGCGACATCTTCAACCACACAAATAACGGAACGATCCCGTTTTGGATCAAGGCACAAAGCGCAAGGGTCCTGGCCATCAAAGTTACCACACGTGCTGCAAATTTTTACGCTCTCGACCGCGCGCTCCATGGATTGAATAAGCGGCACCATCAGTGATTCTTTTTTCTTGATAAGGTCGAGCACGGCCCTGCGAGCCGAGCGCGGACCCAAGCCCGGCAGCTTAGCGAGTTGCCTGATGAGTGCCTCAATGTCGGGACCAGCCACCGTAAATAAATACCGCTAGAACGGCAGCTTCATGCCGGGTGGAATATTTAAACCACCGGTGACCCTGCTCATTTCTTCCTGCGTCTTTGTTTCCAGGCGTGCGCGAGCATCATTGGTTGCAGCAACGATCAAATCTTCAAGAACTTCCGCTTCATCGGGCTTAAGTAATGTGGAGTCTATTTTAATGCTACGCATGTCTGATTTTCCTGAAAGCGTCACGGATACCATCCCAGCACCCGATGATCCGTCCACTTCAATTTCGGCAAGGCGTTCTTGCATCTCGCCCATCTTTTGCTGCATCTCTTGCGCCTGTTTCATCAGGGCACCGATGTTCTTCATAACTTATGGTCCATTCTTAATACTTGGCATTGGTTCATTATTCCTGGTCTTTAATCGCGCGGACCCGCTCGATGGTTGAACCGGGAAACGACTCCAAAATCGATTTAACAAAAGGATCGGCTGATGCTTTCGCAATCTCTTGTTCATGCAATGTCGCCTCACCGGGTTCATTGGAAATACTGACAACCCAGCGCTCACCGGTCTCTTCTTTAAGAAAAGCTCCAAGTTTGCCCGCAACTTCTTGAGGTGTGCCTTCCTTTGGGCGGATTTCAATCCGACCGGTTTCGAATCGGACCAAGTGCACGGTGTGGGTCAGCTGACCCGCGAGAGTCGCCTGCCGCTGCGCCTCACAAAGCGCTACGACATCAGTTAAGGACTCCAGAGCAGGAGTTTGTGTCTGTGGCGCTTTCGCCGTAACAACCGGCAGAGTCTCTGGGGGGGGGTCGGGTAGGGTCGCTGAAACAGCTGCAGCAGACCCGGACGGCGTGACGGATGCGGTGGCGTGGACGGCTGGCACCTTGTTCGGTGAAGACGATGCGGGGCACGGAGACGTAGTCGCGGCTCCCCCTTGCGATTCTATTGCTTTTACAGCCTCTTCCGGTGTTGGGAGATCAGCAGAGTAGGCTAAACGGACCAGGGTCATTTCCACAGCTTGCAGCGGCATTGGGGCGGTGCGCGCCTCGCCCAAACCTTTGAGCAATATCTGCCAAGTCCGCGTCAATACGGGCATAGACAGAGTAGCCGCCATATCCTTGCCACGGGTGCGTTCCGCTTCAGCGACCAACGCATCATCCGCTCCGTCGGGTGCAACTTTAAGGCGCGTCAGCCAATGGGCAAGTTCGAGCAAATCTTGCAGCACGACCAGAGGGTCAGCACCCGATGCGTACTGGTTGGCGAGAAGATCAAGGCCACTCTTTACGTTACCCCGCATGACTGCATCGAGCAGATCAAACACCTGTACTCGGTCGGCCAAGCCGAGCATGTCGCGCACTTGCGCTTCATCTACACTTGGTGCGTCGTCGCCCGCAGATGATTGCGAAATCGCTTGGTCGAGAATAGACAAGCCGTCACGAGCTGACCCGTCTGCTGCACGTGAGATGAGGACTAAGGCGTCATCGGCGATAGTTGCGCCTTCTTTGTCGGCAACCTCTTTGAATAGTCCGCTCAAATGCTCCGCACTGATCCGCCGCAAATCAAATCTCTGACAACGGGACAAGACCGTCACTGGAACTTTTCGAATTTCCGTTGTAGCGAAAATAAACTTCACATGTTCTGGGGGCTCTTCAAGCGTCTTCAACAAAGCATTAAACGCCTGGTTCGACAGCATGTGTATTTCATCGATGATGTAGATTTTGGTGCGCGCGGACGTTGGCCGATACCTCACCCCATCAAGTAACTCTCTTATGTCATCGACACCAGTGCGGCTTGCCGCATCCATCTCCAAGACATCTACATGGCGGTCTTCCGCTATCGAGCGACAATGCTCGCAAACACCACAGGGTGAAGCTGTGGGACCACCCGTGCCATCTTCACCGATACAGTTGAGTGCACGTGCGATCAACCGTGCAGTTGTCGTTTTACCTGTGCCCCGCACCCCTGTGAGCATATACGCCTGGGCAAGGCGTCCAGAGGCGATGGCATTCGTCAGGGTGCGAACGACGGTTTCTTGTCCAACAAGTTCATCGAAAGTGGCTGGGCGGTATTTCCGCGCCAGCACCTGATAAGCCGCCTTTAGTGACGGGGCAGACTCGTCGTTCATTGCGCGTTCATCCGTAAGATCAATCCTGGCGGGATTAAAAGGTGAGGTCCTGACGGCGACCCAGGCGGAAACTCGTTACGGCTGCTTCCTTCCGGACCTGACCGGGTTAGCGAGGCGCCCGTCCACCGCCAGTCCCTCTAGGTTACTATATCAAACGTCCAGCAGCCCGACGCAAGAGGTTCTGGGGTCGAGACTTGCCAAAGCGGCTCTAACACTTCAAATAACTGCTTTAATCCTGTTTACGAGAAGTTATCCACAGGCCATGAGCGATCAGAATAAGCAGAACGGCAATGCGAAACCGGTGGTTCTTTGTATCCTCGACGGCTGGGGCCATAGAGAGGAGCGTGAGAACAACGCCATCGCTTTGGCGGCTACTCCAACGTGGGATCGTTGGATGGCGGAGACTGGCCGCCCCCATGCTCTTGTAGAAACCAGCGGCCTTGATGTCGGTTTACCCGATGGCCAGATGGGCAACTCTGAAGTCGGTCATATGAATATCGGCGCGGGCAGAGTCGCACTCCAAGATCTTCCGCAAATTGATGCCGCCATTGCAGACGAAACCTTCACAACACGACCCGCACTATCGAATTTTATAGCAGCCTTAAAATCAAGCGGCGGCACGTGCCATTTGATGGGTCTGGTGTCTCCAGGAGGGGTTCACTCGCACCAAGATCATATGGTCGCCTTGGCCCAAGCCGCATCTGCGAGCGGCATTCCCGTCCGTATTCATGCGTTCTTGGATGGGCGCGATACGCCGCCAAAGTCAGCTGCGGATTACATGACCCAGTTCGTAGCAGATATTGAAAATTTAAAAGACGTATCTGTCGCGACCGTGTCAGGCCGGTACTACGCCATGGATCGGGATAATCGGTGGGATCGAGTCTCTCAGGCATACTCCATATTGGTGGACGGATCTGACGCGTCAGCGACCGACGCCTTAACCGCGATCAAAGACTCATACGCAAACAACATCACAGACGAATTTGTCGAGCCCATAGCCATCTCTGGTTATGCCGGGATGGCGGACGGTGATGGCGTGATGATGGCGAATTTCCGTGCGGACCGGGCGCGCGAGATATTGTTCGCATTGGTCGAACCAGATTTCGAGGGGTTTGAACGCGACCGGGTGCCACAGTTTGCCGCAGCCTTGGGCATGACGGAGTACTCAACGGTCCTAGCAGCCCGAATGGCTGTGATGTTTCCAACCAAAGCGCCGCAGAACGGTCTAGGCCAGGTGGTCGCTGACGCAGGTTTAACTCAACTCCGCATTGCGGAAACGGAAAAGTATGCGCACGTCACCTTCTTTTTAAATGGCGGCCTCGAGACCGAGTTCCCGGGCGAGCAGCGGATACTGGTGCCAAGTCCGAAAGTTACCACCTACGACCTACAACCCGCCATGTCAGCAACGAAAGTCACGGACAAACTGGTCGAAGCTATTGATTCCGGCGAATTCGATCTGATTGTCGTGAATTACGCCAATGGTGACATGGTTGGGCACACCGGTGTTCTATCTGCCGCGATTAGTGCGGCAGAAACTATCGACGCGTGCCTGGCGCGATTAGAGAAGGCCGTGGAGAACGCGAGGGGCGCCATGCTGGTCACGGCTGACCATGGCAACTGTGAAATGATGGTCGACCCGCATACCAACGCGCCACACACCGCACATACCATCGGCACTGTGCCAGTGGTTCTGGTCAGCACGACACCACAATCTGGCCTTCATGACGGACGGCTGGCTGACCTCGCGCCTACAGTTCTTGACCTAATGAACCTGCGCCAACCAGCGGCTATGACAGGACGCTCTCTCCTCCATCAGGATAACGATGCGCGGCGCCGTGCCGCCGAGTAAATCAACCCAACTTGCGTCACTTATTATTACTGGGGCGGCGTGGGCCTCAGTCTTCGTCCAACCAATTGTTGCTGCGGCTCAGGACGACCCGAGCGCGCCCCGAACCGCCGACCTTCAAGCGATAGAGCAAGATCTCCAACGGGAACAGACAGTAAAAGATGACGCGACACGAATGGCAGAGCGGGCCGCTGCGGACACTGCCAAGGTCCAAAACGATATGGTCGAAGCCGCCCGCCGTATTCAAGACCGGGAACGCGCGCTAACAGATCTAGAAGCGCAATTGAGTCATCTAGAAGACCAACGTGCTGAAATGGCCTCTGCGTTGGTCAACAAAGACGCCCAAATGCGCGAAGCGCTTCTTGCCCTTGAACGGCTCGCCTTGCGGCCGACGGATGCCTTACTCCTGCAACCGTTGCGACCCGCAGATGCCATTCGATCAGGCTTGGTCTTGTCGGCAGCCATTCCCGCTCTGACCGAAAACGCCGCCCGTTTACAGATTGAGCTTGAGGCGCTGTATACGACCCGCACCAAAATTGTTGGCCGGCGATCAACGTTCGCGTTGGAGACCCTAAGCCTTATTGAGGATCAGGCCCGTTTAGAAAAACTCCATGCAGAGAAAGCCTCCATGCAAAAGGGCTTTGAACGCCAGGCAACAGATTCAGAAGAACGAATCGCCGCCCTTGCCCGGGAGGCCAATGACCTACGTGAGCTCCTGGACAGTGTGATCGCTGAACGCAAACGCCGGGGTGAAGAAGAAGCGAAAAGAGTGGCACGAGCAGCTCCCATTCTTACACAGCCAGACGAAGCCACACCCACCCCAGACATTGTGGCGGCTCGCCGACCAACACCGCCCGCACCCGCGCGGTCCTTCTCAAAAGCACGCGGAACATTGCCGTTTCCGGCAGAGGGGCGGTTATCACAGCGATATGGTGAAGGCACAGAAAGCGAAGTGCTCGCTAAAGGTATTGTCATTACAACCCGAACAGCCGCTCACGTGGTCTCTCCTTTTGACGGAGTCGTTGCGTTCGCGGGTCCATTTCGCGGCTATGGCCAACTCTTGATCCTGGAACACAGCGAGGGATACCATACGCTTCTGGCTGGGATGAGCCGACTGGATGGCGCCGTTGGACAGCGCGTTTTGGCTGGAGAACCGGTGGGTGTAATGTCACCGGACGGCGACCCCTCACTTTATGTTGAATTGCGGCGGGACGGCCAACCCATTAATCCGTTGCCTTGGCTGGCAACTCGAACCAATGAGAAGAGTGGATGACCCGTATTTATTTAGCTTCCTTTTGCGCTGTTGTGTTTGGTGCCTCGATGGCATTGACGGCAAATGCCGATGACAAATTCTCAGATGACACCTACCGACAGCTTGAGCTGTTTGGAAACGTCTTTGAGCGCGTTCGCAAGGATTACGTTGAAAACATATCGGATCAAGATCTGATCGAAGCGGCAATCAACGGTATGCTGACATCGCTGGATCCGCACTCGAGCTTCCTGTCGGCAAAAAGCTTTGAAGACATGCAGGAGCAAACCAAGGGTGAATTTGGGGGCCTTGGCATTGAAGTCACCATGGAGAACGGCTTTGTAAAAGTGGTTACTCCCATTGATGACACCCCGGCTTATCGCGCTGGCATGCAACCAAATGACTACATCACCACTATCGATGGCGATAGTGTTCTCGGCTTGACCCTTAACGACGCTGTCGAATTGATGCGTGGCTTAGTTGATACGGACATCACAATCGGTGTCAGGCGGGAAGGTGCTGAGCCCTTTGATGTGACTCTCACACGCGCGGTGATCAAAATCCGGTCCGTGCGATATCGGGCGGAAGGCGATGTCGGATATATCCGCATCACCTCCTTCAATGAACAAACGCAACGCGGCCTGGAAGAAGGCATCGCCAGCATCAAAGAAGAGCTGGGCGGAACATTAAAAGGATACGTCCTAGATTTACGCAACAACCCTGGCGGCTTACTTGACCAAGCGGAGTCTGTGTCAGATTCCTTTTTAGAACGTGGTGAGATTGTCTCCACCCGCACGCGCTATAGTGAAGAGACGAAGCGCACAACGGCCAAGAAAGGTGACTTGGCCGATGGTATGCCTCTGGTGGTGTTGATCAATGATGGCTCGGCTTCAGCCTCAGAGATTGTCGCTGGGGCTCTGCAGGATCATGGCCGGGCTATTATTCTCGGCACCAAATCCTTCGGTAAAGGGTCTGTGCAGACCATTATTCCGATGCAAGACAACAGCGCGATGCGCTTGACCACAGCCCGATACTACACCCCCTCTGGGCGGTCTATTCAGGGCACGGGGATTGAGCCAGATATCCTAGTCGCACCTGCAACAATTGAGCGACTGGCACAACGAGGCCAGCGCAGCGAAGCAAATTTGAGGGGATCCCTCGAGAACGACACCGTGGATGACGGTATCGAGGACGAAGAGGCGACGAACGAGCGAACCACCCAAGATGTAGATGATTATCAACTCGCCCGCGCTATCGACCTCATTCAGGGCCTGGCCTTGTATCGCCAGACTTTGACGAACTAAGGCCCAAAATGGCGCTTATACTCGGTTAAGGCCCTGTTAACGGCGGTAGTACTTGCGTGAGGGAATGCGAGCTACCCAATACGGTGGTGGAGATGACCATGGCCTTTTCTATTTCGTCAATAAAGGACCTTCTCAAGCGCAATGAGAAGGCGAAGGATCTATTTGGCGCTGACGACGATGAAGATTTTTACGACGATGACATGTTCTATGATGAGTCGGACGGTGGGACTTTAGTTAGAAAAACTTTCATTTGGATCAGCGGCGCCTTAGGTCTTCTCATCGTTGGGTTTGTCACCACTGCGATTATCACCGCTGATGAGACAGCTGGACCGCTGACCGGGGTCATTCCGACAGAAATTGCACAGACCGTCTCCGAAGACGGAGAAATTTTACAGATGATCGACATGCCCGAGGCAACGTCAAGCCAGCGTCGAGGCGCCTCAGCAACCCGTAGACCGAGCGCTTTGCCACCATTGTCATCAGACGCACCATCCGACGGTGCATCTATACCCATGCCGTCTAAAGCCATTGCTGACGACTCAACGGCAAAAACCTACTATAGATCATCTTCACGCCGACCTTGGTTGGGTGGCGGCGCTGAGCCCCCTGCTGGAACCCGCGGGACCCGTGAACAACCCATGACCAATGCTGCGCCGGGACGCGCGGGTACAAACAGCAACAGCGGATATCGTTATCGATGCGCGCCTTTAAAGCGGCCATTTATGGCTACCTGGATTACATTAATTGCTTGGCAAAATACCAAGGCAGCTCAGTCGCAGTGGCCTCTGCAAAGCCCGTCAACTTCGAGCACATCGTTTTGTGGCTGGACGAAGTCGTTCGTCGTGGTATCGCTGTGGAACCGACTTCCCAAGTCGTTATTCAATAGCACAACGTCATCATGACGGCGTCTGAAAAACCCTATCGCCGGGGCGTGGGTGTCGTCCTCATGAATAATGACGGTAAGGTATTTGTCGCCCAGCGGATCGACACAAGCGAGCCTGCATGGCAGTTGCCTCAGGGCGGCATTGATAAGGGTGAAGATCCGTATGCCGCCGCAATTCGCGAGCTTGAAGAAGAAACTGGGATTGTAAGCGCGACCCTCATGGCTGAAACAAATGATTGGCTCCGCTACGATTTCCCTCCTGACCTTCAGAGCAAAATCTGGAAAGGCTGGTTCAGGGGCCAAGAGCAGAAATGGTACCTCATGCGTTTCACCGGCACCGACGATGAGATCAATTTGGATACAGAGCACCCTGAATTTTCGGCATGGAAATGGGCGGACTTTAAGACGGTCCCTGAGCTCATTGTCGATTTTAAACAGGGTCTCTATTGGCAGATCGTTGACGCTTTCTCAGATCACGTCAGGCCTGTTCTTTAGTTAAAGAGCTACTATGCTTGCACAGAACTTACGGCCTTTTAGCGCAACACCCCGCCACAACAAATGAGTAAGAACGCAGGTCAACCATCCCTCAGGTGCCAGGCCTGCAGCCTTTGCCATTATAAAGCCAGCACTGCGAACATGGTCGCTTGTATGCAACGCCATCGCCCGTATCGCGTAAGCATCGCTGGCATGCTTGCAGTTATACGAATCCTCACTGGGGTTTCCGGCGTGATAGGCAGAGGCTACTTCATCATCTGACGTCTCTCAGAAACGCGACAACACTACCTTGAGTCGCTGCCGTACGGTTAAGGGCTCAAGGGTTTGATAGCACGCCAGATGACGAGGAAATAATTGGTAGTGCTTATATTCGTCGGACGCAATATATAGACAAATGGCTCGTAAGACCGGTTTATGGACAGCATCGGGAATTGCCGAGTAAAACGAGCTTGTACCGCTCTTAACAACACAGCGGGTACACAGCTCAACTGATCGAGACCCACAGACGGAGTGCGTGGCATGTACCGGTATTCGATGAAGGTCTTTAAAGTGGGTAAAAGCCTCATCGAAATTAAAAGTTGAGTCTACCAAATCTGCCCACCAGCCCAGCGAGATGCCGTGCTGCTTTTCTTCGTGGGCCCAAATCGCAGCGTCAGCTTGAAAAGCTTGATCGTCGGTCAAGACGTTACTCAACTACTGACCGCAGTCTGCACCATTGCGCTCAACCACAGCCGCAGCCTTGATAACCTTCAGAACGTAGGGGTAATTTTTGCGGGGTCAAAGTCTTGACCTCGGAATGTCATCGAGTGTCCAAGACATAATGGCGATCCGTTTCTCTTGAGTGAGGCTAGGTCTCCCGCGCGTTTGGGGAGGTGTGAAGGTGGCTGTTAAGCCGCGGCCTCGGACATTGCTCGCGCCATTTCATCAACAATGAACAGAGCTTTGTTAGCTGCTGTTCGGTCTTCGTCTGTTGCCGCAGACTGAACCTGCTCTTCGGCGACCGTGCGGCGTTCAGCTATGTCATCAGACGTCAATTCGTCAACGGAGATCGCCTCATCCACCAATAGCGTGCAGCCTTCTGGATTCACTTCCGCAAAGCCGCCGTTGACAAAAAATTTCTTAGCCGGTGCGTCATTCACACCGTCATGCACGGAAACCACCCCAGGACGCAGGGTCGACAGCAGCGGCATATGACTTGGCAGCACGCCGAAATACCCTTCGATACCCGGCACCACGACCATACCAACGGACTCCGACATAAGGAGTTTCGCTGGTGATACGAGATCGAGTTGAAGTGTATCCGCCATAACCGGTGCGTTCCTGTCTCAGTTCCGACTTAAGCCGCTTCGGCCATTTTCTTGCCCTTGGCAACGGCGTCATCAATGGTACCAACCATGTAGAACGCCTGCTCTGGCAGATGATCGAAGTCACCCTCACAGATGCCCTTGAAGGCCTTGATGGTGTCTTCAAGGTTAACGAATACACCCGGTGATCCAGTGAAGACTTCGGCCACATGGAAAGGCTGCGACAAGAAGCGCTGAATCTTACGGGCGCGGGCCACGATCATTTTGTCTTCTTCAGACAACTCATCCATACCCAAGATGGCGATGATATCCTGTAGGCCTTTGTAAGTTTGCAGGACACGCTGTACTTCACGGGCGGTGTTGTAGTGCTCTTCGCCAACGACCAGCGGATCAAGTGCACGTGACGTTGAATCGAGCGGATCCACCGCTGGGTAAATACCAAGTTCTGAAATCGCACGGGACAACACTGTGGTGGCGTCCAAGTGAGCAAACGACGTAGCTGGCGCAGGATCGGTCAAGTCATCGGCAGGCACATAAACCGCTTGCACGGACGTAATCGAACCCTTTTTCGTCGAGGTAATCCGCTCCTGTAGCGCACCCATGTCTGTTGCCAGGGTTGGTTGATATCCCACGGCAGAAGGAATACGGCCGAGCAACGCGGACACTTCCGATCCAGCTTGGGTAAAGCGGAAGATGTTATCGACGAACAACAGCACGTCTTTGCCTTCCTCGTCGCGGAAGTATTCCGCCTGTGTCAATGCCGACAGAGCCACACGGGCACGAGCACCAGGCGGTTCGTTCATCTGACCAAACACGAGCGACACACGGCTTTCACCTTCGAGGTCAATGATGCCGGACTCGATCATCTCATGGTAAAGGTCGTTCCCTTCACGGGTCCGCTCACCGACACCAGCAAACACAGAATATCCGCCGTGACCTTTAGCAACGTTGTTGATCAGTTCCTGAATAAGCACGGTCTTGCCCACGCCAGCACCACCGAACAGGCCGACCTTGCCGCCCTTGGTGTAAGGCGCGAGCAGATCAATAACCTTAATACCGGTGATCAAAATCTCTGTTTCCGTTGCCTGGTCAACAAATTCCGGGGCTGGACGGTGAATAGGGAAAAAGTCTTTAGCATCGACGTCGCCACGCTCATCGACGGGCTCGCCGACGACATTCATGATACGACCGAGTGTGCCGGGACCGACAGGCATTCTGATCGGCGCGCCGGTGTCTTTGACCTCCTGTCCGCGAACCAAACCCTCGGTTGCGTCCATAGCGATGCAGCGCACTGTGCTTTCACCCAGGTGTTGCGACACTTCCAACACAAGGCGCTTGCCCATGTTCTCTGTGCGCAAAGCATTCAGGATGTTAGGCAAATCCCCGTCGAACTTCACGTCCACGACGGCGCCTGTTACCTGGGCAATTGTCCCGACACTATTGTTAGCCATTGGCTCGCTCCTCTCGAACGCTTTCGTTCGCTTTCTTAAAATTCCGGAAAGCCTTAAAGGGCTTCAGCTCCGGAAATGATTTCAATCAGTTCAGTCGTAATCTGAGCTTGACGGGTACGGTTGTACGTCGTCTTCAGCTTGTCGATCATCTCTCCGGCATTACGGGTTGCACTATCCATAGCCGACATCCGCGCCCCTTGTTCCGATGCGCCATTCTCGAGCAGAGCCCGGAAAATCTGGATAGCCAAGTTGCGCGGTAGTAAGTCGGTCAGAATTTCCGTATCCGAGGGTTCATACTCGTAACCTCGGCCAGCACCCGCGTCTTCACCATCAGCAACTTCGGGAACTGGGAACGGGATTACCTGTTGCCGGGTTACTTCCTGCGTTATCGCCGAAATAAAGTTGGCATAAACCAACGTGCACACATCAAAGTCACCGGCATCGAACATGGATGTCACTGCCTGTGCTACGTGTTCTGCTTCAGAGAAAGAAGAAACGGTGCGGCCAAATTCATCAAAGTGACCCACCATATGGTCTGCAAAGTCGCGCTTCATATTGTCGCGGCTTTTCCGACCAACAGTGTAGATCTTGAAGTTCTTTCCTTGCGCTTGCAGATCACGGATCAGCGCGCGCGCACTTCTAATGATATTGGTATTGAAGCCACCGCAAAGGCCGCGATTTGCCGTCATGACAATAATAAGATGGGAGTGGTCTTTTCCCGTTCCAGCCAAAAGCCGCGGTGCGCCATCTTGACCAACATTACCGGCTGCCAGATTACCGAGCATACCCTCCATGCGCTGTGCATAAGGACGCGCCTGTTCCGCAGCCTCTTGCGCACGGCGCAACTTGGATGCGGCGACCATCTTCATCGCAGACGTAATCTTCTTGGTCGATTGGACCGAGGTAATCCGAATCCTCAGGTCCTTCAGGCTTGCCATAACGCGGGCCTTTCCCTATCCGGTCCCAAGTCTCAACTAAACGACTTAGCAAAATCATCGAGGAAGCTTGTAAGTTTTTCCTCGTTGTCTTTGGTCAGAGCTTTTTCAGACTCAATGCTGGCCATGATCTCTGGCGCTTTTTCTTGCACGGCCCCAATCAACGATTTTTCAAAGCGCTGCACATGCTTGACGTCGATGGCATCAAGATAGCCTTTAGTGCCAGCGTAGATGGACACAACCTGCTCCGGCACAGACATCGGTACGTATTGGTCTTGCTTAAGCAGTTCTGTCAGACGCACACCCCGCGCCAATAACTTTTGTGTCGCAGGATCAAGGTCAGACGCGAACTGAGCAAAGGCCGCCATTTCACGATACTGAGCCAAATCAAGCTTGATACCGCCGGACACTGACTTCATAGCTTTGGTCTGCGCTGCAGACCCCACACGCGACACCGACAAACCGACGTTCACGGCGGGACGAATACCTTGATAGAATAGTTCCGTTTCCAGAAAGATCTGACCATCGGTAATCGAAATCACGTTGGTCGGAATGTACGCAGACACGTCGTTGGCCTGGGTTTCCACAACCGGCAAAGCCGTTAAAGAACCGGAACCATTCTCTGGGTTCATTTTGGCGGCACGCTCAAGCAAACGGGAGTGCAGGTAAAACACGTCTCCTGGGAAAGCTTCACGACCAGGTGGGCGACGCAAGAGAAGTGACATCTGACGATAAGCAACAGCTTGCTTGGTCAAATCATCGTAGAAAATGACCGCATGCTTACCGTTGTCACGGAACCATTCACCGATCGTGCAACCAGAGTACGGCGCAAGAAACTGCATGGGCGCAGGATCAGAGGCGGTCGCCCCGACAATACATGTGTATTCGAGCGCACCGTAGTCAGAGAGTGTCTTTACAACTTGCGCAACGGTGGAACGCTTTTGACCGACAGCAACGTAAACGCAGTACAGCTTTTCGGACTCATCTTTGGCAGCGTCGTTGATCTTCTTCTGATTGATGATGGTGTCGAGAATAACAGCGGTCTTACCGGTTTGGCGGTCACCAATGATCAGCTCACGTTGACCACGGCCAACAGGGATCAATGAATCGATCGCTTTGAGGCCGGTTTGAACCGGTTCATTCACAGATTGGCGGGGAATAATTCCGGGCGCCTTAAGCTCTGCAAGACGCCGCTCGGAGCCCTCAATGTCACCCTTGCCGTCGATGGGATTGCCAAGAGCATCAACCACACGACCGAGGAGCCCCATGCCGACAGGAATATCAACGATATCCCCTGTCCGCTTAACAACGTCACCTTCTTTAATGCCGCTGTCGTCACCGAAAATCACGATCCCGACGTTGTCGGTCTCAAGGTTCAAGGTCATCCCCTTGATGCCGCCGGGGAACTCAACCATCTCACCGGCCTGGACATTGTCGAGACCGTAGACACGGGCGATCCCGTCACCGACAGACAGAACCTGACCGACTTCGGCTGATTCTGCTTCAGTGCCGAAATTGGCGATCTGATCTTTGAGGATTGCGGAAATTTCTGCGGCGCGGATTTCCATTTATCCGACCCCTTTCATTGACAGCTTAAGGCGTTGCAACTTGGATTTAAGCGAACTATCGACCATGCGTGATCCAACACGCACGACCAACCCACCAAGAATGGTTGAATCAACTTTAGTAGTAACCGCCACGGACTTTCCGACGGCGGTTTTAAGAGCTTCAGCAAGTGACTGGCTTTGCCCATCGGACAATTCAGCAGCAGACGTAACATATGCGGTCACTTGGCCACGCCGGGCGGCAAGTATTTCTTGATACGCCCGGATCATATTCGGCAGCGCAAAGAGGCGCCGATTGCTGGCCACAAGACCGAGAAACTTTACGGTGATATCTGAGAGACCGGATTTGGCTGCAATGGCAGCAATACCTTCGGTCTGGTCGTCTCGGGTGAGGACCGGACTCTTAATGAAGCGGGAAAAATCAGTGCTTTCTTGAATGAGAGTCTCAAGCCCGGACAAATCAGCGGCGACTGTATCGAGAGCGCCGGACCCATCCGCGAGGTCATAAAGGGCCGAGGCATATCGCGCGGCTAATCCGCCAACACCTGCTCCGTCCGATGCCATCCCAAAGTCCCTTCAAGGCGACGGTTCTGACCGACCCACGCGAGGCGTGTTTCTAAGCCTGTTTGACCCGTCTTTTTTCTCACGAAGATGAGAACTAAACGTTTGATTTTATTAGCGAACTCGGAACCCAGAACAGGTCCCTCGGCCACCGCGATTGGGGTGGTATCATACCAGAGTGTGCGTTGCAACAGAGTCCCAGTGTGCTGCGGTTTTAATAGAAACTATAGGGGTCGACATCGACCTGAATTCGCACCGAGGACGGCAGCTTCACAGACCCTAGCCAAGCCCGGATGAAGGGTTGCAACAGGCGATTACGTGGTCCCTTTACGAGGAACCGGTGGCGGTGGCGGCCACGCAGCAGAGCCATAAACGCAGGCGCCGGTCCGAGCACCTCAATATCTGACGCCGCTGGCACGGCACGAGCCAGCTGTTGCCCACCCTGTCTCACCGCGTCCTCTTTCGTACCCGAGAGAATAACAGCGACCAATCGACCGAAAGGCGGCATCCCCAAGCTTTGGCGGCCGTCGGTTTCAGCCTCAAGAAAGGCATCAGCATCGGCTACTTTGAGGGCCTGAAGGACAGGATGATTGGGATCATGAGTTTGTAGGTACACGCGGCCTCGCTTGCGCGCGCGCCCAGCCCGGCCGGACACTTGGCTGAGAAGCTGATGGGTGCGCTCTCCTGCCCGCAAATCCCAACTCGACAATCCCAGGTCTGCATCAACGACACCGACCAACGTCAATCCGGGAAAGTGGTGACCCTTCGCCAGTACCTGGGTGCCAACAACAATATCGATCTGATGCCGCTCAACAGCATCGACCAAAGCCGCCATGGCCGATGGGCTCTCAAGCGTATCACTTGCAACAGCGACTACGCGGGCTTTAGGCCAACGCGCGGCGGCCTCCTCGGCCACACGTTCAATGCCTGGTCCACAAGGCACAAAGCTCTCGGCCTTGCCGCAAGACGGGCATGCTTCTGGGCGAGGCGCCACAAAGCCACAGTGATGACACTGCAAACGTTTCGCCACACGGTGCTCAACCAACCACGCTGTGCAACTGGGGCAGTGAAGACGATGGCCACAGGTGGAGCACAGGGTCAGGGGGGCATAACCGCGCCGATTTAGAAAAAGCAGCGATTGTTCACCAGCAGCTAGGGTCTTATTGACGGCTTCGACCAGCGGGGGCGCCAACCAGGAGCGACCCCACTCGCCTTTCTCAGGCGGCGTGCGCACCATATTGACGAGCGTCACCTCTGGCATCACCGCGCCGCCGACCCGCGACTCAAGACGCACATGGCGATAACGCCCAGCCTGAGCATTGAGGAGAGATTCCAACGACGGTGTCGCCGATGCCAGAATGATAGGGACTCTCCCTTCCCGAGCACGAACAATAGCCATGTCTCGGGCGTGATAGATCACACCGTCCTCTTGCTTGAAACCGCCGTCGTGCTCTTCATCAACGACGATTAAACCTAAGTCCGTCAAGGGCAGGAACAACGCTGATCGGGCACCGACAACCACAGATGCCTCGCCGGTTGCTGCCGCCCGCCAGGTCTCACGGCGGACCTTGCCTGTAACGTCGGAATGCCAGACGGCTGGATCAACACCGAATCGATTGCGGAACCGTTCCAGCCATTGAGTCGTCAACGAAATTTCCGGTACCAGAACAAGAATTTGGCGCTTCATCTTGAGCGCGGCTGCGACCGGTTCGAAATAAACTTCGGTCTTTCCCGAGCCGGTTACACCTTCCAACAACGAAACAGAGAACCCCTGGCCGACGGCGCCAACGAGGTCTTCCGAGGCAGATTTCTGATCCGGCTCAAGCACAACGCCTGGGTGATCAGGGTCTGGCGGAGAGAACATCGGCGGCGGCGCGGCAAGCACCGCGTCAATCGCGCCCGCATCGACCAATCCTTTGATGACGGAAGCGCTAACCCCAGCGGTTTTTGCAAGTAAGCCCGCGCCAGCAAACGTGCGAGTACCAAGTGTATCCAAAACTTTGCGGCGGGCGTCTGTGAGTTTGAGTTTCGGCGGTAAATCTTTTGCCTGGATCAAGTGGGTTTCAGAAACCTGTGGTTTTAGACCCCGCGAAGATCGCAGTGCCATTCGCAACACCACACCCCTGGGCTGTACTGTGTAATCGGCGACCCAATCTATAAAAGACAGAAGAGCTTTTGGCAGGCGCGGCAGATCAAGGCAGTGAACGACCTCTTTTAATTTTGCGGGGTCGATCCCTCCGTCTCCAGCGCCCCACACCACACCAACGTCAAATCGACGGCCGAGAGGCACTTCCACGAGATCACCAGCGGCGACAGAAACACCCTCCGGGACCAAATAGTCATAGGCGCCCTCGACCGGCAGCGGCAGAAGTACCGCCACACGGTCGCCAGGACCGAATGAGACTGGTATATCCTGTGGCACAGGGGTCGGGTCTAAGGGAGCACTTGATTGTATCATGGTGCCCTGGTCATATCACATCGAGCCGCTTTTCGAGACAGAGGGATCACTTCAGGAACTGCCATGAAATTTTTTATCGACACTGCTGACATTGAAGAAATTAAAGACCTGGCCTCAACCGGTATGGTTGACGGGGTCACAACCAATCCCTCTCTGGCGGCGGCGTCCGGAAAGTCTTTTCTCGATTTGATTAGTGAAATCTGTGCCGTAGTTGATGGACCGGTCAGCGCCGAAGTGACCGCTACAGACTTCGAAACGATGATGAAAGAAGCCGCAGTGCTGCGGAAGATCGCGCCTAATGTCGCGATTAAGGTGCCGCTGATTCCAGATGGTCTGAAGTGCTGTAAGGCTTTGTCTGATGACGGCGTAATGGTGAATGTCACTTTGTGCTTCTCGGCCAACCAAGCTTTGCTTGCCGCCAAAGCGGGGGCCGCATTCATTTCGCCGTTTGTCGGACGATTGGACGACATCGGCACCGACGGCATGAGCCTGATCGACGACATTTGTGACATCTATGCCAATTACAATTTCTCAACCGAAGTCCTGGTCGCATCAATCCGTCACCCGATGCATATTCTTGAAGCTGCCCGTCTGGGCGCTCATGTCGCCACTATGCCGCCTAAGACGCTACGGCAGCTGTATAAGCACCCTTTGACAGACAAAGGGCTGGACGCCTTTCTCGCTGATTGGGCCAAATCTGGCCAATCGATTTTGGACAGCTAATCGGTGACCGATAAAACGTCAGATACAGCGCCACCTGAGAAAGAGGGTCCGACTGAAATTGAGGTGCTGAACTACCTCACAGCGCATCCAAAACTGTTACTCGACAATCCTAAGCTGCTTGCAGAAATTGCACCAGACCGTAGATTTGAGTCTGGAACCGTTGTCGACATGCAACGCTTTATCGTGCAGCGCCTGCGGCGACAAGTCGATGAGCTGAAAGCGTCAAGCAAACACCTTATCACCACCACCCGCGACAATATGTCGATTTTAGAAAAAACGCACGACTGCGCCCTAGCTATTCTTTTCGCAAAAGACTTTGTAGAGCTCGAACGGGTGTTGGCGGAAGAGATCCCGTTGTTTCTCGGTGTTGATGCGGCTGCTATCGGCATCGAAGTGAACCCGGAAGACAATGCCATGCTGCCAGAGGGCGCAGACACTACTCTTCGGCTCATGACACCTGGAACCATCGACATGCTGATCGGCACGGATGCGCCGACGCGTTTGCGAACCAAGGCTGATGGTGGCACAGCGCTCTATGGCGCAGCAGAAGGCCTGGTCACATCTGATGCTTTGGTGCGTCTCGCGCCAACCGGAAAAATGCCTGTGGGTGTGTTTGCAGTCGGCAGTCGGGATGAAGGCTACTTCTCAGAAGATCAAGGAACGGAGTTGCTCGGCTTCTTGGCCGAAGTCGTGCGCTACGCCGTGGCGCGCTGGTGGCCGACGCAGGACTAATTACCTTTGCCGTCGCGCAAGACGTGACGAAGGCCATCGCCGACTGGAACCGCTGGCTGGAAAGCGAACGCCGCGCGAGCACGCATACCTCGGATGCTTACCGACGGGACCTTGCTACCTTTTTTTCTTTTCTCACCGATCACCTAGGCTGTGAACCAGCCCTAGAAGATTTGCAGGATCTAACGCCAGCCGACTTTCGGAGTTATTTGGCAAGACGGTCGGCGGAAGGCTTGGCACGATCCTCAATTGCCCGATCCATGAGCACCTTGCGCAACTTCTTCCGGTTTCTCGATCGCGCGGGCACCCTACACAACCCAGCGATTGATGCCGTACGCACACCTAAAATACCAAACAGCATCCCCAAAGCCCTAACGCCGGATGACGCCCTCGCAGCAGTTAAAGCGGCTGGAGAGATGCAAGATGAGCCCTGGCTGGCCAAACGAGATATGGCGATCATGCTACTGCTCTATGGCTGTGGCCTACGTATCAGTGAAGCCTTAGGCCTCAATGGCAGCGAAATAAGTAGAGGGGGAACCGCAGGCAACAACAGAGAGGACACCCTACGCGTGGTCGGCAAAGGCAACAAAGAGCGTATCGTTCCGGTGCTACCTATTGTCTCAGATGCGATTAGGTCCTATCGCGCGAGCTGCCCTCATGGCATTGCTGACGAAGACCCACTGTTCGTCGGCAGCCGCGGCGCACGACTCAATCCCGGTGTGGTGCAACGACAAGTGCGCAAAATTCGCGCCCTCCTCGGCCTTAGTGACAGCGCCACCCCCCATGCCTTTCGGCATAGTTTTGCTACCCACCTTCTGGCAAAGGGCGGTGATTTGCGGACTATTCAAGAACTGCTCGGACATGCATCTCTATCAACCACGCAGCGCTACACCGCCGTCGATGAAGAAAGACTGCGTGCGGTATATGACGACGCCCACCCGCGGGCGAGAGACAATTAAATTACCCCCCGAAGGCCCAGCTCGTGGGATAGGGGGTAAGTTGTCCTTTCGAGGCGAGCAGCAATCCGCGCAGGGAACGAATAATAAACCACGCCAAGACATCTATCATCGCAAACCCCCAGAGCCACAACACTAGTCCACTGGGTGACGCCACCCCCACCACTGCCAGACCGAGCACAAAGAACGCCGGAAACACAATTACCACACCGAATAGAACGTAGATCCAGGCGGTGCAGGTTTGAAACCAATAGTGGCTTTAAATTTGAGCTAGCACGAGTTTGTTCTGGTCGTATGCAATGGCTAGGCTGGCCAGCAAGATCGGGCCAAAAAATATGCGTAAGAGAAATAGCGCATAGACCAGCTGCACCATGCGCGGATCAGGCGATACCTTTTCGATCTCTGATATGGGTTAATCCCACGGCCCTTTGGAGCTAGACTTGCTAGACCTCGACGACGGCACGCTGCCGCCACGTCGGCGAGAGACCGCACGCCGGGTTTCGACTGCAAAAGCACGAGACGCCCGTTTGCTGAACAGGGGCACACCAGGTTTGCGCATCTTGAAGATGAGAACCACGCCGGCAATGAACCCACCGATGTGCGCAAGGAACGCAACGCCGGGCTCGCCAGGGTTGGTGCCAACTTGGCTGATCAATTGCCCGAGGAACCAAAAACCGAGCACGATCCATGCGGGGACATTAACGATGGTGATAAAGATGATCAGCCAAACAAACACTTTGATGTTCGCGCGCGGGTGAAGAATTAGATACGCGCCAAGCACCCCAGCGACAGCACCGGAAGCTCCAACCATGGGAACCGTTGAATCTGGTGCGGCAATGCTTTGAGATAACGCCGCAGCAAGCCCGCAGGTGAGATAGAAGATAAGGAACTTAAAGCGACCCATGGATACTTCCACGTTGTCACCGAAAATCCAGAGATAAAGCATGTTGCCACCGAGATGCGCCCAACCACCGTGCAAAAACGTGGACGTGAAAATTGTCATCCACGCCGGTAGCGGAGCGATCATGGGATCAATCTGCGCGGTGCCGAACAGATCTGCCGGAATAATGCCGTAGGACAAAATAGCCAACTGAGCGGAACGCGGATCAAGCCCCTGCTGCCAGAAAAACACCGCAACGCAGGTGCCAATGAGGCCCCAGGTTACGACAGGTGTGGTGCTGTGGGGATTGTCGTCACGGATGGGTAAGAACATAGAGGTAGAATAGAGCACCGGAGTAGGAAAAAGAAGAAAAGTCGATTCCACTTCTTATTCGAATTCAATCCACGAAGAACGAGTCGATGCACCACCGGTTTTTCCTCACTTTATATAGCAATTACTAGAGGTTATGAGATTATCAAACGACTATGGATCAGGCTGTGCAGACAACCCTTTGACTCTTCTCCCAAAATAAGGACGCTGATGAAACCATGCTGTATCGCGCCTACGCCGACGGTCCCTTCGGGCAAATTCATTTTCACGACACCCGAGACGGTGTGCCGCTAGTTTTATTTCACCAGGCGCCCATGTCGTCGCGCCAGTTTGAAAGCGTCTACGACCTATTGGCAGAGCAAGGCGTGCGCGGCATCGGTATCGATATGCCTGGTTTCGGTAAATCCGACGCAACCAACTTTTTGCCGCGCATTGAAGACTACGCCCGTGTAGTGCCGGACGTCTTAGATAATCTCAATATTGAGTCTGCATTTGTGCTGGGGCATCACACCGGTGCCATGGTGGCGACAGAAGTTGCGTTGCAATTTGGTAGCCGTGTTATTGGCGTCATTCTCAATGGTCCCCTGCCTCTGACTGCTGAAGAACGAGAGGCAGGCTTGAAATATGTCGAGACTAATGAAAAGGGCTATCACCCAGAAGAAGACGGTAGTCACTTCCTCAAACTGTTTGCCAACCGCATGGGCTACGCCACAGCAAACACAGATTGGACGCTGGCGACCCGCTATATCGTCGAGCAACTCTCAGGGCTGGGACCTTTTTGGTACGGCCATCACGCCGCGTTTCAATACGATCACGGCAAGACCATTCCCCAACTCACCCACCCCACTCTGGTGCTGACGAATACCGGGGACGCTATTTACAAGAATGCACTAGATGCCATCGCCCTTCGACCGGATTTTTCCTTCGCCGCCATCAACGGCGGCACGATTGATATTATTGATGAAGAACCGGACCAATGGGTGGCGCATGTGTCTCAGTTTATTCGAGACACCCTAGCCAACTAGCCGCAAGTCTATAAGTGTGCCGTCAGGTCTTCGGCACCGGCTTGCGCATCTTTGGATAATCCGTCCACAAGCTGTAGCGACCTTCCCACGGCGCGCCAGACTTAAACAAATACGGATGAACCGACTCAATCATCTGACGGGTGGAATCGGAAATCGTATCCAGTGACGAGAGTTTTGCCCCATTGGTGTTCCACACCAAGTGACCTGGCGTTTGCCCCATCAGCAACCACGGCCACCACAACATCCCCACACTCATGGAATACGTGGAGGATGCATTGACCATGGTGGGGTCAGCCATCTCACGAAACAGACCGTTATTGGTGGTCTTCTCCGAATACAGAAGATCAGGCCCCACATATTCCAACGGCCACTCTTCTGCGTTCAACGGGTGTTTGGCATAAACGCCGGACGAATACCGCGACATCCAAATGCGCTCACCCGCTTGGTGCCAATCAAGTTTGTAGGGATTGTCGGGACCATAGCGAGAGACCCATTCGCCATCGTGACGCCGAAAGCTTGGGCCGTCGTCAGTCCATAGAGCCTCACCCCGTCCTTCGCGTTGGTGGAAGGGACGCACCATCCGGCCGTTCAGGGGGTTCTCAAATTCGTTCAGCGCTTCGGTTTCTCCTGGACGGTGATAGACCGTGCCTTCCCAAATAAGAATGCGGTGTCCCTCGGGAACCATCTCGACGTCGCGGCGAATGA
Source organism: Rhodospirillaceae bacterium (assembly GCA_029245025.1). Lineage (GTDB taxonomy): Bacteria > Pseudomonadota > Alphaproteobacteria > Rhodospirillales > Rhodospirillaceae > WLXB01. Next base: position 192,140 of record JAQWQC010000006.1, read on the forward strand.
GAGTCGTGGTTGAGACCAGGTTGACGATTTCCTGGCCCGGCACCATGGCTTCGAGTGTTCCGGCGTAGGTGTAGTAGACAGTTTCCGTCGCTAGACTGGCATGCAACTTAAGAAACGCGCGGACGTGTTCCGCGGACGTTTTGTATTCCAAAACCGGCAGAGTGGAATCAGCGCGCGCCTCTCCAGCGGCCAGCGCAGCCGGGACAGCACCCGCGGAGGCTAGAACGTTGCGGCGTGTGAGCTCGGTCATGGCGTCGCGCCTCCCCTTTTCACCGCGAGAGGCGGCATATCGCCACACCGCGGATCATGAAAGTTGATGGTGTCGGTTTCATAGCTGCGCTTGCACAGCCAATGATCCAATTGCGGCTTCATGGTTGGATCATCGATGATCATAATCTTATTGATGCACGCCTCGTTGCCTGTGCAGCCGATAATCTGATCGATCAGGTCGCCACGCCAGATGCCTCCAAAGCTGCTGAGGTCTGTCGACAAATACGACGTCCCCGTACGTAAACCGGAGTCCGGGTCGTCGGGGCCGCCGGGTATCAATGCGCCGATGCGGATGATGGTATAGGGCACACCGGACCCACGCAGAATATATTCGGCGACCGTCATATTCTTCGCCACCGTGTAAAGCGGTGGACTCAATGGGCACTTTTCGCGCGGCCGGTCGTTGCAGCCACCCCCCAGGATGAGAAACTGTTTCACACCCATGCGCTTGGCCAACGGTACGAAGTTCTCGTACAGCCGCGTGTAGCTGACTTGATCGGTGACATCGAGAATTTGAATGGTGTCGATGATGACACTGAAGTTTTTGCCGTCGAGCGCCACCGCCACTTCATCTTCTTTCATGGCGTCGCCGACCACATACTCAACAGGGACACCTTCAAGCCTGCGGCGGTTTGTAGAAGGTCTTACAAAGGCTGTGACCTTGTCGCCACGGGCGATAAGAATTTTGGCAAGGGTTGAACCGGTTTCCCCGGCACCGCCGATGATGAGCACGTTCTCTTGTGCGGTCACCGGATGGGACAGGGAGAGCACTGCAAGAAACACCGAGCTCACCAGAATTCGAAAACCAGACCTAAACATCGTGATCGCCCCTTATTCTGTTGCATGAAGTAGAGCGGCCCGATGCCAAAGGGTCAAACCTGAGGTCGTTGGTCATCCATCAGCCGACGCCCTCCGTACACATTGTGATATGCCCTTACCTCCGGATTGCAATGCAGAATTTAAGCCACAGCTGGCTCCACAAGACATGCTGGAGCTAGGTGTTTTTGGCGGCTGGTACTTTGAAGATGACACCACCGACCTCCCTGCCGAGTGGTTAAAGACAGCCAAACTCAGTGAATCCGGCTTCGACCTTTCATTCAATTACTTCAAGGTGGCTGCTGGACAGTCGCGGGACGTCTGGCAAGCGAAAGGGTGGATCACGCCCGAAGACCCTTTGGGTTGGTTTCAGTGGTATTGCCGATATACCCAGGGACGACGGTTAGACGGCACTGACGATTTCCAGATTCGACGTTGGAAAGCGTTTGGACCACGGCACATTGGGGGCATCACAGCCAACTGTGAGCCCGGCAACATTTGGTGCCGCCCCCGCCAACGCCAAGCTCTCCTGCAGTGGGCCTATGATCCATTCTTCTAAGATCATCAGACCCCAGTCATCAGCTCTCTGAGGCACGGTCCGACGTGATTAAATAGATGCCACTGGCAATGATTACGGCCGCGCCGCCGTAAACCAAGAGCCCCGGCACAACACCCCAAATCAACCAGCCAAGCAGGCTTGCCCACAGCAAAGCTGTATAGTCGTACGGCGCGACCACCGCCGCTGGCGCCATGCGAAAGGCTTGGCTTATCAATGCCAGGCCCAAAGTGCCGGCCACAGCGGTGCCCAAAAACAAGAAGACATCACTGAAGATTGGCGTCGGCCATTCACCTAAAACCGTAAAGGCTGAGAACACAGCTGCGAATGCCGTCATATAGAACATCATGGTCCACAGGCTGTCGCGCTTATCGATCCAGCGGGCGCTCACCATAACCAGGGCATAAAGAACAGACGCTTCAACCGCGAGCAGAGAGGCCACTTGGAAAGTGACGGCCCCCGGCCGCACGATGATGAGAACGCCAACAAAACCCACGATGATGGCAGCGGCGCGACCCCAGCCGACGTGTTCTTTTAAGAGGGGCGCAGAAAGCCCCGCGACAACAAGAGGAGACGCAAAGACCAGGGCCGTTGCCTCCGCCAAAGGCAAAGTTCTGAGACTAAGGATAAAGGCAAAGGATGCAGCGACACCCAGCACACCCCGGAACGCGTGAACGGGCAAGCGGGCTGAACGCAAGGCGTGGCGGCCGTCGATCACACACACCAGAGCGATGGTCAGGGGCAGTGCGATCAGACTGCGCACAAACACGATTTGGAACGGGTCGTAGCGGGCGACCAGCCATTTGACGATGGCGTCGTTAGTGGCCAGAAACAAAACCCCGGCGCACATGGTCATGATGGCAGCGTACTTTGATGACCCTTCAGCCAGAGACCGGTCGGAACTCATTACTCTATCGCTGCGGCTTCACGCACCATGTTGATCAGCGAGGCATTCATCAGAAAGGCCTTATGGCGTTTTGGGTCGTTTGCGGTTTTGCGCATTTCTTCAAAACGGGCATTGGCTTTTGCGGGGTCTTTGGCCTGCAAGGTTTCTTTGTTCTGGATCGATTGAGCCTGCACGTACTTTTCAGCCAGAGGACGGCGCTGGCGATCATACTGAGCGAACAACGCCTGCTCATCGGTCACCTCACCGCGCCACACCTGACAAACTTTTTCTGCCAGGTTGAGTCCATCAGCAATACCTGAATTCATGCCCATGCCGCCCAGCGGGTTGTTGATATGCCCAGAATCACCGGCGAGCATGACTCGGTTCTTGTGGAAGCTCTCTGCGACGCGCTGATGAACTGTGTAGAGATTGCTATGCACCATCTCTAAGTCTTTGGCGTAGGGAAAACAGGTGTTGATCATATTGCGGATGTAGGGCTCAGACGTCACAACCTCTTCCGGGTCATCGGTGATAACCGGAAACAAATTGCGCCACATACCGTTCTTATTATCGGGCGCATCTGGGCCAGGAATCTTAAACACGGAACACCATTGCTCCGGATCGGCCAAATAGTTGCGATAGCGATAATCGTCTGCGGCTTCGTAATCAAAGTAGGAGGCGACGATGATAAAGCGCTCTTCCCACGTAAAGCCGGGGAACCCAATGCCTTGAGATTTGCGCACGGTTGACCGTCCACCGTCACAGCCGATAACAAAGCGTCCACGCCAGCTTTGAGTCTCGCCATCCGGGGTTTCGGTCACGACTTCCGCATAGTCGTCTGCGTTCACCACTTCCGTCACCGTATGTTCGCGGTGGAATTCAAAATGCGGGAATTTTTCAGCCGCCGCCAAGGCAATGGCGACAGTCTTGTGTTGCTCAAGCTGCACGGCGTAGGGGTGATTGCTCTCATCGGACAGCCGTCCGAAGTCGAATTCAGCGAACACTTCGTTAGTGGTGCGATAGCGGTATTGAAAGTACCGCGCAGTCAGACCCTGCTCGATGATGGTGTCGGTGATCCCGACCGTATCGAGCAAGTCCAGAGTCGAGGAATGGGTGGTTGCGGCACGGTGGGCCGTGGGCGTCTCTGCCTGTGCGTCTAGCACAACAACCGGGATATCCAGCTGCGCCAAACGTAAGGCGGTGATCATCCCAACCGGGCCACCCCCAACAACAACAACGCGGTCCTGATCAGTCATGATGTTAGTTCAATAACACGTTGACGGTTTTTGTGCGGGTATAACTGAGCAACTCTTCCAATGATTCCTCGCCCCCCAGGCCAGAGTTCTTCACACCACCAAAGGGCAAGCCGACATAGTGTTGGGCAACGCCGTTGATCCACACGTAGCCACTTTCGACCTCTTGCGCGGTTTTCATGGCGTCTTGCAGGTCGTTGGTGTAGATCGCCGCAGTGAGCCCGTAGGCGGTGGCATTGGCCATCTCGACCGCCTCTTCCCGGGTTGACCACTTGAGCATCGACACCACCGGACCAAAGATTTCTTCGTGGGCAACTTCCATATCCATGGTGGCATCGGCAAAGACCGTGGGGCGCAACCAATAGCCCCGCTTGAAGTGTTCGCCATCAGGACGGGCACCACCAGCGACCAGTTTTGCACCATCGCGCTTTCCGGACTCGACGAATTTCATCACCGCGTTGTAATGCCCTTCGGAATTGACCGGACCCATCTCTGAGGCGGGATCAAGAGGGTCGCCGAGTAGAACCGCATCCGTGCGCGCTGCCACACGCTCAACCAACTCGTCGTATACGCTTTCATGGGCCAAGATGCGACTGGTTGAGCCGCAAGATTGCCCGGCCCAGGAAAAATTCATCCCGGCAATGGATGCGTCTTCGACTTTATCAAGATCAGCATCGGGGAAAACGATAAGTGGATTCTTACCGCCCAATTCTAACGACACATGCTTGACGCTGACCTCCGCTGCCGCACGCTGAATAGCCAGACCCGTCGGCACAGACCCGGTGAACCCGATGCGATCAACATCAGGGTGACGGACCAAGGTGTCTCCTGCAGGTAGGCCGAGCCCCGAGACAATATTTACAACGCCGGGCGGCAGCACATCGCGACAACACTCTGCCAACAGCGATCCGGTCAGTGGGCTGGTCTCAGGCGTTTTGACCACAACCGTATTGCCAGCAATAAGCGGCGACGCCAAATGCGCGCCTGCGAACATGAAGGGATGATTGAAGGGCACGATGCGCGCGACAACACCGAAGGGTTCACGCAATGAGAAGTGAATGTTGCCGGGAGACGCAGGGACTGTATCGCCCTTCATCTCGGTTGCCAGGCCCGCAAAATATTCCAAATAGGCGCCGGCGATCTGAACATCGGCATCGAGCTTGGCAATGGTGTTTCCGGTATCGGTGGCCTCCATGGTCAGAATCTCTTGCGCTCGCTCTCGAAATGTCGCGGCCAGGGCCCGCAATAGCGCACCGCGCTCGAAGATTGATTTGGCTGCCCACGCGGGCTGCGCGGTTTTAGCGGCGGCAACGGCCGCGTTGACGTCGTCTACGGTGGCCGCAGGCACACGCCCGATAGGTTCCTCATTGGCTGGGTTGACCGTGGTGATCCACTCTCCCCCGCCACTTGCGACCATTTCCCCGTTGATCAGCATCAAGCGATCGCCAAATTTCTCTGTCATACAAAACTCTCCGGTTTATCTGGCGGCAGCTTAACGAACGAAACCGGTTATGAAAGGTGACGCTTGAGAAAATCCCTTGTGCGGTCATCGGCCAAGGCAGCCGACTATTCATGGAAGTAGGGACCACCGGTATTGGCGAACGCATGCCCAGCCGGATACCAGTGATTGGTATATCGATCTGCCTTCCCGGCCTTTGCCATCTCTGCTTCAAAACGATCGACCATTGCTTTGCCAAAATACTCATCTTCCGTGCCGAAATGCCCCAGCACAGACCCTTTGAGTGACGAGAGGTCATTAGCCGTTTTGTCGACATCACCGTAGTAGACGACTGTGGCCTCAATAGGCGTCGCGATTGAGGTATTTAAAGACCACGTGCCGCCAAGACACCACCCCACAGTGCCACGTTTACTGGAACAGGCAGCCTGCCCCCGCAACCAATCAGCCCAAGATACAGCGAGATCCTTGCACGCCTGCTGGTCCATGGCCGCCATAAGCTGCCCGGCGACGTCTAAATCTTCGGATGTTTTTCCACCATACAAATCGACCGCCGCCACGATATATCCCTGCTTCGCATAGGTACCAGCGAAGTCGATAAACTCTTGATTCAAAGCACGGAAGGCATGGAACAATAGCATGCCGGGAACAGGATTGTCAGCGGACGCAGTCTCCGGCATAGCGACATGCGCGTTTGCCGTTTGCCCCCTCATGAGAGGTGATGGTGGTGAGCGGTGGTTGGGTCATCGAGCCATTCTTTCCTGCGCGCGCCACGCCCCAAAATCGATTTCGATTTTACTATGCGCGATTTCTTTTCCACACGCGCCACGTCCTGAAATTGCTAAAGCAATCTCACTATGCGCGTGTTTATCTTACCTGCCACTCTTCCTTGAGGAGGTCTTGAGGGAACTCAGGGAACTTCGTCATCTTCTTCACACCATCGCCCTCACCGGACAACTCCAACACGCCGGGATTCATAATGCCCTTAGGATCGAGTGCCGCTTTGATGGCGACCGCTGCCGCCCGCGCCGCTGAGGACAACTGGCTGGCATAGGGGTAGGTGCGGCCCATCTGATGATGACTCGCACCAAAGGCGTCCCATAGACCAGATAGATCGCGGCGCAGCTTCATCACAACCTCTCGGGTTTCCGGATTGGCCTTTGTTTTGGCGTACGCCTTTCTTTGCTTTTCGGTAACGTGACGCATGTGGAAAGCGTGCAAGCGATCTTTCCAATAAAACATCGGCTCAACCAAAAAGGACGTGCCCGACACAGCGGTGAGATAAGAATGAGTGATGTTGTGTTCAGTCATCAGCTCGACATGGCGGGAAAAATATTCATCGGTGATCGCGGAAACTTCGACCGCGCTCGACAAGGGAAAAATGCCGTGCACCGGCAACCAGTTTTCACCGTTAGGTCCAAGCAACGCTTTGATTGGCCGGAAGGGCTTGGAGCGCGTCACCTTCGGTATGACGTTGGGCAGTTCCTTCAAAGCCAGTGGGATACAAATGCGGCGGACACGATCGGCTTTGGCCTGAGCCTCCTGGGCATCGACCCCCTCGACCACCACATGCAAGGCGTAGCCTGACCGATCGGCGAGGCGTTGTCCCTGAATCAACAACTTGGTGACATTGGTCACCGCACCGGCGACTTTGTCCGCCGTCGCCACCACGTCTTTGACGACACCCAAACCTTCCAAGAAAGTGAAGCCGTGTTTAGCTAGGTTCTGGTTCCCAACAGGATCAATGCCCCATTGTTCCGCCACCACGTTCTCACGCGCAAGCGCGGTGTGGGCTTCGGCGATATCCTCAATGGTGTCGAAGGCAAAAGAGAGGTGTTCTTCTGACGCTGGCATCGCAATCAACGGCATGGTGACACGCGCTTTGATTCCAAACGCGCCGCAATCACCGAGAAACAAGCCTGTGAGATCGGGACCAAAATGCCGCAGGAATGGCGTGCGGCCTTCCGCGGCAGACGACCCCGTTTCCAACAACGAGCCGTCGGCCAAAATTACATCCAGACCAATGACGTTGTCGGCCATGGCGCCATGGGTGCCTGAACCGAAAAAAGTAGAGTTGTTGCTGGCCGCACCACCAACCGTCGATGCAATACCTGACAACGGGCCAAAGAACGGCGTGCGCAAACCGCGCTCTTTGAGCGCCTCGTACAAGGCGCCCCAGGTGCAGCCTGCTTGCACCGTCACCACCATGTCGGCTTCATTGATATCTTCGATGGCCGTGAGACCACTCATGTCAATCATCACGGCGTTCTGACTCTCTGGGAGGTACCCTTTGGTGTAGGACATGCCTGCGCCGCGCGGCACCAGGGGCAGGCCGAGACCGCCGGCGATGGTCACCGCCTGGCACAGCTGGTCCACAGCGATAGGGCGCAGGACGCACATGGGCAGGACATCGCCTTCGCCGGAAATGTCCGTAGCGTAATACGTCAGCTCCTCTGTGTCAGCGATAACACCGTCCGGTCCGAGCAGACTTTGAAACATACCAAGCGCTTGGGCATTGTCCTGATCAGTCATGGTTTTTCCTTATGTCCAAACGCGCGGTTATCGGGTTTTGTGCGGCCGGGATCAAGCCCGCTGCATCGCGTAGGGTTCGCGCAGCCCATTTTCTGCTTTGGCCCGTGACCATTTGTCCCCATCGATCTTCTGTCTCTGCGCGGCGATGTCTATGTCGTGATAGCGGGCTAGATTGGCACCCATAATCTTCGCCTTGGACTCTTCGGTCAGCGCGTACGGGGCGTCCTCAGGGGGCTGGTAATCAAAGAAGGCATTGATAATCCAGTAAGGATGCTGATTGACCGCCGTCGACGCATAGATCAGGCGGTCCGTATCAACCTGAGTCATGAATACGTTCATCATCTTGTTGAAGGCATCCATATCAAACAGGGGGAACAGCATCGGCCCTTCCATAACCGCGGTAATATTCTCACGCGCGCTCATCAGGGCGGCTGTTTCTTCAAAGTTCTGCCATCCCGCATGGACAAGATGAAATGTCAGACCGGGGAACGCCTCAGCTGCCTTGTATAGATCATCGATACCCAGGGCGGCCGTCTTTGGGCCGACATGCCCGACCAGTTTGTGTACCGCGAGATGTTTCACACCCCTGCTTTGCAAACGATCAAACACCGGGAACGCCAGCTTCTCATCATCCATCAACCAAGACTCCGGCTCGCGGGTCTCGAAATTGATACGCGTTGGATAGAATTTAATGCCGTCGGCCCCTTGGTCGATTAGCTGATCCGCTTTGGCGATGACCGCGTCATAAGGGTCGAACAAATCGAGGGCGCCATACCACAGCACACGGTCTGGGAAATTTCCCTTCAGGTACGCGCCCTTCTCGTTTGACACCAAGCCGTCGTAGTGAAGGTCAAACATCGGCACCGAATGCATAATCATCATGTCGGTGTGGCTTTCGAGAAACATGATGTCCATAACTTCGTCGGCCTGCCAATCGCGCTCCCATTGCTCATAGGTCAGGCGGTAAGCGTCGGGCGTGCAGGCTTTGTGAAAACTGTATGTGGTGTTGATGCTGTTGACGCTGGCCCGTTTGATGCGTCGATTATAGGCCGCATGATTGTAGCAATGAGAGACACCATCAATGACAAAAATGCGTTGGGCCATCGGGTGAGGTGCCGATGACCACCCGGCCCTGGCCACTACGGGAGATATCTTGCCGACAGTTGCCCCTGCCCCCATTGCGCCAAGGGTCTGCAAAACTGTGCGACGGTCGACACCACTCGAAATCGATGAGGTCATGTTCTGTGTCCTTCACGGGCAAATCCAAAACGTTGGCGTTTATCAGCAAATAGATGACGCGCTTTGTCGCTGAGGCGGTCTTCGGTCCAGAGAGGGTAGGGGTCGGCGGAAACCTTAATATCGGACACACCGTCGAGCGTGGCGGCCAGGTCTTCTAAATCCATAATGATCTTGTAGGAAAACACGCAACTGGGGTCGGTGAAAGTTACGCTGATGTTCATCGACTCCCCATCGCGGGAAATGCCGTTGATCAAGCCCAGATCAACAATACTGAGGTCATGGCCTGACAAGGCATGACACGGATCAGGAACAGTATTGAGGAGAGACCAGACGGCGGCGATGGCGGGATCAGATTGATCGGGGTCGCCGGTCACCGTGTCATCCCACCTTACGCAGTTCAGTTTTTAGAACTTTGCCATTGGCGTTACGCGGCAGGACATCAATCTCTGCGACATCTTTTGGAACCTTGTAGCTCGACAGCTTGCCATCACAGAACGACACAACGCTCTCGGCAGTAACACTTTCGCCAGTCTTTGGCACCACAAAAGCCTTGAGCCTCTCACCCCATTTTTCGTCCAGCACTCCAATAACAGCTACATCGGAGATGGCGGGGTGAGTAAACAATAATTCTTCGATCTCGCGTGGATAGATGTTCACACCACCGCTGATGACCATGTCCTTCTTGCGGTCCACGATGTAGATGAAGCCATCCTCGTCTCGCTTGGCAACATCACCGACGGTCACCCAGCCCTCTGTAAAAGCTGCCGCCGTCTCCTCTGGGCGGTTCCAATAGCCAGCAAATGCGGACGGTGATTTGACCCACAATTCGCCAGGCTCTTCGGGGCCGACCTCGTTAAAATCATCGTCAGCGAGTTTAACGAAAGTGTGCGGGAACGGCGTGCCAACACAACCTTCCTTCTCCAATTGGAAAGGTGGGCGCAGGTTGGTGACAAACCCCGCCTCTGTGGACCCGTAGGTTTCGTGCAGCAGTCCCTCGCCAAAGTACGGGACGATTTTGTGCTTGAGATGCTGCGGCAACGCCGACGCGTTGGAGATCACAGCTTTGAGGGGTGCACCTCGGTATTTATCGAGCACCGACTGCTCTAGCTCAAAAATCGCATGGTGCTGTGTCGGCACCGTAAATACACCGGCAAAGTTGCCTTCCTTCAATTTTCGCAGCAGCAACTCTGGATCAAAGTGATCAAGTATTTCCGTGAAGCCACCGGACATGATGGCGGCCAGAGGAAATGCAATCCCTGCACCATGGTTCATGGGTGTGGTGCCGAGAAAACGATCTTCAGGTCCGTAACAGCCAAACTCCTGCGCCATCTGGTAAAACGCCAACAAGCGCGATCGTTGCGGGAGCACAACACCCTTAGGCTTACCGGTGGTGCCAGACGTATAGGGAATGGTCCATGGATCCCATTCATGAATTTCAGGATAGGTGTCTGGCACTTCGGCTTTTTTGATCAGTGCTTCATATTCAGCACCGAGATGAATGGTGTGTTCGACCGTATCGAAGGACGCGGCTTCGATCGCCTCTGCAGAAGCGTCGTCATAAAACACAATGCGCGCTTCAGCATCATTGCAGATCGCTTCTACTTCAGCGCCAGTTAAGCGCGGATTGACCGTGGCCACGGCCGCACCAGCTTCCGGCAAGCCGCACACGACTTCCACGTATTCGATGGAATTCTTAGACACGATGGCGACATTGTCGCCCTTGTTGAGCTTAAGTTTTGAAATCGCCGCAGCTGTCAGCCTGTCGGTTCGATCCGACAATTCGCGATAGGTCCGGCTCGTATTGTTTTGAGTAATGGCGACCTTGTCGGGATTGCGTTGGGTTGTTGCCCGCAACCCCGCCGCGACAGTCATAGATGTATACGACGCTGGCAAGGTGGCCAGCTTGGTCTCCAGCCCACTCATTTAGCTGGCGATCTTTTTGAATAACCGTAACGCATTGTCGCGCATGAGCATCTGGTGGGCCTCAGGTCGCATACCAAATTCACTCACTTCACGCACCGCGCGCTCGGGTCCGACCACCGGCCAATCTGTGCCAAACATCACCTTATGACGGCCATAGGAATTGGCGTAGTGCACCATCTGTTTTGGCCAGTGCTTCGGTGCGTAGGCGTCACCCGCCATGTACAGGTTCTCGTGCTTCCAGCACATGGCGATCATTTCATCCGTCCAAGGCACGCCAATATGAATGCCGATCAATGGCAAATCAGGAAAATCGATGGCAACCTGATCTAGTAAAATGGGTTTGGCGACAGATGGTAGGCGCCGTTCTTTCGAATACACCAAGTTCTGACCGACTTGCATCATGATCGGGATATCGAGCTCACAGCACTTGGCATAGATGGGATAAATTTGCGGTGCGTCGGGCGGAATGCCAAACCAATGGGGATACCAATGGGCGCCGACAAATCCATAATCGTTGATCGCCACCTCTAGTTCACGAAGCTGCTCCATACCCTTGGTGGTATCGATACCCGCCAGGCCTGAGAATCGATCAGGATATTTCTCACAAATGTCGCGCACATATTCGTAAGGGATGTGATGCGAGCCTTTGACGTTGAGATCACCGCAGCGGTGGGCGATCAACAGGGACCGTTCGATCCCTGCGGCATCCATCTTTTTGATGTAGTCCTCAATTTCAACGCCGTTGCGCATGTCATCGGACATGCGAACCTGAGTCTTAAAATCTTCGTCCACGCCCATGAGTTTGCGTTCAAGCACCCACGGTGTGTACGGATTACAAACGATATCGATATAGCCGCTCATGTTGGGCCGCCTTGTCTTTATTGTTGGTTTAGAATTACTCGGCGGCTTGTGCGATGCTCCAGGCGCCTTCTACATCAGCGACAGTCACAAGATTCGCAAACAACATTGCCATAGATTTCAACGCCACTTGGTGACGCTCGCCATCCAATTCAGCAACCGCGTCTTGAACCACGAATGTTTTGTAATCGCGGTGACTGGCGTCCCGCACCGTAGATTCAACGCAACAGTTGGTAGTCACCCCGCAGACCACAAGACTATCCACGTCTAGGCCGTTGAGGATGGTTTCTAAGTTAGTTGCGTAGAATGAACTGGGCCGGTTCTTATCGACAATAAAATCGTTGGCCTGGGGCTTTAGTTCAGGAATCACCTCAATATCCCACGTACCTGCTTGTAGAGCTTTCGTTTCCTTCAACTCGGGCAGGAGGTGCTTAATTAACACACCGCCATCGGCATAGTCAGGCCGGTACATGTAACGGGTGTAGATAATTGGGATGCCGGCGGCACGAGCCGAGGCTACCAAGTTGACGCAAGGCTGTATGGCGGCTTGCAGGTTTTGAATAGGCAGTCCGGTTTTTCCGCAACCGCCGTCGTCGGCACAGAACGAATTCTGCATATCAACAACAATTAGAGCTGTTTTATCGTTCGATAACTCCATCTCAGCCATGAGCATACCCCCAAAGTTGGTGCCCGGCCGGGACACCGTGCCCCGGCCGGGTAACGCTTAATTTTACAGACGAGTCTTAATGGTGAACAGCCACGTCATTGGCTCACCGGGGTAGACCGTGAGGAAGCCGAGGCCACTAAAGTCGAGGCTTTGGCTGATGTATTCATCGTCAATACAGTTGCGGCAGGACACACCGACAGACAATGACCCGTCTTCACGTTCAAAGTTGATAGCTGCACTGACCAGATCAATGGTTCCAGATTTAGCCGCTGGTGTGTTTTGCAGATTCGTGAAGTGGCTGTCGCTGTAGTTGTAGTCAGCGTTGATGCGGGCGCTCCAGTCGTCGTTGACCGGCGCCAGGTAACTAAAGCCAAGCTGCGCAGAGAACCCTGGCAAACGCTGTAACTCTTCACCGACAACGACACCAGCAAGCGCTGGATCAACGTCGATGTACTTGCCTTCTTGAATGCCGAAGTTGCCGAAGATATCGAGGTTCTCGGTGATACGAGCGGTGATTTCACCTTCCAGGCCGTAGACCTCAGCATCGTTGGTGGCAACGATGAAGTTACCGCCTGCACCCGTCGCTGAATTAAACAGGTTGGTGTAATCGTAATAGAACGCATCCAAGTTGAGGCGCACCTGGCCATCCATCAAGCTGGATTTGAGTCCAACCTCATAGTTGTCGACAATTTCAGGGGCGAACGCTGTCACCTCTGCGGGATTGTTTGTTCTGGCCGTCCAGCCGCCAGACTTAAAGCCCCGCGTGAACATCGCGAAGACGTTGACGTCTTCGTTGATGTCGTATTGAAGACCGACACGTGGGGTGAACTCGTTGAAGTCTTGCTCGGTTGGCGTACCCAAAGACCGCAATGTGTCGCTATCCCAGTCAATGATCGGACCATCACTCACCAGACCAACCGTGCCGCCGACTTTGTGGATAATGTCTAGGGTCTTTTCGTCACGGGTGAAGCGACCACCGACGATTAAACGCAAGTCATCGGTCAGGCTGTATGTGCCTTCCGCAAATGCGGCATAACTTTTTACGCCGACATCATAGTCGCGCGAGAAGAACGGAAGCGGCACACGAATGGTTGGCGCAATGAACAAATTAATTTCGTCGCCGATAAACGAGAATGAGTTTTCTTCGAAGTAAAACACACCGGCGTTATATTCGAGACGGTCATCAGCCATGGTGCCGCTGAATTTAAACTCTTGGCTCAGCTGATCACTGTCATTGATGGTGTAGAGGTTAAAGATCGACACCGGTTGGTCGGTCAGGTCAAGGTTCCAGCTTTGGTAGGTGTTACGCCAAGAGGTGATCGACTGAAAATTCGTTGTTTCGTTGATGTCATAAGAGATGTTTGCAGCCATCCCCCAAGCGCGGCCAATGTTCTCGGTATCGATGCTTGAATCAACACTATAAAGATCGCCATCGAAGGGGCGCGTAAAGCCCAGGATGTCTTTGCCGTAAAGGCCACGGGCCGTGCTTTGGCTCCAATCGAAAGAGAGATCGACGGTTAGGTCTTCGTTCGGAAGAATGCGCAGTTGCGCCCGTGTACCGTAAATTTCACGGTCATTGACGTCTTTACCGAGCACTTCGTTATCGGTGTACCCATCGCCGTATTGAGCAATACCGGTCAGCCGGAAAAAGGTGCGATCATTCATGGCACCGTTCACAGAGGCCTTAGCATTCAAACGATTGTATCGGCCGTAGGACACTTCACCTGCGAATTCTTTATCTTCGGTCGGCTTCTGCGAAATGATTTTAATGGCACCCGCGTTGGTGTTCCGCCCATAGAGGGTCCCTTGCGGACCACGCAGCACTTCGACACGTTCAACATCAAACAGGCTGAAGTTGTTGACGCCCTGACGCGCCATGTAAACATCATCGATATAGAAGCCCATGCCCGGGTCAACGGTAACGATGGATTCTGTGGTGCCGACACCACGCAAGAACACCGTCGTTGCGGTGTTCTGACCGATGTTATTGTTGCCGATCAGGTTCGGAACGTTGTTGACGATATCAACCACGTTGAACGACTGACGACGTTCGATTTCATTGGCATCAAAAGCCGAAACGGCGATCGGAGCTTCCAACAACGTACTTTCGCGCCGCTGTGCGGTAACCACAATTTCTTCTAAGGCCAAGGTGCTCTGCGCCATAGCGGCACCGCCTGGTGAAAGTAAGGCCAGAGATACAGCAGTACCCATTAGGAAAGATGATTTATTGATCGCGCGCATGATGAGGTGTCTCCTCTATTCCTCCCGATGATCCGACTGGGTTAGCCGGATGAATTGGGGTGAGTATTCTTTTTTTTCTGCCAATCTTGGTAGAGGGTAATCCATATATGTAGATAGTCCATATACATATATGGAAGATTAATTATATTGGTGAGCTCCTGTTGCATGGCTGCAACCCCACCAAAACCCAGGTATTTTTTGAGATGAACGACAACGCTGAAATATCTCCCGATTCTGGCGGAGTCGTGAAATCCGCCTCTCGAACACTCGCCATCCTTGAGTCCTTTCAGAACTGGAAACGACCTGCTGGCGCCCGCGAGATCGCCCGTAATCTTGAGATGCCGCGGTCGAGCGCGAACGCCCTACTGGCCAGCTTAGTGACCCTTGGCTACCTCTGGTTCGAGCCCAAAAACGCCACCTATTTTCCAACGCTAAAGGTTGGCTTGTTGGGCGATTGGTTGATCGGTTCGATCCGTCGTGACCGCACCCTGGGCAGCATTCTTCAAGAGATTAGTTCTGCCACAGGAGAGACTGTTTCAATTGCCATGCGTGCCGGTTTCGACATGCAGTTTGTCACTATTTTCCCCAGCACTTTTCCGATCGCTCTCAACATTGAAGAAGGCGCGCTGGCCCCTCTGTTTGATTCCGCCGTCGGCATAGCCTGGTTGGCGTCGCAAGATTCTGGAGAGGTTGAAGACCTCGTGACGACCTACAACAAGAGACCGCGGTCAAAGCCCGTCATCCTGGTAGACCTAAAAAGAAAGATCAGCGAGGTTAGCGCGAAAGGCGCAGCAGTTGCCTACGACAAGGTGCTTCCTTACACAGGAGCCATTGGCCTCGCGTATCCACGCCCAGTTCAAGCGCAAACCGTTGTGATTGGAGCAGCTGGTCCCTACGACCGTATCCGCAGGTCGGAGAAACAAATTATTACTCTGATCAGACGCTTGGTTCGTCAAACCCTCGGCTGACCCATTGTAGTGCTTGTGATAAGGAATGGCCCTTCGGCGGACCACCTAGGACGTTCCATGATATTGAGACTGAGTTTTCTAGCAAGTTTAGCCGTAAGCGTGTTGACCGGCTGCGCGGACCGAGCCGCTACACCTGCTGCTGCTCAAGACATAAATTTTCCTGAGGCTTCCAGTGGTCTTGTCGAACAAAAAGGCGGCACAGCATCAAACTTCATGGTCGCGGCAGCAAACCCCCTTGCGGTGCAGGCTGGGTATGACGCGATTAAAGCTGGTGGCAACGCCCTTGATGCCGCCTTTGCCACACAACTGGTGCTCAACTTAGTTGAACCACAATCCTCAGGTATCGGCGGCGGCGCCTTTGTTTTGTATTGGGACAATACCGCGAAACAACTTCATGCCTACGATGGCCGGGAAACCGCGCCAGCCACCGCGACTGAAGAGAGATTTCTCACAGACGACGGCACAGCAATGCGTCGTCCGCAAGCCGTTATTGGTGGCAAATCCGTCGGCGTCCCCGGGCTTGTGAAAGTTATGAAACTGGCGCACGAGCGCCATGGCGCACTTGATTGGGCGAATACATTCACTGCGGCCATCGACATTGCAGAAAACGGTTTCGCGATATCGCCGCGATTATTCCGTTTGCTCGGAGTCGACAAGACGTTGTCGCAGATCGAGACGCCCGCTGAGCATTATTATCTTAAAGACGGCACACCAAAACCGATTGGCACAGTGCTCAAGAATCCAGAGATGGCGACAACCCTCAAACGCATCGCCACAGAAGGTCCGAGTGCGTTTTACAGCGGCAGCTTGGCTGAGGCCATCGTCGCAGAGGTGCAGCAGTCCACGCGCAATCCTGCTGATCTGACCATGGCTGATATGGCTTCCTATCGCGCCAAAGAGCGCACGCCGTTGTGCGCCCTCTATCGGCGCTTCACGGTGTGCGGCATGCCAGCACCAACCTCTGGCGGGATCGGTGTCATTCAAACGCTAGGACTGCTCGAGAAACATGACCTGCCAAACATGGAACCCTGGTCCACGGAAGCGGCGCATCTGTTTATAGAGGCGAGCCGGTTGGTCTATGCCGACCGCGCCTCATACATCGCCGACCCAGATTTCTCGCCTGTTCCTGAACAAGGTTTGATTGATCGCGGCTATTTGGCAGATCGCGCCGCCTTAATTGATGTAACGGCGCGCATGGCTGACGTGGAGGCCGGTGCACCACGGCAAAAAGGGACTTTTAACTATGGGCCGGGACGTGATTTTGAACGGCCCTCGACCACACACATTTCGGTTGTGGACAGCGACGGCAATGCTGTGTCCATGACCAGCTCCATCGAAGGAGCGTTTGGGTCTCATTTAATGGTTGGTGGATTTTTACTGAATAATCAGCTGACAGACTTTTCCTATGACGCTGTGGCGGATGGGCGAACCGTCGCCAACCGGGTCGAAGGCGGAAAGCGCCCACGCAGTTCCATGGCCCCCATTATTGTATTCGACGAGAACAATGAAATTGTTGTTGTTTCTGGGTCACCTGGTGGGATGGCGATCGTCCCACTGGTGAGTAAAACACTCATCGCCATGCTTGATTGGGGCATGACACCTCAAGAAGCGACCGATCTGCCAAACATTTTACTGTTTGGACCAACCGTATTTTTGGAAGGCGGCACAGCCCTGGCAAACGGCAAGGAAGCCCTGGAAGCGCTTGGTCACCGCGTGCGGGTTGGCAACTTTCCCAGTGGAGTGCATGCCATCGGCATACGAGATGGTGTGATTTATGGGGGCGCGGATCCCCGGCGCGAAGGCACTGTGCTCGGCGAGTAAGTCGCGCGCTCAGCTAACCTTATCCCGGGTTCTTCCTGGACGGCTCGGACACTTCAATCAGGTGGCCGTCAGGGTCATAGACAAACATACGATATCCCGTATCCCGCACAGACCCATCCGGATTGGTAACCTCAAACCGTTCGGGTTGTGTGTGAAATCGAGCACCTGTCTCCTGTAATCTGTTGTAGACGAAATTGATGTCGTCGGTTTCCACCATAATGATGACATCACCAACACCTATCCCCATAAGGTTGCCCCGCGCGTTGGCCAGAGGCGGGCGCTCATAGCCAAGCAAACCAATCATGCCAATGCGATCATGATCGCCACGCATGATGACGATGCGACCAAACTTGGGGTCGGCCGTTAAGGGGAGATCATTCGACCCGATGACCCCGCCTTCATCTGAGTCACTGCTGGATTTTTCGAACCACGGCGTCAAACCTAGGCGCTGATAGAAATCGATTGAACGTCCTATATCTTCAACCAGCAGTGTTGTCCTACGCACAGCTGTTTCCTGTGCCGATAGAGTCGACGGACCAACGACACAAGACAAACCGAAAACAGCGCACACCATCACGGCGATTTGCATACAATGGAGAATGCGATGCGCCATTTTTCATCTTGTCCTTTGTGTGACAGGCACGGCAACAGCCGACCTTTGGAAACTAGCTCACTCTAGAGAACAAAGCCCAGAGAGCAAGTATCGTTGAGTCCTTTTAGCTTCACGATGATGTGTCAGCTGCATTTTGGGGTACCAGGCATGCCAGTGGGAGACGCGGTTGGCCGATATCAATAGCCTAGCTCTCAATCCGGCAGAAGCTGTGGCGAAGACAGTTCTTGAGAAACTGGACAACCGAGACCCAAATCCACCTCAAGACTGAGACGCTGCAGCCCGAATGCGAGCGATCATTGCGACCAGGCCATTGCGACGGCTTGGGCTGAGATGTTGATCGAGACCCAACTGCGAAAAAGCAGCTTCTGCATTCACAGCGGCGACCTGACCCATCTCCTTCCCAGTGTACAATGACGCCAAGACGTGAATGAGCCCCTTCACGATGTGCGCGTCACTATCCGCCGCGAATGCAAAACGACTTTGGCCCCCATCGACATGCCCCGGAATAATCCAGACCTGGCTCATACACCCGCGAACTTTGTATGTCTCGGTTTTTAGATCGTCTGGAAAAATAGGAAGTTTTTTACCTAGATCAATGATGTAGCGATAGCGGTCTTCCCAGTCGTCAAGCAGACCAAAATTATCAACCAAGTCGTCAAAATTGGCGGCCGGTTCGATCATATGTAAACCTGGGTTATGTGTTACGTCCTGCATACCTGTATCTTCTTCACGATGCGCAAACCATAGCGGGCGCCTAGGCCACGACAATGATATCGATTACTGACCATATAACCCTAGATCCCGAAGAACTCGAGTTTTCCTTTGTACGGGCGTCAGGCCCTGGCGGACAAAACGTAAATAAAGTCTCCAGCGCCGTACAACTTCGGTTTAATGCAGCTGAATCTCCCTCCCTCCCGCCTGATGTCCGCAGCCGGGTCATTTCCCTCGCGGGGCGGCGAGCAAATAGACAGGGCATTATCGTTATTGAAGCCAAACGCTTTCGTCATCAAACACGAAACCGAGAGGATGCACTGAACCGCCTTGTGGCCCTAATCGTCAAGGCGACTCAGGTAGGTCGCCCACGCCGCCCCGGTAAGCCACCGAAATCATCAAGAACAAAACGCCTGAACGAAAAGAAACGTCGGGGCTCTGTCAAGCAACTCAGGAAGGGGCCCGGCACCATGGATTAAAGAGCCGGTGGAGTGCACCTATAGCGGTCACCGCTTACCCTTAAGCTCTCGCATCACCTTCCAAATCTAAAAAACGGGTAATTCGACCCGGAATTCTGTGCCGTGCTGTAGCCCTGGATTAAACCCAATACGGCCGTTCATGTGTTCAATCAGACCCTTTGAGAGCGCCAAACCAACCCCCGTCCCTTCTTCACCTGACGCTTCCGCACCCAATCGATTGAAGCTTTGAAAAACCTCATCGCGCCGTTCTTCTGGGATACCTGGCCCAGTATCGACAACACCGATGCGACAATAGCCTTCACCAGCGTCCGACGCACTGAAGATCACAGACCCTCCAGCTCGATTGTATTTGATGGCGTTGGAAGTCAAATTGACCAGCACTTGTGTCAGCCTCATTGAATCAGCCAGAACCGGCGCACGCAGCTAAGGGTCAGGCTTCGGAATTGGCAGAAAACTGTAGTTTTGCGAGTCTGGCGTAGAGCGGATTTGACTCCAGAAGGGCGTCGTGAGGTCCGGTAGCGATCAATTTCCCATCTTCCAGAACAGCGATTCGGTCTGCCTGGACCACTGTTGCAAGGCGATGCGCGATAGCCATCGTGGTTCGTCCGTCCATCACGACCTCGAGCGCTTTTTGAACAAGTCGCTCGTTCTCAGCATCAAGCGCACTGGTTGCTTCGTCTAAGAGAAGTACCGCGGGATCACGCAAGATCGCGCGCGCGATGGCGATACGTTGTTTCTGCCCTCCCGACAACCGCATTCCTTTTTCACCGAGGAATGTGCTGAGTCCGTCGGGCAAGCGATCCAAGAACTCCGTCGCTACTGCTGCCTCAGCAGCTGCCCTGACCTCGTCGTCTGAAGCATCGGGTCGACCGTAGCGAATGTTTTCCCACGCATCGGCGGCAAAAATAACAGGGTCTTGAGCCACTAAGCCGACACGATTGCGCGCCGCCACCGGATCGGCCTGCGTTAGATCAACACCATCGATGGATACGGTTCCACCTTGTGGGTCATAAAACCTCAACAGTAACTGGAAGACTGTCGTCTTACCCGCACCGGAAGGTCCAACCAATGCGACCGTTTCGCCAGGTTTAACATCTAAACTAAGCCCGTTGAGAGCGGCGACATCGGGCCGCGACGGATAGTGAAACGTGACGGCATCAAAATTCACCGCGCCGGCGGCTGGTTCTGGCATCGCGACAGGTTGGGCAGGCGGACGAATATCAGGCTCCGTTTCCAGCAATTCGATCAATCGCTCTGTCGCCCCCGCCGCGCGTTGCAGGTCGCCTATCACTTCGGTCAACGCACCTGTCGCACCAGCAACCAGCACCGCATAGAATACAAACGACGTCAGTTCGCCAGCAGTGATGCGACCGGAAATAACATCTTGGCCCCCCGCCCAGAGAATGAAACTGATCGCGCCGAAAACCAAAAGGATGACAACACCACCAAGCATGGCCCGGGCAGAAATCCGACGGATCGCAACAGTGAAGGCACCTTCGACTTCGTCTGAGAATCGTTTTTCATCGACCTCTTCATGGCTGCAGGATTGCACAGTCCGAATCGCGTTCAGGCTTTCTTCCGCATAGGATCCAACATCAGCGACACGATCCTGACTGTCCCGTGACAAACGGCGAACGCGACGACCATACCAAATGATTGGAACAACAACGGCCGGAATCACCAGTGCGACCAAACCTGCAAGTTTTGCGTTGGTGTAAATCAATAGCCCGACCCCACCAATCAACGTAAGTGCGTTGCGCAACGCGATCGATAAAGATGAACCAATCACGGTCTGAAGAAGGGAAGTGTCCGTGGTAAGACGCGACAATATTTCTCCGGTCTTGGTGACTTCAAAGAAACCGGGGCTCAATTTCAAAACCTGGGCATACACAGCTTGTCGCATATCAGCCACAACGCGTTCACCCACCCAAGAGACGAAATAGAACCGGAAGTAGGTGCCGACGGATATGACCAGCACAATGGCCATCAACACATAGAGGCCTTGATCTAGAAATTCTGTGTCACCTGCAGACAGACCATTATCGATCAAGAACTTCACACCGAGCCCAATCGACAACGTCGCACCCGCGGTGACCACAAGAGCGAAAGCCGCCATCGCAAGCGCGCCACCGTAAGGTTTCATAAAACCAAACATGCGATAGAGATAGCGATGATCCCGGCCTTTTGGTCGATCCATCATCGCCATGCGCGCCGCACCTCGTTGATCACTCATATTCTTTTTGTCCTTTTGTGTCGACGTCGTACGCGGGTCGCCAAGTCTTCCAATGGTTTGTCACCCAATCCCAACTCTTGCAAGTGGGTCAACGTGTCGAATAG
The DNA here is from genome assembly GCA_029245025.1 of Rhodospirillaceae bacterium. GTDB lineage: Bacteria > Pseudomonadota > Alphaproteobacteria > Rhodospirillales > Rhodospirillaceae > WLXB01. The sequence goes on from JAQWQC010000006.1 coordinate 213,766, forward strand.
ATATTCAGCGTTGCTGCCAAGAACACCCGATGCTTGGGTAATAATTTTTGCTGTCTGGACTGGCGTCAAAGATCCTCGATAAGATCGATGTTGGCGATTCATAACGAAGGCCAGCGCAACTTGCGATCCCCTGTGGTGATGGAGTGTGACCCATTTCGGTGTGTAAGACCCGACAACCATTTCGCGACGCCACAATAGGGACAGCTCTTCCCGTAAACGTGTAGGGTTCACTTTGAGCGCAACACCCTGACAACTGCCACCAGCGTCCAGCGCCAAGACAAGACCAGGCTGGTCTCGGGTTCCACGACCAGTGGGTGCAACCATACAAAACCGGCGTCGATAGCCATAAACGGTACCCACCCGTCGCTGTACGACATCTATAATTGGATTCCACAGCAATGACCCATAGCCAAAGACCCACACGTGTTTCTTATGGGGTCTCAGGCTCAACGTCTGCTCAAGGGACTCCTCAAGCTGTGCATCACTCCATACCGGAATTTGCGGGTTGGCCTCACGGATAGACTGCCGAACTGCGTCTGCCGACAGGCTTTCGCGGGTTAACGGACTCACAGGGGGAGGCGACGATGGCTGGATCATGATATGGGTCAAGGGGTTTGGAGCCTCATGCCAAAGTCGTCAAGACCAAACCAAAGTCGCGTCACAATAAGCCGGGTTCGACCTATGGACTCTCCACACTCACACACCACTTTGTGCCGGGATTGCCTTTTTGCAAGCCGGAACCAGGGTCGTGTGTGCCCGCAGTGCGGATCGGAGCGTGTGACTATTCACGACGAGCTCAGCCAACTGAACATCGCGCACATAGATTGCGATGCATTCTACGCTGCTGTGGAAAAACGCGACGACCCGAGTATACGGGATAAGCCCTTGTTGATCGGTGGGGGAAACCGTGGAGTCGTTTCAACCGCCTGCTACATCGCTCGCCCATATGGTCCCCGGTCTGCCATGCCGATGTATAAGGCTCTTAAACTTTGCCCCGACGCAGTCGTTATGCGGCCCAATATGGAAAAATACCGCATCGCCAGCCGCCAGGTCAGGGACATTCTTGAAACAGCGACGCCATTGGTCGAGCCGGTTTCCATTGATGAAGCTTATCTCGACCTCTCCGGGACCTTCCGCCTTCACCGTCGCGCGCCCGCCATAACGCTTGCATCCATTGCACGCGACATAGAGCGGCAAGTTGGCATCACCGTATCTATAGGGCTTAGCTACAATAAGTTCTTGGCCAAGATGGCATCGGAACGTGACAAGCCTAACGGCTTTGCAGTCATTGGCCAGGGCGACGCGGTCGCCTACCTTCACGATCAATCCATTAGCGCCATTCCCGGTGTGGGCCCAGCACTGGCCAACCGTTTGAAAGTTGACGGGTTGTTTTCCATTGGCGACCTCCAAGCAGTGACCCTACAAGATCTCGAAGGCCGTTACGGTGACACCGGTCGCCATTTGGCCCGCTTAAGCCGAGGCGAAGATTCACGACGCATCACCACTGGTCGCCCCGCCAAGAGTATTTCGGCTGAACGCACTTTTGATCGCGACATCAGAGACCTTGATGCCCTTCTCAAGAGGCTATGGCCATTGTGCGAAGAGGTCTCTGCGCGGTTAAAAACAAAATCCTTAGCTGGTGGCGCTGTCACGCTGAAACTCAGAACCGCTCGTTTCCGAACCCTCACCCGAACTCAGACGTTGAACTCAGCAACCCAGCTCGCCGAAATTCTTTATCGAACCACTAAGCCAATATTGGAACGAGAATTAAAACGCGGACCATTCCGTTTAATTGGCATTGGGGCTGGTACGCTTTCTGAATCAGCCGTCGCCGACCTGCCGGATTTGCTCAACTATGATTTGGATAAGGTCAAGGGCGTTGAGCAGGCAATGGATACTGTGCGTGCAAAATTTGGCAAGAAAGCCATTCGCAAAGGGCGTGGAGACTAAAAACAGTTTCTATGGTGTCGCCCCTTTGCTGGATAGGTTTTAGGCGACCATATTCCAGCCCCAGAAGTCATCGAGTCGCGCCGCATAATGAGGGCGCAACGGTAAACGCGCGTCATGATCCGACTTCAAGCAATGTTCGAACGTGTCGATCAGGCGATGAAGACGGCGACGGCGTAAACCGCTTGACGCTTAGATCGGGTCAGACACCAATCCGGCAAGCGCCGTAAGAGCCGCGGCTGGAACGGCGAGACCTGCCAACACACCAGCCGTGAGTAATGATGAAGCCGCCGGGGGCCAGCCAAGGTGTATTAGACGCTACCAGCCGCCGATCCGGCTAAAAAGCCTGAAAGAGCATCCGTGCGGGCCACCGACGCCGCGACGGCTTTCCGCATACCGGCTGATCGCGTGACCAAGAATGTCAGACACCACCTCGGGCGGAATAGCATCCTGGCCGGTGCGCTGGCAGCTCGGCGGTGTGTTGTTGCTGAATCGTAGGGCTTTACCTTACCATCACGCCCGGTTGGGGCGAATATTAGGCACGCACATTTATTGTTAGGGGCGATCATGACTGGGGACCAAACGGACACAACATCATCCGTCTTTCATCACGATGACCAGGGAAATCCAATTGGACACACAAGCCATGACAATGAGGCCGTCTCAAAATCCCGTATGTCGGCCTACTGGCGGGCGAATCTAAAGTTTTTAGGCGCACTTCTTGTGGTGTGGTTTGCCGTGTCATTCGGCGCCGGAATTATATTCGCTGATACCCTTGATCAATATTCGTTCCTCGGCTTTCCACTTGGTTTTTGGTTTTCTCAACAAGGTGCGATTTATGTGTTTGTCGTTTTGATCTTCATTTACGTGATCGGCATGAACCGCATCGATAAAATCCACGGTGTCGATGACGATGAATCATCGCCCACCACCGGAGGCAGCGCCTAATGGCCGTTCAAACACTGACCTATATATTCGTCGGCCTAACCTTCGGGCTTTACATCGCCATAGCACTTTGGTCCCGCGCCCGATCAACCACCGATTTTTACGTCGCGGGTGGCGGCGTTAATCCGGTGATCAATGGCATGGCGACGGCCGCAGATTGGATGAGCGCCGCCTCCTTTATTTCAATGGCCGGAATTATTGCGTTCATGGGGCGCGATGGTGCGGTGTACTTATTGGGCTGGACCGGCGGATACGTATTGCTCGCACTTTTGCTTGCCCCTTATCTGCGAAAGTTTGGGCAATTCACCGTGCCTGATTTTATCGGTGAACGGTATTACTCCAGAGCCGCGCGGGTGGTTGCCGTTATCTGTCTAGTTTTTATTTCCTTCACCTATATCGCAGGACAAATGCGCGGCGTCGGAATTGTCTTCTCCCGGTTTTTAGAAGTGCATATCGCGACCGGAGTGTTGATCGGAATGGGTATCGTTTTTATCTATGCTGTGCTGGGCGGCATGAAAGGCATCACCTACACCCAAGCGGCGCAATATTGCGTGCTGATTTTTGCCTACATGGTCCCTGCAATCTTCATTTCGCTACTCGTTTCAGGTTCACCTATCCCCCAACTTGGGTTTGCCGGCACCATGGCGGATGGATCCGGGAGGGCCGTGCTTGAAACTCTAGACGCAACCCTTCTCGATCTCGGGTTTGGTGCTTACACAGACGGCGCTAGGTCCACTATCGATATATTCGCAATTACAGCGGCTCTAATGATCGGCACCGCTGGACTGCCCCACGTTATTGTGCGTTTCTTCACAGTGCCCAAAGTGTCAGACGCACGGCGCTCAGCAGGGTGGGCATTAATGTTCATCGCCATTTTGTATACGACCGCACCGGCTGTTGCCGTGTTCGCTCGCATCAACTTCGTGGAGTCTGTTAACGGAAAACCTTACGACGAAACACCGGCTTGGTTTCGAAACTGGGAAGATATCGGATTGGTGGCTTGGCAGGACAAAAACGACGATGGCCGTTTGCAGTATCGCGCCGGCGCTCCATTCGCCGGAGCGCCGAGCTTTAGCGACACCCGCGGTGACTCCGGTGAACGCCTGATAACCAATACAACCACCGAAACCGCGAACGAGGTATATGTAGACCGTGACATTATTGTGTTGGCCAATCCTGAAATTGCAGCTCTCCCAAACTGGGTGGTCGCCTTGGTCGCCGCTGGCGGTTTAGCGGCAGCGCTTTCGACGGCAGCGGGACTACTGTTGGTCATATCGGCCGCTGTTTCACATGACCTCCTTAAGAAAACTTTCTCGCCAAACCTCAGCGAACGACAGGAACTGCTCTATGCCCGCATTGCTATCGCTGTCGCCCTAGGTCTTGCAGGGCTATTTGGAATTTATCCGCCGGCCTTTGTGGCGCAAGTCGTGGCCTTTGCCTTTGGGTTGGCGGCGGCCTCTTTGTTCCCAGCTATTTTGCTCGGTGTTTTTTCGAAGCGCATGAACAAAGAAGGGGCTATTGCAGGCATGATCGTCGGGTTAATTTTTACGTTCGGCTACATTGTGTACTTCAAGTTTGTCAGCCCCGGCAGCAACACCGCCGCCTATTGGCTATTTGGTATTTCACCGGAGGGAATCGGATTCATTGGCGCAGCACTGAATTTTGCAGTCGCAGGTATTGTCGCCCGGTTTACCGCGCCGCCGCCGGATGCAGTACAAGACTTGGTGGACGATATTCGTTTGCCGTCTGGTGCGGGCGTTGCCCGCGACCACGGATAAACCCTACCTAATTAGTTAGCCGACGCGAGGCGCTTTGCCCGCACTGCCCGGTTGCAATTTGGGGCTGGCCAGGGCAAACCGTGACCATGTTTATTCTCAGGAGACATCAAGATGGACATGAACGGATCATACGACATTGCGGCACCACGAGAAGCCGTGTGGACGGCCCTAAATGACGTTGATGTCCTGAAATCCTGCATCCCAGGCTGCGAGTCTATCACTAAACATTCCGACACCGAACTTGAAGCGACCGTCTCTGCCAAAGTAGGGCCGGTGAAAGCCAAATTTACCGGTGCGGTGACCCTCTCAGACATCGACCCCCCCAACGGCTACACGATTTCCGGCGAAGGCAAAGGTGGGGCGGCTGGTTTCGCCAAGGGTGGCGCCAAAGTCAGCTTGGTCGAGAACGGCACCAGCACGACATTGAGCTACGAGGTTTCCGCCAATGTGGGCGGCAAGCTAGCTCAAATCGGTAGCCGCTTGATTGATTCCACGGCCAAGAAAATGGCTGATCAGTTTTTCTCTAAATTCAGCGACCAAGCGACCGGCAAAATCGAGTCTGGAATCTTTGCAGAACCCAGGCCGCCAACCCCGGTCGCAGAGCCCGTTACCCCGGTGACCCAAAAGCCCGATCCTCTGAATAGTTTTCAGCCAATTTCTTTTGACGTTTGGCTGCCAATGGTCCTGAGCATCTTCGCGCTTGTCTTAATTTGGACTATCTTCGGGTAGGTAAACCAACCAACGCATAAAAATGGACGCAGGTACGATGCAAATATCAGTCACGATTAACGGTAAACAGGAAAGCGGGGAGGTAGAGCCCCGGACCTTGTTGGTAGAGTTCATCCGCTATCAGGTTGGGCTGACCGGAACCCACGTTGGCTGCGATACCAGCCAATGCGGCGCCTGCACCATTCATATGAACGGCAAGTCCGTTAAAGCCTGTACCCTTCTTGCCGCCCAGGCCGACGGTCAGGACATTCAAACCATTGAGGGTGTCGCCCCGGTGGACGGACCGCTCCACCCTATGCAGGAAGCCTTTCGCGACAACCACGGTCTACAGTGCGGGTTCTGCACACCGGGCATGATCATGTCGGCCTTGGCGATGGTCGAGCGCCACAAGGGCGAAGACCTGGACGAACAAACCATTCGCGAAGAACTGGAGGGCAACCTGTGTCGTTGCACTGGTTATCACGGTATCGTCAAAGCGATCTCTGCCGGAGCCAAAACCATGCAGGGAGGCGCCTGATGTACGCGTTTGACTACAAAAAGGTAGCGTCACTAGAAGACGCCCAAAAGGTATTTGAGTCAGCCGACGACGGCACCTTTATGGCCGGCGGCATGACATTGATACCGACACTCAAGCAGCGCTTAGCTAGTCCAACAGATGTGATTGATCTGGACGGGATAGACGAATTACGCGGTATTAACGTTGACAGCCATAGCGTGACCATTGGCGCTATGACCTGTCATGCGGATGTTGCTGCTTCTTCTGACGTCAAAAAGGCTATTCCAGCATTGGCCCATCTCGCATCTCTGATAGGCGATCCTCAGGTTCGCAATCGCGGCACCATCGGCGGATCCATCGCCAACAATGATCCTGCCGCCGATTACCCTGGCGCCTTGGTCGGTTTGGGGGCGACAGTGCATACAACCAAAAAGACAGTGTCTGCTGACGACTTTTTCACAGGTATGTTTGAAACGGCGTTGGAAGAGAATGAATTGGTGACCAAGGTCTCCTTCCCTATTCCGGAGAAAGCGGCTTATCAGAAGTTCCCAAACCCGGCGTCACGCTATGCCGTTGTAGGTGCATTCGTAGCTAAAACAAGCGATGGCATCCGCGTCGCCATCACCGGAGCGGGACCAACAGTGTTTCGCGTGCCAGAAATGGAGAAGGAGCTCACCGGTTCCTTCACCGTTGATGCTATCTCTGACATTGCTGTGCCGACGCACGAGCTCAACTCTGACCTTCATGCCACGGCGGAATACCGGGCCCACTTGATTGGGGTAATGGCGAAGCGCGCCGTCGCAGACTGCGGCTAGGCCATTACCCCAATCAGCTCTTTTTCGGCAAATGACTGGGGTTTTTCGAACGAGGGAAGCGCCTTGGTTCGTTCGGGCGTGGGCGGTATAATCGTTCCCAAGCGACGAGCACCATGGGCGCTCACAAACAACAGTTGAGGGAAAATTCATTATGGCGAAAGCATACGCAGCAGGAGCAAGATTTACAGAAAAATATGCGGCGAAAGTCTGTTCGATTGGCCTGACCATTGTTGGCCTGGGCGCTTTGGTCGCCGCTCTTTCGGGACCGCTTTATCAAGCTGGCATTGTTGGTTTGGTGCCCGCCTTTGACGTTTTGCGCTATGCCGTATATGCCCTGGGCGCTGGCGCCGCACTGTGCGTGATTGGCTTTGTCTTCGGCCTAATTGCCTTTAAAAGCGACGTACTCAGCAATGCAGCCAACGGCTTACTCGGTATTATCATCGCCGGTGCGGTGTTCCTCGTACCTTACAGCCAAATGAGCCGCAACGCACCGCCGATCCATGAGATCACAACAGATTTTGATAACCCGCCTGCCTTTATCGACATCGTTCCGCTACGCGAGGCAACAAACGCGGCAAACCCGCCGCAGTACGTACCGGTGATTAAAGGGTTTGGTCGCGAGGTAGACGTTATGCAAATGCAGAAAGATGTCTACGGTGATATCCAACCCTTGCGTTTTAAGGGCACCAACTACGAAGCCGTGTTCGAAAAGGCGCTGCAAGGCGTGGAAGACATGAATTGGACATTAGTCTCGGCCAATCCACAACTTGGTCGAATTGAGGCATACGACAAGACAGCGTGGTTTGGTTTCATTGATGATGTGGTCATTCGTGTTGAAGCTCAACCCATGGCCTACGAAATAGATATTCGCTCGAAGTCACGGGTCGGCTTTGGTGATATCGGCGCCAATGCGGAGCGTGTTCGTAAGTATCTGAGAAGCGTTTCGGGCGTTTCAGCACACTAGTAGATACGACGCGAACCAAAGCGACGCAGACATGAGGTGATTGTTGCGCCAGATTGGACGGAAGCGCGTTTATCCGCCTGCGCTCAAGACAACAACTTGCTGCGGGCAGCGGCGAACCCGCGCGGAATGTAAGGGTATGCTGTCGGACGTTAGATTTGCCGACTCAATGCGAATGCGCTAAAGGTTCCCTCATTGAGTGATCAAGATCACTCTTCTTGGGTATTGTTCCATTTTCGGTAATGCCCTCACCGTGTTAGCCTCACTGATTATGGGAACTGCAAAACGTAAATTGCGCGACCATCTCGGCTGGAATTTAGATCAACTCGGGCGGTCAATTCGGCGGACCGCGGCGGTCTTGGTGTCGGGCCTTATACTCGTTCAGCCGGTATATGGAGAAACCCTACGCGCCGCAGGTGGTGGAAACATTGTGGCTTTGCTACATCCGTTTTCATCTCTTCCGCAGGGTGTGATTAACCCGCATGCTATGATCCATGACATGCTGTTCTATGTGTCGACGGATGGCACTTTAGAGCAAGGTCTAGCTCTCAGTTCTGAGCCCACATCAGACACAACATGGCGCATCAACTTACGACCAAACGTTCGTTACTCTAATGGACGACCGTTCACCGCCGCCGCTGTCGTAAAGACGATTGAATATTTGAAGAGCGACGCTGCCGGTCGTTATGTTATTTCGGCAGAGACGCGAAGTGTAAAATCTGTCCGAGCGGTCGACGATCTCACCGTCGAAATTGAAACCTATGTTCCCGACGTGCTGTTGCCCAGACGCTTCGGTACGATTGTCATGCCGGAACCTTGGCTATACGAAGAACTCGGGCCAGATGCCTTTAGCCAAGCGCCCGTCGGAACGGGGTCATACGTGGTGGAAGACTGGCGTCTCGATGCGCAACGGCCTTATCTCGTTGCCAATCCGGACAGCTGGCGTGCGCCAGTCGAATTTGATGTTGTTGATATCCGCATTGTGAAGGACCCGCCCTCTCAAGTGCAGGCGCTCATGTCTGGGCTGATTGATGTTGGCTACAACTTTGGTGTGGTCGAAATCGATATGCTTGAGAGTCAAGACTTCCGTATTGTCACCAAGCCGGGCGGACAAGTGACCTCTTTGGCGTTGGCGAACCGTGATCCAGAGTCACCCTTTGCCGACCAGCGTGTGCGCCAGGCCCTCAATTATGCCGTCGACAAACAAGCCATCGCCGACATCATCATGATGGGGACCACCGAACCGACCGGGCAACCAGGCTTACCAGGGATGACCGGATACAACCCCAACATTCGACCCTACCCCTACGACCCAAACCGCGCGCGGCAATTACTGGCTGAAGCGGGTCACAGTTCGGGCTTGTCGTTCCGCGCTGAAGTTTTGATTACCGGCGTGCTTGAAGCGCCAACCATGTACCAGAAAGTGGCGCAGGATTTAGCGGCGGTTGGTGTCGCGATGGAGATCAACCCACTTCAAGGTCAGGAATGGATTCGAAAGTACTTTACTGGCGACTGGGGTAAAGCAGATGCAATTTCCGCGACTTGGAATGCTGCCTCTTATTGGGATGTGATCCGCGCCATTGAAATTTTCTCATGTAATAAGACCGGCGCATTTTTCTGCGAGCCGGATCTCATGCCAACAATCGATGCGACACATGGAATGTTTGACGCCGAAGAACGCTCACAGACTTTACAGGATCTGTCGCAAGAGATGCATGATCTCGCTCCATCATTGTTCTTGGTTCACATTGTTGACGTGATCGCCGCCAGCAACCGTCTGGGGGAATTACCGTTCCGGCACAAGCAATTGGCTGTCGATAAACTTAGATTGGCGCGCTAACGCCCATGACAGAAAAGCAATCAGATTTTACTACTGTGCTCGGGCAGATCAGTGGCACACCACTGCTGATTTTTGCAATCTGCATGACCGGTCAGACACTCTCCAATTTCGACCAGTCCCTATTCAGTTATGCCATACCCGGAATCATGGTGACGTTCGACGTGGGACTGTCCGCTATTGGCGGGATTCTCTCTGTCTCATTTGTGTTTGCCGCTATCACCACAGTGACCATCGGTGTCGCTGCTGACCGCTTCGGTCGCCGCAGGCTTTTTATTTTCTGTCTGGCAATGTCCGCGCTGTTGGTTGGTGTGCATGCCCTTGCACCAACCATCATCACCCTAACGATCGTCCGCGCCTGCGCCTTTGGATTGAGCGCGGGGATTCTCCCGTTGATCAACGCCTATATGGCGGAGGCAGCCCCGGCGCGTGTGCGCGGAGTTATGACTGGCCTCTTGCAGACGGGATATGCCCTTGGGTGGTTTCTCGCAGCACTCATTGGGGCACCCATTCTAGAAGCATACGGCTGGCGCTATATTTTTCTACCAGCTTTGGCGGTGATCCCCTTGGCCTTTATCATTGCGCGCGCCCTGCCCGAATCTGCGCGTTTTGTCGCGCAAACCAACGAGCATGTTGGCGACAAGAGCCGTGTTTGGGATCTTTCGGCCTGGACAGAAAAACCGAAAGTGCTGTGGGAACCGGCCCTACGCAATCGCACAATTTGGTGCTGGCTTCTGTTTTTCTTTCAAGGCGGGGCCTATGCCGGCACAGCATTCTATTTCCCTACGTTCTTTAGCCAGGTTCATGGCTATACAGAAAGAGAAGCAGCAGAGATTGTTGGTCTCTCTTATGGCATTGGCGCAATCGGCTATATCACAGTCGCCATTGTCGGAGAATTTATCATGACCCGGCGCAACACGGTGTTGGTGTGTATGGTTGTGGGAACGGCAGCGCTCGCCGGATTGATTTGGATTCCTCAGACGTACAGCCAGAACGTGCTTTGGTTTGGCGCCATGACCATGACATTTTATGCCTCGGCCTCAGCGATGTGGGCGCTGGCGGCAGAAATGTTCCCCACCCGGGCTAGGGCCACCGCATCGGGTGTCATGCTCGCGGGTGTGCTTTTGTCTTTCGCCGTGTTCCCCCTTGGTGTGGCTTACCTGGTTGAATCAATCAGCTGGCAGACAGCCTTCACGTTGGCTGCAGTGCCCGCAGCCGCCATAGCAACGCTGGCCGCAGCCATGCTACCGAACCTGAAATCTGGTTTAGATATTGACGAGATTGCGGTTTAGTCGAGCAGCCCACCGTACAGCGACGCACGCAACGCCATTTCAAGGTCATCCTGGCCTGGTCCGAGATATTGAGTCATCGCGACAGCAACGAGATCGTTCTCAGGGTCAACGAAGAACGTGGTGTTGGCAAAGCCATCCCATTTGAATTCCCCCTGCCCACCACCGACGGTGTGCGCCTGTTCATCAATACGAACCCCGATGCTGAGACCCCAGCCGTAACCGTTCAATCGTGTCCAGGGATCATTCTCTGTAAACCGTCCCTGAGCATACCAATTGAGTGGCCCCTGCTCCGGTGTCAGATGATTACGCGTCATCAAGGCCACTGTTTCGGGCTTAAGAATACGCACACCATCAAGTTCACCTCCGTTAAGGAGCATCTGGGCGAAGCGCAAATAATCAATGGCGGTACCGACCAACCCGCCACCGCCCGAGAAGATTTTCGAACCGGCAGGATAGTTAGTGCTCAACGGTGCCCGGGCAGTGGCATCGACGAGGCTGCCGTTCTCTCCGGGGGCATAAATCTTGGCAAGGCGGTGAAACTGATCGTCGGCGACCTGGAATCCCATGTCTTCCAACCCAAGAGGGCCAAAAAGACGTTGTTGTAAAAATTCTTCGTAGGGCTGACCCGACCAGACTTCAACTAAACGGCCAAGGACATCGCCAGAAAATCCGTAGTACCAATGAGTCCCTGGCTGAAATAGCAGAGGTCGGGTGGCGAGGTAATCAACGCCCTCTTCAATCGTGAGGCCAGGTGAGAGAATCTGTTCGAAACCAACCTTGAACGACGGATCATAGTCAAAGGGATAACCCAGACCCGATGTGTATGTCAGTAGATGACGGACCGTGAGTGGGGTGCGCTGCGGCTCAGTCGCTGTGGGATCGTTCTGACGATCTTTCAGAACCGGAGTCTCAGCAAAGGCCGGGATGAACTTAGATACGGGATCATCTAAATCGAAGGCACCCTCTTCATACAAAGATAAAACCGCCACGGCTGTCATTGCACGGGTCATGGAATGCAAACGAAACAAGGTATCGGTTTGCATGGGTAGATTATTTTCGATGTCGCGCAGACCACTCGCTTTGTGACGAACGAGCTTGCCGTCCTTGGCGACGGCCCAGACCACACCAGACCGACGACCCGTTTCCACCAAAGCGGTCATCGAAGAATCGAGATGGGTCATGACATAGGATGAGAGCCCGACATCAAGCGGGGCAACCTCGTCCATCGCCATCGATGGCGACCCAAATACGATGAGAGCTGAAAGTGAAGTGGTTGCGAAACGAATTGTCATTGGTTTATTCCGCCAACGCACCATAAACCCCTTCACGCAACCGGAAGACCAGTTCATCTGCGGTGGATCCGAGATACTGGGTCATAGCGACCGCGACAATGTTTTCTGTAGGGTCAAAGAAATACGTAGTGTTGGCCAAACCGCCCCACACCAAATCTCCAGTCGAGCCGGGAACCGTATGCACCGCGTCGGCCAACCGCACGCCAATGCCGAGCCCCCAGCCATAGCCGCTAAACGGCCGCGGGGGGTTAAAGCCGTCACCGAAAGAAACCGTGCCTTGCGTAGGCGTCAACGCGTTGGTGCCCATGGCCGCAACCGTCCCAGCCTTCAACACCCGTACACCATCTAACTCGCCGCCATTGAGAATCATCTGGCCGAAGCGAAGATAGTCGGGAACGGTCGACACTAAACCACCACCGGCAGAGAACATGGTTCCTGGTTTTGTATAGGTGCTTGACGCCGGCGCCGATACCGCAGTGAGCGCCCCGCCGTCGCCCGGTCCGTAGACAAGCGCCAAACGATCATTCGATCCGCGCTGCACCCAGTACCCTGTGTCTCTCATGCCGATGCGTTTGAGCAGTCGGCGATCAAGAAAATCGTTGAACGCGCGACCAGATACCACCTCGGCCAGGGCGCCAAGAACATCAGAATGAAATCCATATATCCAGCGTTCGCCAGGCTGCGCCAACAATGGATACTTTGCGAACTTGTCGATCATGTCGCTGAGATTTCCGTCAAGAGACAGGATGTCGCGTTGCTCCATCCCTTCACCGGCCGGCCAATCCCGGGCATAACCAAGACCTGCTGTGTAATTGAACAAGTGGCGGACTGTCATTGGCGGGTTCTGAGGAACAGTTTTGATAACGCGGTCTCGACTCAGCTCAGCGATCACCGGCATGTCCGCAATTTCCGGGAGATAGTTTGCGACAGGGTCATCGAGCCCGACCTTGCCGTCGTCGACCAATGTCAGAATAGCAGCGGCAGTAACAGCGCGGGTTTGCGAGTAAAGCCGAAAGACCGTGTCGGTCTCCATCGGTAAACCGGCCTCTATATTCCGTTGTCCGTAGGCTTCGAGCTGAACCAGTTTTCCGTCTTTTAGAACTCCCCAGACGACACCGGCGCGCAGACCCTCATCGACCAAACCACGCATGCTCGCCGACAGCGCTTCAAGTCCCTCGGCGGTCATGCCGACACTCTCTGGCGTCGCCGTTGGTAGCGATTCCTCTGCTACAACGGATAGAGGCATCCCGACGCAAAGAGATAACAAACCAGCTGCAACAAAGTGTTTCATGTCTTGGTCCTAGCCAAAGCGTTCCATGATTTCGAAGGCGGCACGTTCGCCAGATTTGGCGGCGGCTTCCATGCCGTTTTCAATGCTGCGTGTCTGCTCACCGGCGAGGTGGAGGCGGTCATGGGGCTTAGCCATAACATCGGCCCATTCCCCGACCTGACCTGCCTCAAATACATGGCGACAACATCCAGACGCCGAGTGCTTGGCCCAAGAATGGACCTTGATTACTTTGAGCTTACCTTTCGACGCCGGGCGAATACGAGCCATGCTATCGACGACAAATTCTCCAACAGACTCTGAAGGTAATTGGTCGAGGCGGAAGGCTGCATTGCCGTTGACCCAGCAATCCATTCCGATGATCTCGCCTTCTTCGTTGCTGCGGGCAAAGACGCGCTCAATAGCCGTATCCGTGTAAAGGCCGGCTTCGCCGATATCATCTTCCCAGAACGGTTCTGTGGGTTCCATGAACACCCGTACCGTATTGCCGTGGGCCGACTGCCGGATCGCGTCTTTTTGCCGTCCTTCAAAGTGTGGGAAGACTTCAATATTGCGCAACACGGAGAACGGAACCGCAGACACCACATACTTGGATTGGAATCGACTCCCGTCGACCGTCTTCACTTCCACATCGTCGCCCGTCATCGATATAGATCGCACAGGCTGGTTGAGGCGCACTTCGCCTTTTAACGCGCCGGCCATTGCTTCACACAATCGCTGGGTGCCGCCCACAACTTCACTGAATTCAAAACCGTCATCTTCAGTGCTCGCACCGTAGGTCGCGCGTGTATTTTGGTTGTTCGTATTGGCGATGCCCCATTGCAGGCGTTTGATATCTCGCAAGTACGCCAAGGCAGAACCGGTAGAGAGGCTAAACACGTTCATGGTGATGCTGGCGAGGCGTAACGCCTCTTCAGAAGCACCCTTATTTATCATGTACCGCGCAATCGACACGTCGAGATGCGCTTGTTCAGCTTCTGTCCAACTCTCGACATCCGGAAGCGGATTGTTGTTTGAGAGATAGAAAAACTCCATCGCACCTGGCTGAATATTTCGTTCAGCGCCAACGGTCTTATTCACTTTGGCATTTGGCCAGTCAGCCGAAGACACCAGCTCACCCCTGACATAGTTGCCCATAGCTATGCGACCCGGCGGCGACATCAAAGGCACACCCAGACGATCGGCTAAGTCACGCACCCGGGCATAGTAAGGACCAATGGTCTGGCCACCGGCGTTGGTCGGACCCGCAGGAAAATCAAAGGTACGTGTTCGACCACCGACGTAGTCCGCAGCCTCGAGAACGATGACGCTGTATCCTTCGGATTCAAGATTTAGAGCCGCATTCAAACCCGCAAGGCCAGCACCAACAACGATGACGTCTGCCGATTCAAAGGCAAAGGCTTTACGGCCTAATAACGGTAACGACGCTGCTGCACCTAAGGTCGCATTGAAACTGCGGCGACTGAGCGCGCGTTTAGAAAGTGTAGTGCGTGTCATGGAAGAGAGTCCTTTTATGCAGTGCGTTCCAGAATCTCGAAAGCGGCACGCTCTCCAGATTCCATTGCAGATTCCATACCGATCTCGAGACGGCGCGTGTGCTCACCAGCAAAGTGTAGACGATGATGCGGCTTAATCATGTCATGAGCAAAGCGCGTGACCTGCCCTGGCCCATAAGAATGTCGGCAGCCCGAGACAAAATTGTATTGCGGCCATGAGTGTACGCCAGTGACTTCGATCTTGCCCTTGGTTGACGGCCGAAGACGTTCAATCTCGCTGACAACAAATTCGCCGCGTTCTTTCGGCGGCAACTGATCGAGGCGCTCACCTTTCTTTCCGGTTCCCACCGCAACCAGCCGATCACGACTGCCGTCGTATCCGAAAGGCTGTCGCACGATATTGAGAGGGCCATCAGACCAGAGGGACGCATCCATACCATCCTGTTCCCAGAACGGCTCTCCCTTCAAACGCATATGGACCTGGGTGTTGGTGGCATACGGCATGTGGCGCACAGCCGCCGCCTGTTCGCCACCCAAAGACGGTGTAATTGAAACGCGACGCAACGGACCAAACGGAATCGCGGAGATGACGAAATCAGATTGGTGGCGCGTTCCATCCAAACACAGGATGTCGGCCCCAGAATCTGACATGTCGATCGACGTGACAATTTTATTCAGCAAAACAGCGTCACCGAGGTGTCGGGCCATGGCTTCGGGTAGACGGGATGTCCCGCCAACCACGTGCGCACTGGCTAACGCATACTGCTCAAATCGGTCCTTGCCCTGAGTATCACCGGCGCCAGTCATCAAACGTCCACGTGTCGCTTCTTGAAATAGTGTGAGCAGCGACACATTCCACGCATCTGGCGCAACTAGCCCCGCGTTTACGATACGCATTCCCTCTTCTGAAATTCCTTTTTCGATCAACCACTCAGCTAGTGGGATATCGAAGCGCGCTGCGTCGGGCTCGAGCCAATCATCAAACCCTTCGAAGGGATTGTATTTGCCCATGTAGAAGCCTTGCATAGCCGACGGTAAGACGGCTCGCTCCGCGCCGACCGTTTTATTGAGATCATGGCCTTCCCAGTCTTCTTTTCGGATGAGCGTATCGCCAATGGCAAACGTAAACGGCGCGTTGATGTTCGACCCTTGTGAGATTTCGACGCCGAGCCTATGGACCATATCCCTGATGCGGGCATAGTAAGGACCAATCTGGGAGGCACCGAGTTCTGGGGTGCCGTAGATATGATCTGCCGTGAAGGCGCGCCCACCGACGCGATTGTTAGCCTCAAGAACGGTAACACTCAGCCCCTCGTCCGCCAGCAGGATGGCCGCGTTTAGCCCGGCAAACCCAGCGCCAATGATTGTCACGTCGCTGCGCTCGGCAGCACGAAGGCGAGGCGACGCCAGCATACTGGCCGAAAAAGCGGTCGCCCCCTGAAGTACGGCGCGACGCGTAGGCTTACTCCGTGATCTCGTCATGATGCTCTCTATATCTGGACTTGGTCTTGTGGGATCATGCTTTCTCAGCCCTCACAGTGGCAACAGCGCATGGGGTAAAACCGTCACCCAGTGGTCGGGCTTTAGATGCCGGTTGGCGGTTCTAGTCTATCAGGGTTCTGTGCCATCGCTAATGTACTTGATATGAAGGCCTTAACCCTGTGACCACAGATGACGATGCTCAATCATCGACCAGCATTTGGTCTCTGTTGCGGCTCCCCCTGTTTCGATGGATTTGGATTGGCATTTGTCTGTCCAACCTCGGCTATTGGATGCAAACCATCACGGCCGCTTGGCTGATGAAGGACTGGACCAATGGCGACCCGATCCTCGTGTCCCTGGTGCAAACGGCTTACTTTTTACCAACGGTCCTGCTGATCGTCGCTTCGGGCACCTTGGCTGATACATTTGATCGACGACGTCTGCTCATTCTAGCCAACACCTGGATGATGATCGCAGCAGCAGCCCTCGCTGTACTTATTTTCTTGGGCAACACAGACCCGATCATGTTGCTAGCATTGTCTGGTTTGTTGGCCGTTGGTTTTGCCCTCAATCAACCAACCCAGTCGGCCGTTGTGCCCGAGATCGTCGGAATAAAAAATGTGCCCTACGCCGTTAGTCTATATAGCGTCGCCAATAATGGTGCGCGTGTATTGGGACCTGGTATTGCGGGTGTGCTGATTCCTGTCATCGGCGGAGCGGCCGTGATCGGCATAAACGCCACGACCTATGTCTTCTTGCTCGCTGTTCTTATTTGGTGGCGGCGCACCCCGCGAGCCGCAGATGTATCTGGTGAAACGTTCATGACTGCCATGGCCACCGGCTTCCGGTTTGTGCGCCAGTCCGACCGGTTCCGAACCGTCATGCTGCGCGGTGGACTCTTTTTTGCCGTCACTTCAATTATTCTTGCGATGATGCCGATGCTGGTTCCCAATTCAGCAGACTATGGTCTGGTCTTTGGCTGCTTTGGTATGGGTGCAATTATTGGAGCGCTAAATTATGGGCGCTTATCAAATCGATACTCGCGCAACTCGATTGTACTCGGAGCCATCATTATCCATGCGGTCATGCTGGTACTGCTGTCCGCGACTGACAATTCTATTGCCATGGGTGCGATACTGCTTATCGCAGGCACGGCATGGTTTTTTGTAATGTCAGCTTTACAGATCTCAGCACAGTTGATTCTTCCCAACGAGGTCCGTGGTCGTGGAATCGCTATATTGAATATGACTTTGATGACCGGCTATGCGTTGGGTAGTCCTGTCTGGGGGACAGTGGCTGCCTTTACTTCGCCTCGTGCCAGCATGTTGATTGCTGGCTGTTTGTCGATGGTGTTTTTGGCGTTGACGTTCAGAATGCCATTTCCGCAGGATTCGGATTCACCATCTGACAACACGGACTACGTTAAGTAGAGTCAGGTAAAGATTTTTTCCAACTCGCGATTTCGCTGCCCATCTTATCAGCCGCTTCGCGCATATCGTCGGCATACCGTTCGACAGCTTGCTGCAAGGTCATTGCTGTTGTGTAGAAGCGAGCAGAAATTGTCGCGAAGACTTCGCCCTGAACCATAATAGGGAAGGCCAGCGCGTTATGGTCAGGGCCGATCACGCGCATACATGCATAGCCCTCATTACGGACTGCCTCGAGTGAACGCCGATACAGCTCAATGTTGCTGCCAACACTGGACAACGCTTCTTTATCTTCGGCCAAAGCGAATTCTATCAATTCTTCTCGTTGATGCAGTTCACTAAACGCGAGGAACGCAGACCCGGACGCCGTGCTTAATAGCGGAATTTGTAGTCCGCCGCGATGCCGGCGAATAGCAAAGGGGCTAATTTCGTCAGTTGTTTCGCGCACCAGAATATGAGCGCCATTCACTGTTCCGAGCGCCAACGGCCATAGAATTTTCTTGCACAGGTCCACCATTACCGGACGCGCAACTTTTGGAATCCATTCCTCTTGGTCGTAGCCATGACTCAAAGTACGAACCTGCAGGGTCAGGCGATACTTCTTGTCTTGTTTGTCGCGAAACAGAAAACCGAGAGACTCGAGAGTGCGAAGTAGTCTAAATGCGGTGGGTCGAGGCAAGTCCGCAAGCTGGCCGACCTGAGTGACAGTCAGTCCGTTGTGACGATTCAGCAACTGAATAATATCCAGACCGCGCTCTAAAGCACGCACTGACGATTGTTGTCCCATAACTATGTGTCCCTGACGGTCGTTCTACCTGTGGTTCTTATTTGTGCTCACAATGCCGTGGTCACCTAGAGACCGCAAGTCCAAGAATGTCCGTATAGTAGCCAGTTAGCGAGCTGGATCACTATGTGAACTTACAAAGAACGGCTTAAACAGGCTGTTTTTGCCCGCCGTAGCCATAGAGACATGCCATAACACGCCTTAGGTAGTTTAAGGAGGGAACAATTGGGACAGGTTAGAAGAGCGTTTGCGGATTTAGACGAAGGTCAGGTCCATTACTGGACATCGCGGACACCGGTTGAGAATTCAGTTCCCGTCGTCGTGCTCCATCCTGGCCCCGGGACCGCCCGCATCCAGGTTCCATTGCTTGAACACTTGAGCGAAACCAGAACTGTAATCGCCCCAGACCTAATGGGCATGGGCGACTCAGCTGCTCCACCTCATCCAGCAAATGACCCACCTGAGATCGATTACTACTCAGATGCGGTTAAACGGTTTCTCGATGTATTAGGCATTGAAACCTTTGATCTGTACGGGTCGTCTTTAGGCGGGCGTGTGGCAATTGATCTTGCGGTTAATCATCCCGATCGGGTGCGCCGTCTCATGCTTGGCCAAGCTCGTATTTTAAAAGGGCAGAACCACGCCGACTTCGCTACTCGACACGCACCAAAGGTTGAGCCCGACCAAAGTGGAGTTTATGTGCAATTTTTGTGGAGCCGGTTGCGCGACCTCTACACATATTTTCCATGGTTTAAACGCAACGCTGAAAACATGCGTAAAACAAATTTGCCAGACGCCAACCTAATGCACATCGCTTTTATTGAACAAATCAAAATGGCAACCACGCAACACTTGGCGTTCGCCGCGTACTATCGCTACTCCATCGAAGACAAGCTTAAACAGATCAAAGCGAGATCTTTTGTGAGAGGCGACGAAGTGCTTGCTCTCATACCAGATGCCGTTGAATGGGTGCCAGCAATGACCCGCGATCCTCTCACGGCACCCTCTGACGATGTCGCCGCCTATGCGGGTCAGATGGTTAGATTCTTAGACGAATAGCGCCCTATTGCAGATCGCGCGCTAGGCGAATGCCAAATACCTGAGTGACAAAATCTTCCGTATCACGACCGCGGAACGTTGGTCGTTGCCAGGTGGCCCGAGAGTGCCAAGCGCCACCACGAACGCCGCGCTTCTCGCACACACCATCGACCAAGTACGCCGAGCCATCGGTCGGCTGAATACCGTATGGCACGTGGTGACAGTCCTCGACCCATTCCCAAACATTCCCAATCACATCGTGTATGCCGAAATCATTTTTGGCGAGTGACCCAACAGGGGCGACGGTCGGGTGTCCGTCGTCACAGGCGACGGGATCCCACGGGCGCTGACCGGCAGCAGACTGATCATAATAGTTCGCTTCCGCGCAGCCCGCTTCGGGGTCATCACCCCAGGAGTGAACGGTCTGCATACCATCGTGAGCAACATATTCCCATTCTGCTTCCGTCGGCAAGCGGTAGGGCTGTCCCGTTCGATCCGCAAGCCACGACACATAGGCCTTAGCATCGTACCAAGACAAACACGCGGCAGGATCATCGTCTCGAGGCGGGCGGCCATATCCTGGATCACGCCAATCTTTACCCGCAACATTTTCGACCGACTCTCCCGTCCACATCCGGCAATCGGTTCCAGCTTCATGGCCCGTTTCGTCAACGAACTGACGGAACTGAGCCGTTGTCACTTCGAGAAGACCGAAAGCGAAACTGTAACGGATGGACACCAAGTGTGGCGGTCCCTCGTACCGCTCCTCATTCACGCCTCCATCAAACCCCATGACGAAATCACCTGGAGGAATCACAACCATCTGAGGGCAGTCAGCACAGTCAGCAAAAATACTGCCCTGTTGGAGATCGAGAGAAGCGCTTCCGGCCAATGCCGATGAAGTGAACAGTAAAGTAGCTGCGTACAAAGCGCGCATAGTGTTTTCCTTCACGTCAGTTCATGCTTAGGTCGCGCGCAAGCCGAAACCCAAAGAGGTGACTGATACGATCTTCTGGATCACGGCCCCGGAATGTCGGACGATCCCAGAACACTGGAGACGACCAACTTCCGCCCTTAACAGCACGATTTTCACATGTCCCCGTGGCTTGCACTGCACTTCCATCTGTCGGTGCAAGAGGGGCTGGCATGAAGTAACAGTCCTCGACCCATTCCCAGACATTACCAATGACATCGTAAAGACCGAATGCATTGGGCCTTAATGACCCGACCGGGGCGACAATGGCATAACCGTCATCGCAATCTACAGGATCGTGTGGTCTTTTGGGGTCAGTGCCTGACTGATCGTAATAGTTAGCAACCTCACAACCACCATTAGGGTCATCACCCCAAGTATACTCAC
Organism: Rhodospirillaceae bacterium; assembly: GCA_029245025.1. GTDB lineage: Bacteria > Pseudomonadota > Alphaproteobacteria > Rhodospirillales > Rhodospirillaceae > WLXB01. The sequence goes on from JAQWQC010000006.1 coordinate 234,733, forward strand.
CTATGGTGCCAGCGCGGGCTGCGTATTCCCATTCGGCTTCAGTCGGCAGGCGGTAGGCCTGGCCAGTCTTTTTAGACAACCACTGAGTATATGCTTTGACATCAGTCCACGTAACACAGGCAACCGGTTCGTTGTCTGCCGGGGGCCGTCCGTACCCTGGGTCGCGCCAATCGGCACCTTCAGTGTGTAACCAAGTCTCGCCATTCCAAATGGCGCATTTGGTGCCGGACACGTGCCCCGTATCCTCCACGAATGCACCGTACTCACCTTGAGTCACTTCAGTCCGTCCTAATGCAAACGAGTACTCGATAGAGACGGCGCGCACCGGTCCTTCATAGCGTCGCTCCAGCCCTGGCTTATCCAAGTCAATACCGCCATCGTACCCCATAGTAAATTGACCCGGGGGCACAACGACCATTTCCGGGCAATCAGAGCAGTCTTGGAAAACGGCACCAGCATTCACGTTTACGTCTGCGGCCTGGGCAGACCATGTCAGCGCAACAACACAAATAGAGAGAAAAAGACGAAAGAAATGTTGCATGAGATAATCCCCTTTTTTGATTGGGTCTGATCATGGCGACCGCCGACATAAAGGGAAAGGGGTGTCAGGCACTTGTTCCGCCTGTGAACAGTTTGCCTTACAACCTGCGAGCAAGCCTCGCGCCCTCTTGGACCGCAGCCCATATGCCGCGCGGTGCCACACAATCGCCAATGGCATGAACCCCTTCAGGCACTGCCCTGGCCGCCGCACCCATGGATAACGCTATCGAATCAAATGGCCCGAGAAGGTCACCGTCCGACGCCATAGCAAAGCAGCCATCAACGGACTTGACGTACACATTGTTTACAACAGTCACAGCGGCATCTTTTAGTCGTGCCGCAAATAGAGGCAATTCTCCAGTGGCTCCAAGATCAGGAAGACCGAGCACGGCGCTGTTTGTCGCGACAGTCACGTGAGTGACAGTTTTATGCGAAACCAATGCTTCGATAAAATTCAAAGCGGGCCACCCGCCCTCTTCGTCGATCACCAACACCGACCCTGAGACATCTGCTGTTCCCGCAAGAATCTGGCGACTGTGCGGTAATGCTTCCGTGCCCGGAATGCCGTTCACCAGAGTTGGCCGAAACCGCAATTGCCAAATGGAAGCGGGCTCAGCGCCAACCGCCCAAACCACATCATCCGCGCCGAGTGCATTGACATCTTCAACGCGAGCATCGAGTTGCACGTCAACACCAAGATGATTCAACTCAGCCGTCCACCATTCCAATGGAAGATTGAATTCTCCTCGATGGGGACAATTTGCCGCTAGTCGAAGGTCTCCACCCAACTGACGAGACGCTTCATAAAGAGTCACATCATGTCCACGCACTGCCGCCACGCGCGCGCATTCCAATCCTGCGGGCCCCCCACCCACAATTACGATCCGTTTTTTCTTTGCAGCTTCGGTTATAGGCGGCAATTCATCTTCACGGCCTGCTTCCGCATTAAAGTTGCAGCCAGCGGGAATAGAACGACCCGCAAAACCGAGGCACGACTGATTACAGCCGGTACATTGGCGAATACGATTGACTTGTCCACTCTCGGCTTTAGTCATCCAATCCGCATCCGCAATGAAGGCCCGCGCGACAGCGACCAGGTCCGCCTGATCATTGGCGAGAACGTCTTCGGCCGCGTCTGGTGTTGTGATCCGGCCAGCAACAATGACGGGAACCTCTAAAGCCTGCTTGAACTTTGCAGACAACGCGGCGATTTGGGGTCGCGGATAAGTCATGGGGGGTATTGTTTCTGCGAAGTTAGCATTCGACCCAGCCATGACGCTGATGTAATCGGTCAAGCCACTTGCTGCGATGTGCTCCATTGCCGGTAAAGAGTGGTCGATGGTGTATCCATCCATTTCGCCGGGGATCGCGTGATAGACCGACGTACGAATGCCGAGGGCAACATGTGATGGCATTTTTTCACGAATGGCTTCTAGTATTTCGACAACGAAACGGCACCGGTTCTCGACAGAACCTCCATAGCTATCCGTGCGGTGATTGAGTTGGGGATTTAAGAATGATCCCAGCAGATAGTCCGACGAAGTCTGCACCTCCAGAACGTCCAGCCCTGCTTTAATGCATCGTTCGGCGGCAGATACGTAATACGGAATGATGTCTTTAATATCCGCGACCGACATGGCCCGTGGAATTTCTCCAATTTGAACAGAGGGTATGGCTGACGGCGCCAAAGCTGGAGCACCGCGCCGATAAGAAACGTTATGACCGCCGTGCCAGAGGATAATGGAGAGCTTGGCTCCTGCGGCGTGCACGTCATCCGCGGTGGTAGCTAGAGAGCCTAATATATCGTCCCGCCACAGCTCGACCTGACCACTCCACGTTTGAGAGTGGGGATGGATCGGCGCCGACTCAATTCCAATCAGAGCGGCGCCACCCCTCGCCCGTGCCGATAAATACATACGATACTTATCCGTGATGCCGCCGCTTGAATCTCCATGCACCATGGAGTGCCCGGGAACCACAACCCGATTGCGGAGATCAACTGGTCCCAATGAGACAGGAGATGACAGATGGGGAAAGGCCTGCGTCGACACGACCGTCTAATCCCCAGGTGGAACAAAATCGACGGGGACAGGTGTCGGCGCGTCTGGGGCTGGCTTGCCCTGGGCTCTCAACACCTCGGCCACCTTTGATTGGCAATACTCAGCGCTGTCTTCGCCTTCATACTCCTTGTTAAAGTGAGACAGCACTGACGACCGCTGCACGGCTTCATCCCACCACGCCGTTAGTGCGGGACGACCATTGCGCCAATTCCAGTCTTTAGGCACTGGGGCGTGCAAACCACGACCTGTTTGACGATCAAGGTACGATAGACCATGCAGAGCGGACGCCTGACCGATATCAAATGATGTAAACCCTTTCTCCGCGTCTTCTTCCATCTGATCAACCGCGCGAACCACCTTCGCCCAATTCCACTTGAACACCATTTCCCGCGGCGGCTTTTCAAGACTTTCCAAAGCCATAACAACGGTCACCTCAAACAAGGTATCTGCGAGAGCCAATCGCCGTACCGTGTCCCACCGGGCTGGACCTTCGGCGGGATACAGCCGATGGCCTGTGGTCGACAAGGAATCCAGATATTCAACGACAGTTTGGCTACCGTACAAAATCATGCCGTCATCTAGAGCCAATGTTGGAACTTTGTGCAGCGGATTGATAGCCGCAATAGAATAGCCGTCTTTCACAGGATATACCGGCACAAAGTCCAGTTGGTCCCAAACCCCCGATTCATGAGCGACAACCAAAACTTTGTGAATAAACCCGTGAATAGGTGAGTAAAATAATTTCATGGCCATGTTGGCGTCCCCCAAGATTGTTGATTAACTCTAGGATAGCCCGTCACCCCCGTATTTATGCAAGATGAAACCTGAGAGGACCTTCCTGTGACCAATGAAGAAAGCGGCCCTAGTCCATTCCTAAAGGGCAAATCACCAGAAATCTTTGGTCACTACGACCCGAAATTTCAGGGGGTGGCGGACATATTTGACCAAAACCTCACTGACCGCGGCCTCAATGGCGATGTCGGCGCAAGCTGTGCATTGGTGATTGATGGAGAACCAGTTGTCGATCTTTGGGGCGGATACGCCGATGTGGAACACGACCGGACTTGGCAAGAAGACACGTTATGCTGTTGTTGGTCGGTTTCAAAAACGGCGGGTACGCTTTTAACTTTGAGAATGATCGACCAAGGCTTGCTTGATTTAGACACAGCTGTCGCCGAGTACTGGCCTGCTTTTGCCACCAGCGGAAAAGACGGCGTTCTTGTGCGACATCTCTTAAACCACACGGCGGGACTATCCTTCGTCGATGCGGATTTGGCGCCCGGGCAGGTCAATGATTGGGATGTCATGATTGAGGCCATAGAGCAGACGTCCCTTAACTGGGGTACCGGGTCTCGACTCGGCTACCTCAATATGACCCAAGGGTACTTGCTGGCTGGCCTGTGCTCCAAAGTGAATGGCGGACGACGTCTCGCCCAATTCTGGCAAGATGAGGTTGCCGTTCCTCTCGACATCGATTGGCATTTTTCTGTGCCCGATGACATCACGCCCCGGCTGGCAACGGTCTACCAAAGTGACCCAGCCCAATTCGGCAAAATGATTGACGCAAACCCGGACAGCATTTTTGCCAAAAGCATGAAGGGACGTGACCCCGACGAGACCTACAACACCAAAACATGGCGCAAAGCTGAAAACGGTGCCGGTACAGGACACACAAACGCACGCGCAATGGCCAAATTGTATGGGGCGTTTGCGAATGACGGATCACTCAATGGCATCACAATTCTATCAGCTGAAACTCTGGAGTTAGCAAGCACTGAAACTGTTCGGGAGACGTGTGCCGTCAACACGCTCGAGCTAAGGTTTTCGCATGGATTTGAATTGAACTGCCCGCCGGTTACACCGATGGGACAGGGAGACCGCTGTTTCGGCTATGCAGGGGCTGGCGGCTCATACGCGTTTGCAGATCCCGATATCAAACTGGGCTTCGGATTTAGTCATAACGTCATGCATACGGGCGTCGGACCAGGTCCGTGCGGACTGCCTTTGGTTGAAGCCGCATTGGAACAGGCCTACGCGTAAAGTTGTACTTCACTACTTCCAACCACCAAAGGTGAACCACTTTAGACCACCTTGCAGTTTGCCCACATTACCTTCAACCGCGTCAGCACTTTCCGAGGCCGCATCTTTTACGGCATCTGCACCGAATCCGTGCTGGCTTGGAATTACGAAGCGTACAAAATTCTCCGCATCAAATCCGGCATCCGTAACAGCCTTTTGCACATCCGTATCGCGCAAAGATTTGTAGAACGGCTCTTTGTTGTAGTACGCGTCCCAGTCCATATAGAACTGGTCGTAAGGCTCCATGTCTGCGTTCAATGGCAGCTCCATATGAATCATTAAACCACCTGGCTTTAGCACGCGATAACTCTCAGCCAGCACCTTAGCAACATCCGCCGGTGGTATCTCGTGCAACACCATCGCCGACCAAACAATATCAACACTGTTATCCTCAAACTTCAGGTCCGTGCCATTCATTTGATGAAAGTGGATCGGCTGCCCCATAGCCTTGCAGCGGGCATGCCCATACCTGACATTAGGCGCAGCCGGATCAATGGCATGAACCTCTAAATCAGGCCAGGCTTCAAGCCAAGGCAACGTGTTGAATCCAATTGTCGCTCCGATATCGATCATCGTATCGGGGGTGAAATCTGGGTACCGGGCTTTGATGAATTGAGATACAGATCGCCCAGTGTCATCCATCTCCGGACCGAGATACCCCATGAGAAAAACAGACAGGCCGTTGTCATACAGCGCCCCTTGGGCGACATCGCCGTCAAACCGTTCTGTGTGATAACAGCCGGGCATAAGGTGAACATCAAGCTCACTGATATAGCGTGGCACTTCGAGCGTGGGATCAAGATGAAGGGTAGCGTCATCGGCATTTTGCTTGGCAGCCTTTTCGGCTATCTCTGCAGATGACCGTGCGATTGCCGGCAGGACGGATCGCCAAACCAATTCTTGCGTTCCGTTGCGCACGGCAGAATAAAACTTGAATATGGAGTCCGGCTTTATCGCCTTGTGGATTTCCGGTCCGTCTCTCGGGCCTCTGCCATTTTTCTTCTCAAAGGACGGTTGAACCCGGTGGTCGTACACTGTGCGCATATGCCCAGCAAGATTGCCCAGAACATACTGTCGCATTCCTGTCGCAAACCCCTGACGGGCCGCTTCATCCCGCGTGGATTCTATTGCCAAGTGGTGGCTTAAGCGTGTGGGCATACCCCGTCTCCTTGGTGCTCACATAAAAATAGAGCAATAAGACTACAGCGAATGGAAAATCTCGACAATTGTGCTGTTCGTCGCCCCTTAGTGAGCGATCAAGACCCGCAGCTTCGCATGCTTGACCGTTGGGACCGCTATAAGAATCGCTGGAAAACAGGCCTTAAATGGCCACAGACATAGCGTCATACCCGAGCTCATCCTCAACACCGGCGCTGGGGGATTGCTTCCGGTCTTCAGGCGTCGCACTCATATATGTCTGCCCTCGCTCGAGTGAGGCAACGTGGAACTTGTTGGCTCGGGTCAAGCGCGCACGCTCATACCGACGCAACGCATCCTGCCAATCATCCCCCGATGCCTCAAAACAGCGGGCCAGGACGGCGGCATCTTCAATGGCCATGCCGGCGCCCATGCCATGGAACGGGGTCATCGGATGGGCCGCATCTCCAAGCAGACTGACTCGGCCCTTGATCCAACTGTCGAGGGGTTTGCGACTGTGCAATGCCCAGCGATTGCAACGCCCCTCAGGGGTAGCGCGAATAATGCTCACCACATCATCACACCAACCCTCAAATTCTTCCAAGACCTCGGTGATATCAGTTTGGTCTTTCCAACTTTCGGAGGTGTAGCCAGACCGGCGGGCATTGGCGACATAGTTAATCAGGGTGCCATGTCGTACGGGATATCGCGCAAACATTTTGTTTTCAGCAGGATAAGCCGCAAAGTGTGGATCAACGCTTACATTCGGAACACCCGACCGATCCACCAATCCACGCCAGGCCATATAGCCGGTAAACACCGGCGGTTCAGTTTGGAAGAGCTTATCTCTAATGATCGACTTCAGACCATCGCAAGCGATAGCGACATCAACACGGTCTGTTTCACCGTTGGCAAACTGCAAAGTCACACCGTCATCGTCTTGCGAAATATCGGTAAGCCTGTAGTTCAGCTTAAGCGAATCTTCATCGGCGTTGAACGCTCGTTCCAGAGCAACATGCACATCTGCTCGGTGCATCAACCGTGAAACCGCGCCGTGTTCCTTCATATAAGCATCGCGGCCGCGTGGGAGGTAATTGAGCCGTTCGCCTGTCTCGTAATGCAATATGCCAACGTTCGGTGTCGCGCTGGCCAGGACTTCGAATTCGTCTTCCAGTCCTAGCCCATTAATAACCCGGTTCGCGTTGGGTCCGACTGTAATGCCAGCGCCGATCTCACCGAGTTCTGGGGACTGCTCATAAACAACGACGTTGATCCCGCGCTGTTGCATAGCCACTGCCGCTGTCATGCCGCCGAGCCCAGCGCCAATCAACCCAATCCTAAAATTATTGTCCACGGTGTGCGTCCTATGAGTCATCCTGAATGGCGCATACTACTGATGTGCCCCCCTAGGTATAATAGGGAAATACTACCGATTCATCTCGTGAAATGACTACGGGCCAGGGAAGGATAAGTATTTATTTTCTTAAGAAGGCCAAATTAGAATCGGTGCTTACGTGCAACTTTAATCGGGCTGTCTGATTGTCACAACGACTTCAACCAGCCCTTCTCTTTCACATATTTTTCGACACGGGATTTAAGATCGTCGAAGGGTAATTTTTGCGATACCCATTCAGCGCGACTTGCACCCAAATCATCGACCCGTTTTGCCCATTCCGGGCCAAACATCTTATCTCCCAGAAAATCACGGAGAATGCGGGACAATCCAGCCACCTTTCCATCCGTAGACACTGTCACTTGCAGGTGACCACGACGTAGGATAGCTGGCATATGAAAATCGCACTGGTCTTGACGATCATGCACATTGGTGAAGGCACCAATCTCGTGGGCCCATGAAACAATTTTCTGCGTTGCTTCTTCGTCAATGTCACAGACATATACAATACGAAATTTCGTAGCCTCAAAATCTTTTTGCGCCGGCAGACGGTCGTATAATTGCCCGCCAGAAAGTTCTGACACTCGAGACTCAGGGGCGGTAGCAAACGTAGTGATGTTCTGCGCACCGCTCGAACGTAAAGTGTTCAGCCGCTGGGCTGCGGCAAATCCGTTCCCGATCACCGCAATGGGCGTCTGCGTGACATCCAGCATAAGTGGCAGCATTACGAAGGCTCAGTAAGTGCGGTGGCAATATCAATGGCCGCATAGGTGAAGATACCGCGCGCACCTGCCCGCTTGAACGCAAGCAGGGATTCCATGAATGCCGTTGTTCTATCAAACAAGCCGTTTTCAGCACCGAGGCTCAACATGGCGTACTCACCACTGACCTGATAGGCAAAGACCGGCACATCAAATGATCGCGACAGATCGCGAATAACATCTAAGTACGGCAAGCCGGGCTTAACCATGACCATGTCTGCTCCTTCAATGATATCGAGGTCAACTTCACGCAACGCTTCAGCCGCGTTGGCAGGGTCCATCTGATACGTGGATTTGTCTGCCCCGCCGAGCGCTCGACTTGACCCAACGGCATCCCGAAACGGTCCGTAAAAACACGAGGCATATTTTGCTGCATAAGACAGGATCAACGTGTCGATGAAGCCCCGGGCTTCCAGCGCCGCGCGGATCGCACCGACGCGCCCGTCCATCATGTCCGAGGGAGCAACAATATCGCAGCCTGCTTCCGCTAACGTCAGAGCCTGTTTGACAAGAACGGCGACCGTTTCATCATTGATCACTTTGCCCGCGCGCAACAGACCATCGTGCCCATGGCTTGTGTACGGGTCGAGCGCCACATCACAAATAACACCAATATCAGGAACCGCTGCTTTGATGGTGCGGATCGCGCGACACACCAAGGAGTTTGGATTATACGCCTCGGCACCATCTTCGGTCTTTAATACGGACTCAACGGCAGTAAAAAGAGCGATTGCGGGAATACCTAATTCGGCGGCTTGGGCGGCAGTTTTAACCGCAAGGTCGATGCTTAATCGATCAATGCCAGGCAAGGTGCCCACTGGTTCTCGGTGTGCATTCCCTTCGATAAGAAATAATGGCAACACCAAGTCCGCCGGCTGGAGCGTTGCTTCGCGAACGAGACGTCTAATCCAAGGTGCTTGGCGCGTCCGGCGAAGACGTGTAGCAGGATAAGCCGCGTGAGAATCACCAGAACGAGACATGTTGTTATGCCGCCGTCTTGAGAGCTTCAATCATTCCCTCACCGTCTGGAGCGGCAGCAACATGAATCTGCCCCCATGACAACGTCTGTGCTTCGAAAATCCTATGATGAATAGCGATTGCCGTCGCCTGCGAAATATGTGCACCAAGGCCGTGGTGCGCAATTAAAGATTCGAACACCTGAAACGCCCGCGGCGAATAGAACGGCACCACCACCCGTTGACCCGATGTGATCATGTTTATGACAAGGTCGGGCAAAGATTGTGCTGGCGTCATGTCATAGATGATCTGCCGCTTGATACGGGAAGGCCGATCATGGGCAAGATCGCGAGAGACCTGGCGTGCGGAGAGGTAGAGACCCCTTTTGAAAGCGGCCGTATCAATCGTATGCAGTAGTTTTTCGGCCGTGCCGCCGCCATTCGTTACCTCGTTAAATCCAGCTTCTAGCGACGCAGCTGCAGTAGAAGGACCAACAGCAAAAACGGGCAGGTCTCGCGACACAGGAAATTGCTCGAGACATTTAACGGCAACCTGACTTGTCACGACGAGTGCATCGATGCCATCTAATGCCGACACAGGCCAGGGTACCGGCCGTGGGGTTAGCGTTGGCGCTGTTACTACGTCATGGCCAAACAATTTAAGTTGCATAGCTGGCTCAAAAAGCAATGGACGGGTGTTGATAATCATGCGGATAGCAAGCGCTGCGCTGGCTCCTGCAGCGTCATGCCGAGCCGATGACCAAGAGCTGCGGAATCATCAACAGCGCCTTCTATACGTTCCGACCATTCCTGCGTCCCGTCCCCAGACACCAACAAGGCAGTAAAACTTAAGTGCGAACCGCTAGCACGGGCAACTGCGCCAATCGCGAGGGCATCTGGCGTGGGCAACGCTCGCAGCAAGGCGCGCTCAGCCGAGACTTCTGCAAAAGTGGATGCATGATTGACCATTTGCAGCATGCGACGGGCCATGAAGTTGTCTTTATGGCTGACAACGCCTATAGCCCCTTGCGCGGGATCAGGGGGGAGCACATTCAATACAAAAGTCTGTCGGGCATGAGACAACAAATTGAGGCGCGCGAGACCGGCATAAGCCAGGATAGTGCCATCGCAAGACCCCGCCTCCACCTGGGCAATACGTTCCTCTACATTACCGCGCAAGAGGGTAAACCGCAGGTCGGGACGTAGACGTCTGAGCAAAGCGCGACGGCGAATAGATGATGACCCGAATACGGCTCCTTGAGGCATAGCATCCATATTTGTGTAGCGTGGCGCGACCAAAACCTCACGCGGATCTTCTCGTTCGAGCGTAGCCCCGATGACGAGATTGGTCGGTAAATCAGGAGCCATGTCCTTCATGGCATGAACGACACAATCGATCTCACCAGCAGCCACGCGGGCATCAAGGTCGTCGGTGAAGACACCGCGCCCTCCAAGGTCCTCTAAATGAGCCGTTCGATCACGGTCACCCGGCGTGTCATAAATCACGATATCGATACTGTCTTGAAGATCGGGAACATGGCGGCACAACGCCTCGCGCACCAATTCAACTTGGATACGGGCGAGACGGCTCGGTCGTGTACCGATGCGCAACCTAGGCCACGCCATGATTGACCTCTTTTATTTGCCACGCGCGGACCAACACTTCGGCTAGCGCATCAGCCAAATTATCGATCATGGCGTCTGTGTGATGTGGCGTAGGCGTAAGCCGCAGGCGTTCTGTGCCCGGCGCTACGGTTGGCGCAAAAATGGGCTGTACGTAGAGACCATGGTGACCAAGCAGCAGCCGTGCCGCTTCTCGAGTCACAAATGGATCACCAATAATGACAGGCAAGATGTGCGACGGCTCCTCTCTGAAGGCGATGCCGCGCTCACGTAGAGCTCTTTTTAGATTCGCAACTTGTTGCTTATGTTTAACTCTCAACTCGACTGCGTTTCGGACGTGACGGATAGACTCCAGCGCAGCGTTAACCAACACCGGCGATAAGGAAGTGGTGAAAATAAATCCAGGCGCAAAACTGCGAATATAGTCAATCGATCGGCGTGACCCAGCGACATACCCACCCATAACACCAAAGCCCTTGGCCAGCGTGCCTTGAATAAAATCTATATGCTGAGCTACGCCCTGCTCCGCTGAAATTCCCGCGCCTTCTGTCCCGTAAAGCCCTACCGCATGGACTTCATCTACATAGGTCAATGCGTTGTAACGCTGGGCAAGGTCAGCGATCTCGGCAAGCGGTGCAATAGTGCCGTCCATAGAATAAACGGATTCACACGCGATGATTTTAGGGCGCGTGCGGTCCAGTGATTTGAGAATCGTCTCTAGATGATCTGTGTCGTTATGACGGAAAATATGTTTTTCAGCCTTACTATGCCGGATACCCGAAATCATCGAGGCGTGGTTCATTTCGTCGGATAACAACACTGCATTGGGCAGATGGGCCGCTAAGGTGCTGAGCGCCGCTTCATTGGCGACATAGCCGGAGGTAAACAGCAGCGCCGCTTCTTTGCCGTGTAAGGATGCAATTTCGTCTTCCAATACGGCATGAACGTTATGAGTTCCGGCAATATTACGGGTGCCGCCAGCGCCAGCGCCAAAGCGTGTCGCCGCGTCATGCAACGCTGCCTCAACAACAGGGTGCTGCCCCATGCCGAGATAGTCATTGGAACACCAGACTGTAACAGACCGCGTTTCATCGCGTTCGTGGAGCAGCGCTTTTGGAAAAGCACCTGGTAGCCGCTCGAGGCGAGCAAATGAACGATAAAAACCCGCGGCTTTGAGATCGTTGAGGCCAGAGTCAAAAGCAGCGTCATAATTAAAGACACCATCCGTCTGCAACGACGACGTCTCTAGATAGGGTTGTGGATTGCTTGAGAATTGACTGGTCATATCGCTAACCTCACGCCGCAGGGCGCAGCGACGGACGATGGATGCCGCATTCAGTTTTTGCTTGGCCCTGCCAACGACCGGATCTTTGCCCATTACCTCTGCGAACGTCTGCAGTACACGTGAAGCAACCTACGGACGGGTACCCCATATCCTCCAGCGGATGCGGGGGTAGACAGTGAGTTATAAAATAGGCGTCGAGATCGGACTTCTCCCATTGCAGTAATGGGCTGAGAACGACGCGACCATCCTGAATTTCAGTTTGCTTTGCGCGGCCTCGGTCGGTGGTCTGGAACTTTTTTCGACCGGTGATCCATGCGCCAAACCCCTGCAACGCTCGGGCCAACGGCCAAACCTTGCGCACAGCGCAGCAGCGATCGGGGTCATCACGCCAAAGTTTGCTCATAGGGTCTTCATCTTCAACCGCTTCAGCCTCTGGGCGAATGGTGTGGACATTTCTCAAGCCAAGATGTTCTGACAGCCGTCGCTGATACCCATATGTAGGTGCGAACAGCTTACCTGTATCGAGGAAGATGATGGGGATATCCGCATCGACCTCTGCTACCATGTGCAACAGCACAGCCGACTCCGTACCGAACGACGAAACCACCGCAAGGCGATTTTCACAAACCCCCACCGCCCTCTCGATCATAGCCGCGCCCGACAAGCCTGCGAGACGGTCTTCGATAGTGTCTGAGGACAACGAAGTCATTCTGCAGCCACGTCGGGTGTGGACCGTCGCAGTTCATCGATCAAAGACAGGTGGCTGTCATACGCCGATTGATAGGCAACGGAATAGGCCATAAGGGACTTCTTGAATTCTTGTGCCGTAAATTGATCAGGGACGTCGACGGAACTAAAGCCGCTGCGAATTAGAAAGATCGCCTGATCAGGAAGCACATCGCCAGAGGCTCGTAGCTCGTGTGTGAATTTGTAATCCCGCCTTATAGTCGTTGCCGCAGAGTATGGCCGGCCGTCCTTGAAATGGGCAAAAACCAACTCGATGAGACCAAGGTGTGGAACATAAGCAGCAATCTCACTCACATCGTCATCGACAGTTAGTCGCACACCAACCTGAGACAAAGCAGCGCTATCAGACTCGTCGAAACTGTCCTGTAATATAGCAGGTGATACGATTATGCCGTGATGCGGGCCAGAGCTCTCGACACTTTCGACAGTACGCCAACCCTGTTCGACCGCATCGCCTGAGGTATTAACGATTGTCATACAGGCGCTCCTTAAAAGGGCCTTGTCCGGTACGGGCCAGAGTCTGGGAAAATTCTTCACCTTTAGTGCGCAAGGTTAAGTAAGTTGAGACAACAGTCTCGACAGCATCCACAATCCCATCTTCATCGAAGCCGGGGCCGACAATCTTGCCGACTTCAGACTCGCCGTTACCCTGACCACCGAGCGTCAACTGGTATCGCTCTTCGCCTTTCTTATCGACGCCCAGAATACCGATATGACCAGCATGATGATGGCCACAAGCGTTGATGCACCCAGAAATGCGGATGTCCAGTGGACCGACGTCATGCTGCGCGTTCAGATCCGCAAAGCGGTCACTAATGCGTTGAGAAATAGGAATCGACCGCGCATTAGCGAGAGAGCAGTAGTCCAGCCCTGGACAAGCGATGATGTCACTTGCCAAACCCACATTCGGAGTGGCCAGATTGAGACGTTCCAACTCTTGCCATAGCACAAACAAATCAGCCTGACGCACGTGAGGCAAAATTAGATTTTGGGTATAGGTGACCCGAATCTCTCCGAGGCTAAAGCGGTCGGCCAAGTCAGCGACGGCGAACATTTGCTCTGCCGTGGCATCACCGGGAATGCCGCCGATTGGCTTAAGTGAAATGGTAACGATCGAATAGCCAGGTGTCTTATGCGGATGGGTATTAGATTTGAACCATAGACCGAGCCGAGGTGATTTTTTTACAAGGTCCTCAAGGCTAGATGAGGCGTCGGGATCTGGCCGCAAAAAGGGCTGAGCGAACATGTCACGCAGGCGGCTAACGTCTTCGTCCCGCACACTGAGAAGCTCTGGGTCGAGACGGTCGAATTCGGCGGCGACCTCGGCAGCAAAAGAGTCAGCCCCCATGCTATCGACCAAGATTTTGATGCGCGCTTTATAAATGTTGTCGCGACGACCGTGCCGGTTGTATACGCGCAATACCGCATCCAGGTATCTCAATAGGTCCTGTGCCGGAAGGAATGATTTAATGAGAGGCGCCACAATCGGGGTGCGACCCTGCCCGCCACCGACATAAACGGCGAAACCGAGCACGCCTTCATTGTTGCGGACAATTTTTAATCCGATGTCATGAAACTTAATGGCAGCCCGATCCGCCTTAGACCCAGTAACGGCGATTTTAAATTTACGCGGTAAGAATGAGAACTCAGGGTGTAACGTCGACCACTGCCGGATGACTTCCGACCAGATACGAGGGTCGTCTAGCTCATCAGCGGCCGCTCCTGCATATGGATCCGCCGTGACGTTGCGAATGCAATTGCCACTGGTTTGAATCGCGTGTAAATCGACCTCGGACAGATCGTAAAGAAGGTCAGGTGCTGTGCTCAGCTCAATCCAATTAAATTGGATGTTTTGGCGCGTTGTGAAATGGCCATAACCGCGGTCGTAAGTTTTGGCTATGTAAGCGAGTTTTCGCATCTGGTCAGACGACAACGTGCCGTAAGGTATAGCGACACGCAGCATGTAGGCGTGCAACTGCAAATACAAACCGTTCATCAGCCTTAGCGGCTTGAACTGATCTTCGGTCAAATCGCCGTCGAGACGTCGCTTAACCTGGTCGCGAAACTCTGCGACGCGCTGATTTAGCAACGTTTTGTCTAGGGAATCATAAACATACATAACTTAACCCTCAGGACCGCCCATAGGACGTGATTGGTGGTCTTCGACAGCGGCCCGCTTCTGCAGGTCACCTACGGTGGGGCCGTGACTGCGAATACGTTCGCGCAAGCGCGTAGAATAAGGAGGTGAGACCGCCGCAACCTCTATCGCGTAGCTGCCGACAACATAGTTACGCTCCTCAGCATCCAGACCCACTTTTTCCAGTTCAAGAACCTGGTCTTCGGGTACAGCAGCTGCGTCTTCAATACGCTCTGACCAAAAATCGTCTTGCGCAAAATAAACAACTGCCCCGTCACGCAGCCGGTTTGCAGAGAGAATAAATGGCATAACTTTATCCCAGAGGATGATGAACCCATTCGAAGGGCTCTTGATTAGGTGTTGTAACAGGTTGAGTCGCGGGTATCGGTCGAACCGGAACAGTGGGTGATGGTTCGTCAGCGCTATCATCAGTATCCGTGTCCGTACCGGTTTGAGCGAATGCCGCCACGTCACCAATCACCAATAGAGCTGGGGTTCTAATGTCCTCCAGCGTTTTGCTTTGGGCTAACGCCTCGAGGTTGGTGCAAATGACGCGCTGGTCCGGGAGGGTCGCTCGCTCCAATACGGCTACAGCTGTGGTGGCAGGCAGGCCGCTCTCGATAATCCGCATTGCGATTTTATCGGCGTTGGACACGCCCATGTATACAACCAGCGTGCGTTTTGATGATACCAGGCCTTCAAGATCAGGCACGGACTCGTCGAGAGTGTGGCCGGTGACAAACGTAACTGACGTGGACACATTGCGGTGAGTAAGCGGAATGCCGTGCTCCGCCGCCGCGCCGATGGCGGCTGTGACGCCAGGCACAACAGTAACATCGATGCCTTGTTCTCGCAGATCCAAGAGTTCTTCGCCACCTCGTCCAAAAACAAACGGATCGCCGCCTTTCAATCGCACGACATGATTTCCCGCGAGGGCATCATCGCGCATACCGTCTTGTATGGATTGCTGCGGCATGACTCGATAGCCCTTACGCTTACCCACATGAACCCGCTTGGTTGAATTGGGAATCAGCGACAGCACTGCTTCATCGACTAGGCTGTCGTAATAAACCACATCAGCGTTTTCCAACGTGCGCACGGCCCGGACAGTGAGAAGGTCGGCTGCGCCAGGACCGGCTCCGACAAGGGTCACAGAACCCTTAGTACTGCTTGCGGTGGAATCATCAGCTGTAAGCTGCCGTATGGCATTCATGGCACGCACCCGTAATTGATTCGTTGCGCGTGGTTTAAGAGGCCAACCCTTTAAAAGGGGTATAAATTCTCTTAATTGGTATTATAAGGCCAATAATTGGGTACATATCCTTTATATAAATCTAAAAGAGGAAATATATTCTACATATGAGCCTTCAATTTCGGCCCCATCTTAACCAACTTGAGGGTGCTGGCGTGCACAACACCCCGACCCCCACCCCCTCGAGGCCGCAAGATTAGCCCTTAGGCGCTGGTTTGAGCTCTTCGAAAACTATCCCAGAAGGCCCCATTCTAAAATTACTAATTCCCCGGCGCGTGGCATTCACATAAGCCGAATTGGTGATCCAGATGGCCGGAGCGAGGGCGTGGAATTTCGCCATGATCGCTTGCATTCTGATCTCGCGCTCAGCCGGGTCCGCCATAGTCTGCACGGCTCTTATGTCGGCTGTAACGTCTTCGTCACAGAAGAATGGGTTCACACGAAAACAGGAGAAGTACTCAAATGGCCGAATGGCATCTTGAAAGGTTGCTGAATTCCAAAATAATCCGAAGGCATCCACATTACCCCACTGGTTAGGAACGTATTTTCTTAGGTAATCAGAGAAAGGAATCTGCCGCACAGAGGTTCGCACACCAACGCTGTTCAAATCTTGAGCAACTTTTTGGAAGAGAACAGGGTCGAGCGGTGTCAATGTGGCAACAAACTCGATTTCGAGATCAATGTCATCCGAATAACCTGCCTCTTCCAACAGCCTGCGTGCCTTATCAGGATCATAAGGGTAGGGCTTGAGATCAGGGTTGAATCCAGAAATCCCCGATACAGCACCTTGACTCGCAATATCAACCCAGCCCCCTAAAATCACGTCTGCGATCGCTTGTTTATCGACTGCATAGTTGAGTGCTTGTCGAACTCGATAGTCTTTCAGGGGGTGATCGCCATCCCGCACATTAGGGAGCGCAATTGATTTAATCTGTGTAGTGGCCGTGACATAGGGGGCATAGCCATTGGCCTCAACGTCCCTAACATCATCTTCACTAAGCCCAGTAGCAATATCCACTTGGCCGCCATAAAGAGCCTGAAGACGCGAAGTCTTGTTACCGACAACGCGGTACTCTAGCTCGTCGTAGCCCTTTGGAGCACGCCAACTATCGGCGAATGCCACTAGTCGCGCCGCTGTATTGCCAGCGCCCCAATCAACGAGACGATATGGTCCGCTGCCTAGGGGTGAGATTGTAAATTCATCAATGCCGCGTTCTTTCCAAGAATCCAGATCGACAACCATTACGAGCGAGAGACGCTTTGGCAAAATCGCGTCGGGGGTACGCAAGCTAAATTGAATAGTCTGAGGGTCTATAGCGACGACACGAATGATATTTGTCAGCTCTCTGGCAACTAAGAATGAGGCTGCATCCTCACTTAGGAGAAAGGAGAAGACCTTCGCAACAGATTCCGCCGTCATGGCTTTTCCGTTGTGGAAAGTTAAGTTATCACGAAGCGTAAAGCGCCAGGTTAGCGGAGTGGGGTTAGCCCAAGACAAGGCCAGACCAGGGCGCGGTCCACCACGCCAATCAAGTCGGGTTAGCCCGTCAAAAATAGCCAGCCAGAGTTCTGTGGCGGGTAAGGCGGTCGCCGTATATGGATTCCCAAGGCTAGGCGGCACGCCGCCAGCGGCCACACGCAATGTTTCCGCACGGCTGGGAGTGACCGCTAAGCCCAGACAAATCAGCGCTGCTACAAAAACACGGGGGCCTATACCTGCGAATGCATTCATTTGTTTACCCCCTTCTTCCGCCTCAATACCTTACATATCAAGTGTGTGAACGATGCGAGCTTAAAATTGTTTGGGTCATTTTTATTCCCATTCTACCAATGCTCCGCGGTTGCAATTAAGCACCTTCAGTAACAGGTGTTGTTAGTCCCCCCCTATCCTCCTCCTTGACGAAAAAAAGACACCCCCCTTCTCGCAGCAATAATTAGCACATGGTGGGATGAACGGTGGGACAGAAGTAGAGAATAGCTCAATAAATGGCTGTTTACCAAGGTTTGTGGCTATGAAGGTGGCGTCCCCGGCGAGATTCGAACTCACGGCCCCCAGATTAGGAATCTGGTGCTCTATCCTGCTGAGCTACGGGGACACGGGGGCACTTTATCAAGCGTGTGACGAGATTTTAAGTGGGATGATTGGCCGCAAAGCTCAGCTATTGTAAAGCCGCTAGTTAACGAAATGCGGGGTTAGATCATTCTGCAGGATCGCCATCATAGCCTGCTCACGAGTTGGGGCCGCGCCGACCGCCTCTCCAGCAGCATTAAAAATCGACCAAGCAGGCTGCTCATCGATAACAATGGGGCGGATGTA
The DNA here is from genome assembly GCA_029245025.1 of Rhodospirillaceae bacterium. Taxonomy (GTDB): domain Bacteria; phylum Pseudomonadota; class Alphaproteobacteria; order Rhodospirillales; family Rhodospirillaceae; genus WLXB01. The sequence goes on from JAQWQC010000006.1 coordinate 253,020, forward strand.
AGCGATTTGATCTAACCCAACATCAGCCAGATTGATTTGCGACAAAGCCAAAGCGTTTGGTTTATCCACCACTGAATTAATCATAGTTGTTTTCCTTCTTTGCTCTGGTCTAGTCGATTGTTGTTGGATCAACATCAATCGTTTTTGGTTTCGGCTTATTTGACTGGGCCGACAAAATTTTTATTTCTGTCACCTTCGGTTCTGGCACTGGGCGTTCAAGATCAATATGCAACAGGCCTTTGTCCAGACCAGCAGTTTTGACCGCAATCCCTTCGGCCAAAACAAAGCTGCGGCTGAACTGCCGCGCTGCAATGCCCCGATGCAAAAACACCCGTTCTGCGGTGTCTTCGGCATTTCTGCCACGGATCACCAACTGATTGTCTTCCACCGTTACAGACAAATCCTCCTCGGCAAAGCCCGCAACCGCAAGAGTAATGCGCAGAGCATGTTCACTAGTTTGTTCTATGTTGTACGGCGGATATCCCTCGCCGGATGACTTGTTGACCCGGTCAAGAACGCGCTCAATGTGATCAAAACCGAGCAGCAATGGGCTCGAAAACACGGACATTCGTGTCATAACCAAATACCTCGTTGTCTCCTCTAGGAGCGAGACGGGTTGTGGGCCCCTTTGGGCGCCGGTGCGTTATCACCCGATATCGGCGTGATACATAGTCTATTTTGTGTTTACCGTGCAAAAGGTCAAGGGGCGCTGAAAAAAGCGTCTAGATCCCTGTGCCACTCCGCCATTCCGGGCGGTAATTCGACAGATTGACAGCGCGGATCCACGGCTTGTGCCAAGGCCGTGGTGTAAGCCACAGGCTCCCAGCTCGGGTGACACAGCAAGCACGGGATGGAGAGCCGGGGCAATTTTTCACGCATGGGGTATCGCCACATCGCATTGTAGGCCTCTTGATACCGGTCACCACATTTGAGGAGTTCCCGCGTTCGCAAATCTGTCAGCGCAACATCAATGGCACCGTCGTTCCATAAGATTCCGTCTTTGGTTTGGTTAAACCAAGGCCAGTACAGACTTTGATCGCGCATAACAGACCACGCTGTCATGAGGTGGCTGCCATCCCACCGTGGCATGACCGACGGCGTATAATTTTCGACTAGAGACGCCTGTTCCGCACCCTCATAGAAAGACACGCCAGCTTGTACGATGTGTTTAACGCGCTTCGGTCGTTGGAAACTCATTTCCATCGCAACCGGTCCACCAGAGTAACGACCAAGCACATCGACCTCATCAAACCCCAGTTCATCAAGTGCAGCGTTCAAGACATCGGCGTAGGTTTCTGAATTAAACGTGTCGATAACAGCGTCAGACTCGCCATTTCCGGGATTGTCGAATGCGATCACCGGGCGACGGCCGACGTAGGGTTTAAAAATAGGCTCGACTAGTTGGCTCGATCCGGCGGGGTCATGAATGGCGACTAGCGGAAGCCCCTCACCCTCCAAACACAACCGTGCGCGCAATTGTCCGCCCGGAACATTGACCATGGCGTTTTGAATCGACGGCTGCGCATTAAATTGTTGAGGTGCTGACGGACATTCTGACTTACTGGCGTATGAAACCGCTGCGTCAAGCAAGGCCTGATAGCGAGTCTGAGATGTACTAGGAACAACCGTAAAATTATCGGGCAAGCCTTGAGCGATGAGTGACTCTGTATGAGGACGCATCACACTGTCAGCGTTTAGAGATAAGAGAGCCGGGACCTCAACCTGAACCGTGTTGGCATGCTTCTCAAATTTCATCGCTTCCCAATAAGCAATGCGATAGTCGGGACCGGCACGCAGCATATCGTTGACATGATCCTGAACAGACTGGATAGGGGCTGGGCCATAAGGGATCCGATCTTCAAGAAGATTCGACATCCAGGGAAAAAACACCGACAGGTGCCGGCTAGCATCCCACGCGGCAAGAAGGTGTGTTCCATCTCGGCGTGGAGTGAGATTAAAAAAATATCCGTCTGAAAAAGAGTCTCTTTCTTCGTTAGTGAAATGACCCGCACCATCGAGCATCAGGAGCTGAGTTCGGTTGGGAAAACGCCGCGCGAACTGAGTCCCAATCTGTGCACCGGTTGCCGCACCATAGATAACTGCGGACTCTAGATGAAAGGTATCGAGGACATGACAAACAGTATCGGCATAACCCCATAGGTCTTCTTTCTTAGTAACGCTGTCATCTGAGAGTCCATAACCTGGAGTATCAAGGGCGATACACGTGAACTTTTCCGAGAAAACTCTTATGGCCGGGACCAATGCTTCCGACGAGATTGGTGACGGGTGCATCAAAATCATCGCGGGGCCGCGGCCAGCCATGCGAAAGTGAATCTGCTTGCCGTCAGGAAGAGAGAGAAATCGACGCTGAATGAACATGTCTGAAGTCGTCACGATTCAAAGAACGGATCGAGGAGAGTTGGAATATCGCCCAAGTCCTCTGGCATATCTGCGATGTCACACTTTGGCGCCGCTTGTTTGGCCATCTCCAAACGATCGTAAGACGCAGCGCCCGGCCAATCGATGAGAAGACAGGGCACATCAAGTGCCGCAAGCTTATCGGCCATCGGATAGGTAAATGACGCCGCATAGGCGTTTTGATACCCATTCCCGATTTTCAAGAGGTCTTGCACACGGCTATCTAAAAATTCTGGGTCGAGGTTGGCGTCCCGGTGAATCACACCATCCTTAGTCTGATTGTACCAGGGCCAGTACAGACCCATGTCGCGTACGATTGCCCACGCCGTCACAAGATGGCCACCATCCCATGTCGGAGCAATAGACGGCGTGTAGTGAGTCAGCAGATCACCACGCTCTTCGTCGGTGAAGATTTGCACGCCCGCTTGAACAATATGTTTCACCAACTCTGGTTTGGCGGCTGCCATTTCCATGGCAACTTGCCCACCGGAATAGCGACCAATGACATCGACCTCATCTACACCCAACGCATCCAGAGCCGCGATGGCGTACCGCGCATACTCTTCTGTCGTAATGTCCTGCGCGGAAATCAAGGGGTCGGATTCCCCGCTGCCCGGATTATCAAGTGCGATGATTGGCCGTTTGCCGAGATAAGGAGCTAACAAACCAACAAGTCTATTGGACGATCCTGCCGGATCATGAAGGCCTAAAATTGGACGGCCCGTTCCCGCGGTACAGACACGCACCATGACTTGACCACCATCGACATCAATAAACATTTTCTGCAAACGCGGGGCGCCATCCTCAATTTGATCGGGGTGCGGAGGCGCTGGTGTTGCTGTAGGAAGGTAGTGATCAATCAAATACTGCTCACTGGCGGCGAGACGCTCGTCCATAGTTGGTCCGGCGTGAAGGACCGTAAAATTGTCAGGCAACCCGGCGGCGATTAAATCGTCGACTTCCGTTAGATCAGGCTTGGCCTCCCACCTGGTTAATGTGGCCGGGACCGTGACTCTGCTAATCAGATGGTGTTTGGCAGTATAAAATGCCGGTCTATAGGCGTCGGCGTAGCTGGCTCCTGCACGCAGGTAATCAAGCAGCTTGGCCTGTATTTTTTCTGGCGACGGCATGTCGACCGGCAGGCGTGATTCCTTTTTTGTGAACTGCCAGGGCGCAAAGAGGTTCAGCGACCGCACCATGTCCCAGTGGGTGAGGAGATGACCGCCATCGCGGCGGGGTGTCGTGTCCGGGAAATACCCTTCTGTCAGGGTATCAACAAATTCGTCTGAAACGTCGCCTGCTGTATCAAGCATACAAACGGCAACCCGCTCTGGATGAGCAGCGGCAAATATATGCGCAATCTCAGCACCGGTCGCATTACCGTAGAAAGCGGCCTTCTCAATGCCAAGCGAATCTAAAAGTGCAACAAGTGGTGAAAGATAGTCATCAAGGGCGGGGCCCTTGTAGCCCCCCGGAAGAGGATCAGATAACCCATAACCCGGTGTGTCGACAGCAATGGCGGTAAAATTCTTAGCCAACCGGATGGCCATGGGAATTGAGAAAGCGCCCGACTGAGGCGATGGATGCAGCAGAATGACCGGCGGCCCCTCTCCGGCTCGACGAACATGAAGTTGCGTCTGTCCCACTGAAACAAATTGGCGCTTCATCGCCCCCTCCACTTTCACATAAATGATGGTTCTATAGCCGAGGCGCGCGCGCAACAAGCAAAACGCCCGACCACAAAGCCGGGCGTTTTACAGTTGAGTCTGAGAAAAGGTTTAGTTAGCCAGGGCAACATCACCCTTTGCGCCAAGCGGCGTTAGGGATCGCGCGAGAATAGCGTCCATCGCCTGAAAATATGCCTCAACAATGGGCTTGTTGTATTTGCCGACAGGCAACCCATTGTAGATGACTTTTGTTCCCTCAATATCGAAGGTCTTGGTGTACGGCATTGTCCAATCACTGTAGTCGACTGGATCATAAATATTAAAGCCTGGGAAACCTTCGTAGTTGTACATCGCATGGGAAAACATTGTGTCTGTGTTCTCCGCAAAGAATTCTATGGGTAGGTTTATGACGTAGTCATAACCATCCTCGATCCCATTCCAAAACGCTTTGTTGGTCGATAGATATGTTCCGTTTGGATTGTTATGCGGATCTGCAAAGTGGTCCTGCGACTGAACAACTTGTGTGCGTCCGAAATCATACTCAGCCACAACGCTGTTTAGTTTTTCCATGATGGGATCGATATAGTCGGGCGACAATTCAATCCACGCTTCGTTTGGCACTAAGTCCCACGCCATGCCGTGCACGGACGCCACGACCTTTACACCGGACCCCCTGGGCAACTGGTCGAGCCGATCACGCAACATAATGGCGTAGGTCTCATGAACGATAGGGAAGTTCGCCAAATTCTGGGTCATGATGGTTTTGATGTGCTTGTCGTTGGCCTCTTCCCATTCGTGGATGTAATGCATGGCGTGTTTTATAGAGCCGTTGAACTCTTCATGATGAGAATAGACAGGGCGGGGTGACGCAAAAATGATCGTATCTGCACCGCAATCAAGCAACTCGAACATTGCTTTTCGCGCAAGGTGAAAGTCTTCCGCTGTAACCCAGCGATACGGTACATCACCATACTTCGCTGTTATCTTCTCCATGGTTGCCTCGACAATAGCCCAGTTACCCGCTTCGTGGGGCACCTTGCCATTCATGAAACCCTTACCTTTTCCGTAGTAGTAAACACGGGCCTTGTTGACCAACTTTTGGGACGGACCAGGCATGCCGCCCTTGCGGGCCGTATATAAAAAATACCCGTGGTCAAAATGTTGTGTGGGGCTGGGATCAACCCAGATCAGATCACCATTGTGGTACTTCTCGACCCACGGCGTGCCATCAACGTCCATGGATGACCCATAGGCATCAACAAGATTGGTCGGCACGAACTCTTCAAATTCATAGAACCGTTCAGTGTCCAGCAGAATAACACCAGGATCAGCCATGGCACGATTGCGGATCGGCCAAGGAATGTACTGACTCGATTTAAGAGCAAGATTGTGAAAATCAGGGACGCGAAAATCTTCGGGCATGATTAGACCCGACATAAAGATTGCGACATTGCCTTCAGGGGTCATCGCCTCTTCGCTTGCTAGCTGCTCTTTATATATTCGGAAGTAATTTGGCTCCACCAACTGCGGTGGTGTGCGGTTCATGTAAGTAAAGGTGCCGTACCCTCCGCCACCAACAACAACGATTAAAACAACCAACGTAACAGCGATGCGTTTAATCCATTTAAGCATTGTCCGCTCTCCGTCCTAGAAAGGGTATTCGATTGGGTTAGTGCATGTGTTCTAGATAAATGCGCTCGATATCAGCGTGGGAAACCTCACCCGTATTCAATTCTTGCATCAAGTTGCCTTCACGCATGATACCGATGCGGGTGCCCGTCTCTTTGGCGCGGAACAAATCATGGGTGGCCATCAAAATAGCGGCCCCCTCAGACTGTAAATGCTTGAGAAGTTCTGAAAATTCATTCGACGCTTTTGGGTCGAGGCCAGACGTCGGCTCATCCAACAACAAAGCTTTGGCCTGTTTAGCAAGCGCAATAGCAACGCCGACCTTTTGACGCATGCCTTTGGAGTACGTCGAGATCCGACGGTCCGCAGCTTCGGCTTGCAATCCACAGCGCACCAGGAAACCTCTTAGATCGTCATCGTTGTACTCGTCATGCCCGCCAAGACGAGCGAAGTACTCTATGTTCTCGAGACCTGTGAGGTTGGGGTAAAGCATGACCTGTTCGGGGATGTAGGCGAGGTATCTTTTTGTCTCGAGTGGGTTCTCGGTGACATCAATGCCGTTAACCTTGGCGCGACCGCCCGAAGGATCAATGAAATTTAAAAACAGGTTGATCGTGGTCGTCTTACCAGCGCCATTGGCACCCAAAAGGCAATATATGTCCCCAGCATTGATGGACAAATTGAGACCCTTGAGCGCGTTGTGATCCCCGTACGTCTTCTTTAAATCTATCGCCTCGAGCATGTGCAGCCCCTCTTCGAATGTGTGTCCTTGGTCGGATTATGGATAAGCTTGATCTGGTTCGAAACGGGAATCAACTCGAATAAGTGGCCCTATCCCGCCTCCGACCTCTTGGGGGGCAGCAAAAACACCATAACCAAAGTGGGCACCATACAAGCGGCCGCAATCATAAAGGGTACAGCCGGACCGAACTGAACAAATACAAGTCCAGCATACATTGGCCCAGCGACTCGCGCGAGACTGCCAGCCCCTTGGAAAACACCCAAAACAGCGCCCCGCTCCGTCTCATCTGCTTCCTTAGACACAAGACTTGATAATGATGGGTTGGCAAGCGCATTGCCGACCGCCAGAAATGTCATCGCCGTAACGAGCAACGTCCAACCTTGCGATGCGGCAAGAAAACCGTAGCCGCAAAATAGAAAACAGGTCGCCGCAGCAACCAAACTGCGCTCACCAAAACGCCTGGTCAGCGGTCCGATCATCCCGCCCTGGATGATAACGCCGATAACGCCGACGTACGTCAACAACAGGCCAATGTCTCGCGGTCCGAGACTGAGAACGCTGTTGGCCCAAAGTGCCAGTGTTGTTTCCAATAAAGCCCAGGCCATGGTAACGCCGAAACCAATGAGCACGATCAGGGTTAGGGCCTGGCGTTTGAATGCGGCTTCTATTCTCATCTTCAAAGATGTCTTAGGACGATTGCGAATCTGATCGCGCAACTCCTGGCTGAGAGATTCCGGCAGAACAAAAATCACCCCCAACAGTGCAACGGTTGTCATGCCGGTCGCCACCAGAGCGGGGAGAAGAAAATTAGCAGTTTCAATATCTGAGCCAGCGAGCACCCCACCAATGACCGGTCCGAAAATGAAGCCAAGCCCAAAGGCCGCACCCACCATTCCCATACCCTTGGCTCGCGTCTCCGGTGTCGTGATGTCGGTCACATAGGCAAAAGCCGCAGATATGTTTCCAGCCATAAGGCCGCCAAAAACACGGCTGGCGACAACCATCCACAAACTATCGGCGAAACCCAGGATCAAATAAGAAATCGCAAATCCAGAAAGTGACCAGGCCAAGATAGGCTTACGCCCATACCGATCACTCAACCTTCCCCAGATAGGTGCGGCGATAAACTGAAAGAGAGAATAAAGACCAAGCGTGATGGTAATTATTTCTGGCCCGGCACCAACACGATCAACATAAAACGGCAGCAAGGGAACCAAGATGCCAAAGCCGACAAGGTCAACAAAGACAATCAGAAATAAAATTCTCATTGGAGTCATAGCAATTACCAAATCATATCTTACCTGACTCCCGGCTATCTCTTCCTGCGGCTCAAGTCGGAGAAGTTAGTCTTTTGCCGGAGGGACAAACACTTCAGTGGCATCCCCAGGCATAGTCTCGATATAGATCGACTGACTAGGAAAGGCGAACCCTGTGCCTTCGGCTTCTACAATTTCTTTTATTTTGTAGGCGAGCGTCTCTTTGATTTCGAGCCACTTGCCCCAATCTGTTGTTTTCGTAAAACAATAGAGCAAGATATCGATCGAAGAATCGCTGAATCTATCGATACGCACGAAGGTTGACACTTCGGCAGGAGACGCAAAAGCGTCATCAGTGGTGATGTAAGTTTCTATGCCATCTCGAATCGCTCGAAGCTGATCGATTGTCGCGCCGTACTCAATACCGATCATCCATTTGATGCGCCGGTGCGTCATGCCGCTAAAGTTGATGACGGCATTGTCCGATAATTTGGCATTGGGGACGTAGACAGGCGCCTTATCAAACCGTCGAACATGAGTTGATCGAAAACCAATATGTTCAACCGTTCCTTCGACGATTCCATCCACGAGAATCCAATCACCAACGCGCATACGCTTCTCGGCGATAACCAAAATTCCAGCGATGAGATTTTTAAAGAGGTCCTGCGCACCCAGAGCAACTGCTACTCCAAAAAGACCAAGCCCCGCCAAGATTGGCCCAACTCTGATTCCCCAGATCTCGAGGATCGTCGCCACGCCTATAAATACGACTGCAAGATGGAGAAAGCTTACCAGCCAGTCGGCCATTTCTCGGGTCAGCAAGTCCTCTAGCCTCTCAATTGAGGAGCTTAAAGGACCGGTGACTTGATAGAGCGCCCAAAACAAATCAAATACGACGAGGGTACGGATAAGTAACGCCCCCATTTCCGCGTATTTGTCAGGAAGTGCCAAGTAATCGAGGGCAATAAAAGCACCGATAATAACCGGCACAAGACGAATGGGGCCGTGAAGCGCCTCAAACAACCTGTTATCGAAGTCTGTATCTGTTTGATTAGTTATGCGCCGGATAGCGCCTAGAACGAACCGCGTAAACAATCCCCTCACGACCATAAAGAACAAGAGGATGCCGAAGGCGACCAAGAGCCGGCTGAAATCGACTCCCGCAACGCCGGTCACCCAGACATCCTGCACGACAGACCAGAGGTCCAAGAGTTGCTGCTGTAGACGGTTCATAACCAAAGGCTTTCACAATCAGAAAAGAACGGTGCGTTCATACGGCGAAAACAAACGGAAATCAAAGGCCCAGTGTCCCATGGTGAGCCCAGTGTTACATGGTGAGCCCAGTGTTTCGTGGTGATAGGTCTCTTTATGTTATATGTCGTATAAATTAATTCATCAGCTAGGAAAGTGGCATGAGCACGCCAAAGAAACCGCGCCCGAACAACAATGCGGCTCATAAAGAAAAAAAGCAAACTAGTCGAAAAGTCGCCGACGTGTTGATTGGCGATCTCCAAAAACAAATGGAAGCCTGTCCTAACGCTGAAACGCTCAACAGTCAGGTCATAACACCCTTCATCCAATCTCTAGTCAACGTGTGCGATGCCCGTGGGTATGTTCTGAATATTTATGGTGATCACTGTAATTTGGCGATCACACCGGAAGACCATTCAGAATCTCTGTTCCAGCTTATCGAAGGCTATCTGGACGATGCGGACCTTGGGTAATCACCTTTTATCCCAAATGTCCTATCATCCAATATGGTTAGGACCTAGCCTTATCACAGGCACTGCCTAGTATTGACGGAGTAAATCTAATCCCTGCTCTTGAAACCATCGGACCGTGGAGCGGTGTAAATCAAGAAGACGCCGTATCGCTCTATCCGGCGATAGAGTGCCGCAAGTCGGGGTTCTTGCGGGCTGACAAAGTGCATTGTTTGTATTGGGAAGAGAGCGGAAACAAGAAAGGTGTTCCCGTTGTTTTTCTTCACGGTGGACCAGGTGCGGGAACGGCCCCAACATATCGTCGCTTTTTTGACCCAAGCCATTACCGAATCATCTTGATCGATCAGAGGGGGTCGGGCCGCTCGACGCCCGAGGCTGAGATCCAGGACAACACAACGCAGCATTTGGTATCCGACCTGGAACTGGTCAGAGAGCATCTCAAAATTGAACGTTGGGTTGTCTTTGGCGGATCATGGGGATCAACCCTAGCACTGGCCTATGGGCAGGCTCATCCAGAGCGGTGTATCGGATTCATTCTCCGTGGCGTGTTCCTCTTCTCTACGGAAGAGATCGATTGGTTCTTACACGGAATGGGGCGCTTCTTTCCCGAAGCGTGGCGAGCCTTCGCAAATTATATCCCCGTAGATGAACGTCATGATTTACTTACGGCCTATACCGAACGTTTAATGGATCCCAATCCAGAGATTCATCGGCCAGCAGCGGCAGCTTGGTGTACCTACGAAAATTCATGCTCACGCCTGTTGCCATCGACGAAGAAAACTAGCCGCAATGACTCCTACTATGCTGGAGCATTGGCGATGGCCCGTATCGAAGCGCATTACATGACAAACAATGGGTTTCTCGGTCCAAACCAATTGCTAGACGGCATATCTGTTCTGAAAAATCACCCGGCCGTCATTGTCCAAGGCCGATACGACATGGTCTGCCCCATACGAGCGGCTGACCGATTGGCTCAGGTCTGGGATGGGGCTGCGTATCGGATCATTCCTGACGCCGGTCACTCTTCTATGGAACCGAGAATTCGGTCTGCTTTGATTACCGCATCCGACGAATTTCGGGGCCTGACTTAAGCTAGGTTTCTGCCCAGAACTAAGGTGGTTAGGACGTTTGCTCGGTTTTTTAACGCAAAACCTGTCGGACCTGACAGGGTCATTTGGGCCGAAGCTGTCAGAATGCACAAGTATGGGATTCGAGGTCGCGTGACACTAACCTTATTGTGTGTCGCATCTGATTTAGGTGAGAGAGCTGCTGACAAGTTCCAGCAACCTCACTTCAAACCCCGCCCATTGAGGCGGGGTTTTTGCTGCGAATGAGACAGGTTAAACCGGTTTCTTAGCGCCGTGAACGAACCAATCCCCGGCGCCCTGTGTGCGTTTACGGTAGCCGGTGAATTGGCAGTCTTCGGGATACCCTGCCGCAGTCATTAGTGCTGGTAAGTCGGCATCGGCCCAACCCATCCAGAAGGGCTCACCGTTGTGACGGATCTGCCAGTCATTGAGAACCTGATCAACTAAGTCCTGATATCCAGGTTGATTGGTGACATCCATATGAAACGAGATTCCGCCCGGTGCCAGAACCCGCCAAATCTCGGCGATTGAATCACGAAGAATCTGAGGCGTTGTTTCGTGCCCCCAAATCGTGGATGCCACAAGATCAAAACTCTCGTCTTCGAAGTCCATCTTAGCCGTACTCATTTGCTTGAAGTGAATGGGTACGCCTTCACTTTCACAACGGGCATGACCCCACCGCAACAGACCGGCTGCGACGTCAATCCCGCACACTTCGGCATCGGGGAATATGCGTGCAAACGTTGCTGTATTGGAACCTGTGCCACATCCCATGTCGAGGATACGTTTCGGCTTCAGTTTTCCAAACTGTTTCTCAGCCTCGCTGATAAGAAAATGCGCGGCCGAATAGCCGGGTTTTGCTGTGCGACCCTTGCCAGCACCATAAACCATGCCTCCACCAGTCATCCGCGCGCCAGACAAGAGATCGTAGTCGACCCCGTCACGATCTAGGCAAAAACCACCTGGTTGACGGTGAATTTCAACCTTGGCGATGTTGGGCGGGAGATCAAGATTGGGGTCGAGCGTGAGTGACCCAAGCTTTTGTTCTCTCTTTAGAACTTCAGCGGCGGCAGCATCAAGACGCGGCATGTCGTGGTCCAGAGTTTCATCCACAACGTTCCACATCATATCCTGGCCAATCCACGTCAACGACTCCCAGGTTTTAAACAAATGTTCATCAGACATGCGCTGCTTTAGAGCCTTGCGGTGATCGCGATTTAAATCGTCCAGCGGTTCACCGAGATCGGATTCAAGTTGAGGTGCGATATTCTTTGCGACGCAGGTGCGGATATCTCTCTGTAGATCCAGATTCACCTTCTGTTTGAATTTAACTATAAAGGCCTGACGCGAGAGCTCGTCCTGAGTTGGGTGCAGGTTGATTTCAAGGTTCGTATCGTTGGCCATATGCTCAATCCCTCTGCTGCGCTCATGTTAACAAATGTGACAGCGTTTTATTTGTCATAGAAATAAGATGAATGATAACCTGACACAATAATATTTCGACTCAAGGCCTCACCTTGAATACCTTGAGCAAAGCCCTCGACACTATTACGTTGCCCTTATGCACAAATTCTTTCTGTCAGTTGGCGCCCTTATAGTGCTGAGCTCGGCGCCGGTCAAAGCGCATCCTCATGTCTGGGTCACCGGCGAGGCGTCCTTTCAATTTGAAGAGACCAAACTCACACGGGTTGGCATGACATGGCTATTCGATGCCTTTTTTAGCCAGGTTCTGGGAGCCGATTTCGACACCAACGGTGACGGAACGTTTGATGCTGGTGAAACACAAGCTATGAAGGACCAGGTGTTCACCAGCTTGAAAGATTATGGATACTTTACCCACTTGCGCACGGACGTTTCAGAAACGGAACATCAGTTCAAAAGCGTTGAAGATTTTTCCGTCAGCGTTGAAGCCGGTGAATTATTGTTTTCATTTGATCTGGTCTTGGCGGAGCCAATTGATCCATTAGCGCAATCTATTGGGCTTAGCCTTTATGACCCGACGGTTTATGTCGATCTCATTCTAGATGGAGAGAAGCCCATCTCAATTGCGGGCGCAGATAGCTTTGAATGCACAATTGAATATCGCCAGGGCAATGAAGTTGCAAACCAGTCTTATTTCTTTGTGCCACAAGAAGCCTGGCTGAATTGTTCTGGAAACGGCTAAACAGGCTGCACAGGTCTTAGACAAGAAAACCCGTACGCTCTAGAGCGCCGCCGAAAAGTAATCCGCCCAAAAGGGCGACTGCTAACGATCCGGCAACAGATAAAGATTTACTCAGCATTGCTCTCGCAGGGCTGGTCTCTTCGTCAGCTTGGCCAGCGACCGAGCGGCGCAATACGATCGCACCAACACCTAGGGCAGAAATCGTGATCGCTACACCGGCCGCCATCATGAACGACGCTACAATTCCAAGGATAAAAACACCGTTTGCAGCGGCGAACAGCAACACTAGTATTGACCCCGTGCAAGGCCGGACACCGGAAATCATACCAACGACGATGACCTCTCCTCGCGGTCCAAGCCATCGCCCGGCCTTTTGGGCCAACCAAGTTTCCTTCGCCGTCGGATCGGGACCATGACTATGGCCATGGTGATCATGGCTGTGGTCGTGTCCACATGTCGCTTTGCCTGTCGCAGCGCCGTACGTCATGTACAGACCGATGGCCAAGATTAAGCCATAGCTGACCACCTCGAGCAGGACCGTTCGATCAATGATCTCGAGCTGACTACCCTGGAGAACAAGAGCCAACACGGCCACCATGACGATGGCGACCACGGCTTGGGTTGTTGCAATAACGCTACCCATTAAAATTCCGCGCCGGAGCGGCGCGTCCCTGGCCGTAAAATATGACGCCACTACCATTTTGCCGTGACCAGGACCGGCGGCATGCAACACGCCATAAATGAAGCTCGCCAAAATCACCGTGAATGCCGCGGTAAACCCGACTTGATCATTGGTGGCCTGCAATTGACTTGCGAGATATCGATTAATCTGACGCTGCCAGTCTGCGACCTGTCGAAACACAGCTCTCACTGGGGCCGGCATGACAATCAAGGGTTTTGATTGAGATTCAGCTGGCGCCGTCGATCCGCCAAAAGGATTGACGCGCGGTTCTGATGGACCCGGCTCGGACGCGGTTCGACCAACACCAAACGGATTTGACCCCTCTTGGCTCGGCTGTGCCATGAGCGGTGCGACCCCGAAACATAACTGAATCAGAGCAAAAATAATAAAGCCAGATAGAGCGAATAGTGCGGTCAGCCCCTCGCCAGCATTGGTTATCTGATGCGTCATAGGCTTGATCATAGCGGGCGGGTATAGGCCCTGTGAAGCGGCAGCCTTCACAGACATGTGACCCCACAGACTTTCTATAGATCCCAAAAATTAGGGTTTACCCGGTCAAAACAACGGGCCGTTGTTAACTATTGTAACGTCGTTTTCTTGGCATCCCTGTAGGTTTCCCTGTATAAACTCTACAAACCATTGATTTATAAGGACGTTATGCTGCTTTTGCGTCCTTGCCACTGCCTGGGACCCAAAAAATGACCGTGTATCGCACCCTTTATGGGCTGCTTTTTGCCGTCGCGTTAGCGGTCGGTCTCTATTTTGGATATTCTACGTTTGTCGCCACTGATGGCGCGGGATCAGCGGGCCGTCCAGATGGCCGTGGATTTGGCGACAAAGTTCAAGCCGTTATTGCCATGCCCGTGCGCCAAGAAATTTTCGTCGACCGGCTTGAAGCTATTGGCACTCTTCAAGCAAATGAATCAATCTTCGTCACGGCGCGTACTCAGGGCATCGTTGAGAAAATAAACTTCAGCGACGGTGGAGCTGTCGAAGAAGGCACAGCGCTGGTTCATTTTGATGAAGATGAAGAACGCGCCCGCCTGCAAGTTGAATTGGCGAACCTGGAAGAACAGCGCAAGCAGTTCGAGAGAATTGCGGGACTCGCGCGGGCCAATGCCACATCTGAGGCACGCTTTGATGAGCAACAAGCAGCGGTTAAGAAAGCCGAAGCTAATGTTGCTGCCGCCCGGGCTCGCCTTTCAGATTACACAATTCGCGCGCCCTTTGCTGGTAGGCTCGGCACACGGCGCATTAGCGTTGGCGCGCTTGTAACGCCCGGAACAGTGATTACGACCCTTGATGATTTATCGATTGTGAAATTGGATTTTTCGGTCCCAGAGACATTTCTCTCAACGCTTAGCGTTGGGCTAGATATTGAGGCAACCACGGCCGCTTACTCTGACGAAGTATTTAAGGGGCAAGTGATCTCTATCGACACGCGCGTAAACCCCACGACTCGATCTGTCGATATTCGCGCTGAAATACTAAATGATGATCGGCGATTACGTCCGGGCATGTTGATGGTTGTCGACCTCATAAAAGATCGCCGCGAGAGCTTAATGATCGCAGAAGAGTCCCTCGTCCCCTCAGAGAATCAACAGTTCGTCTTTGTCGTAAGCAATGACAACCGTGTTGAACGTGTACCCGTAACAATTGGCCGTCGCCGTCCAGGCAGTGTGGAGGTCCTTGAGGGATTAGAGCTGGGGGATTTGGTCGTCACTGAGGGCAATACGTCTCTTACGTCAGGCAATTCCGTTCGCATTCTAAACGAAAGCGACGTCCGCGGCGCGCCAGTTTCTTCTGCCACTTAACCTTCGCAGAGCTAACAGCTCGATAACACTAAGACTGAACGGATTGAAATAAGGAATTTTAGACCATGGTGCTTTCTGATTTTTCGATCAAACGCCCGGTCTTCGCGACAGTAGTAAGTATGCTGCTCGTCGTCTTTGGTGCTGTCGCGATGGTGCAACTACCAATCCGTGAAGCACCGGACATCGAATCTCCAATCGTATCCATCAATGTCACCTACCCGGGGGCCTCAGCGGCAATCGTCGAAACCAAAGTCGTCCAAGTGCTCGAGGACCAGATTAGCGGTGTAGAAGGTATTAAATCTATTAACTCGTCCGCTCGCGATGCCATGGGCTGGATTAGCGTAGAGTTTGAGTTGGGCCGAGATATTGACGCTGCGGCAAATGACCTTCGCGACGTTCTAAGCCGCGCGACCCGGTCCTTGCCCAATGATGCGGATCTGCCGACGATCCGTAAGGCAGATCAAGACGCCCAACCGATCATGTGGCTAAACATCGCTAGCCCGCAAATGAACCGCCTTGAATTGTCAGACTATGTGAGCCGATATCTCATTGACCGTTTTACGTCCATTGAGGGTGTTGCGAATGCCTGGATTGGTGGCGAACGTAAGAAGTCGTTGCGAGTATGGCTTGACAGGCGCGCCATGGCCGCGCGTGGCCTGACGGTTGTCGACGTTGAGAATGCATTGCGTCGAGAGAACGTCGAACTCGGTGCTGGTCTATTGGAATCAGAAAACCGAGATTTCAATCTCCGCACTGCACGGTCGTTCAATACACCGGGAGACTTTTCAAGACTGGTTATTGCACGCGGTGACAACAACTATCTGGTGCGCCTAGGCGAAATTGCAAAAGTAGAAATTGGGCCCGCCAACACAGCAACTAGCTTCCGAACCGACGGTAAGAACTCAGTCGGGATCGGCGTCGTTAAACGCCCCGGGGCGAGTACCTTGGCCGTCGCGCAGGCTCTTCGCGAAGAAATCCGGCGCATCCAACCGAACCTTCCAGACAATATGAGTCTCGTCGTCAACCAGGACTCGTCCGTTTTCATAACGGCTGCTCTCCGCGAAGTTGGTTTGGCGATGGGGATTGCGGCGCTCCTGGTCATTGCCGTTATCTATGTGTTTCTCGGTACTATCCGCGCCGTCATAATTCCTGCAGTTACAGTGCCGATATCTCTGACAGCAACATTTATTGTGCTCTGGCCTCTGGGGTACTCACTCAATATCCTCACCTTACTGGCTCTCGTCTTGGCCATCGGCCTAGTCGTCGACGACGCCATTATCATGCTTGAGAACATTCACCGCCGCATCAAACGGGGCGAGCCACGCTTGCTAGCGGCATTCAGAGGCGCCCGACAAGTTGGTGTTGCGATTGTGGCCACGACACTTGTTTTGACCGCCGTGTTTGTGCCCATCACACTGACCGAGGGTGTCGTTGGACGCCTGTTCACCGAGTTCGCCGTTACTATGGCAGCGGCAGTGACCTGTTCCATGTTCGTCGCGTTGACGTTAACGCCAATGATGTGTTCGAAAATTTTGAAGGACGAGCTGGACGACACCATGCTCGCTCGCGGATCCTTGCGCGCTTTTGAATGGATGAAAACTTTTTATGCCCGCACTTTGAGTGTTGGCTTAGATCACCCTTACGCTGTCCTCGCCGTGTTTTTTGGGGTTATGGCCAGCGCGGTCGGGTTTTTCCTTGTTCTTCCTCAAGAATTTACACCGCGTGAAGATCGCGGCAGCGTCAATATTATGGTTCGCGCACCAGAAGGCGCATCATTGGAATACACTGATCGCCAGGGACAAGAGGTTACACGGCGCATTATGAAGGAATACGTCGAAACCGGCGTAGCCGCACGCGTACTTCAAATTATGCCGATGGGCATGGGGGTAAGCGGACAAGCGACAAATATGGGTAACGTTATTGTCCGCATGGAGCCCTGGGAAGACCGTGACAAAAGTGTCCACGAGGTTCTTCGTGAGTTGCGCCCATTGCTCAGTGATATTCCAGGCGCACAAATTATTCCAAGCCCGGCCCCCGGTTTTGGTCAGGGCAGGTGGGGTGGCGGCTTGAGCATGGTTCTCGGTGGCAGCACCTATGAGGAACTCGTGGTTTGGCGGGACATCATGCTTGAAGCGATGTCAGAAAATCCTCGGCTCTTCGGTGTGCGATCTAACTACAACGAGACACGGCCGCAGATGCGGATACAAATCGATCAGAATCGAGCTGCTGACCTCGGTGTGGCCATCGGTACAGTCGGACAAACACTGGCTGTAATGCTGGGCTCCCGTCGGGCCACGACGTTTGTTGATAAGGGTGAAGAGTACGACGTCATTCTGCAGGGACGTGATGAAGATCGGCGCACACCGGCGGATGTGACAAATATATATGTACGGTCTGGTTCAACCGGTGAACTGGTACCGCTCTCCAGTTTGATCGAAGTAAAAGAAATTTCAGACGCTGGCACACGCAACCGCTACGACCGCTTGCGGTCTATCACTGTTCTGGGCACGCCCGAACCTGGCTATGCCTTAGGTGACGCAATCGCCTGGCTCGAGCAAGTCGCAGAAGAGCGTCTGCCCGAAGCGGCTCGAATTAGCTGGAACGGACAAGCGCGCGAGTACAAAGAATCTGGAATGGCCGTATACGCGTTTTTTGGCCTTGCCTTGCTCGTCGTATTTTTAGTCTTAGCTGCCCAATTCGAGAGCTTTATCCACCCGTTCGTTATCATGATGACGGTTCCGCTCGCGGTCACTGGCGCATTGGCGGGGCTTTGGATATTTGGCATCAGCTTTAACATCTACTCGCAAATCGGGATTATCGTGCTAATCGGTCTGGCGGCAAAGAACGGCATTTTGATTGTCGAGTTTGCCAACCAACTACGTGACGCTGGATATGAATTCCGTGACGCATTGATTGAGGCCTCGACCATTCGCCTGCGCCCCATTGTTATGACGGCGCTCGCCACGTGCATGGGTGCCGTGCCATTGGTGCTGGCATCTGGTGCTGGTGCTGAGGGTCGGGAAGCTATCGGTGTTGTCATTCTCACCGGGGTGGCCTTTTCAAGCTTCATTACGTTGCTGGTGGTTCCTGTTTTCTATCAGTTGATGACCCATGGTACGCGATCCCCCGGTGCGGTAGCGGCAGACCTTGTCGAACTTGAGCGGCAACATCCTGGGCGTGGCCAGCAGCAAGATGAAGTGGTTCGTGATGGTACACCGGCCGAATAGTTCCTTCATCTTCCGACTCAAGACCTGAAGCATTTCCGTGTAAGCTAAAAAAAACGCACTCAAGGTGCGTCAGTCTAAGCCAACGGGGTTGCTGGAACGTTGAAAGAGAAAGAGCTCAGGCTCGCCTTAGTTTGCTACGGTGGCGTTTCTCTCGCCGTCTACATGCACGGTGTCACCAAGGAAATTCTCAAACTGGTGCGCGCGTCACGCGACCGCAATAGTGAGACCCCAACGCGCCGCGACGACATCCGGGACAGCGAAGATGTCTACGCTGAACTGCTGGCCGCTTTAGAACCAGATTTGGATTTGAGAGTTGTCGTCGACATTATCGCGGGGGCCTCCGCTGGCGGGATCAATGGGATCATTTTGGGCCGAGCCCTAGCACATGATTTGGAAATTGATCCCGTTCGGTCATTCTGGTTGGCCCACGCAGACGTTACGGAACTTATGAACGAACGGGTGCAAGCCAAGCCGTGGCACAAAGTTTTGTTCCAGCCGTTTATTTGGGCCTTTATGTGGTCATTCCGAAAAGTTCTCTCCAGTGACAAGGAGTTCAAGAAAAAGCTCTCTATTTTTCTCCGTTCACGCTGGTTTAAACCGCCCTTCGATGGGGCTAAACTGACGGAAGTTCTGTTCGACGGCATGGTGGCCATGGGTGACCCTAAAAGCCGGGGACGCTCGCTACTTCCGGGTGGCCTTCCTCTTGATCTATTCGTCACGATCACCGACTTCTTCGGATTTACAAAAGAAACTCCCATCCACGATCCGCCTCAAGTGATCGAGCGTGAACATCGGCAAATCATTCGGTTTAACTATCGGCAGTGGCCACCCGGTACAGAGCACTCTGATTTTGACCGCGATAACATTCCAGCGCTCGCCTTCGCGTCGCGCGCGACGTCTTCTTTCCCTGGCGCGTTTCCGCCCGCGCAATTGGGAGAGTGCGAAAAGTTGATTGGACGAAAGGGCATCGTTTGGAAGGGCAGATTCGATTTTCTTTATAACAACTTTAAACCCTATCTAATCAAATCTTTAAACCCAGCTGATGCCGCGTTTGTCGACGGCAGCGTCCTAGTCAACAAGCCTTTTGCTCAGGCCATCGGTGCGATAGCTGGACGCCCAGCCTATCGACAAGTCGACCGACGCCTCCTTTATATTGACCCCCATCCGCGTGACCCCCGCAACGAAGCTTGGGGACGCGTTCCAGGTTTCTTCAAGACGTTGAAGGGAGCTTTGTCTGATATCCCACGCAATGAACCCATCCATGAAGATTTGGAGTGGGTTAACTCCTACAACGAAGAAGTGCGACGATTGCAAACTGTCATTGATGCGTCCCGACCACACATCACGGCCATTGTTAAAGCGGTGTCAGGAGACGAGCTGGACAAACCCGTGGATGGAACAACTATTGGTCGACTTAGGTTGGCCGCGAATGCCAAAGCCCGAGAAGAAACGGGGTTTGCGTACGAAGGGTATCTGCGTCTCAAGATTGCTAGCGTCTTAGACGGTGTAGTCGCACTGTTGCTGACTCTTTGTGGATATGGACAGTCACGATCTGAGAGAGAGGCTATCGAAACGTTGATCCGTCAGTGGGCTCAGGAAAATGGAATCGGGTCAGATATGGGTCCTCTGGAATCAGCGCCTGATGAAGAAGCTACACCTCGTTGGGTAAGTTTCCTTTTAGCCTTCGATGCGGGATTCAGACAACGCCGACTAAGGTTTACCATTCGTGCTGTGAATCAACTGTACGCACGACTGGGGAAAACAGACTTAGAAGACGTCATCGCGGCAAATCTCGATCAACTTAAAGCCTGTCTATACGATAACCTTGATCTCATGACTCCTCTCGACAAAGCACAGCAAAATATGCCGGTGCGCACGGCAGACAAAATCAAAGGTTTGTTGAGCAAGGTACAAGATAAAAGGCAATTGGACGCAGCAATTAACGAACTTGCAGGCGTGCTTGATTTTGAGTCACATGCGGGTAGTGCGGAAGCCATTATTGCCAACCTCACCGCGGATTTACCTACCGCAGTTCGCAAAGAGATTCTTGAAGCCTACGTCGGGTTTGCCGCTTGGGATGTGTTGACATTTTCCGTTACCAACTGGCGTGACCTTGATGAATTCAATGAGATTCGCGTAGATCGTGTGAGCCCGGATGACGCCCAGACGTTACGACCTGGCGGCACGGAGGCATGCCTTAAGGGCCAACAGTTTAGTCATTTTGGTGCCTTTTTCAGTCGCGCCTATCGCGAAAATGACTACCTATGGGGACGCCTCCACGCGGCGGAACGGCTGATTGATATCGTGATAGACGCCGCAAAACTTGAAGGCGCGGCAGGTACATTAGATGCGAATAAGATTAAGGCGAAAGCCTTTAAAGCCATATTGAAGACAGAGGGATCCCAACTGCAGCACTGTTCGACGCTTGTGGCAAAGTTACAAAGCGCTGCAGCAGTTCTATAATGTGGATGAAAAAATTGTCCTTAATCTGGCAACTGCGTCTAGGCTGTAATCAGTCTCTCATGATGAAAAGGTGGTATGCGTGTCTCGACTTATAACGTTCATCGTCGTTGGCGCTGGTCTTATTTTTGGCGTTGTCTGGATGTTTGGATCCACAGAGCCAACAGTCGTTCAAACACAGAACTCATCAGATTCAGATGCATCTACTTCGTTAGACTCAAAAATTCTGCGTCTCGGCGTCGTGAGCTTGCCGCCGGCCCTCGGCAACCCTTATCGTGGGACCGGTGTCCCAACCATTTACACCTATCGCGCCATGTTCGAAGGCCTCACCTTTGTAACTGAGGACGGCGATGTGCAACCGCGCTTAGCGACAAGCTGGGAGCGTGTTGATGACCTGACATGGAAGTTCAATCTCCGCCGTAACGTGCTTTTTCATAATGGTGCCCCTTTTACTGCCGATGCTGTGGTCTTTGCGGTCGAATATTTGAGAAGTGATGAAGCGCGTGTTGAACCGATTGCGCGCGACCTTGGTGCGATAGAACGCGCAGAAGCTTTAGATGACCACACCGTACTAATTCATACGGGTGTTGCGGCACCCTTGCTGCCGGCTCTGACCGAAGCCCTGTTGATTGTGGAACCTGGGCAATGGCAACGCCTTGGCCGCGAGAGTTTCGCCGTGGAGCCGATCGGTACCGGCCCATTTAAGTTGGTCGAATGGAGCGAAGCCAAAGCTACGCTGGATGCTCACCGAGAAGGGTGGCGTCCGCCGAAGGTCGACGGCTTACATATCTTTGCGATACCGGATACATCTTCACGCGTCCAAGCCATGTTATCCGATCGTCTCGACATCGCAGTAGCTATGAGTCGCGACAATATACTGGCTATAGAGTCAGGCGGTGGTCGCGGTGACATTGGAACGACCATTAGCGTCCTGGGAATCAGTTTCATTCTTACAAAAACTGCCGAAGACCACCCCATCCAAGATAAACGTGTGCGGCAAGCTTTAAACTACGCCGTGAACAAGGACGCCTATATTGAGGCATTGTTCGGCGGCCTAACAAAAGCATCGAGCCAGCCCACAACTGCAGCAGCTTTTGGCTTCAACCCATCGGTCTCGCCATATCGATTTGATCCTGACAGAGCCATGGCACTTCTTGCCGAGGCCGGTTATCCAGACGGCTTTTCATTTACAGCTCAAGTGACCATAGGTGGGGGAGCATCCTTGGCTCCAGCTTATCAGCAAGTCGCTGCGGACTTGTTGAACGTAGGCGTGGTAATGACCTTAAGAACTATGCCGGTACAGCAATTGATTCGCGGTATTCAGGAAGGAGAGTGGCGCGGCGAAGCGTTTGGAATGAATTATTCGGCAGAACGCACCACAGACGCGCTACGCCCTGCCCGTCTTCACTCTTGCATCCAGCGTATTCCTTGGTACTGCAATGAAGATTTAACAGAGAAAATTAGAACAGCGTTTGCGACATCCGACTTAGAAAAGCGTCGCCGTCTTACAGAACAAGTAATGGCGATCTACCATGATGATGCGCCGGCGATCTGGATGCACGAGGTCATTATGTTTAAGGCCCTTGGTCCACGGGTTAAAAGCTTTCGGCAAGACTTAACTGTGCTTAATTACGATGAGATTGAGCTGTTCCCGTGAGCGGTGATACGACCCCAATTGAAACAGCCGTCACCGCTTGGACAGAGGCTTGGTCCGGAAGAAATTGCGCTGGTGTTCTCAGCCTTTGGGATGACTCTGATAATCAGGCCACTTACCTTCCCGCCGAACGAATTGAACCGCTGATAGGCACAGTCGCAGTGACTGATTACGTCACAACTGTTTGTCGGCTGTTCGGCGACATCCGCCATCGTGCTGAAAGTCCGGTATATCGACGCCTTACAGAAGACACAGGAATGGCCTTCTATTCCTTGGTGTGGATGTTATCTGACAATCGCGGGCCAATCGGCAGCACCTGTCGTGTGACAGCCCTTTGGCGAAAGAGAAATGATGAGTGGCGCTTATTCCACTACGCCGAAGCGCCGCTGGCCCCCTTGTTGGAATTGCGGGATTTCTATGAAGCTGTTGCTGCTGAAGGGTTAGGTGCCATTCCGCCACGCGCGGGGTCCGCATGACGTCCTTACATATAGAGATCACGGATCTCATCACTCGCTATGTCGGATACTCAGAGTCGATGGATTTTGGCGGTAAAAAGGCTCTATGGGATGCGGACGACCCCGCACCTTTGCTGATGCCGGAAGAAGCACATGCGCCTCTGGTTGGTTGGGACGCGATTGACGCCTACTGGTCAAAATCGCGGGTGGTTATGCACACACTCAAAAGCCGCACTGCCAATCATCGCGTCCGTGAGATCGATGAGGGACTGGTACTCGCAAATTACGACATGCGTTGGGTCGCGACGATGGCAGGACCGAAAAACGTCCCAAGCAGGCCGATTGCGGCAGACGTTCGCGTTACAACCTTATTGCGGAAGAAACCCGAAGGGTGGCGATTTTTTCATCTGATGGAAGGACCGATAGACCTTTTGGCAATGGCGCGGGAAGCCTATGAACGCAAGGGACGTATTCTATTCCCGATCGGTGCGTAGGGACCGCTCTACTTAGGGCCGCCTTCAGTGTTTAGTTTGAGGCGCTCGACAACACGTCCACTCTCGACGTGACTCTCTAAAATTTCATCAATGTCGGTTTCGCTTTCATAGCAATACCAAATGCCTTCTGGATAAATGACCATTGCAGGCCCTAACTCACATCGATCAAGACACCCTGATGCATTGATACGGACTCGTCCGATGCCCATCGTCTTGGCTTTTTTCTTCATGTAGTCCCGAAGAGCCACAGAATTGTTGCGGGCACACGATCCTCGAGGATGACCTTCTGGACGAACGTTGGTGCAGCAGAAGACGTGGATACGGTAATAGGGCTCTTCGGACTCTGGCATAAGAAACTCTTTTGCTAATTGCGGTTTAGTCGCGCCAGTGGTGACAGGCGACCTCGTGCCCCTCTCCCGCGCTTTCCAGTCCCGGCACTGTCTCAGCACAAATACTTGTGGCGCGCGGACAGCGGGTTCGGAAAACACAACCGGACGGTGGGCTGAGCGGAGAAGGCAAGTCACCAGTCAAAAGTATACGATCTTTGTTGCGCTCTTTCATCGGATCTGGAATTGGCACCGCAGATAGAAGCGCCTGCGTATAGGGATGTCTCGGCGTCGCATAGAGAGCGGACTTATCAGCCAACTCCATCACTTTTCCGAGATACAAGACCAAGACACGATGACTGATATGCCGGACGATCGCCAAATCATGACTGATAAACAGCAACGCCAAACCAAAATCGCGCTGTAGGTCCATAAGCAAGTTGACGACTTGAGCCTGAATCGAAACGTCTAGAGCCGAAACCGGCTCATCACAGATCACCAATTTAGGCCGTAAGATCATCGCACGCGCAATACCTATGCGCTGACATTGACCGCCTGAAAATTCGTGTGGATAACGATTGATCATGCGAGGCAACAAACCAACACGCTCCATCATCTCTTCAGCCATTTTTCGGCGATCCCCTTTTGTCAGCGATGGCCTATAATTGCGCAGCGGTTCGGCGATGATATCGCCGGCCGTCATTCGCGGATCTAGGCTGGCTAATGGGTCTTGAAAAACGATCTGCAAGTTTTCCCGGGCCGCAATCAGTTCTTTCTTGTTGAGAGATGTCAAATCGGTTCCGAGCCACGACACAACACCATCAGTCGCACCAATGAGTTGCAGCACCGCTCGGCCCAGCGTCGACTTACCGCATCCAGATTCGCCGACGACCCCTAACGTCTCGCCTTGATTTAGGTCAAACGATACACCATCAACTGCCTTCAACGGGGTGTGCTGGCCGACGAAAACCCCGCCGGTGCGAACCGGAAAATGGACTTTCAGACCGCGGACCTGAAGGAGCGGATCACTCATTAACCCGCCTCCGCCCCATTATAGAAACACGCCTTTGATTGCCCACTGGGTGTTCTCTCAAGGAGCGGTCTCTCTGTCTGGCAACGGTCAAAAACATGGGGGCAACGTGGATGGAAGCTACACCCCGTGGGCAGGCTTTGAAGATTTGGCGGTTGTCCGGAAATGGTCTCCAAAGCCTCTGTCTCGACATCAAGACTAGGCGTGCAATCGAGCAACCCCTGTGTGTACGGATGAACTGGGGATGCAAAGGTGTCGGCCACAGAACCTTGTTCAACGATACGGCCAGCATACATGACAGCTACACGGTCCGCCAGACCAGCAACCACACCAAGATCATGCGTGATCAACACAATGGCGGCACCTAGGTTTGCCTTCACCTCCATAAGAAGATCTAAAATTTGCGCTTGCACCGTGACATCAAGGGCCGTCGTTGGTTCATCGGCAATGATAACCTCGGGCTCACACATCAATGCTATAGCAATCATCACTCTCTGACGTAGTCCCCCAGAAAGTTCGTGAGGGTACATATCGAGCCTGCGTTCAGCCTCAGGAATATGCACACGATCAAGCATCTCCAGCGCTCGGCGGCGACCGGTCTCTTTGTCGACGCCCTGATGTTCAATAAGGACCTCAGAAAGTTGCCGGCCAATCTTCATGTGGGGCGTGAGCGAGGTCATCGGATCTTGAAAAATCATCGCAATCCGCTCACCGCGGACGGTGTTGAGTTTTTTCTCATCTGCAGAAAGAAGGTCTAGGCCATCGAGGCTAATATGACCGTTAGCGGTTCCGTTCTCAGCCAGCAATCCCATGGCAGCCATGAAAGTCTGGCTTTTGCCCGATCCAGATTCACCAACAAGGCCCAGACATTCTCCCGCTTCAACTGACAGCGAAACATCTGTCACCGCCTCGACGTCACCATCAGGCGTTGCAAAGGAAACAGACAGATTGTCGATTGCAAGCACAGAAGTCATGGGCGTCAACGATCTTTCGGGTCGAGCGCATCGCGGAGACCATCGCCAAGAAAATTAAAACAAAATAAAGTCGTTGATAGACAGACAGCTGGCAAAATCAAGGTTCGGGGCGTGATTTCCATTTCCTGGGCCCCCTCAGCAATCAGTGCGCCCCAACTTGTCATCGGAGGCTGCACGCCTAGACCAAGGAAACTCAGGAAGCTCTCGAGCAATATCACCTGCGGAATGGTCAGCGTGACGTAGACGATAACCACGCCTAAGACGTTGGGTATGATGTGACGCGCAATAATGCCTGCCGTCGACCCGCCAGACGCCCGTGCCGCTTCGATAAACTCTTTGTTCTTAAGGGTGAGCGTTTGGCCACGCACAATGCGTGACATGGTTAACCATTCGACAAACCCAATCGCCAAAAACATCAGATAAAAATTCCGGCCAAACACGACCATAAGAATAATGATGAAAAACATCAGTGGAACGGCATACATCACATCGACAAAACGCATAAGAATTTGATCTACACTTCCCCCCATAAAGCCTGCTGTAGCGCCTACCGTCACACCAATCACCAAAGCCACTGAGGTTGCGAGAATGCCAACTAGGAATGACACCTGTCCGCCTTGCAGAATACGCGCCAATAAATCGCGGCCCAAAGAATCTGTCCCGAAATAGTGGCCCGCTTCAATGTTTGGCGGCGCAGCCTCTAAAATATTCCAGTCAATTTCTTCGTACGACCACGGCACCAGGACAGGACCGATAAAACAAACTAAGGCCATAACGATGAGAACGACCGCACTGATCATTGCCGCACGATTTGCTTGAAGCCGACGGAAAGCGTCTTGCCATAAACTACGGCCTTCTACATCCGCCGCCTTATCAAGGGCATGGGAGTGAGGAACACGTAAATTCGCGCCCGAACCTCCGTCGCTCATGGGCGCGTCACTCATATCGCACCTTCGGGTCGAGCCAGGCGTATGCCAAATCAACAAAGAGGTTAAGAAGGATTACCAGAGACGCAGCGAGAATGGTGACCCCCATAACCAAGGTATAATCACGATTTAGCGCCCCTTGGACGAAGTAGCGACCAATTCCTGGTAAACCGAATATGGTCTCAATCACCATAGATCCGGTCAGAAGAAAAACTGTGGCGGGGCCAAGGTAGGTAACGACAGGAATCATCGCGCTCTTAAAAGCATGTCGGAGCACCACGATGCGGAACGGTAACCCTTTCGCCCGCGCGGTGCGGACATAGTTGGTGCGTAACGTTTCGATCAGACTGGCACGGGTTATCCGGGCGATATAGGCGATGAATGGTAAGGCCAGACAAATCACCGGAAGAATGCGGTTGGGCAAAGCACCGTTGTTCCACCCCGCGACAGGGAGGGCGAATATGGTCTCTCGTAACCAGATACCGAATATAAGCGCCAACAGCGGGCCAACGACGAAATTGGGAATAACGATTCCGGTCATGGCCACCGTCATCGCAGCATGATCAGCGCCGCTGTTCTGTTTTAACGCGGCCATCGCGCCCAACGGAATGCCCACAAGTAAAGCAAGAAACAAAGCGGCGGCGCCATTCTGGATACTTATGGGAAACCCTTGTCCGATAAGCTCAGTAACCGAAAAATCTTTGTACTTAAATGAAGGTCCGAAATCGCCCTGTAACAGATTACCGAGGTAATTGACGTACTGCCACCACAGTGGTTGATCGAGCCCATAGGCTGCTTTGAGGTTGGCCATGATTTCAGGCGGCAGGGGCGCCTCTTGGTCAAAAGGTCCGCCGGGGGCCAGACGCATCAAAAAGAATGCGGCCGTAATCACCACCCACAAGGTGGGGATAGCAATGAAAAGGCGACGTGAGAAATAAGCCCACATGGATGAAGTGGCGGTCCGCTTTACTGCAAAACAGGAAGGTGGATGTAATCATACCGGTCACGCAGCCCCTGCGCTAGACCCCGCGTCTGGAGGCACCCGGTCTCATTACAAAGCGATTATCGATCCCCACCCATTAGTGGAATGAGGCTTGGAGTTGTTGAGCGCCCAATGTCTGGGCGTCCGATTCCCGGGCTCAGGGACAGAGTATCCAGAGGGTGAATGCCTGCTGGGTTTGTCCGCCAACCGCCAACGGACGGGGACACCAATGCCAAGGGCTGGTAGAAAAAAAGCGCAAGGAGTGGTTGGTCTTCGATCAGACGCTTCTCAGCCTCTCTGTACTGTCCGGCACGCACCTTATACTTTGCACTCTCAGCGGCACGAGCGAGGCGTTCGCCAAACCCGGGAAAATCATAACACGGCCAATTCCATGGGCCGCCAACCCTGCTTAACGGTTCAAGGATGTCCCGCGGTGTATCGCGACGTCCCGGCCAGCTGACAAAAGCAACGTCAAAGTCGCCCTCGGCCAAGGCACTCCAATGTTCTGGCATTGGCGCGGCAACGATCTGCGTATCAATGCCCACCCTGCTCCACATCTCAGAAACAATACCAGCAACGTCTGAGTGAATATCGCCGGTGGGGATGCGTAGCTTGACCGTGAAGCGATTGTCGACCCCATAGTTCCGCTCGGACAAAAGAGCATCAGCGACCTCTTCTCGTTCTTCCAGAGTTAAGGACGCGAATGGAGTTCGATAAGACTGTTGGTACGTCATTGCAGACGGCGATACGAACTGAGTGGTTGGGCTGGCGCCGGCGATGGAAACACGCCTCATTATTTCTGGTCGGTATATTGCCATGGAAAGTGCATGACGCGCGTCCAAATTGTCTAAGGGCGCGCGAGTTGTATTGACCGCATAGGCATACAAAGCATCGCCCCCGTCGCGGCGGACTTCTAGGCCACGGCTGCCAATTAGACGTGGGCTGATCAAAGGGAGGGCTGCAGATACATAGGCATCAAGACCATCAGAGTCCGACCAGAGTTGAGCAACTGACTCGACAGGCATCAGTCTCAAAGTTGGCCCAGCGCCGCGGTGCACGACGGTTAATGCTTCATCTCGACGATCTGCAACCTGGTATCGACCCGATGTAACGCGACCGTTAGCAATCACATCAGGCTCATAGGCGGGTGCTGGCTTAGCCACCGGATGACTTAGGGTGTGAAGAAAGTCGACGTCCCTACGTGACAGCGTAAGAACAACGGTACGCCTGTCCGGCGCCGTGACCCCCAAGACCTGGCTCTGCGTCATGCCCCCCGATCGAAACGCGTCGGCATTAACGATTATAGATAATTTGTCTGCAAACGGGCTTGGTCGGTCGGGGTTAAGCGCGCGCTCTATCCCCGCCACAACGTCGTCCCCCGTGATCAATCTTCCTGTCGACCATTCCGCGTCTGACCGTAAAGTAAATGTATAGGTCCGGCCGTCGGCTGACATGGTCCAGCTGTCCGCTAGACCTGGCACAAGCTCGCCGCGTTCGTTATAGGTGGTGAGTCCGAGATGTAGCGTGTTGGCCACAAGGTGGTCGGCATATGAAACCGCGTGGTGTGGATCTAGTTCATCTGCATTTGTCCCAATAAAAACCGTGAGAGTATCGGCAATCCCTCGCTGCGTCTGACCCAGAAGCTCCGCGGCGACAAAAATGCTGATCAACCAGCGCGGGGTCAGACGTCAGTCTCCGCTTTTACAGAATTAGACAGCATTCCGACCTTCTCAACCTCCACTTTTATGTGGTCACCTGGCTTCAACCAGAGAGGCGGTTTCCTGCCGGCACCAACACCGGCTGGTGTTCCCGTGGCCAAAACATCACCGGGCTCAAGGTGCGTAAAAGCTGAGATATAAGAAATAATTTCAGCAACAGAAAAGATCATCTCTTGCGTTGAAGCCTGTTGCATGACCTCGCCGTTGACCCGCGTGGTCAAAAATAAAGTCTGCGGGTCAGAAATCTCATGAGCCGGCACCAACCACGGCCCACACGCGCCAGAGGAATCAAAGTTTTTGCCGGCAGTGAATGAGTGCTTCTGATAATCGCGCACAGAACCGTCCAGGAAACAGCTATAGCCAGCCACATAGTCTAGCGCTTTGTCGACCGGAATATGCCGCCCTCCACGCCCCATAATGACGGCGAGTTCTCCTTCGAAATCATACTGTTCAGACGCCTCTGGCATAATCACAGACTGTTGGTGCCCCACCAACGACTGTGACGTGCGCATAAACAGGTTTGGGTTAGCCGGTATATCGCCACCCATTTCTTTTGCATGGTCTTTGTAGTTTTTTCCGACACATATGATCCGGCCAGTGTCGGGAACCACCTGATGTAGAACCACGTGATCAAGATCAACAGTCGGTGAACGTCTTTCCGCCACCTTAATCAGATTATCGAGCGGACCGGTCGCGAGAATCACTTTGAGGCTTGGTCCTGCATCCGACAGGTCAATAATGCCGTTATCGATAACAGCGCCGACCTTAACGCCTTCATTGTATTCGTATGAAACGAATCTCATTGCTCTATTGGGCCTATAGTATTTGGATGCGCTTTAGTAACCACCCATGTTCATGGTGCGTGGTAGCCACAATACGATGTCGGGCCACGCGATCAAGATGCCAACCGTGAGTAAATCTATGATCACAAAGGGACCAACGCCGCGAAACACCGTCTCCAAACTAATGTCCGGTCTAACCCCGTTGACAATAAAACAATTTAGGCCAATGGGTGGAGTCACAAGACCAATCTCGATCATCTTCACTACGAGAATACCAAACCAAATAGGATCGTAGCCTAGGGAAATGATCACCGGATAAACCACCGGCATGGTCAGCAACAGCATACCAAGTCCATCGAGAAACATGCCCAGAATCATGTAGGTGGCCAAGATCGCCAGCAGAATAACCAGGCGTGGCACTTCAAGATTGCCAATCCAGTCGGCGAGCATTCCGGGCAACCCTGTAAACCCGAGAAACCTAACAAACACCAAAACACACCACACGATGGCTAGAACCATGGCCGTCAATCTGGCGGTATCAATGAAAGCTTCGACGATTTTCTTCTTGTGTGTATGACGATTTGAAAGCGCCATGATTAGTACAAGAGCAGCACCGACACCGCCTACTTCTGTCGGAGTCATCCACCCCGTATACAAGCCAACAATGACCACGCCGATCACAGCGAGGATACCCCAAGCGCTACTCAACGCTCGGAACTTCTCTAATATGGGAACCGCCTCTGACGTCGCGGGACCAAGCTCAGGAGTCAGTTTAACGCGCAGAACAATGAAGCCCGCATACAGAATGGCGGAAAGAACTCCGGGCACGAAACCAGCGAGCAAGAGGGCGCCGACAGACTCTTCAACGATAATTCCGTAGAGAACAAGAATCGCGCTCGGCGGAATTAACGAGGCAAGTGTGCCTCCGGCAGCGACGACACCTGCGGCCAACCGAGGGTCATATCCCGCTTTCAACATTTCCGGCACTGACACCCGAGTAAAGACAGCAGCCGTCGCGGTGCTTGCTCCAGATACAGCGGCAAAACCAGCTGTCGCAAAAACAGTGGCGACCGCCAGACCGCCGGGTAATCGTCCTGCCCACGCCCGCGCTGCCGCAAACGCCCGCTGTGTTAGGCCAGCATGAAAGGCGAGTAGACCGATCAAAATGAACATGGGAAGAACAGACAAAGAGTATCGCGCCGTTTCTGCATAGGTCAGAAGCCCGGTGAGTCCAACCGCTGGGTCCCAGCCCCGCATGGCGACTAAGCCGCCTAAACCGACAAACCCGGCAGCCCACGCAACGCGCATACCGGCCACCACAAGAGTCGCCAATATGAGGACTGCAATTACTCCAGCGAAGAAGGGGTCAACACTCATGTACTGTCCCCACGATCCAAGCCATCTGGTTCGACTGTGCCGATCACCTCTTCAATTTCCTCGCGCGCGATTTCTTCAACCGTAGCAACCCGCAACGCCGCTACTGGCTCAGCCTCGGGCGTAATGGTCAGGCGCAAGGAATCAAAGAACTGCAGTGCGAGACGTACCGCTAGTACCATCAACGCAAGGGTGATCAGCGCCTTCGCTGGCCACACTGGCAACATCAAATCCATTGTCGCATCACCAACGCGATAGGCGCGCACGACGCCTTCAGCACTAGCGACCCCAACGGCACATATAAATCCAAGGGCCAGTAACGCTGTAATCGACTCGACACACCACAGAGCCCGGCCAGAAAGACGACGAACAACCATTTCCATCCGGACGTGACCGCCCAAACGTTGGCATTGCGAGGCTCCAAGAAAAGCGATTCCGGCCATGCCCAAATTAAAAGAGTCTATGATTCCAGGCAGAGGCGCATTCAACAGCCTGCGGCTGAGTACTTCCGCCACCGTTAGAGCCATTGCCACAGCGATAAGAAGCGCTGCAACTCCGGCGCATACATCTTCGACTTTAGACCAGACACGATGGAGATTAGATAAGAGAACGGGAGTCGGTGGTTCTTGCAACAACTTTGAAAACCTTGTTTGGGCCATGAAGCGTAGGACCCTACCCCACTTGGGGCACCACTCGATACCCGCTTCCTCCAGGTATGAAGTGACCTATAAAAAATGGCTTCGGGCTCAAGGCCTTCTGCCGGAATAAGAAGGCCGGATCGTACACCCGAGCGCGCGGGTGAATCACAGTCAAAGTAAAATGCGCAAACGACATTAAACGCCTTAAAGTCATCCGCATCGGTCAACCAGACCAGACATTTACGGATATCTGAGAAATCACATCCGGCGCTTTCCAATACTCTTCATAGGAGCATAATAACGGCGTTGGTTTGGACCGTAATATTGCCATCAACCATTTGGCCATCATCGCCTATTAGCAAAAGACCCGAGCAGAATACAAAATCCGCCGCCATGACCGCAGGCTAATCGGGTTTATAGATCCGTCCGGAAGGGACCCTGTCGGCCCAATCACCGTTCGCGGCACGCGCTACTCGTCTGCAGCATTGGCGATGGCTGCTTCGGCCAGTATAAAATTCAAGTACTCTCCGGCGGGGAACCGACGAACATTGCGCTTAATCCATTTGTCCCACAAGGGTTGTGCAGTCTTGGTCTTAAATTCTTCAAGGATGTCTGGATCATAAACCACACGCTCGAGACCGGCCGCATCAAATTCAGGAATCCACGCGGTATCCGCATCGGCTAAAGCATCAAACTGAAGTTGATAGGCCTCTGTATTTATTTCTTCGATCAGCGCGCGCTCTGTATCCGTTAAATCGGCCCAGGCATCTAAGCTGACAAGAATAACGCAACTAGGGATCGCGAGATTCATATTAAATGTGTACCAGTCTGATACCTCATGGATACGATAACTAGCGAACGTATAAGAGAAAGGCAGGGCTGCGGCGTCAAAGAGGCGGCGCTCCAAACTAGTGTAAATTTCAGGTGCCGGGACCGAAGTCGGTCGCCCACCTAAGGCGCGAACTCCATCTCCAATGGCACCGGGTGCACGAACCCGCTTTCCATACCATGCCTCGAAATCTTTTGGCGGTTCCCCCCGCCCCATGAATTCGTACCGTGGCGCAATGACATGCTGCAATACACGAGCGTTAAATTGCGCAAGCTCTTTCTCAATCACCGGGTGGCTGTGCGACTTCAGCGCTACTTTATGGGCCGCTTGAATGTCGTCGAATGGTAAGAATGGAAGTTCTAGCGCCAGCAATGCTGGCGTTTTACCGGGGTGATAGGACGGACAGATATGGGCAGCCTCAAATGCTCCCAGCGAAATCCCGTCAATATTTTCACGTGCGGGTGAAATGGCCTCGCCAAAATGGGTGACCATTTGAAAAGCGCCATCTGAACGCCGCTCTACCTCCTTGGCCAAGTGCTCAATGGCAACGGTGACAGCTCGACTGCTCCCCCAAAGGGAAACGTTCCAAACCGTGTTGGCAAATACTGGTGCCGCAAGCGTAAAGGAAGCCGCTACGGCACAGGCGAACGTCCGGATGGGGAGCCGCATGGCCTTACGGCCCCTCAAAGATAGCGACATCGTAAACGCCAGAACCCTCCCTTAGGGGTTTGATATCTTTCTGGTAGGCATCCGAATGATAGTAGGCTTCAGCCTTCTCGAGGGTTTCAAATTTCGACACCACGACACTACGACCGGTCAGGTGGTCTCCCTCCATAACTTCCTTGGCCGGACCGCGGATAACGTATTCGGCGCCGCACTCAACCGACAGGTCGGCAGCCTTCCCGATATACTCTTTTAGTCCGTCGGTCATGTTATCGATTCGAGCAATAGCAACGATATAACCGGCCATAATATGTCTCCTAGGTTTTGACTTGTAAGTGTTTGGAAGTGCTATTTATTTATCAGCGTTAGTAGTTGGCGGCCAGTTTACCGAACCCAGTCAGCCGGTCTTCAATTCCCAGATGCCGCAATCCTGCCCAATACGTCACAACATTAACTGTGAGCACAGGCTTGCCAAGGCGTGCCTCCATATCCTCCACCAGAAACGACATCGAAGAATTGGTGCCGACCTTAATAATGCACTCCACTCCATCGACGTTAATTTCGTCAACTGCCTGGTTAAGGAGTTCTGGTTTAGCCGTCGCGATATGTAGTGGTGTAGGGTGCCGCAACCCTTTAATGGCTAGTACATTGTAACCAGCTTCTTCAAAAAACGCGGTGCACGCTTCATCAGCGGGCGGCATCCATGGCGTAAGGATGCCAAGGTTCTTGGGTTGCCCCATAGTTTCCAGCGCAAAGAGAAGCGCGTGAGCGGGCAGCATGACAGAGATGCCGCCACTCAACGCCTGCATATGCGCACGCATTGCATCGGCACCCGACAATCCCCTCGCAAGACTATCAACTGAATGGCCATGAACAATAATGTCAGGCTCACATGCCGTGAGCACGTCAATGGCATCATCCATCTCAACAGAAGCACCCAAGAACTTCTTATACTTTTCTAGGTCGTGCGCTGGACGATTGACACGACTCATGCGTGAAACATGATTGGTAACGCCAAGTGGCTGCATAGCAGCCATTTCAGGCTCAACAATCGTGTTACTCGCCGGCACAAGAACGCCCACTTTGGCGCGATGACCTAAAACGTCGACATCTCTATCAGACGGCATTACATCGGGCATACAATTCTCCTTGGCAGCGTGGTAAACGTTTTTCTTTCGAATGCGTTGTATAACGTGATCCTGGTCCCTATCGAACGGCCCAAAAAAAGTGACCGTTCAACGGGCGAATATTAGCTAGCAAAGAAAAACTAGCCTTCCCTTCATATTATTATCCGCTTTGGCTGATAGAACTTTGTTGGAGATCAAATGCCGTGTCAGACGAGTCGGTACAAGACCAGCGGGAAATGTTTGATGAGATCACTGCACTCATGGGCGGTATTGCAAAGGCTTTTGAACTGGATGAAAGCCAGACCATCACAGCAGTTGAGCAGGGAGCTATTGTGATGAGCTTTGAATCCGATGCCAATGGAAACCCCTTTGTGTTGGCCACCTATGGCGATAAATCTGCGCGCCTTTACGCTGGAGCCATCAAGCAAGAAACAGACCCCGAACACTAAAACGCTAAGATGCCTTGAGTTTCCCGTATGATGGGTGCATATACATAGTTTATGAGCGACCAACAGCTTTCTTCCGAGTTAGCACGGCAGGCCGTAGAAGTTTGCTTATGTTTTCATACCCGCAAAGCATCACGGGCAATCACTCAGGTTTTCGATCATATTCTAGCTGCGACCGGCCTCAAAACCACACAGCTCAGCCTGTTAATGGTCGTGAACGCGAGGGAATCTGTAAGCATTGGAGAACTGGGCGACGCCTTGGTGACCGACTCGACAACCGTGTCCCGCACAATTAAACCCCTCATTAGGGGTGGTTTTATCACCGAAACACCCGACCGCCACGATCGACGGGTCAAGTTGATCACAGTGACCGATGCCGGTCGAACCGCCTTAGATCGCGCCATGCCCTTATGGCAAGCCGCCCAAAGCCAGGTTGCCAAGCAGCTTGGCAGCGGGGTGGTCCAATCTCTCCTTCCAGCTTTGGAATCTGCGGCTCAGCTGGGCCCGTCAGACCATTCCTAAACCGGTTGGTGGCTCGGCCCTATTATATATGCATATACAATAATATACTGGGCGCGCCCGATACAGCACCCCTGCAATGGGTGGCTATTCAAAACACACTCGGTGGCTGCGTTGTTCTTGCTCGCCAAGCATACAGGCGAATGGGAATACATGCGGCAATCTTCCGAAGCGTTTCGCGCCGTGTTGTACGTCTGCGGCGAACATGACGCAGGCCGGATGGCAACCGCGACCGAACGCAACCTGCTACGTCGCCGAAAATTAGATCAAAGACACGAGTGACACGCAAACCATCGATCCCGCTTAGACACAAAACTTCAACATCACGGATTCTGAAGACGTATTTGATTGGTACGCCTTGCTTGATAGCAGCTCGTCTGTCTGCGACTCCGACATCAGTCAGGTCGCATCGCTTTATCGCGCCAACGCCACGTTGACCCAGAGCGCCCTGACGCTCATCCTTGAAGCATGAAAAAACCTGCTGCCATAATTCTTGCTGGAGGAGACGGCCGTCGCCTCGGCGGAATTGAAAAGGCGCTCGTCTTCCTGAACGGGCGCAAACTCATCGACCACACTCTTGAGCGGCTTAAACCTCAAAGCGGAAAAATCGCGCTTAGTCTCCGGGTTCATAAACCTTGGGCAGATGACTATAACCTGCCTGTGGTACTGGACCGCCCAACACCAGACGTTGGCCCCTTGGGGGGCATAGCTGCATCTCTGCTTTGGGCCACATCCCTAACACCCGCACCGTCTTGGGTTGTGACTGTTCCTGTGGACATTCCCTTTCTACCGAGCACGTTAATCGAACGCCTTACAGCGACCGACGGTGACATCGCCGTAGCTCATTCAAAAGGGCGGACACACCATGTTGTCGCTGCATGGCGACCATATCTAGTAGACCCACTCGTTGACGCATTGAGCCCCGGTGCGATTGCCATTCATGAGTTTCAATCTCAATACAATGTCGTCGACATTGAATGGAAAGCCGAGACCGTTGATCCATTTTTTAACATCAACACGCCTAGTGACCTCGCTGAAGCAGAGCAACACCTAGTCTAATGTAAACCAGCGTGCCACCCCTGGAGGTATCCCCAATGCCCCACCTCGAAGACAAAGGACCTCTCCTGATCGCGATTGATCAAGGCACGACTTCAACACGAGCCATCGCCTTTAACGTGGATGGGTCGTCAGTGGCTTCAGCGCAATACCCCTTCCCACAAATTTACCCTCAAGATGGTTGGGTTGAACACGATGCTGAGGTGATATGGCAATCCGTTCAGGACTGTATGGTTTCAGTTCTCTCTGAAATTGGGAGTGCAGACAAAATCGCGGCCATTGGAATTACAAACCAACGCGAGACAACTGTCGTCTGGGATCGCAACTCAGGCAAGCCGGTCTATAACGCTATTGTATGGCAGGATAGGCGTGGGGCAGAGGTCTGCCGGAAACTGGTGGAAGACGGGCACGGCAACAATATCCAGGAAAGAACAGGGCTGCTTCCTGACTCCTACTTCTCGGCCACGAAGTTGCAATGGATCTTAGAGTCAGACTCTGCCATTCGAGACAAGGCCGTACGCGGTGATCTGGCTTTTGGAACAATAGATACGTTTCTGTTATGGCACCTGAGCGGCGGCGCCATCCATGCGACCGACGCCACCAATGCGTCACGCACAATGTTATTTAATATCCAAACTCAGTCCTGGGACACTACATTATTGGACTTGTTTGATATTCCCGAAGTTATGCTGCCTGATGTGCATGACACTGCAAGTGACTTCGGGAAAACAGAACCCGCACTTTTTGGTACCAAAATTCCAATTACGGCGTTGGTTGGTGACCAGCAAGGTGCCTTAGTTGGCCAAACTTGTTTCTCACCCGGTATGGCGAAAGCCACATTCGGCACTGGAGCTTTTGTATTGGTGAATTCAGGTGGCTCGATACCCGTATCAAAGAACAAGCTCTTAACGACAGTTGGGTATCGTGTTGATGGATCAGCGACCTATGCTGGTGAGGGCAGTGTTTTCAACGCTGGAACAATTGTTCAATGGCTGCGAGATCAGGCTGGCTTTATTGGCACCGCAAAAGAGTCAGCCGCCCTTGCGCGAGGTGCTAAAGAAAGTGCCGTGACATTTGTGCCGGCATTCACGGGTTTAGGTGCACCTCACTGGGACCCGGACGCCCGAGGCGCCATTCTTGGCCTGACCCGAGATACAACTTCCGCTGAAATCGTGAGAGCCGGTTTAGAGGCGGTTTGTATGCAAACCAAGGAATTGTTGGATGCGATGGTGTCAGATACTGGACAACCAATAGACCTGTTGCGCGTCGATGGCGGCATGGCGGCCAACGATTGGCTGCTGCAGACTCTCGCCGATGTATTGAATCTACCAATAGAACGCCCCGCTAATTTGGAATCGAGCGTTCTTGGCGCCGCTCTAATGGCCGGACTTGGAGTTGGTCTTTATGGTTCACTCGAGGGACT
Organism: Rhodospirillaceae bacterium; assembly: GCA_029245025.1. Lineage (GTDB taxonomy): Bacteria > Pseudomonadota > Alphaproteobacteria > Rhodospirillales > Rhodospirillaceae > WLXB01. Next base: position 291,304 of record JAQWQC010000006.1, read on the forward strand.
CAGTATCGGACGGACTGTCGATCAATTGTTTGTCCCCTCTCGCTCAGAGGATTGGAGACAGGCATCGTTTCAAAAATGGCAACACGCCGTTGCAAGCGTGCGCACAACATAAGGTCAATGCCCCCATCAAAACGGGGCCACATCAAAAGCCGGAGTCGGGAAGCTTTAGGTTTTGCCGCGGCGCACAAAAACCAGGTCAGAATTCAACAACCCATTGATATAAATACGGTTTATAATGGTTCAATTGGCGGTTTCCGTAATTTGAGATAGAGTTTTTGTTTGGTGCGAGTTCGGTAAGGTTACTGGTGTTATGGAATCGTCTCCTGAGGCCGGGTCCAACGAGCGTGGCGTCACGGCGAAAGTTAAGTGGTTTAATCCAGCCAAAGGCTTTGGTTTTGTCGCTCCGACCGACGGTACCCCAGACGCTTTTCTCCACGTCTCTGTAGTGCACAAGGCGGGGCTAAGGATATTGCGCCAAGGCGCAACCATAAAGTGCGCCTTAACAGAAGGCCCTAAGGGACCCCAAGTCACTGTCATAGAAGACGTCGATAACTCAACAGTCGTGGACGACGTCCCAGAAGGCGACGAAGGCGTCACCGATGGAGAGATAAAATTCTTTTCTGCCGATAAGGGATATGGATTTGGCGTTCCCCTCGGCGGCGGCAACGATATCTTTATTGGCATCGGAGCGTTGCAACGTTCCAATCTTGACCGCTTAGAATCTGGTCAGCGTGTGAAAATGCATGTACAGGATGGCCCTAAAGGACCGATGGCGACTCAAGTAGAAGTCATGGACGATACATCACCAGCGGCGGAGAGTGCCGAAGAATAATCACAAATTCCAATTAGGAAGTCGCGCGACTGACTTAGGAAACTGTGCGGCGTTTTTGTGTGGTCAGCCAGAAGACTGTGCACAAAGCGACAGTCAGCGGAACAACCATCGCACCATTGACGGCGACCCAGCCAAAGCCATTCTGCAGGGCGCCGGAGGAAAAGGTCGCGACTGAGATTGTCGCAAATACCAGAAAATCGTTTGCCGCTTGCGCTTTTTCTTGCTCACTCTGGCGATAGGTTTCGGTAAGCAAAGCCGTGCCGCCGATGTACATAAAGTTCCAGCCCAGCCCAAGCGCAACAAGGCCTAACCAAAAATTGATGAATTCCACACCGGCAAGGTTTGATGCCATGCTGATCACGTTGAGTACGACGCCTGCAAGAATAATTCGCACAGCGCCGAACTTTTTAATCAAAGACCCGGTAAAAAAACTTGGGCTGAACATCGCCAACGCATGCCATTGAATAACGAACGCAGCATCTTCAAATGCGAAACCGAAATCCACCATGGATAAAGGTGTCGCACTCATGACCATAATCATTACACCGTAACCGACCATGGCTGCGATCGCCGCAACGATAAACTTGGGTTGACGCATAACCTCTAACAACGGGCGCTCGACGGTCTCCGGCGATACTGGCGGTTGTGCAAACTTAGTCAGCGCTGCGGCTTGAATAAGACAGGCCGTGAAAGCCGTAAGGGCAGAAATCGCTGCGTAGCAGCCAGCAAAAACGACTGGAGAGAATAGATCGCGCGTAGCTTTGGCCAGTTCAGGTCCAAAGACAGCAGAGAAAATTCCACCAGCCATAACCAACGAAATTGCCTTTGCGCGCTTTTCTGGCGGAGCCGCCTCAGCTGCCGCAAATCTGTAGTACCCCCAGAACGCGTTGTGAACACCAAGAAAAACGGCGCTGACTATGAGAAGAGTAAAGCTGCCCTGCAACAACGCGTAGCTACCAATTACTCCGCCACCGATGCCGATTATTTGACCCATTGTGAAACCAATCCGGCGTCCCACATTTTTCATCCAAAGAGCTGCTGGAAACGTCGTGAGCATTGTCGCGACAAATTGCAATGCCAACGGCAAGGTCGCGAGCCTTGGATCAGGCGCAATATGGGCACCAGCAAGTGCGGTCACCAGCATGACAATACTGGCTCCGGTCATCGACAAGGCTTGAGCGAGGGCTAAGACAAGAACCGTCCAGCGAGACTTGCGGTGATCAAAAGAATAAACGGCGGCGCCCGTTAATACATCGCTGTCATTTGTCATCCGCCGCTCGCGTCAGCTCGTGTGCCATCTTCATTTCGACGCGAGAGAATGAGATCAAACCATTGGGCGAAAAGTGGCTTTGCATCTTCCGGTGGGACGCAATCAATAACAATGGGGTCCTTAGCGTAAGGGTTCACTGGCGGCGCACTTGTTTCCTCGCCAAACACACAGGGCGTCACGGACACGGTACTTGGCCTATCTTCCACGATCAGCCCGTTCATCCACATCACCAAAAGAGTGAGCGCAAAGGTGACGCCTACCGCAGCAACGGATCCAGCCAGAAAGCGTAGGATGTAGGGCATCTTGACCATGGCTGTGGCTTACACCCCTTGACCAAGGCTGTGAAGAGCCCTGTCATAATGCACGAGAAGGAGAGCTGCATATGACAGGATTTTCAGACCCTAGCCCCAAATTCGACACATTTGAGCCGTCTGATAATGATGTGAATTGAAGTTAGACGGACCGATAGCGCGTGCCTCCCCTCCCCCCGTCCTCGAACGCGCTGTTGGTCCGTCGCCACTACCAGCATTTTTCACAGGTTTCAGCGCCTCACGCAGATTAAACCTTCATAAAACGGGGTCTATTTGTTAGAATGCGTCCAAAGAACAACTGGAACTTTTTGCCATGTCTGCGGCCAAAACCAAGAAAACTGTCACAAATGAAACAGCGCTAGCTGAGCAACTGCGCGAAGTTGGCCTGCGTCCGACACAACAACGGATGGCCTTAGCGGACCTTTTGTTTGGCCGCGGCAATCGTCATATCACCGCAGAATCTTTATACAATGACGCTTTAACCGCTGGTGTGAACGTTTCCCTGGCAACAGTTTACAACGCTCTTCACACGTTCACCGCAAAGGGTCTTTTGCGGGAAATTACGATCGATTCAACACGATCTTACTTTGATACTAATGTCGACGAACATCATCACTTCTATTTTGAGAAATCTGGTCGGCTGGAAGATATCGACCATACCAGCGTCAAGTTGGCCCGGCTCCCGGAAGCGCCTGATGGATTGCCCGTCTCCCGTATCGATGTGGTGATCCGCATCGACGGATAATTGACTGACTAAATCAAAGCGACCTCCCCCCTAACATTAGAATTATTCTAATCTTATTGACTTCGGTTATTTTGGTGCCGTAAAACACCGGCGAGTGGCTTAGTGTCGCAACAACCAAGCCACGTCAGATTCGATTCTCAAACAGACTCTTTTCAGGAGGGACCTATGGCAGATCTCAAAGGTAGTAAGACGGAAGAAAGCTTGAAGGCGGCATTCGCTGGCGAAAGCCAAGCCAACCGTCGTTATCTCTATTTCGCACAAAAGGCTGACGTCGAAGGTCAGAACGAAGTATCCGCACTATTTCGCTCCACAGCGGAAGGTGAAACCGGTCACGCGTTTGGCCACCTCGAGTATCTAGAGCCTGTCGGCGATCCTGCAACCGGTGAGCCAATAGGTGATTCCGCCTCCAACCTAAAGTCAGCCGTTGCGGGTGAAACACACGAATACACGGATATGTATCCAGGCATGGCGAAGACCGCCCGAGAAGAAGGCTTTGATGAAATTGCTGACTGGTTCGAAACCCTCGCTAAGGCTGAAAAGTCACACGCGGGTAGATTCCAAAAAGCTCTCGAGAATCTCGACGGCTAAGCTGATTTTATCTGGACCGGCTAGGATCAGCCGGTCCAGACATTCTTTCTTTCCTACGAAAAGCAGTGAGACTCGGCCATGCGCGAAGGCAGCCTGGACGCCCCAACTCGACACCCTATTGATTGGCAGAATCCGGATTTTTTCGATATAGAGAAACTAGACGCAGAATTGCGTAGACAATTCGATACCTGCCATAGCTGTCGGCGCTGCTTTAATCTCTGTGATTCTTTTCCACGTCTTTTTGATTTGGTTGACGATCAAGAAGACGAATTGGATGGCGTCGATAGCGCTAGTTTTAAGTCGGTGGTCGATGCTTGTACTCTGTGCGACATGTGTTTCCTAACCAAATGTCCTTACGTGCCACCTCACGAATTCAATATTGATTTTCCTCATCTAATGCTGCGGTATCGTGCCGCAGAAAAAGCCAATAACGGCACTCCATTTTTTGACAAACAACTCACAGAGACAGACCGAAACGGAAGGCTTGCTGGCAGTGTGGCTGGGGTAGCTAACTGGGGATTCAAACGCGGTAACGGTCTAACCCGGCCTCTGCTTGAAGTTGTCGCGGGAGTCGATAAAAATGCCGAACTACCAAAGTATCATGGCAAAACATTTCAAGGGCTTGCCTCAGAGAATCCCCCAACCGTAAATCGCGCGGCACCCGCGCAGGGCCGCAAGGCGGTAATCTTCGCCACTTGCTTCGCTAACTATAACAATCCTGACATTGGGACAGCTGCTCTCAACGTACTCGCCCACAACGGCGTGAAGACAGAAGTTGTTTACCCTGGGTGCTGTGGAATGCCGCAACTTGAGCAGGGCGACATTTCACGCGTGGCAGAAAAAGCTAGGGCAATAGCTGCTGAGCTCAGGCCATATGTCGAAGCTGGCAAAGATATCATCGCCCTGATCCCGTCCTGTGCGTTAATGATGAAGTTTGAATGGCCGCTGATCGTTCCTGATGATGAAAACATTACGCGCCTCGCCCAGGCTACCTTCGATATTTCAGAATACGTTATGACCATCGCCAGCGAAGACGGCTTAGCAGCTGGCCTCAAACCAATAGACGGACCAGTTGCTTTGCATCTCGCGTGCCATGCGCGAGCCCAGAACATGGGCCCAAAGGGTGCCGAGATGTTGCGAGCTATACCAAACGCGAAAGTCTCCATCGTGGAGCGGTGCTCTGGTCATGGAGGGTCTTGGGGAATTAAGAAAGAGAACTTTAGCGTGGCAACGAAATTTGCCAAGCAGACGGTCAAGAAACTCACCGATGCGAAACCGACCTACGTATGTTCTGAGTGCCCTCTGGCAGGCAAACATCTAGTGCAAGGAATGGAAGCCCTGGGCGAAGATGCGCCCAAGATTGATCAATCAGTTCACCCCATTCAGGTGCTGGCCAAATCCTACGGATTCTAGTGACGAATTTTATTTTATGGGGGCGGCACCCCAACCAAACGATTCACGGACCGAGAAATGATTAATTCTAAGAAAGCGATTACCCGTGACGACCTGATGCCCATGGAGGAATACGGCAAGATTCGCCGCGAACATCGCCGCACCCTCATCGCAACCAAAGCGAAAAGACGCATTCATGTTGGACCATTCGCGACATTTCATTTTGAGAACTACGATACCATGTGGGCCCAAGTTCAAGAAATGCTCTATGTGGAAAAAGGCGGTGAAGCACAGATCTCTGATGAGCTAGAGGCTTACAACCCTCTTATTCCGCAAGGTCAGGAACTTGTTGCGACGTTGCTCATTGAAATTGAGGATGAAGGGCGACGACGACGCACTTTGGCAACCCTTGGGCATATAGAAGAGAAAATCGTTCTCTCGTTTGGTGATAATCGCATTGTTGGCGTGCCGGAAGACGACGTCGAACGAACCACGGAAGAGGGTAAAACTTCAGCGGTGCACTTTATTACATTCCCGTTCTCGCCTGATCAAATTTCCGCTTTCAAGCAGGGTGGCATTCAGGTCATGCTAGGCATCGAGCATGAGAATTACCAACATACGTCTGTCCTTCAGAACGAGACAAAGACGGAGTTAGTTGGCGACCTGGGCTGATTACCTAGTCGACCGATTCCTCATAGTAGAGTCCCCAAAATAAATTACGGTTCAGCCAACCTTTAGTACCGTTGACTTCGATCAAACAGAGCTCAGTTTGCTTTGGGCATCGATCTACAATGATCACCACGCCAGCCGCGATCTCTGCGATGACAGCGCTTGAGGGCGCCGACCCTTTATAGAGAAAAGATACATCGTTAGTGACCAACCCGGTGCGCTGTCCTGACAACATACTTTGGTGCACCCACCCCTCTTCACCATCCGGGTCTCTGATCTGTCGCCAAATATCAAACTCGTCGGTAATTTCAACGGGCAAGTTGCGCCGTTGATAAACCCACATCACAGGATAACGTTTTCCTGGACCGGTACGCATATTCACAGGTTCAGTTCTAAGAGATACAAAACGGGGGAGTGGAAGAGACGAAACCCGGCCTTGTTGCGCCGAGACCGTTGGACTGATGAACACGAAACCGGTCATCAAGGTTGCCATTACGGCTCCTCCGATCACCATCGTGCGACCTAACCGGGGCCGAAGTTTTGAGCGATCCTTCATAGTCTTTGTCTTGCCTTAAAAAGGGTGTTTTGGCAACGGATTACCATGTATCCACTTGGATTCTGGACAAGGTGCACGGCGCCTGGTAGGCAGAGACTTCTGTTCCCCGGGAGATCCGGATGACCCTCAAGAAACCTTCCGTCATCGTAACGCGTAAACTGCCAGAAGCAGTTGAAACTCGGATGATGGAACTCTTTGACGTTCGCCTAAATGCGGATGACACTCCATTTGATCGCGAAGCTTTAGGCAACGCGCTGACGTCATGCGACGTCCTTGTCTCCACTCTTACAGATAGTATTGATGCGGACCTGTTATCCGCACCCAACATATCAGCACGACTAATCTCTAATTTTGGTAATGGCACGGATCACATCGATGTTGCAGGTGCGCAAGCAGCCGGTATTGCTGTAACAAACACACCGGATGTTCTCACAGAAGATACTGCTGACATGGCAATGGCATTGATCGTTGCCGTCCCGCGCCGACTTGTTGAGGGCGCACGGATCATTGAAGAGGGTCGATTTACCGGGTGGAGCCCAACCCACATGCTTGGCCGCCGCATGTCAGGCAAACGACTTGGTATTATCGGCATGGGGCGTATTGGATTCGCAGTTGGTAAACGCGCCCGCGGCTTTGGAATGACCGTGCACTATCACAACCGCCACCGCCTATTGCCCGAGATTGAGCAGGAAGTTGAAGCCACTTATTGGGAAAGCCTGGATCAGATGCTCGCCCGCATGGATGTCATTTCAATTCATTGCCCACATACACCTGCGACATTTCATTTGCTGTCTGAACGGCGGCTCAAACTGTTGAAAGAGGACGCCTATATCGTCAACGTCGCTCGCGGCGAGATTGTCGACGAGGATGCGCTTATTCGCATGCTAGAGGCTGGCACCTTGGCAGGCGCTGCGCTGGACGTCTTTGAGCATGAACCTGCAGTCAATCCAAAATTACTCGCATCATATAACGTGACTCTTCTCCCTCATATGGGCTCCGCGACCATTGAAAGTCGGATCGCCATGGGTGAAAAAGTCATCATAAACATTAAGGCTTTCGTTGACGGTCATCGCCCCCCAGACCGCGTTCTTCCCGCCTAAGTTAGAGCGGGATAAAAACGACATATTGCTCGTACGGGAGGTTCCCTGGCGGGACCCTCTCGTCGCTTTCACCCCATTTGCCAACGACTCTGTGGCCGCCCTTTTACATGGCGATGGTGCAGACGATATGGGCCGGTGGTCTTATATGGCCGTGTCTCCGTTCTCAATACTGAATGTTGATGCATCCATGAACACAACCGTCGACGGAGCCCCTGTATCTGGCGATGCCTTTAACGTACTTAATGAGTTACTCCATCACCACGCCATAGCGTCTACGCAGTCACCAGCCCCGTTTTGTGGCGGCGCCGTTGGGTTTTATGGGTACGAACTTGGACGTCTGGTGGAAAATCTGCCTGATTCGCGCGACGGTGCGACCAACCCCGCGATGGTTGTTGGCTTATACGATGTGGTGATGGCTTTTGACCATCGTGATCATAAAGCCTGGGTGATGTCTTCAGGTTTCCCGGAAACAGATTTAGATCGCCGCGTAATCAGAGCGGATACGCGAGCGCAGTGGTTGATTGACCAAATTGAGAATGCATCGCCACAAGCGCCTACCAAAACACAGAGTAAGTGGTCAGCCGATCAAGAGCGCCATGATATTGAAAAATCAATTCAAGACACGATCGAATACATCAAGGCAGGAGATATTTTCCAAGCCAATATTACTCAGCGCTATACGGCGACAAAGCCTGTTGGGGTTACAGCCTGGGATTTATTCAGCCGCCTCAGGACAGTTGTCTCATCCCCGTTTGGCGCGTTCATTGCCAGCACATCAGACTTTCACATCCTATCGGCGTCGCCCGAGCGTTTTCTAAAGGTGACACGATGCGGGAAAGTGGAATCCCGGCCTATCAAAGGTACGCGTCCCCGGCATAACGATCCAACCGTCGATGCGTCGCTAGCATTGGAGCTGAAAAACAGTGAGAAGGATCAAGCAGAGAACTTGATGATCTGCGACCTCATGCGCAATGACCTCTCTCGTGTCTGTGAAACAGGCAGTGTAGTGGTCCCACAGCGTTGTTCTGTTGAAACGTTTACTCGGGTCCATCACTTGGTTTCTGTCATTACCGGCCAACTCCAGCGCGATAAAACAGCGGTTGATCTGTTGCGGGCTTGTTTCCCGGGCGGTTCAGTCACCGGCGCTCCCAAAGTACGGGCGATGGAGATCATTCACGATCTGGAACCGGTCGCCAGAGGGCCGTACTGCGGTGCAATCGGCTGGATTGGATTTGACGGTGCGATGGATACATCCATCGTCATTAGAAATTTGACTGTCAGTGGGGATCAAGTGATCGCTCAAGCTGGCGGTGGTATTGTCGCTGATTCTGAACCCGCACTGGAATATGAAGAAGGTATGGTAAAGATACGTCCCTTACTTTCTGTTCTCGACCCTACAGCGTTGACATGATCATTGATCTTAATGGAACCCAGATAGACACAGACGAAGCCCGCATAGATCCCACAGATCGGGGCCTGACACTGGGCGATGGGGTTTTTGAGACAATCCGTGTGCGAAACGAAAAACCTGACCGCTTTAACGCTCATATGACTCGATTACGTGAGGGTGCAAAGGTCCTCGGTATTGAAATGCCGACCACGGATGTCGGTATTGAGACCCGTCTCACCAATGCGCTGAAAGCAAATGACCTCAAAGACTCTGTTGTACGCGTGACATTGAGTCATGGCCCTGGCCCGCGCGGTCTGTTGCCACCGGACCCGCCTTTTCCAACGCTGATCATTTCGGCCACTCCCATGCCAGACGCCGCTGGACCGGTAAGAGCAATCATCGCGATGACAACACGGCGCAATGAACATTCGGTAACGTCGCGAATAAAATCTTTGAGCTATCTTGATAACGTTATTGCCCGCCGCGAAGCAGCTGAATATCACGCCGATGACGCATTGCTCATAAACACACAAGGTCGGTTAGCTGAATCAACCATCTCCAATATATTTCTCATGATCAACGGCGCACTCCTGACCCCGCCGGTGTCCGATGGCGCTCTGCCGGGTGTTATGCGGGCCGATCTCATCGCTCGATTTAGGGCAGAAGAGCACCCCCTCGAGGTAGATGATTTATCTCGAGCAGAAGAGGCATTCCTGACCAATGCTCTCGGCATTCGCCCACTCATAGAGGTTGCGGGACAGCCGATTGGTAACGGCGAGCCGGGTTTGATTACCCAGATGCTTGCCGGACGCCTCTAAAAACTAGCTTGGTGAACAAGCGGTAGTGATTTTTTTATGGGCAGCCGTAAACCCACTGAGAGAATAGGTATCCGTGGTCAGAGTACCGCGACTAGAGGTACCCTTGACGGTCAACCGTGATCCACGAATCATCCCTTGCACCATTTTCTTGTCCGTCTCTTCATCACGGTTCCACGCACGCTCACCATGGGTAAACATGCCGTAGTTTGCCGGTCCAATCTGAACACTCACGTCTGAATTTTCTTTATAGGGATATCCGGCGACGACGCTGACAACATCAAAAGTTTTTTCGCTAGGGCGATGGGTCACCAATGCAAAAACATCACCACGGCGAGTATAATTACCTTCCGCCTTAGTAGGTTCACTGGCCATGTAACAAACGATTCCGGAATCTTCTTGGTAAGAATACGCCGTCCAGGCGCCATGGGTGCCGATCACGGTGACATCTTGAGCCGAAACCGCTGTTGCGCCAGTCAGTGCGAAGACGGAAATTATGAGTGCCTGCAGTGCGTTAGTGACGCGCATCCTGTGGAACTCCCTTTGTTTAGTTTATCTATGGGCCGGAGTGATGATCTGGGGCGATTGTGTTGATGTTGTGACCCAGACGCAACCCATTAGTTTTTGCCGAGTCGCATGTCAATCTTCTGGGCCGCCTTTTTCAGCGTCTGCAACCTCGGCCAGCGGCGGGTCTGCGCGGAACCTATGCATATCTTCTTGGCGTAGCACGGGGCCACCGTGAACGTGTTCCGGTAGGGCTTCTGTCGGTCCGCCAGCCACAACCGGGCGCGCCGGAAACCGTCCGCGCGAGACCAACCGGTCGTACATCACGACCACCCCGGCGATACCCACATTGAGGCTAAATCGCGTCGGAATGCGGATGAGATGATCGCAACGTGCTGTCATTTCAGGAGACAAACCACCACGCTCGGAACCAAGAACATATGCCGCTTGCAGCGGGTGCCGGAAACTCGGCAACTCCACCGCCCCATCGTCCAACTCGATACCTACCAAGGCACAGCGCTGTGGAAGCACCAATGTTTCGAGCGTTGGGAATTCGTAAAATGGAAGTTGGCCAAGCGTATCAGATGTATCGACGCGACCTCCAATCCGGCGCTCATAGTTCGCGGCAATGGTGAATACAAAGTTGGCGTTGAACGCATGGGCCGAGCGAAACAAGTTCCCTACATTGTAGGGCTTGCTTATGCCTTCAACACCGATTCCGAAGTACCCACGCACGAATAAATTCCATCCTAGTCGCTCAATTCTGGTCGATCTTTGTATTGATCAAGCGTATGGGGGTTTGCAAGAGCTTCCGTGTTTTTGATGGGCCGACCATGGATAACATCACGGACCGCAAGCTCTGAAATCTTACCAGATCGGGTTCTGGGAATATCAGTAACGGCCAGAACCTTAGCTGGGGTATGACGTGGCGAACACTCCTTGCGAACACGCTCTTTTAGGTCTGCAATCAGCGCCTCACTGAAAGTTGCTCCTTCGGTCATAACGACGAATAGAATGACGCGGACATCGTCCTGCCAGTCTTGGCCAACCACTAGCGCGTCAGTTACGTCGTCACAACCTTCGACAACCCGATAAATTTCGGCCGTACCGATGCGCACACCTCCAGGATTGAGAGTGGCATCGGACCGGCCGTGAATAATGAAACCGTTGTGCGTTGATTGTTCTGCCCAGTCTCCATGCGCCCACACGTTCTCGAATTTTTCAAAATAGGCCGCATGGTAACGTGATCCATCTTCGTCTTTCCAAAACCCGGCAGGCATGGAAGGAAAGGTATTCACGCACACCAATTCACCGGGCGTACCGCGCAGACGGCCACCTTTTGAGTCAAAAACAGCGACATCCATAGCCAATGCCGGGCCTTGAATTTCACCCCGGCGGACAGGTAACCTTGGATTGCCAGTGACAAAGCAGCCGACGATATCTGTCCCACCGGCAATGGAGGCAAGGTGCACGTCGGCTTTAATGTTAGTGTGCACATAGTCAAATGAATCTGGCGAAAGTGGAGACCCAGTCGAAGCAATAGTGCGCAGTGACTCCAACCCATGACTCCATCCCGGCTTAGCCCCGCCGTTTTTAAGTGCCTCGATAAATTTTGCAGACGTTCCGAAAAAAGAAATCTGTGCGTCATTAACATAATCAAATAGGGAAGTAATGGATGGATAACTGGGAGACCCGTCGAATAAACATACGGTCGCTTTAAGTGCGAGACCAGAGACCAGCCAGTTCCACATCATCCAGCCGCAGGTGGTGAAATAGAACATCCTGTCCTTTGCTCGGATATCAAGGTGGTATCGATGCTCTTTAAGGTGTTGCAGCAAGGTGCCGCCATGGCCATGCACAATGCACTTGGGGGCGCCAGTCGTACCCGATGAGAACATGATGAACAGGGGATGATTGAAGGGTACGCGCCTAAAGGTTAAGGGAGCGGGCTCATAGTAGGCAAGCCTGTCAGTCCAGTCGGACACCCCTTCTATTTGAAATGTCCCGTCAGGATCATCAACAAAAGAAACCACCAGCGTTTGAGTGAGACTGGGCAAACCTCGCATAATCTCTTCAATCTCTGTCCGGCGGCCATGAGTCTTCCCGTTGTAAACATACCCATTGGTCGCGATGAGAACCTTGGGTTCAATTTGACCGAAGCGATCAAGTACACCCCGCACCCCAAAATCGGGCGACGCAGATGAGAAAACAGCACCAAGGGATGCCGCAGCGAGCATCGCAATCAGTGTCTCAGGACAATTGGGCATATAGGCAACAACGCGATCGCCCTTGCTAACACCAGCAGCGCATAGGACTTTAGCGCAACGTGAGACATCTGCGATCAATTGACCGAACGTCATGTTCTGGATATGACCCTCTTCTCGCCGAAATACGATAGTTGTTTCGGTGTTGGGTCGGGGCCGCAGTAAATTTTCAGCATAGTTTATTTGGGCCTCGGGAAACCAAGAGGCGCCCGGCATTTGATTTGCTTTGTCGACAACGCGTGAACCTGGCTCCCCGATAACCTCACAGTCATCCCATAGAAAACGCCAAAAAAGATCAGCGTGGTCTATGGTCCATTGATGGAATGCATTTTCATCTGTTTCTGGCGCACCATAAGTCCTGGATAGGCTCTGCATTAAAGCCGTTATCGCACTAGCAGCGATACGCTCATCAGATGCTTTCCAAAGTGAATCTTCAGCAGTGTCGGACACGAATGGCTCCACTGCGCATAAAGCGGGACAAGGGTTTCTAAGACTTGTGATACAATGGAGTTGCTTTCACGCATAGTTTTTTATTTCTCTACTCACTTATCGGATACCCGTTGCCTTTTCCGCAAAATAAAAACCTACAGGGTGCACTTTGGATGCTCGGGGGCGCATTGTTTTTTTCAGCAACAGCGGTGCTGATAAAAATCGCTGGGCAGACTCAACACACCTTTGAGATTGTTTTCTTTCGCTGTCTGTTCGGCATGCTGGTGGTGATCCCGCTCCTGATAAAAAGTGGATGGGGCGCCTTAAGGGTGAGAAAGCCTGCTCTCCATCTCATTCGTGCTGCTTGTGCTGTGGTCGGAATGTCGGGCGGATTTTACGCCCTGACTCATTTGGAACTAGCCACTGCAATTTCGCTGTCCTTTACCCGGCCCCTTTTCATGATCCTTCTGGCTGCGTTTTTCTTGCGTGAGTTTGTTCGGTGGCGCAGAGGACTGGCGACTGCTTTCGGGTTTATCGGCGTTTTGATCATAGTTCAGCCTGGCGCTAACTCAATTGAACCGGCAGTGTTTAGCGGACTGTTAGCCGCCCTTACGGTCGGTGGCGCACTGGTCACCGTAAAACTGATTGCGCCCTACGATGAACCGGTGACAATCATGCTGACCTTCTCGATCGCTACAGTGGTGCTCGCGTTTGTTCCAGCTACCTTTGTTTGGCAAACACCAACACGTGACGAGTTGGTATTGTTGATGGCTCTAGGCATCGTCGCCAGTTGTGGCCAGTATTGTTTCATTCGTGCGTTTGCGATTGGGGAGGCCACAGTGATGAGCCCGATTGATTATGTGCAGATTATTCTTGGCAGTGTAGCAGGCTTCTTCTTATTTAGTGAGCGTCCGAGCATCGAGACTTTTCTCGGGGCAGGCGTAATTGTGATCTCAACACTCTATATCGTGGTGCGCGGAGCACGGGTCCAAGCCCCGCCGCCTATACCGCCAGACCCTGGAGTGCCACCACCGGCGCGGTAACGACCCAGGAGAGCGTCATTCAGCGGCAGCGTCCATGAATTTCGCCAGGGTAATATCTCGTTTGGTAACACCATCGGCGTCATGGGTGGATAGCGAGACATCGACCCGGTTGTAAACATTGAACCACTCGGGGTGGTGGTCCATCTGATCCGCCATGAGGGCGCAACGGGTCATGAACTCAAAGGCCGCATTGAAGTCATTAAACTTGAAGGAGCGATGAATGGCGTCTCGATCCTCGACCTCTTGCCACTGCGGCAGAGCAGCCAGAGCCTGAGCACGGTCTTCCGGAGAAAGTTTCTCAACCACGGTTTTTTCCTTTCATGCGTTCATGCCCGCAAACTGTGCGACTTGGGCAGAGACGTTTCAAGGCCCACTGAACCGACTCGAGCTACAATTTGTGATAAAATTTATTCAGCTGCCGGATGCGGGCTCTGCTCTCTTAAGATGGCGAGTGACAGGCTGGTGATTCCATTCTGTTCCGTCGGTGTGCAAATTCTGTGGCGGGCCGTCAACGCAAACTAAAAACGAAATGAATGTGCCATTATGACATGGCATGACCTCAGACATCCGAAAGAGATGAATCTCCTTGTGGGCACATACGATTTCCCCGGATACGCTAAATATTGCCGCACGATTCCCACTCGAACGGTGTTTGAATTGTTATCCGGTTATTTTGAATTTACCGTTGGTATCATCCCGGAGGGAGATGGCCGACTTGCCAAAGCCATCAGCAATGTAAGCCTGATAGCCTTTTTGGCGGACGAAGCTCTAGGGTCAGGCAGCGGCAACAAGTGATCAGACTGATACTCGGCCCAGACTTTGACTCTCTCGGTCATGGTTTTTTTGCGATGTTTACCGAGATAACAGGACTGCGCATACATGCCGATGAGCAAGGTTTGCGGAATGTTGGGCAAATGGTCGGGTAATTGATCGAGCCAAAGCGGGGCGCATTCCAGACGCGGTAGGAGTCGCCACCGTTCCTATCGCCGCCCCCTGGATAACAAATTCCCATAGGCATTGTGGCGATACGGTCTTCGTCTTAGAAGGTATCGTGTCCACCGACAGCCCCTCGCGCAATCGATACCCCGGATTTATCATCCCAAGGAATGCCATTTTCGTGCACATTGGTTCGGAGTACCCAGCCGATAATCAACAACGTCTTCGACGGTGCGATGCGAACGATCGGTCACCGACCCACCGGCAGATGTTTCGCGCAATGGCAAAGGCCCGCACCTCTTTGAGCAATTTTGGGAGTATGTCACAAAGACTCCAATAATTGATCGACGTAGAACGGCACAATCTCAGTTGCTGGGCCGTAACGCCCTTCGTCAAAAATTTTTGCACAAAGCGATGGCTCCAGATTAAGCTCGACAGTATAGGCGCGCCCGATCTGTTGCACGACGGAAACAAAACCCGCAGCCGGGTAAACGTTGCCTGATGTCCCTATGGAAAGAAACAGATCGCATTCCACCAACGTCGCTTGAATACGATCCAAATGCAAAGGGGTTTCGCCAAACCAAACCACATGCGGGCGCATGCCGCCAGGTAAGCCGCAGGCCCCACACACATCCGCTGTCGACATATCGCCCTGCCAATCAACGACGTGCTGGCAGAGGTTACAGCGGGCTTTGGAATGCACACCGTGCATATGGATCAAATTTTGGGAGCCGCTGGTTTCATGGAGGGTGTCTACATTCTGAGTGATCACAGTGACATCACCAGCCCACTCAGCCTCGAGGCGAGCTAAAGCCAAGTGGGCTGGATTGGGATTGGCGGTGGCGACCCGATGACGGGCGCGACGCAGGTTATAGAAATTATGCACGGCATCCGGGTATTTTGCGAAAGCTTCGGGTGAAGCAACGTCCTCAATGCGGACTCTTGACCAAATCCCATCTGGATCGCGGAAGGTTTCTAGCCCAGATTCCTTCGAGATTCCCGCGCCTGTCAGGATGGCAATGTTAGAATTCTTCTCGAGCGTGAAGCTTTGGGGCATAGTGCGCGCCGCTGGGAACCAGACCAGGGGCTATGCTAGCCCCCGCACGGGTCGGCGCAAAGAGCTATGGATTAAGGAAAACGGTTAGTGCCGGTTGGGGTTTTGTTTGTTTGTACCGGGAATATCTGTCGTTCACCGACGGCAGAAGGCGTGTTTCGGCATTTGGTCGCCGAGGCGGGTCTGACCAAAGAAATCACCATCGATTCCGCCGGGACACAGGGCTATCATATCGGTGAACGTCCAGACGAACGATCTGTCGAGGCGGCACAAGCGCGGGGCTACGATATGTCCGGCCAAGCCGCCCGGCGGGTAATGGAGCAGGATTTTCACAAGTTCGACCTAGTTTTGGCGATGGACCGCGAACATCTGCACCACCTCAATGCCATGGCCCCTGGGGATACCTACGAACGTGTGAAGCTATTTTTATCCTATGGCTCACGACCAGAAAAACTTGATGTTCCCGACCCTTACTACGGAGGGAGCAAGGGGTTCGAAGATGTTCTCGACCTTGTTGAAGACGGCGGACGAGGATTGATAGAAGCGATTCAACGCGACTTCTTATAGCCCTCGCTATAGACGTTCTGTGAGCACAGCGCTCCACACAACCACAGAACGAATCTTATCTTTGTCGAAGGTCAGCAAGGTAAGGTTGTCCATCTCAACTTTTGAACCATCTATGTTTTTACATTTGGCAGCCAATCGAGCTATCAACCGCCCGGCATTCAAACCTCTAAAAAAACGGCCGGACGATAAACGGCCGACCGTTGATTTTTTTTTAGAACGTGGGCCTACATATTGTCTGCAAATTCTTGCACGCTGGCCTCAATCCACTTGATGAAAGTCGGGTTAGAAGACAGGCCTTTTTCATTAAACGTATAGGTTAAGCCTTCAAAGTCATTGGCAATGTTGGCTTGAATGCCGCGTGTGGACAGCAAGTAACCAACAACAACAACCTCAAGGCCGTAGGCGCCGGCGTTGTCAATCCAACTGCGCATAACGTTGACGTTGTTGGTCCGGATGCGTTCTGGCGCATCGTCTTGCAAGTTATACGCCCGCACATCCGCAAAAATATCTTTGGCTTTGATGCGATCCGCATGGGAATCGAGCACCGCCAGTTCCAAGACATTGTCTTCGTATTTTTCTGGGCCATGGCCAAGGATAATAACCAACGCATTCTCAGGGTCCTTCACCACTTCCATGGCGTGATCAACCAGAATATCGGTGATGATTTCATGACTCGACTGGGGCACACCTAGCGTTATCGGAACTGTTTGATTGACGCGTAGCGCTGGCAGATAGGCCGCCTCTTCCCGCTCACCAAAATAATAGGCCCACTGCTCATAGACTGAACCAGAAGCTGACAAAGCGGCTGGAACTACGACAATGCGTTTGGCTCCAGCTTCGGCAAGATTATCGACGGCCGATTGCAGATGGTCGCCATTCATCATCGCCATACCGAAACCGATAGACGTTGGATATTCAGACGCGAGGCCACCTAAAGAGTTTGCAAAAAATGTGTCTCCAGGCTCACCTGCGCCGTGGGCCAAAACAATCACGCCAAGATCACCTTTCAATGACTTGTCGCTGATATACCGCTCGTATGTTGGAGGCATCATCATCATGCTGCCCATGATTTGCTCGTCCGTCATAGTTTTGTACTGCATGACCTTTTCACGAAGGATGCGGTAGTCCTCTTGGCTCATCTCGTGACCCGAATGATCCATTTGTGAATGGTCCATCTGGGAATGATCCATCTGGGAATGATCCATCTCTTGAGCTACGGCAACACCGGCCAGTACACCACAAAATGTGGCGGCTAAAGTTGAGGAAAAAAGAGACGATAAGAGGCGCATTAGAATCGTTCCTCAGAAGACAATCAGGCGATCATGACAAGAGTTTCGGTTGGACCAATAGTATACCAGTTTCCAAGCAATGGAAGGTTAAGACGACAGCTCATTAGCGATCTTCTTGGGGCGGGCTCAGCGCTCAGGACGCCACATATTCCTGAGTTAGACTGCGGTTTTACAGAATCTGTAATGGATGTAGCCACCGATGCGATACAAACCCCGGGCGAACACGTCGCCCGTTAACTCATTGGCCATATGGATGGAGATGTCAGACAAGCTGGTGAGGCCGCCGACAAAGTGGGCCTCTCCCGCTGCCGGCAAGGTATTAACTATGGCCCCGAGATTCCTATTGCGCGGATCTCTGTGTGCCAACCCAAATACTGGGCCATGCCGCGATTCTCAGCCACCCGACAAAGCCTCGACTAGTGCGTCAGCACTGGAGACGGTCGTAAAATTCTGAAAAACCTCGTCTGCCCATGGCGCCACCAGAACAGAGAGTGCGGAGCCATGGTGATAGTCGCCGGTCGACCCACACACGCCCAAACCGACACAGCTGGCCCAGTGTTCAACGCCGGTGCGCTGCCGCAAAGTTTGAATAATGTCCGCGAAATGATCTGCCAACGGCTGCACCGTATAGATCGGACCAAGACCTCCCGGCTGGCGCCGTCCATCCGCCAACTGGCTACCAACGTCGGCGAGTATGGTTTTCCAATCGGGCCCTGTTGTCAGGGCACTCGTAAACACTGTCATGAAGCCGTATCGCGGGAGCGGGTGTCTTTCGCCCGTTCTACCAACTGTTCGGCATAAGGAAGTATTTTCTCGACCATGACATTTACACCATCGGCATTAGGGTGAATCCGATCCGCCTGATTTAACGACGGTTCTCCAGCCACACCATCCAGCAGGAAGGGATAGAACACGATGTCATATTCTTCTGCCAAGCGAAGGTATGCGCCAAAGAAACGATCACCGTATTCGCGGCCGAGATTTGGCGGCGCCTGCATGCCCGCGAGCAGCACGGGCAAACCTTCAGATGTCAAACGCCCAACGATGGCGTTCAAGTTATCGTAGGTGACCTCTGGGTCGACGGCACGCAAACCATCGTTACCTCCTAAGCCAATAATCACCGCGTCTGGGGAATCTGCTAACGACCAATCCAGACGTGAGCGGCCGCCCGCCGTGGTGTCGCCAGATATGCCCGCGTCCAACACTTCGACGTCGTGACCGGCAGCCTTTAGTTCCTCCTCTAGCCGCGCAGGAAAGGCGAGCGACAAATCATCCAGGCCGTAGCCCGCGGTCAAGCTATCACCCAACGCCAAAATACGGATTGAGGGTGAGACCGCGGCGTCCGTATCTTGGGAATGACTCTGATCCGTTTGCTCATTTTCAGCGTAGGAGCTTTCAGAACAACCATACAGCAGTGGCGCCATGACGAGGGCTAACAAAACTCCCCTTCGCGTGGTAAGGGTGCGCTCAATCATGAACGATTCTCCGCATAATCTGGACGCCGCAAGTCACCAAACCTCCATTGGGCTCGATGACGTGCATCTTACCTTGGAGGGACCAGCGGGGCAGGTCAACATTCTGCGCGGTGTGTCTTTGACCGTGCCGCAAGGAGAAGCCCTTGGGGTTGTCGGGCCATCGGGCTCTGGCAAAACCACAATGCTTATGGTCACCGCCGGTCTGGAGCGTATCACTAGCGGTACCGTTTCTGTGGCGGGGCAAGATTATGCCGCCCTTGATGAAGATGGGTTGGCCCTGTTCCGGCGCGATAACATCGGCATTGTGTTTCAGTCTTTCCATCTCATTCCAACAATGTCGGCACTGGAAAATGTAGCCGTACCATTGGAATTTGCCGGACGAACCGATGCCTTTGAATTGGCTGAAGAGCAGCTAGAAGCTGTCGGCTTAGGTCATCGCATGGGCCACTACCCAGGACAACTCTCCGGTGGCGAGCAGCAGCGGGTGGCTCTCGCCCGGGCGTTTGCGGTGAAACCGAAATTGCTGTTGGCCGATGAGCCTACTGGTAATTTAGATGGCGCGACCGGGCATCAGATTATCGACCTGATGTTTGAATTACATGACACCAGCAACACGACGTTGATGCTGATCACCCATGACATGAAACTTGCCGCGCGCTGTGATCGTGTTGTGCGCATTGGCGACGGCGTGATTGCCGGTGAAGGCCTTAACACCGCCGCAGCGGAGTAATTTTGGGTATGTCGCACTTTTCCCTTGCAGTCCGATATGCCTTTCGCGAGCTACGGAGTGGCCTTGCTGGTTTCCAAATTTTCATCGCCTGCTTGGCCCTTGGGGTTGCCGCTATCGCGGGAGCCGGATCCCTAAACCAGGCGATTCAAACCAGCTTGGAAGAAGACGCTCAGCTGCTGTTGGGTGGAGATATTCAGGCACGCATGACCTATCGCGAGGTTAATGCGGAAGAGCGGGCCGCCCTTGAAGCGGCCGGTGACGTCAGCGAACAAATTTCCATGCGCTCTATGGCTCGATCCCTCGACAGCACATCAGGCGAGACGCGGGAGCGGACCCTGATTGAGCTCAAAGCCGTCGACGACATTTATCCCTTGTACGGGGCCATGGACCTCAGCCCAGCAATACCAATGAATGAGTTGCTGGCGCAGGAAGATGGCTATTGGGGCGCAGCCATCGACCCCGTCCTGATGACGCGGTTGGATATCGATATTGGTGAACTCATTCTCGTCGGCGAAGCCAGTCTCAAAGTCCGGGCGATTATCAAGAAAGAACCGGACCGAGTGATCAGCTTCGCGACGGCCGGACCCAGAGTCATGATTGCCAGAGGGGCCATGGCTGAAACGGAACTCATTCAGCCAGGCAGTTTGGTCTCAAATATTTACAATGTGCGGGTGACCAATGATCTTAATCCGGAAGACATTCGTGAGTCCTTGAAGAACGATTTTCCAGACGCCGGTTGGCGGTTGCGTGGACTGCGCCAAGCCGCTCAGAGTTTGGAAATCTTCCTAGACAACGTGACGCTGTTCTTAATCTTGGTCGGTCTGACAGCCTTGCTGACGGGCGGCATCGGTGTCGCCAATGCCTCACGGGCCTACCTTGCAGGCCGGATGAGCACCATAGCGACACTAAAATGTTTGGGCGCCCCCGGCGAACTCATTTTCACCATCTATGCTATTCAGCTCGCGGCTCTCTCAGTGATCGGAATCGTGCTAGGTCTTTTAGTTGGTGCCGGTGTTCCGTTTATTGCAGCCATCTCCATCGGCGGGATGCTGCCCGTTGAAGCGCAGTTTGGGTTGTATTTAGAACCGCTGATCAAAGCGGCGGTGTTTGGTGTTTTATCTGCCGCCGTGTTTGCCCTTTGGCCCCTGGCCAAAGCCCGAGACATTCCTGCTGTTGCTCTGTTTCGGCAATTCCTCGGCGATATTCGGCGCTGGCCGCGCAAGCGTTATCTCACCGGCTTAATCGTACTTGGCATCCTGCTTGCAGCCTTTACGATTCTTACGGCAGACCGGCCAAGCTTTGCTCTCTTCTTTGTAGCAGGCGCTGCAATTTCGATGGTGCTGTTTCGTTTTGCCGCCGAAGGCGTGATGAAGTTGGCGGCAAACTTGTCCAACAAACGCGGCGGTGTAACCTCTGGACGTCCAACGCTGCGCCTGGCCATGGCCAATCTTTACCGGCCTGGAAACCCCACGACGTCGGTCGTTCTATCACTCGGCTTGGGCTTATCAGTGCTGGTATGCATCGCCCTACTAGAAGCGAACCTGAACGCCCAGATTAACGGCGAGCTTCCGGATCAGGCGCCGAGCATGTTCTTCATCGACATTCAGCCCCCCCAAACGGAGGAGTTTGAAGCCATTGTCGAAGCGCAGGACGGCGTCGAAAAAGTAACATTGGCCTCGATGATCCGTGGCCGCATCACCAAAATTGATGGCGTCCCAGCCGCTGACGCAGCCATCACGCCGGAAGCCCGATGGGCCATTCGTGGGGAACGCGGTATATCGCAATCCCCGGACATGCCAGACAACGCGCACCTCGTTGAAGGCGAGTGGTGGAGCATGGACCACGAAGGCGAAAACCTTTTGTCCCTCGACGTCCAAGTTGCAGAGGGGATGGGTCTTGAGATCGGCGACACACTCACAGTCAGTATTTTAGGGCGTGAAATCACAGCGCAGATTGCCAACCTTCGCGACGTGCGCTGGGAATCTGGCGCTATGAACTTTGCATTGATCTTCTCACCTAACGCACTTCGTGGCGCACCGGGCATGTACATCGCCACGGTGAATTCTGAAGATGGTGCAGAAGAAGCTATTGAACGCACCGTTGTTGACGCGATGCCAAACGTCACCATTGTCCAGGTGCGCGAGGCTTTGGAAATTCTGGAACAAGTACTCGGTGCACTGGGGACAGCAGTGCGGGTCACCGCCGCAGTCGCCCTCATTGCCGGAGCGTTGGTGTTGGCCGGTGCCATAACAGCTGGACATGCCCGACGTATTTATGAATCCGTCGTGTTGAAAGTTCTCGGAGCAACTCGCGCTGATGTTTTGAAGGCCTTCATTTTTGAGTACTGCCTGCTCGGCCTTGCTACCGGCACAATCGCGGCAGTGGTCGGGAGTTTGTCTGCCTGGGCGGTTCTGATCTTTGTAATGAAAATCGACTGGATTCTGTTCCCGGGCATTGTTGGCGGAGTGATTGCGGCCTGCATCACCGTCACCCTGATGGCCGGTTTTGCTGGTGTCTGGCGCGCGCTGGGGATCAAAGCAGCGCCGCTTCTGCGCAACGATTGAGGGTTTGGCGACCCTGCAGAACCCGAAAAGCCCTAGAATCTTAGTTTTTGGTTAAATCATTGTGAAAAACCGTCCGATTCCCGTTGAAGGGCGGCGGAAAAAAACCAATATTAGGAGTACTGGCGTAAAGACCCTCTAATATAGGGGTCTTGTTAAGCTGAACTTAACTTCTGTGAGGAGCACCATGGTTACCGAAACCGATCGTAGGACAATGACTGGCGCGGGCGTTGAGTCCGCCGCAATCCATGAGGGCCTGCGCGCATACATGCTGAAGGTCTACAACTACATGTCTTCGGGCTTGTTGTTGTCAGGCATCATTGCTTTCTCTGTTGCCAACTCAAGCTTGATCACTCTTTTCTATAATGTCGACGAAGCCGGTCGCTTGGTCGGCTATAGCGGCCTTGGCATGATTACAATGTTTGTGCCGCTTGGCCTCATTTTGTTTATGAGCTTTGCTGGCCACAATCGCAGTGCTGGCACCATGCAATTGTTATACTGGCTGTTTGTCGGCACGATGGGTGTTGGTCTATCGACCATTCTGTTGACCTATACCGGCGTCAGCGTCGCCCGTACGTTTGTTATCACCGCCGCCGCCTTCGCTGGCTTGAGCCTCCATGGTTACACCACCAAAAGAGACTTGTCGGGCTTCGGCACATTTTTGCTAATGGGGCTGATTGGTCTGATCATCGCTATGATCGTCAATATGATTTGGCCTAGCGGATTAATGGGCTTTGCCATCCCGGTGATTGGTGTGCTGATATTTGCCGGTCTGACGGTGTACGACACACAGCGCATTAAGAGCCAATATTTCAATGTCCAAGGCTCAAGCATGGAAGAGCATGCCGCCGTCATGGGTGCGGTCGCGCTCTACCTCAACTTCGTCAATTTGTTCCAGTTCCTGCTGATGTTCCTCGGGAACCGCGAATAGAAACACCAAAACTACAAGTTGAAAGAGCCCGGGTTTTTCTTCCGGGCTCTTTTTTTACCCGGCCCACATGACACATGGCCACATCGGAGAGGCACTATGACAATCCGCCCGGCACGTGTCACCCGATTCCTCGTTTTGGTTATGACGGCGGCGTTTATCATCGCGAACGGGGCGCGCGCTGAAGAGATATTGCGTGTCGCCCGCAATGCAGCTCCGCCTAGCCTCGGAAATCCCTTCACCAGCGTCGGTCAGCCGGGTTCTGGCGTTTGGAGTGCTTTGTTCGATAGCCTGACCGTGATTGGCAAAGGTGGCATGTTGAAGCCAGCCCTTGCCAAATCTTGGGAGTTAGAAAACGACACACGTTGGATTTTTCATTTGCGCGAGGATGTTGTGTTTCATAACGGCACACCATTCACGGCAGCAGCGGTCGCTGACATTCTCAAGTTCCTAATGAGTCCGGAAGGCCGAAGGTTTTACGTCTCAACCGAAGTCGATACCCTGTCGGCCATTGATATCACCGGTCCGCACACGCTCGCGTTAGAAACAAAAACGCCGGATGCCATTTTGCCGAAACGCATGGCGATAATATCGGTACCAGAACCTGAAACATGGAACACCCTGGGACCGGACGGTTTTGCCCAAGCCCCGGTTGGAACCGGATCATTTAAGCTGCGGGACTGGGGGCAGGCGACAGGCCGCATGATTTTTGATGCAGACCCGAACTCGTGGCGACCACCACAAGACATAAACGTCCTAGAACTGTGGACCGTAGCTGATGCCACAACTCGCGTTCAGGCCTTGGTGACCGGTCAGGTTGATGTTCTAGAGGCTGTAAGTGTTGACGATATCGACATAATCGAAGCATCGGGTTTTAAAGTTTGGGCTTTTGGGGGGGCACAGGTTTCGTCCATCGCTTTTCGAACCGTCGGCAACCCGGACTCTCCGCTTCAAGATTCCAGAGTGCGCCAAGCTCTTAACTATGCAGTGAACCGCCAACTCATCGCAGAAGTGTTGTTTAGCGGGACTGCTGAACCAGCGAGCCAAGGGGCAAGCCTTGGGACCATAGGTTACAACCCAACCCTAGAACCAATCGCCTACGATCCTGCCCGGGCAAAAGCACTGCTGGAGGACTCCGGATACGAAGACGGGTTCCCGTTCATCATCGAAGTGCTCACCGGCTTCAACACGATTGATACCCTGCTCTATCAACAGGTTGCGCAGGATCTACGTGCGGTCGGTATTGATGTCACAGTACGCACGCCACCCTTTGCATTGTGGCTACGGAAATTTACGAGTAACGAATGGGGAAATACGGATGCTTTTTCACTGATGTGGGATTCAGGCGCTTATGCAGACGCCATTCGGCCAGTACGGAATTTCTCGTGTGCCAAAGCCGTGCCCTTCTTCTGCGACGACTCTATCATGCCTCTCATTAACAAAACCGACCGCATCATGAATTTAAAAGAGCGTGAACTTCATCTACAGAATGTGCTGGCACAGATGAGAGATGTCGCCCCTGCCTTACTACTGACAACAGCCACCCAGCGCGTCGCAGCATCAACCCGCGTTAAAGCCTTGTCTATCAACCCGCCGAACATCGCGTATCACGAAGTTCGACTCCAATGAGGCAAGCCACCGCGTCTAATTTTTTTATAGTTGAATATGGGGTTTAGGATGAGGTGGTGCCGCCTGCAAGATTTGAACTTGCGACCCCCGCATTACGAATGCGATGCTCTACCAACTGAGCTAAGGCGGCGTATCCGATAAACACTGGGTATCGTTAGGCGGCGGGACCATAGAGCATGGATCGGCCAATTTAAAGACGTTCCGACAGATTCTCACCTATTCCGGTTGACGGGGCGGCCGTCATAAGCGAAAGCCTGGGTATGTCAACGCACATGGAAACCGAAGTTATCATCATTGGTGGTGGGCTGACCGGCACCACCCTCGCTTGCGGCTTGGCGGCTCAGGGCATTCAGACAGTGGTGATCGACCGCATCGCGCCAGTGGACGGGGTTTCGCCGTCTTTCGACGGTCGGGCGTCTGCTATTGCCCAATCCAGCAAAATCGCACTAGACGGCATCGGTCTGTGGCCTGTCGTACAAGGCAAAACAGAACCCATTCGCGAAATTCGCGTCTCTGACGGACCGTCTTTGTTGTTCTTGCATTATGACCATGCCGACATCGGCGACGCACCGTTGGGATACATGATCGAGAATCGCGATATCCGAGCGGGGCTTTTGCACCTCACGCAGGAGACTACCGGCTTGACCATCGCGGCACCTGCCGAGATCGTTGAAATGCACAGGGACGACAGCATGGCCTGCGTTTCTCTTAAAGACGGACGAACGATAAATGGGCAATTGATAGTGGCCGCCGACGGACGTGGATCAGCAACACGGAAAACCGCTGGTATTGACGTTACCGGTTGGGCCTACAAACAAAATGCCATTGTAGCAACCATAGACCACACGGTGTCTCATCAAGGCATCGCCCACGAACGGTTCTTGGCCAGTGGGCCATTTGCCATTTTGCCTCTTCGAGAAGGGTACCGGTCCTCTCTGGTATGGACCGAACGCACGGCTTTGGTGAATTCCTTCATGGCCTTGGACGACGACGCGTTTCTCAATGAAATTGCAGAACGGATCGGCGGGTTTCTAGGAAATCTATCTTTAGTGGGGCCGCGCTTTCAGTATCCGTTAGGTCTGCAAGTTGCAACGTCTTACACCGATACACGATTGGCTTTGGTGGGTGATGCAGCCCATGGAATTCACCCCATAGCGGGACAAGGCCTTAACCTTGGACTGCGCGACGCGGCAGCCTTGATCGATATTATTGTCGATGCCAAGCGCTACGGATTAGACCTCGCACACCACGCGGGCCTAGAACGGTATCAGCGGTGGCGACGAGCCGATAATCTTTTGATGGCTGGTATGACTGACGTTCTAAATCGATTGTTCTCAAATGACGTGCGGCCGGTTAAAGTTGCGCTTGATGTTGGCCTAGCGACTGTCAATAATTTACCGCCTTTGAAGAAAACGTTTATGCGGCATGCCATTGGACAAGTGGGCGACTTGCCCAAACTAATGCGGGGAGAAGCACCCGGCTAAAACATGTTCTTACGGATCGCGGCTCAAGCCTTTGGTGTTTAACGCCGCTAAATAATCTGCCCATCGATCCTCTTGCTCGACACCGAGGTCATACAAAATGCGCCACGAATAAATGCCGGTATCATGTAGATCATCGAACACAATACGAACCGCATAGTTTCCGACGGCTTCAATTTCCATAATGCCGACATGGCGGCGGCCACCAACAATAACTTTCTCACCGCCATGGGCTTGCACTTCTGCTGAGGGGCTTTCCACACGTAAGTATTCTGCAGGCAGGACAAATGTTTCGCCGGTATCGAAGATTACCGACAAAGACTTTACCTTCGGGTCATAAGAAAGGTCCGTCGGCCAGACAGACTGGTGCATATCAGATGGCATGCGGCCTAATCTTCGTCGAGACGGCGTGCCTCATCGGGCAGCATAATGGGAATCCCATCGCGGACCGGAAAAGCGAGACCCGCTTTTTTGCTGATTAATTCCTGTGCCCCAGCATGGTACTCCAGCGGTCCTTTGGTTACAGGGCACACCAAGATATCAAGTAGTTTGGGGTCGACTTCTGACGCTGCCATTATGGTCTCTCATCGGTTCTGGGACGACGTTGTATATAGTCTCTATTGGCTGGGGCCTTCTGAGGCGCCGGCTTCGAACACACCCATTTGCAATAGGGCCAGCAGCATATCTGCACGCTCTTCTACTGTTTCTATTTCGAGTAACGCCTGCTTTTCTCGCGGATCAAAGGGGCAGATCATACAGAGCGATGACACCAACGTATGGTCTGAAAGGCCTTTGATGATATCGACCTTCAGCCGCATCCCCTGGGCATCGATATAGGGTTGCAATGTCTCAAAAAGCATATCGCGATCAAGGTCAAAATCTTCACGCGGTTCCATATCTTGACGGAAAGAAGAGTAATCAGCCCGCACACGGCGATAGCCTTTAAGACGCTCAGATTCTTCGAGCATGCGAAACCGTGTGAGGCCGCGCAACGCTATCAACAAACGACCATCATCGGTTTCTTCAAAGTAGACAATCCGACCAACACAGCCCGTCTTGTAGAGCTGCACCTCGTCATCACCTTGCAGATCAAGCGTCGCCTCTGAACCGTCTTCATAACCGTCATTAAGTTCGTCATAAGGCCGATTCTCATGACCAACCGCGTCATAGTTCGGCTGGATCATGCCAATCATGCGGCCTGCCGCCAAAGAATCCAGCGCCATTCTTAAATAGCGCGGTTCAAATAAATTCAGCGGCAACCGTCCACCAGGAAGCAGCAAAGCCCCAGTTAGTGGAAACACAGGGATGTGTTGGGGCAAATCTTCAAACTTGGTGGAGATAGGGCTGAACAAAGACCGGTGCCTTTACACTAAGTGAATAACAATGAGGACAGCTGGCGGCGTCCATCGACAGTTAGAGGATCAGTCGGACCAAAGGCCTCGAAAAACTTAACCAACTGTTTGCGGGCGCCATCGTCATCCCATTTGCGATCCAGTTTAACGATCTCAAGTAAAGCCTTGACCGCTGATTCACGATTATCCGCACCGTAGTAGGCCATCGCCAAATCAAACCGTGCCTGCATGTCCTTGGGCTCAGCCGTGACTTTCTGCTCAAGCGCGACTATTTCCTCATTTGAGCCACCCGACGCCGTCGCCATCTTGAGCTCTAAAGCTGTCGCGACAGCGGCAATCTCAGGTTTCGCTCTCAAGTCGTCTGGAAGTTGCTCTAAAACTTGCTGAGCTGTGTCATCTTGGCCGAGATCCATATAGCAGCGTAATGCTCCGCTCATCGCCAAAGTATTTTTGGGATCCTGACCCAATACCTGCTGATAAATTGAAAGGGCCTCTTCATACTGCCCCACTTCAGCCATTGCATCCGCCTGGCCGATTGCCGCATCAACGGGTGACCCTTCTCCGTCGGTAAGTTTGTCGACAAAAGCTTTAAGCTGACTATCAGGCTTAGCCCCCATGAACCCGTCCACAGGACGCCCTCCTTTAAAAGCGAACACAGCGGGAATAGACTGTACCTGCATCTGAGCGGCCAGGGGCTGGTTTTCGTCGACGTTAATTTTCACCATTTTGACTTTGCCCCCGTAACTGATGACCAGTTTCTCCAGGGCAGGGCCGAGCTGTTTGCAAGGTCCGCACCATGGGGCCCAGAAATCAACAATCACAGGCACCGATTGAGAGGCCTCGAGCACATCCTGTTGGAAGGTTTCGGTGCTGCTCTCTATGATCAAGTCGCTAGGCGGCGGCGTGGATAATAGGGCCGCAGCGGAGGGGTCAGATGAATCACCGATTAACATGTCAGCCTCTTGAAACTCAGGGATGTAGGTCGCCGACCCCTTAGATGCGTCCAAAAGGTTTGAAACGCAAGGGAAAGGCCCAAAATTGACTGGCCTGGCTGGCGAGCCAACCCTTGCAAACCCATACTGAATGGGTATAGTCCGCGCCTTCCCCGGCAGGCTATTGGCCTGTCGACTATCGAGCGGGCGTAGCTCAGGGGTAGAGCACAACCTTGCCAAGGTTGGGGTCGGGCGTTCGAATCGCCTCGCCCGCTCCATTTTCCCTCATAGTTTTCGGTAATTGTGCCCGAGCGCTTTTGTGTTCGTTACGCCGTAAACGGAATAATTTTCTGCCCTAATAACCGCCCAAATGTCAGGGCCGGTGTCATACCCATGCCGTTTGTAAGTGCCCGACCTGATGTGGCGGCTCCACCGATCACCTCACCAGCAGCGTAAAGGTTTGGAATGGGTGTGCCATCGCTGCGGGTAACACGTAGGTCACCGTCGACCCCCAAACCGGCGGCAGACTTAACCGTCGCGCCCTGAAGCTGGACGGCGTAGAACGGTCCTTTGGCAACCGGGAGAGGACGATGACCCCGGCCCATAGCATCGGGCGCATCATTCAGAACCGCGCTGTTATAAGCGGCTATCTCTCGCTCTAGATTATAAGGATTGATGCCAGCTTTAACGCCGACTTCGCCAATGGTCTCAGCCCTAGAAAACATGGGGTGGTCGATGAAAGCATCATCCAATTTTTCCCGCGACCAACGCGGAATAAGCGGTGGCGCCGTATCAAGTATCTCTTGGTCGAAGATTGCCCAGTGACGATGCCCCGGCTGGACACTTAGTGTGTACTCCCGATGCGCCAAGCTTGGGTGATCTTCCTGAACAAAGCGCTTGCCGTGTACATTGACGAACACCTCCCACGGCATGCGATAGCGCGGCTCAAGAACCGGGCCAGCAGCAATCGGTGCAGGAAAATTATTGCTCTCGAGAATTATACCAAAGACTGGCGCAAACATATCTCCGCCACGCACGTAGCCACCGGCACCAAGTCCAAGCGTAATGCCGTCGCCTTGGCTATAGGGATACGCAATGTCCCAATACAACGGCATGCCATGCAATTCCTGATACATGCGAGGATTGGCGGCACAGCCACCGCTACACAAGGCGACAAACCTGCTGCGGTAGTCGACTCGCTCGCCGCTATCGTTCTCCGCTACAATACCGCGAACCGCACCTGTTTCGTCTTTGATCAAATCTATCGCGCCGGTGGACAGGAGCACAGATAAACGGCCGGTGGCCTTGGCTTCTTCAATCATCGGATCAAGAATTTTTTGGAATCCCTGACCTTCGTCTTCGTTCCATTGATACCGACGGGTCGTAAAGAATTCGTGGCCACTGCCGAGCACCGGGTGGCCATCCATCACCGTATAACCCCGAGCCGCATACCAGTTTATTGTCTCTGCGGCGTTGTCGACCAGAAGTCGTGTTAGAAAAGGATCAGATGTGTGGCGATTGATGCGCATAACATCGTCGTAGTGAGCGTCTGGAGAATCTTTAATGCCCTGTTGCTTTTGCCACACGGTTCCCGCCGCTGCGACCTGACCCCCCGTGCGATCCAGGGTGCCGCCAAGCCGGGGCGCTTTATCAATCAGCAATACGCGGGCGCCGCGTTCGGCAGCGAACAGGGCGGCCGGCATACCCGTCGTGCCCCCACCAACGACGATTAAATCCCACTCAACATTTTGGGCCAGCGCATGACGCATACCAAATGATTGGGCACTCAAGGCAGCTGCAGCCAAAGAGCCTCTCAAAAATGATCGTTTTGTGATCGGTGATGCGAACTGAGAAAACGTGCTGTCTGTGGTCATGGCCACCCTCCACGGTTTACGTCGACGCGCGCCCTCTATTTACCACAGAAAATGCCGTTCAACAGTACCGGCGGCAAAAAATACAGCCTTATCAATAGGGCGTCGCAGCGTTAGGGTCTGCACACATTTGAACGAGAAGGATTATTACAATGCCAACACTGCTCATTACAGGGGCCAACCGAGGTCTCGGCTTTAACCTCCTAAAGCTATACGACCAAGACGGTTGGACCATCCATGCCTGCTGCCGAAATCCGGACTCGGCGACAGGCTTGAAAGCCGTTGCCGACGCCAGTAGCGGCCGCATTACCTTACACGCTTTGGATGTGGAAGACCCAAGTACAATCTCTAGTTTGAAAAACACACTCGGCGACAACCCGATCGACATGCTGATCAACATGGCCGGTTACCTTGGGGAAAAAGCTTTAACCGAACCCAATGGTCTTCAACCCTTCGGCGCCACTGATTTTGATATTATGGAAAAAGCTTATCGCATCAATTGTATTGGACCACTGCGGGTGTGTGAGGCCCTGGTGGATAATGTAGAGGCCAGTCACAAGAAAATAATCATCAACGTCTCGAGTATTGTAGGATCAATCGGTGCTGATGACTTTGGCAATTTTTATATGTATCGGCCCAGCAAAGCAGCGCTCAATGCCGTTACTCATGCAATGGCGCTTAATTTGAAGGACCGCGGCATCACGGTCATCCCCTTCCACCCTGGGTTCACAAAAACTGATATGGGTGGGCCTACAGCAGACATAGAGATTGAGGAAAGTGTGACCGGGATCAAAGCTGTGCTGGATCAAGTGACGATTGCCGACACCGGCCGCTACCTCACTTGGGAGGGCGGCGAACTGGCCTGGTAAGGGGTCATAAGCACTAAAATTATACCTGAGTTGCGCCCTGTGGTGCGCGCACGTTGACGATGATGAGTCGACGGTCACAGTCCGTCACGGGTATAGGCTCTACTCCGTGGTAAGACCTATCTGTCCGCGGAAAAATAACGGCCCGGTTGGGCTTGTAATCGATACGCGTATGGAGCGTAAACTTGTCAACTTCGTAGTGCTTCTCGTCATTCACCGGCATTTTCGGATCTTTCGGCGTATAGAGACTTGTGCCGTAAGATCGATACTTGGGATCGGTCGAAAGATAGTAGAGTAAACTGATAAAACGTCTGCGCGTGTCTGTATGTGGGCCGATTTTATAATTGCTATGGTCGCTGACAACTAGCATCTCAGGACTCAGAATTACTTTGTCTTGCTCCAGGTGCCCAATACGACGCTGCAGTATGGCCTTAAACTTTTTGCAGGATGCGGCGATAACGTTTGCACCTATAATCGTGTGGGCGACGTCTCGCCAGAATTTTCTATCTGACTCTGTTAAGCTTGACAGAAACTGGTCCTCCAAGAGCAGGACGTGGCGCTCGCCATACCCTGCCACCCGACCCGTCTCAGGAAGCGTCATCATACTTTCTTCTGAAGGCCATTTGTGGTGAATTTCTTCTAGAAGATCTATCGGAAGAACATCGTCGACAACGCAATGTTCAAACGGTTCAGTGGAAACTGAAGATGCCGCTATCCGATCCACCACATGAGATTCAGCGCCTGAAAATATATTCTGCATAATCTTTAGTTGGGCCTTCCTCACGTCGCGAGCGTTCGACTTGATCCGGGTCAAAGCTAAACCCCAACTCCATCATCTCGTTAATCAACATAGAATGCTCATCGATATGGGGGCTAATCTCAATTAGAACAGACTTTACCTCGCTTTGTGAGAATGTGTCGCGCGCCCCGCGTACAACCAAATGCTCAATTCCATCGACATCAATTTTAATATGATTTGGCACCGGTAAGGCATTGATTGATACAAGATCGTCTAAGCTGTATCCGAGACTCCCTTGGGCAAAGGCAGCATTGATAGGCTTCAAGTTTGTATCGACTTCCGCACCGAATTCGTGACCAGAACCAGCGGTATCTAGGTTGGTCATATATAACCGATCAACACGCTGGCTATCCGTCAACGCGCAGCACCAGGCTACAACAGACCGGGATAACTCATTGAGCCGGATGTTGGTATTTAGTAGTGCATAGTTCTGAGATTCAGGTTCAAAAGCGAACACACGAGCACCACTGAAGACGTGGGCAAACAAAGAATAAAGCCCCATATTTGCACCAATATCGACAAAAACTTCGTCGCGCTGGAATTCCGATATCCACTTAACAGTCTCAGGCTCCTTGGTTTCGAATGAGGAAACCCGCCAGTACGCAGCGCGGTTGGGAAAAGCAAATCGAATTCTTGTGGTGCCATACTTTAGTACGCCGGTCGGAAGAGAACTGGCGTACTTGTCGAGTATTGCATCATGGTCCATCAGTTGACCTAAACCCTAAAAAATCCAAATTTGCGCACATAGAGAAGCAACTGATGCACGCTTTTTCTAGATCACTATGTACAGCGTTGCCGCTTGATTCACTACTAAACGTGCTAAGCTCTTGTCAGCACATATTGAGAGGTTCTAGATAGCGTCAAGTAAACGGGCAATCAACGGAAGTATGGTGATCTCCATACCCCTAACCTTTAGAGTTCCTGCGGCACAGCAATGCTATATGCTGCAAGGCCTGTCCCATCCACGCTTCTCATTTTGACCTGTATGACTAAGAAAACAGAACAATCAAGCGTGCCTGAGAGGGAAAACAGCGAAGACCTGTTCGCAGCCTATATGCAGCACGGCGAAGACTATCTAGCCTCAGGCAAGCCTATCGAAGCTAAGATTTGTTTTAAAAAAGCCCTAATAATTAAACCTGATAATTCATCTCCTTGGTTTAAGGTCGGAATAATTCATTACCGCTTGGATGAGGATGAAAAAGCCATTGGCGCTTTACTCAGGGCAAACAGCTTAGCGCCTAACGATACAACCATCCTCAACGCCCTCGGTGCCGCTTATGGCCGTTCAGGACAATTAAAAGAAGCGATCGACTCCTTCGTCGAGGTATGCAGATTAGAGCCTGATCATGCTGGAGCGGCAATGAATTGCGGTCGGATTCTATTCTCCCTTGGCAGGTTTGACCATGCAGAAGCATGGC
This sequence comes from Rhodospirillaceae bacterium, assembly GCA_029245025.1. Lineage (GTDB taxonomy): Bacteria > Pseudomonadota > Alphaproteobacteria > Rhodospirillales > Rhodospirillaceae > WLXB01. The sequence continues at coordinate 325,100 of JAQWQC010000006.1, forward strand.
TCAACCGAGCTGCAACTGTGCGTCCGGGCCACGCAAAAACTTTAACGCTTTTAACTCAAGTTCGATTGGCGCTCGGGCAACCACGGTTAGCAGTTATGTCTGGTGAAGACGCTGTTCGGGCCGACCCTGAGCATTACGAGGCCCGGCTCCCGCTTGGCCAAGCGCATCTATCGGTTCGTGACCTTCGGTCCGCTTATGAACATCTCACTCTGTTCCTAAAGCATAATCCAGACCATCCAGAGGCTTTGTATAATTTAGCTGAAACAGAGGAGAAGAGTGGAAAATCAGAAGACGCAAAAGATCTTTACCGCCGCGTTGCGGAGCTGGATATCGACACTGAGTTTCGCACTCTTACCAGACTTAAAATCGCGCTGACGCTGCCAGTTGTTTGCAAGAGCGCGGCTGAAATTGCTCAAAACAGAAACGCTATAATTGAAGCCCTGGAGAACGTGCCCCGCGAGCCCGTAAGGGACATATACTCAGCTGGGGGTTTTACTAATTTTTATCTCGCCTATCACGGTAAAAATGATCGCGGACTGCAGGAACGCGTCGCAGCCTTTTATCTCGAATGTAGCCCTGATCTTGCAGCACGCGCGCCACATGTGGGGCAAGCACCAAAGCGAGACAAAATCCGCATTGGGATTCTGTCCAGTTTCCTGCGCAGTCATACAGTAGGGTACCTATGTGCGGGATTGATCGAATACCTGGATAGAGATCGGTTTGAAGTCGTATTACTGCGCTGTCCGGTATTGCCCGTGGATGATCCAGTCGCGCCTGTCTTGGCCAACATGGCTGATCGTGTCATCGATTTGCCTGACGATCTACGCCGGGCGCGGGAAATTATCGCAAGTGAGGAAGCAGATTTGATCTACTTCCCGGAGATCGGCATGGATAAGCTAGTTTACTTCTTAGCTTTTGCGCGATCCGCACCCGTTCAGGTGATGGGATGGGGACACCCTGTCACCAGTGGAATTCCAAACATCGATGCGTTTTTATCCGTCGCGGGGATGGAACCTGAAAAGGCCAATGAACATTACAGTGAAGACCTTATTGAATTAGATGGTTTGTCGATCTGCGTGACGGAGCCCATCATTCCAACCGCTCCGCCTGATCGGGCAGCATTCGGTATTGATCCTAAAGCACCAGCATATCTATGCGCCCAAAGCTTGTACAAAATTCATCCAGCCTATGACTCGATTATTGCCGACCTGTTGGAAAAAGACACGAATGCTCTCATTTATTTCGTGACCATTCATACAGCGGCGGACGATATATTTCTCCGTCGGCTTGAGAAGACTGCTGGGTCTCATATAGGACGCATAAAAATTCTGCCGCGAGTTAAAAGTCGTGACTTCACCTCATTACTCAGCTGTGCAGACGTTCTCTTAGATATTCCTCATTGGTCTGGAGGAAAAACCAGTCTTGAAAGCTTAAGAACCGGGACGCCAATTGTTCATTGGCCGGGTGAGTTTATGCGGGGTCGCCACACCTTAGCCTTCTACAAACGCATGGATGTGATGGATTGCGTGGTCGATAGCGCCGAAGCATACGTCGAGACAGCATATCGCTTGGTCCATGATCAGATCTTTAGGACGTCCGTGCGACAACGCATTTGGGAAAAGGCGCATCTACTATTCAATGACTCGTCGGCGATTTCAGAAATTTCAGGAGTCTTTGAGCAGATGGTTCTGGAAAGCCGTCAAACCAAAACAAAACAAAACTAGTCGCGCGTTGAAAATTGTAAGGCACTGAGGCGTGCGTAGGTGCCGTCAATCTTCACCAACTCATCGTGAGTACCGCTTTCGACAACACAACCATCAACAACAACATGGATGCAATCCGCGTGTTGAACTGTTGCCAAGCGATGAGCAATAACTACAGTCGTTCTGCCTTTGCGAAGTGTGTCCATCGCCTCTTGTATTTGCGCTTCTGTTTCCGCATCGAGCGCACTCGTTGCTTCATCAAGCAGTAATATTGGCGCGTTCTTTAAGATAGCGCGCGCGATTGCAATACGCTGACGTTGCCCGCCGGACAACGACTCGCCCCGCTCTCCTACTACCGTCTCGTAGCCATCAGGCATGGCAAGAACAAAGTCTTCTGCACCGGCTGCACGCGCCGCTTCGGTGATTTCTTTATCTGTCGCAGACGGTTTTCCGAATCGGATATTGGCCCGCACGGTATCATCGAACAGAAGAACATCTTGTGACACCAGAGCCACTGATAGCCTCAGGGACTCAATAGTGACGTCTTGAATATCTTGATTGTCGATCAGAATTCGGCCCGAGACCGGATCGAAGAGTCGTGGAACCAAATTGAGCAGGGTTGTTTTTCCTGCACCAGAGGGTCCAACCAGTGCGGTAGTCTTGCCGGGTTGTGTCTCAAATGAAATATCATGCAACGCCGCCTTGCCATCGTCATAGGAAAACGAAACCTGATCAAAAATAATCCCGCCGCCAGAAACAGACAGTGGTTGCGCGCTGCGAGATTCCAAGAGGTTTGGTTTCTCATCCAATATAGAGAATAGGCGCTCAGCACCAGCGAGGCCTTCTTGAATTTGTGCATTTAGGTTGGCCAATGCTTTCATCGGCCGATACGCCATTAGCAGGGCTGTAATAAATGAGAAGAATGCACCCGGCGTTGTGGTATCTTGAATTACCCGCCAACCGCCATAGACGATCACAATTGTGACCGCGACCCCGCCAATCGTTTCCATCAATGGACTCGATAATGCCTTTACTCTTTCGGCTCGCATAACAAGGTCGCGCACGGAGCGGGTCATCGTCTGCGCCCGTTCCGACTCATAGTCTTCCATCCGATAGGATTTGATCAGGCGCATTCCCGTGAAAGTTTGCTGCAGAACGGTCATCAAGCCGCCTGTCTGCGCCTGCGTGTCAGCTGTAACATGACGAAGTCTACGACCAAGCCGTGTGATTGGAATAACGGTAGCTGGAAAAACAACAAACGCAACCGTAGCCAGTAACCAGTCTTGATAAAACATAACGCCAACAAGAAAGATCACAGACAAGCTGTCTTTGCCAAGGCCCGTCAACGCGGTTGACACCGCTTGGCGCATCATCCCGATATCAGTCGTAAATCGAGAAATCAGGCTGCCTGTCGTTTGACGTTGAAAAAAGGCCAAATCTTGCGTCATCAAGTGACGGAATAGCCGGTTCTGCATGTCCATCAACACACTCTGACCAACACCGGCCATGAGAACGGCCTGAGCGTAAGTCGCAATTCCCTTTATGGTGAAAACAGCGAGCACTGCCCCACCAACCGACCATAACAAATCACTCCGCCGTTCTACGAAAACGCGATTAACCACCGGGTCCATTAGCCAAGCCAACGCCGCCGTCATTGCAGCCACCAGAACCATGAAAACCGCCGCAAGAGCGACACGTGACCCATATGGAGCCACTGATTCGCCGACGAGGCGACGGATCAGCGGGCCGGATCGAGTATGTTTTGTAGCTTTTGGCATAAATGTAGGTGGCATTTAAAAGTTCATGTTCGGACATGTTTAGAGGAGCGCGAAGAATGCTTCAATCGACCACCACCACATTTACAAGAGTCTGACCTAAGTTGTAGGTTGGGATAACCGTTAAACGCCCGTGCGGCTTGCTTCCACAAGCACCCCCCTCTGGCCATCTATTAGGTTTTCGCTTTATGCGCGATACGGCGTCTTCACCGCTGCCCTTTATCGATCTACAGGCCCAGCGGGCTCGCATTTCCGAACAAATTGATACCGCCATTCGTCGTGTTTTGGACCATGGCGCTTTTATTATGGGCCCCGAAGTTATTGAGGTGGAGCGCCAGTTGGCCGAGCGCACAGGCGCAGCACATTGTCTAACCTGCGCCAGTGGCACCGATGCTCTAATTTTGCCCCTCATGGCCGCTGACATAGGCCCAGGTGAAGCGGTTTTAGTGCCCTCATTTACATTTACCTCCTCCGCAGAGGTTGTAGCACTCCAAGGCGCTTCACCGGTTTTTGTCGACGTAGATCCACAAACCTTCAACATGGACGTCGACAGCATAAAAGCCGGACTCATCGCCGCTGAACAGGCGGGCATGACAGCAAAAGCGATTATGACGGTCGATCTTTTTGGTCAGCCGGTTGATTTTGATCCTATTCGGGACTTTGCAGACCAACATAAACTCTGGATATTAGATGACGCCGCTCAGGCGTTTGGGGCAACCTACAAAGGAACACCGCTGGGAACTATAGGCCGGGTGACAGGAACGAGTTTTTACCCCGCCAAACCTTTGGCCTGTTATGGCGACGGCGGCGCTGTTTTCACAGATGATACTGAGCTCTATGAACGCATGAAATGTGTACGAGTCCATGGTAACGGAGGCGGTTCTGCTGAAGCGAGATGTTTGGGTCTAACCGCGCGATTAGACTCCATTCAAGCCGCTGTCCTTTTGGAGAAGCTAAAAATCTTCGATGACGAATGCGACAGACGAAACGAAATCGCGCAGCGTTACACTGAAGGTTTATCGGATATCGTGCAAACCCCGTGCCTTATTGAAGGTGCCACTTCCGTCTGGGCGCAGTACACATTGGTCTCAGAACAGCGGGATGTCATCGTCAAGACTTTGGCAGAGGAGAATATCCCAACTGCTTTGTTTTATCCCAGACCACTTCACGCCCAAGCCCCCTATCGGGGCTACCCCGTCTCTGGAAATGGATTGCCAGTTACAGAACGGCTTGCGGCTCGAGTGGTCAGTCTACCCTTGCATCCCTACTTAGAGATTGACGCGCAGACGCGTATCATTTCTGCCGTGCGGGCGGCTCTCGCGTCTTAAAAGCGTATTATTGATGGCAGATCAGAAAAAACTGCGTGCCGCCGTCATCGGCCTCGGGCGCATGGGCAAACATCACGTGGCTGCGTGTGTCGATACTGACGCCATTAATCTTATCGGTGTCTATGATGCACAGCCCAACTTAGCGTCACAGGTTGCAACAGAGACCGGTTGTGAAGCCCTCGCCGACATCGACAATCTCACGACTCAAATTGATCTGGCCATTATCGCTGTACCCACCCAATTTCATACAGCGATCGCCCTGCCTTTGCTGTCGTCGGGCATTTCTTGTTTGGTGGAAAAACCGATGGCTGCGACAGAACAGGGGGCCCAAGAGTTGATAGAGGCAGCCGCTAAAGGCGATTCCTACATAGGTATTGGTCATGTTGAGCGCTTTAACCCAGCGATCAGCGCTTTGAGAGCATCATTGGAATCGGATCTGGCAAATGGATGCCGCGTCACTTCATTCTCCGCACGGCGTCTTAATTTAAAAGCGAGCCGGACCTATGATGTCGACGCGGTCTTGGATTTGATGATTCACGATCTCGACCTGCTGATCGAACTGGATCTCGGTGCAGTAGCGTCGATTGAATGTGCACATAACAGTACAGAGGATTGCGTGTCTGCATCCTTGAATTTGGACTCTGGAATTACAGCGTCCTTCGACGTCAGCCGAATTGCAGCCTCTCAAAACCGAAGCCTGACAATAGAAACAACAGGATCGACCTTCGATCTGAAATTTACGACCAGGGCGGTAACACGTACTTTCAGCGGTGATGCCACGCCGCTCAACGTAAAAGAGATCGATCCACTGCGCGCGCAATTGGCCTCGTTCATTGCCTTCATTGGTGGTGATAATTCACGCATGGCAACCGGCGAAGACGGCCGAGCAGCTTTACAGTTGGCCAATCGTGTTCGCGACAGAGCAGGTCTTCTGTGAGCACGGTGCCCAGCAAAGGACCAGTCAGCCGCCGCGCGCTCTGGTCTTGGGCGCTGTTTGATTTTGGTAACTCGGGATTTACAACCGTCGTTTCAACGTTCGTGTTTTCTGCCTACTTCACTCAGGCGATCGCACCAGATGCTGAGACAGGAACAGCGCTTTGGGGAACGGCGACGGGTATCGCTGGATTACTTGTCGCGCTGACCAGCCCAGTCGTTGGCGCTATTGCCGATCATACGGGTCAACGAAAACCATGGTTGGCATTTTTTACGTTGTTGTGCGTCGTTGCCACTGCCGCGCTGTGGTTCGCAGCGCCGGGACAAAACTCAATTCCCCTGGCGTTGACCCTCGCTGTTTTTGGAACGGTCGGTTTTGAAGTTGGATTGGTGTTTTACAACACAATGTTACCAGACCTGACGACGCCAAACCGAATTGGGCGCATCTCTGGTCTGGCATGGGGTCTCGGATATGCCGGAGGTCTAATCTGCCTTGTCATTGCACTGGTCGGTTTTGTTCAAGCAGATCCAGCACCTCTCGGTCTAGACAGAGAGAATGCAGAGCACGTGCGCGCGACCATGCTGGTGACCGCGATTTGGATTGCCTTGTTTACCTGGCCGCTGTTCGCGTTCACACCGGACGGTCAAAAAACCGGCATAGGGCTCGGCCCAGCAGTTAAGAAAGGCGTGGTGGCTTTGATCGCGACGATTCGTAACGCCAGGCACCATGCCAATAGTTTTCGTTTTCTGATCGCCCGCATGATTTACATAGACGGCGTCAACACCATGTTTGCCTTCGGTGGTGTGTATGCGGCCGGCACCTTCGGGATGACAATAGAAGATATTATTGTCTTTGGCATCGCTCTAAATGTGACAGCGGGATTGGGGGCTGCGGTTTTTGGCTGGATAGATGATCGCTTCGGATCAAAGCGAACCTTAACCATAAGTCTTATCGCATTGACGGCGTCGTCTGTTAGCGTGTTGGTCGCCCAAACCGTGGCGCAATTTTGGGTGACGGCACTCATCATGAGCACCTTCTTTGGTCCTGTGCAGGCCGCGAGCCGAACATTTATGGCCCGGTTGGCACCGCCAGACATTCGGGGAGAAATGTTTGGTTTGTTTGCGGTATCAGGCAAGGTCACCAGCTTCCTGGGCCCATTTGCCGTCGGTGCCATGACTATTTTGGCTGGCAGTCAGCGCATTGGAATGGCGACGATCTTAGTGTTTCTAGTCGCTGGCTTGGTGATGTTGCAGACCGTCAAAGAGCCTGATCGGTAATGATGGTGTAATCGGTTGCGGCGCCTCTAATGTCTAAAATGACGCATCCCAGTGAAGACCATAGCCAAACCTTTCTCATCCGCTGCAGCAATCACTTCATCATCCCGGATTGATCCGCCAGGCTGAATAACGGCCGTCGCACCCGCTTCTACAGCGGCCAACAGTCCATCCGTAAAAGGAAAAAACGCGTCAGATGCTACCACAGAGCCAACCGTCGCTGGAGTGCAGATACCAGCTTCCTTTGCCGCGTCCATCGCCTTAGCGGCGGCGATACGCGCCGAGTCGACTCGGCTCATTTGTCCAGCACCTATTCCAACCGTGGCTCCATCTTTAGCGTAGATAATGGTGTTTGACTTTACGTGCTTTGCAATAGTGAAGGCGAACAACATGTCCGCCGTTTGATCGTCGCTTGGTTTTACTTTTGTCACGGCTTTCAAATCTTCTGCGGTGATATGTCCGGTGTCCTTTGATTGCGCCAAAAGCCCACCCGCCACGGGTTTAACCATACGCACAGTTTCAGATATATCGGGCATGTCTCCGGTCAGAAGAAGTCGAAGGTTTTTCTTTTTAGCGAACGTCGAACGAGCTGCGTCGTCAGCGTTAGGAGCAATAACAACTTCGGTGAACAGTTTAATGATTTCTGCGGCAAGGGCGCCGTCAAGAGGGCGGTTCAGCGCAACTATGCCACCGAAGGCCGAGACTGGGTCGCAAGCCAAGGCTTTGGCATACGCGGATAGACAATTATCAGCGACTGCCACACCACAAGGATTGGCATGTTTGATGATAGCCACAGCCGGCTGATCAAATTCGGCGACCAGTTCGAAGGCGGCGTCGGTATCATTGATATTGTTGTAACTGAGTTCTTTACCTTGAATTTTTTCTGCACTTGCAACACCAGGACGTGTCTCTCCAGAAAGATATAGAGCCGCTTGTTGGTGCGGGTTCTCTCCGTAGCGGAGATCTTGCTTCTTTGTGCCCGAAACCGAAAGCCAGTGCGGAAAAGCATCTCCCAATTGATCGGCAAACCAAGTTGAAATGGCGCTGTCGTAAGCCGCTGTCCGCGAAAAGGCGCGCGCGGCTAAAATGGTCCGAAGATTATCCGTCACCGCCCCGTCATGGGCTTCCATATTCGCTTGGACTTCATCGTAATCTTTTGGATCGACTATCACTGCCACACCGGCATGGTTCTTTGCTGCGGACCGGATCATTGCTGGGCCACCAATATCGATGTTTTCTATACAGGTATCAAAACCAGCGCCAGCAGCTACGGTGCTCTCAAAAGGGTAAAGGTTGACCACGACAAGATCGATAGGTGCTATTCCACGGTCGGCCATCGTCGCTTCGTGATCCGCATTGCCACGCACGCCGAGTAGCCCGCCATGAACGTTCGGGTGCAACGTCTTAACCCTGCCATCGAGCATCTCAGGAAAACCTGTGAGATCAGAAACTTCTCGAACTGTGAGGCCAGCATCCGCGATGGCTTTGGCCGTGCCCCCAGTAGAAACCAATTCAACGCCTTTTCCATTTAAAAATGTCGCAAACTCGACGAGGCCAGTTTTGTCGGAAACGGACAGCAGCGCACGGCGCACGGCGGAAGCGGGCATGGTCACCTCAAATGATCAGTCGATTAAACGCGAGAGCCGGGGTTTAGCATGGCTAATGCGAAGGGAAAACGCCTTAGCGCATTCTCCTATAGATTTATTTGACAACCTTCAAATGTGGTAATCCAGAGACGTCGGGGGCGTTTATTTGAGAGCGGTCAGGACGTGAGAGTTCAGGGACCAAATCAGTTAACACATCAAGTGCGGCTTCTTCTTGCTGATGGATACAAGCGTCGCCGAGATGGTCAAGGCGGGTAGCTATGGCCTCAAAAGCACTAACCCGCGGCCGCGCGATCAAGATGCCATCCATATCGGTTCCTACAGGAGGTTCCTGACCATGGAAAAGCTCCTCTGTAAGTTTATCGCCAGGACGTAATCCAATGATTTTAATTTTGATATCTTCGTCGGGCACCTTCCCGGCAAGATGAATAATCTGTCTGGCGAGGTCTATAATTTTGACCGGGGGCCCCATATCAAGAACGTAAATTGCTCCTCGGTCATTGCGACCTGGACCAAGGGCCGCCGCCTGAAGCACCAGCTCGACCGCCTCCCCAATGGTCATAAAATACCGTTCAATCTCAGGGTGGGTCACAGTTAGGGGCCCACCTTCAGACAATTGCTTTTGAAACAGGGGAACGACTGACCCCGTCGACCCAAGAACATTGCCAAACCGAACAGTGATAAACCGGGTGCTTACATTAGCGACGTCAGCAGCCTGACAATATATTTCTGCGAGGCGCTTCCCGGCCCCCATGACATTAGCTGGGTTAACCGCTTTGTCGGTCGATATCAGGACCATTTCTGGAACATTGTGCGCAATACAAGCGTCCGCGATCACCCGTGTGCCAAGGGCATTCGTGGCTAAGCCCTCAAGTGGGTTGTGTTCGACCATAGGGACGTGTTTGAGCGCCGCCGCGTGGAAGACAATATCGGGATTGGACGTTTCAAATATGGCAGCGATACGCCCAGGATCACGCACATCTGCGATGATCGGCTTCATATCCAGAGCGGGCCACGCCTGCCTGACCTCTTGCTCAATTGAATACAGGTTGAATTCGCCATGATCGAGCATCGAGATGTGGGCGGGACCGGAGGCCGCGATTTGCCGCACCATCTCCGAACCAATAGAGCCACCCGCACCGGTCACCAGGATACGTTTGCCGCGAATAAGAGCGTCCATCGCTTCGCGATCCAAACTCCTAGCCGGTCGGCCAAGAAGGTCCTCTAGCGCGATTGGCTTGGGCGCAAAATCAGGTTCATCGTAGGCCCGCAGGTCAGCGACCGGGGGAAGTTTGGTCAACTCCGCGCCCGTATCCTGCGCAACGCGCAGAAGCGCACGGAGAGTTTCACGGCTGTTCTCGGGACGGGTCAGGATAAGGCGCTGCGGAGCCAGATTGCGTGCGGCCAGCGTTGCGATTATCGCCGTTACATCGCGCTCCAGCCCGAGCACATCGACCCCATTGATAACTTGACCGACGCGGCCGGGTGTTGCTGTAACCAGCCCAATAACTCTATATCGGCTGTGTGTGTTCATTTGGGTGGCCCGGATAAAGTGGGCAGCCTCATCACCGGCCCCAACCATAAGTACGGGGGTGCGAGCAGCCTCTTCAGCCGCCAGAAAACCGAGCCGATGATCTTTAAACAAACGGAAGGTCAATCGCGGTGTCGCGAGAAAAACAACCAACACAAACCAACCGATGAACGGGACCGACCGGGGCACATCTTCAAGCCGGGCGAAGAAAAACATGAGTGGAATGAACGCTAGGGCCACAACCGTCGCCGAACGAACGATGTTGACCGCATCCACGAATGAAACATAGGCCCATACATGTCGGTACAGACCTGTGAAAAAATAAATTATCAAAGCTAAGCATGCATACACGGATGCAAGCTGAAGTATGATCTCAACCTGGTCGAAGGCTTGGGCACCTAGGCGAAGATAAAACGCCACAGCGACAGCAAAAAATGCCATCGCTGTATCATGTAATAATACAAGCAAGTTACGAGGCTGGGTGAATATATTATTGATAGTTTCCACGACAGTGTTCTGATTCCGAACAATCCAGCCCTAAATACTATCCGAGCCTGACCAGATTCACCATGCCGACCAGCCACCATCCACCATCAGACATTGCCCGGTAACATAACGCGCAGCATCAGACGCCAAATACGCTGCCGCGCCTTTTACATCTTCCTCACCAGCCATACGCGCCATCGGAGTCCGCTTCTCATAAGCAGCTTTAAATCGAGGGGCCGTATCTCGTTCAATGCCGCCAGGTACGATGGCATTCACCCGGACGTCCGGTGCCAGTGACGTCGCCAACCACCGCGTCATCTGCAGGAGCCCTCCTTTAGAGGCGGCGTAAGCCGCTGGGGTGCCAGGCACATCATCTGCGTCATATAAAGACCAATCAGGTCCCAGGGCACCGTAAATCGACCCGATGTTTATGACAGACCCACACCCCTTTGCCCGAAGGTAGGGTAGAGCAGCTTGGGTTAGTGCAAACGGTGCCGTTAAGTTGACCTCTAAGGCGTCACGCCACTTGCTAAGGCTTTGCTGTTCAACCGGACTGGTCCAACCGGTATGTGCATCTGTACCGACAAAAGCGGCGCCGTGGACAACGATGTCGAGGCTACCCAAAGCATCGGCGACTGCAGCCGGGGCAGCCTGCACTTGGTCTTCAAGACTTAGGTCAACAGTCAAGGCTGCATGCTCACCATCGGCGACAGGGGGTAAACAGGAGGCCATAGCGCTTGGATCATGTCGATCAAGCAGAGCAACCCGAGCGCCGCATTCGGCCAAGGCACTCGCGATGGCCTGGCCCAGATGCCCTGCGCCACCGGTCACAAGAGCCGAACGACCATCGAGATCAAATAATTCGGGGACGGATCGCATCAAGAAAACTCCCTATCGATGCCCACACTCTGTCAGTCTTTTGCCTTCGTGAAAACTGCGCCGTACTCACGGTTTGCTTGGTCCAAATCGTGGGATTGCCCGACATCCATCCAGTATTCCCGCAGAGGGAATACCGTCGGTGCACGACCTTGGAACAATAGAGCCTGGAACAGATCGGGCATATCGATGGCAGAGCCAGATTCGATAAGATCAAGAACATCTGGATCGATGACGTATATGCCTGCGTTGACGAAAAACGTGTGCTCTGGTTTCTCGGCAATCGACTTAAAAGTCTCCGCTTCCGTCTCCACAACCCCAAAGGGGACCGTAAAACGATACTCGCTCACTCCCATAGTCGCTGGCGCACCATGGTTCCGATGAAACTTGATTAAGTGATTGAAGTTCACTTTAGTCAACACATCACCATTCATAACAATCAAAGGTGCACCAGGGCGCTTTGGTAAGAGAGATAAAGCACCACCGGTTCCAAGAGCTTGGTCTTCGCGCAGATAAGAAATTTCTGCGCCGAAAGTCCGCCCATCGCCAAAATAGGACTCGATCACCTCGGCTTTGTAATTCACAGCGAGGTAAATGTCGCCGAACCCCTGGGCGACAAACCGTTCAATTATGGTTTCTAGAATCGGGCGGCCGCCGATCTCTAGCATTGGCTTGGGAATATCCTCGGTTAATGGATAAAGGCGTGTACCTTGACCACCTGCCATTAGAACGACTGCATTCCTGCCGTCAGGTTCTGGATCGAGGTCCTTCAGCACCTTAAGGTCAACAATACATCCAGCGTCATCAACCAAGGGCAAGTGCCCGATCATCGCACGCCGCATTAACCGCGCCGCTTCCCCATCAGACGTATTTTCTGCCGCAATGATAGGCGACGTGTTCATAACCTTTGAAACGGGGTCAGTTAAAGGAAACCCGGATAGGATTCCTCGTCGGATATCGCCGTCAGTTACAGTGCCACGCAATACACGCCCTTCGTGGACCAGACCAAACGGAACTCCGTGTGTATCGATGATCTTTAGAGTCTCTAAGATCGTCGTGTCGGGCGTTACTAAATTGTCTTCTACAGAAGTCACGTAGGCGTCTCTTTATCAATTTTCTCATTAACCCCAACAACACGAGCGGGATTACCGACCACCGTTTTTCCCGCTTCGACATCAGATATAACAACAGCACCTGCGCCCACAATAGATCCATCACCGACCCGAATACCCGGAACCAGAACAGCCCTCGCCCCAATATGACAATCATCGCCAACCGCCACGCCGCCACACAAAACTGCCCAAGGCGCGATATGACTGTGCGCCCCGACCCAGCAGTCATGATCAAGGCTAGCGCCGGTATTAAGAATAGTGTTGTCGCCAATATTCACACCCGGATGAATAATGGACCGCGTCACGGCCTGCACGCCTTCACCCAACGTGGACCTTTTAGATACTGACGCATCGTCGCTGACGACACCCAGAAAATCAAATCCACGTTCTTTAAATTTTTCGAATACGGCGCGACGAACGTTTAATCCGGATTGACCAGAACCAGGGGAATTGCCTATGGCGTTGACCAAAACAACATCCGATGGTTGATGTGCAACAATTGCATCATCGCCGCCAATAACCGGAACCCCGTATAGGTCAGTACCATGAAGGGTCTCATCTATATCAGTGAGCGCTGCCGGGGGGGTCCCAGCACTCTGAAGGAGATGAACCAGCACACGGGCATGGCCGCTGGCCCCCACTAAAATAATATCTCGGTCATTTACAGAGACACTCATTCTGAAGTCGCCTCCCACACAATCAGATCATCGACATTATAAGCGCGATCCGACTCGGCTCCGAGTATATCCCAGTAATGAATCGGTGCGATGCCATCCCCGGGCCTGCGTGTCCCCAGATTTGTATGGGTAAAAAAATCACCCTTTGCAATCGGCGCTGTCGCCACCAAGCTTCTTCGGGTCACAGCTGAAGTATCACGCTCTTCGGTAACCGGCACCTTTTCACCAGACCCAAGAGCAGCCTCAACCGTGCGAATTGCCGCGATCATGTCATGTAGGCTTTGAGGATCTAACGAGGCTACGTGATCCGGTCCTGGTAATGTCTTATCCAAGGTGAAGTGTTTTTCTATAACGGAAGCCCCGCGCGCAACAGCAGCGGTGGCAACGGCAATGCCCTGGCTATGGTCAGACAAACCAACAGCAAGACCAAATTCCTCTCTGAGCGTTTCGATTGCCCGCAAATTAATAACCTCTGGTGCTGCTGGGTAAGCTGAAGTGCAATGAAGTAACGTGACTTTCGCGGCTAAGGCCGCCTTCCCAGCATCGCCCTCAAAGGCATCATTAAACGCGGCGGCATTAGCAACAAAAGACCGACCTTCTCCAGACGCCAAAAATCCAAATGCCAATACACCAAGCGCTTCTCTAATTTCAGCAATTGTGGCCATTCCCGTTGAAAGAATGATCGGCTTCCCAGCCTGGGCCATGGCCAACACCAACGGAGCATTAGTCAGTTCGCCTGAGGCAATTTTTAGCCGGCGCACATTGAGTGTTCCAACCAGAAGCTCAAGGCTGGTGTCATCAAAGGGCGTGGATAAAAACTCAATACCAGCGGCCGTGGCAGAATCAAAAAGAGTTTGGTGGTCAGCGTCTGAAAGCTCTAGTGCTTTGAGCATGGCAGCCTGGCCACCATCACCTTCTGTGTTGCGGATCTGATAAGCCGCTTTGGGAGCCCTGCTCGTGACCAGCTTGTCACCCTTAAAAGACTGGAATTTTATGGCGTCAGCACCAGCGTCCGCCGCCACATCAACCATGGCACGCGCGCGGTCAATGTCACCATTATGATTCACGCCCGCTTCGGCGATAACAAAGGTATGGGGCTTAGCATCAGTCACAGTGTTAGGAGTTAGACTAGGGCGCAAACTGGCGCAACGGAAAGATGGTTTGTGACCGGGGCCACGTCCGGTAATGTGATGGCGTCAACCCGCTGAATTAACTGAGGTTTCTGTGGCCGCACCGCTTGATATCTTATTTCTGATTGCCGCCCGGGGTGGGTCTAAAGGTCTGCCTGGAAAAAACCTAAAAACGGTCAACGGCTTGTCCTTGCTGGGATACAAGGCCCGCGCGGCTCAGCGATGCTCCAGTTGCAGCCGTCTCATCCTGTCGACCGACAGCAACGATATCGCTGAAGAAGGCCTGGCGTTGGGTGTTGAGGTCCCATTCACCAGGCCATCGGACCTTGCCAGCGATGTCGCGACGTCCGACAGCGTGGTGGCCCATTCCATGGACTGGATCGAGGAAAACGAAAAGCGGACCTACAGTGCTATTATGCTCCTTGAGCCCTCTTCGCCATTTGCCACCGCTGCTCATTTCGACAAAGCCATTGCACTTTATACACAGAGTAATGCCAGTCTCGTTGTCGGGCTGCGAAAGTTAGACACCTATACCGCCCTAACCGGCGATTTAGCTGCCGACGGGTCAATAGCACCCATCGTCAAATCAATGCACGGCGCCAATAGTCTTCGCCGTCAGGACCTTAAGACTCAAGTGACCATGAATGGCGCGTTCTATTTGATTAACTGGGAAGCGTTCCGCAAAACCGGAAGAATTTATGGCGATCCGAATGAATGCTACGGTTTGGTTATGAATCGTTGGCACAGTTTGGAAATTGAAACTCAAGAAGACTTGGACCTAGCTGAGTATGTCGCGACCAAGGGGCTGATTGATTTCAACACTTGGCAAGGCATTGGAATCCCCGAATGAGAAACCGCTCATGAGTCGTCGTGTGTGCGTTATAACTGGGTCTCGCGCCGACTTTGGGCACTTGTCATCTGTTATGCGCGCGATCGATGCGCACAACGCTCTAACTTTGCAGACCATTGTGACCGGACAACATCTTGACCCGCGATTTGGCGAGACATGGCGCAACATCGAAGACGAAGGCTTTACTATCGATGCAAAGGTTGACATTGGCCTTGGCGATGACACCCCGTTGTCAGCCGCGAAAGCTTTAGGAAATGCGGTTCACCGGATTTCGGACTCCCTTGTAGACTTCGCGCCGGACATCGTTGTTGTTTTAGGCGACCGCTTTGAAATTCTTGGAGCGGCTGAAGCTGCAATGATGCTCAATATTCCCATTGCTCATGTTCACGGGGGCGAGGCCACCGAAGCAGCAACTGATGACGCAATTCGCCACGCCATTACAAAAGTGGCGCGGCTACATTTTTGCGCAGCAGCCCCTTATGCAAAACGATTGCGGCAAATGGGCGAAGACCCAGCAAATATTCATATGGTTGGCGCCCCAGGACTAGACCTTCTCGATACTCTTAATCGACTAAACAAAGAAGAGTTAGAGGAAGACCTAGGGATTAAGATATCATCGCCCCTGCTTGTCATTACCCACCATCCGGTGACGTTGCAACCAGACCAAGGTGCAGCAGAAATTTCAGCCTTGACGAATGCACTCGATCATTTTGAATCGGCGGCAATGGTTTTTACAGGCGTGAATTCCGACCCTGGGCACTTGATCATACAGGATGCGCTCGAAAACTTTGCCGAAAAAGATACCCAACGACGATGTGTCGTAAAATCTCTCGGGCACAAACGCTACTTGAGCCTTCTCTCCGTCACGGATGCGGTGATCGGTAATTCATCGTCTGGTCTGATTGAAGCGCCAGCGATTGGCGTTCCCACTGTCAATATTGGCGACCGCCAAAAAGGGCGGCTACGCGGGCCACTGGTTATCGATAGCGCCGCTGAGACCGCCGCCATCTTAGCTTCCATTAAACAGGCCATAGACCCATCGTTTAGAAAGAATGGTGTAGGAAAAAACCCTCCCTACGGGCGCGGAGGTGCTGGCCTAAAAATTGCTGCGGTTCTCGCCGAGACATCTCTGGATAGCATACAGCAGAAGCGGTTTTATGATTTACCGTGAGTTTTTGTTAATGAGGGGAATCAGATTTTCATCACTATATCGCTGCCCTTGCCCGCATTGGGGCCACGCGCCTATTATCGGTCGTCATTTTTTCTGGGCCCATTGGAATATTCATGGCCAATAAAACTGCTCTTATTGCGGGTGTAACCGGACAGGATGGTGCCTACCTCGCCGAGCTCTTGCTAGGCAAGGGCTATACGGTTCATGGCTTAAAACGACGGTCGTCTTCGTTTAACACCGGACGCATTGACCACCTGTATCAGGATTTTCATAATTCAGGCGTTCAGTTCTTTTTGCATTACGGTGATCTCACTGACGCAACCAATCTTATACGATTGGTGCAGGAGGTGCAGCCGGATGAAATTTACAACCTCGCGGCGCAAAGCCATGTGAAGGTGTCTTTCGAGACGCCAGAATACACGGCCAATTCGGATGCGATGGGCACATTGCGGCTATTAGAGGCGATGCGCATTCTTGAAATGAACCAGACACGGTTCTACCAAGCGTCAACATCAGAGCTTTATGGTAAAGTCCTAGAAACGCCACAAAAAGAAAACACGCCGTTTTACCCCAGGTCACCCTATGCGGTGGCTAAGCTCTATGCGTACTGGATTACAGTTAACTATCGAGAAGCTTACGGTTTTCATGCGTCGAATGGCATTCTTTTTAACCACGAGAGTCCACTCCGGGGCGAGACCTTCGTAACCCGCAAAATCACTCGGGCGGTTGCTGCCATCGAACTCGGCCTTCAGGAGAAAATATACCTGGGTAACATAGAAGCCAAACGTGACTGGGGGCACGCTCGCGATTATGTAGAGGGAATGTGGAGGATAGTTCAGCAGCCAGAGGGCGATGATTTTGTTCTAGCGACAGGAGAGGCGCATACGGTCCGGTCTTTTGTTGAGCGTGCATTTGCAGAAATTGGTCGGACGATTAAGTGGGACGGCGAAGGCGTTGACGAAAAAGGCCTTGATGCCAAGACAGGCAATGTCCTTGTGGAAATTGATCCGCGCTATTTTCGACCGACGGAAGTTGATCTGCTGCTCGGCGATCCGACTAAAGCTCGCGAGAAACTGGGGTGGCAGCACACAACATCATTCGCCGACATAGTGAAAGAAATGGTGGCCAGTGATCTAAAAGTTCTAAAAGACGAAAACCATCGCCATCAACCTGACGACTGACCGAACCAATGACAAAATTACATTACTCTCTCACCGGAAAAAGAGTCTGGGTGGCGGGTCACAATGGTATGGTTGGAGCTGCGTTGGTCCGTCAGCTAGAAGCCGTCGATTGTGAAATCGTAACAGCGAGCCGTTCAGTTCTTGATCTTACCCGACAGGCTGATGTCGAAGATTGGATGGCCGACACCAAACCAGATGCTATCTTTATGGCGGCCGCACGTGTTGGCGGTATCCTGGCTAACGATACCTACCCCGTTGATTTTCTCATGGACAATATAAGCATCGAGACCAACGTGTTTTCGGCAGCTCACGTGGTCGGTGTGAACCGCCTGGTTTTCCTAGGATCGAGTTGCATTTATCCCCGGTTAGCCGCTCAACCTATGAATGAAAAAGCCTTGCTTACAGGTCCCTTAGAGCCAACAAATCAATGGTACGCGATTGCAAAAATTGCTGGCGTCATGATGGCCAAAGCTTATCGGCAACAATATGGGCGCGATTACGTTTCATGCATGCCGACCAATCTATATGGCCCTGGTGATAGTTTTGACCTCAAAGAAAGCCACGTAATTTCCGCCCTGATCGTTAAGGCCCATCAAGCAAAAGAAAGTGGAGCCGAAAATTTCGAGATTTGGGGCACCGGAACACCTAAACGAGAATTTTTGTATGTCGATGACCTAGCCCAGGCCTGTGTTTTTCTAATGGAGAATTATTCATCCGATGACGCCATCAATATTGGGTATGGGGAAGACATTGCCATCCGAGATGTTGCCCGGACAGTTGCAGATGTTATCGGTTTCACCGGATCTATAACCAACGACCTTGGGAAACCTGACGGGATACAACTTAAGCTGGTCGATTCTGCGCGAATCAATTTGCTAGGCTGGAAGGCATCGACGTCACTGAAAGATGGTATTGCTAAGACCTACGCTTGGTACCTAGACCAAGGTTCGTAACGCTTATCCAATATAGGGCATCATGGTGAGTACAAAAAAAGGCCAGGAGATGTACGATATTGCCCGGCGGCTCATTCCGGGTGGAACCCAGTTGCTCTCGAAGCGCCCCGAGATTTTTCTACCGGGTGGCTGGCCGAGCTACTACGCAGCTGCCTCGGGCATCACCGTGACGGACCTGGACGGCAACACCTACCGCGATTTTGCCATCGGTGGTGTTGGAGCCACGGTGCTGGGCTACGCCGATCCGGACGTGGACAACGCTGTTAAAGCGGCCATTGAGCAGGGGAGCATGAGCACACTCAACGCACCCGAAGAAGTTGTTCTAGCCGAGCGTCTAATCGATCTCCATCCCTGGGCGGACATGGCTCGATTTTCCCGAGCGGGCGGTGAGGCTATGGCGGTCGCTGTTCGCATTGCCCGC
Source organism: Rhodospirillaceae bacterium (assembly GCA_029245025.1). Classification (GTDB taxonomy): domain Bacteria; phylum Pseudomonadota; class Alphaproteobacteria; order Rhodospirillales; family Rhodospirillaceae; genus WLXB01. The sequence goes on from JAQWQC010000006.1 coordinate 344,106, forward strand.
ACCCATGCTCGTCGGGCTACGGTGGCTGTTTGTGGCTATCACGGATGGCATGACTGGTATCTGTCGGCCAATCTGGCTAAGGACGATGCTCTAGATGGACATCTTTTACCGGGCCTTAACCCTGCGGGAGTTCCAAGGGGCCTAAAAGGCCTGACTCGGCCATTTCAATATAACGACTTCGACGCTTTAAACTCGATTGTTTCCGAATGTGGGGATGACCTTGCAGCTATAGTTATGGAACCGGCGAGGGACTCAGACTCCGCTGCAGAGTTTGTCAAAGGCGTTCGCGAAATCGCCAACCAAACCCGCGCTGTCTTGATTTTTGATGAGATTACCAGCGGCTTTCGACTCACTACGGGTGGCCTTCACCTGGCTCTTGGTGTTGACCCCGATATCGCCGTTTTCGCCAAAGCGCTCGGGAATGGATATCCGATTTCAGCAATCATTGGCCGACGCGAGATTATGCAAGCCGCCCAAAACACTTTTATCAGTTCAACCTCTTGGACCGAGCGCATCGGACCGGCTGCGGCTCTAGCCGTTTTGAACAAATTTGAAAAAGAAACGATCGCGGATCACCTGGTCGAGATCGGCCAGGGCGTCAAGCAAGTCTGGCTGGAGGCCGCAGACCACACGGGTTTGAAAGTTACCGTGAGCGGACTAGACCCCCTGGCTCATCTGGAATTTTTAGGGGAAAGCGCGCCAGCACAACGGACGTTGTTTACCCAAGAAATGCTGGATCGCGGGTTTTTAGCGGGTCCAGCGTTCTACGCCATGGCAGCGCACACGTCTGATGCCGTTGCCGACTATGCCGATGCCTGCCGTGAAGTGTTTAGGTTAATTGCCTCGGCGGCCTCGACCGGAAGCATTGAGGGCAGGCTGCGGGGCCCTATTGCCCATTCTGGCTTCAAGCGTCTTACATAGGTGGACCTTCTTAAGGGGGTGTCCGGCTTTTCCCTTGATCAGGCGCGGCGCGGGCCGTACAAAGCCTTACTCTAACTCACTTTTTCGCTTGGAGGGGCTGGCTTACCGGCATGCAGATCTACCTCCCCATCGCCGAGATGTCGGTGAACATTTTCCTCATTCTGAGTATGGGTGGGGTGGTCGGCTTGTTGTCTGGCCTGTTCGGCGTCGGTGGTGGGTTTCTCATGACGCCCCTGCTTTTCTTTATCGGTGTTCCGCCTGCTGTTGCCGTAGGCACGGAAGCCAACCAGATTGTCGCCAGTTCCGTATCAGGTGTGCTTGCTCATTGGCGCCGTGGCAATGTTGATCTTCGCATGGGTACCGTTTTGACAGTTGGCGGCGTCATCGGGTCAACCTTCGGTGTTGCATTGTTCTCCTTGTTGCGTGGCCTTGGTCAAATCGAATTGGTGATCTCGTTGAGCTACGTCATCTTTCTGGGCGTAATCGGCGGGCTCATGTTCTACGAAAGCATGAAGACGATCCTTCGATTGTGGGCTGCGCCGGCTGGACGTGCACCACGGTCAGCACGGGGACCAGGGCGGCATACCTGGATGCACGGCTTGCCGTTCAAAATGCGGTTCCGTAAATCGAAACTGTATATCTCTGCACTATTGCCACTTGGAATTGGGTTTGTCGTCGGTGTGCTCGCGGCGATCATGGGCGTTGGTGGCGGCTTCGTCATGGTGCCAGCAATGATTTATCTTCTCGGCATGCCGACCCAAGTAGTCATTGGGACATCACTTTTTCAGATTATATTCGTCACAGCAAATACGACCTTTCTTCAAGCGACGGTAAACCAAACCGTCGATGTCGTGCTTGCCCTGCTTCTGCTGGTCGGTGGAGTTATTGGCGCACAAATCGGTGCGCGTATGGGCGCCAAGCTGCGCGGCGAACAATTAAGGGTATTATTAGCGCTGATCGTTCTTGGCGTATGTTTCAAACTTGCGTTTGATTTGGTGATTACGCCGAGCGAGCTGTTTTCCTTCGGCGGACTCGGAGAATGAGTGGCAGGATCATCCTCATCGCGCTTACTGTTGCCGTTGGATTGACTCGAACAGCGGCCGCACAAAGCGTCCCGCTCGTTGCTGACCTTTCAAATCACTTGGTTGCCATTACCACCGGCTTTACCGGCACAGATGTTTTGTTGTTTGGCGCCACAGATGGGCCGGGCGATGTTGTCATCGTCGTTCGTGGTCCAGCAACAAATGTCACCCTCCGCCGAAAAGATCGATTTGGTCCGATTTGGGCAAACGCGGACGCGGTCGCGATGAGAGACGTACCATCCTTTTATAATGTGGCCAGCAACCGTGATATCGCGGAATTCACGTCGGAGCGGATCCGCGATTTATATGAGATAGGTCTTGAGAGCCTTAAATTGAAATTTGTTGACTCCCAACTGTCAGAAAAAACGCGTCAGGATTACGGAGACGCACTGATCCGACTCAACACGGAGCGCGAACTCTACAGCCCTGAAAATGGAAAAGTATCTCTGCTGGCGAACCGTTTGTTTCGAGCAGAACTGCATTTTCCAGCCAACGTTCCAACGGGAGCATACGAAGTTGGTATTTACCTGTTCAGAAATGGTGATGTTGTCAGTGGAGAATTTGTCCCGTTGATCATTTCAAAAACAGGCGTCGGGGCTGAGGTCTATGACTTTGCGCATAACTTGGCACCCGTCTACGGATTGCTGGCAATTGTAATAGCCGTGCTGGCTGGCTTGGCCGCTGAAGCCGTGTTTAGGCGAACTTAGGGACGTGCGATGACGGATCAAGACCAATCAGCTTTCGATCGTCCTCGCACGTTTCTACTTGTTGTGGACTGGTCCTCAGAATTGAGTGCAGCGCTTCGCTTAGCCTGCCGGCGCGCGCGGCATACAAATGGTAATGTCGCTCTCTTCCATGCCGTTGAACCATCAGATTTCCACCACTTTTCTACAATTGCTGATCTCATGGAGTCAGAAGCACGCTCTGAGGCTGAAAAACTGCTTCAGCGTGTCTCAGCCGACGTGCAGCGCCAAACAGGGCGGATGCCGACTCTCTATTTGCGTGAAGGCGACACCAATGAGCAGCTTCTCTCGGTGATAGAAGAACAAGCGGATATTTCCGTTCTGGTACTCGGCGCCAGCACCGGAGACGAAGGGCCAGGACCTTTGGTCACAGCCCTTTCTGGCCGTTTAGCCGGTAAAATTACCCTGCCTGTGACCATTGTGCCAGGGAACCTCACGTCCGATGAAATCGACGCTTTAACCTAAGGGTTCGTGCCGATATTGGCCCCGCTTCCCCTTCGCTCTTGAGACCTGAACGAATTAGTCCTAATAAACCGGCAGATGCTTCAATATCGACCAGGATAATTCTGATGTTTATTCAAACTGAAAAGACCCCTAATCCAGCAACACTGAAATTTCTTCCCGGTCGCCCGGTCATGGACAGTGGTGTCGCCGATTTTACGGCAGCAGAGGATGCCAAGCAGTCCCCCCTTGCAAGCCGCCTGTTTGGCCTAGATGGTGTTACAGGTGTGTTTTTTGGCGCCGATTTTATAACTGTTACCAAAACCGATGACATGGATTGGCAGGTTATCAAGCCACTGGTCTTGGGTGCCATTATGGATCACTACACTTCAGGCCAAGCATTGCTCCTAGATGGTGCAGGCAGCACCGATGAAACCACCACTTTTGCTGATGACGATGCCGATCCAGAAGTAATTGATCAGATCAAAGAACTGATTGAGACCCGGGTTCGACCCGCTGTTGCGCAAGATGGCGGCGATATCATCTATAAAGGGTTCAAAAGTGGCACGGTCTATTTGCATATGCGGGGCGCCTGCGCCGGTTGCCCAAGCTCGACCATGACGTTGAAGTCTGGAATTGAAAATATGTTGCGTCATTACGTGCCAGAAGTGACGCAAGTCGAAGCGGTAGCGTAAACAGTACGTTCGTAAACGCTGTTCTGAGTTTCACATTGCCGCACGTCATGACCTTTCTCAAATCTGTTGGGTTGGCAATCATTGGCGCCCTTCACGCGCTGTACACACAAGCACGCCTCCGACCACTCGAGGCACAGGCTCTCTTGGTTGTCTTGATTTTAAGTGTTGGTGCGCTGCGAACTGGGGATGAGCAAATCGACCTTGGCGATGGTCGCATCGTGATAACTGGCGATGATCTGTCTGTTGATACCTTGGAGGATATATTCTCTACCTATGGATACTCTCTAGACCGAGTCCGCGACGAAGGTATTGCCGTTCCACGACTGATCGTTTCCGCTATGCCCGATGGACTAAAGGAAATTCGCATTGTCGATCAGCGCAAGCGATTATTTTTCAGCTCTGTCCTTCCTCTGATACTGACAGAAAACGAAGAAATTGCGAAAGATCGTCAGCGCCTACTCATCATTGCTTCTAAAATAGGAAATGATGAGGACAATGAACTATCTCTCAGCGCAGATGATATCGCATGCATTGATATTCTTGCGACGCGATATGGCATCGACCGGGTCGAAGAAGAGGTCAGCCTAAGTGAATTGTTCGATGTCCTTAAGGTGCGTGTCGCTCCTATCCCCACTTCTCTTGCCCTCGCCCAGGCCGTAGAAGAAAGTGCATGGGGAACGTCACGATTTGCGCGGCAAGGCAATGCCCTGTTTGGTCAGTGGGTGTGGAATGAAGACGCAGGAATCGTACCAACAGAACAACGCGAAGGTCAGGCCTACGCTGTTCGGGCATTTGAGACTCCCCTTCAATCAGTAAAGGCCTACGCTAAAAATCTAAACACCCATTGGGCCTACGCTACGTTTCGTGAGCAGCGGGCAGAAATGTTGGGGGCGGAAGAAGAGCTTGATGGCTGGGCGTTGGCAGAGACTCTGACTCGATATTCGGAACGGGGTGAAGCATATGTGGAGTCCTTACAGGCCATTATGCGGGTCAATCGATTGCGGCCTTTAGATAAAGCAAGTCTTGCGACACCAAGTGCCATGATAGAATTGGCAGCTGCCGAGTAGAAGAAGTGAGTCAGCGATATCGCGGATGAACCGCGACACCTTCGGACTCAAACCCAGAAATCATCTGCCACCCAAACCAATGCCAGCGTCCCTGGGTGGAACGATCGACGGATTGCAGCGTGCAATTCAAACGCACACGGCCTGTGGGAAATGAAGATATTGGATTTATCGATAGTGAATTCGTGTAAACGGAAGCCTGTAACGGATCGCCAGTGGGCCCAAAGCACGTTACGTCTTTTAAATTTTGAGGTGGCGAAACGAGATCCAAGGTAATGGTCGAGGGGTGGGACTGAAGAACTGGGTCTGCTGGTGAAATCGATTTCACCGGAAGAGGTAGCGTCCCGATCACAAGACGAAACCGATCAGCTGCGCCGTATTGTTCGTTCAGGGCAAAGCGCGGCAAATAGAAACGATTGGCGAGCGGTCCGACAGCACCGGAATGCTGGCCAAATCCAGCCTGGAAGCCTGCGGCACGCACGGCCGCCATGTCAGCCAAGCCTGCCTCACCGTAGGGATAAGCGAACACCCTAGGGACAGTGCCCAAAGCCCGATCGAAAGCAGCAGCCATTTGCCCAAGGTCTTGCTCAAGTGACGTTGTGCTGAGCGACGGATAGTGACCGTGACCATGACTATGCGACCCTATTTCAACACCTTCTTGCTGAAGCGCTCTAAGCTCGTCCCAGGTCAGGAAATCGCTGTAACCTGCGTTCACACTCTCTGTGGCAACAAAGAGAGTCACGGGATAACCAGCCGCCTTAAAACGGGGCCAGCCAGTCATCATAAAAGATCGGTAGGCATCATCGACGGTAATAGCGACGGCTCGGGGCGGCAAACTGATCTCGCCGTCTAATGCCGCAAGCACATCAGCTAAAGACACAACTGTGTAGCCACCATTCTGTAAAGCTGTGATGTGATCTTCAAGCTGCACCACTGTTGTATTGGTCAACGGCTGATCGCTTTCACCAAAGCGATGGTACATGAGGATCACAGCGGAACTTGCAGCTTGAGAAACGGACACAGTGCAGGTGCTAAAAAGTGCCGTTGCGAGACAAAGTCTGATAAGCAGATGTTTCATATCAGCCATTCTATCAGATAGACGAAAGGGACGCGCAATGCCTCGCACTGCTCTTGATGACTCAGGCCTTAATTTACTTTTTCGTGACGCTAGAACACAAAACAGCTGGCACTCCGAGCCAGTTAGTGAAGATACGCTTCACAAGATATTTGATCTTATGAAAATGGCGCCAACATCGGCTAACTGCTCTCCAGCACGTTTCGTATTTGTGACGACAGCAGAAGGGAAAGCAAAATTGAAGCCAGCCATTGCTGAGGGCAACATGGAACAAACCATGACCGCTCCCGCCATTGCTATTATTGCTCACGATATGAAGTTCTATGGGCATCTTCCGGACTTGTTTCCGCATACGGACGCAAAATCCTGGTTTACTGGGAACGACGACCTGATCACTGAAACTGCTTTTCGAAATGGGTCATTGCAAGGCGCCTACTTCATGATGGCAGCCCGCGCCCTCGGTCTCGATTGTGGCCCGATGTCAGGTTTCGACGTTGATATGGTCAACGAGACGTTTTTCCCTGACGGCCGATTCAAGGTGAATTTTCTGTGCAACATCGGCCATGGCGACGATAAGAAGTTACACCCGCGCGCACCGCGGTTCGACTTCGACCAAGTGTGCGAGGTGATCTAGCGCTTTATCCCCGTTGTAGAGAAGCCTATTGCCTCGTAGGCTTCAGCTAGAACTGGGTTGGCGATATCGTTGGCTTTATCAGCGCCACGCGCCAACAGACGATCAAGCTCCGCAGGATCAGCTAAAAGCTCGGTCATGCGCGAAGCGATTGGAGTCAGCACAGACACCGCGAGAGCGGCAAGCTTGGGCTTGAATGCACCGAATCCTTGGCCGGCAAACTCAGCTACAACATCATCAACTGACCGGTCGGCCAGGGCTGCATAGATATTGATGAGGTTAGAAGCCTCTGGCCGCTCCGCCAAGCCTGTTGCTTTGTCTGGTAAGACTTCAGGGTCTGTCTTAGCGCGTTTGATCTTGTCGGCAATCTCATCTGCCGTATCAGTCAAATTAATACGTGTCATGTCAGAGGTATCCGACTTTGACATTTTACGTTGACCGTCTCGCAAGCTCATGACCCTAGTACCTGGTCCCTGTATGACTGGGTTTGGGAGCGGGAATACTTCTTTGCCGGTATCGACATTAAATTTTTGGGCAATGTCGCGGGCCAATTCCAGGTGTTGCTTCTGATCTTCACCCGTTGGCACATGGCTGGCTTTGTAAACCAAAATATCGGCGGCCATGAGGTTTGGATACACCATCAATCCCGATGACGCTTTCTCTTTGTTCTTACCCGCCTTGTCTTTGAACTGAGTCATACGGTTGAGCCAACCCAACCGTGCAACACAATTAAAAACCCAAGCCAGTTGTGCATGCGCAGGGACGTGGCTTTGAATAAACAACGCACTTTGTTCAGGGTCGATCCCCGACGCGATCATTCCGGCCGCCACTTCTCGTGACGACTGAGCGATTTCGCCAAGATCTGGCCAAACGGTAATGGCGTGCAAATCGACGATGCAAAACAAACACTCGTAGTCATTCTGCATGGCAACCCAATTTTTCATCGCCCCCAGATAATTACCGAGGTGCAAATTACCGGTGGGCTGAATACCGGACAGAATTCGATTGCTAGGAAATGACATAGAACACGCTGTTGGGTTGACTGTTTGGTAACTCGCGGGGATAGCCCAGCACTCTCATAGGGTCAAGCAGACTAGGCCAACTCGTCAGAAGACGAGGTCCGACGGAGGCTTCTAAAATCACTTAACGCCGCACCACCAGATGCGAGCAAAACAGCGCCGTACAAGCCGACACCCAGGACAATGAGCACCGCAAGGCCTAGAGCACGCGGTCCTTCAGCCCCCGCAGCCACACCCGGTTGACCGAAAAGCGGGCCATAGGTTTGGGTAATGACACCTAGACCGGTCCATACCGCCACGCCCATTATCACGCTGGCTAAACAGACACGGGGTAACCGTTTGGTGAGACGAGCGTCAACGGCGAGGTGACCTCGTCGCATCAAAACTCCGCCAAGTAGCCCGGCATTCAACCATGCTGAAAGCGCAGTGGCCATTGCGATCCCGACATGACCAAAAGGCCCCATGAGAACAAGGTTAAGGGCAATATTCACCATCATCGCAAAGGCCGATATTTTCACGGGCGTTGCCGTATCTTGGCGACCGAAGAACCCAGGGGCCAACGCCTTAATCAGAACATATGCCGGCAGACCAGCCGCAAATGCACCCAACGCGGCACCAACAGCTTGTCGATCTGAGACAGTGAAGGCCCCACGTTCATACAAAGCCGCGGCAATAGGATGAGCTAATACCAATAGCCCGACAGCGGCGGGAAGCGTGAGCACAAGACTGATCTCTATAGCCCGGTTCTGGGCGCTCAGCGCCTCTTCAGGATTATCGCTTTGTATAGAGCGGGAGAGCATTGGCAATAGAGCAACCCCAATACCAACACCGATGACACCTAGCGGCAGCTGATTGACCCGATCAGCGAAATAGAGCCAGGACACGGCCCCAACAGACACCAACGTTGCAATAATCTTATCGACGAGAAGATTGAGTTGATAAAGGCTAGCGCCAAAAACCACCGGCAGTATGCGTTTCAATAGTTGCCGCACTCTGGGCGATAGCCGTGGGCGCGCGAGGCCAAGCGGCATGCCGGCCGCTCGCACCCGCCAAGCCAACCAGGAGAACTGCACCACGCCAGCAAGAGCAACGCCCCAGGCCAGGGCGATGGAGGCGTCCATTCCAGATGACACCGCAAACAAGACAGCGGTGATCAAAGTCAGATTCAGGAGAATTGGCGTCGCTGCAGCTGCTGCGAAACGGTCCAATGCGTTGAGCACCCCGGACTGCAGAGACACCAGAGAGATAAAGAACAAATATGGAAAGGCAATGCGAGCCAGTTCCGTCGCCCGTTCCATTTGGCCAGGAATGTCATTGAACCCGGGTGCAATGGCAAACAAGGCGACGGGCATCGCAATCATCATCAATAGAACAAACACGAACAAAAAGGTTGCAAGGACGGCGAAGGATTGCTCCGCAAAACGCAACGCTTTGTCACGACCCTCTTTTTCCAGGATCTCAGAAAAGATCGGCACGAACCCAGCAGAAAAAGCCCCTTCAGCAAAAAGTCTGCGAAACAGATTTGGAAACTGAAAGGCAATCAGAAAGGCGTCAGCGGCCAGGCCGGCTCCGAGCACGCCTGCAATCAAAATATCGCGGATAAAGCCGGTCACACGGCTGATCAACGTCATGCCGCTTACGGTCGCAAAGGCGCGCAGAAGAGATTGGCGAGTGCTCATAGGTGAGGTTTATATCACCAAAACGCCGCGGCATAGATATGGCGCTGCCATGGCACGAAAAAGACAAAATGTTATTCGGCGGCCGTGGACTGCATCACTGCACTTTTTGCGTCACGGACGGAAAACTCATCAGGCACACCGATCGCTTTGCCGAGCACTTCGCGGACCTGTCGAATTTTACTTTCGTTCTCAATTTTCATGCCGAAAATATCTTTGACATAGAACACGTCAACAACCCGTTCTCCATATGTTGAAATGTGCGCAGACCCAATTTGTAAGGCCAGGTCCGAAATCACTTGAGTAATATCGAACAAAAGACCAGGCCGGTCATGCCCGTTGATCTCGATGACGCTGTACACTTTTGAGGCTGAGTTATCGATGATCACGCGGGGCGGAGCTTCAAGAGCCTGACTACGGCCTGGAAAATGGTCTTGTGCACTTTCAAATTCTCGGTCGAGCCGCAAACGTCCTTCTAGCGCCGCGACAACACGAGACCTGATCCGATTGAGTTTGGTTTCTGTCGTAATCGCCGTTCCATTGAAGTCTTGAACAGTAAATGTATCGAGAGCCATTCCATTGGATAGGGTTACAATCTTGGCATCAACAATAGAGACGTTTGACAGGGCCAACGCACCGGCAATCTTTGCAAACAATCCAGGATGGTCCGGAGTATAGATCATCATTTCAGTAACAGCGCGTGACTTGTCGATGTTGAACTCAATCGCAATGTCTTGATCACTCATCTCTGCAGAGCGAATGAATCGGGCGTGGCGCTCATGGGTTTCTGTATCATAGGTCACCCAATAGGCTGGGAAGCCAGAGGTAATAAACTCTTCACGGTCTGCGGTCGGCCAATCTGATAGGCGATCTGACAGAGCGTCGCGCGCTCGACTAATACGAGCATCCAACGTAACGGTCGAATGTCCCCCAGACATCCGTTCTTCGGCACTGTTGTATAGATTGCGCAGCAGTGTCGCTTTCCAGTCGTTCCAAACTTTAGGGCCGACCGCTCGAATATCTGCACAGGTTAAGACCAACAAAAGCTTCAGGCGTTCAGGCGATTGAACAACACCACAGAAATCGACGATCGTTTTCGCATCATCAAGGTCACGCTTAAACGCCGTATTGCTCATCAACAGGTGCTGGCGCACTAACCAACATACGGTTTCTACTTCTTCGTCTGTTAAGCCGAATCTTGGACACAGGGTGTGCGCGATCTGCGCACCAAGCTCAGAATGGTCCCCGCCACGACCTTTTGCTATATCATGAAGAAGAACGGCTACGTACAAAGCCCGACGTGATTGGACTTTGCCGACAACTTTAGAAGCAATTGGCAACTCATTCTTCAGCGTTCCATTTTCAATGCGATGAAGAATTCCTATTGCCCGGATAGTGTGCTCATCCGTGGTATACACGTGATACATGTCGAACTGCATTTGTGCGACAACACGGCCAAAGTCTGGCACGAAGCGACCAAACACACCGGATTCATTCATCAAGCGTAGTATTGATTCGGGGCCACCCTGGAACGTCATGATATCAACAAATAGACGATTGGCTTCCGAGTCCTCTCGGATATCGGAAACCATATGTAGGCTACGTGTAATGACCTCGAGCGCGTACGGATGAAGATCAAGACCATTTTCTTGAGCGACATGAAATATTCGAATCAAATTGATCGGATCATTGCTAAACGCATGTTCACCTAAGACCGTGATTCGACTACCCTCAACATGAAACCCAGCCAGGGTTTTACGGCGAAGCAATATTGGCAAACGCAGTAATGGCTTGCGGCGTTCTTTTTCTTCAAGAACCGCGGCAAATATCCGTGTCAGATCTCCAACATCTTTGGCAATCAAAAAATAGTGCTTCATGAAACGTTCAACGGCACTACTACCAGCATGATCCTTATAACCCATACGCTCTGCTAGACGTGGCTGTAGATCAAAAGTCAGGCGATTATCAGCTCGGCCAGTGAGATAGTGTATGTGACACCGAACGGTCCAAAGAAAGCCATGCGCTTTAAGGAACCTAAGTGCTGCGTCATCATGGATAAGATTACGATCAACCAGGCCCTGGATATCTGATACGCAGTAAAGGTAACGACCGATCCAGTGCAGTGCATGCAGGTCTCTCAATCCGCCTTTGTCTTCTTTGACATTTGGCTCCAGCACATAACGACTATCACCAAGCCGTTCATGACGCTCATCGCGCTCTGACAGTTTGGCTTCAACAAAAGACATCCCCGTACCTTCAGCCACCTCGGCACGGAACCGCGTTTGCAGATCCTGGGCAAGGTTTTGGTCGCCCCATATCCAGCGAGCTTCCAGAAGGGCCGTGCGGATCGTCATATCCGCCTGCGCCTGTTTGATGTTTTCATTTACCGTGCGGACCGCATGGCCAACTTTGAACCCGAGGTCCCACAAGACATAGAGCATGTACTCCACCAGATTCTCGGTGAAGGGTGTTTTTTTGTACGGTAATAAAAATAGCAGGTCGAGATCAGAGCCCGGCGCCAACTCACCACGCCCATATCCCCCAACTGCCATGAGACTCAGTTTCTCACCCATCGTGGGAACGCCGCGCTTAAATACCCGCGCCACCGCAAAGTCAAACAGAATGCGAAGAATTTGATCTGTTAAATATGAGAGTTCGACCACTGTATCAGAGCCATTACTTTCTCCGCTCTCCAAACGTCGTCTGACTTCCGTGCGCCCTGCCCCCAAAGCAACTGACAACCCCTCCATTAGAATAGGACGAATCGCTGAGTCAGAGACGTCCTCCGTCAAACGGGCATGTAGCTGTTCGTCCACCGCACGACGACTAATCAAGCTGCGAGGAGAACGGACTTTGGTCACTAGTTTGCTTTCAAAAAAACTGGTTGTTTAACCGATGTGCAGGATCGGTACAGCTATAAGTGTCCGCCTACACGAACGTGGCGTAACTCCTGAAGGATGGGTGTCATCCGCTGAAATTTTCCCAGTACGCTCCTTACGCTGCGGGATGATTGGTGGACTTATCGACTTACTACCTATTGATTCGCCCAAGGCGGCTAATCTAGCACGCCCCAACACCGCAGAACGTGATTTCATCCGTGCATATCGAATCGTAAAGGCCTCTAACGTCTTTGCCTGACCAATAAACAAAACCCCAAGAATAATCACAGCGCCAGGCCCAGCAGTGGCATAGATATCGTTCACCCTTGGATATCCAGAGAATGCTAACATAATACCACAGACGCATCCGACGATACTCGTCCAACCCATAAAATTGAGGATCCGCGCTACCGCCGGTGAACTTGGTTTGTCTTCATTAAATGAAAAGGCCACGCAGAGCCTCCTGACTCAGATCTTAAGTCAACAAATTGCCTTACGGCAGACTATAGCATTGATATGAAGTTAGGGGTCGCTCTCTGCCAGCAGATCCCGCAAACGGTACATTTCGTCTAAGGCTTCCTTGGGCGTCATTTCGTCTGGAGCCAACTCCAGCAAAGCCTGCTCTGCGGCGGAAGGGCCAGCCTGACCGGCTCCTGTTACTGGTAGGGCAGTCATGGCAAACAGGGGTAGATCTTCTGCCAACCGCCCGGCTGTGACCGCTACTTGTCCGCTTTCTAACTGTTCGAGGACTTGTTTGGCGCGAGCAATGACCGGTGCGGGCAAACCTGCCAATTTAGCAACATGGATGCCGTAGGATCGATCAGCTGCCCCTGGCGCAACCTCATGCAAAAACACGATATCCCCCTGCCAATCGCGCACCTTCATATGGTGGGGCGCAAGTCGATCCAATTTCGACGTTAGAGCGGTAAGCTCGTGATAGTGGGTCGCGAACAGGGCGCGACATTGGTTACCGTCATGGAGATACTCAAGCGTTGCCCAAGCAATAGATAATCCGTCAAAAGTTGCCGTGCCGCGCCCAATTTCATCGAGGATCACAAGCGACCGTTCGGTTGCTTGATTAAGAATGGCCGCCGTTTCAACCATCTCGACCATGAAGGTTGAGCGGCCGCGCGCCAAATCATCAGCGGCACCGACCCTCGAGAAAAGACGATCAACCACACCAATATGAGCCGACCCAGCGGGTACAAAAGACCCCATCTGGGCCAGAATTGCGATCAACGCGTTCTGCCTGAGAAAAGTCGACTTACCGGCCATATTGGGACCGGTGATCAACCAAAGATTACCACCCGCATCTATGCCGGATTCATTGAGATCACATCCGTTAGGAACGAATGCTGCGTCAGATGCGCGTGATAAAGCGGCTTCGACGACAGCGTGGCGACCGTCCTCGATCTTAAAAGCAGTGCCAGAGTCCACCGTTGGACGGGTATAACGACGATCTACAGCAACTTGCGCCAAGCCGGCTGCAACATCAACCTCGGCCAAAGCCTCAGCCGTCGTTGCGACATCGTCAATACGGCTGGTCACCTCATCGATCAACCTCGTGAAAAGCTCAAGCTCTAAAGCGAGCGCCTTATCAGCCGCAGATCGAATTCGATCTTCCAGGTCACCAAGTTCCACCGTCGAAAACCGCATCGCATTGGCCATAGTCTGCCGATGAATAAATGCGGTTTGTCCAACTGTCGCTTCTGCACCTTTTGCGGGCCGCCCAGTTGCCATCAAACTATCGCCATGCCGTGCGGGCACCTCAACGTAGTAACCTAGCACATTGTTGTGGCGAACTTTGAGTGTCTGGATGCCTGTCTCCTCGGCATAGCGGGTTTGCAGCCCGGCCATGTTTTTACGACTGTTGTCTCGGAGACTCCGAAGCTCATCGAGAGTTTCGTCATAGCCGCTTCGGATGAACCCTCCATCGCGCGCAAGCATCGGTATCTCATCACCCAAGGCGTGGGACAATCGATCAACCAAGATACCGTGTTCACCCAATTTTTTAATACCGCTGGAAAATGGATCGGGTCGTAGGGTGTTTGATGAACCAGCCGCGGCTTCACCGACCTTCTCCTTCAATACTGGTATTTGTGTGAGGGCATCGCGGATCGCCGCCAGGTCGCGCGGACCGCCACGGTCTAGCGTAATCCGGCTTAGCGCTCGTTCAATGTCTGGCGTCGACTTCAGCACATCACGAATGGCCAAGCGACACGCGGGCGTCTCGACCAGTATGTCGACCTGGTCAAGACGTGCTGCTATCTCGCCTGGGTCAGTGAGTGGAGCCGCGAGCCGAGACGCGAGCAATCGTGCGCCCGCGCCTGTTCGTGTCATATCAACAACACCGAGAAGACTGCCCTGTCGCTCACCAGTTAAGGTGCGGGTCAACTCAAGATTACGCCGTGTCGCGGCATCGATCTCCATAACAGCGCCATAACCGAGGCGGCGCGGCGCCTTAAGCCTTGGCATCCGCCCCTTTTGAGTGAGGTCTATATAGTCGGCCAAGGCCCCAGCTGCTGCGATCTCAGCTCGACCAAAAGACCCAAATGCGTCAAGGCTTTTGACGGCGTATAGGGACTCCATGCGACGACGCGCATTTTCTGAATCGAACCGGACAGATGGTAACAGTGTGAGACACCCATCCCAGTCATGGAGTAAGGGGCCAATGGTTGCGTCGTCGCTGAGGTGATCAGAGATAAGTATCTCGCCGGGGTCGAGTCTGGCCAGGGCGGCGCTCAACCGATCCACACCGATCTTCTGGAGTTCCAAGTCGCCCGTAGAAACATCAACCCAAGCTAAGCCGAGTTCTCCACCGGAAATAGCGACAGCTGCAAGTGCGTTGTGCGCACGCGCATCTAACAGGGCATCTTCGGTGATGGTGCCAGGGGTGATAAGACGCACAACATCGCGTTTGACGACGGATTTAGAACCACGTTTCTTGGCTTCTGCGGGCTTCTCCATTTGCTCGCAAACGGCAACCTTGAAACCCTTGCGAATGAGTTTCGATAAATAATTTTCATGGGAGTGCACGGGAACGCCACACATAGGGATATCCTCCCCTTCGTGTTGCCCCCGTTTGGTCAACGCGATATCGAGTGCTTCAGCGGCGTTCTTGGCGTCCTCAAAGAATAGCTCGTAAAAATCTCCCATACGATAAAATAGGAGAGATTCTGGATACTCGTCTTTGATTGAGAGGTATTGCGCCATCATAGGCGTTAAGCCCGTTTTAGCGCGTGACGTTTTAACACCTGCTTTTAACACAGGCGTAGAGGATCCAGGATCAGAAACAGGATGGGTTTCATCAGGCACAGTGGAGATATATTACCTCAGCCCCGGGGCACAGAAAACGGTCCGAATCGCTTTGTATTTAAGCAATTAAATAGGAGGATGTTTAGAAGGTCTGGCCACCTCTCGGGAGCAAACCTCGAACAGCCTTGGCCCCTAGTCAGAGCTCGATCACCATTGTGAGTAGGCTGTTGCCCCTCTGGAGAGAACCAATTGAGGATCTGCAATGATAGTCCAGAATAGTAACTCTGGCTCGCGGCGCTTTGTCATGACGATGGAGCAACACACCGCTTTCGCCGATCAGCTGGCCAATGAATTTGGTAATAGCACATTTTCTGCCATTGAAAATGCATCCGTCCGGTACGTCATAGCCAA
Source organism: Rhodospirillaceae bacterium (assembly GCA_029245025.1). Classification (GTDB taxonomy): domain Bacteria; phylum Pseudomonadota; class Alphaproteobacteria; order Rhodospirillales; family Rhodospirillaceae; genus WLXB01. The sequence continues at coordinate 359,998 of JAQWQC010000006.1, forward strand.
TCATGATGCTGGTTGGCGGAATGTTGACCCAGAAGTTTATATAGATACGGAAACGGGCTTGCCCTATCACCTGGCAGAAACGCCTTTTGAGTACACATCTCAAACGATGTGTGGATCACCCGATTTCAATGCGAAATACGATGCGCTGGCAGGACTTCTTTCTAGTATGCATACCGCTGGTTTGTTGAACGGTCGCTATGGGCTCGCGCCGCCGGGAATCTTGGCCCGGTTTGAGGGTGATAAAAAAGTCTTCGCTGAGGGCGTTCTGGCTGATGAATTACAACGCCAAGACAGCCTCAAGCCATCTGTCAATGTCAGCGCGGATTTCGTCTGGGTCGCATATAAGCAACTGCAATTTTTCGACATGCTGTCTTTGTACTTCCACAGTAAAGCTGCCGGGATACGAGGTGAGGAAACCTTCCCGGACGTGCCGACAGCGGCCGGAGACGATGTCACCATTACGATTGCTGAATGCGAAGGTGAATCCTACACCCTCGATCCATTTCCCTTTGCCAAAAGTGGAATTGAAATTTCTTTCTCAGGGCGATGGATGGAGCCTGCCCAAGACGAAACACAAGGTGTTGCCGTGTTCCAAAAAACAGCAGTCTCGCATCAAACTGTCTGCTTGATCTCCGCCTAACTCGGCTCTGTTTTCCGTGCCATTTCTATATGGGTGGGGAATCTTTTGATGATATATAGCAGCAGCAAAACACCCGGTATACCGGCTACGGTGGTAAGTACAAAGAACGTAAACCAATCGACCTGATCTGCGAGCCAGCCTCCACCAGAGGCCAAAAATGTTCTCGCCACATTCATAAATGAACTCAACAGAGCGTATTGAGTCGCCGTATAGGCAAGATTACAGAGGCTCGATAGATAGGCGATGAATGCGGTGCCGCCGATTCCATTGGCGAGATTCTCAATCGAGATCACCACCATTAGGACTTGGACAGACGGGCCGGTTAAAGCCAACCCAGCATACAGGAGGTTGGTGAGCGCCATGCTGATAGCGCCGAATAGGACAGACTTTAAGATGCCCAGGCGTAGCACCATCACCCCACCCAATACACTACCGATGATAGTCATCACCACACCGTAGGTTTTCGACACGACGCCTATTTCAGTGAGTGTAAACCCGATCTCCAAATAGAACGGATTCGCCATAGCCGCCCAAATGCCATCGGCATACTTGTAGAAAACAACAAACAATAGAATTGCTATTGCACCAGGCCGGCTAAAGAATTCAACAAACGGCGCAGCGACTGACTCTTTGAGCCATAGGGTATAGCGAGCCATGCGGTTCAAATGATCGTCGTCTTGTTGAACGGGGTGCCGCGGCTCGGGGCTGAATAGTGTCGTCATCAACCCAATACCCATGAGTACTGCCATCAAGATGTAAGTGATCATCCAACCCATCACATCAGCTAAAATAAGCGCACCCGCACCCGTCGCAATCAAAGCTAGGCGGTAGCCCAATTGATACACGGCTGCACCTGCACCCTGCTCGTTCTCGGTTAGGGTTTCAATACGATAGGCATCGATGACGATATCCTGGGTGGCCGACGCAAACGCTAAAATCACTGTCCACCAGACCGTCGTTGCCAAACTCACGGCAGGGTCTGACAAAGCAATGCCAACCAAACTCGACATACAGACGACCTGGGCCACAACGAGCCAGCTACGGCGTTGACCTAATAATTTTGTGAGAACCCGTATGGGCAATCTGTCAACCAACGGCGCCCATAGAAATTTCAAGGTAAAAGCCGTGCCGGTCAGCACAAAAAGCCCGATGGATGTTTTATCGATTCCCGCTTGAGACAACCACGCCGTCAACGTGCCGAACATCAACAGATACGGAAGGCCGGCGGCGAAGCCTAAAAGGAAAATGATGATCAGGCGGCGTTGTAAATAAACGCGACTTGCAGCTATCCAATCCGTTAAAGTCTGGCCTGTCATTTGCCCAGATTACGCTGCGTCTGCATTTCGGGCCATCTTCTTGCGATCATTTGGATCAAGGTAGCGTTTGCGCAGCCGGATGCTTAATGGCGTTACTTCAACCAATTCATCGTCTTGGATATACGCTAGTGCCTGCTCCAAAGACATTATTCGCGGCGGCGAAAGTTTGATCGCATCGTCTTTTCCTGACGCCCGAATATTTGTGAGCTGCTTGCCTTTGATTGGATTCACTTCGAGATCATTGTCCCGCGTATGTTCGCCAATGATCATACCGCGGTACACTTTGACTCCGGGCGGAATAAACTGTGGGCCGCGGTCCAGAAGGTTAAATAAGGCATAGGCGACTGACTCACCGTCTGAGTTCGAGACCAACACACCCTCACGCCGTGTCGCGATCTCCCCTTTGTAAGGGGCATAACCATAGTACAAGCGGTTCATAATCCCCGTGCCGCGGGTGTCTGTGAGAAACTGGCCGTGATAGCCGATTAAACCACGTGACGGCGCCAGAAAACTAATGCGCACTTTGCCCGCACCCGAGGGTTTCAATCCGTGCATTTCTGCCTTGCGCTCTGACATGGCTTCAACGACCGCGCCGGAGAATTCTTCGTCAACGTCAATAACAACATCTTCAATCGGTTCTTCGCGCTTACCGTCTTCGCCTATCCGAAACAGAACGCGTGGGCGCGACACCGAAAGTTCAAACCCTTCACGGCGCATAATCTCGATCAATACACCTAGCTGAAGTTCACCACGTCCGGCGACTTCGAAAGCATCACGGCCTTCGGCTTGACTGACTTTAATCGCAACATTGCCTTCAGCTTCGGCAAATAGGCGGTCTCCGATCTGACGGCTGGTGACTTTCTTACCTTCACGTCCGGCCAGTGGTGAGTCATTCACGGAGAAAGTCATAGCCAATGTTGGCGGATCGACGGGCCGGGATTCCAAAGGTTCCGTCACCTCTGGTGCACACAGAGTATGCGCCACCGTTGCTTCAGAAAGACCTGCAATTGCAACGATGTCGCCGGCGTCAGCACTTTCGACAGGAACCCGCTCCAACCCACGAAACGCGAGCAGTTTGGTTGCCCGGCCATCCTCAAGTTTCTTACCATCTATATCGAGGGCCTTGATCGCCATGTTGACCGTTGCGCGCCCGGTGGAAATGCGACCGGTCAGAATGCGGCCTAGATACGGATCCGCTTCCAACGTGGTGGCCAACATTGTGAACGGTGCTTCTGTATCGTGTTTTGGCGACGGCACATGAGAAACAATGAGATCAAACAAAGGGGTCAGGTTTACCCCTGTGTCTTTCTCAAGATCTTCGACCGCCCAGCCATCCCGGCCAACCGCGTACAAGACCGGAAAATCAAGCTGGTTTTCATCGGCGCCCAAGGCATCAAACATGTCAAAAACTTCATTAAGCACCTCTTGGGGGCGCGCGTCTCCACGATCGACTTTGTTGATGATCACAATTGGTCGCAGGCCCAATTCCAAAGCTTTGGACACAACGAATTTGGTTTGAGGTAGCGGACCTTCAGCGGCATCCACTAAAAGAACAGCGCCGTCGACCATCGACAATATACGCTCCACTTCTCCGCCAAAGTCAGCATGTCCTGGGGTATCGACGATATTGATCTTGGTGTTACGCCACGTCACAGACGTACATTTAGCCAGAATTGTAATACCGCGTTCGCGCTCAAGCTCACCGGAATCCATCGCCCGTTCTTCGATGCGCTGATTGTCACGGACCATTCCCGACTGCCGGAAAAGAGCGTCAACCAGCGTGGTTTTACCGTGGTCAACGTGAGCAATGATCGCAATGTTGCGAAGCGACATGAGAAAATTCCGAACTAATTGCGTGTTTGAATAGGTTTTCTTAGCCGAGCTTTGCAGCAAGGTCTTTTAACGAAACTTCGGGTCGCGCACCCATATGGCAAATCACTTCGCCAGCTGCGAGGGCCCCAAGGTTGGCGCATGTCTGCAAGTCGTCGCCGCGGGTATACCCGAAAAGGAATCCTGCTGCATAAAGGTCTCCCGCCCCAGTCGTATCAACAACCTTTCCAGCTGGCTTAGCGGGTGTCTTTATAAGGGAGTCCTTTGTTACGGTTACGGCTCCCTCAGCCCCGCGCGTCAAAGTGGCCACCTCGATGAGGCCTCCAACAGCCTCAACAGCCTCGTCAAAACTGTTGGACAGAAACAGGGTCGTAATTTCTTGTTCATTGGCGAAAACGATATCAACGTGCTCATTGATCAAATCAAGCAAGTCATTGCGATGCCGTTGAACGACAAATGGGTCGGATAGAGTTAAGGCAACTTTGCCACCAGACTTGGTTGCAGTTTCGCATGCCCCGATAATGGCTTTCTTCGTCTCAGGTAAGTCCCACTGATATCCTTCGATATACAGAACTTTGGAAGACGCGATGAGGTCTTCATCCATATCTGCGGCAGACAGCAATCCACTTGCACCCAGATAGGTGAACATCGTGCGCTGGGCGTCAGGCGTAACGAGGATAATGCAACGGGCGGTCGCCAGACCATCGGACAATGGTTCCGTATCGTAGTGAACGCCAACGGCACGCATATCGTGAGCAAAAATTTCGCCTAATTGGTCATCCATAGTTTTACCAATAAAGGCAGGCTTACCGCCGAAGGAGGCGATGCCGGACATCGTATTGGCTGCAGACCCACCAGAGGCTTCGATTACCGGACCGACATCCTTGTATAAGGCTTGCGACTGGTTTTCATCGACCATAAGCATGGTGCCTTTGGGGGCATCATGTTTGGACAGAAACACATCTTCGGCGTGAGCCAAAACATCGACAATCGCACTGCCGATTCCGACCACATCAAAACGGGCTTCGGACATGAGAACTCCAGGTCTTAGGTTAAACAGCCAAGCAAGCGGCGGCGCAGTATAGCGACGACGACTATGGACACAAGCAGCCTAAGACGGGCATGTGACGATTAATTGGAACTAGAGATACAAGTTCGGCGCCAAAAAATCGAAATCACGAGATTAAGACAAGACTGGTCCGACTGACGAAGCCGACACCGAAGAGAAAGATGCAACGCTACAAATAGATGAAAGATGGATACAGACAGATGAGATTGGTGCTCTGCCACTAGGCAATGAATCCTTATCGGTCACATCGCTGGGACATTTTATGGAGCGCTCCGCCCGCGACTGACTCTAGAGATTGAAGAGACGGGTCATGTTAAGGGTAGCATCAACTACAACAATATTGCGGTCGCCTCCGGTGATCGCGTACAAGCGATCAATCGACGTTTTTATACAGACAAGTCCTAATCAGCTCGCGTACCCGGCGCAGTCTATTTTGACTTTGCAAGAGCTTTCTTTTTAGTGGGCTTGGTTGATGTCTGATCTGGCGCCGGCGTTTTAGGCTTGAACTTGCACAGATCCTCAACCGGGCAACGCCAACAATCTGGCTTCCGTGCTTTACACAAATAGCGGCCATGCAGAATAAGCCAGTGATGCGCATGCTGCATATATTGCGGCGGCGTACGTTTCTCGAGCTTTAGCTCGACTTCTAACGGCGTTTTACCTGGAGCAATGCCCGTCCGATTGCCAATGCGGAATAGATGGGTATCGACCGCAATGGTTGGGTGACCAAATGCAATGTTAAGAACAACGTTCGCCGTTTTGCGACCGACGCCCGGCAAGGTTTCGAGAGTATCACGATCTTCAGGAACGGCGCTGTTGTAATGCTCAATAAGAATTTTGGACAGGGCAACGACATTCTTTGCTTTGGAATTGTACAAGCCGATCGTCTTTATGAAATCCTTGAGCTTAGTTTCGCCCAGTGCGACCATTTTCTCCGGCGTATGAACAACCTCGAAGAGTGGGCCAGTGGCCTTATTGACCCCGACATCCGTTGCTTGGGCTGACAAGACGACAGCGACAAGCAACGTGTATGGGTTTACGTAGTTGAGTTCGCCTTTTGGTTCTGGATCTAGCGCTTGAAGACGCGCATAGAATTCAGGGATGTCTTTAACTCGCATCCTTAATTAAGACCAAGAACATCGGCCATTCCATATAGACCCGGTTTCTTACCCTGTAGCCAAAGCGCAGCCCGCACGGCGCCGCCTGCGAAAATTCCCCGCGAATTCGCTTTGTGGGTCAATTCCAGTCGCTCATCTTCATTGGAAAACATAACCGTATGATCTCCAATGACCCCGCCACCTCGCAATGTCGCAAAACCGATTTCACCCGTGGCCCGCGGACCCGTCTGCCCTTCTCGGGCATAGCGCGCGACATCATCCAACCGAACTGCACGTCCCGCTGCAGCGGCTTGGCCAATGCCGAGCGCTGTTCCTGAGGGCGCATCAACTTTGTGGCGGTGATGCATTTCAAGAACCTCAATGTCGTAGTCAGGGTCGAGCTTCGCGGCCACTTGTTTGGTCAAAGCAAAAAGTAGGTTTGTCCCGATTGAAAAGTTAGGTGCTTGAACTATCGGCGCTTTTCGCGCTGCAGACTCTATTGCAGCTTGGTCTTCAGCACTCAGACCCGTCGTCCCGACCACAAAGGCCGTCCCTGTTTCTTCTGCCGCGGTCGCGTGAATACGTGTAGCGGCTGGCACTGTAAAGTCGATGACCGCATCGGACGACGAAAATAACTCAACCGGGTCATCGCCAATGGTTGCACCGATTGGTTCAACACCGATTAAAGGTCCGAGATCAGATCCGACATGTTCGTCCGGCCCCTCTGTGCCGCCGGCCAAGACACAGCCCTCCGTGGTAAGCACTTCTTGAATGACCATGCGCCCCATTCGGCCGGCACAGCCAACAACTCCTATGGCGACAGTCATTTTGGCCAAAACTCCAATTGCGACGGGCTAGTTGCAGCCTATCATAAGTCTAAAACCTTTTATCGGCTTTCCGCGCCTCTATACTAAACCGATGGAACAAAACAAAGCCTTAGGTCCATCTGCACAAGATGGCTACAACGCCTTGCTTGATGGAAACTTTGGGACGCGGCTGACTTCGACCCGTGCCATCCTCAGCCCGATGCTACAAGATCATTCGGATGTGGCCATCAGCTTAGAAGTCGCTGAGGGGTAGATTTGGTCGCAACGTCTTCGTGGACGGCTTCAAAAGAAGTTAATCAGCTAAGTCTTCAAAAAATCTTTGATTTTATCAAAGAATCCTTGAGCTTCTGGGCTGTAAGTTTTTTGGTCGCTGTCTTTTTCAAATTCCCTGAGAAGCTCTTTCTGCTTTGAAGTTAGGTTGACCGGCACTTCAACAGCCGCTTCCAGGAACATGTCGCCACGTGCGGTAGAACGCAGCACATTCATGCCTTTGCTCCGCAAACGGAATTGGTGTCCGTTCTGACATCCTTGCGGAATGGTGACGCGGACCTTTCCTCCTTCGATGGTTGGCACTTCAACCTCACCACCAAGAGCCGCAATGGTCATTGAAATTGGCACCCGCATATAGAGGTTTGCGCCATCACGTTGAAATAAACGGTGAGATTTGAGCCCGAGAAATATATAGAGGTCTCCAGATGGGGCCCCGTTGAGACCCGCCTCCCCTTCGCCAGTTAAACGAATGCGCGTGCCATCTTCCACCCCTGGCGGAATGGTCACTTCAAGCGTCTTATCCTTGCGGGTGCGGCCGGTGCCATGGCACGCACCGCATTTTTTCTTGATCTCGCTACCTGCGCCACCACAGGTCGGGCACGTGCGTTCGACCGTGAAGAATCCTTGCTGGCTCCGAACTTTCCCTGCGCCGCCACATGTCGAGCATGTTTCAGGCGCAGCGCCGTCTTTACCGCCCGCGCCACCACAGGCTTCACAAGTTGCGGATGACGGGACCGTTATGGCCGCCTTCTTACCATGATAGGCATCTTCAAGGCTGACTTCCATATTGTAACGAAGATCTTGTCCGCGAGACTGACCACGGCCTTGTCCGCCCCGTCGACCGCCCATGATATCGCCGAACATTTCATCAAAAATATCACCGAAGCCGCCGCCAAAGTCGAAACCACCAGCGCCGCCACCTCTTGGGCCGCCACCCTGTTCGAATGCCGCGTGTCCGAATTGGTCGTACGCCCCGCGTTTCTGCTCATCCTTGAGCACTTCATACGCTTCGTTCAGCTCTTTGAAATTTTGCTCGGCTTTTTTATCGCCCGGATTCCGGTCCGGATGATATTTCATCGCTAGCTTACGATAGGATTTCTTAAGCTCATCTCCAGAAGCGCTCTTGCTGGCACCAAGCACCTCATAGTAATCGCGCTTCGACATACTACTCGTCCCGTCCTTCTACACGGGCGCATGTCCTGCCCAAGAAGACCGATACACAACGCATCTTATGGCGTGAGCACATCATCGAATTACTACAGGGCACGCGAGGCGATTTACGCTTTATGCCTTGTCTTCTTCATCGACTTCTTCAAAGTCTGCATCGACAACTTCAGCATTATCGGCGGAAGCGTCTTCAGCCCCTGAGCCATCTCCAGCATCACCTGCAGCTGCTTGCTCAGCCTCGTACATGGCTTGGCCAAGCTTCATGGACACCTGCATCAGCGCTTCTGTCTTGGCTTTGATGTCGTCTGCATCTTCAGATTCTAGAACATCCTTAAGCTCTTGAACCTTTTCTTCTATTTCAGCCTTCTCGGCTTCGTCGACTTTATCGCCATGATCACTGAGTGTTTTCTCCGTCGAGTGAACTAGACCATCAGCCTGATTTCGAGCATCAACAAGTTCACGCTTCTTTTTGTCGTCTTCTGCATGCGCTTCTGCGTCCTTAACCATTTGCTCGATATCATCGTCAGACAAACCGCCAGACGCTTGAATGCGAATCTGCTGCTCTTTACCAGTTGCTTTATCTTTGGCCGAAACGTTCACGATACCGTTGGCATCGATGTCAAAGGTGACCTCGATCTGAGGTACGCCACGTGGCGCGGGCGGAATGCCCATCAGATCAAACTGGCCTAGCAGTTTATTGTCTGCTGCCATTTCACGTTCGCCTTGGAACACTCGAATGGTAACCGCTTGCTGGCTGTCCTCGGCCGTCGAGAACGTTTGGCTCTTAAGGGTTGGCACTGTGGTGTTGCGATCAATCAAACGTGTGAAAACACCGCCAAGGGTTTCGATACCCAAGGAGAGTGGCGTGACGTCGAGGAGCAACACGTCTTTGACATCGCCCTTCAGAACACCCGCCTGAATAGCCGCGCCGAGAGCGACAACTTCATCAGGGTTTACACCCTTGTGCGGGTCGCGACCGAAGAATTCCTTCACCGTTTCCTGGACCTTAGGCATGCGAGTCATGCCGCCAACAAGAATGACCTCATCAATCTCGTTCGCCTTCAGGCCAGCATCTTTGAGCGCCTTTTTGCAGGGCTCCACGGTACGCTGTACTAGGTCATTGACAAGCGCTTCTAGTTTGGCACGGGTCAGCTTTATGTTGAGGTGCTGAGGACCGGAGGCATCAGCTGTAATGAAAGGAAGGTTAACCTCCGTCTGACCAGAACTAGAGAGTTCAATTTTGGCCTTCTCAGCGCCTTCCTTCAGACGCTGTAGTGCGATCTTGTCCTCTCGCAAATTGATGCCATTCTCTTTCTTAAATTCATCGGCTAAGTAATCAATGATACGTGCATCGAAATCTTCACCACCAAGGAACGTGTCACCGTTAGTGGATTTTACTTCGAAAACACCGTCACCGATTTCCAATATGGAAACATCGAAAGTACCGCCGCCAAGGTCATAGACCGCAATTGTTCCGCTAGCCTCTTTATCCATGCCATACGCAAGAGCGGCCGCAGTTGGTTCATTGATGATGCGTAAAACATCGAGCCCGGCTATTTTACCAGCGTCTTTTGTTGCCTGCCGTTGGCTGTCGTTGAAGTATGCGGGAACAGTGATAACTGCTTCGCTAACGGACTCACCAAGATAACTTTCAGCGGTCTCTTTCATCTTCTGAAGAATGAAAGCAGACAGCTGAGACGGAGAGTATTTGTCCTTGTTCGCTTCAACCCACGCATCACCATTTTCACCTTTGATGATGGAGTAGGGAACGAGACCTTGATCCTTCTTTACAGTAGGGTCAGCAAAGCGGCGACCGATGAGCCGCTTAATTGCAAAAAGTGTGTTCTCTGGATTTGTAACAGCTTGGCGTTTTGCAGCTTGACCGACGAGGCGCTCACCAGACTCAGCAAACGCAACCATTGAAGGGGTGGTTCGACCACCTTCTGTGTTTTCGATCACCCGTGGATCGGATCCATCCATGACGGCTACGCAGGAGTTGGTGGTTCCAAGATCGATACCAATAACTTTGCCCATAATTTTGTTCCTTCTTTTTTAGGCGAATGTCCCGAGCCCAACTGCGGCGCTTTAGGGCATCCCCCAGTCATTTTTCTGAGCGGTCACTACAGGTTATATTCAGAGCCCTTGATTTCCCGCTAGGGTCGAGGGGTATATAGGGGGTGGGTGAAAGCCCCGCAACAGGGAGAAAGACTCTTTTTTCAAGAGTTTGAGCGCCTTATGGGTCCGATGTACGATTTATTCCCGGCCAATCTGCCAAGTGGCATTGTCCACCTAAAATCCATCCTGGCGAAAGACACCCAGGACGCGCTGGCTCGCGCGACCAAACAAGTCTCAAAAACAGCAGAATTCAGCCATGCACGGACGAAATCTGGCGGAATTTATTCTGCAGAAATGACCAACTGCGGAGAATTTGGCTGGTGGAGCGACTCCCAAGGCTATCGCTATACCCATATCGACCCCCGATCGGGCCAGCCATGGCCCAAAGTGCCTAAATCCTTCACAGAGACCTTAACAATGGTTTTGGCTGGAACAGACCACTCCGATTTTAGGCCGGATGCCTGCCTGATCAACCATTACCCCGACACTGCCAAAATGGGTCTTCACCAGGACAAAGACGAAGCTGATTTTTCCCAGCCGATCGTCACCCTGAGCCTTGGAGCCGCGGCGGACTTTCTAATCGGTGGATTTAAAAGGTCTGATAAGTCGATAAAGCTACTGGTCGAAAGTGGAGATGCCTTAATTATGGGTGGAAAGAGCCGCATGCGCTTTCATGGAATTCGCAAAATCTACCCGGGCACGAGCCCTCTGCCAGGATTAGACGGACGCCTGAGTCTAAACTTTCGCAAGGCGACATAACATTAGGCACGTATCACAAGCAGATAGACCATCTCTAGTTCACGCTATGAAGACCCCATCGGTTTCTGCCACGCAGGTCGAGTCGGCCAAATCATAGCCGTTTCTGGCACAGGACCAATTGGACCCGATGGCAAAACGGTGTCTGGAAATTATCATCAATGCCGTCGTCGAATTGGATGATCAGGTTGAGGGTGTCATTCGCACGAGAATATATCTCGTTAATGTAAACGATTGGGACGCTGTTAGCCGGGCCCATGGTGAATGTTTTAGCGCCATGTAACCCGCAGCTACCATGGTCGCGGTCGACAGACTGATCGGAAACGATTGGTTAGTGGAAATCGAAGCTGACTGCGTTGTCACAGATACCTAAAGATCAGCATCAGAGCACACGACTTTAAACTTCTCGACCGTTACAGGTATCTCTTCAGAGAAGACCTTGCCATATGACTTTAAGGCGTTAGTGAAAAAAGTGACGTGAATAGGCGTCCATTCTTCTAAAGACCTGACCGCCGGACCGTCTACGGCGGTTTCTTTTTCCGTGATGCGATTAAACGGCAGAGTGAGTAAACCTGTGGTCTGTAAAACAGCGCGGGGGGCCGCCGTAGAATCTGTCAGCACGAAGTAGGCCCCGGCCTCCGGCGCAATAGAACGATCGCCCTCATACATTAGTGGTGAGGTGAAGGTTCCTGTCTTATCACCAGCGAGAATCAGATTTGTAATGATGTCCGTTGTTTCCGGCGTACCTCCGATGGACCGTACACGATAAAACCCATCTGCAGGCGGCGCAGGCAATGAGGGTAAGCAAGATTTCCAAAATTCCGCAACCGCATCCGCTTTGGCGGGGCCGGTAAGAACCCAAGACAGCACAATGGCTGTAAAGGCGATGCGCATCATCAAGTTTCCTTGAAGTAGACGACGTCGAAGGGCTCAACAATGATCGGCATTTCATCGGTGCAACTTTTGCCGTACTTAGACAACAAGCCGTTCCAGTACTCACGGTGCAGGGGAATCCACACTTCGGGATTCTGAACCGGTGGGCCATCTAGGCCTGTCTCTTCTGGTCCGATTTCCCCAAATGTGGTTTCGCGAGTCTGAGTGATCTGGATCACCGCTTGAGGGGAGCCGTCGTATCCGGTCAGTATGATTGGTGTGCCCGGCGCAGTTATGGGCTGGTCCTCTGCGTCCATCACCCAAGGCAGGCTGAACGTAGCAACTTTGGTGCGCGCGTTGATGAATTCCAATATCAAACCCGTTGTTTCCTCATCAATCCCTATGGATCGAACTTGATGATCATCCCCGAGATCAGGAACAGCCTCTACAACCTCCGCCCAGAACGCGTCTAGGTCCGCTTCCTTTGGGAGCGTTGGGCCTTCGCCAATAATGATTGTGCGGGTCATAGCGCGTCTCCTGTTATTAATGACGTGTCACGATGGATTAAGAACCAACATAGCGTAATCACGCACTCGAACGAACCTGAGAGATTCATAAATTTTCTGAGCCGCGATATTGTCTACTTTCGTAAACAAAATAGCATCTGTTACGCCAGCTACCTGAGCGTCTGCTAAAGAGCCAGCGACAACAGAGCGCGCATACCCCCGGCTGCGATTCTCTTCAGGTGTAAATACACAGCCCACTTGAACGGTATCAGGCCGCACCGCATTCAAACTAGCCATCGCAACAACAATACTCTTATCTTTAAACACCCAGAGCGTTTGATCCTCAATAGCTCCATTAAACATACGTTCGGTTCTCGCATCGTCGGTGGTATGTTGGGGAAAACCCATAGTGATGCGGTCGTATACCCGGCGCCAGGCAGTAAGAGTGGGAACATCTTCTGGAATAGCGAGACGGTGTTGAACGGCACCCGTCGTTAAAATCTGCAGAACACTGAGGGCGTTCAGATCAAGCATATAAAGATACTTAGGTACGATCCTGCCATAACGACTGCGGCCTATTTCATCTTGGGCTCAAGCACCTTGACCTACGACCATGGCCCAGTAACGCAGGTTACCGTGCGTTGGGACACCCGCTTGACAGCGTCGGCCAGTTCAACAGGACCGTGGGGCCAAGACGTCGGATCGGCTTCATCTCATTAGACCGCTGCGGGGTAGATCAAATCAAAGTGCTCGACCATCACGATCATATCTTGGCTAGGCTCGATACCGTGGGGCTTTAGGCGGTTGGTCCAATAAGGCCAATGAATATCCTGCCACCGTTCGAGCGTGCGGGCGCCGGATCCCTCTATTGTCAACTGCTCTTCCGTGATGTCTTGGTAAGCCATTGGAGTCAGCTTTGTGGTTTTAACGATGGCATGTGATTCGCCGTCCATATCAATCACAACAGCATATCGGTCCAAAACTGGTCCGGGCCCGGATTGACGATCAAGCAGATGCTTCAGCCCAAATGTGCCGCATTTCTCGCCAGAGAGGATGAGCTTTAAAATGTTGTCGACTGTTGCTTTATTCGCCCCGATACGTCGAACCCAATAGTCATCGCCCAACGGGACGCCTGACGCCTTTGCGGCATCCCAAAACGCGTCCGTATTTTCTGAGTGGTCCATTAGTCATCACCGCCATAGGAGATTCTCCATACAGTCTGTCCAACGTCATCGGAGAGAAGAAGACTGCCGTCTGGCATGCTGACGACGCCAGCTGGACGGCCCCACACTTGGCTGTTCTCGGCGTCGCCGTTCCAAAACCCAGAGGCAAACACTTCATAAGAGCCAATGGGTTTGTCGCCCCTAAAGGGAACATAGACCAGCGTATAACCGCGCGGTTGATTGGCATTCCATGATCCATGGAGGGTCACGAATGCACCGCCGCGATACTTCTCGGGAAACTGATCAGCCGTATAAAACGCAAAACTGATCGCCGCTGAGTGCGATAAAAATGGGACATCAGGACGTATCGCCGTCTTTACAAGGTCGGGTCGTTTGTAAGCGAATCCAGGTTGAGGGTTTGTTCCCATGTAACTGTAGGGCCAGCCAAAAAACGCCCCCTCAGGAACACGCGTGAAATAGTCTGGCACCAACTCATCGCCTTGACGGTCGCGTTCATTCACAACGGTATAGAGGTCTGTCGTACCAGGATAAAACAGCACACCAGTTGGAACACGCATGCCCGATGCAAATGTTCGGCCCGGGCCACCACTAATGGGGAATTCTTGTATTGTAGCGTGGGGTAAAGGGTCTTCGCCGATATTACTGGCTGACCCTATGCCAACGTAAAACCGGGTCCCATCGGGATGAACAACAACATTGCGCGCCCAATGAAACCGCATGTCCGGTGGACCCAACGCGCCGAGTGGTGTTAGCAGCTGGCTAGAGGAAGACGAATAGGTGCCATCCGCACTGTTCGGATATTTGTGAACACCGACTTTGTCTCCAATCAGAACGGCATCGTCAGTGAACGCGATTCCGTGGGGCATATTTAAATTATCGACAAAGGTAAATTTATGGTCTGCCACACCATCCCCGTCGGCATCGCGCATAATCGTAATGCGACCTGCCGTCGGTTCAGCGATAAAGACGTCTCCATTTGGGGCGAGCACCATGTTGCGGGCATGAACAAGACCCTCTGCAAAGAGATCTATAGAAAAGCCCTTGGGAACATTCGGTATATCTTCGGCTGTTCGGGGACGAGGACGTGAAAAATTCATCTCGCGCGGCCTGCGCTCAATATCTGGGTTAGGCGCTGCCAACCGATCGAGATCGATACGAAGTGTTTGACCTACGGTCTGGTCTACCGGTGCTGCATCTGTGGGCAGCGCCACACTCAAACCAACCAATACGCTAAATAGTGTTGATATCAGACGAACGACCATAATGGCTCTCCTACATCCTAACCCAGTTGAGAGTCGTCGCACGGGCTCAGCATCAGTTCAAGCTGACCGAACCCCCGCACGCCGTAATATGATCACCCCTGCAGATTTAGGTCGACGTATCCACGCTGGCATTTTCGTCGGTGGCTTCGGTTTCGACAGCCTCCCGTTTGGGGCCGCCCCTGGCGATGACCACCATCGCAGGTCGGAGCAAGCGGTCAGCCATCATGTATCCTTCTTGAACCACCTGAACGATGGTTCCGGTCGGAACGTCTGTACGCTCAACTTCCTGCATCGCTTGATGCAAATTGGCATCGAAGGGTTGGTCGAGGGATATGAACTTTTTGACGCCCTGGTTTTCGAGAACTGTTTCCAGCTCTTTGCCTGTCATCTCAACGCCGACCGCTAAGTTCTTAAGGAGATCGCTGTTGACTCTTTTGTCTTCCGGCGCAGCAAGGAGGGCCCGCTCCAGATTATCAGCGACCTGTAAAATGGCTTTACAGATATTCGACGTCGCGTACTTCGCATTATCTGAAATACGTTTATCTGCACGCTTTCCCGCATTTTCAGCTTCAGCCAGCGCCAATAGCCGGTTTCTGTGGGCGTCTGCTAAGGCCGCTTCCAGCTGAGAGATGCGCTCAGCTGGTGCCGGTGGGCTTTCTTCAGCACTTTCCGCCTCGGGAGAATCCTCCGCTGCATTCGAGTTTTCAGTCGCCACCTCCTCGAGGGTGGCGTCCTCTGCCTCAGTCGTTTCAACATCAAATTCAGGGCCTTCGGATTTAGATTGCGTATCTGACATACAAAGCGTGTCCTGTGTCTTAGTGTTTATGCTTGTCGGAGTAGACGACCAACGACTTTGGCCGTGTAGTCCACCATCGGTATAATGCGCGCATAGTTGATGCGCGTAGGTCCTATCACTCCAACGGCACCAACGATTTGTTCTCTGCCGTTCTTAAACGGTGCAACCACCATTGAACAGCCGGCTAAGTTGAACAATTCATTTTGTGCGCCGATAAAAATCTGAACGCCTTCGGCATTTCCGACCAAATCGACCAGTCGAACCATTTGTTCGCGGGTCTCCAGAACCTCGAACAGATGGCGCACGCGCTCTAAATCTTTGAGGGCGGTGACATCGTTTAACAGATTGGCCTGCCCCCGGATAATCAATGACCCTCCGGCTGATTGATCCCCCGACCAAGTGGCGAGCCCCGCCTCAACAAGACGCGAAGTAATCTCGTCGAGCTGTGCCCTGCGCTGTTCTAGGTCAGTCAGAATGTTGCCTTTTTCTTCGCCAAGAGTTTGGCCACGTAGGCGCCCAGACAAAAAGTTACCTGCTTCAATTAACGCGGATGGAGGCAACCCATCTGGAACCTCAATCACCCGGTTCTCCACCAAACCCGATTCAGACACCATCACGACCAACGCACGGCCGGGCGCTAAACTGACAAACTCGATATGTTTAAGCGCATCTTCTGATTTTGGCGCCATAACCAGACCTGCCTGACTGGTCAATCCAGACAATGTCGTCGACGCCCCCTCCAGGACTTCCTGGACCGACTTTCCAGAAGCCGCGCATTGGGCTTCAATTTCTTGACGCTCATCGCAATCAAGTCCACCGACTTGAAGAAGTCCCGCGACAAACAATCTCAACCCAGCTTCTGTCGGCAAGCGGCCAGCCGAAGTATGCGGTGCAAACAGAAGTCCCGCGACTTCAAGATCGGACATCACATTGCGAATGGTTGCTGGCGACAGGCTGCCATCCAACTTGCGCGCTATTGTCCGGGACCCAATGGGCTCGCCGGTTTCCACATAGGCATCGACAATTTGTCGAAAGACCTCACGTGACCGAGCATTAAGCTCGAAAACAGGGTCCGTGCCCGTGCTGCGCGGATGATGCAAATCTGTAGCCATGTCCGGCTATGTAAGGAAGGGGTGCTCAGCCGTCAATGAAAGGGCAGCGCCTAGCCCCCGTTTTAGGCTTAAAACCCACACTTTATATTTAGAGAGCTTGTTCCCGGGGTCCCTGACCGGGTATTGGAGACATAATATTTGGTGCCGGAGCCCCGGTGCATTAAAGGAGACGATATATGCGCCCCTCAGGCCGCACACCAAAAGACCTAAGACCTGTCAGCTTTGAGCTGGGATTTGCCAAGCATGCCGAAGGGTCCTGCCTGGTTAAGTTTGGCGATACTCATGTGCTCTGTGCCGCAAGCGTTGAAGAAAATGTGCCGGGCTGGATGCGAGGCACTGGCAAAGGCTGGATCACCGCAGAGTACGGCATGCTGCCGCGCTCTACCAACACTCGAACCGCGCGCGAGGCGGCCAAAGGTCGTCAATCGGGCCGAACTCAGGAAATTCAGCGGCTGATCGGCCGTGCGCTGCGTTCGGTTGTGAAGATGGATGGCTTCGGTGAGGTTCAGGTGCGAGTTGACTGTGATGTGCTTCAAGCGGACGGCGGCACTCGGACAGCCTCAATTACGGGGGCCTATCTAGCACTACACCAGGCCTTTACAAGGATGATCGACCTCGGTGTTATGACCGAAATGCCCTATAAGGAACCCGTGGCTGCTATTTCCTGCGGGATATATAACGGCACACCGGTCTTGGATCTCGACTATGCCGAAGATTCTAACGCCCAAGCTGATGCCAATTTTGTCCTCACCGGCTCTGGACGAATTGTAGAAATACAAGGCACCGCCGAAGAAGACCCATTCACTGTGGAAGAGTTTCAGGGTTTGTTGGATCTCGCGCAGATGGGATGTGCAGACTTGGTGCGGATGCAACAAGCTGCCCTCGACGCCTTAACGGCGTCAGCATAATCGAAGATAAAAGCGATGGGCCACCGACACTTTGAAGGCGGACGTCTAATTGTCGCTAGCCACAACCCTGGCAAGGTGCGGGAGATAAAAGAACTTCTGGCTCCCTTTCAGGCGGATGTGATCTCGGCTGGCGATCTTGATCTACCGGAACCTGAAGAAACGGGACTGACCTTTACAGCAAATGCCGAGCTCAAAGCCCTGGCGTCATCGCAAGCATCAAAAGCCGTCGCCTTGGCCGACGACTCTGGACTGGCCGTCACAGCCCTAAACGGCGCCCCTGGAATTTATTCCGCCCGCTGGGCAGGGCCGGATAAAGACTTCGACATGGCTATGGGCAAAATTAAATCAGATCTGGGTGACGCAGCGGACCGATCAGCTAAGTTTGTGTGTGCGCTTACGATGGCATGGCCCGACGGCCATTGTGAAACTTTCGAAGGTATAGTTTCGGGAACTCTGGCATTTCCCCAGCGCGGCGATAAAGGGTTTGGTTATGATCCGATTTTCGTTCCCGATGGCTACGATATAACCTTTGCGGAAATGGACCCGAACAAAAAGCATCGCATAAGCCATCGTGCCGATGCGTTTTCGAAATTAGTTGCCGCCTGTTTCGCATGACGTCGTCTGACTCAAGCGTTTTGGCAGAGACAGACCTCGCTCTTTATGTGCATTGGCCTTTTTGTATTTCCAAGTGCCCCTACTGCGATTTCAATAGCCACGTTGTCGAAACCGTTGACCATGGTGAGTGGCGGGACGCACTCTTAAAAGAGCTTGCGTTTGAAGCGCAGAGAAATCCGGGTGTAAGACTACAATCAATATTCTTCGGCGGCGGCACCCCTTCATTGATGGATGCGTCAACAACCAAAGCGGTAATTGATGCAGCGAAAACGCTTTGGCAGCCCGTTGCGAATTTAGAAGTCACCCTTGAGGCGAACCCAGGAACTGTTGATTCTGAGCGATTCAGTGCGTTTCAAAAGGCTGGCATTAATCGTTTGTCTCTCGGTGTTCAAAGCCTAGACGATGAACAGCTCAAGTTTCTCGGTCGCCGTCACACATCTGGGGACGCTCGACTCGCCCTCCAAAGAGCCGGGGATGTTTTTGACCGTCTGTCCTTTGATTTGATTTATGCCCGGCCAGGACATACCGCTGACGAATGGCAATCCGAGTTGTCGACGGCTGTCGAACTTCTAGATAGTGCGGGCGGTGGTCATTTGTCATGCTATCAATTGACCATCGAAGAGCACACGCCGTTTAAAACGGATTTTGATCGCGGCGCCTTCGCGCTACCAGACGAAGATAGTGGTTCGGGTTTATTTGACCTGACCCAGAGTGTTTTGTCTGCCGCAGGGTTACCCGCATATGAAGTGTCTAACCATGCCAAAGATGGGGACGCGTGCCGCCATAACGTTCATATCTGGGAAGGCGGGGCATATGCGGGTATTGGGCCCGGCGCCCATGGGCGGATTAGTAACGAAGGCTGTGTTCTTGCAACTCAGCGCTTGAAGCCTCCAGCACAATGGCTGAAACGAGTGGCAGCAGACGGTCACGGGAGTCAGAACCAAAGCACGCTAACGGCGCATCAGCGAGCTGAGGAAATGGTTATGCTTGCCTTACGTCTCGACAGCGGACTAGACCTCGCCCGACTAGAACGCAGCACTGGCCTTTTGCCTTACGATGTCGTCTCTAAAGACGCCATCGCGTCTCTAGAGAACGAAGGCTTTTTGACCGTTACACCAGACGTCGTTCAAACCACAAGGCGAGGACGATTGGTTCTAAACGGTATTGTAGAGGCGCTCTTACTTCACGCCTGAGATCATAAGCCAGGACCGGTGTACGCCTTTGGACGGACCACCGAATTCTGTGTTGCCACGTTCAGCCTTTACCGTCGCATCCTGATATCCGACAGCGACATTGCTAAAGTTTTCTTCTTTACACAACTTATCGAAGTCTGCTGTGATCGCGCCTTTCCAGAACGGTTCGTAATTGTACTGGATTTCATAGTCGCCACGAATTCTGCTCCATGTATCCATCTCGTCATACCGCCCTGGCACTTCGAGGTGCACCATGGCACCGCCCGGCTTAAGCAGACGGTGGCATTCATTCAGAATGTTCGGCAACGCTTTACCAGATGTCTCATGCAACATTGCGCTTGACGTGATGAGGTCAAAGCTTTCGTCGTCGAAGTCGGTACATTCAGCGTTTTGCTGCGAGAAATGCACCGGAATATTCAAGCGCTCTGCTCGAGCGTGGGCATACCGCATCATACCCGCGCCCACATCAATGGCATGAGTTTCCGCTTCGGGAAAGTAGCTCGCAATTGCCAAGGTGGAGTGGCCAACGGTACAGCCCATATCAAGGATTCGAAGAGGCTTGCCTTCAGGCCATCTCGAAAAGTAGTGCGATACAATGGTATGACCACGAATATCATTCATGTATCCGCCGTTGCGGCCCATTTGATACACCACGGCACCACGATCAAACACTGCACCTTGGCGAACATCCCGCTCGCCGTAGGTACCATGATAATTGCCCGGCATACGGTGAATATCTTGTGCGGAAATGTAACGCGGTACTTCTAAATCTGGATTAACGCGAACCGACCCTTTTGGGTTTTCGATCTCAGCAAGGTTCATCAGATCATCGATTTGCCGGTCGACGCAGGTGCCGACCGCATCCCACATCATATCTTGGGCGGTGGATACCATGGTCACGTACGCTTGATAGGCTGTCTCAGGTTCCATTTCCTTTCGCAATTCCTGATGATTGCGCGGCTCGCGCCCATGCTTCTTTTCGAATTCTGGAAGAACTTTATTTTCAAGCAATGACCGTTGGCCACCATCGAGCTTGGTCGCAAGAAACATTTTCATGTCAACAATCGCAAGTTGCTCAGCGATTTCATCGTGATTTGATTCGGGCATCATCGGGTGTGGGCGATGGGCATCCATAATTTCTTCCTTCTGATAATCAGCAGTCGACGGTCTATTGGATTAAACGTCGTCAAACTCTTTCATAATTTTGTCGTAATCTTCTTCTTTCGTTTCAAGCCGCGCTGTTTCTTGGCGAAGCACACGAAACACCTTGTGCATTATACGGCTGCGCAAACTAGAGCGCTCTGCATTAGCGTCAACGCCAGCATTATAGGCTTCAATATCGCCCGTTCCAAAACCACCTTTGGCTTCTGAAACCCGCTCATGGGTATCCAATCGTTCGCGAAGAATTGAAACTTCGACGGTCAGCGCCATTACCATCGACAAGAGTTGGTCGTTGGTTGGTCCATCATGGAATGGAGATGGTCGTCCTTTCGGCATCCATACTTTTTCCGCCTTACCGAACAAGCCTGGAAGGGCAACCATGAAATTCTCCTTTGTGTGCGCGAACAGGTCTTTGCGACCTGCAAGCTGCAGTTTAGACTGTAAGATCAAATGACGTCATTGATGATTCACAATCGTTCACCATGTAAACCATAAATGCGAGCACGCCAGACATACGTATTAGGCTGATATTTGTAAGGCCTGGCCAGCTTGATCCCCGGTCTCGATGCAACGCAGACCCTCAGCCGCAACGTCTGCCCGAGTAACTTTCCATGCGACCTTCTGCGGCGGCTTCTGCCCTTTCCACACCGTGTACTGCCCTGTCGCCGGTTTACTCAAAAGCATTGGCGGCCGCAGAATTGTCCAGGCTAGATCAGCGTTTCGAATAACTGTTTCCTGCAGCGTTTTATCGGGAATGATGTGTTTCAGAATTACTTTTGCAACGAATCGCACCCAAAGGGGGCCGATACCCGCGCTCTCTGATGCCCCCATAGAGCTGACGGCGACCAGGCGAGACACACCGGCTGCCCTCATGCCATCGACCACCGCGCACGTGACTCGCTCGTGTTTGTTGTCGGGTTCTTTATTGGAGAACCCGTAAGCCGTGAAGACCGCCTCACAATCTGAAAGCACAGCCGCCTTAACAGCAGCTGCGTCGAATAGATCGCCCTCGACAATCTTTAGGTTTGCACTTTTTGTTGATAGTTTTGATGAATTGCGCACAAAAACCGTGACTGTATGTCCGTGCGCGAGGGCTTGTTGGACAAAAGCAGCCCCCGTCCCGCCGGTGGCTCCAAAAACGAGAATTTTTTTTGGTTTTATCTCAGACATAACAATTTCACCGCTTACCTTTTTTCTACAAGTTCAGTGCGCTCACCGGCTAGTCCAACAAACGTGGCGGCCATGTATCCCTCATAGAGCGGCGCGGGTGGTGAAATAAAATCAACGGCAATGCTGTAGAGAGACTCAACCTCAAATGTCGTCATAGCAATGCCTGGCGGCAATTGACCAGGCGTGACAGGACGTTTGCCAAATTGAGGTTCATACTGGTCCAGCTCAAGTTTATTGCCTCGTTCTGACCCAACCAAAACAGAAAGATCATAGACATGATCGGCGGGAAGGCCCTGAGCGTCTGAAAGGACACCGACTGGAAACGCCAGATCGCCTTGGTCGCCCAGGTTGAAGGCTTCAATATAGAATTTCTTAAGAGCCAGCTTATCAGGCCCAGCCAACACCATGATAAATATGCGATCGATGAGGGTTTTGGGGTCGGGATGATTTGAAGCAACTCGGTCGCCAATATTGCCGGTGAGGTAGATGACTTCATCGGCTGGACCAAGCACCTGCATGGCGCGAATGGGGGACGAGGACGTCAATTCCCGCGGAAGACCCAAAACCTTGAAGGGAGAGCCTTCTAGTTTTTCCATGACCATATCGACATCGGAGACAGTGATTTCGACAGCCGCCCATCCCCAGGTGATTAGGGTCTTAAAGCAAGGTACCGGGTCAATTTCGACAGCGCGGAGGTAGACATCCTCTCCACTGGCCGGACCGAGGATGGTAAAAGGCCGTCCTGCGCTATCCGGCGCACCCCAGGACCTGGCCAAATCGGCGGATACAACTCCGCGCTCAATCACCCCATAATCGAGCCATTGGCCATACCATGCCTCGACCTTGGCCACATCTGGTGCCCCCAAAGTGGCCATTTTGATGCGTTTTACGGAAGAATTTGAACCGATCATGGCAGGTTTTTCCTGAGCCTGGGGCGAAGGCAGCATGCCGACACTCGCCATTACCTGGCCAGCCAAGACCCCCTTAAAAACGGCTCTTCTACTGGGTTTTAAAGAATTCTGATTCATAGACGATACGCTACTCGCGTTGGACAATTTTGGCGACGAAGAACTGAGATCGGAGAAATGGCTGAATTCCGCCATTTCATAATCTAAGGGCTCCGTTGAGAGCCAGGGGCCAACAGACTGACTCTTAACAATAAAACCGGCTTTATTAACGCTCCGTTTACCTTTGCAGGCGACCCTGTAAACGTGAGGAGAGCCGCCCTTTTTGAGGTCGGCTTTGGTGGAATGGGACGCATCGCCATTTGCCCCTGGGGCAATTGGTAAACCGGTGCACCACAGAGGGACGACAGCCAGGATGTACAACAGCCGCCTAGATGGGCTGACTGACTATCCGTTTCAGCGCCTGAACGCGCTTTTGGCGGACATTTCCCCTCCGGCAGACATTGCGCCGTTGGCCATGTCCATCGGCGAACCTCAACACCCAGCACCCGACATGATCCATGACGAATTGGCGCGTCATGCGAAGGACTGGAACAAGTACCCGCCAACAGCCGGCACAAAAGCCTATCGCACTGCAGTCGCTGAGTGGTTGACGCAGCGTTACGCTCTGCCAGCAGATTATATCGACCCGGATAAAAACACTCTGCCAGTTGCAGGTACACGAGAAGCGTTGTTCATGGCCGCTGAACTTGTGGTGCCGCCGGAGAGAAACGGACAGGTTCCAGCCGTTCTAATGCCCAACCCCTTTTACCAAGTCTACCTAGGGGCTGCGGTGATGGCTGGGGCCGAACCAGTTTTTGTGCCCGCAACACAAGACAATGGTTTCATACCGAACTTTCAAGAGCTTGGGTCCGATGTACTTAACCGAACAACTCTTGCTTACCTGTGTAGTCCGGCCAACCCACAAGGGTCAGTTGCAACACTTGAACAACTTCAAAACGCGATTTCTCTAGCGCGTAAACACGACTTCGTTTTGATCGGCGACGAATGTTATTCCGAAATCTATTCGGACACACCTCCAACGGGTTTGATTGAAGCCTGCGCTAACCTGGGCGATGATCTTCACAATGTCCTGGTTTTCAATTCTCTATCAAAGCGATCAAGTGCACCTGGACTTAGGGCAGGGTTTGTTGCTGGGGACCCAGGCCTGATCGATAAATTCCAGCGCCTGCGATCCCATGCGGGTGCCGTACAACCACTTCCCGTGATGGCCGCCGCTACGGCTTTATGGCGCGACGAATCTCATGTCAAAGAAAACCGCGCGCTATACCAGCAAAAATTTAAAGATGCCGAAAACATATTTGATGGACGCTTTGGGTTCGCCATACCCGCTGGCGGTTTTTTTCAGTGGCTCGATGTCGGCGACAGCTGTGAAACGACACGAACACTTTGGCGGGACGGCGGTATCAAAGTTTTGCCGGGCGCCTACTTAAGCCGTCCTGGGACTGACGGCGTTAGTCCAGGTGATCAATATATTCGCGTTGCCTTGGTCCACGACCAGGAGAAGACCAAGACCGGTTTAACTCGCATGTTTGAAATTCTATCTAAGAAGGATTGAGCGTTATGGCTACATCAGCAACACCAATGGAATCTGGGCCCTTTCTGCCGCCGTCAATGGTTGCTGCTTTGAAGCGTGCTGTTTGGGTGACGACGGGTCTCTGTATCATTGGAGTTGCACTGGCTGCTCTTGTTGCTCTGGTCTCCTACAATCCAGGTGATCCGTCATTGAACACGGCAACTAACGCCGAGGTACAAAACTGGTTGGCGGAACCAGGTGCGATCTTCGCCGACGCCGCGCTGCAATCTTTAGGACTGGCCGCGCTCGCACCGCTGATGATTATCGTCGCCTGGGGTGGCCGTGTTGTGCGGGCGGAAGCAGTTTCATGGCTATGGCTCCGCACGGTTTCAATTCCAGCAGCCGCACTATTGCTTTCAATCGGGCTATCTGGATTTGCACAACCAGCTAGCTGGTCACTGCCAGCCGGATTAGGTGGGTTTTCAGGACACATATTACTTGATCTCTTTGCCATCTCTCTAAGTGGATTGGGAGCCGTAGAAAGTCTGCGCTGGCTCGCTGTGGTTACCGGATTGATTGGGGGGCTGATTCTCACTCATTGGATTGCAACGGTTCCTTTTGAAGCCTATAGCGATGTTATGCGCTGGGTTCAACGCGAGGCTCTACGCGCATCATATTGGGTGCGCGGATTGGCGCACCCTATTCGTGATAAATATGTTGACCGAAAGGCTACCCGTCCTACACGGCGGGAGGGTGCCCCTATTCAGCGCCGTGAGCGCTTCGAACCAGCGATCGCAGCAGAAGATGCTGATTTTAAAGACATCGCTGACCCTATCAAAAACGTATCCGGGCCTGCACCAACCTCTGCACGCGACGCTGATATTGTTGTCGCACGGAGTAAACCGGCCAAGCCGTCCAAGAAAGAACTTGCAGCGCGCCAAGGGTCCTTGTTACCTGCAACGCTAGAAGGTTTTGAACTGCCGCCGCTCGATATTCTCAGCATGTCGCGTGTGGAGACCGCAACACAGCTTGATACTCAAGCCTTAGAGGGCAATGCCAAAATGCTCGAGGGAGTTCTCCAAGATTTCGGAGTAAAGGGCGAAATCATAAAAGTAAGGCCCGGGCCCGTTGTAACGCTATACGAACTTGAGCCAGCTCCCGGTACAAAAACAGCTCGCGTTGTTTCGCTCGCCGACGACATTGCGCGGTCCATGAGCGCCATTGCAGTACGTATCGCTGTTGTGCCAGGACGAAGCGTTATCGGGATTGAACTGCCGAACGAACGGCGCGAGACCGTGTACTTCCGCGAAATGTTGTCATCAGAAGCCTGTGACAAGTTCGACGGAAAACTCACTCTGGCACTTGGAAAAGATATTGGCGGCGCACCAATCTATGCTGACCTCGCACGCATGCCTCACTTACTGATCGCTGGAACAACAGGTTCTGGTAAATCAGTCGCCATCAACACCATGATTATGTCGCTGCTCTACCGTCACACGCCAGATGACGTGCGCATCTTGATGATTGACCCCAAGATGCTGGAGCTTTCCATTTACGATGGCATTCCTCATTTGCTCGCCCCCGTGGTTACGGAACCGGGCAAAGCCGTTGTGGCATTGAAGTGGGTCGTGCGGGAAATGGAAGACCGTTACCGTGCAATGAGCCAGCTGAGCGTGCGGAACATTGCTGGATACAATCAGCGGCTAAAAGAGGCGTCTACAAAAGGCACGACGTTGACAAAGACAGTTCAAACTGGGTTTGATCCTGAAACCGGAAAGCCCGTATACGAAGAGCAAGCTCTTGATCTCACGCCTCTGCCCTACATCGTCGTCATTATTGATGAGATGGCCGACCTTATGCTTGTTGCGGGTAAAGATGTCGAAGCTGCAGTTCAGCGGCTGGCACAAATGGCACGTGCCGCCGGTATTCATGTCATAATGGCGACACAACGTCCGTCTGTAGATGTCATAACAGGAACCATCAAAGCAAACTTCCCAACCCGCATTTCATTCCAGGTTACGTCAAAAATCGACAGCCGAACAATTTTGGGGGAACAGGGAGCAGAGCAATTACTGGGACAAGGAGACATGTTGTACATGGCGGCCGGTGGACGAATAACCCGCGTTCATGGACCATTCGTGACCGACGACGAAGTCGGAGAAATTGTCACACACCTCAAGGATCAAGGACAGCCGTCTTATCTAGATGAAGTTACAGATGAAGATGCAGCCGACGTATCAGACGTGCCCGGCTTTACAGGAGCGACCGGTGGTAACACGGACTCAGGCGATAGCCTATTTGATCAGGCCGTTGCACTTGTTGCCCGTGAACGCAAAGCATCGACGAGCTTTGTGCAGCGGCATCTGCAAATTGGATACAACAGAGCGGCGCGCATTATTGAAGAAATGGAAGCGCAGGGCATGATCGGTAAGCCAAACCATGTCGGAAAACGTGAAGTGCTTTTGCCGGAAATTGCAGAAAGGCTTTGACGAAAAGAGCTGGCTTGCGTGCCTGCCCTAATCCCGCCATAAGCTTTGACCATCATGATCCACATGAGAAAGTTTAGTTTGGTCTTTGCAAGTCTAATTGCACTCAGCGGCGCGGACATTGCTGATACGACAGCCGAATCCGATGCGGACCTATTAAGCCGCGCATCGTCATATCTTAATACCATTGATACCTTACAAGCTCGGTTTCTTCAGGTTGATGGGCGCGGTGGACTGGCCGAAGGTGACTTGTATTTAGACCGGCCTGGCAAAATGCGGTTAGCCTATGATCCACCAACACCTGTTCTCATCGTTGCGGATGGTTACTACGTCATTTATGTAGACTTAGAGCTAGGCGAACCAAGCTATTTGGATATCAAAGACACACCGGCAGCTTTTCTTCTCGAGCCTGCCTGGTCCTTCACCGACGACACGGTCACAGTCAAAGATATTGTCCGCCAACCCGGGCTGATTGAGATCACCGCGACACAGGCCAATGACCCCATATCAGGCGAGCTCACTTTCGTCTTTTCCGAAGCTCCCTTTGAATTGCGTCAATGGCGCGTCAAGGATGCCCAAAGCCAAGAAATCACCGTAACCCTGTTCGAGACCAAAACCGGGTTGGATCTCGACTCGAGGCTCTTCCAGTATGATGACGAAGACGTCTTTGAAGACGATTAACTTACGGATTTAGGTCACGCAGCTGGCGAGTCAGAAAAATGTTTCGCTGCTATTCCTATAGGATGACCGCGCTCTAAGTGCCTGTAAAAATAGCATAATATAATTCTACAACTTAACCGCGCAGGCTGTGCATACCTGCCATGCAGCTTCATCACTTTGAAAACAGGGGGTTCAGACCCCATGATTGGATTCAATGGCGCTGCACCTGCAATGGTTCGCAGCGTGTTGGCGATCCGGTGTCCCCTGCCGGACCAGCATGAAGACCAGGCGCCCGATGTTCCCCCGACGTCGGGCGCCGCTTTTCTTCAATCCCCATAAATGTCCGCTACATCCACTGTGTCGCCATGCACGCCCGAAACCCTCTATAAGTCACGCATGCCGATTCAGCCCCTCAGCCTTATATCGTGGAACGTAAACTCCGTCCGAAAACGCCTGGACCAGTTGATACGAGTGATCGACCGATGGGATCCGGACATCATTTGCCTGCAGGAGTTAAAAGCTGATACCGACATGGTGCCTGCCGATGCCATCGCTGCGGCTGGGTACGAACATCAAGCTATAGCGGCACAGCCGGGATATAACGGCGTCGCAATTCTTTCCCGACTGCCGCTGTCAGATATAGAAAATTTTACTTGGGCAGAGCGTAAAGACGCGCGTCACATCTTTGCCCGGATCGGGAATACAGGCATTGGTGTACATTGTGTTTATGTGCCCGCTGGGGGTGATGTACCTGATCGAGAGGCCAACCCTAAGTTTGATTTTAAGTTGCGCTATCTGGATGATTTGGCAGACCACTTTTCAGGAACCTACGGCTTTCGCGACCCTATGATTCTCGCCGGTGACCTTAATGTTGCACCGTTACCCACAGATGTGTGGTCACACACGAAGTTGAAGAACGTCATCACCCACACAGAAATCGAAGTCGCTGCCCTTGAGCGCGTTAAACGTTCCCTGAATTGGATAGATACCCAGCGTGAAGTGGTCGATGACGACGACCCTGTATTCACTTGGTGGAGTTATCGTGCGGCCGACTGGGAAGCAACGAACAAAGGGCGACGGCTAGATCACATATGGGTCACACCTGGCTTGAAAAATGACATAACAGACGTTGAGGTTTTAACAGCGGTCCGGCATTGGTCACCGCCATCAGACCATGCTCCAGTTCGTTTGTTATTGGGCACCAACTCTTGAAGTCTTGATCTAGGGACCCCATCCTCTACATAAGCGTTCTCTCTCCCGAAAGGATTCACCATGTCCTCTGATGCTGCCGTTTGGCACGGCACCACCATCTTGTCCGTGCGAAAAAATGGGTCTGTCGTCATCGCCGGTGATGGCCAAGTGACCTTGGGACAACAGGTTATAAAATCAAATGCACGGAAGGTGCGGCAACTTTCTGACGGATTAGTAATAGCTGGATTTGCGGGCGCGACAGCGGACGCCTTTACGCTTTTCGAGCGCCTTGAAACGAAGTTAGAGCAGCATCCGGGCCAACTGACCCGCGCTTGTGTCGAACTTGCAAAAGATTGGAGAACCGATCGTTATCTGCGTCGTTTAGAAGCCATGATGGCTGTCGCAGATAAAGAAGCATCTTTGGTTCTAACTGGCACAGGAGACGTGCTTGAACCGGAAGATGGCTTAATCGGCATAGGGTCAGGTGGGTCCTATGCGCTTTCTGCAGCGCGTGCACTAATCGACAAAGATGATCTAGATGCTGAGACGATCGCCCGAAAAGCGATGGGCATCGCAGCGGACATCTGCGTTTATACTAATGATTCTTTGGTGATTGAAAGCCTTTAGACCTTATGACTTCTTTTTCACCCCGCGAAATTGTTTCTGAACTTGATCGATTTATCATTGGCCAAGGAGATGCCAAACGTGCCGTTGCTATTGCCTTGCGCAATAGATGGCGACGGCAACAGTTGCCCGACGCCCTAAAAGACGAAGTCTTGCCAAAAAATATTCTCATGATCGGTCCGACGGGTGTTGGAAAGACTGAGATTGCCCGGCGCCTCGCCAAGCTTGCCCAAGCCCCGTTCATAAAAGTTGAAGCCACTAAGTTTACGGAGGTTGGCTATGTCGGGCGCGATGTAGAAAGCATCGTCAGAGATCTGGTTGAAATTGCGATCAACATGAATCGGGAGCGCCTTCGTAAAAAAGTGACCGCGAAGGCAGAATTGGCCGCTGAAGAACGCGTCTTAGATGCCCTTGTCGGAGAAACGGCGAGTGACAGCACACGGGATAGCTTCCGTTTAAAGCTTCGCAATGGAGAACTAAACGACAAAGAAATCGAAATTGAAGTGAGTGAGTCGGGGTCAGCCAGCATGCCAACCATGGATATTCCAGGCATGCCGGGCGCTCAGGTCGGGATGGTAAATCTCAACGATATGCTTGGCGGCATGTTGGGTGGACAGACTAAGACCAAACGACTCACCGTTCAGGATTCTTATAGCGTTCTCATTCGTGAAGAGAGCGACAAACTACTAGACGAAGACTCCGTAATCCGAGACGCCATAGACGCCGTCGAAAACAACGGCATCGTTTTTTTGGATGAAATTGACAAGATCACGGCACGGAATGACGCCCGTAGTGGCGATGTCTCACGTGAAGGTGTGCAACGGGACCTTCTTCCTTTAATCGAAGGCACAACAGTGGCCACGAAGCATGGCACCGTAAAAACAGATCACATTCTATTTGTAGCGTCAGGGGCTTTCCATTTGGCTAAACCATCTGATCTGCTCCCAGAACTACAGGGTCGTTTACCTATCCGGGTCGAACTCAAAGCGCTCACTCAGGCAGACTTTGTGCGCATCCTTACGGAGACCGAAGCGAATCTAATCACACAGTACGAAGCATTGATGGGAACGGAAGGTGTGAACCTAGAGTTCGAGTCAGATGCAATTGAGGCGATTGCCGTACTGGCCGCTGAAATTAATCAGAACGTCGAAAACATTGGGGCTCGAAGACTTCACACCGTGCTTGAGAAATTACTTGAAGATATCAGCTTTACGGCAACGGATCAGGCTGGCAGGACGATAAAAATTACGCCGGACTTGGTGCAAAGTCAGGTTGGCGATCTGGCGAAGAAGGGTGATCTCAGTAAGTTTATTTTATAGGGAATAAATTGTTTTTTTGTGTCTTACATTAACTTGATAGCGGTCCAGTAGGTCGCGCCAGCTGCAATGTATGCTAAGGTAAACAAGTAGCCGAACATAAAAGCGGTCCATCCCCACGAGTTTGTTTCGCGGCGAGCAACGGCCAGGGTGGACAAGCATTGTGGAGCAAAAACATACCACGCCAAGAACGCCAAAGCCGTTGGCAAAGACCAGGCTGATTGCAGAACTGTTGCCAAGCTTGATGCGACAGCATCCTCTGAACCACTCAAAGAATACACCGTGCCCAAAGCTCCAACGGCGACTTCCCTTGCGGCCATTCCGGGAACCAGCGCAACAGAGATCTCCCAATTGAATCCGATGGGCGCAAAGACTACTTCAAGTGCGCGGCCGATCTGGCCTGCTGCACTGTAAAATATATCTGGCTGTGTCGCGTTTTGGGGGGGCGCTGGAAAAGATGCAAGACCCCACAAGATAATCATACTTAAAAGGATGATTGTTCCGGCTCGCCGAATAAACAGCCGGGCACGCTCTATTAGACCAAGTACAATGTCCCGAAGACGGGGCACCTGATATTTTGGCAGCTCCATCAACAAACGAGGGGGGGCACCTTTAGTCAGTGTTTTCTTAAGCACGCCAGCCACAATCAACGCGCTGACTATTCCAATAATGTATAGCCCGAACATGACAAGGCCTTGGAGGCGTATACTTCCAAATACAACTGTATTCGGAATGAAGGCCGCAATAATCAATGTATATACTGGCAGGCGCGCGGCACAGGTCATTAGTGGCGCAACCATGATTGTAGTTAGCCGGTCTCTTGGATGGTCAATCGTGCGCGCTGCCATAATGCCCGGGATAGCGCAGGCAAAGCTTGAGAGTAGTGGAATGAAAGCCCGTCCATTTAATCCAGCCATAGTCATAATGCGGTCCATGAGAAACGCGGCCCTTGCCATGTAACCCGAAGCTTCAAGTACAATAATAAATGCGAACAATATAAGAATTTGGGGCAGAAAAATAACAACACTGCCAACGCCCGCTAAGACTCCGTCGACAACGAGGCTCTGAAAAAGACCTTCGGGTAGGGTCTCTAGCGAAAGGTGTTGCAATGCCATGATGCTTTTATCGACCCACGCCATCGGTGCTTCAGACCATAAAAAAACAGCCTGAAACATGAGGAACAAAAGGCTCAACAAAATTATTGGGCCGGCAATAGGATTTAAAACGATAGCGTCGAGACTGCGGGTTAGCTTGTGTTCCACGCCTTCCCGGATGGTTACAGCGGCAACAATACGACGGGCTTCCTTTTGTAATTCGCGCACAGAAGGAGTTGATCCATTATTCGCCTTTGGCACAGAATACTTAGTCCAAAGCGCTGCCCAAGAATCGGTGTTAAACGAGTCGACCAATTCCTGGGTGCCAGACTTACGGACAGCAACGGTGGGAACAACCGGCATGCCAAGTTCTTCGGACAGACGATGTGAATCTATTTCAATCCCGTCTCGCGACGCTAAATCCATCATGTTCAACGCGATGATGATTGGTTGCCCGAGACTCCGAAGTTCGAGAGCGAAGCGGACGTGAACCCTAAGATTCGTCGCATCGATTACACAAACGACAACATCAGGGAGATGTTCGAGAGTGCTCGTTCCCATTAAAACGTCGTGGGTCACAACTTCGTCAGGGCTATGAGGTTTAAGACTGTAGGTGCCCGGCAAATCAACAATCTTTACAACGCGGTCTTTTGGTACTTCAAATCTACCGGCCCTACGTTCAACCGTAACACCTGGATAATTGCCAACTTTTTGACGGTTACCTGTCAGCGCAT
Source organism: Rhodospirillaceae bacterium (assembly GCA_029245025.1). Taxonomy (GTDB): domain Bacteria; phylum Pseudomonadota; class Alphaproteobacteria; order Rhodospirillales; family Rhodospirillaceae; genus WLXB01. The sequence continues at coordinate 392,451 of JAQWQC010000006.1, forward strand.
TGAATAGAGAACTCTTACCGCTGTTGGGGTTCCCTACCAGCGCTACACGCAGAACGTCTTCCATTATTAGGCGCCCATTCCAGAGACTTGTCGCGACACCTCGGTTTCGACCAAAATTGCCGACGCATCTATGGGGCGCAGAGCGATTAAGCGACCATCAACCTGAACAGCGAGAGGGCCGCCCAAAGGGCCTTGATGTCGAATCTCAATTTCCGCACCTTCTTCAAAGCCCAAACCGAGCAGAAGGTCTTCAAGAATCGGCTCCGCGCTATTTAGCTCAATCCGTCCCTCGCCAATTTTTGAAATACGGGCTGGTAATCCATGCGGGAGGCGGTCCAACGGTAACATTTTTGACTTAGTCATAATTTTGATCCGAAGCGCGTTTGATTTAATTGAGAATGATTTGCATCCTTAATAGCATGACTTAGGCCACGTCTAGCTCTTTTTTGCGAACAATTCTCATTTACAAGAAATTTATGGCGGAAAGCTGGGTCGGTCGGCTTTGACAGTGGTCAAACGGCCACCCCTACCAGACAGAAATTATTTCTTTACGGTCCAGTTTCTAGGCCCCTTAACATTGCTATTAAACGATCGAGATCAGACTCAGATAAATTTGGTAGGCGACGGTCCAGCAAATTGACCAACTCTGTGGCACGGGGAGATAAGCCCCCAGTGTCTAAGACGACCTTAGGTTTTGAATGATCAGCAAGCTGTTTGAGGTCTTCTGCCTCATCCCAAATCAAGTCGAGATGCCCACAAATCTCTAAAACCAATCCAGGGCCGGGTCGACCGCGACGACCGTGTTCTAAGGCCGATAGATATGCTGGCGATACGTTCAGGAGATCAGCCAACGCTTTTTGGGTCATTCCGCGATCCGCACGAAGTGCACGAAGGCGTGCACCGAAAGGCGTCATCTAAGGTCCCCTAGTTTGTTTTTGGAGGTCGTCCGTTCACCTTTGCGCAACAATACATATAGCGCACCGTTACCTCCGTCTCGCTGTTGAGCATATGTTACCGAAAGCACTGATGGCCGAAAGGCGGCCTCGTTCAACCATTTTGGTACAATCAATTTGAGTTTTCCAATTCCCGTTTTGCCTCGCCCGCCTTTCCCGGTGACAATCAACACGCAACGTGCTCCGGAGTTGCGAGCTGCATTCAAAAATCCAAGAAGCTGGGTGTAAGCTTGCTCTTCTGTATATCCATGAAGATCAAGTCGCGCATCAATACGCATACGGCCTTTTTTAAGGCGGTTGGCTGTCCGGCGATCAGTCCCGCCGATCTGCCCGACTTCTATTGGCGGCAATACCGTTTTGCGGTTTGCGCTCGATGGAATAGATTGCGGTACTGTCCGCTGGAATTGTCGGCCAGGGTACTCTGGGAAAGTGATCGACGATGGTTCAGAGTTAGAAGAATTAGAAAACAGATCGATATCTTGCTCCGCTGAATCGCTATCCGTCATCAAGCTTTGAGGTCGAGCTACCGGTTGAACAGAAGCCATTGCTTTCGTCCACAATAAACTTTCTGCTTTTGTCGGTAGGCGTTTCCGATCACTTTTTGACACGAACAATTCCGATATGGGTGGATCTGTAACCGGTGCCTTAACCGGGGTTTTTAAATATCAATGTTGTCGTCACGAACAACGTCTTTGAGAGAATCGTTCGCCGGAGTCTTTTTACACTTTAAATAAGTGTCTGTGCTGTCAACATCCATTTCCTAAAGGTCTCGAGTTACAAACACCCGGCAGTGTCCGTTCGGTATTGCACAGCTTGTCTTGTACTATAATTCAAGATCAAAACGACGACGCCCAAATTTCGATAAAATATTCCAATTGTCCAGATTATCTTTGGCGGCATCAACGGCACGTCGATAAACACGCTGCGACAGCTAGGGGCTAACTAAGAATAAGTAACTGATCACACCGAGTCGCACTTCCAGAGTGCCAGTGAGCAAATCAATCAGCAACATCACTGCCATTGCAAGCAACAGAATGATCAACAACGGTGCGACATTTTTCCTAGGACTAAAGGCTGGGCTTCGTGGCGCGTTAAGCCGATCAAAGTCAATGAATATGCTGACAGGCTATCCTTGATAGGATTCCATGAAATGGGCGTAGAGAGCGTGATCTTTACGTTTATGTCCAGCCGTTTCGGCCATATTCTTTCGTACTCTCTAATCCTCCGCACCGTTCTTAATGAGACAGGGCGACAGTACCTTATTCACATTAACTATAACGGTTTTTCGCCAATATATGAGGGATCAGCAACACTACGTGGTAAAAAAAGATAGTAGCGACCACGAGAATTCATTCGCCCGGCTTTGGCAAATGCGGCTGGACCAGCACCCCAGAAATAATCTCCACGCACAGGGCCGCGTATCGCAGAACCGGTATCCAGCGCCACAACTAAACCATCGAGAGACTGACCATCAGGATCATCTACATCCAGCCAGAGAGGTGCTCCGTAGGGAATGTACCTTGGGTCAACTGCTAAGCTGCGCCTCGGTTCCAAAGGAACACCAAGTGCTCCGAGTGGTCCTGGTCCATCGTTCCAACGAAAAAAAATGAACCGCGGATTATCTTCCATATAACGCTGGGCTTGCACAGGGTTGTCCCTTAACCACTTGGCCACTGTCGGCATTGAGCTCTGTCCGGGACCTAATACGCCTGCACTCAACAATATGCCGCCTATGCCACGGAATCTACGACCGTTGTTTCCAGCATATCCGATGCGACGCTCCGTTCCATCATCCATGGTCACCCGCCCAGATCCTTGGATATGCAGGAGGTGGGCATCAACAGGGTCATCTACCCAAACCAAAACCTCAGCACGTTCTGAAAAACTTTCGTCTTTTTCAATTACGCGACGTTCATCATAAGGAATAAGGCGGCGGCCACCCACCTGACCAACGATAGACGGAATGTCCGCAGATAAATCGAAAGAGCGAGGGTCGAGTTCAATTATGTCTTTCGGTAACCCGTATAAAGGTACAAAATACTTTTCTGTTCTTCTGCTTGAGCCGTCGAGCGCCGCTTCATAGTAGCCCGTAAATTTTCCCGTTGCCCCGTCAGAAGAAGAGACAGCGTAGGGCACGAACAAGCTACTCAGTATCTCTCTCAACCCATTCGCATCACCGTAAGCTAATCGGCCGAGTGCGACACAGGGCGCTCGCCAATCGGCGACTGTTCCGCCTATCCCATTTCGCCCAACTGACTCTGTATCAGACCGGCCTTCAAATGCAGAACAAGCGTTCCGCAGTGCGGGTAAAGCATCCGCCACAGAATCTGTTTTCCACCCTGGTAGTTGGTCTACATCTAAACGGTTATACGAAACCTTAGGTTTGGCTTCGGGTTGGACAATAGGAGGTGGGGTTGGGGACGGAGCCGGCGTTTTCTTTACTATTTCAACCCGTTCTATCCTGGTCGGGAAAAACTGGGCTGCGACAAGAAGTCCTACCGAAAATCCAAAAAAAGATGCTACAGCGTAAGCTGTGATTTGACTTTTTATTAGCCGAGATACGCGATTTTTCTTCACCGACGCTGGAGATCAATCCACGCTGCGTGTTGCAATGAGAAGCCAGTTGGGATTAGAGCTGGCTAAATTGCGTTCAAACGTCCAGATATCCGTCACATTTTCTATATGTTCTGGGTCTCCATCAATAATTTGACCATCCGCATCTTTGATGATGTTGACCTGCTCACTTTCGAAGCGGACAGCTATTGTTGCTGTTCTCCCATCCACTGCAACACTCTCTAATTTACTGGGCTTTATCGCCACGAGTTCAGTTTCCATGCGTTCATCACGATCTTCGCGATCTTGAACTGCGGCTGCAAAATTCGAATATACTTCATCTGAGAGGAGTGGCTTTAGAGCGTCTGTATCGTGCTCAGCATAGGCAATCACGATCATCTCGAATGCTTTGCCCGCTCCGCCAAGAAAATCTTCCGCGGAAAAGGTTGGGTCTGACAATGTAATCTGAGTCAGGCCCTCTTCAAGGGGAGTTCCGATGTAGGCTGGATCTATGTCGCGAATGACCTCGGCATCGGAGTCAGAGTTTGCGCGTGGGGAGAGTTCAACAACATTGTCAGGCCTATAATTGTCCTGCCCTTGTTCATGACCTGTGCGACGCCCCAGTGTGCTCCGTAGTCTCAGAATCAAAAACCCTGCTACCATCGCGAGCAGAATAATATCGACGAATTGAAAGCCTTGCATGGGCTGATTAAATCGCTTTCCTGAGCATTTTTGCCGGTGAACCATTCCAATGCCTGCTGATTGGGACAACCAGCAAACATTGACCGAGGGTAATACGATCATTAAATGACCTCAGACTCGGTACCTTAGCCGAACATAGGCACTTCACTGAATAAGGGCAAGCATGCCCCTTCTGATCCTCTTTGGCTTTATAGCGCTCCCCTTCCTAGAAATTGGGGTCTTTTTATGGATCGGCGATGAAATTGGCATTCTAGCGACGGTGGCGACGACCGCGTTAACGGCAATAGTCGGAACCGCATTGGTCCGCGCTCAGGGTCTAGCGATGTTAAGCAAAGTCAGCGACAGCCTCAATCGCGGTGAAATGCCAGCCCGGCCCGTTTTTGATGGAGCCTATCTATTGTTTGCCGGGGCTCTTCTACTTGCGCCGGGATTTGTAACCGACGCCATTGGTTTGATGTTGTTCATTCCCTTTGTCAGGGGGGGGGTGCTTGCTCTCTTGATATCTAAGACCTTGGTGACAGTACGTGCATCAGGTGCGCCCACCTCATCACGACACAACTATGACGTTGAGGGTGATTTCCAGGATATTACGCCAACTGAGACCCCGGAGTTGCCAGATAACACAAAAAAAGAGCCCTAAAGACCTACACACCAATACATGTAGTCCGTATGACACTCCTTGTCGCTAGGGGTTTTCCATGCTACCTCGCGCCGCGGTCTAGCTTAAGCCGAAGGAGATATTATGAACGACACGTCAACGGACGCTGGCGCGCCTACTGAAGATCAGCAGCCAGTAGCCCCGATCCAGTTCATTGGTCAGTTCATCAAAGACCTATCCTTCGAGGCGCCTCACGCTCCCGACATCTTTCAGGACTTGCGCCAAACCTCTCCTGATATTCCAATCTCGATTGATTGTAGTGTTAGAGACCTTAAGGACAACCAGCACGAGGTGACGCTCACCGTACACTTGGAAGCTACAGTTGGAGACAAACCGGCATTTATCCTTGAGGTCGCTTATGCCTGTGTCGTGGTGTTAGGTAAAATTCCTGACGAGCATATTCGTCCCGTTCTGATGATCGAAGTGCCCAGGCAGATGTATCCCTTTGTCCGACAGATAGTCGCAGACGTGACCGTCCAGGGGGGGTTTCCTCCTTTGATGCTTCAGCTAGTTGATTTCACCGATCTCTATCGCCGCAAATTTGCCGATGATGAAGAATTGCAGCGGGATGCTCAGGCACGAAGCATGGCGGCTATGACTGGTGGACCCGTATCAGGACAAAACCTCTAACTCTCTATGTCTTCCAGAGAGGATTTTGAATCTTTTCTAGAAATAACATATGCGCAGCTATCTCTTCTGCGGACGCATCATGCTGTCTAGGTGACCGAATAGGTCGGTCTATTTTGACAGTTTCGGTCGATCTTGTGACTGTCTCATTCGCAGCTAGACCTAATCCAGGCTCACGCCCGCCAATAAGCTCCAAATAAACTTCTGCCAACAATTCAGCATCAAGTAATGCGCCATGTTTTACCCTGGCAGACAAATCAACGTTGAAACGACGACATAGTGCGTCCAGATTTACTTGCGCTCCAGGAAACTTTCTCCGCGCCAAAGGAACCGTGTCAATGGCCCGGTCCATTGGCAGTGGTGTCCGGCTAGCCAATTCAAGCTCCGCATTCAAAAATCCAAGATCAAAGGGAGCATTGTGCGCAATAACAGGCGACGTCCCCACGAACGCGAGAAATTCATCTACTATGTCTGCAAATAGCGGCTTATCAGAAAGAAATTCTATACTAAGCCCGTGCACTCTTTCCGCTTCGGAAGGCATATCTCGCTCAGGGTTTACGTATGTGTGATACGTCTCTCCAGTGGCCATATGATTCTGGAGTTCGACACATCCAATTTCAACGACACGGTCTCCGGACTTGGGATTAAGTCCGGTTGTCTCCGTATCGAGGACAATTTCTCGCATAAAATGCAGCTTTCTTGTTAAACTACTGAAAACGATTGCTCAAAAAGTGTTTTAGCCCAACCCACGTATGTCGCTTTCCTAATCCACTAGAGACCAAAGTTGACGCATGGCGTCGTTTATCCCGGTCTGGAAGTTGTCTTGCAAGGATACTTTTGAGTTTTTCCCTTGTCATTCCTGTTCTGGAAAGAACGCGCTGGCGCTGGAGAAATAACGGAGCGGTTACAACAACAACAACGTCACAACTTTTTTCTGCTCCCGTTTCAAACAGAAGAGGCACGTCCATCGTTACACATCGCGTACGACGCAAGGCATGAGTCCGCAAAAACGTCTTTCGAACACCGCGGACTAAAGGGTGGAGGATGTTCTCTAGGTCAGTGAGGGCAGTGGTGTCCCCAAAGACCATTTTGCCCAGCGTTTGACGATCAACACCGTCGGGCCCAACAGCCTCGGGAAAACGACGCGTTATTGCCTCAAAGGCTTGTCCGCTAGCGCTCAGCAGATGATGAACAGTCTCATCAGCATCAAATACCGGCACACCCATTGTTTTCATCATCTTAGCCGCTGTCGATTTACCCATCCCGATAGATCCAGTTAGGCCAACTATTTTCATTGGCCAAGGATGTCTATTTCTAAGAGTTAGCTTTCTTGAAAAAATTACGGGGCTGTTCTTCATATGACACTACGTAGTTTTCAATACAACGTTACGAAGTCCGTCCGTTACATCTGGGCGTTTACCAAACCACCCTTCGAAACCAGGTACTGCTTGATGGAGCAACATTCCAAGACCATCAACCGTTTGCATGCCCATCTGTCGGGCCGTTCGGAGTAACTCCGTTTCTAGTGGCGCATAAACCAAATCATTTACAATCGCCATTTTAGGCAGCGCGCTCAGCGAAACCTCAAGTTTTGGCTGGTTAACCATTCCTAGTGTTGTGGCGTTCACCAGGAGCATAGCATTTCCTATCGCTTCATCGCGGTCATCCCAATTGACCACTTTGATCGGGCCCCCAATTGCCTGTGCAAGCTGTTCCGCTTTCTCAACGGTGCGGTTAAGCAAAAAAACCTCAGAAACCTGTGCATCAATTAATGCTGCGACAACAGCGCGTGCAGCGCCACCTGCACCAAGCACAACCGCAGCACCACCGTTTTTTTGCCATGTTGGTGCGTTGAGCCGAAGATTTTCAATAAACCCATGTGCATCCGTATTCGTCCCCGATAAACTTCCGTCATCGGATACAAACACCGTATTTATTGCGCCAATGCGGCGCGCAACATCTGATACGGTGTCCATCATAGATAAGGCCGCCTCTTTATGAGGCACCGTCAAATTGACCCCACGGAAACCCACCCTTGGAAGTGCTCTTAAGCCATGTTCAAGATTACTTGGGGCGACTGGCAGCGGAACATAAACGCCGTCAATATTATGTTCCCGCAGCCAGTACCCATGAAGGAGAGGAGATAAGGAATGTGAAATCGGCCAGCCCATGACGCCAGCCAACAATGTACTGCCTGAAACACTCATGGCATTACAACTTTATATTCACGAAGAAATGCTAAAAGGGGCAAAAGAGGTAGTCCAAGAATAGAAAAAAAGTCACCCTCTATTTGATCGAACAATTGAACACCCAGACCTTCTAGGTGATACGCGCCAACAGATGAAAGAACATCTGTGCCTGCAGCGTCCATATATTGATGAAGAAAAACATCCGAAAAGTTCCGCATTCTTAATTTTGACTGCTCGCGAAAATGCCAAATTCGCGTTCCGCCGAGAGCGACGACAACAGTCGTCGCCAATATATGTGTACGTCCTCGAAGTATCTTAAGGTGGGATTTCGCATGATCTATGTCTGTAGGTTTATCAAACCACACACCATCTAAATCAAGAATTGAGTCCGCCCCGATTACTAAAGCTTTAGGATGATTGCGGGATATTTTTACAGCTTTTAGTTCTGCTAAGGTCTCTGCGACAGCCAACGCATCAGCGCCTTCGGCTTTTAATGACTCTTTGATAGACCCCTCGTCTATGAAAGCTGGCTCAGTGCTATAAAATACCCCCGCTTCTTTAAGAATATGAGCGCGGCTTTGGCTGGCAGACGCAAGAATAACCGAGGGGGAGGAATTGTCTGTCATCACGATGCATGTCGTTCGTTATAAAGTTGGATAATAGAAGCAGCCGTTTCTTCGATAGATTTCCGTGTAACATCGATAACCGGCCATCCATGTTTGCGAAAGAGTCTGCGAGACGCAGAAACTTCTTCTCTTACCAAAGCAACGTCAGCATAATCCATGCTCCGGTCCTCATTCATCAGTCTGAGGCGAGACTGACGGATATCCGTGAGGCTTTTTGGCTCTCTCGTTAGACCAACAAACAGCGGGTTAGTGGCTGCAACAACGTCATCAGGAAGAACAATTCCTGGAACCAGCGGAATGTTTCCAGCTCGAAACCCTCGATTTGCAAGATACATACACGTTGGTGTTTTAGATGTTCGTGAAACACCGACCAGCACAATGTCCGCATCTTTAAGGCCCTCGAGGTTTTGTCCATCGTCGTGAGCCATTGCGTAGTGCATCGCTTCAATTCGGTCGAAGTACTCATCATCTAATGTGTGTTGACGCCCAATTTCATGACCACCTTGTTTATCAAAAACCTTTTCTAAGGCATCCATGACTGGGTCCAGCGCTGACACACACGGTATACCTAGGTCCCGGCAGGCCTGTTCGAGAGGCCCTCTTATTGCAGGATCTAGAAGCGTAAATATAACAAGGCCTGGTGATGCATTGATGCCATCAATAACTCGGCTCATCTGCCCTTTGGTTCGCACCAACCACCAAAAATGCTCTGTTATGGTTTCATCGTCATATTGAACAAGACACGCGCGCGCGATTCCGCTGACTGTTTCACCAGAGGAATCTGAAACAAGGTGTAGATTGAAAGGTATTTCTGTCACCGACCGAGGCCGTTAATTCCGTCTAATACTGGGGACAACTCAATGATACCAGGATCACCAGAATTATCTGCACCCATTATTAACTTCTCATCCAGTTCTTTGCCAACGGCGGATAAGCCGTGATGTACAATATTAAATCTGTGAAGAAGTCTCTTTTCCCCACTATACCCAACATTCGACCCGATAAAATCAACAGATAAATCGAGGCCTTATTATAATTTCCGTGGCTCAGTCCTTGTTTTTAAAGGCGTTGTTCATATTTTTTTAGAATGGTGGGTAATGCGAATATATCGGTGGATGACTTTTAATCCCCATTTTTAACCACCCCAACTACTACTACATCTTTAGTATTAGATTCTTATTTATGTAGTCTGAAATATGGATAAGAGAATATTTACACCTGTCGAAATATAAATTGACAGATAAGCAATAATTACGTTAACGATTTCTCTCTAACTGGGGCATTCGTCCTATTTTCCTCCGTTCGTCCAAAACGACACATCCGTTCACCTCTACGTTCTTGTTCAGACAGTCGGATTGAGTCTTTCTCCTCACCATTGACGCTCTTGCGTCGTTACCCGTTTCAATAGGTTTGGGAGCCTGTATCCATGCACCTTCAAGAACTAAAACGTAAAACTCCTCCAGAACTTCTGGCCTTTGCTGAAGAGCTCGGCATCGAGAATGCATCGAACTTGCGGAAGCAAGACATGCTGTTCTCAATTCTCAAGCAGCTCGCTGAACAAGACCAGGCAATATCTGGGGAAGGTGTATTAGAAATTTTGCAAGATGGATTTGGTTTCCTTCGTTCACCAGAATCAAATTATCTCGCGGGACCAGATGATATTTATGTTTCACCAAGCCAGGTGCGGCGGTTTGGCTTGCGGACCGGTGACACGGTTGAAGGGGAAATTCGAGGGCCAAAAGATGGTGAACGGTATTTCGCCCTTCTTAAGGTCAAAACTATTAATTTTGAGCAGCCTGATGCCGTTCGACATCGCATTAACTTCGACAATTTAACGCCCCTATATCCAGAAGAAAAACTGAACATGGAGTTTGATGACCCGACGGGCAAAGAGCTGACGGGCCGTGTCATTGAAATTGTCTCGCCTTTAGGTAAGGGCCAGCGGGCGCTATTAACAGCTCCACCGCGAGCCGGTAAGACAGTGATGTTGCAGAATGTTGCGAGTTCCATAGCCGCTAATCATCCAGAGGTTTATCTGATTGTTCTTTTGATTGACGAGCGACCAGAAGAGGTAACTGACATGGACCGCACTGTAAAAGGTGAAGTGGTGAGCTCAACCTTTGATGAGCCTGCATCTCGTCACGTCCAAGTTGCTGAAATGGTTATCGAGAAGGCCAAGCGTTTAGTTGAACACAAACGTGATGTGGTCATTTTGCTCGATTCTATTACTCGTCTGGCACGAGCCTATAATACGGTAGTCCCGTCTTCAGGAAAAGTTTTGACCGGCGGTGTAGATGCAAACGCATTGCAACGGCCAAAGCGTTTCTTTGGTGCAGCACGTAACATTGAAGAAGGCGGCTCTTTAACAATCATCGCGACGGCACTGATCGAAACGGGTAGCCGCATGGATGAAGTTATTTTTGAAGAGTTCAAAGGCACCGGCAACTCTGAAATTGTTATGGAACGTAAGCTTGCAGATAAACGGATCTTCCCTGCCATAGACATAACTAAATCAGGGACCCGTAAAGAGGAGCTTCTTGTCGACCAGAAAACCTTATCCAAGATGTGGGTCCTGCGGCGTATTCTCGATCCCATGGGTAATCAGGACGGTATGGAGTTTCTGCTCGACAAGCTGAGAGAATCTAAGAACAACGACGATTTCTTTGATCGCATGAATCATTGATCTCAACCCGTCAATTGAAACACTTATCCGAACAGTTTTTGGCTAACAACAGATTCTTTTTTTGGGAATAATTTTGCGTCTCTTCGGTCTTTTGGTGAGTCCCATGAAGAGCAAATTATGAGCCGTTTTCAAGTATTTATCGTCACTTTTGTTTTAGTTAGCATTTCGATAGTTTATGCAGATCAAGGTGACTCAGGGTTGGTATTTGGACCAACTTGACGCCTACTGAAGAAATCCCAGCCCATAAAATAAAACTTGACGATTGCCTCTACTGCGCACGACGGAAGGTCTGGTCTTAGGGGCTAAAACGACAATCTTTAGCCGTTCTGAAACCGCCTAATTAAAACCCAAAAATGTCAATTTCAGATTTGCAAGATTGTAGAGCCTGTCGTCTTGCGTGTTTCAAGGTCGCTGTGCGCATGGGCGGCGTCTTCAAGCCCATAAGACTGACCTACCTCAATTTTAACAGCGCCTAAGCTAACAACATCGAACAAATCATCACAGCCACGGACGAGCTGCTCTCTATCACCGGTGTAATCAAACAACGTTGGGCGTGTAACAAAAAGTGAGCCCTTTGGACCTAAGCTTCCAATCTCAAGAGCGGGTGGAGGGCCCGATGCGTTACCGAAGGACACCATGAGACCGCATTTTTGAAGACAGTCCAGAGAGCCCATAAAAGTATCTTTGCCGACGCCGTCATATACCACTGAGACTTTGTTACCGTCTGTGATGTCGTTGACCTTCGCCACAAAATCTTCGCTCTTATAGAGAATTGTGTGATCGCAGCCATTTTCTTTGGCCATTGCGGCTTTTTCTTCTGATCCCACAGTACCAATGACGGTTGCTCCAATATGTTTCGCCCACTGACAAAAGATAAGGCCTACGCCTCCTGCAGCGGCGTGGAACAATACCGTCTCGCCGGCTTTTAAATTGTGCAAACTTCGCAGGAGATACCAAACCGTCAGACCGCGCAGCATCATCCCGGCCACCTGTTTATCACCCAGGTTGCTAGGCACTTTAACCAGAGACCCGGTGGGCATGATCCGTTCTGAAGCATAAGATCCCATTGGACCGTTGCCGTAACATACCCGATCGCCTTCTTTCAGATCTATTACATCCCCCCCGACCTCTTCAACCTCACCGACGGCTTCCATACCGGGGGTAAAGGGAAGGCCAGGTATGGGGTAAAGGCCCGAGCGGTGGTAGGTATCAATAAAATTGACCCCTATAGCGGTTTGTTTCAGCCGGACTTCGCCGTTGCCCGGTGATCCGACTTGTACATCGGTGCCGACCAAAACCTCTGGTCCGCCCGTCTCTCTAACCACTATCGCTCGCGCCATATTGCCCCCGGCTATGTTTAAGGTCCTTGGAAGCCTTAGAAGTGATCCTTTGGCTCTTCTAGACTCAACAAAGTCTGCTTTGTAACCAAACTACCGCCGCCCGAATAGCCCCCGAGACCGTTGGCTGCCACTATGCGATGGCAAGGAATGATGATGGGTATTGGATTAGCGCCGCAGGCCATGCCAACTGCGCGTGCCGCTGTCTCGAGCTTCTCTGCTATCTGTCCATAAGTCCGCGTCTCTCCATAAGGGATGCTTTGCATTGCGTCCCAGACCTTGTTTTGAAATAGTGTCCCAGCTGGTATGAGCGGAAGATCAAAAGCTCGGAGATAGCCGTCGAAATAAGCGATGAGTTGATCACGCGCCTCCTTTAGGAGGCTTGTTTGGGATTGGTCTTGTGCCCAACCCCAGTCAAGAGAAACGAGAATTCCGTCTTCTTCCGAAACCGTTAGTTCGCCGATTGGAGAGTGAAAGGAAAGCTGCGGCATTTGTGCAATTTAGCCTGCTAGCGCTTCTTTAAGATCATCGGCGGTCGTCACTTGGGCTTGGCAGACAGATCCTCGACAAATGTACGCTGCGGCAAAGGCGTCACCGCCCCAGGCCCACCAGTGCACTGGATTGTCGCGATGCTGCAATACATCGGGCTCGTCTCTTCCCCAAGACGGTTTTTCTTTATTTGATTCGAGGGCATGTCGGCTGGCGACTTGGCCATAATCTTTAATTCTCAAAGCTTTTGTTTCTCTTGAACCATTTCTACTGTAGGCGGGGTAGATTCAAATTTAAATGAAACAGCGCTAAAGAGGCTGTGATGAAAGTCAAAATTGATGTCGAATGTTCGCCGGAGGAAGGGCGCACGTTTCTTGGTCTTCCCGATGTTGCCCCGATGCAGCAGGAAATGATGACGGAGCTTCAAGGCAAGCTGGCCAAGGCCGCGAAAGCTATGAATCCTGAAAACATGATGAAGCCCCTGTTTCCGGCTGGAGCTGAAGGCTTGGTGGATATGCAGAAAACCTTTTGGTCAGCTCTCAGCGGCGCGGACATGTCCGAAAAGACCCAGTAACGCCTGAAGCAGCTTTTTCAATGACGATGTCAGATACAATCTTCGCACCAGCGACCGCTCCAGGCCGGGCAGGGATCGCGGTCATTCGTATATCTGGAGCAAAAACCCGCAAAGCCCTTGATCGGCTGGGAATTGGGTCTCTGGTGCCGCGTGTGATGACCCGCGCCAAGCTGATAGACCCGGCCACGGCCGATGCGTTGGATGATGCTTTGGTGGCCTGGTTTGAAACGCCCAACAGTTTTACAGGCGAGGAAGTGGCTGAATTGCATATTCATGGTGGTCCCGCAGTGATCGAGAGTGTGTTGTCGGCGCTTAATGGCGTCGGTGGCTTGCGGCCTGCGGAGCCAGGGGAATTTACACGTCGCGCTTTTGATGCCGGCAAACTGGACCTCACCCAGGCCGAAGCTCTTGCTGATCTGGTAGAAGCGGATACCCGTGCCCAGGCCCGTCAAGCGCTTCGGCAAATGGGGGGCGCCTTAAAAACCAAGTATGACGACTGGCGTGAGCGATTGGTCAGGGCTCTGGCTCACTTAGAGGCCGTTATTGATTTTCCCGATGAAGATCTACCCGATGATACGGCGCGGGCATTGTGGGGTGCTGTAGAGGCCCTGGAGATAGAACTAAGCAATCACATGGCAGATGATGAGCGTGGAGAACGTCTGCGCAATGGTGTTCATGTTGCAATTATTGGTCCGCCAAACGCGGGTAAGTCGAGTTTGCTTAATTTGCTGGCGCAACGAGATGCTGCAATTGTGTCAGAAACAGCGGGAACGACGCGCGATGTCATAGATGTTCATCTCGACCTAGGCGGTTATCCGGCTCTGGTTTCTGACACTGCGGGTCTGCGAAATGCACCGGATACGATCGAAAATGAGGGTGTCCGTCGCGCAAGAGACCGAGCAGAAAATGCTGACCTGATTGTCGCCCTGTTCGATGGTGCGGTTTACCCAGACCGCGACCCAGCGACGATAGAATTGATCAACGACTCTACGCTGGTTGTCGTCAATAAATCTGACCTTTTGGATCAAGCCCGTGAATTTGAGCATGACGTCGATGATGAATGGCGTGCGACCCATTTCGTGTCGGTTAAAGAGGGCTTTGGCGTCGATATGCTGATCTCCTCTTTGACTCGAAAGGTCGCCGAGTTGTGTGACGGGGGGACTGAGGCGCCGATCACCCGTGCCCGTCATCGCCATGCGCTGGCGGAATGCCAAAATGCAATGGCTCGGGCGCGGTCAGCGAATTTGCCAGAACTTGCGGCGGAGGATTTGCGTTTAGCGGTTCGGGCGCTTGGGCGATTGACCGGGCATGTCGATGTTGAAGACCTGCTTGATGTTGTCTTCGGGGACTTTTGTATCGGTAAGTAAACCGGTGCGCTGTCTTGCTGCACACGCAGGCGCCTGATATCAACGCGGCGCTTTCTTCTTATTGCCCGGACGAATGGGCCGAGGCAAATCTATGACACGCGCAATTTTTCTTTTGGCCCTGCCTGTGTTTCTTGCGGCCGCCAGCTCTATGTTGGCGACGGATTTGTATTTGCCCGCGATTCCCATATTGCCTGAAGTTCTCAATGGTGATGCTGTCGGTGCGCAATACACGCTGGCTGTTTTCTTCGCGACTTTTGCCATCGGGCAATTGGTGTTTGGCGCCATGGCGGATCTGTATAACCGCGGCCTGATTCTGACTTGGTCGCTCGCGGCGTTTTCAGCAGCCTCAGCGGCCTGTGCGCTGGCTGAGTCCATGGACACACTTATTCTGTTGCGAGCTGTTCAAGGTTTTGCAGCAAGTGCCGGAACGGCCTTGGCTCCAGCGCTCTTAAGAGAGGCCGGTGACGATCGTGTGGTTGTGCGTCTTACATCCATTGTGTCTTCCATGGAGGCCGCACTGCCAGCCGTGGCTCCAGTGCTTGGTGCGTGGTTGATCTCTTTGTTTGGTTGGTCATCAACGTTTTGGTTTATGACCATCATTGCGTTGCTCACCATTCTTGCCTTTCAACGCCTAACCTTGCCCGCAGCCCCAGCGCCGGATGCGGATCGACCAAACGCGTCTGTGAGGTACTGGCGACTCTTAAGAGCCCGTCGTTTCATGGGATATCAAGTAAGTCATGCTCTCGCCTTTACCGGACTGATTATTTTCATCATGGCGTCGCCCTACTTGCTGGTGACTCATCTCGGTCATACCACCACAGCTTTTGTGGCCATGCAGGCGACATTGATCTTGGCTTTTGTGATCGTGGCTAACCTCGCCGGGAGGTTGACGGATCGATTTGGTATTGATCGGGTGATCGTGACCGGCGCGGTATTTCAAGTGATTAGCGGCATCGCGTTTTTGGCAGTTGTTGTTCTCAAGACCGAATGGCTTGGTCCTGTGAGCTTTACTTTAACAATGCTGCCTATGGCTATTGGACTCGGCTTTCGGGGTGGTCCTGGGTTCGCGCGGGCCATGACATTTTGCGGTAAGCATACGGGGTCTGCCGGTGGCTTGATGATGTTTACAGCTATGGGCATGTCGGCCATTGGCACTCAACTCGTTGCACCGTATCTGATCGATGGTGCGGGTGCGCTGGCTGTCGCCATAGTCGTGTTATGTGCAGTGTCGTTGGTGCTTTTGCCAAATGCCATGAAACTCGATCCTGGCGACCCAACTCAATAGAACTTCGAACCGGTGACGACTGAATAATAGTTCGTTATACAGGGCGCGAATTTCCGGGAGTTTACGCGCCTTATGTTTTCGGACACCTCATTGTCCTATGATGTGATTGTCGTTGGTGGTGGTCACGCTGGCACCGAAGCCGCCGCCGCCGCCGCGCGCCTTGGTGCGGACACGTTACTGCTGACCCATAACGTAGAGACAATTGGTGAGATGTCCTGCAATCCGGCCATAGGTGGGTTGGCCAAAGGCCATCTCGTGCGGGAAATCGACGCCCTAGACGGAATCATGGGCCGGGCCATCGATGCTGGAGGAATTCAATTCCGAATGTTGAACCTGTCTAAGGGACCGGCTGTGCGTGGTCCCCGCGCCCAGGCTGATCGCAAACTATATCGAAAAGCGGTTCAGGCGCTGCTGGGGGAACAGGACAACCTGACGATACGTGCCGGAGCGGCTGAGGACCTTGAGATTGATTCCAAAGGCCAACGCATTTCTGCAGTCATCACCGGCGACGGCGAACGTATTTCGTGTGGGGCTGTTGTCCTGACTACAGGAACCTTTTTAAGCGGCGTTATTCACCGCGGCGAAGACCGAATTCCGGCCGGCCGGATTGGGGAAAAGGCTGCCTATGGCCTCTCTAAGACATTGAAAAGATTAGATTTTTCTTTGGATCGGCTGAAAACAGGAACGCCGCCCCGGCTCAACGGCAAGACTATTGCTTACGACCGTCTCACTGAGCAGCCTGGGGACGCCCCGCCTATACCGTTCTCCTTCATGACGGATAAAATCACCACACCTCAAATTGACTGCCACATCACATCAACCACGCCAGAAACTCATGACCTTATACTCGAGAACAAAGATAGGGCACCGATGTACAACGGCCAGATTGAAAGTGTAGGTCCCCGGTATTGTCCCTCAATCGAAGACAAAGTTGTGCGTTTTGCAGAACGTGAGGGCCACCAAATCTTTCTTGAGCCTGAAGGCCTGGACGACGACACGGTCTATCCCAACGGCATCTCGACCAGTCTGCCTGAGGACGTACAGCTCGCCATGCTTAAGACCATCCCGGGCCTTGAACAGGCCGAGATGTTGCAGGCTGGATATGCCATCGAGTACGACTTTGTGGACCCGCGGGAACTGCGAGCAACCCTTGAGACCCGCAAGGTTGAAGGGTTGTATTTTGCAGGTCAGATTAATGGCACCACTGGCTATGAAGAAGCAGGTGCGCAGGGCTTACTTGCAGGCCTGAATGCAGCGCGTGCAGTTGCTGGATCTGACCCGTTTACAGTCGATCGGGCCGAAGGATATATGGGCGTCATGGTCGACGACCTGACCACCCGCGGAACCGTCGAGCCCTATAGAATGTTCACGTCTCGGGCTGAGTATCGCCTGAAACTTCGAGCCGATAATGCGGACTTGAGGCTGACGGAAAAAGGCATTGAAGCAGGGTGTGTCAGTGCCGACCGCGCAACCGCTTTCACTGAGAAGAAGAGCGCTTTGACCCAAGCGCGATGCCATCTTCAAAGCTTAGTGGCCACTCCCACATCTCTTGCGGCTCGAGGATACAAGATCAATCAAGACGGTGTCCGGCGCTCAGGTTTCGATCTGTTGTCATACCCAGATATAGGCTGGTTGCAGCTCCAAGATCTTTGGCCAGAGTTGGAAGGGGTGCGGCCTGACGTGCGAGAACAGCTGGAAATAGAAGGACGATACGCAGGGTATATGGAGCGCCAAGAGGCTGACATTCGCGCTTTTCGTAAGGACGAAGCCTTATCTCTCCCAGAATCTTTAGATTATGCCGAAATCGGAGGGCTATCCAACGAGGTTCGGCAAAAGCTCTCGACAGCACGTCCCGCGACTCTTGGTGCTGCGGCCCGCATCCCAGGTATAACCCCAGCGGGTTTAACAGCGTTGTTGCGTCACGTGCGCAAGCCGCCGGCATCCCAGGCCCAAGCCAGCTAAAACGAAGTATCGTGTTCGAATTGACACTTCTCACGTGATTGATACGTCAGTACTTCTGGCCGTTTATGCTGCATTTATTGTTGGCTTGATAAGCCCAGGCCCAGATTTATTTCTGATCACGGCTCTTTCTTTAAATCACGGCAGAAAGACTGCCATTCTTTCTTCTATTGGAATTGGAATCGGGGTTGGTCTTTGGGTATTCGCCGCGGCTTTGGGATTGGCTGAAGTAATTGAGGCTGTTCCAGATGTTTGGCAGGGAGTGAGGCTGCTCGCAGGAGGCGCTTTGATCTACATGGGCGCCCGAGGAATATCCTCCTCTATTCGTGGCCGCGAGCAGGTGAGTCGGACAGAGCCGCTAGATAATGGGCGAGCACCACTCCTATTGGGGCTAATCATGAATATTGCCAATCCTAAAGCGGCTATTGTGTTGGTTGGATTGACCACCGTTCTCAGCGATAGTGCAAGTGACAGACAAAGCGTTGTGTTGGCTGTCGCAGGCATGCCTTGTTTGACTGTGCTGTGGTTCACCACGGTGTCAGTGTTCCTGGCCGGCGCCCGGGTCCGCGAGATTTTGTCGTTCAATCAACGCGTTTTGGATATGGTAGGTGGAATAGCGTTGGCCGGCGTCGGCGCCATTCTAATCCAGACCGTTTAATCGCCGAATGTTCAGCCAGGACTGTTTCACGTGAAACAATCGGTTTTCACCGCAGATGATTTTCAGACCGCCACAGGTGTTTCACGTGAAACATTGATCGGCCTTAAAGCTTATGTGGACACCCTGATCGACTGGAATAGTCGGGTGAACCTAGTGGCACGATCCACTATCGAGGATGTCTGGCACCGCCACGTATTGGACTCTGCCCAGCTTTATCAGTTTCTTCCGAGAGACGCATCTGTGTTGGTCGATCTGGGTTCGGGGGCTGGATTTCCTGGTTTGGTTCTGGCGATCATGGGTGTTCCCGAGGTCCACCTTATCGAATCGACAGGTAAAAAAGCATCTTTTCTGCGCGCAGCCGCTGACGCAGCGGGTGTTTCCGTAAAAATTCACAATCGCAGAATTGAGGCGCTGGAGCCCTTCACAGCTGATGTGATTACCGCCAGAGCATTGGCACCATTGGATAAATTGCTCTCCTACGCCCAGCCTTTCACGGGCCCGCACACACTACATTATTATCTGAAGGGTCAACATGTAGGGGATGAATTGACCAAAGCACACAAAATATGGAATATGAAGGTGGATCGGCAATCTAGCAGTACCGATCCGCGAGGTAGTGTGTTGAGCGTGCGTGAGGTGTCCAGTGTCCAGTCCGATCGAATCCATTCCCCCTCAAGCCCATCGGTCTGACCCGGGCGCTTCGCCGCGCGTCCTTGCTATTTCCAACCAGAAGGGCGGCGTTGGCAAGACCACTACGGCGGTCAATCTGGCTACGGCCCTTGCTGCTGTTGATAAGCGTGTCTTGATCGTCGATCTTGATCCCCAGGGTAATGCTTCCACGAGCCTGGGCATCCCTGCTAAAGACCGTGTCACCAACATCTATCATGTGCTGATGGGTGATGCTGAGCTCGATGAAGCCGCCGTTGCAACCACTGTGCCGAACCTCAGTATTGCGCCGTCTGGAGTTGACTTGGCTGGAGCTGAACTTGAGCTGGTAGAGGTGAAAAACCGCGAAAAACGACTGATTTCTGCCGTTTCTGGCGCTGCTTTGTCGTATGATTATGTTCTCATTGATTGTCCGCCATCTCTCGGGCTGCTGACCCTGAATGCCTGGGTCGCTGCACACGCGGTTCTGGTGCCGCTACAAGTGGAATTTCTGGCCCTAGAAGGGGTCAGCCAGTTGGTTAAGACCATTGAGCGTGTAAAAAAATCGCTTAACCCCACGCTTGAGATTCAAGGTATCGTTCTGACTATGGTCGACAAGCGAAACAACCTGTCCGACATGGTTGAATCTGACGTCCGCGCTTTTTTTGGCGATAAGGTCTATTCCACGGTCATTCCCAGAAACGTGCGTGTTTCAGAAGCTCCGTCCCACGGCAAGCCCGTTCTTCTATACGATTTTAAGTCTAAGGGCGCGCAGGCCTATCTCAATCTAGCTGGCGAAGTTCTTAAACGCGAACAAACCCTTTTGGCTCCGATAGCCGCATGAGTTCCAATAAGCCACGCCAAAGCCTCGGTCGGGGACTCGATGCGCTATTCGGTGAAGAAGCTGAGGTTGCCCCGGTTTTGGCCAAAGACCCGCCCTCTGATGAGCCACCAGCACCTGAGACTGGCCGTCAAAAGATCGCTAAAGGCCTAACTGAACTCCCAGTCGAGCAAATGGCACCATCACGGTTTCAGCCTCGCCGCGTTTTTGACGATGAGCAGATTTCTGAATTGGCCGAGTCCATCCGAGACAAGGGGGTGTTACAGCCCCTTCTGGTCCGCGCAGCCCCTGACGGCACTTATGAGATAATCGCTGGGGAGCGCCGCTGGCGGGCCGCTCAACGAGCAAAAGTTCACCAAGTACCTGTAATCATTAAAGATTTTACAGATACCGAAGTACTTGAAGTAGCTTTGGTGGAGAATTTACAGCGCGCAGATTTGAACCCCATGGAAGAGGCCGAGGGTTATCAACGTTTGTCCGATGAATTTGGTCATACGCAAGAAGCATTGGCTGAGGTTCTGGGTAAAAGCCGCGCGCATGTTGCTAACATAATCCGCCTTTTGACTTTGCCAGAGAGCGTGAAACACCTTTTAATCCAGGGGTCCCTTACCATGGGCCATGCCCGCGCACTCATTGGTGTCGCTGATGCCGGTGCTTTGGCAAAACAAGTCGTGGCTAAGGGTCTGTCTGTGCGCCAGGTCGAAAAACTAGTGAAAAAGCATGGCAAAGCGGGCCGACCTCGAACTGCGAAGGTGAACATTGCAGCTCCAGCTAAAGACGCTGATACCCGCGATCTTGAGGCTAGGCTCGAAGGGGCCCTTGGTCTTAAGGTAGCCATCTCTTTTGATGGCCAAGGCGGAACGCTGTCCCTGTCCTATACAGACCTCGAGCAGCTTGACGATATTGTCAGCCGTTTGATGCGGTCCAAAGTCGCACGCCCGCTGACTCCAGATCGAGATCCTAATGTACTCGATATCGAAGAAGTCCTAGCCAAACGTAGCGGGGCTTTTAAGCCTGATCACAGGGAAGACGCACCGGCTTCTGGTCTCCGACCGGACCCTAGCCAAGACGATACGGGCAGCGGCGGATCAAAAGACCTCTAATAATATAACCTATAATTATCTGTATTTATTCACTTAAATACTTTGATATACACCTAAATACCGATTTATGGCCTATCAAGATATGATTGCGGCATTGCCTCCTGTGCCGTTTATTTTCTTGCGGCATGGCGAGACTGACTGGAACTAAAACCGTTTGCTCAAGGCCAAACGGACACTCGTCTGAACATGGCTGGACGTGATCAAGCTGCCTCAGCGGCGCCATTGCTCAACGGATATGGGCTGACGCGGATTATCTCTAGCCCGTGGATCCTATTCGCTCAGATCAATAGCCGATCCCTTGACCTTCCACCTTCTGGAACCCTCATATACTCGCCATGTCCGTCACCAACTTGCCCGCACCAATTTTAGAGACCGTCCGTGTCCCCATTGAAGGCATGACTTGCGCAGCTTGTGCAACCCGCCTGGAAAAAGCGTTGTTGAGGGTTGAGGGAATTCAATCGGCCTCCGTCAACTTTGTTTTGGAGCAAGCCGACGTTGAGGTCGATCCAGTTCAGGTCGCTCCGATTGATCTCGCTGATGCCGTGCAACTCGCCGGATTTTATGTTCCCGACGATGAGTTTGTTTTTGTGCTGGACGGCATGACCTGTGCCGCGTGCGCGATCCGATCTGAAAAAGTGTTATCTCGGGTGCCGGGAGTTTCTTCGGCTTCTGTCAATTTTGCCATCGAACGAGCGACGGTCACTTCACCTAGAGGAGCAGTGTCTTTTGACGAGCTCGCCGCTGCTATTTCAAAAGCTGGATTTTCAGCGCGTAAAATTTCAGATGACGACGGTTCGGATCTCGAAGACAAAAAACAAACCGCGTTACGTAAAGACTACCTGACACTTGCTGCCTCTCTGATCTTAACGGTCCCTTTGGCGGCGCAAATGGGCGCCCATTTCACGGGAGCGGGTGTTCATCTTTCTCCATGGACTGAGTTTGCGCTTGCGTTGCCGGTTCAAATTTTTGCCGGCGCCAGGTTTTATCGCGGCGCATGGAACGTTCTACGTGTTGGGTCAGGCAATATGGATGTGCTTGTCGTCATGGGAACGACAGCCGCATTTGGATACAGTCTGTACCTCCTTGCCACATTGGGAAACGCCGCGACGGGTCAACTCTATTTTGAAGCCTCAGCGGTTATCATTACGTTGGTCCTCTTTGGTAAAGTTTTAGAGGCGCGGGCCAAACGCGGCACTACAGCGGCGATACGCGCCCTCATGACGTTGAGGCCAGATGTAGCCCGTATTCGTCGCAACGGCGACGTTATCGATGTGCCTGTCGATCAAGTTGTCGAAGGGGACATAGTTATTGTACGCCCAGGTGAAAAAATTCCAGTCGATGGTGATGTCGAAGAGGGTGCGTCGGCGGTGGATGAGTCTTTGTTAACTGGAGAAAGTTTTCCAGTTGAGAAAGGTGTTGGTGATGTCGTGACCGGCGGTGCCATTAATGGCACGGGTCTTCTGACAATCCGAGCAACTCGGGTCGGTGCTGACTCTACGCTCGCCCGAATCATCAAGTTGGTTGAGAACGCCCAGAGTGGCCAAGCTCCCGTGCAACGTCTGGTCGACAAAGTGGCTGCGGTGTTTGTGCCTGTTGTTATCGCTATCGCCACCATCACCTTTGTTGGCTGGTTTGTATCGGGAGAGACCTTTGAACAAGCTCTGATTGCCGCGGTTTCTGTTCTAGTGATTGCCTGTCCGTGTGCTCTTGGGCTGGCAACCCCAACGGCGATAGTGACTGGTACTGGTGCAGCTGCTCGCGCAGGCATTCTCATTAAAGATGTTGAAGCCTTAGAACGCGCCCATCGTGTTGATACGGTGATCTTTGATAAGACTGGCACTTTGACAGAAGGGCACCCCGCCGTTGTAGACTACCATATTGTCCAGGGAGAAAAGCTCGGTGTTCTCGCTCTCGCAGCTTCTGCGCAAAGTGCTAGCGAACACCCCTTAGCGAGGGCCAT
The DNA here is from genome assembly GCA_029245025.1 of Rhodospirillaceae bacterium. Classification (GTDB taxonomy): domain Bacteria; phylum Pseudomonadota; class Alphaproteobacteria; order Rhodospirillales; family Rhodospirillaceae; genus WLXB01. The sequence continues at coordinate 415,660 of JAQWQC010000006.1, forward strand.
CCTTTCTTTGGCTGAGCAAGAGAGCGTCACTTTGTCACCGGTTACCGAATTTCAAAGCGTCACTGGCCAGGGTATTTCTGGTGTGGTGACCGGGCGAAATGTTTGTATTGGCAATCAGGACTTCATAGCTGAGTTAGAGGTAAATACGTCGTCCGGCACGGCCTCGGCGGACGAGTGGGAACAAGACGCCCGCACAGTCATCTGGATGTCTGTCGACGGTTCCTTAGCTGCTCTATTCGCGTTGGCGGATCCGGTGCGGGACGAAGCCAAGACCGCGGTGAGGGCCCTAAAACGACTGGGTATTTCATCTCATTTGTTATCAGGTGATGCACCCTCTGTTGCGGCAGCTGTGGCGAAAACCGTTGGCATTGAAAATGCTCGCGGTGGTGTCCGTCCCGATGACAAAGCTGCAGAGGTTTCGGCCTTGCATGTCGACAATCATGTTGTCGCCATGGTCGGCGATGGAATAAACGATGCACCAGCGTTGGCCGCTGCTGACGTCGGTGTCGCCATGGGCACGGGCACGGACGTTGCCATGGAAACGGCAGCGATTACTTTGATGCGGCCTGACCCACGACTGGTCGCTGGTGCATTCGGAATCAGCCGTGCAACGTGGCGCAAAATTCAACAAAATTTGTTTTGGGCCTTCATTTACAACATTATCGGCATACCCCTGGCTGCCCTCGGTTACTTAAGTCCGGCGATCGCCGGGGCGGCGATGGCTGCGTCGAGTGTCAGTGTGGTGACCAATGCTTTGTTGTTGCGTCGCTGGCGACCGGTTCTAGACTAAGGCCACCGACTATTTCTTAACGAGCGACCCACATGGAAAAGATACTTATTCCTGTTGAAGGCATAAACTGCGGCGGGTGCACGTCCAGTGTTGAGAAGGCGCTAGGTGCGCGTGACGGCATCACTACAGCAACCGCCTCGCTGGAGGGGGCCAATGTAGAAGTGGAATTTGACCCAGCAATTATCATCCAGGGTCAGATCGAACAAGCGATCCGCGATGCAGGGTTCGACGTTCCGGGGTAACTCAGAGTAATCGTCTTACTTGCCGCGTATTGACTGCGTTTCCTCAAGGGGCGGTTCCGCCACCCGTCGCAGGTAAAACTCGAATGTGTCCTCTTTTCGATCGGCGAAATGAGGCACACGATACATTGCTGACATACCTTCTAAGACACGTGAGATTCGGATTGGTCCCACATCAATGGCATCAAATCCGAAATCTCTAACCAGATTCATCACCCACGACTTCGCTTCTTCATCATTTCCCGCAACTGGCACGCTCACGCGCCCACCGGCACGTTCTGGGTTCGCCACAACGTGGAAACCAACGGTGTTAAAGGCCTTAACAACTCGGGAGGTGGGTAACATCTCCTGAACTCTTTCCCCCATAGACGGGCCGTCGATGTATAGCGGCAAACCATCAGGACCGCTCTTGACTGAATTTCCAAGATCCAGAACGAGTTTGTCGCTCAGACCGGGTTTGAGTTGAGAGACCACATCCTCAGCGGCAGCACGTGGTACGGCGAGTACAACAATCTCAGCCAAATTAGCGGCTTCTGGTTGCGTTACCACGCTCGCGTTTGGGCCCGAGCGTTTGACCAGGGCCTGCACCCGTTCATTGTTTGGCGAGCGCGACCCGTACACCACAGTGTGACCAAGCTCTGCTAGTCGCACGCCCATAGAACTGCCCATCATTCCTGTGCCGATGACGGCAATGGTCTCTGCCCGCAGAGGAGTTATGTTCAAGAGGATAATGACTGCGGCGGTCATAAGAGATTGAATAGTCGGTCGCATACGGGTTCTCCTCAGTCTCCAAGAAAAATTCAGTCTAGAAAGGTTTGTACCAAAGTGGCCTTAGCAACAACTCTACCATCGGATTCACGATATACAGTCGCTTCTGCAAAGGCTTGGCGTTTACCTTGACCGGTCACTGTCGACTCTCCGATCAAAGGCTCCCCCAGCTTTGCGCCGCGTAAGAAGGATGTCGACATTTGTGCAGTGGCGAACATGCGTTTACCCCCGGCATACCAAGTGGCTAACCCTGCTACATCGTCCAACATAGCCGATAGGTATCCACCGAGGACCGTACCCGCTGGGTTCATTAAGTTTTCGCCTGGCACGTACCGCACTTTGCTTAAGCCCGTGTCTTCGTCATAACCAATAGCCTCACCGCAAAGGAGGTCGCGGGCTTTAATGGGCGGGGGTTTTTCTATCACGGCATAGCTCGGGCTATGTCGTACTCAGCCTTGAGCTGTTTCACCAATGCCGAAACGGGCTGCACTTTATCTACGGCACGGACGCCCTGTCCCGCTGACCAAATATCTTTCCACGCTTTGTTGTTCTCAGGACCGTCATGCCGACTGTCGAAGCTTTTGTCTTTACGTGGTTTGAGGGTGTCCGGGTCAAGGCCGGCCGCGATGATTGAGGTCTTTAGGTAGTTTGCTGGCACGCCCGTAAAGTGTGCGCTCTGAATGATGTCTTCTTCGGTCGCGTTGACCAGCATGTCGCGATAGCTCTCCGGGGCCACACTTTCTTCAGTTGCGATAAACCGGGTGCCGAGATACCCGAAGTCCGCCCCTAACACTTCAGCCGCGCGAATACCAGCGCCATCAACAATGCCACCTCCAAGAATGATGGGACCATCAAAGAAAGAGCGGATCGCCGGTACAAAGGCAAAGCCAGTGACAAAACCTGTATGCCCCCCCGCACCAGCGGACACCAACACGAGGCCGTCGGCGCCAGCACCCACAGCTTTTTTGGCGTAAGTCACGGAATTTACGTCCGCAAAGACCAGCCCACCATAGTCGTGCACTTCTTTGATCACTCGCTTAGGCGAGCCAAGAGCGGTGATAACAATTTCAGGCTTATATTGTTGTAGCAGAGCGAAATCTTCGTCGAAGCGCTTTGACGTGGAGTGACAAATGATATTCGCCGCCCACGGCGCTGTCGTTCCCGGATTGGCGCTTTCCGCGTCTGCGAGCTCTTTGGTGATTCTTTCAAACCATTCTTCCAGGGCTGAAATCGGCCGGGCGTTCATAGTTGGAAAAGCCCCTATGACCCCTGCTTTGCACGCGGCGATCACCAAGTCTGGACCGGACACCAAAAACATGGGTGCAGCGAATGCTGGAACAGCGAGGCGTTCCTTAATGTCTGCGATTTTCTCAGCGACGCTTGCGGGGGCAACGGCGTTATCAGGCATAGGTATCTTTCAGTTCTTTTTTCTGAACTTTGCCTTGGGCGCTGCGCGGTAGGCTCCTAGCAAAGGATACGTGTTTCGGCACTTTGTATCGTGCGAGATGCTCAGCGCAACGTTCGCGCACGTTTGTTTTTTCGAGAGGGTGAGAGTCTTTGAGCACTATAACAGCGTGACCCACTTCACCCCATTGATCATCTGCCACGCCGATCACTGCTGCTTCTGCTATTTCAGGAAACTGAGCGAGGACATTCTCGACTTCGGCTGGATAAACGTTTTCTCCCCCTGAGATAAACATATCCTTCTTGCGATCGACCACATATAGAGCGCCCTCATCGTCAAGGCGTCCCATGTCTCCGGTTCTAAACCAGCCATCGGCCGAGTGGGTGGAGGCTGTCAATTCAGGGGCCTGCCAGTATCCTGGCGTAACACCCTTACTTTGAATTTGAATCTCACCGACCACGTTACTTGGCAATGGCTTATCATCATCGTCAGTAATACGAATATCCGTTCCGACCACCGGCCATCCTACACACCCCAGTTTTTTCTGGCCTTGTTCCGGGGGGAGTGTGGCGATACCAAAGACTTCGGTCATGCCATAGGAATTGCACAACATCAGGCCTTTCTCCTGGTACTGCGTTAACAACTCTTCTGTCACTGGAGCGCCCCCGACACCGGCCCGTTGAACCGTTGGAAAAGTTGCTGAAGCAAAGCCGTCGCACTGCGTCATCATTTGAAACTGAACAGGAACACCGAGCGTGTGTGTGATACCCAGTTCAGGATCAGATAAATAGGACAAAGCCGCGGGGGCATCCCAATGCCTCATGATGTGAACTGTGCCACCGTAATAGAACAACGGAAGCGCAAAAGAATTTAGACCGGCGGTGTGAAACATTGGCGCGGCAGTTAGTGTGCGTGTCGCGCTACCTAGAATGACATGCGCCGCTTGATCGACGGCCATGGCTTGCATGCGCCATGTACTGATCACGCCTTTGGGTCGCCCCGTCGTCCCTGATGTGTAAAGCAGGTTGGTGGTTGCATCGAGATCCGGTTCAACGAAGCTATCCCATGGGTCTGTCGCAACAATCGCCGCTTCGTAAGGGTTCTCGTCTGTCTCGGTGCGCCACAACACGGGTAAATCCAAACCACCAACCGAATTCTCAAAAGCACGATCCGCGATCAACATGGTTGGTGTGGCATCATCAACAATGGCCACGATCTCAGGCGCGGCCAGGCGCCAATTGACCGGCATATAAATGGCTCCGATACGCCAACACGCGAACAGTATTTCGTATAGGTCCGTCGAGTTGTAAGCGACGACCATGACACGATCACCTGGATCAACGCTGAACTGATTGACCATCAGGGCGGCGATGTGCCGCGACCGGCCGTACATATCGCTGTATGTGGTTTTGCGCCCGGTCGCCAAGTCGAAGAGCGCAAGCGCATCTGGGGCTGCTTCGGCTTGGTTTGCGAGCCAATCACAGAGATAGGGTTTTAGATGATCGTCTTGACTGGGCATCGGCCTATTAGGCTCTCCCTCGGCCTATTGTTAAGAACCTAGAAACGTAAGACAGCGGAGCTGATTAAACCCATATCATTGAACTCAGGCCCGCCAGCTGGTTCTTGGCCAACCCAAAACCCCGTCATGCCAAGTTTAACACCGCGCACCAGAACATAAGAGGCTTCTAACTTGCCCTGATCAATTTTGTCTTTAACGATTGCGTTTGGAATGGCGTCTGCGCGGACCCGAAAATAGGACGCGCCAACACCCCAAGGGCCGATTTCATAGGTTGTCGCGATCCCAAAGGTGGATGAATTGAGATCATCGTCCGGCGTAGAGTTGATATAACTTCCGCCTACCGTGAAGCCGCCGATCTCTGCTTGGGTACTGACGTTCCATGCGGTCTCACCATCATTGCCACCAGCACGGGATTGACTGTCAAAGTATCCACCGACAAAACCGACCCTCCCGCCACGCACGCGGCCTTCCCAGGCACCGCTGACTTCCCAAGCATTGTTGTCGATTGAGCGTTTGTCGAAAAACCCGTCTTCGCCTTGCGTGGTTGTCGGGAAGTAGTTTGCCCCGACCGTAAATCCAGAAATGGTGGGTGACTCATATCCTATTTGAAACGCGTCACCGGTGAAGCGTTCGAAAGTCATAATCTCTTTAACACCAATCGACGTCCGCCTTGGCACCACCCGGCCGACAATCTCATCATCTTCGTAAGCGACGTAGGGCGTTTCGTAGCTGAAGTTGTGATTGAAGCCCTCTGATTCTCCAACACGGAGACGACCAAACGCAGTTTTAACGTCGATGTATTGTTCATCAACTTCGCCGCTGTTCTTGTTCTCCGCTTCCATTTCAATCTTCGCGGAAATCTCTATGCCGTTGTCCAGCACGGTTTTGCCTGAGAAATAGACTTCAACGTCAGATAGTGCCCCAGATGAGTTTAAGGACTCACCGGGAAGTTCATCTGCATCCATGAGGAAGAAGTACTGCTCCATCTTTCCGCCCAAGGAGAGCCTGATTTGCTCTGCTGCCAAACCCGGGTGGGCAAGAAGAAATGCAAGCCCAATTCCTAAAGTGCCAATCTGGCCGCGGCGAACTCGGAATCCCATTTGGTCGTTGCTCCGTAACAAAAAGGCGGTATTTCAGGTGAAGGGGAAAAATAGGTCATATCTGAGACAGTGCAATATGATTTCCTAGACTTTTCATTCTGGGCGTCATTTATCACCCCAGTCCCTGGAGCCCTGGGTTATTCTCAGTTTGCAACGCTGTAGACGATCCATCTCAGCGCTGGTATTCGATAGGGTAGTTTTATGCTGAACAGGGCTGGTTCTTGCCATTGTGGCCAGTGCCTGAGATTGGCTATAAAGCGCGGTTCTTGAGAGCATCTTTGCTCATTCAGCTTAAACCGGCCCATCAGCCGGTTCACTTAGGAGATCAACGGCATGGCGTTTTCGTCTTTTCTCGCCACTTTGTTTAGGGTGAGTGCGGCCTGTGTTTTGGCCCTGGCCGTATCGGCGTGCTCCAGCGATGACAATGATGGGTCTACCTTTAGGACCTCGCCGGAATTTCGCTCAGATGCTCCTCCGGAATCCGGTTTGGGTATTATGCTGTTTGGAGACTCAGATTCACAGGGCACGGAAGGTGCTGTGGCGGTGAACGCTTTTCTATGGCGCGCCTCCCTCGACACAATTTCTTTTATGCCGCTGGCTTCCGCTGACCCGTTTGGCGGTGTGATCATCACGGATTGGTATGCGCCTCCCGAAACTCCGGGTGAACGATTCAAAGTCAACATGTATATCCTTGGTCGCTCTTTACGCGCTGATGGTCTGAAAGTTTCGGTCTTTCGGCAACAAGATGATGGGACGGGCCGCTGGAATGATGCGCCGGTCGGTGCCGACGTTCCCGGTGAGTTCGAAGAAGCTGTGCTCACCCGCGCACGGCAACTTCGTATGCAAGCTGTTGCAGAAGAGGGTTAAGCGCACCACGCGCACCTCGGCACGCTGCCCGTCATCACCCGTTCCTTTTTTAAGACGCTCCTTCTATGTCTGATGCCCGTTACAATTTCAAAGAGGTAGAACCCAAGTGGCAAAAAGCATGGGCTGACGCCGACTGTTTTGTGCCGACCGGTGATGGGTCTAAACCTAAGTACTATGTCTTAGAAATGTTCCCCTATCCGTCGGGGCGGCTGCATATGGGTCATGTGCGCAACTATACATTGGGCGATGTTGTCGCTCGGTTCAGAAAAGCTCAAGGCTGCGACGTTCTTCATCCGATGGGGTGGGATTCATTCGGGCTGCCCGCGGAGAATGCTGCGCTCGAGCGCGGTGTGCACCCGGGCACTTGGACCCGAGAAAATATTACTGACATGCGTGAGCAGTTTGGTCCTCTAGGCTTGTCTTTGGACTGGAGAAGGGAAATCTCAACCTGCGAGCCCGAGTACTATCGCCACGAGCAAAAGATGTTCTTGGACTTTATCAAAGCGGGCTTGGCATACAGAAAAGAGTCTTGGGTCAATTGGGACCCGGTAGAAAACACCGTGTTGGCCAACGAGCAAGTCGTTGACGGGAAAGGGTGGCGTTCTGGTGTTCCGGTGGAACGCCGCAAACTGAACCAGTGGTTCCTAAAAATTACGGACTACGCAGAAGACCTTTTGGCGGGTATCGAAACCTTAGAACGATGGCCCGATAAAGTCCGTTTGATGCAGCATAACTGGATCGGCCGGTCTGAAGGGGCGCGTCTGCAGTGGTCTGTAATTCAGCCTGATGGCGTCGAGTTGCCCGAGAAGCTTGAAGTTTTCACCACCCGGCCCGACACCTTATTCGGTGCTTCTTTTTGCGCTATTTCTCCCAATCATCCGCTGGCTGCGCAGCTGGCTGAATCCAACGCTGCGCTGGCTTCATTTATTGCCGATTGCAACAGGCTGGGGACTTCTGAGGAAGCCATCGAAAAGGCGGAGAAACAGGGCCTCGATACCGGCCTAACTGCGCAGCATCCCTTTGACCCAGATCGGGAAGTGCCTGTCTACGTAGCCAATTTCGTCCTGATGGATTACGGCACGGGCGCTATCTTCGGCTGTCCGGCGCACGATCAACGGGATATGGATTTTGCGCGCAAGTACGGCCTACCTGTTCTATGCGTTGTTGCACCCAAGGATGCTGATACAGAATCCTTCATAACCGAACTTGAAGCCAGCAACGACGCGTTCACGGGTGACGGCGTTGCCGTCAAATCAGAATTTATGAACGGCATGACCGTTGATGAAGCAAAGCGCGCCGCTATTGAAAAGATAGAAACAGATGGCGCCGGTGAAGGGGTTGTTCAGTACCGTCTGCGTGATTGGGGAGTCTCGCGACAACGCTATTGGGGCTGCCCGGTTCCGATCATTCATTGTGATGATTGCGGTGCGGTCCCCGTGCCTGACGCCGACCTTCCTGTGACGCTGCCCGATGACGTCACATTTGATCTGCCCGGCAATCCGTTGGCGCGCCACTCAACCTGGAAAAACGTGTCCTGCCCGAGTTGCGGCAAAGATGCCGAGCGCGAAACAGACACCTTCGATACGTTCTTCGAAAGCGCGTGGTATTTCGCGCGGTTCTGCGATCCAAAAAATGAATTTATTGGCTTTGACAAAGCGGCCGCCAATCATTGGCTGCCGGTTGATCAATACATCGGCGGGGTCGAGCACGCGGTTCTGCATTTATTGTACGCGCGCTTCTTTACCCGCGCCTTAAAGACATGTGGTTATCTAGATGTCGCCGAACCTTTCGGCGGTTTGTTCACACAAGGCATGGTCGGACACGAGACCTATAAGAATGCTGAGGGTGCATGGCTTTCGCCGGATCAGGTGACCATCAACGACAATGGTGATGCGGTGCATGGCGAAGATGGCACGGCTGTTACCATTGGTCGGTCGGAGAAGATGTCGAAATCGAAAAAGAATACGGTCGACCCAGCTCATATTATTGATACCTACGGGGCTGACGCCGCTCGCCTATTCATGTTGTCGGATTCCCCACCAGAGCGGGACATGGAATGGACCGATTCTGGAATCGAAGGGGCGTGGCGTTACTTGAATCGGTTGTGGCGGATGGTGGTAGACACACCATCCGACGCGGGACCGCTTCCTGCTCTTGATCAAATTGATGACGAGGCCGCAGCCATTATTAAGACCGCTCACAAAGCCATCGCCCAAGTCACGGAAGCTCTCGAGACCTTTCGCTACAACGCTGCTGTGGCGCATATCCGCGAATTTTCTAACGCCATTGGTGAGTTGGATGCTGGGCTAACCGGTGCTGTCCCGGCCCGTCGATTCGCCGTTGAAACGCTGGCCCGCCTTGCCAACCCCTTAATGCCGCATATCACAGAGGAAATGTGGGCTGCTCTCGGTGGGTCCGGTCTGCTGGCTGATCAACCTTGGCCCAACCATGATCCTGACCTCTTGGTTGAGGATACCGTCACTCTGGCTGTGCAGGTTAACGGCAAGATGCGGGGTACCATTGATGTTGCAGCTGACGCCGACAAAGACTTATGCGAAACGGCCGCATTGGCCTTGCCGACGGCTCAAGCTCAGATGGACGGCAAGCAGGTGCGTAAGGTCATTGTGATCCCCGGGAAGATCGTCAATATCGTTGTCGGCTAGTGATAATTTGACCGGTCAGCCGGTTGGGCGTAGACCACCGCACAGAAAAACCTCTGGGCTCTAAAACTATGGCACCGACAGTTTTCATTGATGGTGAGGCAGGCACAACGGGCCTGCAAATCAGAGAGCGGCTGACTAATCGGTCCGATGTGGCTTTGCTGCATCTGGATGATGATGTGCGCAAAGATACAACTGCGCGGAAAGAGGCGCTCAACAGCTGCGATCTTGCTGTGTTGTGTTTGCCTGATGCCGCGGCGCGGGAAGCCGTCGCGTTGATTGATGACAATACCGTCAAAGTCATCGATGCAAGCACAGCCCACAGGACAGCCGATGGTTGGGTCTATGGTTTCCCCGAGCTAGATCAAGACCAGGCCGCGCGCATTGCAGAGGCGGGGCGGGTCAGCAATCCCGGATGCTATCCAACCGGCGCTGTCGCTCTGCTGCACCCGCTGATCGCTTCAGGACTCGTCCCGGCAGATGCTCCGATTTCCATAAACGCCGTGTCCGGATACTCAGGCGGCGGGCGACAAAATATTAAAAACTATGAAGATCCGAGTGCGCCAAATCCAGTGACCACGCCGCTAAGGTCTTATGGTCTGGCGCTTCAGCACAAACATGTGCCGGAAATGCGCAAGTATGCCGGTTTGCAGCGCGACCCGGTCTTCTTTCCTCAGGAAGGCCGGTATAGCCAGGGCATGCTGGTCCAAGTGCCTCTAAACCTTTGGTCTTTATCTAAATCTGCAAGTCCGTCTGACCTGCACGACTGTCTTTCGACCTGGTACGGCGACCGCTCGTTTGTCACCGTCGCGCCTCTCGAAGAGACGTCAGAAATGACTCACCTTGGACCAGAAGGGCTCAACGGGACAAACCAGATGACGCTCTACGTGTTTGGCAATGAAGACCGGGGACAGGCCGTCCTGGTTGCGCTCCTCGACAATCTTGGCAAGGGCGCATCGGGACAAGCCGTGCAATGCCTCAACTTGATGCTTGGGTTGGGCGAGACGGCTGACCTTTAAACTGCCGCCAGCTACATTGCCTCTTCAAACACTTCGATCATGAATCCATTCGGCGCCAAAAATGTCGCTGCACGATGCTGCCCAAGACTGGGAGATGAATAAGTTTCGGGTAAGGCGTGTAGTGGTACGTTTGCCGCGTTCGCCCTATCGAGAATGCCATTCAGATCTTTCACTTTATAACTCCAGATCGCCATGCCGCGATTGGGCGGGCGTGACGCGGCCCCCGTACCGGGAATTTCATGTTCGTCTTCGTACTCCACCAGCGGGGTATGACCGGTTTGAGACCCTTTGGCGTGAATCAAAGAAAAGCGGAACGGGATTTCATATTCGCGCCACATCCGGTCGGAGCGCACTTCCATGTCGAGCACCGTGGTGAAGAAATCGATCATGGCGTCGGTATCCGGTACGATTTGAGTGGCGTAGACCGGACCGCCGCGGCCTGTGGCTTCGTTATAGCTGCCCACCTGCGGGCGCCCGCCGCCGCGGCCGATGGCGATGATGCGTAAATATTCTGGACCGTAGAACGGTGATTCTATCACAGGATAAGTGTCGCCGTTGGGAGCGCTGACCTGAAACACTTCCACTTCCGGCACTGCTCTCTCGAACCCTAATGCACGTAGCTCTTCGTCGGCTTTGTAAACGTCAAGTGTCGGAAACCCCATGCCATAGGGACCGATCTGTTGCCGGTTCCATCCACTGCGCATATGTGGTGTCGCGCTTTCGGTGACCAACACACGCATTTGCACGGTGCCGTCCACACCGGGGCGGCGGAACAGATAGATCTCATATCCCAGATCATCGGGTATGCCCCACAGGCGCTGCTGGGCCGCACGGGTTTCATCTGAAAGGTTGTGCGGTCCGGTAACTGTTAGGCCTAGACCTGTTTCGTAGAGCTTACGCAAGGCGGCCAGATCGGGCGTGATGATCGTCACCGTATGCAGTGGCCCGGTGTTGGCCGCTGTACCGTCATCGGTCGCGGCCATGACGTCTTGATTGTTTTGCGCGACGGCGACAGGCGCAAGAAGTCCTAAAACCAAAATGAACAAAAGTCCGGTAAACTGGCGAACAGCGAGAGTCATTGCGGGTATCCCCAGGCTGATAAAACAAGGCTAAAACTATGACATGGCGGCCCCGGTCTTGACAGGGTCGCGTGGGTGCGGTCCAAACAGATCATGCGTTTAATTGTGACACTCGGTCTTTGTATCGGTCTTGCGGCCTGTGGCTTTACACCCATGTATGGGTCTCAGGGCGTGGCTAATTCGCCCTCTGTGGCTGCCAGTCTCGCACAAGTGGATATCCGGCCTATCGCGGAACGGCGTGGCATGATTCTGCGTCAGCAACTCACCGAAAAGCTTCGACCCAGCGGCCTATCCGGGTCCCGTTATGACTTGCAGGTGCGTCTTGCGGCACAGACCCAGGAACTCGGCGTGCGTAAGGACTCTACAACGTCCCGTGCCAATTTGATCCTGACCGCGAATTATACTCTGTGGGATGGGACCACACGCCTCAGCCGCGACCGGGTCCGAGTTGTGGTGTCTTATAATATCCTTGATGATCAATACTCTACGATCACCTCGGAGCGTGATGCTGAAAGTCGGGCGCTCCGGCAAATCAGCGACGAGATCCGCACCCGTCTCGCAGTCTATTTTGAACGCGCCTCCAAACAACAAGCTGCGCGGTAAGTCTCTAGTGTCGGCGATGCGGAGAACGGTTGAATGGTAAAGGTTCAGGCGGGTCGCGCAGACGCCTTCGCCAAGTCGCCGGATACAAAAGCACAAGCGATCTTGGTGTACGGCCCTGACTCTGGCCTGGTGCGGGAGAGGGTTGAAGCCCTAAAGAAGTTTGTTTTAACAGACGATGCAGACCCTTTTCGTCTGGCCGACTTAGATTCTGCGACTTTGAAAGCTGATCCAGCCCGTCTTGCTGATGAAGCCGCGGCTATAGCTCTCACCGGTGGGCGCCGTTTCGTTAAGGTGCGAGATGCGACCGATGGCATCAGTAAAATAGTCGAGGGCTTTCTAGACGATGTTATTGGCGACGCGCTAGTGGTTTTTGTAGGTGGCGATTTAGGACCACGGTCGTCGCTGCGTAAACTTTTCGAAGGGACCGACAACGCTGCCGCTCTTCCGTGCTACTCCGACGACTCCCGAGCATTGGAGCAAGTGGTGCGCGACGGCCTCAAAGAGGCTAGCCTAACAGCTGAGCCTGATGCTTTAACCTGGTTGGTATCACACATGGGTGGCGACCGCGCCCTCAGTCGCCGCGAGATAGAAAAACTTGTTCTGTTCAAAGGCGGCGACGGCAGCGAGACGATCACCCTCGACGACGCAATGGCTTGCATCGGTGACACTGCTGCCTTTGATCTAGATGATTTGGTTTATGCCATGGCTAATGGCGATCAAGCGACAGTACAGCGCGTGTATGGGCGTATGATGGCAGAAGGTACGAGCCCCATTTCTGTAATCACTGCGGCATCGCGCCATCTTATGCGATTGCATCAAGTCCAAGGGACTGGCGGGCCCATTGATCAAGCGATGATGAAATTGCGTCCACCGGTATTTTTTAAGCGCAAGGGTCAGTTCAAATCTCAAGCCGGTCGCTGGACACCCAGGTTATTGGCGCGCGGTTTAGAGGTGCTGACGACTGCTGAGTTGCAAGCCAAGTCGACGGATATGCCGGGCCAAGCGTTGATCGAGCGTGCTTTAATGCAAATTGCAACAGCAGCAAAGAGCGCACGGCGATAAAAGCAAAATCCCAAACCCCTGGTCGGGTGAGGGAATGTGCGACGGTTTGAGGCCGTCCAGCCCTGAACAAAACGGTATTCGATAGCCTTAAGCCTGGCGGTGTCTTCGGTATCCTTGATCATGCCGCCCGGTCCGGCAAAGGGTTTGCAGACGCCCATGAGTGCCATCGCTTTGAAAAATGTACGTTGATTGATGAATTCACGAGCTACTGGTTTGTACTCGATGGGGAAACCGACTGCCTTGAGAATGAATTAGATACGCGCGATAAGATTCCTTTCGAGAGAGGCCTGCGCGATCACACCTGTCGGTTTGTCGTTAAGTTCAAGCGCCCGGTCTAAGAAGCCCTGCCGAAGCAAACTATTATTCTGCCGCCTGTCGCATTGGCTCGCCTTTGTGAGAGAGGCGCGGGACTTCGGGGAGAACCCAGCCCTTGGGGTCAAGGCGACGCGCCGGGCTTGGAATCACCGCCGCTTTACGTTCACCATATTCGTCTTGATAGGCCTGCAAATCGACTCCCCAGCCGCGGGCATACAGCTCCTGTCGCTTTTTTCTGAAGGCGACCATCAGGGCATCGGACTCAACAGAAAACTCTTCACGCAAACCCGGAGGCAATTCGACGGGATTAAGATGGTTCAACACGGCGTGATCTTCGTTGAATATTTGTAGTGCACGTCTTGTGGTGTCACTGTCAAAAAACTTTTGAGTGAAGAAGTTCCGAGATAATTGCCAATACGTCATGGTGGTATTTTCATCGATCGGCGTGTTGCAATCGAACAAGGCATTGTTCCAGCCCCGATTCATGTGCAGGCGTAACACCACGGTCATTCCGCCGATGTGCCACTCTGGCTCGGAAATGACATCGACTTTTTCACGGCGGCCGCGAACGAGTCCCCAAAAGCCTTTATCTGGTGGTGTTGGCATTGTCAGGCGTGCGCCATAAGACCATTCACCAGGAAACGTTTCGTACTTCTTTATCTCCGGCCAATCTCGATTTCCGAAAGACGGATGGACGAAAGCTGCATGGGCAAAGTCGCAACCATTCTCTAACACCCGACCGTAATTGGCGTTCCACTTAAACGTCCCGCGCACATTACGACGACCGGGCGCATCGTATTCAGGAAACTCGGGGATCGGTGGGCGTTCCTCTTCAGGAATATCTCCGAGGAAAACCCAAACAAATCCATATCTTTCTTGAACGGGATAACTGTCCACGCGCACACGTTTGGGAATGCGCACATCAGGGTGTGCCGGGATCTCTGATCCTGACCCATCACCGCGATAGCGCCAGCCGTGATAGGGGCACTCAATGCAGCCGTTGTGCACACGACCGCGCGACAATGAAGCGCCCCGGTGAATGCAAATATCAGACAAACAATTCAACGTGCCGTTTTCATCGCGGAACAAAACATAATCTTGAGCCAACATGCGCACATGATTGGGCTCGACTGTGATTTCGTCTGCAAATCCCGCTACGTACCAGTTGTTCATCAGCATGGTGATTCTTCCCCCTGCAAAACCGTCAAAGAGTTAGGCTGAGTGTTGATCTGTGTTTTAATCTTGCCACTGTGCACGGATTGGCGGCCACATAAGATTGCTATCGCGGTAAATGACCGCAGCTTGGATGAGATTGCAGGGTGTGAGTTCCGTTAAACCAGAAGGTCCCGGCGTCCACCACGGGCTTTCATCACTTCGGTATGGGCCAAAGTATCGTCAGACTCATAGGTTTCTGTGTTACCCAGATTGGCACGTGCTTCATCAATGGCTGGGGCCCCAGTGACGGTTTTTGCCAGCCGGTCGTGTTCGTTGCGAACAGCTTCAGCATGGCGCAATGGCAGGGCGATAGCCTTGCTGGCTGACAAAATTGAAGCCTTGCGTGTGGCAGAGGAAATACCTGATATGCTGGTCATGAATACACTATAAGCACTACATTACCTTCAGAGCAGGCGTTATGGGGGTAATCGAGGGCTAACCAAGCGAGAGCTGGGAATTATTGATGAAATCTAACGCGCTTAGCCTCTTTTCCGTAATCGTTTTATGTCTTGTGACGGCTTCAAGTGAGGGTCGCGCCGACGCTCCGTCCTGCAAAGATTTGGCGGGTCTCAGTCTGTCGGCCCTGCCCGACGCGCCGACGCAAATCACTGGCACTCGTTTTGTTGCCGCTGCTGACGGGTTGCCAGCTTACTGTGAGGTCATTGGCTATACCGCACCACAAGTCGGTCTCCATATCCGACTGCCAGAACAATGGAGTGGCCGGTTCCATATGGAAGGCTGCGGCACCATGTGTGGCGTGCGTATCATCGAGAACGCTGACGACCCGTTGTCGCGCGGCACTGCTGTCGCAACAACCGACATGGGCCGCTCGGCGCCTGTGGCCACAGCTGAGTGGACCGGCGATCGACCCGACTACAACACAATCATGCGCTCGGGTGAGTGGGCCTATAACAACACGGAACAGGAATTGGATTTCGCTTATCGCGGTACCCATAAAGCTGTTTTGGCGTCGAAGGCAATTGTTGCTGCCTACTACGGAGCCGGTATTGATTACGCCTATTGGCGGGGCTGCTCTACCGGTGGGCGGCAAGGTCTCATGTTGGCGCAACGATTTCCTTGGCACTTTGACGGCATTGTCGCAGGCGCTCCGGCGGGAATCCAACCGGCCTACATCAATATTTTTTGGCGCACGCTCACCAACATTGCAGAAGACGGTCGCGCCATACTTGGCCAGAGCCAAATTCCCGCCGTCCATGATGAAGTGATGAAGCAATGCGACAGTTCGGATGGGCTTGTCGATGGTGTCATTGATGATCCGTTTGCCTGTGCGCCAAATCTTTCTGTTCTGAAATGCGCGGACGGTGCGTCGTCAAATCAGTGCTTGTCCGACGATCAGATTGCTGTGGTCGAGCGACTTTACAACGGGGCTTTCTTATCCGAGGGACTGCGTGTCAGTTGGGGTGTTCCCAAGGGCGGCGAGTTGGGTCTCATGCGGTACATTCTCATCGAAGCGGGTGAAGTCGGGACATTCGAGCCTATGGCCCAGGACCGCCTGCGCTACACTTGGTTTGATTATGATCCCGGCCCCACCTATGACGCCCGCACATTTGATCTCGATCGTGACTACCCACGCTTGTTCACGCGGGGATTTCTGCCGGCGCCAAACAATCCTGACGTCACAGATTTTAAACGCCGGGGTGGAAAGTTGATCACCTATCAAGGTCTCAACGACATGTTAAATGCTGAGCCGCTTATTGAGTACGTTAAAAAAGTCGAGCGGGTTGTTGGCGGAGAAAAAGAAGCCGATGAATTTTTGAGGTTGTATCTCGTGCCGGGCATGAACCACTGCCGCGGTGGGCCCGGTGTCGATACTTTTGATTGGGTCTCAGAAATTCAGGCCTGGGTAGAAGAGGATAAAGCCCCCGGAACAGTGATTGGCTATCGCCGCGATGGCGATATTTCTATGCCTGGGGCAAAGGCGTGGCCCCCAATAGCCAGAACCGTTACTAAAACTCGCCCGGTATACGATTATCCCTATTCGGCGCGCTACACAGGACAGGGTGATGTCACGGATGCTGCAAACTTTGAGCCTAAACCGCTTAGTTTTAGGGCGCAGCCATGATTCGATTATTTTCTCTTTTAACAGCCGTTATCGTTTATTGGAGCGATCCTGCTATGACCCAAGAACCAGATTTTCCTGATGGCTTTATTGTGTCGCCGCTCATGCGTTCAACACATTTCGTGCGCGACTTGGGTGAGTCCCTAAGGCTCTACCAGGATATTCTTGGTCTGCGGCCCCGTGCTGAACGCACTTTGGAAGGAGACCGAGCGGATGAGGTTCTTGGCACCACAGGAAAGCCGGTTCGGGTTTCTATTCTACAATCTGGCGACCTGGTTTACGCCAACATCGGTTTATTTCAATTTGTCGAAGATGACCCTCCCCCGCGCCCTGAGCCGCGCACGTATGCCCAAACCGGGGATGCGGCCGTTGTATTTCTAACCAGCGATATTTTTGGCATTTATGACAAGGTCAAAGCTGCCGGTTACCCAATCGTTTCGCCACCTATGATCCTATTCCCCGAAGAGGGCTCAGACACGCAGTCATACGAAATGTTGTTTTTTGATCATGACGGAATTGGTGTGAATTTGATCCAGCGAAATGTTCCAAATCTTAACTAAGTTTAGTTGGCATCAATGTCTTAGTCCGATGATTCACTAAAAGCGCAGGCGCAAGAAAAAAGAGAGCGCCCCTTCCTGCGCTCGGGCGGAGAGAGTGGGCCGCACTTTATCATATTGCCCGATTTGAAGAGCCGACGCCGTGTGCCGACGCCATTGAGAGCTTCACCAGTGACCATCTGGAGGGCCTTGGTCCGGCTGATTACGGGTCCAGCGGCCCAATTTAATTGAAATGTGGTTGGACGGCGCCGAGTCGAAAAAGACCCTACTTCCGTCCAGGGCTGGATTTAGAGGCGTTGCACTACCTCCCAGATATGGTTTTTGGGTCACACTCGCGGTCTGAAACCCATGGTTATGTGGGCCAAATGTCACAAGCGGACCACTTCGCAAACCTTTAATATTCAAAGGCTTGACCCACCCTGAAGCTGAGGGGCACTTTTCTGAACAGTTAATAGGTTAAGGCTTTAGGCATTTTGTTATGAGCTGGTTTTGGACAGCAGGCAACGGTTCAATCTTGCCTACCGCTTTTGCGGTGGCCGTCTTTCTTGCCGTGTCACCGGCCCTTGCCACCGACTTTTTCATGGGCGGGGCTTGGGATGCGCTTGACGAAAACGGCCGTGTTCCAACCGAGATTTTTTCACAAACCGACATTGAAGGCCAAGAATTGCCCGTGTCCTTTGCGGCCGGCGTGGATGTTGTCACTGATACGGATTTAACCATCGGATACACATTGCCAGCGCTCGCTATATTTGGCCTCGATCTTGAGGCTTCTAGTGAAACCTGGACGGATAGTTCAGCTTCACTGGCCCAACTGGTGATTGATGAAGAATCCTACGGCAGCTATATAACCTCATTTATGGGTGGCCAGTTTGGCGTATTCGGTGGCGTCAAAGATGAGCAAAGCGCATTTGCCATGGAACTCACAACGTCGCGCAAGGTTGGGGCGTCAGTTGGCTACGCTGGTTTCTATGTGCGCGGTGCTTATCAAGACAGCGGACCCGACGGTTTATTGGATGGCCGGCGCGCGTGGCAGGCAGGTTTTGGATACGGCTCGAGCGACTTTGACGTTCGTTTAACATACGTCGAATCTGCGTTTGTCCAAGGCAGTCCAGCGGAGTTGGAGGGCAAACAGTGGATGATTGGTGGTCTTGTCCAAGTCACACCATCGATCTTGCTGAATGCCAATGCCTATATCGTTGATCATGAACTGGCGATGCCAACAGTTGAGCCCCCTGGCACCGGCGCCAGGGTCGGAGTTCAACTCCGCTTCTAAAAGTTTTCTTGGACCAAACTGATGCCTGCGATACCTGCTGCACCAAGAGAGTTTAGGCGTTGAGAATCTGAGTTTGTGACACCCCCTAACGCATAGATAGGCAATCGACTTTGTCGCGCTACGGCGCCAAAGGGAAGAACGCCCAAGGACGGAGCGCCCGCATGGCTCTCCGTAGGTTTGACCGGAGACAAAAAGACAGCGTCTGCGCCAATAGCTGTAGCGAGCCGTATCCCTCTTGGTCCATGAGCTGATGTGGTGAGCAGTCGGGTACGGGTAGCGTTTAGCAGGGGTGACACGGCCTCATGCCGCAGCTGACCCTCTGGCATATGCACGCCATTGGCTTTGGTCTCACAGGCAAGACGCCAATCACCAGCTATTAGAAGCACCAACCGCCGTGCTTTGCAGACAGTGCTGAGTGCGTGGGCCAATTGGCGACGACGTGGCGATTCATAATGCCGGAGAATAAGGCCCCAGGTCGGCGGAAGAGTTTGTGCAACGGCTACGGGATCGGGCAAGCGAGTTTCGTCGGTCATTACGAAAACCGATGGAATAGGGGGTCTCATCGTCATCGCTGAACACTTGCCAGACCTAGCGTCAGCTGCCCGGTGCAATGGTGGCGACTTGAATGGCCTACTATATCTGTGCCTGGTGTCATTGTTCCATCTTATGCGAGGTTACCCTGCTGTGTCTGTCCCACTCGATCAGGAGCAATCTGTGCGCATTGCCGATAATTTGGAAGCAATTCAACAACGTGTGGCCAAAGCCGCGTTGCGCGCAGGTCGTGAGGCGAAAGGTGTGAGCCTGACCGCCGTCTCAAAAATACACTCAGCAGACAGTGTACGTGCAGCTTTGGAGACCGGCCATCGTGTCTATGGCGAAAACAGGGTGCAGGAAGCAGCACAGAAATGGCCGCCCCTTAAGGCAGATTTTCCTGATGCCAGTATTCATCTCATTGGCCCATTGCAAACCAATAAAGTGCGTGATGCTGTCGCCTTGTTTGATGTCATTGAAACCGTCGATCGCCCCAAACTTGCCGCTGCCATAGCTGAAGAGATGGAAAAGCAGTCCCGGCACTTACCCTGTTTCATTCAGATCAATACAGGGGAGGAATCACAGAAAGCAGGCGTCATGCCAGCGGAGAGCGACAATTTTATTGCGGAGTGCCGCAATAACTACGGACTAAATGTCTCTGGCCTTATGTGTATCCCGCCTCAAGATGAAGAGCCAGCGCTGCACTTTGCGTTCTTGCGCGAGATCGCAAATCGTAATGGGGTAGCTGGATTAAGTATGGGAATGTCGGCTGATTTCGAAACAGCAGTTGAACTCGGCGCTACCCACATCCGTCTCGGAAGGGCCGTTTTTGGCGAGCGCCCTATAGTCAGCTAGATGGCCGTATTTCAATCACGCTGTCAGGCGTGCATGTCTTTAAGACAGTTATGAGATCCCCACATTTCATGGCGACGCATCCTTCTGTGGGACGAAGATCTTCTGCAGCCACGTGTAGAAATATAGCACTCCCTTCACCCGGTACAATGGGGTCATCATTGTGGCCGATCACAACAAGGATGTTGTAGCGGTTGTCATCTCGCCAAAGTTCTTCGGCACTTGCGCAGTATGGGTGTTCAACCAATTGATTGTATCGATGATCAGCAGGGGCATCACACCAGCCATCGTTTGGATTGATGGTGCTCAACGGTAATGTTGTCTCTGGCTTTTGAACTCTGTCTGCACGGTACAACACACGCCTAAGTACAAATCGACCGACGGGTGTTGTCCCATCACCTTCTACCTTGGCATTGCTTAGACCGTTTCGACCTAAAGCACACGCATAGGATGCGCCTCCAATGTGAACGTATCCGTGCGTATTGTCTGCGCCGTCAGGAATAACAATCAAAGTCATAGATAGAGTTTAGGTCAGGAGCCCGCGTTTTGCATGGCCTGATATTTTCCCTTGGCCCCCATAATTGTTTTGCCAAACCAGGCTGGCACCACGATGGGGTCGGTTTCCTCAGCGAGCATACGGGCAGCGGTAAAGGGTTCTGCGACTGGGATCTTATCCGAGTCACCATGCGGTCGTTTTGCCTCGAGCAGTGGGTCTAATCCCTTAGCATTTGGTGATAATCCGCGGGATACAGTTCCTTGGCTATGGAGTTGAGCCTAAGCAGACAAATACTAAAGGTAGTTTATTGGGCATAAGTTATTTCCTTCTTATCGACGCAAACCCCATACCAAACACAGGTCGTTTAGGGTCAATGACTTAGGCGGAGAGAAAAGGAAAACGCAGTTTACCGGGGAAAATTTACCGAGCTGAAATGATCACACGCACGGCTTCGGCCACAAGTTGCCCTAGAACAGATGCCCAGAACGTTTGGCCTTGGTATCGAGATATGACCAGTTGTGCTGGTTGGACGGAAACACGTGCGGTACTCGCTCGGTTACGGCAACACCATGGCGCGCCAAGGCGCCTACTTTTGCGGGGTTGTTGGTCAAAAGTTTTACTTGAGCAACACGCAGGCGTCTCAATATCTGAACGGCTGGTAGGTATATTCGCTCATCGTCATCGAAGCCCAGTTGTTCATTTGCATCGACCGTGTCGAACCCCTTCTCTTGAAGTTCGTACGCTCGTAATTTGTTGACTAACCCAATGCCGCGACCTTCCTGCGCTAAATACAACAGCACACCGCCACCGCCGTCAGCTATGGCTGTAATGGCACCACGCAGTTGATCACCACAATCGCATTTCAGTGATCCGAGAAGGTCCCCTGTGAAACATTCAGAATGCAGTCGGGTCAGCACCGGCTTGGTGGTGTCAGGTTCACCGATGACAATAGCCAGGTGCTCAACTCCGCCATCGCGCGGCCGGAAGGCGATGATCTTAGTGTCCTCACATCCACCGAGCGGGACGCGCGCTTCCGAAACGGGTACCAAGGCCTCTGCTTGAAGTCTGTCATAGGCCGACACAGCAGTTGCCGACACGACTGTCCGGCCATTGGCGCTGGCCCAGGCGATGGGATCCTTTGCAGTGATTGTGGCAATGACAACGGCGGGCAGCAGCCGTGCGATTTTTGTCATACGCACCGCCATGTATGCGGCGGAGGTTTCATCAAGCATTTTACCGGTTACACCCGCGGGAGGCACGGGGCCTTGGGGGTCTGCTTTTGGATCGATCAAAGTGCGTATCGACGTCGCGTTAAATCCATCTTCTTGCCGAAGAATCACCGCCGGTGCGGTAGGATCAGCTAAGCCCAAAATAGCAGCACGACGCCCGGTTACGGCGACAGATATCTCATCTAAATCTTGCCGGTTAAAAAACGGCAACGGCCCAGCTTCGACAGTTTCCGCTGGTCGCGCAAGAACGGACCCATCTTCAGAAATGATAACAACTGCTGAGCCACGCCGCAGTTCAGCCACGGCACGATCAACTGTTTCCAGGACTGCGACCACATCCACGCTAGGGTCTTTTTGAACCTCAACACTCATATGTCTGTTATAGCTTGTTTTTCTGGATTGTGCAGGGTGAGGATTTGGCCCCTTCCGCAAAAAACTCACCCCTCCAGAGCGTTTTCTATCCACCAATCGGCCTGACCCGCTACATTTAAGACTGAATTTGTTCATGGCACTGCTGGTGTCTCGCCCCGTTTCTCGTAATATCTGCCAGCACCCACGTCACCTCCACCGGAGACCTAAATGGCTTCAGGAAAATCACTCCTCCTTGTCGACGACGACGCCATGTTGCGCGACTCCTTGGTAGAGCAACTGCAAGAGCAAGAAGATTTTGAAGTTATTGTACAAGCATCGGCTGGCGCGGAAGCGGTTGATCTTACCAAGGGTCAAGTCTTCGACGTCATCATTCTCGATCTAGGCCTGCCGGATATGGACGGCCGCGATGTTTGCCGGGCTATGCGTGAGTCTGGGGTTCGGTCACCGATTATTATGTTGACGGCATCAGATAGCGACGACGATACGGTCGCTGGATTAGATGCGGGGGCTAATGACTACGTGACAAAACCGTTCCGTCTGACCGTGCTGCTGGCGCGTGTGCGTGCGCACCTCAGGCAGCACAACCAATCTGACGATGCCATATTTGTGGTTGGGCCATACAAATTCCAGCCCGCCACCAAAATATTAGTTCATGAAGAGACGGAGAAAAAGATCCGCCTGACTGAAAAAGAAACCGCTATCCTGAAATACTTATTTCGTGTTGGAGATATGACAGTCCAACGTGAAAAGCTGCTTGATGAGGTATGGGGTTATAACGCAGGCGTCACGACGCATACGCTGGAAACCCACGTCTATCGATTGCGTCAAAAAATCGAACCTGATCCGTCGAATGCCCAGCTTCTTATCACGGAACCTGGCGGCTATCGCCTCAAACCCTGATTCACATGAGTTTTCTCTCGCGACGGCCCTTGGGTAAGCCACTGCGAAAACATGAATTTAAGCTCAAGTTAAGGAGCTCGACTATTCTCGTTTTGATATGTTGACGAGCAGGTCGAGGACGTTCCGACGCAACTCTTCCCCATGCAATCGCCAATAGGCCCTTACGAGTTCGAGACTTTCCGTTCTTTGCATTGGGTCATCGTCAAAGCCTACTTGGGGGTCTGACAAGCCTTCACCTGTTCTTGGTTCTGGTGTCGCCCGTTCTGTCGTGACGTCATCACTGATGTCTTCAAAGAAGTAAGAAATGGGGCAATCGAGAACACGAGAAATGTCGTACAAACGCGATGCACTTACACGATTATGTCCACTCTCATATTTTTGCACCTGCTGGAAAGTTACCCCTATGTCACCGGCCAGTTGCTCTTGGCTGATGCGTAATAGTGTTCTTCGGAGTTTGATACGCCGCCCGACATGGATGTCGATGGGGTCAGGAGACCCTGCTCGAGCTCCGGGCGGTCCATCCCTTCGGTTTGCTGTTATATTGTTCACTGCTGCTAGTTCCATTGATTATTATTTTTATCATTAGGTTGTTTTTTTATTTCAGCCTGCGTAATCGACCCATTTCCATTGTAACTTCTCGCCTTCTGCGTGTCCCGGCCTAATAAGTAGGAAGTCGCTCAATTGCTGGTTATGTGGAGTCCATCGAACAAGTTGCCAGTCGCACCCAGCGAAGAACCAGCTCTGTGGCTTTGTAGAAGCTGACCTGCTAAAAGGTCGCCGAATCAAAGAAAAGGGGCATCGCCATGCGTACGGCAAAGGTCACCCGAAGCACCAAGGAAACGGATATTTCCGTCACAGTGAATCTTGACGGGAGCGGTCAGTATACGGTCGCGACCGGTGTTGGCTTCTTGGATCACATGCTTGAGCAATTGTCCCGCCACAGCCTGATTGACCTTGCTGTCGAGGCGAAGGGCGATTTACACATCGATTTTCACCACACCACGGAAGACGTCGGTATCTGCATCGGCGAGGCGGTGGCCGAAGCCTTGGGGGATCGCATTGGCGTCACCCGGTATGGCTCTGCGGTTATTCCGATGGATGAGACCCTGACAGAAGTGGCGTTGGATTTGTCCAACCGCCCTTATCTAATTTGGAAAGTCGATTTCTCTAAGCCGAAACTTGGCGATATGGATACTGAGCTGTTTAAGGAATGGTTTCAGGCCTTTGCTCAGGCGGCCGGAGTCACGCTGCATGTGTGGAACAAGTATGGTGAAAACAATCACCATATTGTCGAATCCTGTTTTAAAGGATTGGCGCGATCACTCCGCGCGGCTATCGAAATTGATGACCGCAAAGCTAACGCTGTTCCCTCGACCAAGGGTAAGCTTTAGGCGTTCCAAAATAGGCGGCGATGCTCGACTTTAGAGAAGGTTGCCGAAAGTCTGATGATGCAGATTGTTATCGTAGATTATGGATCAGGCAACTTGCGCTCAGCAGCGAAAGCATTTGAGCGTGCGGCGCTGGAGTCGGTCGCCAGCGCATCGGTTTCTGTAACTGCTGATGCCGAAGAGGTGGCTGCAGCTGACCGTGTTGTTTTGCCAGGCGTTGGTGCATTCGCTGATTGCAAAGAAGGCTTAAAGAATCTGCCAGGCATGGTTGATGCCTTGCAGCACGCGGTGATTACAAAGGGCCGTCCATTCTTTGGCATCTGTGTCGGTATGCAGTTGATGGCGACCATTGGACTAGAGCACGGAGAAACCGACGGCTTTGATTGGATACCGGGAAAGGTTGAGGCTTTATCGCCATCAAAAGAGGCGGGACCGGGCGGGACCGGCCCACGTATTCCCCATATGGGATGGAATCGTTTGAATTTAGAGATGCCGCACCCGGTTCTGAATGATTTGGGCTATGATCCCTTCGCCTATTTTGTTCACAGCTACCACGTTGTTTGCGATGATCCGGAAACGGTTTGCGCCACCGTTGACTACGGTCAAACAGTTACCGCAGCGATTGGTAAAGACACGTTCTTCGGAACGCAATTCCATCCGGAGAAGAGTCAGGCTCTTGGCTTGCGTCTGATTGGTAATTTTTTGAAGTGGACACCGTAACAATGAGCCAAGTGATTCTATATCCAGCCATTGATCTCAAGGATGGCCAGTGTGTACGTTTGGCGCAGGGCGATATGGAACGAGTCACGGTTTTTAGTGATGACCCTGCAGCCCAGGCACACCGTTTCGTCGAAGCAGGCGCTTCATGGATTCATGTGGTCGATCTCAATGGCGCCTTCGCCGGTGAGCCAGTCAATTCGGCTGCGGTGGAGACTATCGTGACTGCCGTTGACCGGCCCGTGCAATTGGGAGGCGGCATTCGTGATATGGCGATGGTGTCCCATTGGCTTTCGTCGGGTATTGAGCGGGTTGTTCTCGGTACCGCTGCGGTCAAAAACCCGGATTTGGTCCGCGAGTCCTGTGCCGCATTTCCAGGGCGTGTCGCCGTTGGTATCGATGCGCGCGACGGACGTGTGGCGGTAGAGGGCTGGGCGGAAACATCGGATATCACGGCTGTTGACCTAGCAAAGAGGTTTGAAGATGCTGGTGTTGCTGCCATTATCCACACGGATATTGACCGTGATGGTGTGCTTGGTGGACCAAATGTTGAGGCTTCCGCCTCTCTCGCTGACGCAGTCGGGACTCCGGTGATTGTGTCTGGCGGCGTGGCATCACTGGACGATCTTTCTGAAATCAAAAGAGAGGCCAAGTCTTCTCCAGGGATCACAGGTGTGATTTCAGGCAGGGCCCTTTATGATGGACGGATCAACTTATCCGAAGCCATCGCCCTGTTGGCGGAGTAAGCCGGACCATGCTGACCGTTCGTGTAATACCTTGCCTCGACGTAAAGGATGGTCGGGTTGTAAAAGGCGTCAATTTTGTTGGCTTGCGCGATGCCGGTGACCCCGTTGAACAGGCGCAAGTGTATGATGCCGCCGGCGCTGACGAATTATGCTTTCTTGATATTACGGCGAGCCATGAGAAGCGCGACACCTTCTATGATGTCGTTGCGCGCACGGCTGAGCATTGTTTTATGCCGGTTACTGTCGGGGGCGGTGTTAGAACGGTAGAAGATATTCGCAAACTTCTTCTGGCTGGTGCTGATAAGGTGTCTATTAATACTGCGGCGGTAGAGCGCCCGGAGTTCGTGCGTGAAGCAGCTGAGAAGTTTGGCAGCCAATGCATTGTGGTGGCTGTCGACCCAAAATCTGTCGGTCCGGGTAAGTATAAGATTTTCACACACGGTGGTCGTACACCCACCGGTCTTGATGCTGTCGAGTGGGCGCAGCGCATGGCCGACTATGGTGCCGGCGAAATTCTTCTGACGTCGATGGATCGAGATGGAACGCGGGACGGCTATGATATTACCTTAACCCGCGCGGTTGCCGATGCTGTTTCGATACCGGTTATCGCGTCTGGCGGTGTTGGTACGCTTGATCACATGGTGGCAGGTGTGCGAGATGGCCACGCAACGGCTGTGTTAGCGGCGTCTATTTTTCATTTCGGTGACTATTCAATTGAAGAGGCGAAATCCTATCTTGCCGGCGCTGGCTTACCCGTGCGACCGGTCGACCCAGATCGTGCGGAGGCAGCATGAGTAAGAAAAAAGAGTCCACTAAAAAGGCAGACGCTGCAGTGCTTGAGCGCCTATATGACGTATTGGTGAGCCGTAAAGATGCTGACCCTTCGACATCTTATACGGCAAAAATGTATGCCAAAGGTTTGACTAAGATCGCTCAGAAAGTCGGCGAAGAAGGTGTTGAAACGGCGCTTGCCGCAGTCGCAGAGGGCCGCGACGAGCTACTCAACGAAAGCGCCGACCTTCTTTATATGCTACTGCTGTTGTGGGCGCAGAAGGGCGTCAAGCCACAAGAGGTGTTTGCGATTCTTGACCAACGGTTTGGAACATCTGGCATTCGGGAGTCGTCCAGAGAAAAATCATGACAGCTTATGACGACGATAATATCTTCGCGAAAATTCTTCGTGGTGAAATTCCCAACACCACCATCTATGAAGACGACCACGTGCTTGCTTTTGATGATATTGCACCGCAGGCTCCCGTCCATGTCATGGTGATTCCGAAGGGTCGATATGTTTCGATGACCGACTTTGCTGAGAAAGCATCGGACGCGGAAATTGCAGCTCTTAATCGCGCCATTCTCAAAGTCGTTGATGCCAAGGGCCTAAGAGAGTTGGGGTATCGTATATTGGTAAATAGCGGCGCTGACGGCGGACAGGAAATTCCGCACCTTCATATTCATGTGTGCGGCGGAAAACCGCTCGGCCCGTTTCTTAACAAATAGACACGGCAATTTTTACTAATTGGGTTGGCAAGGGTGGTCGCCTGAATTGGGTACGCAAACCTTTGCCGTTGTAAGAAAGGCAATACCATCGTTGATGGATTGCGTGGGCAGAGCGGGGCCATCCTGACCAAACGCTGAGGTGCGCCACAGGCGACTTAATACATACAGGGATGCCCCACCTTGAATCGCTTTGGTGTATTGGGTTTCGCCGATGCCTTCGCCGGCACTGTTGTTGAGATAACGACAACCCAAGGTCCAGAAAGCGCTGGGATAACCGTTGTTTAATCCAGATTGAAGCAAGCCTTCGATTACTCCTGTGCACCGTTTGCGATTAAGTCCCTGCCTGCGACGTTGAATGGCGTCCAACGGCAGATCATTCAATTCATTGTAGACTTGCAGTTGGATTTTATCCCGCCAGTTTTTGACTGACTGGCCTTCAGGTAAATACTCCACTACTTCGACTGACCCAGTATCTCGATAGACCTCTGTCCAACCTGCCGGGAACAACGGCATGACAAGCCGTTCTGGCGCCAAAGGCTTCCGTATCGGAGGGTTTGATGTCGGGTTTTGGGCGAAGACCGGCGCCAGAGCCAGGCCGCAAAATAACACAGTGATAGTGGCAGTCGTTTTGATCATAAATCAGAATTACCGATCAGTGAGCAATACGGCAAGGGCCCTGTTGCTGGAGAAGCATCCAACGCTTATTTTGCCGCGACGGCAAAGGAGCAAACGATGCGCGACCTATCAGTTTTAGTTATCGGAGCCGGCATGGGCGGCCTTACTGCGGCGTTGGCGCTGCAGAAGTTGGGGTTCAGAGTAAAAGTCTATGAACAGGCTCCCGCACTTGCCGAAGTTGGCGCTGGTCTCACCATCAGTCCAAATGCCACCCGTGCCCTAGAATTCGTGGGTCTTGGCCCGTTCATGGCGGAGTATGCCGATAAACCTGCCGCCGGTGCATTGGTGCATTACCGCACGGGTGAAGCGCTCACCAAAACACAACGCGATGGCAGTTTCTTAGAGCAGTTTGGCGCGGAGTATTACCAAATCCATCGGGCTGATTTGCATGATGCCCTGGCCGCTGCCGTTCGCGCCAATGATAAAGACGCCATTATTCTTAACCACACGTTTGAGAACCTGACGCAAGACGATAATGGCGTTACAGCTCAGTTTGAGAACGGAGAGGCTGCAACAGGCGATGTGCTCATTGGTGCAGACGGCTCCCGATCCGCAGTGCGGGGGTCCATCATTGATACGGTCGCGCCAAAGTTTACCGGTCAAGCAGCGTTTCGCGGTATGGTCCCAGCCAAGGCAGTTGCCCCCTACATGACCATCGCCAACTCGACCACAACCATGGGGCCCGGCCATATTTTCACGCGCTACTATCTCCGTCACGAAACCATGGTCAATGTGGTCGGTATCGTCAAAACGGAAGCATGGAAAGAAGAAGGCTGGTCGATCCGCGCCACCCAAGAGGAGTTTCTGGCCGAATACCAAGGGTGGAATGAAAAAGTCATCGGTATCATCAAGGCTATTCCCGAAGATAAATTATATAAGTGGGCGTTGTTTGATCGCGATCCAATACCGGAATGGACTGTCGGCCGCGCGACGCTACTTGGCGATGCCGCACATCCCATGTTGCCATTTCTTGGAATGGGAGCGGCAATGGCATTGGAAGATGGTGTCGTGCTTGCCCGGTGTTTAGAGAAATACGATATGCCTAAAGCAGCGTTCGCGGCCTATGAAGATGCGCGCCAAGAGCGAACAAAAGGCGTATTAATAGATTCTCGAAAGCAAGGCGTCTGGTATCAAACGTCTGACCCCGATAATTTTAGGGGCTTTGCCAGCACCGGCGAGATGCGGGCACCGTTGATGGGATATGATCCGAGTTCTGTCCCCGTCTAATGAACTGACCGTCGCTCATTCACAGGGCGGGATGGCCAATAACCCCAGCGCTTTAAAGGCGGCTTTTCCATCTTGAATAGCGCTGTAGATCATGTCGGCTTGTCCACCAATGCGGGCCACCATGGATTGATGTGAAGGCATTACGGCTGCTTTCCATACACTTTCTTGTTCAGCCGTAAGTGTCCGGATGGTGATGCCACGCTCGCGTAGGATGCCGTAGGACTCACAGGTTTGTCGGCGGGTACCTTCCCGCAGAACCGACGACGGCGCATAAGCTTCTTTCACAGCGCTCTGATTTTCTGGTGTCAGGGAGTCAAACCACCGTGAATTGGCAATGATAGTACCTGGATTCAAAGCGTGTCGCGTCAGTGTGAGTTCACTCGCGTGCTCATAGAGTCCGCCGGTCAGGAACATGAACGGGCTGGTAGCGCCACCGTCAATCAAGCCGGTTTGTAGTGCGGGAATAATATCGGCAAAGGTTAGTGGTATGACATCCGCGTTCAGGGATTCTAGAAAAGCCTGGGCTGTGAGAGCCGAAGCCGCGCGCATGCGGTATCCCGCCAAGTCTTTGGGCAGTACGATGGGCTTGCGGCCATAAATAGCCGCCCATCCAGAATCCAGCCAACGAATTAAGGTTAATCCCTTCTTTGTAAACAGGGTCTGAAACGGCTCAAAGATAAAGTTATCGAGTACAAAATCAGCTTCTTGATCGCTGTCAAAAAGATAAGGCATCACCAAGACCGAGAGTTCTGGAACGGCAGTAGCCGCTGCCGCCACCGACACCGCGCTGAAATGAACGCGGCCCCGGCGCAAACCGGCTAAAGATGTTTCTTCCGACCCAGCTTCGCCATCTACAAGTAAAGTGATCGTGATATCGCCCTCAAAAGTTTCTTGCAGGGTTCTTTCAAAAGCCAAGAAATGATCTTTGATGGTGCTTCCGGGTGCTGCAGATGACGCGGCGATCAACGGAGTTGTTTGCGCATAACACACCACTGGCAGAAGCCATATCAGTGCCGCACACCAAAATGCGTGTTTCATCAAGTGTGTGAATCCAGGAAGGTGTTAATGCGTTTCGCTTTTTCTGACACGTACTCGCTTGGCGCGCTAACCGCTTCACGAAATGGCATGTCGAGGAGTATTGCACTCGGCACTAGCTCTGCTTCTTCTGCCGTGGCCAAAGTCGGTACATCGATGTGTTTCAAAGCCGTCCGTAGGTCGTGCCGAAAAACGGCAGCAAATATCACTGGCATGCTATCTTTGCTTTTGAGAACTTCCATCGTTTTGCGGAATAAAACATCTGGCTCTGGCAAATCCATATGGCGCCAGTGATCTTTGTCTCGTTTGTACCAGGGAAAATAAATGTATTGATCCCTGACCCATTGGAACAACCGGTAGAATTGCTGACCGTGGGTATCTATAGAAAGGTCAGGCACATAGTTGGCAACTAGATCAGGAATATCTTCGTCAGGAATTAAACCCGCATCATCAAGCACCAGGGCATTGATTGTATCGGGGTGGGCAAGAGCAAGTTCCGTCGCAATATGACCGCCTGTATAGGTCCCGTATAAATCGAAATCATCACACCCCAGTGCTGTGACTGCAGAGAAAGTTATTTCTGCAAGATCAGTAACCTCCAATGAATCAACATGAAGTGATGATGAGTCGCCGGTCCCAAGCGTATCAGGTGCATATACTGGCCGCGATTCTCCTATAGCGGCAATCGTTGGTTCCAAAATGTAGGAAGATGCCGGTTCACCATGAATCATTACTAAAGGGCGTTTTTCCGTGTACTCCAAACCGGCGCAGCGGAAGTGAATCTGACCCTCTGGAATATCGACAAAGCCACGGCGGATCATAGAATACATGCGGGCTCTCTTTGTAGGGGCGGCCAAAACTACAATGCATTACTAGTTTAGGCCCGGACAAAAACCGTGCAAGGTTGCGGCTGCGTTGTATTTTACAATTCTATAGGCGGTCAAGTCGTGACCACCAATTGGACACGTCTTACCTGCACGCCCGGTCCGTTGTAGATTTTTGACGACTTATCAGAGAACGCTGGAGGGCCCTAAGAATGATCAATCGACGAACTCTTTTTTAACAGGTAGTGCGGCTATTGCCACAGTGACCACGGCAGCAGCAGCGACTTCGTATTTTGCAGCACAAGGCAAAGCAGCACTTCGACTTGTTGCACCGCGCTGCCTTAGGTTTAGACCTTCAACAGTGTTTCACCAAAGATGCGGCCAAAGGTAAGAGCGGGGGTCACCATCATACCACCGACGGCTGTGTTCCCCATAAGTTGACCCGAACCAAGGAGTTCTCCAGCAGCATAGAGGCCTTCAACCGCACCACCATCCTGCCGGACGACGCGCAGCTGATTGTCGGCCGCGACGCCAACCGTTGATGAGATCGAGAATCCTTGTTGGCGGATGGCATAGAACGGTGCCTGTTGAATCGGCAAGGGCATGTGAGTGCGCCCGTAAGCCGAGTCATGCCCTAAGGCTTGGCCACTGTTGTATTTCTCAACCGTAGCGACCAGCCCCTCCCCGTCGACGCCACCTTTCTCTGCCAGCTCACCAATCGATTGAGCTTTGAAGAACATGGGGTGGGATTCAAAGGCCTCAACAAAATCTGATTTGTCCCAGCCCTCAATGCCACTTGGCGCCTGATCTAGGATAGTTTGGTCAAATACCAGCCACGAACGCAGTTCTGGCTGACGCAGGAGGGCGTGTTCGCGCTCGTCCACGCTGACACTGTCTTCCGCGACAAAACGTTCGCCATTCATGTTGACCTGAATTTCCCATGGTTGACGTACTTCCGGGTAGATAAGAAATCGGGTGTCTGGCACGGCGGGCTCATCAGCACTCGCCATGATTTGTGGTGAGCCACACCTGTAATTCTCTTTACCGCGGGTGTAACCCCCGGCGGCGAGTGCCATCAAGTACCCGTCACCCTGGCTATAGGGATAAGATCCCTTACCATACTGTTTGTATCCGCTGAGTCTGTAAAACAATTCCGGGTTTGAGGCGTAGCCGCCGCTAGCTAGTAGAGTCGACTGACCTAATACATCAGTCATTTTGCCGCTATCATTTTCAGCACGCACACCGATGACGACACCATTGCGCATCAGGAGTTCGCGGGCCCGTTGACCGCGCCAAATTGTCAGACGGCCAGCCTGCTCTTCGGCCAAAGCCAAAGGCTCGATGGCATCAAGGATAGAGATGCCGCCCTCAGACCCCCAAGCGTACCGCTCAACACTGTAAGGCTCATGGGCCAGGCCCAAAACCGGATGCTCATCCGGCGGTGTCAGGCCACTGTCCATCAACCAATCAAAGGTATCTGCCGCATGAGTAACTGCCAATCGCACTAACTCAGGGTCCGCCGTGTTTTGGCTGATGCGCATTACATCATCGAAGTGCAGCTGAGGAGTATCAACAATTCCTTTTTGTTTCTGTAGGCGGGTTCCAGCTGCACTCATTTGTCCAGTCGATAAGTACAATGTACCACCAAGTTGAAACGAAGCTTCAATTATAAGAACATGAGCGCCGCGCCTTGCCGCGAAGATCGCCGCAGGTAGACCCGCTGTACCTCCCCCGACGATGATGAGATCCCATGGGTTTGCCGCTCTTACAGATGACCGCCCGCCTGGTGTCACGGCGAGACCTACAGTTGCGGAGGACGCCCCAATCAAAATTTGGCGGCGGCTCAAAGCCTCAGGTGAATAAGTATGATGTGCGGTGCTGACTCTTTTAGCCATGATATAGCCCAACGACTGTTTACGGAATTCAATACATTTTATTTTTAAAAACCTAACGCAGCAACGTCCCGAGTGTATCAACAATTGCGCGAGGTCAGATTCTAAAAATCGGCTGCTATTGAAAACTCAATTCTTCGTTTTTCAAAAGGCCGTGCTTGGCGCGAGGCATTGGGGGTGATGCTATTAGCATTTGTCAGGTTGCGGCCTTGAAGTCGAAACCGAATAGGTACGCCAGATAACTCAGTTGTGTATCGCACGCCGGCATCGTAGGTAATTACCCCAGACACCCGTCGAAAATTACTCACGTCTATAAAGCGTGATGAAACGCTTTCTATCTTGGCATCAAAAGCTAACCCTTGAATACCTTGAGGTCGATATTGCACGTTTACACGCACCAATCGAGGGATTGGCCCGATCGCGGTCAGGTTGCCCGTGTTTGCATTTGCAGACGCGTCGATAATGCGCGGTTGCAATAACACCGTTCCGGCAACGACTGTCAGCGATTCTGTTACAGAGCCCGCCAATGAGAACTCAACACCACGATGACGAATGTCACCCAGGCGCCGAAATACGTTTACGAGATCTAGCCCGTAATAGGGTTTATCGATTTGGAAAACCCCTGCGATCATCTGTAGGCCGGGCCGAATTTGATAACGTAGACCCGCGTCAATCTGTTGCGTCAGTTCAGCTGGCACAGCTTCGTCTCGGTTCACGGCGTTACCAGGTGCCGAACCCAGCTCTTCAAATCCACGGGCATAGCTGGCATAGGCGGCAAGTTTGTTGGACAGATAAACAGCTCCACCTGCGTTATATAGCCAGGGCGCTGTGCTCCCTTCGACAGGCGCCGCACCAGGGCGTGTGCGCGTGCGTTTGTAGCCGGATTTTTGAATAGCTAGGCTCATTTGTCCGACGTTCTGCCACACCCCTTCATAAGCGAGTCCGCCTGTAATTTGTTTGGTTTCTGTCTTGGTTGGATCGGTGGTTTGGAATGAAGGTTCATCCAGGTCGGGGAAAGCGCTGAGCGTCACCGGCCCAAAGAATTGTAGGTCACCGCCACCGAAGGTGCTGGTGCGATCGCGGGCACGGGAGGTGAAGTAAAAGGTATGGCGACGCGTGTTCTCGACAAAACTTTTGGATGCCCGAACTTCACCCGATGTCGAATAATTAAATCGAGGCGGGGATTGAGAGATGGCATAATCGCCTATGCCCAATTCATTTGTATTTAGCACAAAAGCCGTAAACGATCGGGGCGTCTTGCTCTCTGATCGAAATGCCCCAACCTCTAGTTTCCATTTACCAGGTAGATCCGCAGATGCAACGACCCCGTAGTTGTAGTTTCTGAAGCCAAAGAATAGCCAACCGGGACTGGTTAAATCTTCCGCGCGGAAGTTAGGTGGATCATTGTCTCCAAGAAAAATGCGCGGTCTATCTCCATCAACCGCGCTAGTCTTCGCGTAGCTGAAAAACGGAATAATGGAGACAGCATCGTTGGGCCGCCAATGGGCGATCAGACCCGAATCGTACCCTTCATCACCTACAGCGAATTGATGAGCCGTATTGCGTTTATAGCTCATGCCAGCGCCGATACTCAGGACACCTTTAACAATCGGGATTTGCGTATCGAGCTCTGCCGTATGACGTGCGTAGGAAAACAATGCCCCCTCTGTTGCGACAACGCTGGTGACATACTCATCACCAGGTAGACGAAGTTTGTAGTCAACGACACCAGTTGGTGCGGGTAAGGGATAGCCCTGGGCACTAATGCCCACATGAGTTGTTGAACCGCGGCGAATACGGAGATTCGGCGCCGTCGCTTGATCAAAAAACAAGCCATTGATGCGTAAATTACCCGCTTGGCTTGGACTAAACCCCCGCGCACTAGTCGAGGAATATAGCCCGATCTCTTCGCTACCAACTACGGTTCCAAAGGCGTCATCCGCTTCAGCAACGGCATTTTCGTCGGCGCGCTGCGCCTGCGCTAATTCAGAGCTGAGCACTGCGATAAAACACACCAGAGCGGCCAATAGGCGCCCGGAAATTATCCGGTCAATCAAGAAGGGCCTTCCTCTAATATTCACGTACAGCCAAATCGCACATTACAGGGTGACATTACACCCTTATTGCAAACCACAGACTTAGTTCAAGGGCAATGGTAATAGAGTGGGCGCGGCGATATCTGATCCCGACCACAAACTCGCGTATCTTCTTGCTAGCTCTGATCGTCGACGTGATGCACCAATGTTTGCAGAAAAGGAATATCGATTCCTTCACGATCGAAATCTTCTTTGAACGCCTTAGTCAAGTCGAATTTAACGCCCCGGTAATAGGGCGCATTATTCCATACTTGTTAAATGATGTTGACTGAACTGCCTGCCAGTTCACCAACGGCGAAGAATGGTTCGGGTTCCCCGTGTATTTGGCTATCAGCGTTGACGATTACCGTAATTATTGTGATCACGAGATCAATATTCGACCCGTAGCCAATCCACATCAATAGGTCGACCCACCGTATCGACAAAGTGCCCAACTCTAAAAGCCAGAAACATGATCAGCAATACGCCGCTTGCGAAGTGCCCTGCAGAGACTGGCTAATGGCCAGACCGAGAGCGCCGATCACCACTAAGAAACTAGTGGTCTCGACACCGAACCGAGACAATACCGCGACAAAGGTAAACGCGAGAATTGCGTATATGGCCATGGATGGTAAGAATGACTCGAGAGTCATGTCTTTTTTGTCCGATTTTGTTGATTTCAGCCAGATGGTGCCTGCAGCCCAACCGGCAATCAGGATAACGATCGCGCTAATCACTGATAAGCCGTAACTGGTTAGGATTGCCATGACTGCTTCAACTCTTTCAGTCATTTGTTCTTCGAGCACTATTCGAATTTCCCGCTATCGGTTTGTGCGGCAGGTCGCTTACCGCGACCAAATATTTCCACCCCTGCGTGCTAAATTTTACCTTCGATGGCATCCCAAATTTGAGCTTCTAAACAAACATCGTCAAAGCGGTTAATCTCCTGGAGACCCGTTGGCGAAGTGACGTTAATCTCGGTGAGATAATTACCGATCACATCAATGCCAACGAATATCAACCCCTGGTCTTTGAGTGATGGCCCTATTATTTCACAAATCTCCTCTTCGCGGGCCGTGAGGGCGGATTTTTCAGGCCGCCCACCCACATGCATATTCGAGCGCGCTTCGCCAGCAGCCGGCACTCGGTTAATCGCACCTACGACATCGCCATCTACAAGAATGATGCGTTTATCGCCCTCACGCACAGCAGACACATATTTCTGAACAATCATTGGTTCGCGAAAAATTTCTGTGAACATTTCCACTAAGGACCCGAGGTTTTCATCGCCTGGCTGAAGATGAAAAACACCAGCGCCGCCATTGCCATAAAGAGGCTTGATGATTATGTCCAAATGCTCTGCGCGGAACGCCTTTATATCACCTGGATCTGACGTAATCAGTGTTGGCGGCATTACGCCGTCAAAATGTGTGACAAATAGTTTCTCAGGCGCATTACGCACGCTGACCGGGTCATTTACCACTAAAGTGTTGTCGGCAATGTGTTCTAAAATATGAGTTGCGGTGATGTAGGCCATGTCAAACGGAGGGTCTTGACGCATCAGAATCACATCCATGACCGACAAGTCGATTTCTTGAGTTTCACCAAAAGAAAAATGATTCCCCGCCTCACGGCGCACTTCCATAGGGTTGGCTTTTGCAATGACCCTTCCATCCCGAAAAGATAAAAGGTTGGGTAGGTAATGGAACAGACTAAAGCCACGCTTCTGAGCCTCAAGGGCCAGAACAAATGTGGAGTCGCCATCGATGTTGATCCCGTCCATCGGGTCCATTTGAATAGCTACGGCGAGCGCCATTTTTTGATCGTCCTTTTTATTTTAAACGCATCAATGAATGCGTTGTTTTAGGTCTTTGACCACGGTATCGATACGAGACCGTTCAGGGCCGTGCGGGGCACGGTTAAGATAATCTTCGAGCTCGCTCAAGGCTTCGGATACCTGCCCCAACCGCAGGTGCAGCAATCCGGCTTCGCGGCAAAGCGCTGAGCTGTCTGGCATTAGAAGCTGCATCGATTTTAGAGTCTCTAAGGCTTCGTCCATTTGCCCGAGGTCTAGCCGCCGTGCCTTAACGTTGTTCTGTAGGCGGACCAAAACGTCTCGATCACTAACCGGACGATAGTGCCGGGATTCCAATTCTTCACTTGGACCGGTCAAGACTTTGAGTAAATCGCGCAAAGCCGGCGCCTCAAGTATTTGTCCGCCGTGAAAAGGGTCGATGATAACTCGGTTGCCATCCAAACTTTCTAGCCGCACCAGAAAATGTCCTGGGAAATTTAGTCCAGTCACATTCCAGCCCTGAGATCGAGCGGCGGCGATGTAAAGAATGCCAAGAGCTACGGGCAGGCCTTTACGCCGGTCGATCACGCGCATGAGGTTGGCGTTATCGAGATCGTCATATTTCTCTTCATCGCCACGATACCTGAATGTATCAGAAATCACCGTAGACAATGCTTCTGCCATTTCGCTTGGCGTCGGATTGGTGTCGTCCGGTGTCATCTTGCCAACTGTTTCTTCTATAGCGCCATACAAACTTTTGAGATGGGTTCTGTAGGACTTTATATCCGTATTGGGCGTGTCTTGAGCTGCCAGAACGAGGGCCATGTCTGCGAGATCAAAAGTGCCGTCACCAGGAGTTAATAGATCCACAAGCGTGTCGGCAATCGGGCTTGATGGGGCTATTTTCTTACTCATGAGAAATAAGACCCGTTTTGATTATGGGCCATTGAACTTTCTTCGGCACGGGCAGCGGGCTTTTCTGTTATTGGCAAATTTTGTATGTAGCACATGATTGTTACCCTAGTGATTCACGGGCAGGGGTCAATTGTCTCAGCACTTATGAGTCTAGCCGCCAAACGTCAGTTAGATGTATCGGCCAGCGCCAAGGCCTCACAATTATAGGGTCAAAGCGCATATCGAGTGCGGTTAGGTCGGGATGCTGCGCAATAAATCGTTCCGCGCCCCGCGTAATCCGAGCCTGTTGATCTAGTGCAATTGCATCCAGACCTTTAGTGGGGCCTGGTCATGCTTTCACCTCGATAAACGCTAGAATGCGGCCTCGGCGGGCAACAATATCAACTTCACCCGCACCACTTTCGGACCTACTTTGATTGGCTGTGACGCAGGATCGACCAACCAGTCAGGATTAAGGCTAATTTGCAGCGCCACCCTCTCGCTAGTCGGCGTTTTTGCGCCTGTTTTTTGGCTTGGTCGTTTTAGCGGTCATCCGCATCTGCGGTCTTCAAAGTCAGCGCTCGGGCGTAGAGCTGGCGACGGGGCTGACCGGATGTTTCTGCAACGGCTAATGCAGCATCGCGTACGCTTAGAGTATTCAGAGCATCTTTAAGCGCAGTATCAATTTCAGCGGTCGTCATGGACTCAGTTTTCAAAGGGGGTCCAACGACTATGACAATTTCCCCTTTGATCTGGGAGCCCTCTTCATACAAACTAACTAATTCTTCGAGTGTGCCACGTCTGACCTCTTCGTAGAGTTTGGTCAGTTCCCGCGCAACGACAGCTGGCCGCGGCCCAAGGTGCTCTGCCATATCATTCAATGTTAACCCTAAGCGCGGGCCAGTTTCGTAAAAAACAATTGTCGCATTCACTTGTGCCAAATAGCTCAGGCTTCTTTTTCGCGCTTTTTGTTTTGGTGGCAGGAAACCAGCAAACATCACGCGGTCCGTGGGCAGAGCCGCTGTAACGAGTCCAGCCAGTAACGCAGACGCTCCTGGAACCGGTATTACTTTCATGCCCTTGTCAGCACATGCCGCGACAAGTTTATAGCCAGGGTCGGAAATTAATGGCGTCCCTGCATCGGAGACCAAAGCAATGCTTTTTCCAGCATTGATCGCTGCCAAAACCTGCGGGCGCACTTTCGCACCGTTGTGATCGTTGTAAATCACCATGTCTGTCTTGATGCCAAAGTGCTTCAACAGTTTGCCGGTTACTCTGGTATCTTCGCAAGCAATTAAATCCACTTGCCGTAAAACGCCCACAGCCCGAAATGTTATGTCCATCAGATTACCAATCGGTGTCGCAACCACATATAGGCCACACTCGAGCGCTTGACTGATAAATACCCCAGGCGGCAGGCCTGGTTGCGTTCCGTCAGGGTGAGCGGTACCGTTCCCAGTGTCGCGGTTAGATCTGCCGCGCGCTTCTAGAGGTGTTTTTGATGACCGTTTGGCGTGTTTTGCCATTACTTGCGTTAACCGGCTTTGTTGTGGGGTGTGAGAGTACCGATGTACCACGCCAGACCCGCGAGGCAAATCCAGCGCCAATTCAATCGGCTTCACCTCCGCTAGTGGCTTTGGCACCGGCCTTGCCGGCTTTGAGTCGCGGGCGGTTGATCCCTGGTCTTGATGTAGTCGCTGAATCAACGATACCCATCCCCCACCGTGATCCTTACGGCCTAAAGAGAGTTGGTCTTTTGCTACCTCTAACTGGCCCTGCAGCAGATGTTGGTCAATCCCTTTTAAATGCCGCGCAGATGGCTCTGTTTGATGTTGGTGACGATCGGTTTGTTTTACAGCCTTACGACACCGCTGGAACCCCTGATGGCGCGGTGGACGCCGCTGCATTGGCTGTGGCCCATGGCGCTCAAGTTCTATTGGGACCTGTATTCTCTGCATCGGCGAAGGCGGTGGTGCCCCAAGCGCAAGCAGCTGGCATCAATATGATTCCATTTACTACAGACCCCACAGTGGCGGCGCCAGGTGTGTTTGTTGTGGGGTTCCTGGCTCACGAACAAGTGCGCCGCATTATCACCTTTGGCCGCGCGCAGGGCATTGAGCGATTTGCTGTATTGGCACCGGCAACGCCCTATGGCGAGACCGTTGTCGATGCGATGTCGCAAGTGGTCGCGCAAACAGGCGGATCATTGAACAGGGTGGCGTACTATGATCAGTCGGGCGAAGGCCTCAGCGATGTGGTTCGGTCTTTCGCTGACTATGACAGACGGCATAACGCACTTTTGGCTCAGCGGGCTGCTTTAGAATCTCGCACAGACACCGTATCCAGAGTCGCACTGCGCCGCCTCCAACGCTTGGATACAATTGGTGAGGTTCCTTTTGATGCGGTGTTGATTCCGGCACAGGGCGCCCGGCTGACTGAAGTTGCAGCGCTGTTACCTTTCTATGATATTGATCCGGGCCGTGTTCAGTTGCTCGGAACCATGATGTGGCATGGTCCAGGTCTCGGCAAAGAACCAGCTCTCGTGGGGGGGTGGTATCCAGCGCCATCACCGGAGGGGAACGCAGGTTTTTATAGCCGATACAGAACGTTATACGGGACGACCCCGCCTGCCATTGCGACCCATGGGTATGATGCTGTAGCCCTTGCAGCGGTGCTTGGACGGACGAGGCCTGACCGAACGTTTGCCTCTGATGCGTTAGCCTCACCGAGTGGGTTTTCAGGTGTCGATGGAGTGTTTCGTTTATTACCGACGGGTTTGTCAGAACGCGGCTTTGCGATCATGGAAATAACCCGCGATGGTTCAGAAGCCATTGACCCTGCGCCGACCACTTTTGAGGCAAGCCAGTTTTAAGGGCCGCACCCAGGCCTCAGTTCCGAATCTCCGTACAATAATACTAAGAAGCACGTTGCCGTAGCTGGAAATGCGCACAAAAACCTCAGCCATGCGTACCGAGCCTAATACTGACATAGCCCACAAGGCCCACTTAAGACCAACATGCCAAGCACCTGTCGATGTTATGGGCACCCGAAAGACCAAAGGCACGAACCACAAGAATGCTCCGATTAATCCGCTTAAAGCGAAGCGAGAAATCATGATGTAGAGATCAACCAATTCCGGTTTGCCAGCCGCGATAGGCAAAGCAGACAGACAGGTGATCAGTGCTGTACCGAACGCAATAGCTATAATTAGAATAACCCGCGAGAGCAGAGATCTAGTCTCTTCAGCGGCAAGGCCCGTCCTTTAGATGCGCCCCGTCACTAGTAAGCGAGTCAGTTCACTTGAGTTATTCAACTGCAAGGCCTGATACCAACGTCTGTTTTAATTCATCCGCATACAGCAACTGGCTGCGCCGAACGATACCGTCTGGACCAGCCATATCAATTCCGTATACGGCAGCATTCCAATCCTTGCGGGGTTTGATCACACTGCCTTCGAAGCTGCCGCCCGCAAACAAACCTGTATTACGGGAATAGGCGACGATATCGTTGCCAACATTGGTAGTTGTTGCGGCTTCTGCGCCGGCGCCAACGGCACCAATGCTAATGCCGACATTGGCCCCAATCTTAAATTCATCATCCAATACCGACTGCATGCCCTTATCGGTCAGGATGATAAAAATGATCTCCGCTGATTGCATACCTGCCTGCAAACCAATGGACCCTGATGTCATTCGATAAAATGCCGGGTCACCGAAATTTCCATTCTCATTGCGTCGCAGAAGCACACCGTCCCCAAAGCTTCCACCTATAATAAAACTCGCCTTGTAGTATGAAGGTATGACGAGCACACCTTTCGCCCGCCGCAAAAGCGAATTCAGTTGCTCCGCGGGCCGGTGCTCGTCTCTGACCCGTTCGACAGCGATCTTCGCATTATCAATTACGTGCTTTGCATCCATCACTTCGTCAGCCAAAGTCGGCGAGGATAGGGTGAAAACCATTGCAGCCAGAGTGGCGATAAGGGCACGGTACAAAGAAAGATGACTCAGCATGATTGGCCTCTTAGGTCGGGGTTTAGAGGGGCCGGACTCGGACTCAGAATAGGCTCCGGACTCGTTATCCAGGTTTTAAAAAAACAGACCAAATCAGGATCTGGCAACAGTGAGCCGATTTTGTGACCGCGTTGTTGCGCTTTATGCGTCTGCCGCGGTGCGTCCAGTTTATTCAAATTTTAGCAATAAACTAGAGCTTTGGGCAACGGAGAAGTCAAGATGGGAGTTAGTAATTCTCGCGCATCAGGCCATTTACATGGCGGCTCTGGAATAACGTAATTCCTAACTAGCGACCGGCGCGAATGGCTGCTTCAGAATCACGCCGCGCTGATATTATGCGGCCTCGTTTACGCATCATGATCATCTTCGTTGGCATCTTCAGAATAGGCGGCCGGATCTTCATCGAAGAGAGTTCGCATGCGGTTGCAGATCGCGTTGAGACACCGCATTGACGGTCATGACCAGGTCCTAGTTGATCAACGGGAAGATTTGCACATGCGTGCTACTTTCCAGATTGGCAAACCTGCGAGATACGGCCTTTGATTTCACGGGTGTTCTGTTACCCGGTAACAGCTTGGAGAGATGCAAATGAACAACCTTCCGCCCTTCCGGATTGCGCCGCATAAGGCCAAGCCTATCACACAGCAGATTTTCCTGATATGCGGTGGTTCATTGCATGAACCGCAGGCGAAAACACGCCGATTGTCTTTGTTTCTTTCTCGACCAAATGGCCCAATTATCGGCGCTTCTAAAGCCCCAATGGGCGAAATACCTGACAAATAATACCACCAAAAGGCGGTATCATGGTAACCATTTGGAAAAGGTTAAAGAATACATTGAGTTGAAGATCGACCGGCATCCGGAGCGGTTAGAAATTGTTGTGGGCGAGGGGGGTCCCAGTGAAACGTATTTTGGTGACTGGTGGAGCAGGCTTCATCGGCTCTCATCTCTGTGAGCGCTTGATGGCTGAGAATCATGAGATTCTCTGCGTCGACAACTATTTTACGGGGCGGCGCCACAATGTCGCCCACCTGATGAATCAAGCCGGGTTTGAGCTTATGCGTCACGATGTGACGTTCCCGCTCTATGTGGAAACCGACGAGATATACAATCTCGCCTGCCCGGCTTCCCCTGTGCAATATCAGTTCGATCCCGTTCAGACGACGAAAACCAGTGTCCATGGTGCCATTAATTTGCTGGGTCTTGCCAAACGTACAAGGTCTAAAATTCTACAGGCGTCGACCAGCGAGGTTTACGGTGATCCCGATGTTCATCCCCAAGTCGAGGGCTATAACGGGAATGTCAATCCAATCGGGCCGCGCGCTTGTTACGATGAGGGTAAGCGCTGTGCTGAAACATTATTTTTCGACTATCACCGTCAGCATGACGTACGCATAAAAGTTGGGCGTATTTTCAATACCTATGGCCCACGCATGCTGCCCAATGATGGTCGTGTGGTGTCTAATTTCATTGTCCAAGCGTTGAGGGGTGAGGACATCTCGATCTACGGTGATGGCAGTCAAACGCGGTCCTTTTGTTATGTCGATGATTTGGTTGATGCTCTGATTCGTTTAATGGTATCTGGAGATGACTTCACCGGACCGGTCAATCTTGGAAACCCCGCAGAGGCCACAATTCTTGAGTTGGCCGAATTGGTTATCGGGTTGACAAGGTCATCATCGAAAATTGTCAACAAGCCTCTCCCTCAAGATGACCCCGTTCGGCGTCGACCGGATATTTCTCTCGCAAAAGATGCGCTTGGCTGGCAACCCGCCGTTGCGTTAGAGCAGGGCTTGGAGAAGACGGTACACTTTTTCAAGACCCTGTTGGCCACCTAAAGTATGGCGCAGACATGACAAACACAACTTCAGACCTTACGAACTACCTTGGTCATTTTAAAGGGCGGCGCTTGGTCTGTGTTGGCGATGTTATGGTTGACCGTTTCATCTATGGCGATGTCCGTCGCATATCGCCGGAAGCGCCTGTCCCAGTGGTTCGAATTACAGATGAATCCTCGCAGCTTGGTGGCGCCGGTAACGTTGCCCGAAACGCCGCAGCTCTAGGAACATCAATTGCATTCTTTTCTGTTATTGGTTCGGATCGTGCTGGTCGTGAAGTAACCAGCCTATTGAGTGAAGTTGAACACATTGAGCCCTTTCTTCGGGTCAACGCGGGTCGAGAAACAACTATCAAGAACAGGTTCTTCTCTGCCAACGGCCACCAGC
Organism: Rhodospirillaceae bacterium; assembly: GCA_029245025.1. Classification (GTDB taxonomy): domain Bacteria; phylum Pseudomonadota; class Alphaproteobacteria; order Rhodospirillales; family Rhodospirillaceae; genus WLXB01. The sequence continues at coordinate 459,594 of JAQWQC010000006.1, forward strand.
TCTTGCGTGCCGACCGTGAAACTGCGGCACCGCTTATGTCTGCTGATGAAGAAGACCTCAGCAAGCCCCTCGCCAACGAGATAGCGACATCTGATGCGGTTTTGGTTTCCGATTATGGCAAAGGCGTGATTACAGAGAGCTTCGCCCGTATAGCAATTGATGCCGCTATGAAGGCCGGCCTACCTGTCGTTATTGATCCAAAGGGCTCGGATTATTTTCGATACGCGGGGGCGACAGTTGTTACCCCGAACCGGGCCGAATTAGCACTTGCCTCCGGTAAGACTGTTGAGTCAGATGATGATATCGTTGGTGCCGCCCAACATTTGTTGACGGCAGCCGATCTTAGTGCAGTTTTAGTCACGCGCTCGGCCGACGGAATGACATTGGTGCAGAAAAGTGGTCAAGTTGACCACCTCAAGGCTGAAAGCCATGAAGTTGCGGATGTCACCGGCGCTGGTGATACAGTTGTTGCAACGTTGGGTGCAGCTCTGGCCGGTGGTGTTGGGTTACTAGAGAGTGCGCGTCTTGCAAATGCAGCTGCTGGACTTGTCGTAAAGCGGCGTGGAACAGCTGTTGTATCTGCGCGCGAGCTGGCGGCGGCGCTGCTTCGTCGAAACTTGACGGCGGCGGAAGCTAAAGTCACAGATGCTTCGACTGCGTCGGCCCGGGCAACGTTGTGGCGTAGCGAAGGCAATGTCATTGGTTTCACCAACGGGTGTTTTGATCTTCTTCACCCTGGCCATGTCTCGTTACTGGATCAGGCCAAGTCTGCTTGCAATAAACTTGTTGTTGGCCTGAACTCTGATGCCTCCGTATCCCGACTCAAAGGCCCTGATCGACCGGTACAGTCTGAAACGTCGAGAGCAACAGTTCTGGCCTCTATGGAAAATGTTGACTTGGTTGTCGTCTTTTCTGATGACACCCCTCTGGCATTAATCGAGTCACTTAGACCCGACGTTTTGGTTAAGGGTGCCGATTACACAAAGGTAGATATTGTCGGCGCAGATGTGGTTGAGGCCTACGGCGGTAAAATAATCCGTGCCGATTTGATTGACTCTGTCTCGACAACAGCGACAATTGCTGGGCTCAAGGAGGGATAATTATGCACCGCACTTTCATTATGCTCACGGTTGCAGCAGCCTTAACTGGTTGCGGCGCGGTGGGAGAAATTTTCGCTGACTTTGATTTCCCAGGTGGTAGCTCTGAATCATTAATGCCAATGGAACAGACATCTTCTTCCATGGGATCAGGAACTTCAATCCAGCCAGAAACATTATTTGGGTGCCGGGGTCATGTGCTTGTTCCGGCTATGGGCATGACTTTTGTCCCATATGGCAGCCCGGTCCCGAGTAGCGGTCAATTCCTTCGTGAGGAGAGCCTCACGCCGCCATATCAAGTGTTGCCCCCGGGCGCTGCAGCGAACATGGGCAACGTGCCCTCGCGGCTAAATATTGCAGTAGATCGCAACAATCGCATCGTCAATATTCGCTGCGGTTAAACACCACCTCCAAGAATTCCTGGGCGCTATATGCGGGGGTCGGTCATCGCCATGAGGCGCTGACCTGCCCCATGGGCGAAGCGCAACGTTAACGCCTTGCGTCTCGCCGGGTGAAGTCGATGCATGACTGCCGGACGCACAACCGTAGTTGTGTGGCGGTCTGCAACTAAAATCCCACAGGCCTCTGGTAAGATATTTCGGGGGAAGTCCTCAGGCACGGCGAAGGAGAAGCCATCGCAGTAGGGCACATAGTCGAACCATTTATCATCAGCGCGAAAATCTGCCACCGTGCTTTTCACCTCAACCATGACAATTGAGCCGTTAGGGGCCAATCCAGCGATGTCAGCTCGTCGGCCGTTACCCAATTTAAACTCCGTCAAAGCAGCGTAGCCCATTTCGCCCAGCCACCGGCAGACTCCTCGGGTCACGCCAGCCGTCACTGCAGCTGCGTCGGTGTAGCGAATGGCTTGCGATTTGCGTCGGGCGAGAGTTGTGTTCATCATATGTTCCCCTGGTATTGTAGGCGTAGGACCAGGGTCTTACAAGGTGAGCCCCTTCGTATCGCCGCTTTTTGACCTTTTAGCTAGTTATGTTTGTGTTTTAGCGGTGCCTGGGTTTGGTCTCCGCAAAATTCATTTTCCTTTTTGCGCGACCCTCTTTTCTCAAAATCCGCTTCCACTTGTTCTGACCAGGAAAAGGTTTATGGTGCGCCGCGTTTTAACGCTCCAAGAAGGACTTTAGCTGTGGTTAGAGTGTTGCGTGCCAAGCTGCATGGCATTCGAGTAACGGGAGCCGACCTGCACTATCACGGGTCAATTACTCTTGATCCTGAACATTGTGCAAAGGCTGGCTTGCATCCGACCGAGTTTGTTGACGTCTGGAACAAAAACTCAGGCGCCCGGCTGACGACGTATGTGATTTACGGAGAGCCAGGATCTCGGTGCTGCATCCTAAACGGTGCTGCAGCGCGCACCTGTCAGCAGGGTGATGAACTTATTCTTGCAGCCAGTTGCGATATGGAGCCCGACCAGCTTTACAATCACCATCCGCGCATCTTGACCTTTACACCCGGTAATGAAGTTGATCAGGTTCTCCAATACGACGTCTTCAAGAGCGACGTCTTTGAACACGACTTCAGGATCACAGACCTCAGCGCCAAGGAGCAGCCGGTCAGTGTACATAACTATGCCAATGTTGATCTTCGGGCCATTCGGGCCGACCTTGAGGTTCAGGGTTGGAGCCGCCAAGACATTGACGCTTTTGTCTCCAAACACCTGACTCGGTAACTAATCAAAATTTCTGACGACTGCAGCTTCAACATTGCCTGATGAGGCACGAGCTCCTTACTCTACGAACACAAGTGGCACTGCCAGAAAACTACCTAGGCTACCGTTTCCGCTGAAGACTCGTCGTCTGACGGTCTGGGAATATACCGATGAAGACTGGTCCGCAGTTTATGTCTAAGTGAAGTAGGGCTCTTGTTAGAAACACTAAGCGGGAGCGCCACCTAGTGAAGAACGGGTAAAAGCCCTTATAGTATGCTCGGTCCGCGAGTAAATAATTTCCTCGCGAGTGAATTAATACCTCGCTGTTACCGAAATAACGTATGAAGACATTTCTGGTGAAGCGTGGTTTATGCGCTGGTGGTTCGCGAATACGAAAAGATCAAAACGAACACAGCCTTTTAGGATTCTGCCTTTATTGTCGATTCACTTAAGCAGCTACTAATGGCCTGTTGCGATGCGTTCAACCAGTTGCTTCACGGTGGGAATAAACCCATCTTTATACCAAGGGTCTTGAGAAAACCGGTAGGCGTTGTGTCCGGCAAACATCAGCTCATTATCAACTGCCCCGTCGTGCACAATATTTTGCAGCGTTTTTTGAATACAGAAAGAACGAGGATCTGCTTTGCGCCCTGTCGACCCCTTCTCGTTTTCTGACCAGTTTGAGAACTGGCACGATGACAAACATCCCATACAGGCAATTTGATCAGCCCGAATTTCTTTAGCTTTTTCAGGTGTCACATAAATCAAAGTAGAATCTGGGGTTTTAAGTGTGTCGGTACGACCCGCAGCGACCCAGCTTTCCGCTAACGCTTTGTCTTCTGCAGAGACAAACACTTCTCGTTTACGTGCCCCGATGCCAAGCGCGGTATCATGGGTGCCGACTGTTTCTGTTGAAAAAGCGATCTGGTGTTCTGACCGAGCGACCAATTCATCGATGAAATTATTCTTTACAGCCGATGAATAGAATCCGGTTGGGCTAAATTTGTGTAAAAGAACATCGCCGGGATCAAGCGTGAGAAGTCTCTGTTTCCATTCATCAGAAATCTCACTTTCTTTTGTCAGCAGTGGACGGGTTCCGAACTGAAAACACACTGGGCCGACCTCAGGGTTGTCGATCCAGTGATCCCATTCGCTGAGCCACCAAACGCCGCCCGCCATCACGATAGGGACATCATTCAACCCGGCTTTATTCATTATGGAGCGTAAGGCGATAACCCGGTGGTATGGGTCTTCAGGTGACCTTGGGTCTTCTGAATTGGATAACCCGTTGTGACCGCCAGCCAGCCAAGGGTCTTCGTACACGACACCACCCAAAAACTCAGAGTGCTTGTGGTAGGCCCGTTTCCATAATGCTCGGAAGGCTCGGGCAGAAGAAATAATTGGGTAGTAGTAAATGCCATATTGAGTTGCGATCTCAGCCAGGCGATAAGGCATGCCTGCGCCACATGTCACGCCGTGCACCATGTCGCGGCACTTTTCCATAATGCCGTGGAGCACGCGTTCAGCTCCGCCCATTTCCCATAGAATATTCACATGAAGGCGGCCTTCGCCGTTGCGCAGTTCATGCGCAATTTGGGCTTGGGCAATGCCGCCATCAATAGCGTATTTGACCAGTTCCTCGTGTCGTTCTTTGCGGGTCCGGCTACTATAGGTTTGCGGCAAAATAGTACCGTCCTCTTTAAAGGAGTCGGCGTTGACTCCTGAGAACGTGCCGATACCGCCCGCGCCAGCCCAAGCGCCCGAACTCATACCGGTTGAAACAGCAACACCCTTGCCGCCTTCAATAAGAGGCAAGGCTTCGGCGCCTGAAATCATAAAAGGGTTGATTATTTTCACGCGTTTCCTTCTCGCTTTAGCCGACTTTACTTGTGTGAGGCCGCTGCTCCTGTTGTTATTGAGATATAAAGGTTTCTTGCCGTTAAACCAAATCGCCTTTAGCGAAGGCGGTTCTTAATTGTTGTGGTACATCGGTGCACAAACTACTAACCCCCCATTGCAGTATTTTGCTTGCTTGGTCTACGTCATTCACAGTCCAAGCCATCACTTCGAGACCGGTAGCGATTAATGTGGCAGCTTGATCACCAGTCAATCGATCTGCATTGGGGCATGCCATAGATGCGTCCAGTGCATTGATGGCTTCACTCCAGTCGTCGGGCAGAAGATCAAAGCAAAGTCCGCGCGGCCATTCAGGTGCAGCTTCCTTAGCGGCTGCAAGTGCGACCCTCGAAAAACTTGTGATGACCGGTGGTTGCTTGCCAGTTGGCCAACACTCCTGGGCCACCCCCAGGGCTATTTGAGCTGTTTCGACTTCGCGCCCTGGATCAGGTTTCAGTTCGATATCGGCACCCAGTTCTAACGTCTCTAGGAGGTCGATAACTTCTTCGAGTGTTGGAACAACCTCGCCCGCAAAAGATGGATCAAACCAACTGCCGGCGTCTAATCCACTTATGGCTTCTAAAGTATTCTCGGCCAACAAACCGGTTCCGTCCGTTGTCCGCACCAAGCTGGTATCGTGGATCACCACTGGTCTGGCGTCGAAGGTCAACGCGACATCAAACTCTACGGCCAAGGCACCGGCCGCAGCAGCGGCCCGAAACGACGCCAAGGTGTTCTCGGGTGCCATTTGGGGCGCGCCACGATGTCCGACAATGCGAGGCAGCAGGCTCATAGCATACGTCCGCGCTTTTGCTGTACTTGCAGAGTGATTTAATTCTCTGCAGGTGCGTCTTTCTTTTCTTTTCTGTCAATGTCTTCGCCGGTTTCTTGATCGACCCGCTTCATCGACAGCTTAACCTTGCCGCGATCATCGACAGCTAGGCATTTTACTTTGACGATGTCGCCTTCATTGACGACGTCTGAAACTTTCTCAACACGACTCGGGGCGAGTTCAGAAATGTGGACCAGACCATCACGTTTTCCGAGGAAGTTTACGAAGGCACCAAAGTCCATCAGCTTGACGACTTTGCCGGTATAGATCACACCGATTTCAGCTTCCGCAATGATGTCTCGGATGCGTCCTACAGCGTCGTCTGTCGCCGCTTGGTCCGCTGATGCCACTTTGACTGTGCCATCATCATCAATATCGACCTTACAGCCTGTCTCTTCCTGAATTTCGCGAATGACCTTACCGCCGGTACCAATGATGTCGCGAATCTTGTCCTTCGGAACAGTCAACGTGGTGATGCGGGGGGCATGACCAGAAACCTGTTCGCGTGAGGAGGTGAGTGCCTTGGCCATTTCACCAAGAATGTGAAGACGCCCGCCTTTGGCTTGATTGAGTGCGATTCCCATAATGTCTTTGGTGATGGACGTGATCTTGATGTCCATCTGCAAGGAGGTGACACCTTCTTCCGTACCTGCAACTTTAAAGTCCATATCACCAAGATGATCCTCATCACCTAGGATGTCGGACAGCACCGCAAAATCATCACCCTCTTTAATCAAGCCCATCGCAATACCCGCGACCGGACGGCTTAAGGGCACACCCGCATCCATCAGCGCCAATGACGTGCCGCATACGGTAGCCATCGAGGAAGATCCATTTGATTCCGTGATTTCAGAAACCACACGCAAGGTGTACGGGAAGTCTTCTTTAGAGGGGAGAAGAGGGTGAACAGCGCGCCAGGCTAGCTTGCCATGGCCTACTTCACGACGTCCTGCACCGCCCATCCGGCCCGTTTCTCCGACGGAGTAAGGTGGGAAGTTGTAATGCAGCATAAAGCTTTCGCGGAACTCGCCTTCCAGCGCGTCGATGATTTGTTCGTCGCGTCCAGTGCCTAAAGTCGCTGTGACCAGAGCCTGTGTTTCCCCACGGGTAAACAATGCAGAACCGTGTGCCCGTGACAGAACGCCAACTTCAGATTCAATCTGCCGAACATCAACCGTTGACCGGGCATCAATCCGCTTACCAGTCTTGAGGATACTGCCGCGGACAATGTCCTGTTCCATTTTCTTTAGGACTTTTCCGGCAACTGCGAGTTCAGCTTCGTTATCGCCTAAGCTTGTGATCGCTTTGTCTTTAGCAGCGGCAATGGCTTCCTGACGGTCTTGCTTCACTTGCAATTGATATGCGGCTTCGATGTCTCCAGCGAAGGCAGAAAATTTATCTTTAACGATCGCCAACTCGGCTGGCGGTTCGGCGATATCAAACGGTTCCTTAGCGCACAATTCGGCCAATTCGATTATACCGTTAATCACTGTCTGCATCTGTTCGTGACCGTAATTCACGGCGCCGAGCATAATATCTTCGGATAGTTCTTTTGCTTCACTCTCCACCATCAAGACGCCTTCGCGTGTGCCGGCAAGAACCAGATCAAGGGCGGATTCAGGCACATCTGCCATCAGCGGATTGAGAACGTATTTGCCTTCTTTGTAGCCGACACGGGCGGCCCCGATGGGACCGAGAAACGGAATGCCAGAAATGGTCAGAGCGGCAGAGGCGCCGATCATGGCAATGATGTCTGGGTCGTTTTCCAAATCATGAGAGAGTACCGTGCAAACCACCTGGGTTTCATTGCGATAGCTCTCATGGAATAGCGGCCGCAGCGGACGGTCGATCAGGCGTGAAACCAGCGTTTCCTTTTCTGTTGGCCGGCCCTCGCGTTTGAAAAAGCCGCCCGGAATCTTGCCGGCGGCGTATGTTTTTTCTTGGTAGTTTACCGTCAGCGGGAAAAAGTCGATGCCAGGCTTAGGTTGGCGCTGGCCGACGGCTGTACAAAGTACAGATGTTTCTCCATAGGTCGCGATCACAGCCCCGTTGGCTTGGCGCGCTACTTTTCCGGTTTCTAAAACGAGTGTGCGTCCGCCCCATTCGATTTCTTTGCGGTGCGTTGTAAACATAGACATATCAGGACTTCCTTTTCCTACAGGCCGCCACCAAATGTGCGAACCACTCAGTCTCATTGACCAGTGGTTATCGGCCTCCTACAGGCAGCGGATTTTTGAATTGTTCATTTAGCCCGACCGTCCGCTGCGCGTCGGCAAACAGCGTCAACCAAACCCGGCTCATCCGGGTCTGACCGCTGGTTATTCCAACTCTGGCAGGCCAGTACATTCAATATTTCGGTTTGCGCGAACGCGACCGCTTAGCGCCTGAGTCCCAGGCGACCAATTAGTGTCTCGTAGCGCTGTTGTGATTTCTTTTTTGTGTAGTCGAGCAAGCGACGACGCTGACCAACCATCATAAGAAGGCCACGGCGAGAGTGGTTGTCTTTGCCATGGGTTTTCAAGTGATCGGTAAGGTTGTTGATTCGCTCACTCAGAATTGCGACCTGGACTTCCGGAGAACCGGTGTCGCCCTCTTTTGTAGCATATTCCTTGATGAGTTCTTGTTTGCGTTCAGCAGTAATCGACATCGGGTACTCCTTAAAAGCTAACTAGCTGTTCAAAACACGCACGGGCTTTACAAGTCCGTCCGCAACGGTGGCCAACGCAATCAACCGATCCCCGCAAACAGCCTGCACGGCTGCGCCTGGCGTTAGTCCGCTTATCGGGGTGCGGTTGGCCACGGCAAAAAGTGAAACGGATTGGCCGTGGCTCATGCGGCGGGCCTCTTCTTCGGTCAGGGCCAGTGCCGGGATGTCGTCCAGCACGGTCTCGACTGGGAGAAGGACCCCAGAGCCGGCGGCTTTATGCCCTAAAGCCTCCAGTTTATCCAGGGAAATCGCCATCTTTTCGTCAAAGGGGCCGCAGCGGACGCGGCGCAGCGCAGCAATGTGGCCAAAGGTCCCGAGTGATATGGCCAAGTCTCGCACCAGGGCGCGGATGTAGGTGCCTTTGCCGCAGTCCACCTCAAAAGTAGCCTGATCTGGACCCAAATCAGAGTCTATATACTCGAATCTGTCGATTCTGACAGTGCGCGGTTTTAGATCAACCTTCTGATTATCTCGCGCTAGGTCGTAGGCGCGTTGCCCGTTTACCTTGATAGCCGAGTACTGCGGTGGAATTTGCTCAACCTGACCGATAAAGCGGGCTAGCTCGCTATTGATGCACTCTGGCGTTGGGCGAACGTCCGATGTCTCGGTGACCTCGCCCTCAAGGTCGTCGGTTGTGGTTGCGGCACCCCAAATGACATCAAAATGGTAGGTTTTCTGGGAATCCATGGCGAAAGAGACAGTTTTGGTCGCGTCACCAAAGGCGATCGGCAGAATACCCGTCGCCAACGGATCAAGGGTTCCGCCGTGACCTGCCTTTGCCGCATCCATGAGACGACGCGCTTTTCCTAAAGCTTGCGTTGATGTCAGACCATGGGGTTTATCAAGTGCCAGCCACCCTGAAATCGGCTGGCCACGTCGTTTACGGGCCACTATCACCGTCCGGTGTATCTACTGATGTTTTTTCATCCGCATTGTCGTCTGACATGAGGTCGCGGGCGACGTCGGGACGATGCAGCAACGTATCGATGTGTTTTGCCTGATCAAAGGTAGTGTCAGCAGCAAAATGAAGGTCAGGTACTTGCCGTAGACGGACACGCTTCGCCAATTGGCGGCGGAGGAACGATTTTACTCGGCCGAGACCCGCCAACACGTCGGACATATCCCCCCCACCGAGGCGTATTACGTAGACCGTCGCGTGCTTAAGGTCTGGGCTAGAGTCCACTTGAGTGACGGTTAACGTGACATCAAACAAGCCTGGGTCTTGAAAGGTTTCTCGCTCAAAAATTTCAGCTAGCATATGCCGCAGAGTTTCCCCCACGCGCAATTGCCGCTGACTTGGCGGTCGTGTTCGGCCCCGTGCCATGTGAATTCCTAATACCCGGCGATTGCCGCCGGGGTTACCTAAAGCTCGACGGCGACTTGCTCGAGCTCAAAACACTCGATCCGGTCGCCCACTTGGATGTCTTGGTAATTAGCGAACGCAGCTCCACACTCTGTGCCCTCGCGCACGTCCTTAACATCGTCCTTGAAGCGCTTGAGCTGCGATAGGTCGCCTTCGTGGATGACCACATCGTCGCGTAACAAGCGCACTTTGCAGCCCTTCTTGATGGTTCCTTCTGTCACTATACAACCGGCCACTTTGCCGACTTTGGATACGGCAAAGACCTCTTTGATTTCTGCGTAGCCCAAGAAGTTTTCGCGATACTTGGGTGACAATTGTCCAGAGAACACCCCTTTAATGTCGTCTGCGACGTTATAAATAATCGAGTAATACCGGACGTCGACGTTGTCGCGTTTAGCGATCTCGCGGGCTTGAGAATTTGCCCGGACGTTGAAGCCGATAATCACCGCTTTGGATGCAGTTGCCAGTGTCACATCGGATTCATTAATCGGACCGACGGCTCCATGAATGACCTTCACTTGTGAATCTTCGGTGCTGATTTTCTCAAGCGTGCTTGTCAGCGCTTCGACAGAACCTTGCACGTCAGCCTTGACCACCACAGGAAGATCTTCACTATCGCCAGCCTGAGCCCTGGCAAACATTTGTTCCATGGTGCTCACGCCGCCCGCTGCTATCGCAGCGCGTGTTTTGCGGACCCTGAAATCCGCGACTTCACGCGCGCGTGCTTCTTCGTCAACGACTATAAAGTCGTCGCCAGCGTGTGGTGTGCCGTTAAAGCCAAGCACCTCAACAGGCGCAGACGGCAGGGCTGATTTAATTTGTTTGCCTTGATCATTGACCAATGCGCGTACGCGGCCCCACTCAGATCCGGATACAAAAATGTCGCCAACCTTAAGTGTGCCCCGCTGGACAAGAACGGTCGCGACAGACCCCTTGCCCTTTTCCATTTTGGCTTCAATAACCACACCTTCTGCGGCGCGGTCCGGATTGGCTTTGAGGTCTATAAGCTCAGCTTGCAGCTGTATTAATTCCAGCAGTTTGTCTAGATTTGTCTTCTGGGTAGCCGACACCTCAACGGTCAAAACTTCACCACCCATTTCCTCAACCACAACTTCATGGCTGAGCAACTCTTGGCGGACCCGGTCAGGTGATGCCTCTGGCTTATCCATCTTGTTGATCGCCACAATCATCGGCACCTCAGCGGATTGGGCGTGCTTAATCGCCTCAATCGTCTGCGGCATGATGCCGTCGTCTGCTGCGACGACCAGCACCACAATGTCGGTCGCTTGTGCACCGCGCGCGCGCATAGCCGTAAAGGCTTCGTGACCCGGCGTATCCAGGAAGGTCAGCTTCTTGTTCTCTGGCAATCGTACCTGATAGGCGCCAATGTGTTGGGTAATGCCGCCTGCTTCTCCGGAGACTACATCAGCTTGACGTAGCGCATCGAGAAGCGAGGTTTTGCCGTGATCAACATGACCCATAACAGTGACCACAGCTGGTCGCGTTTCTGTTGCATCAGAGTCATCTTGTCCGGCGCTTAGTCCTGTTAACACATCATCTTCGGACACCCTCTTAATCGAGTGACCAAATTCCTGCGCCACAAGTTCGGCGGTATCGGCATCAATCACTTCATTGATTGTTGCCATAATGCCCAGTTTCATAAGAGTTTTGATGACATTGCCTGACCGTTCCGCCATGCGGTTTGAAAATTCTTGAACCGTGATGTTCTCTGGCACCGTAACTTCACGCACAATCTTTTCAGACGGCATAGCCGGCTTCTGTTGTTGCATTTGTTTGCGGCGTTCTTTTTCCTGGGCGCGTCGCAATGCCGCCATTGAGCGGCCGCGCTCGATTTGATCATCACCCTCAAGGGCTGCGGAAATTGTTAACTTGCCAGAGCGGCGGCGTTGCTCTCCACCCTTTTTCGCTGGCTGCTTACCAGGTTTCGCTTGCTTGCGTTCTTGGCTCTCGCTGCCATCGTCTTTCGCAGCAGGGCGTCTTGTGCGCTCTATCGGCTTATCAGGGTCTGGCGGAATGACTGGCTCTATCGGCTCATCAACGACAGCTTCGGTTTCTTCAGAATCGCCTTCTGGGTCTGCCGCTTTTTCTGGCTCGGCTTCCGCATCTTCTTCTTGAGCATTTGCGAGACGCTGAGCTTCCAGCGCCCTGCGTTCGTCTTCTTCCTTGCGGTCTTCCTCGTCAGCGCGCTTGGCGTCCTGCAAAACCTTAAGACGATGAGCGGTTTCTTCAGCGCTGAGTTTGCGTTGAACGGCGTCTGCGGCTTCTTCGGCGCTTGCTTTTTTCAGCGTGCCCGGCGCTTGAGATTTAATCTCTTGGAACTTTCCGTCGGCGCCCATCTCAAATTGGCGTTTGCGCTTACGCTCAACCTGCACCACTTTCGTACGGCCATGCGAAAAGCTCTGACGGACCTGACCAGTCTCTACAGTCTTTTTCAGTTCAAGCTTGCCCCGACCTAAAGTCAAAGGCTTCTTTGCTTCGTTCGCCATACCGCTCTGTACCATTCTGTTTTGGGAGCCAACGCTCCCTTTAACTCTTTGACCGTCTTGAGGCGCTACCGCCCTATGATGCTGCGTTCCTTGCAACACCCGTATATCGTTTTGCCTCGACCATCAGCGTGTCGGTCAATCGATCGGCCCGCAGCCCGACATGCACAGCATAGTCTCTGCCCGTAGCTTGACCCAGTTCCTCGCCGGTGAATGCATCTATCACCAGCGCATCAAGGGCGAGGCCCATGATTTTACGCCGCCCATCCGCTGCACCATCCGCCGCTTCTAAAATCAACACGGTTTGACCAGTGCTTACTTGAGCGCGGACCTTTTCAAAACCGACTGCCACCAACCCAGCACGACGGGCCAGTCCAAGACGATCAAGGCAACGGCGTTTGAGGCCTGCCGCGACCAGAGTCACAAGTTCGTCCGGTGTCGTCACAGATTGCCGGGCGGCTCTAGAAAACAAACGCTTAGACGCAGCGGTATCTATCATATCTCGCTCAGCCTTCAACCACAAACCCCTACCCGGCAGGCGCCCGGCAACATCAAAAACAACTGTTTCACTTGGTCCGACAACAAAGCGGAGCAGCTCATTTTTCGGCTTTTGCTCACCGCTAACCAAGCAGCGCCGCAGCGGCCCTTTGTCCGACACAGACAGAGATTCTGCACTGTCGGCTAGGCGGGCGTCCGGCTTCTCCGTGCCCTGCGATGTTGCAGTAAAGGTCACGTTGGCTCCGCTTCCTCCGCCGCTGCTGAGGCTTCACCCTCACCGTCTTCACCTATGCCCTCTCCGGGTTCATCGTTAAACCAGTGGGCACGTGCGGCCATAATCATGGTGTTGGCCTCTTCCATGGACATTGATCCAACCCCGAGGATGTCGATGAGCTCGTCTGACGCAAGATCTGCCAAGTCATCACGGGATTTGACGTCGTTTTCACCAAGAGTCACCATCATCTCAACGTCTAATCCGTCAATATCTGCGTTGAGCAGGTTTTCTGTAATGCCAAGCTCTGTAAGCTTGGTCATCAGAGCTTGGTTTTGTTCTTCCAGACGGGCTTGGGCCCGGGCTTTTAGTTCGCCGGCGATCTCTTCATCAAACCCCTCAATTACGGATAACTCGTCGTCCGGAACAAACGCCACTTCTTCAATAGAGGTAAAACCTTCGGTGACAAGAAGGTGAGCAATCACGTCGTCAACATCGAGTCCATCAATGAACGCCTGGCTACGGCGGTGGAATTCTTCTTGGCGGCGCGCGCTTTCTTCATCTTCGGTCAGAATATCAATTGTCCAGCCGGTCAAGTGTGAGGCCAACCGCACATTTTGACCACGACGACCTATCGCCAATGACAATTGATCATCAGGCACCACTACTTCAATGCGACCTGAGTCTTCATCAAGAACAACTTTGCTCACTTCAGCAGGGGCGAGACCATTCACGACGAATGTCGCGGGGTCCTCATTCCATTGGATGATGTCAATTTTCTCACCCTGGAGTTCCGCAACAACAGCCTGGACACGGCTACCGCGCATCCCGACACAGGCGCCTACAGGGTCGATAGAATTGTCTTTGGATATTACCGCAATCTTGGCGCGGCTACCTGGATCACGCGCTACAGCTTTGATCTCGATGATACCATCGTAAATCTCAGGTACTTCTTGGGCGAACAGCATGGCCATGAATTCTGGGCATGTGCGTGACAGGAAAATTTGTGGACCTCGCTGCTCTTCGCGAACATCAATGATGTAAGCGCGGACGCGATCGTTATTCTTGAAGTGCTCACGCGGAATCAGCTCATCCCGTCGCAGAAGACCTTCCGCTCGTCCTAGGTCGATGATGACGTTGCCAAACTCAACTCGTTTAACTAGACCGTTGACGACTTCGCCCATGCGATCTTTGTATTCTTCAAATTGGCGCGCCCGCTCAGCTTCGCGCACACGTTGCACGATAACTTGTTTGGCCAGTTGCGAAGACCCTCGCCCAAAGTCGATTGGTGGCAATGGGTCGACAAGAAACTCACCAACTTCTGCGTCCTTTTTCTTGCCCGTCGCTTGGTCAAGCGTGAGCTGGATGTTTCCGTCTTCGATGGCTTCTTCGTTCTCTACAACTTCCAGATAGCGGGCCAAGCGAATCTCGCCGGTCTTGCGGTCGATGGTCGCGCGGATGTCCTGTTCCTGCCCATACTTGGAGCGGCCGGCTTTCTGGAGGGCTTGCTCCATGATCATGAACACTTCCTCGCGCTCAATCGACTTATCGCGGGCGACGGTGTCAGCGACTGCGATAAGTTCTGGCCGTGGCATGGCTATGCTTTGGGACATTATCTTCTACTCACTCTGTGCGTTTATGTTTTGATGTTGCGGATGTCTTTGCGAATTTTCTGTTTCTGCAATCAGTTCGTCGGTCAGCACGAGCTGAGCACGGTCAAGTTCAGATAAGGGTAACGAGACAGACTCACCATCAACGACAAGGTTCACGGCGTCATCTGCGGTAAGGCCCTCAAGAACACCGCAATATTTTTTTCGGCCGTTGATGGGGCGTCGTGTTTGGAGTTTGGCCTCAAACCCAACGTAGGCGTCAAAGTCTTTTGGACGTGTTAAAGGTCTGTCGATACCTGCAGAGCTAACTTCAAGATTGTACGCGCCTTCCAGAGGGTCGTCGGCCTCGAAGATATCGTTCAGGGTGACGCTAATCACGGTGCAGTCGTCGATGTTGATCAAGCTGCCGTCAGCTCTATCGGCCATGATTTGCAAAGCGCGCACGCCGCCTTCGCCAGTTACTGCAACGCGCACGACCTCAAAGCCCATTGCTTCTAGGGTCGGTGATATCTTTTCTTCGAGCCAGGTCAGTCGTTCCATCGCGCTCGCGCTCTGCCTGTCGACGACTCAAGAAACCTATTCCACAAACAAAAAAAAGTGGGCCACCGGCCCACTTCTCAGGTCAGTCGACATGTGAAGTTGAGAGGCTCGTATAGTCGAGAAACCGCTTATAAGCAAGGGTTTAGCCAGAGGTCCTAAAGAAGTTTAGGTACACGGGGGCCCGTTCTTCCCGGACCGCTTTTTTCTCATATCGGGTGGAAACCATATCTTTTGGCCGGTTTTGCCAGCTCTCTGGACCGCTGACATCCCACTGAAACGCTCGGTGGACGGGGATTTGGCGCAGGCACCAGCGGGTATATTCTGGATGATCCGTGGCAATGCGCAGTTCTGCGCCAGGGGTCATGACTCGGGCTAGGTGGTCCAATGTCAACTGATTTATAAAACGCCGCTTGGCGTGTTTGGCCTTGGGCCAGGGGTCCGGATAAAGCAAAAAGACTCGATCTAGGCAGTTTTCTGCTAATTTTGGCAGAAATTCGCGGGCGTCGCTGTCCAGAATCCCAATGTTTTCGAGGCTCGCTTCTGTCCGTTTTTTGAGTAATGAGGCGATCCCATTCTCGAAGATCTCGGCGCCGATGAAGCCAACGTCCGGGTTTAATTGAGCTTGTGTGGCTAGGTGTTCGCCGCCACCAAAGCCGATTTCGAACCAGACCCGAGTTATGTCCTCAGAAAATAGGGTTCTGGGATCGAAGGGCTGCTCAAAGACATCTGGATTTATCCTCACGAGCGGTAGGTCGTGAGTTAGTGCGTTTCGCAGGCTGGTGCGGAGGCGCTTTCCCTTGCGCCGTCCATAGAGGTGAGTGCGATGGGCCTCGGTGTCTAGTTTTGGGTCAGGCACCGAACGCAGATTCGAGTGATTCAACCAGGTCCAGGCGCTCCCATGAGAAACCGCCGCAACCGTCAGCCTCCCGACCAAAGTGGCCATATGCCGCGGTGCGGCCATATATCGGTTTGTTTAAGCCTAAGTGTTCGCGAATGCCGCGCGGGCTGAGGTCCATCACGTCTTGCAGAACTGTGGCAAGTTTCTCTTCTTCGACCTCACCGGTGCCTTGGGTGTCCACGTAGACGGACAGCGGTTTTGGCACGCCGATGGCGTAGGATAATTGGATTAGGCAACGCTGTGCTAAACCAGCGCCAACAATATTCTTTGCCAGATAGCGTGATGCATAGGCCGCTGATCTGTCCACCTTTGTTGGATCTTTACCCGAGAACGCGCCCCCCCCATGGGGTGCTGCACCACCATAAGTGTCGACGATAATCTTGCGGCCGGTGAGGCCACAGTCACCATCCGGACCACCGATGACAAACCGCCCCGTCGGATTGACGTAAAAAGCGTCGTCAGGGCACATCCACCCTTCTGGCAAAACGCCTTCGACATGCTGGCGGACCATTGATCGAATGGTATCTTGGTCAACATTTGCGCTGTGTTGTGTAGAAACCACGATAGAAGTCGCACCAACTGGCTTCCCATCGCGATACTGCAGACTAACTTGGCTTTTTGAGTCTGGTCCGAGGAACGGTGCATCACCGGCGTGGCGTGCGTCGGCCAGGGATTTGAGAATCTGATGAGAATAATGAACCGGGGCCGGCATCAATTCAGGTGTTTCGGTTACGGCATAGCCGAACATGATGCCTTGATCGCCCGCGCCCTCATCCTTATTGCCTGCTGAGTCCACACCTACGGCAATGTCTGCAGATTGAGAGTGAACGTGGCAGTCCACGGCCATTTTCTCCCAATGAAACCCATCTTGCTCATAGCCAATGTCTTTAACTGCTTCTCGAGCAGCGGCGATCATCGCATCTGCATTCACAGAGTCTGGGCCGCGGACCTCACCCGCCAGAACAACCAAGTTGGTCGTGCACATGGTCTCCACCGCTACCCGGGCCTGCGGGTCTGCGCTTAAGAACAAATCGACAATTTCGTCGGAGACCCGGTCACTAACCTTATCCGGGTGGCCTTCGGAAACGGATTCGCTGGTAAAAACATAGTTAGACAGAGACACAAATAGGCTCCTTCAACTCACGGCTATTAACGCTATTCTGCTTCAAATGTGCATCGGACGTACCGGAACGCCTGGTGTTTTGCAAGTGGGCATGCGAGCTCATGGCGTTTGGTGGCATGTAAAAAACACCCCGCTCTTTATGGTGGGACGTCTTTTTGCTGCTGACCCTAATTTAGAGGGCTAAAGCCGCACGTTTTCTATTCGTCGTCGAGAATTGCGCCTTCGGCTGCAGCTAATGACTTCGCGAGCTCGTAAATACGACGCCGCACCTGGGCGTCTGTGATTTTGTAATAGGCACGAACGAGCTCCAAAGTTTCCCGCTTGGTCATAGGGTCGGACTCTTTCTGATCGGGCTCGGCCGTGCGTTCGGTCAGGTTGCGCGGACTTGCCGCCCGCACATCGTCTTCCATGTCCTCAAAGAAGTAGGACACCGGACAATCAAGCACGCGACTTAAATCCCATAACCGGCTGGCCCCAATTCGGTTTGCACCACGCTCGTACTTTTGAACTTGCTGAAATGTTAGACCAATCGCTTCGCCCAATTTTTCCTGGCTTAAACCCAGCAGTGTGCGCCTCAGCCGCACGCGGCTTCCAACATAAACATCCACAGGGTTCGGTTTCCCAGATGGCATCCGCCCCCGAGAAGACCGGCCAGGCGCCCCGTTGAGATCTTGTTGTTCTGCAAAACCCATTGCCCCGCTCCTTGTTTTTAAGGCTGGGCGAGCGTGATCAAACAATCACGCCATTGTTCAGCCGCTTCTCCTAATATTACCAACTAAACGTTGTAATACTACAACACGAAAACAACCCCTCACTAAAAACCCAGAACCACCAGATGGTAGAATAATTTATCCTGTTAACGCTTCGGTGTTGTTGGTTCAGTTGTGTCTCGTGTGTTTTCGGTTCAACCCTGCGCTGCTCAGGACCATGATAAGCGCGATGAAAAGGAACGGCCAATGGCCGAACCTGGAAAATAGGGTTGCTGGAAGGTGGCCAGGCAATTGACTGTCCAGAATCCCTTTTTCTCCAAGTGTAATTCGGCCAATGACCCGTCCATAGCTATCAACGACAGCGCTGATGCCCGTGTTTGCCACCCGCACAACAGGCAAGCCTTCTTCGGCCGCGCGCAGTTGGGCGGCGGCTAAATGTTGGTGTGGCCCACTCGACCCTCCAAACCACGCGTCATTGGTGAGATTAAATAACCACGCAGGTCGTTTGTTGCCGCCAGTGACGGCTCCTGGGAAAATCACCTCGTAGCAGATCAAGGGACTAAAGGCCGGAAGTCCGGGCAAAGTAATAGAGGTGAGGCCGGACCCTACTGTAAAGCCCGTTCCGCCGGTTAGCTGAGGCAATGGGATTATATTTTGCAGCGGCATATATTCGCCAAAAGGAACTAGATGCGTTTTGTCATAAATCGCAGCGACGGTGCCGTTCGGCGTGATGGCAAAAAAACTATTGAACACTTGCCGGTCGACCCTATTTCCTAGAATGCGGACTGCTCCTGTTAGGACATATCCATTTTCTGGGGCAGCCTTCGCCGCAGCGGCCAAAGCGCCAGGTGCTTGGTTTAAAGGAAAAGGAACAGCTGTTTCGGCCCACAACACATGAGTCACTTTGGCTGCATCTTTCGTGCTCATACGAACCTGTTCGAGCACATGGCCTTCGCGCATTCCGGGTCGCCATTTATCGATCTGCGCAATGTTTGGCTGAACCAAACGCAAAACGACATTAGGAACGTAGGTCGCCTCGTCGGCTGACAGGCGTGTTGTCCCCCAAGCAGTAAGACCGATCAGTGGCAGATGGCATATCGCAATGACCACGAATGACATGCGTCGCGAGCCACTGAAGAAGAGAATTGAGCTTGCGCAGGCAGCAAGGACTGTGAAAAGAGACATTCCATACACGCCGACAAGGCTTGCGCCCTGAAGGACTTCGAGAGCGGCAACCCAAACACTGCCAATGGGATTCCAAGGCAAGCCGGTTAAGAACCAACCCCGCCACCACTCGACCAATGCCCAAACGGCTGCAAAAGCGATCACCAGACAAATCGAACGCACAGTTTTTATCGCTGGCCAATCATCTTCAGGCCGCGGCAGCAACACACGTATGATCAGAGCAACACAACCGATGTAGAGGCCAAACCCAGCAGCGAGCCCCCCAATCGCCGGGGCGGCAAGGGCCGCAAAAGTTTCACTATCAACAAAGAAAGCGTTGCCGATCCAGGCAAAGCTTGTTGCAAAGTGACCGAACCCAAAGGCCCAGCTAGCAACAAACAATGAGCGTTTTGTTTTGGCTGTTTCGAAGAGCACGAGAAGGGCTGGGAGTGTAATCCACAAAATAGGCCAAAGATGCCATGGCGGCATAGCGGTGGTCGTCATCGCGCCGAAACTGAATGCCAAGAATGCTCGGCGAAGCGTGGTCGTTTGCTGTGCTGCGTTTAGCGCCCGCGATATGTTCAGTTTCATTCGTCTTCAGATGGCTTTGGTAAATTGCGCAAACGAAGACGGCGAATACGTCTCGGGTCGGCGTCAACAATCTCAAACTCTAATCCGTTATCATGGGTGACAAGCTCTCCTCGACTGGGGACGCGCCCGGTCAGGCGGATCACAAGTCCGCCTAGAGTGTCGTGTTCACTCATGTCGTCTTCGGAGAAAACGTTTCCATAACGGGCGACAAACTCAATTAATGTTACTCGAGCATCCGCCATTATGGAACCATCAGCGCGATCAATAAGTTCAGGATCTTCATCTTCATCATGTTCGTCAGCGATCTCGCCGACAATCTGTTCAACCAAGTCTTCAATTGTGACCAGACCATCGATACCGCCATACTCATCGATAACCATTGCCATGTGGGTGCGCTTTAAACGCATGTCCAAGAGCAGATCTAAGACGCGCGCTGTCGGGGCGACAAAAATAACTGGCCGCATGGCTTTAGATAAATCGGTGACAACGTTGTCAGCTGGTTTTTGTTCGATAAGGGCATTGGCCAAGTCTTTGATGTGAACCATGCCGACCACTTCGTCGAGCGATCCACGAAAGACGGGAACGCGGGAATGACCTTCCTTGACAAGTAGTGCGACAACATCGACGATCGACGTCTGTAAGTCGACGGGCACGATGTCGGCCCGCGGCACCATTATTTTTTCAACGGTAACGTCTCGTTGGCTCAAGACATTCGACAGAAGTATCCGTTCGTGCGCATCGATTGCATCGTCTGTATCGGGCTGCTCTTCAATAAGCTCTTCAATAACTTCACGGACGGAGCCTGTATCGCCACCGCCCGCCCCAAACCATCCGCGAATGTGCCCAATTATGGATAGGTCAGAGCCAGCCTTAGCCCGGTCTAAATCAGATTGGGAGCTCTCAGTCATGACATCAATCGCCAGTGGTATAGGGATCTGACAGGCCGAGGCTGGCCATACAGTTCACTTCCAATTGTTCCATCACAGCTGCGTCTTCCTCACATTCATGATCATACCCCAAAAGATGCAGAACACCATGGATGACCAAATGTATCATGTGGTCGGCGACAGTTTTGTCTTCTAGCTGGGCTTCTTTGGTGACGGTTTGCCAGGCCAGGATAATATCTCCGAGCAGCACTTCAGTGTCGGGAAACGGCACTTCGGTCTCTCCAGGAAAAGACAGCACATTTGTTGCCCTGTCTTTATTGCGGTAATCGCGATTTAGGCCACGGACCGTTTTATCATCACTGAGCAAGACGCTTACCTCTATGGGGCCCGGAAGTTTTCGAGACAAGATGTGTGAAGGGTCCAGCCCTTTCCTTCCCAAGGCCCAGGCTTTGCGCACGGCTTTGCGACTTAATTTTTCTGCGTCGGGAATAGCCGCCCGCCAGCTTTCGTGGTCAATACGCACGTCAGTGCGCAGTCTTGCCGCGCTCATGACTTCTTTTTCGTCTCCGGCTTTTTATTCGTATTTAGCCGCGCGTCATGGGCGTCATAAGCCGTCACAATCTGGGTCACCAGATCATGTCGGACAACCTCGCGATGGGTAAAGGTAACGCGCCCAATTTCCTCAATCGGTTTGAGGATGTCGAGCGAATCGCGCAGACCAGACTTAACGCCGAGCGGCAGGTCGACTTGACTCATATCACCGGTCACCACCATGCGCGAATTCTCCCCCATTCGAGTGAGGAACATCTTCATCTGAACGGGTGTTGTATTCTGCGCTTCATCTAAAATGACGAAGGCATTTGAAAGCGTTCGGCCGCGCATGAACGCCAGTGGCGCGACTTCGATTTCACCGGATTCCAATAATTTAACAACCAGCTCACCGGGCATCATATCGTACAAGGCATCATATAGCGGGCGCAGGTAGGGATCGATTTTGTCCCGCATATCGCCGGGTAGGAATCCCAATCGCTCGCCGGCTTCGACAGCGGGCCGAGACAGAATGATGCGATCAACCTGTCCAGAAATTTTCATCTCAACGGCTTTGGCGACCGCGATATATGTCTTCCCTGTCCCAGCCGGTCCGAGAGCAAAGACCAAAGGCTTTGCGTTTAAAGCGCCAAAAAAAGCGGCTTGCCCAGATGATCTTGGCCGGACATGTCGTTTACTGGTTCGAATGATCAACCCATCTTGATTGGCTGCTGTTGCCTGCCCGCCCTCTGCCAGTCGGGCCGCTCCATCCACATCGCCATTCTCTATCACGTGCCCCGCCTCCAGGCGTGCATAAAGACTAACCAATGCTTGTCGAGCAGTCTCCGCCGGTCCAGTCGGCCCTTCAATTGTGACCGTATTGCCCCGCGTGTGAAGCGTAACGCCAAGGCGATTTTCGATTTGATCGAGATGGGAGTTATTTGGACCATATAGCTGCTGAATAAGTCCGTTGTCGTCGAACTCACATGTCACCTGTGCGGTTGAGCCTGTCAATGTGCGGCCTCTCGTGTTACCGCCGATTGTGTTTCTGACCCCTGCGCTGGGTCGATGGCGACGGCGGACAAGCTGTTTGAGATTGTAGCCGTGATCTCGGTCATCACAATCATACCATGATCTGTCGCAGGCGCATCCAAATGAACCGGTTGCAAGTACGGGCTCCGGCCAACCATCTGACCGGCATGGCGCCCTGGCCCGGTTAGAAGAACTGGCAAGTGTTTTCCAACGCTGGCCGCATTAAAGGATTTTTGCTGTTGCGATAGAAGCGATTGAAGTGCGGATAACCGAGCGGCTTTTACATCATCAGGCACCTGATCAGAATCCTCGGCTGCTGGCGTGCCGGGCCGGGCGCTATATTTGAAGGAATAGGCTTGAGCAAAGGTGATTTCTTCGATGAGTTTCATTGTATCTGCAAAATCAGCGTCGCTTTCGCCGGGAAACCCAACAATGAAATCTGATGACAGGGCAATGTCCGGGCGTCCCGCGCGCAAGCGCTCGATAATGCGGTAGTACATCTCGCGCGAATGGCCACGGTTCATGGCCTGAAGAATCCGATCTGAACCTGATTGCACCGGCAGATGCAGATACGGCATGAGCGCTGGAACTGTGGCGTGGGTTTCAATCAAATCGTCGTCCATATCGCGTGGGTGCGATGTGGTGTAGCGAATGCGGTCGAGTCCGTCGATATCCGCGAGTGCTCGGATTAAGCGTCCAAGGGACCAAGTGCCTGTGCCACTGATGGCGCCGCCGTGATAGGCGTTGACGTTCTGGCCAAGCAACGTGATCTCTTTCACACCGTCGCGGACCAATCCGCGTGCCTCATCAACAACGGTTTTGGCTGACCGTGAATATTCAGCACCTCTGGTGTACGGCACCACGCAGAAGGTGCAGAATTTGTCACACCCTTCTTGCACGGATAGGAATGCTGTTGGCCCATCGGCTCGCGGCGGCGGCAGATGATCGAATTTTGTGTCGGTGGGAAAATCTGTATCGAGCACGGCACCAGCACTACGGTGGGCGCGGGCAATCAGTTCGGGCAAGCGGTGTGTGGTTTGGGGTCCCATAACAATATCGACAAACGGAGCTCGCGCGACCAAGGCGTCGCCTTCGGCCTGGGCGACGCAACCGGCAACGGCGATCAGTACCGGATCTTGATCTTTTGGGCGTGCGGTCTTGAGGGGCTTCAAGCGTCCCAGGTCGGAGAAAACTTTCTCAGCCGCTTTCTCACGAATGTGGCAAGTATTTAGGACCACGAGATCGGCATCGTCCGCCTGCTCACTTGTCTCATAGCCAAGCGGCGCTAAGACGTCCGCCATACGTGCGGAGTCATAGACATTCATTTGGCAGCCGTAGGTCTTGATGAACAGCTTCTTGCGGCGAACCGACCCGCTGGGTGGGGTCTCAACTTGTTCTGGAGGCATAGACTGGGTCTATACCGTCTTGTGCAGGGGAACGCAAAGCATCAAGTGGTCTGCATGAGTGTTACTGTTGCGGGGGCTGGCCAGAGAGGATTCTGTTAAAACCGACTTGCACCGCCTGTTTGGTGGCGACCGCCAAGGTTTTGCGATCCATTCCCGCGGAATTTTCGATTGGCGGTAATAACGCGATTTCAACGGTTGTTTGGCCAAGCTGCAGAAATCGCCATGCGTGGCTTATGAGCGGCATATCGCCGTACCAAGCAAAGAAGGCACGCCAACCAAACCCTATGGGCAGACCATTCAATCGGGTATAGGCGATCGTTGCAGGCTGGACTGTTATGCCTTCCATGGCATGCGCCACGGTAAACAGGGCGCTTTTGAAGGGTAGGAGACGGTTGCCGGCCCCGGACGTAGCTTCGGGGAAAAAGACCAAGGTTCGGTTTTTGCCAAGACGGTCCGCCATATATTGACCGGCATCTAATGTCCGCGTCCGTAGGCGTTCGATGAAAACTGTGTCGCCTAGTTTTGCTAGGAGGCCGATAACCGGCCAGGATGCAACCTCTGCTTTAGAGACAAACTCAAGTTCAGCAACGGCTCCTAAGGCAAGGATATCAAGGTAAGAGATGTGGTTGCTAGCGATGAGCAGCGGGCGCGATCTATGAGGTTCGCCATGAACAATAACTACAATGCCGAAAATTCGACATAACCCACGATACAGAATGACCCGAATCCTTGCAAAGTCGGCGCGACAAATGGACAAGACGAAACATACTGTCGCTCCGGCCGTTGTCCAAAGAACTGCCAGGGCCACGCGCGTCGTTGCCAACACTAGACCAGCGAGGCCGCCGGTCATTTTTGCTACGGTAAAGGTGGTCAAGAGGCGTGCCTAAGTAAAGATGGTGGCATCTGCATCATCGGTTTGTTATCGCCGAGTTCATCGTACCCTCTCGATCATCCGTTGAGACAGAGCAACGACCATGCCCAATGTCACTTGAAGCGTTAGCTTTTATCCTTCGTGTCGTCGACGACGGCATACAACTCCAACCGATGGTCGACGAGACGATACCCGTGAGCTTTGGCCACTTCAGCTTGAAGCCGCTCAATCTCTTCATTGCGAAACTCAATCACCTGGCCGGACTTAATATCGATCAAATGATCATGATGGGTCGATGATGCTTCCTCATACCGTGCTCTACCGTCTCCGAAATCGTGGCGGGCAACGATTCCTGCGTCTTCAAAAAGACGCATGGTGCGATATACGGTGGCAATACTGATACGTGGGTCCACTGCTGCTGATCGCCTATGAACTTCTTCGACGTCTGGGTGGTCATCAGCCCCAGACAGCACCCGGGCGATAACCCGTCGTTGCTCGGTCATCTTCATGCCCTGGTCAATGCAGCGGCGTTCCAAAGGGGAAATTTCAGTGGTCATAAATGAGTCGCGGCGTTTCCTGTTGATCTCTCACTCTAGTTTAACGGCCTAACCAACGCCTGGGAAGTAAAGCTCGGTGACAACCGCTCATTACAGCGTTTGCCCTTGTAATCTAGGGACTTAAAGACTTGGCCATCAGGATGGCATCCACGGCCTTACTTGTCCTGGCGTAATAGTTCGGGCGATGACCAGATGGCGCAAACCCGGCGGCCTTGTACAAAGCAATTGCCGCGGTGTTGTCCTCCGCAACTTTAAGGTGAAGGGTGGCAACAGAGTTGCCCCGGCTTTCTGACAGTGCCTGCGCGACAAGCTTCCGCGCAAAGCCGCACCGGCGATGGGACGAAGCAACAGCCAAGGTCAAAATTTCTGATTCCTCTGCGGTCGTCTGTATCAGAATAAAGCCAATTGGCTCACTTTTAGTCGCGATCCATCCTGCTACGGTGGCCTTTGAAAGCAGGTCAAAAAACGCTTGAGCAGTCCACGGTGAGGCAAAACCGTCCTGATGTAAGGCAGCGAGGACATGGGCATGAGACGGGTTTATCCGCACAAGTTCAATGTCGTTAACTTTTATTGTCTTAGACGGTGAGGTCACGGTCTTAGGCGCCCCCCATCTTTAGGGGCGGTGGCGTCCGGTGGTCTAACATAAATTGGACTTGGAGGAGTTTGCGGTATCGGTCGTGTTGCTGCTAAATTGGCAAGTACTGACGCGTTGGCGACGGTGATCTCGCCAGGCACAACAGCGGAGTCGACATGAGGCTGAACCCGCACTGCGCCATCTCCCACCAAAACCCAAGGATGATTACCTAAAACGTCAGCGGCAGCCTCAGGTAACAAACAGGCTGGGGCAGCGGTTGCTATTCCGTTTACGTCGAAGCACTGCAAATAAACTTCTGCTCGCCGCGCATCAATGGCGACAGCAGTAGGTAGGCTGGTCGCGATCTGGCTTTCTGCAGCGATCACTTCCGTTGTGAGTAAGCCAATCACTGGATGCCCTGTCGCGATGCCAATCCCCCTCCCAGCTGCTAGCCCTACTCGTACTCCAGTGAAAGACCCAGGCCCGACCGCGACAGCAATACGATCAAGTTCCCCATAGGTGACACCGGCTTCGTTCATTGTTTTTTCTATAGCCGGGATCAACGCTTCCGCTTGGCCATGAACCATCAGATCATGAAACAGAGCCTTGGTCTCGCCGTCCTCACATACCGCGACGGAACAAGCGCTGGTCGTGGTATCAAAGGCGAGAACACGCATATTGGAGACCTAAGGCGATAGAATAAGAAGGACGGGATGCGCTACCATACCCGCTCTCACAGACCGGAGAGTCATACTGAATGCTTGTTGAGATTGCCTCACCTAAATTCGATGTCGATTTCGACATCGTCTATGCTACAGCAAACAATTTTACCGGTAAGCCCGTTTATGCTCGGCCGGGGTGTTATCTCCATATTGATGCGGCTGATCTCCTCCAGCGGGCGATCTCTCTGGCCAAACCATTTGGTTTGAGGCTCAAAGTGTTCGACGCTTTTCGTCCCTGCGAGGCCCAATGGGTTTTGTGGGACCACACGCCAGACCCTGATTTCCTGGCCCATCCGGAGCGCGGGTCTCCTCACTCCATGGGTGCGGCGGTAGATTTAACATTGGTCGATGGTGACGGCGCGGAACTGGATATGGGCACTGGCTTTGATGATTTTACGCCGCGTGCCTTCCATGGCGACCTCGATATATCTCCGATAGCTCAACGCAATCGCGCCATCTTGCTCGGTATTATGACGGCGGCGGGATGGGATTTTTTCCGTAATGAATGGTGGCACTATCAACTGTTCAGTCCTCGGGACCGGTACCCCGTTCTCAGCGACGGCGATTCACCGGCACCCATGATGGGCTAGTGCGGTTCGCCTCTTTTCGTTACCCCAACTGCGCTAACAAATTTGCGATTGACGTCGGCGCGGGTAAATTCTTGGCAGAGCTTCGCCATTCCAACGCAATGATAAGGCATTGCGTTGCGGCTTTGGTATCACCGCTCTCACCAATTTCCACCTGAGCCATCAACGCTGCTGCTCTGGACCGGGATGAAGCTGCTGTGCCTTTATCTAGAAGCGGTTCGAGTCGGCTCCGGGCCTGCCCCCAAAGCTCCGCGCTTAACGCGCTTTCACCTTGTGCCAGTCGGCTTTCAGGATGGTCTGGATTACCTGCAACCAATTTCTCTATCCGACCAGCGCGCGCTAACGCGGCTTCGCCAGGCGCCAACTGTAAGTAGGCGGATAGCAAACTGGGATGCGGATTGGCTGCCCAGGCTTTTTCTAATTCTACGGACGCTTTCCTCGCTTTCCCATCAGCGGATATGGCACGCGCTAGAATTGCCGATGCATCAGCGCGCGCCGGCTCAGCGGTTATCGCTTTATGCGCCCATTTGATGGCTGCGGCTGGTTCATGATTTGACAGATAATTAGTTGCCGCACGGACACAAGCTTCAGCTTTTAGCTTCGCTTGCTCCGCAACACTGATTACGCTTGGGACGTCCTTGCGTTCCAAGGTTTTTAACAGGCCCTCCCATTTACCCAAGGCCGTTTGAAGGTCGAGAACATTAATGAGCGCCCAGCGGGGTGACGCTTTTCGGTCAAGGGCTCGAGCCGCGTGGACTAAAGCGCCGTCGAGATCACCCGATGCTTTCGCTGCTTCAGTTAAGTCACGTAGAGCGGCCAGCTCTGTAGTCGGATCGGCCAACAGCTTTCGCGCATCAGCTGAGGCGGTTTTCATATCACCCAGCATACGCGCGGTTTGTTGTTCAAGAAGCTGAACAACAGCGTGATCTGGAAAGGTATTCTTTGCTTCCCGGGCCCCTTTTTGTGCGGCCGTCGCGTCGCCTCCGAGAACAGCGGCATACCCAGCAGCCAGACTCTTTAATCCGCGGCTGGTGCGTTTATCTTTGAGCGAGTCTCGGTAAGCCCAGCTGGCGCCGAAAAGCGTGCTCCATAGGCGAATGAAGAATGTTCCGACCACCAAAAGACCGACCACAGAAACAAATAGCATCGCAACAGAAGTCTCTATGCGGTACCCCAGCCACTCGAAAGTCATGCGCCCTGGTTCGTCAGCTAGCCAGACAGAAACTGTGACCAAGACCACCAGGCTCATCAAATACAAAATAATTTTGACCATGGCTTAGTCGTCCGCCTCTGGCGTCGCCGGTTCGAAGTCTCGTCCCGCATTCATTTGCGCTATGGCTTGATTCGACAGAGTTGTCACTGCCCGTTCTACAGATGCTGTAGCCCGGGCTTTGGTAAGCCATGGTGAAACTGTTTCACCGGCGAGCCCGCTCAAGCTCTCCGCCGCCGTGACGGCGGCTTCTAAGTCGCCAATATCTAACGCGCGCTCCATGCGAGTCACAATCGCTCCAACGCCTGCGCTGCCATCATCATCGAGACGCCTGACACTTATCATAGCGAAAAGGCTGTTCAATGTCCGTTGCAACCAAGACGCCGTGTCACTGGGAAGTAGTCCTGCTCGCACTGCTGCTGGCGCAAGGCGGTCAAACTGTTGTCGCAAAGCTGCTCGGGTCGGCACACCGGCACTCTGATGAACAGCCAGGTCTCCAATGTCAATCGAAAGGCGCTTTTGCTTAGCTGCAAATGCGAGGACTGTCTCTAGTTCAAGCGCATATGGCCGACCGTTAGAGACAGCATCCTGCAACTGTGACGCTGCCAGCAAGAGGGCTATGGCGCCTGACTGTTTATTCATCGATGAATTTGCTACCGCTTCTAATTGCGAAATGCGACCAGCTAGCGCAAGCACAGTTGCTGCGTCTGCGCTACGGTCTTCAAGGGCGTCTATACGCTCGATCACTACATCCAAAAGCGCAGCGCTCCCCAGGGCGGCTTCAACGGCCGCAATTCTCGCCGTAACAGCCACCAGTTGTTGCCCTTGCTTGGCCGCCGCATTTCCGAGGGCTGTAACAGCATCGCTTTTGATGTTGGACGAAACTCCCGCTGCGCTACTTTGAGTGAATCTAGCCTCAATAGCCGCGAGACGTTGTTGTAAGGCACTCAGCGTAGTTTCGAGGGCTTGCGTGTTTGGTCCTTCAGATTGCGCCGAAGGTTGTATCGCTTGGCGCAAGGACGCAACCTTAGCTTCCGTTGCAGTTAATCCTTGCTGTAGCGACGTTATGTCGGCGACGGTAGTGCTGGGAATTTGAGCTGTTGGTAGCCACAATGTTTCTGGGATCCAATTTTGAACTATCGGCGGCATTCGGGTGTGCCACCAAGGCATAGTGCCAAAGACGGCGGTCAGCACAACGATGAGCAGAACTATGCAGGCCACAAACTGACCGAAGCCACCGGATTTTTTTGCCCGCGCGGCAGCTTGTTTTTGTTGTTGTCCAACATAAGGCTGATTGCCGGGTAAAGGCGCATCAGGAATTGGATTCGGTTCGAGATCGCTAGCACTACGTTCTTTTTTTCTGGTTTGGCCGCGGTTCGATTGAGAACGTTGGTCGGGATCGATTGGCTCAGGAACAGGTTTATCGGACACATA
This sequence comes from Rhodospirillaceae bacterium, assembly GCA_029245025.1. Lineage (GTDB taxonomy): Bacteria > Pseudomonadota > Alphaproteobacteria > Rhodospirillales > Rhodospirillaceae > WLXB01. Next base: position 488,812 of record JAQWQC010000006.1, read on the forward strand.
TGGCTCCTGCTCGGGTTCAGGCGGTATTGCCAAGTCTTTATCAAAGGCGGCCAGCAGCGCGGCGATATCAGGGTTGGGGGCAACAACCGTGCGGCTAACCGCCAAGGCGCGCATCGGAGCGGAAGCTAGAATTGATGTCGCATACACTACCCAACCTTTAACCAGATGCTCTAACTCTGCGCATTGCAAAAGTGTTGTGAAGGCGCGTGCTTCATCGACACTTAAAACGATGGACCCGTCTAGCACCCCCGCTTTCAGGTCGCTCACCAGTGCCATCGGCAAGGCATCGGCCTGCTTAAGAGTGTAGAGTTTGAGCGGTCGAACAGCGTAGCCCATATTAACTAGCATTTCGGTCACCGCCGTGGTTTCGTGCGTGTGACACGCATGTAAAAGGGCGCCTGCGTTCGAATTGACTGTTTCTTTGATCAACTTCGCAAAGTCAGATGCGTCTCCCCCGGATACGCTCACTTTTAAAAAGCCAGCGTCTTCAGCGGCTTTGGCAGCTTCTGCGTTCTCTGCAAAAACAGGGAGGAACCGAACAGCAATAGCGTCAGCTAGGGCCCTGACACCTTCGGCCGAAGTCACCAAAAACCCTTGGGCACCCTCGAGTTTCAACTCGGGTGCTTCAATGCGCTCGGGTGTTATCAAAGGCACGGACGTCGCGTCGTGCCCGCGCTCAGACAGCGCTGCCAATATATTGGCAGCTTCCGGCCCCGGACTGGTGATCAATATGCGCATAGGTTCAATACAACCGAAACATGGTCCTGCGGTGGCGCTAGATCATGTAGAGCTCTAGGCAAGGCGGCCCGCGTGTTGTAGAGGCTGGCTAGAGTCAAAACAAGGAAAGTAACCCAATGCGCGTACTCGGTATTGAAACCAGTTGCGATGAGACAGCAGTCGCCATTGTGGAAGAGCGCCAGGGCGGCCGACGGTGTCTAGCCCACGCGCTCTCGTCTCAGATTGAAGAGCATCGGCCTTTTGGCGGTGTTGTGCCAGAAATAGCCGCGCGGACTCATCTGGACCGGTTAGATCAATTGGTCGAGCGGGCGATGTCAGACGCGGGTATTGAGTACGATAGTTTAGACGGCATCGCAGCGACCGCAGGCCCGGGTTTAATCGGTGGTGTGATCGTTGGTGTGATGACGGCCAAGGCACTTTCATCGGTTCACCGAAAACCTTTTATTGCGGTTAATCACCTAGAGGGACACGCCTTGACGGCGCGGTTTACCGATGACGTGGCGTATCCTTATCTTCTTCTTTTGGTGTCAGGGGGGCATTGCCAGCTGCTTGAAGTGAAGGGTGTCGGTCACTACCAGCGTCTTGGCACAACTCTGGATGATGCTGCGGGCGAATGCTTCGACAAAGCAGCCAAGATGCTTGGGCTGGGATTTCCCGGCGGTCCTGCAGTGGAGCAGGCAGCGCAATCGGGACAGGCTGATCGATTTGATTTGCCCCGTCCGCTGAAGGGGCGTGATGGGTGTGATTTTTCATTCTCGGGCTTGAAGACAGCCGTTCGTCATACGGTTGAAGCGTTGCCCGCTGGATCACTACAAAAGCAAGATGCAGTTGATCTCGCGGCGTCGTTACAAGCGGCCGTCGTGGCGCACATCGTTGATCGCTGTAGCAACGGTTTTGAGATGGTGGAAAACACGCCAACTGCTTTTGTGGCTGCTGGTGGTGTTGCGGCAAACATTGCTTTGCGCACGGCCATGGATCAGGTGGCAGAAGATCACGGCGTGCCGTTTGTCGTCCCACCTGTTGAGCTGTGCACGGATAATGCGGTGATGATCGCGTGGGCTGGACTAGAGCGATTAACTCTTGGCTTGACAGACCCGCTGGATTTTAAGCCAAAACCACGTTGGCCTCTTGATGCGGCCAACGCCTAAGGAGATCGGGGCCGCTTGATGCGGACACTTCAACACAATTTATAAAAGTCGCGATACCAGTCGACGAATTTGGCGACACCGTCTTTCAATTCAACGGACGGTCGATAGCCGACAGCTTTTTCAAGTTCTGTGACGTCACACCAAGTTTGTTCTACATCACCCGGTTGCATGGGTTGAAAGTCGATGACTGCCTTTTTTCCCAACGCCTCTTCCAACGTGGCAATGAAGTCCATCAGTTTAACTGGGCTGCCGCAGCCGATATTGAATATTCGATGAGGTGCCACGCCGCTGGTCGCGGGGTCTGATTGACTGTGAGCCCACGCCTCGTTCTTGGATGCAGGACTGGCAAGGACGCGGACCAGACCTTCAACGACGTCGTCTATATAGGTGAAATCGCGGGCCAGTTTGCCGTCGTTGAACACAGGGATGGGTTCGCTAGCAAGGATGGCTTTGGAGAACAAAAACAAGGCCATGTCAGGTCGGCCCCACGGTCCATACACCGTAAAGAACCGCAACCCGGTGGCGGGAAAGTCATACAAATGAGCATAGGCATGGGCCATCGCTTCATTGGCCTGTTTGGTTGCGGCGTAGAGAGAGACGGGGTGTGCTGTGCCATGGTGTTCTGAAAACGGCAGTGCTGGATTGGCGCCATAGACCGAGCTCGTTGAGGCATAAACCAAATGCTCGACGTTGCCGTGCCGACAGCTTTCTAAAACATTGAGCATCCCAACCAAGTTGGCGTTCGCATAATCGTGGGGGTGATCAACGCCGTGCCGCACGCCGGCCTGGGCGGCGAGGTGGATCACTTTCGTGGGTTTGGTGTCGCGGAAAAAATTTTCCAGAGCTGCACGATCTGCAATGTCTAAGCGTGCGCCGTTAAATCGATCCGACTCTTCGAGGATCGACCACCGCGATTCTTTTAACGCTGTATCGTAGTGGGTGTTGAAATTGTCGATACCGACGACAGCTTCGCCGTCGGCCAGCAAACGCTGAGCCACATGAAAGCCGATAAAGCCGGCCGCCCCTGTCACCAGAACAGTCATAAGACCGGTTGTGGCTGACCGTCTCGCCCATTGCAAGAGCGTTGCTTGTCAGGCCCGTGTCAGTCTTTATCTACCGGCATGGACTCGGTCTGGCTGGTCGTGTCACACAAGTGACCTGAATGACCGTCCTGGAGGTAAGAATGCAGCGGATCGGAGTAATTGGAGCGGGCGCCTGGGGCACAGCCCTCGCGGCGATGGCGCGCCGAGCCGGGCGAGATGTCACCCTCTGGGCGCGAGAAGACGAAGTCGTTGAAAGCATCAATGCGCGCCACATGAATGATATTTTTTTGCCGGACGTTGAGCTCGATCCAGGGATCCGCGCCACCAACAGCTATTCCGAGACTATTGATGCCGACCTCGTGTTGCTGGTCGCACCGGCGCAGCACTTGCGCAGTATCTGCGCAGACTTATCCCCGGATTGGAAAGACGGTGTACCGGCGGTGATTTGCTCCAAAGGTATTGAGCGCGGTTCTCAGGCTTTAATGACCCAGGTAATCTCCGAGGCGCTCCCCGCCGCACCGCCGATGGTGCTGTCGGGACCGACCTTCGCTAAGGAAGTGGCCGCCGGACTTCCCACGGCCGTTACTTTGGCCTGCGAAGATAGTGCCATAGGGGAACGCGCTGCTGCCGCGATCGGGACGTCGACATTCCGGCCCTACCTGTCGACGGACTTGGTTGGTGCGGCAATTGGCGGAGCCGTTAAAAACGTGCTGGCCATCGCCTGTGGCCTGGTTGGAGGTAAGGAGTTGGGGGACAACGCGCGGGCGGCCCTGGTTACCCGAGGCCTGGTCGAAGTCGTGCGTTTGGCTTTGTCGTTGGGCGGGCAATCCCAAACCCTGATGGGGCTTTGCGGCCTGGGCGATCTTTTGCTGACGGCTACCTCTATGCAGTCGCGCAATTATTCTCTAGGTGCGGCGCTCGGCCAGGGTCGCTCCTTGGACGAAGTATTGGGCGAACGTCGGGCGGTGACAGAGGGCGTTTATACGGCCGAAGCTGTGGTCGCGTTGGCTGAGGCCAAGGGGGTCGATATGCCTATTTGCCGGGCTATGGATCAGATCCTCAATAAGGGCGTCTCTGTTGATGCGGCGATCGCTGAACTTCTGGACCGTCCAATCAAAGAAGAGCTGGATTTCGTTTAGCCGGGCGCCTGAAATACCGTTACTGGCCTGACACTGCTACTTTGCGCTATGACCGTAGTCAACTACTCAGCACTGCGGGGCTTGCTATCGGGGAATTCGACGTGGCTTCATCGCCGACCATCTATCCTGTCATTCTGTCTGGCGGCTCCGGATCGCGGCTATGGCCGTTATCGCGGGAGCAATTTCCCAAGCAGCTCCAGGCGCTAACCGGAGATCACACCCTTATTCAAGACACGGCGCTGCGGCTCGGACCTGATACGACCCCGAAGGTTGCCGCACCTATTGTCGTTTGCAACGACGCGCACCGCTTTATTGTCGCGGAGCAATTGCGTGCGGTTGGTGTTGAACCGAGAGCGATCATTATTGAGCCGCAAGGCCGCAACACGGGCCCGGCCATTGCAGTAGCTGCACAAGTTGTCGCTGATGATCCAACTGCACTGCTTCTGGTAATGCCGTCGGATCATTTGATTCGTCAGCCAGAGGCGTTTCGGATCGCTGTAGCAACAGCAGTGCCGTTGGCCAAAGACGGTAAGTTGGTGACATTTGGGATCGCGCCGTCGGAACCGTCTTCTGCTTATGGATACATCAAACAGGGTGAGCCTCTTCATGGCGGTGCATTTGAGGTTGCGGCCTTTGTTGAAAAACCGGATGTCAAAACGGCACAGCAATTTTTGGACTCCGGAGAGTATTCGTGGAACGGCGGTATTTTTCTGTTTCCCGCGCAGGCTTTTCTAGAGGAGCTCACCCGCTTCGAGCCCGATATCGCGCCACGCTGTCAGGCGGCGCTCGATAAAGGGTCAAATGATCTGTTCTTTTTCCGCCTCGATGCAGACAGCTTTGCCACGGTTCCTAGTCAGTCCATTGATTATGGCGTGATGGAACGGACCGATAAAGCGGCGGTCGTACCTGTTGATATGGGATGGTCCGACGTTGGGTCATGGTCGGCGTTGCACGATGAAAGCGAGCAAAACGAAGACGGTAACACCCTTATCGGAGATGTTGTGTCCATCGATAACAAGAACACCTATGTCCGTTCGGAAAAACAAACCACGGCTGTGGTTGGGCTAGACGGTGCCATTGTTGTTGTCACAGATGACGCCGTTTTGGTGACAGACCGCGCCCACGACCAAACGGTCAAAGACGCTGTCACTCAGTTAAAAAAGGCTGGTAAAGCTGCCGCTACGGCTCATGCCAAAACCTATCGGCCGTGGGGGTGGTTCCAGACGGTCGATGAGGGTGAAAGATTTAAGGTAAAACGCATCGGTGTAAAGCCAGGCGCAAAGCTTTCTCTACAGAAACACTGGCACCGGTCGGAGCATTGGGTGGTGGTTAAAGGGGAGGCTCAAGTCGTCAATGGCGACCAAGAGATTATATTGGGCGAAAACGAATCCACTTTTATTTCGGCTGGCACAAGCCATCGTCTCGAGAACCCTGGCAAGGTCGATCTAGAAATGATCGAAGTGCAATCGGGTGAGTACGTTGGCGAAGATGACATCGTTCGGCTGGACGATGATTATGGCCGGGGAAATTAACGAAGCGTGTTGAATGGTGTTGAAGAGTGTTGTGGTCATATGCGGTTTACTGTTCGCCACATCCGCGAGCAGCGAGGACGTTGTTATGAATGAATTAGCACCGGCTGAATCAAATCTCAAACCATTCGAGACAGGTGATGTTTTTCTCGGAGCGACATTGCTCAACAACCCTGATGACGACCACGCCGGTCGCGGTCGCATTCTTCAGTTTGACCAAGATCTAAATTTTAAAGGCGCCCTTTGGATTGAAGACACCACACATCTGGTGGGCGGCTTGAATTTTGCCCCGGACAACACGCTGTGGGCTTTCGACTCTTTTGCCTGGAAAGTAGTCCGGGTCGCGCCTGATGCCTCATTGTTGCCGACCAAATCTTTTGCTGACAGACCCTTCGGCTCGGTGCAGTTCTTGGCCAATGGCAACTTCACCTTGGTTGAATACCTCAAAGGCAGCGCTCAACCAGAAAACCTTACGACCCGGTATCCCTATCTACCCGACGATCCCGAAAACGTCGGTCAGGGAAAAATCTACATCTATGACCAAACCGAAACCCTGGTGCAGACCTTTGAGCCCGACGTGCACGGTGGTGTCAGCGGAAGTATGGGTGCGACCCACACTGCGCTTGGGTCCGATGGTAAAACTTTGATTTACACGTCGGAAACTGGTCTGCGGTTGATGCAGTTCAATCTCGACACCGGCGAGCAAGGTGAAGATTTAATGACGTTGCCACTGGGATCAGGAAGTGGACCGCCGCCTATGGTGTTCGATGTCACAAGAATGGACGACAAACTTGTGATGCCCTTGGGCACCAAATTGTCCGTCCTTACGGAGTCAGGTGAGATCATCAAGGATGTCCCACTGCCCGAATTTGGTTGGGCCTTGGCCGCGGCTGGAACCGATCAGACGTACGCCTATGCCGCCAACTGGTTTACGGGAGACGTTGTCAAAGTTTCCCTTGAGAACGGAGAGGTTCTCGCCCAAGTCACAATTGCTCCCAGCACCCTATCGGGGCTTATCCAGTTTCACGGTTAATTTAAACTTCTAACCAATAGGATCTCGCCATGCTCGTCGCCATCATGTGTCTCGATAAACCCAATCATCTCGACCTTCGCATGAGGACACGACCGGCTCATCTCGAGTGGCTGAAGGCCAACTTACCCGAGGGGGCCTATGTCGGACCGTTATTCGGTGATGATGGCGAGACCTTCAAAGGAAGCCTCTACATTCTCGACTTCGAAGATATCGCTGCTGCACGGGCGTGGATTGTCAATGAGCCTTATTACAAAGCAGATTTATTTGAATCCGTGACCATGCGTCCCAGCAAAAACATTTTGCCACTCACCTAAACGTCACCCATGAGTTCTAATCCAGAAGACCTGGCGGGCACGGTGCTGTGTCAGGTCGGTGACCTGGCTGCAACCAAAGCCAAAGACGTCATCATCAAGAATGGTGATGAGCAGCACTCCATCATGGTTGTTGAGTGGCATGGCGATATCCACGCCTATGTGAATTCATGTCCTCATGCTCGGGTCCCGCTCAACATGCTCGGTGATACGTTTTTCGATCTCACCGGAAAGTATCTTTTGTGCACCATGCACGGCGCTCACTTTAGACCCAGCGACGGTTATTGCACCCGCGGACCCTGCCGCGGGAAGAGCCTGCGCCCCTTCCCTATCAAAGTAGAGGGCGACAATGTTGTCGTCGTACAAGAGGGTGACTAGGCTGCATCGCCAGACAAGTGACACTGATCAATTGGCGCTGCTATGATCACTGATAAAACGAAGACCCGTAAAATCAATTGGACACACCGATGACTGACGCGACCGTAATTCCTGTTCCGAACGATTGGACGAAAACATCTTTGGTATCCGATGATAAGTACCAAGAGATGTACGCTCAGTCTGTCACCGATCCGGAAGGGTTCTGGCGCGAGCACGGGAATATCATCGATTGGATCACGCCCTATCGCACAGTGAAATCGGTTTCCTATGGCAAGGATGACGTTTCCATCAAGTGGTTCGAAGATGGCACGCTGAACGCGTGCTACAACTGTCTCGATCGCCACCTCGATGAGCTCGGAACTGAAACCGCCATTATTTGGGAGGGGGATGATCCTACCGAGCACAAGCACGTCACCTATCGTCAGCTGCACGAAGATGTAAACAAGCTTGGCAATGCATTGCGGATGCTGGGTGTCAAAAAGGGTGATCGCATTTGCATTTATATGCCGATGGTCATCGAAGCGTCAGTCGCGATGCTTGCGTGTGCCCGCATCGGCGCCGTCCATTCGGTGGTGTTTGGTGGTTTTGCGCCTCAGTCCCTGGCAGACCGCATCAATGATTGCGGCGCGTCTGTTGTGATTACCGCCGATGAAGGAGTGCGCGGCGGCAAGACCGTACCGCTTAAGGCCAATGTGGATAAGGCAGTTGAGTCTTGTGACACGGTTAAGCATGTCGTCGTGGTCGAGCGCACGGATGCCGGTGTGCCGATGCAGTCGTCGCGTGATCACTGGTATCACGTCATCACAGAAGATCAGGGCAGTTGGTGTGAGCCGGAGGAAATGAACGCGGAGGACCCGCTTTTTATTCTCTACACCTCAGGTTCAACCGGTAAGCCCAAGGGTGTGTTGCACACCACCGGCGGCTACATGGTCTATGCCGCTATGACCCACAAATATGTCTTCGATTACGATGGACGTCAGGTGTACTGGTGCACGGCAGACGTTGGGTGGATCACGGGTCACACCTATATTGTGTATGGCCCACTCGCCAATGGCGCGATCACACTGATGTTTGAGGGCGTCCCCAATTATCCCAATGCCGGGCGTTTCTGGGATGTGGTCGACAAGCACGGCGTCAACACATTCTACACAGCGCCAACAGCTCTTCGGGCGTTGATGCGTGAGGGCGATGGGCCGGTTCAACACGCGTCACGCACTACGCTTCGTTTGCTCGGCTCGGTCGGAGAACCGATCAACCCGGAAGCCTGGCTTTGGTACCACCGCGTGGTTGGGGACAGCCGTTGCCCCATTGTCGATACCTGGTGGCAGACCGAAACCGGCGGCATCATGATTGCGCCGCTGCCAGGTGCGACAGATCTCAAGCCGGGCTCAGCCACCCGACCGTTCTTCGGTGTGCAACCCTGTCTGGTTGACGCGGACGGCAACGAACTCGATGGCGCGGCCGAAGGCTACTTGTGTCTCAAAGACTCATGGCCGGGACAAATGCGCACGGTCTATGGCGATCATCAACGCTTCATCGACACGTACTTTATTCAGTATCCGGGAAAATATTTCACCGGTGATGGCTGTCGCCGTGACGAAGATGGCTATTATTGGATCACCGGCCGGGTAGATGATGTTCTGAACGTCTCGGGTCATCGCATGGGGACGGCTGAGATCGAAAGCTCGCTGGTGGCTCATAAGGCCGTGGCCGAAGCGGCTGTGGTTGGATTCCCTCACGACATTAAGGGGCAGGGCATTTACGCCTTTGTCACCTTGATGGAAGATATTGAAACAACGCCCGAGTTGCATGACGAGCTGATCCTGTGGGTGCGTAACGAAATTGGGGCGATCGCAAAGCCGGACTACCTACAATGGGCGCCGGGTCTTCCAAAAACCCGGTCAGGCAAAATTATGCGGCGCATCCTGCGTAAGATCGCTGAAAACGAGGTCGATGCTTTAGGCGATACGTCAACTCTAGCGGACCCATGTGTTGTTGATGACCTGGTCAGCAATCGAGCAGGGGCGTGACGGCGGCGGATCAACTATGCGCTATCTGTTGCAGGCCTTAATGGAGTATCGGCCCTTCTAGGTGGCGGTGGTCGCGAGATGCGACTCAATGGCCGCATAGCGCTCTAAGTTAAGTTCCGTGAGAATCTGACCGGCCTGACGAGAGACCTCAGCGGTTTTGGATAAAATGGCGCGTTTCCCATGTAACCCAACCCTTTCTTTAAGGGCTGCTCCGAGATTAGCCAAGCCCGTCGCCCACACAAATGGGACTTTGGTTCGAGTCCAGACACTGGCAATCGAGAGAAAGATATTGATCTCTTTGTCGAACAGATCAGGTGCCTCATAAGCTTAGGCTGGCCAGCTTAATGAACCGTTTAAGCCCGGCATCGTCCTGAAGGCACTAGCTTAGAAATCGGAACATCGACCTTTTTGTTCCCAATCCCCAAACCGGGTGGGCTCGGGTCCTTTCGGACCCCCAACCTCTTTACCAGTTTGGCCCTTAGGTTCACCTGAATCGTTGTTCGAATCTGGTTTCTCCGCTGGCTTCGACTTAGCTGGCGGCGATGTGGCGGCGTTATCTGACATTTAGAAAGCTTTCGGACCCAACAAAAACCACAGGGTTAACCCAAGGAGCGGCCACAAAAGAATCAAAACGATCCGAAAAAACATTGGTACCTGTCGATGCGGTGCCCTGGATGATTTTGACGATCGCATACACATTGGCGATGAGAATTAGCAGTCCGAATAGACCGCCTACTTCAATCCCCATTGTAGAACTCCCTGTTGATTGGGTGTAAGGGACCCAATTCTACTCACTACACTGACAATGTCACTGGGCGGCTGCATCCAAAGGCAACAAACTTTGTCCGAGCATACGCCCGAATGTCAGCGCCGGTGTGACGAGCATGCCCCCGCAAAAAGAACTACCCATCATCGCGCCTTGGCCCAAAGATTCTCCTGCGGCATAAAGCCCCGGAATGGGCGTGCCGTCATTTCTGATCACTTGCAGGCCGGTGTTGACCTTTAAGCCAACCGTGCTGGACACAGACATGGCTTGAGAGCGGATGGCATAGAACGGCCCGTCAGTAATTGGGCGAGGCATGTTTTGCCGACCGAGGGCATCCTGTCCTGAAGCTTGGCCATCGTTAAAAGTGTTTACCGTATTCTCTAACGCGTCAGTCGGCAGACCGGCTTTTTCAGACAAGGCGGCAATGCTGTCCGCGACATAAAACATTGGTTCGTCTTTTTCAGCGGCAGCTTGAATGTCGGCGGCACTAAAATCTGCAAATAGGGGCGGCGCGTCTTTGAGCGTTGTCGAATCAAACACGATCCAATGCCGCAGATTCGGCTGGTCCTGAATGGTGTGCTCGCGGACGTCGACGCTGGGCTCATCCTCTCGCATAAACCGCTGGCCGTGGACATTGACATAAATCTCCCACGGCATGCGGCGCTCCGGCCAATGGATCTGACGGCACCGGACTTTGCTGGGCACATCGTAAGTCTGCATGATCACACCAAAGCTGGTCAGATAGTTCTCATGACCCCAGGCCGCACCACCTGCGCTCAAGCCTAGGTTCAGTCCGTCGCCAATGCAGTGTGGATAGGAGTGGTCGCCATATGCCGGGTGACCACTAAGCTCTTTGTACATGTCGCCATTAGCGACGTAACCACCGGCCGCAATAATCACCGAACCCGCTGTATAAGCCACTTCGTCACTGTCTTCAGTTTTGGCGGCTACACCCGTAATCGTGCCGCTTTCGGATTGAATAAGTTTGGTTACCCGCGTGTTGAGTTTGAGGGTGACTTTGCCACTGGCGACTACCGCTTCAAAAGGGGGTTTCAACACAGCCAAGATAGACTTACCCAAATCTTCACCCCACACATAGCGGTTTATACTATAGGGCTCGTGGGCCTGACCTTTGACCGGATGGCCGGGCAGTGGCTTAAAGTTGATGGCCTCTAGCCAATCTAAAGTCTCAGCAGCATTGTCCACGGCCAAACCGGCAATCTCGCGGTCGGCTGTGTTTTTGGAGATGCGCATTATGTCGTCAATGTGCATCGCCGGGGTGTCTTCAAAGCCCTTCTCTTTTTGGAGCCGGGTTCCGGCAGCGCTCATTTGACCTGAGCTGAGGTGCAGGGTGCCGCCAATCTCCGGCGCTGCATCGAGCACCAGAACCTTGTCACTTCGCCCCGCTGCAAAAATCGCCGCTGGCATTCCCGCTGTGCCTGCTCCGATGATAATGAGGTCCCAGTCTTGGCTCATCTGTGTCTCCTGATCTTTGTTTGTCGGCAATCATAGCAGCGGAATTTTATCCGTCACGTATCCGCTGGCGGATAGTCCCTGTCCGAACGATGGTGGGCGCGCCCTTTTTGTGCTTGACCAAACCGTGCTGCCGACCGACCGTCGACCCATGACATCACCTCAAGCGGTTCGCCGCCAATATGTTGATGGCCGGTTTGGCCAAATCCACCTTCGGGTGGCGAAGCCGGACTCTGGTTCGGAGCGATTGCCTCTGTTGTGCTTTCACATGAGTCCCAACTCCAGTCGCATTTATCAGACGTTTCTGGGCCATATGGGATGCGATAGGTTGGCGGTCGCGCCAGACACACCTGGTTTTGGTGAGTCAGATCCGCCACCCTCAAAGCCATCAATTTCAGATTATGCAGCGGCGATGACCGATGTCTTGGATGCGCTCGAACTCAAGCAGGTTGATGTGATGGGCTACCACACAGGATCTGAAACCTGTGTCGAATTAGCCCTGCAGCAGCCCCAACGAGTGCGGAAACTTGTGCTGACGTCAGCGCCCATTTTTAGTGACGAAGAACTGGATGAATTTCGCAACCACTACGCAAAGCCAGAGCTCAGTGAAGACGGCAGCCATGTGGCCGAGAAATGGAGGTCCCATTTGTACTGGGCCGGTCCCGGTTGGACGATGGACCATGTTGGTGTGCAGTTTGCCGATGCTATGCGCCGACCCGACATTTCTTGGTGGGGGCACAGCGCCGCATTTGATTTTCCCATGAAGGATAAGTTGGCGCAGGTGCCCCAGCCGGTCCTGGTGTTCAATCCCAATGATGACCTGGTTGAGCATTCACGGCGGGCAGACGGCATCATGCAGAATGGCCGTATTCATGAATTGCCCGATTGGGGCCACGGTTATCTGGATTTACACACAGATAAAGCCTGTAGGCTTGTGCGCGAATTTCTCGATGGGGAGGGCGGTGTATGACCGGTGTTACCATTCGAAAAGGATATGTTGATGGTCGTTTCGGTCAGATTCATTATCGCACTGCGCAACCGGAAATAGAGGCGGCAGCGCGACCGTTGATCTGTTTTCACATGAGCCCCTACTCGAGCATTATCTACGAGCGCTTTCTCGGGGAGATTGGACGCGACCGTGTGGCCATTGCCATGGACACGCCCGGATTCGGTGAGTCTGATCCGCCGCCTAAGCCACCAGAGATTTCTGACTATGCTGGTGCGGCCGCTGACCTTTTGTCAGCCTTAGACCTCACCTCAGTTGACCTCATGGGTTATCACACCGGCTCAAAGGTAGCGGTCGAAGCGGCGATCCAAAACCCAGATCGTATCCATCGTGTAGTTATGGTCTCAGCTCCCATGTACACGGATGAAGAATTGGCAGAGGCCAAGCGACTTTATGGGCCGGAGCCCCTCAAGGAGGATGGCTCACACGTCCAGGCCTGGTGGCAGTCGGCGGTCCGATGGAGCATGGATGGTCGTTCACTCGATGATATTGGCCGGGTGTTTTGGGCCAGGTTGCTCAATCCATCTATTTCTTGGTGGGGGCACAATGCTGCCTTTGCCTATGACAGTCCGGCGAGTATTCCCAAGGTTCAGAAACCGATTCTGGTTCTAAGACCCGAAGATGACGTGTGGGAGCGCACGGTCCGCGCCAAAGGGTCCTTGACCCATCCGGATAGTCGTATCCATGACCTCCCCGGATGGAGTCACGGTTTCCTCGACCTCAAGACACAAGAAGCCGCCGTCATAGTGCGAGACTTCCTTGATCAAGCCTAAAGGCTTACAACCCTTTTCACCCACCAGAACACGTAGAGACCACAATGAGACTGCTTGCCGTCGCGACCATGATTTTACTCGCCCCATTTGCGGCGCAGGCTGAACAGGCCTCCATCGGTGAAGAGGCGTTGGCCAACCTTCAGGGTAAGACCATTCTGCTTGCTGGAGCGACGGGCAATAACGGGCGTTACATTCTTAAGCGCCTAGATGAGCTGGGCCTGAACGTACGGCCTATGAGCCGTGATATTGAAGACGCCGCTGAGGAATTCGGAAGCCAATATGATTGGGTGGAAGCTGACGTGACCAAACCCGATACACTCACTAAAGCGGTAGAGGGTGTTGATGTTGTTATCTCAGCTGTTGCGACGGCTTGGCCTATTGGCAGCAATCGATCTGAAAAAGTTGACTACGAAGGCACAATAAATCTGTCCAAAGCGGCCAAAGCGGCCGGGGCAACGCGATTTGTTATCATCACGTCGTCCTCGTCTGGAAAAACGGTGACTGCTCGCATTCTCAACACAATTGGCGGCAATGTTTTAATCTGGAAGAGTAAGGCTGAGCAGGCACTGGTCAGCTCTGGTCTTGATTACGTTGTCGTCGGACCGGCGGGTATAGATGACCGCCCCGGGGGCGCGGAAGCTATTAATCTAATCCCCCGCAGTGATTATGTTGCAGGTATGTTTATTGGCCGTGAAGATTTGGCGGCGGTGACAATAGCCGCGGCTGGGCGAGCAGATGCTAGCAGTCGCGTGTTCACGGCGACCAATGCTGAAGGCCCAGCATCCGATGCTTGGCTTGGTCATTTCGCTGAGTTGCCGACCGAACTCAACCGGCCCGAAAATTAGACCTGCCCTATGAGCCGTCGCCACTCAGACTCAATAGATAAAACCGACACTCTTGCCCCGCGGGCTGCAGCTTTAACTCTGCTAACCGGCGCGGTGCGTGAAGGTAAATCTGTTGAAATGCGCTTCCAAAAAATAGCTGGGAGACTGCAGCCGCGGGATAGGGCTTTCGTTCGTAATTTAGTGGCGACCACGTTGCGCCGTCTTGGCCAAATCGATTCTGTTCTAAAAAGTTTCACAACGCGCACCCCCCAGGCGCAAGTTGAAGACATACTACGGCTAGGCACCGCGCAGATACTTTTTTTAGAAACCGCACCACATGCTGCCGTCGATACATCGGTGGGACTGGTCAGGCGGGTCCGTCAGCCGCGTTTAACCGGACTAACAAACGCTGTGCTGCGCAAGGTTGTCACAAAGGGGCAAGACATCATCACTGACCAAAATTGGCCTCGATTGAATACACCTGGCTGGCTATGGGACGGTTGGACCAAGGCCTATAGTGAAACAACAGCACACCGCATCGGGGAGGCGCATTTGGCGGAGGCGCCCCTTGATCTCACCGTCAAGGACCCCGCATTCGCCGATGCATGGGCGGCGGACTTAGATGCAGAGCTGCTCTCAACAGGGACTTTGCGGCGGACTACGTCGGGTCTTGTGCAAGAGCTTCCTGGTTTTGCGGATGGCGCGTGGTGGGTACAAGATGCCGCTGCGGCCCTCCCCGCCCGTATCTTGATAAACGCGATGGACAGCCAGGCAAATCGGCGGGTAGCTGATTTGTGTTCAGCACCCGGCGGCAAGACTCTTCAATTGGTCGCTGCTGGATGCGACGTCACGTCCCTTGACTCCTCCGAGGTCCGGCTGGCGCGGGTCCAAGAGAATCTCGATCGCACGGCCCTTAAGGCTAACGTTGTCCACGCTGACGTGATGCGTTGGACTCCGCCCAAGCCGTTTGATGCGGTGTTGCTTGATGCGCCGTGCTCTGCAACAGGAACGCTCCGCCGGCATCCCGATCTCGGATACCTCAAGAAGCGGCGTGATGTTGTATCCTATCCCGAAACACAACGGTCTTTGCTTAAGCGCGCAGCGGAGTTTCTCGCTCCGGGTGGTGTGTTGGTATACGCTGTCTGTTCTTTAGAGCCTGAAGAAGGCCAAGGCGTCGTCGATGCACTTCTGAAAACGTCAAAACTATCCCGTGTGCCCATTGACCCAGCGCCATTGGGGATTGATCCAAATTGGATCGACGGTGCGGGCGCTTTGCGGACGCTGCCGTACTACTGGCAAAAACGTGGGGGTCTTGATGGGTTTTATGCCGCTCTGTTGAAAAAGAACGCCTAAGCCTGTTCGACAAAGCGGTGTTCCAATGCGTCGCGAGACTCATTTGTTAAACCCCATGTCTCGTTAAGATATTCGTCGGCGTGCTCTTCACTAAAGGCCCGCAAAATATGGCACTCCATTTTAACGGTGGGAATCGCCATGACAGCAAGACCCCATTCTAAATGTTGTATTGATCTGCCTTGTATAGGGCTTGGTGGGCAGGGTCTGAGAACCAACTGATGGTTTTTTCCAGGCCGCGTTTGAGTCCCTCGCGCCCGCTGTGTGTGGGGGTCCACCCAAACAATGTTTTTGCCTTTTCGTTAGATGCCCTCAGGCGTTCAACTTCAGAGGCATCGGGTCGCACACGTTGATCGTCTGTAACGATTTCAATGTTGGCGTCCATGATCTCCCGGATCAGGTCCACCGTATCTGCCATAGAGATTTCAAAACCCGACCCCAGGTTTACGACTTGGCCAACTGCATGGTCGCATGCTGCCATGGCGATAAATCCGGCAACCGTATCGTCGACGTAACTGAGGTCGCGGGTTGGATGGAGCGTTCCAAGTTTGATCTGTTTCTTGCCGGCTAGAATTTGCGTGATGACCGTGGGGATGATTGCCCGTGCCGATTGCCGTGGACCGTACGTGTTAAACGGTCGGATCACACTGACTGGCGTACTGAATGCGCGGTGATAAGAGAGCGCAATCTGATCCGCACCTATTTTGGAGGCAGAATAAGGTGACTGACTCTGCAACGGATGATCTTCGGTGATTGGAACAAACTGTGCCGTACCGTACACCTCCGACGTTGATGTTGAAATTATGCGTGAGGCACCGAAATCGTGCGCCGCTTGCACCACATTCAATGTTCCGAAAACATTAGTCTCTACATAAGCCGCGGGTGAATGATAGCTGTAGGGTATTGATATGAGCGCGGCGAGGTGGAGCACCGTGTCACAGCCTTTCAACGCCGTTTGAACACCGTGAAGATCGCGGACGTCGCCAGCAAACACGTCTACGTTTTTACGCACCTCTGATGGGCTATGATCAAGCCATCCCCAAGAATTGAAACTGTTGTACTGAACAAAGGCGCGAACATTATGTCCGGCGGTGACAAGGGCGTCAGTCAGATGTGATCCGATAAATCCGTCGGCACCTGTCACCAAGACCTTCCCCAGGTTGGGTTTCTGGTCAGCCATTTTCATGCTCCTTCACCGCGCGGACAAAAATATAGTCGCCCTTTGTGGAACGGTTTAGCAGAAACAGACCATAAAGGATGTGGCAGATGGTTTTCCGTATCAAACCAAAGCGCCCCATGGTGCCTTTGTTGTCCATCATATCGAGTAGGTCGCGATAAAGTGGTGAATAGAACGGCCAGCCCCAGGCCACGACGCGCTCAATTTTCAAACCTGCGGACTCTATCTTGCGTTCAAGTTCATGTGGCGCGTAATTTCGCACATGGCCAACTTGGCGCTCAAAGTTCCGCATGCGGCCTTGTAAGGTTGAAATAATCAAACGGCCGCCGGGTGCGGTCATCGCCGCCATGTTCCGGATGGCCGTCGCGTCATCGGCGATATGTTCAACCACATCCGCCGACACCACCAGATCAAAGGTTTCAGGGAGCGCGTTTGTCGCAACGTCACAGTTTTTAAAGGACGCAGACGGAACGACTTTCTCCGCTAGAGCAATGGCGTGGTCTGACACCTCAAGGCCTGTGCCGATAGCGTTCGAATGTTCTTTCATCAGTGCGCTTAACAAGGAACCTTCGCCACACCCGACATCAAGGATAGATCTTGGTGAAAGGTCAGCACTTAACGACGTAAATATCCGGCGGCTATGACGGGCCATCGGCCCATAGAGACGCGTATCATTCCAACCGGCAGCCCAAAGATCATTGTAGGCCTCGGCACTGATTGGTGTTGCGATCACGCGTCAGTGCTTTCTTCTGAGAGTTCGTCGGGTTCCTCAATGCCGCCAGCTTCGCACAACAAAGAGAGGTAAGAGTCGGCGGCAAAGGTCCAGCTGTAACGCTGTTCTGCACGTTTACGGGACGCCTGACCTAATTCAAAAGTACGGTCGCGATCTTCGATGATGATCCGTAGGGCGTGTGCCAAGGCATCGGCATCTTCCGGCGGCACCAAGAAGCCGGTTTCACCATCGATGACAACTTCATCAACACCGGCGACTTTACTCCCAACCACCAGCAACCCGGCGGCCATCGCCTCCAACATGGCGTTAGGCATGCCTTCATCGCGCGATGGCAAAACAAACACATCGGCTTGCTCGTAAATGGCAGGGAGGTGATCGCGCTCCAGCCACCCCCTAAATACAATGCGATCAGCCAACCGAAGGCGATGCGCTGCTAATGCAAGTTCATCTTTGAGCGGTCCTTCACCGGCTATGGTCAGGGTCCAATCCGTATGGCCTTTCATCGTCGCAAGTGCACGAAACAGAACATCTATGCCTTTTTGGTTGACCAGGCGCCCCACAAACAGAAGGCGTAATGGACCTTCAAGTGTCGGCACTTTGGGTGGGTCGACTGCGTCGAGGTCGGCGCCGGCCGGGATCATATCAATGTCGATGTCTGGCGCATGATGCCGCGCTAAGCTGGCCAGGCCATTGGAGTTGGCGACCACCGCGTTGGCCGCGCGCCAAATGCGCGTTATCAATCTACCGGTCAGGCGGTGATACAGCGCCATTTCCTCTCCCATAAAGCCTGGGACATCGCCACCTTGTAGGGACACCACGTAGGGCAAACCCAGTCGCTGTTTAAGCCACCAGCCAATAGGACCGCTTGGCAAACCAAAAAACACCAACGCGGCGTCCGCCTTGATCTGGCGAGCAAGCCCAGGCGCCGTCAATAAAGCATGGGCCATAAACATTAGCATTTCAGGGATTGAGCACCTGTCTTGTCGCTGGCGCGCGGCCCAAATCCGATAGACTTGGACCCCGCGATCATTCTCCCACCGAGGCAGTCGGCCTTGGGCCGCGGTCAGCACTGTAACTTTCGCGCCTCGCTTAACCAGCGCCCGGCCGATCTGTTGAGTCGCGTTTCCGCCCCCCCCGCCAACGGGTGGATACTCATAGTTTATAAACAGGAAGTTTGGGGGTCGCGGCGCGGTCATAGCCTTCTTGGGGTTACTGGTTGTCGCGCGAGGCGTTGTCGCGGCGGAGGTAGCAGACTATACCCGACTTACTCAAGCGCGAAGGCTCAAAGGCGAAGGCAATTAAAGAGATGTGGTCAAACCGGGCGGTTATCTTTGCTTTAAAGTTTGGGATCAGCGCAGCCTTACTTGCTTTTGTGCTCCGGCGGCTGGATTTAGGCGCTGTTGGAGACGCCCTGTCCCGCCTGACGCCAGAGACAATTCTTGTCGCAGCGGGCATTTACCTGCTCGCCCATACCGTAAACGGCGTCAAGCTCCAGGTGCTGATGTCTGACCGGCCTTTGGTGGATATGGTGCGCTACACCTTCGTCGCCCTGTATTACGGCACAGTCCTTCCCGGTCAGCTGCTGGGTGACGCTGTGAAAGCCTATCGCCTGGTGCGCCCGGGGGATGATGGCGCGGCTGTGGTCGCAGCAGTGGTGGTTGATAAGATCACGGGCTTAGCTGCGCTTGTGCTGATTACAGGGTTGGCTCTGTTGATTGATCCGCGCGGTTTTCCCGACGCGTTTCCAGCGTTGTCCTTTGCCCTGTTGGCCGGTTTGGTCCTCGCCCTTCTGCTGCCATTGGTGGTGCCAAATTTCCCCAACATTCTGGACAATGCGCTCGGTCGATTTCTCCGTGCGTGGCATGCATCGGCTCAAGATTGGGGGCAGCTATTCGCGTCCCTCATTGCCGGAATTGCATTTCAAATCTTGGCTGTGATTGTTATTGCCTACATTGGGACAGGCATGGAAATTAGTTTGTCTTTCCCAGCATGGATTACGGTCGTTGGATTGGTTTCTCTGGTTCTTATGCTGCCAGTGACCATCGCGGGTATTGGTTTGCGTGAAGGCGGCCTGGTTGTGTTGTTGGGATTTGTCGGTGTTGCGCCGGCCGACGCCGTGGCGCTTTCATTTGCGCTGCTCGGGTATACCTTGCTCGGTGCTATTGTCGGCGCGGTCGCAGATTTAAAAAGAAAAAAGCCGTAAACCTAAGTCGACAAGAACTCATTCATGGTTGGTGTCGGCGCATGCTTTTGATCAGAAAGAAGAAGGTCAACGCTGGGCAAAGCATCTACTGTTTTCTGGGCGTCGAGTGCTAGCCTGTCCCCGGACGTACCAAAGACCATGACGGGCTGGGATACTGATTGTAGCAGGGACCCATGATCATCACTTAATGTTGCACGCATGTAATCGCCATAAGTCAAGCGCCCCTTAAGCCACGCCACCAACTGCGTCTGCAACGCCTCAGGTTCGATGTCTGGTTCGATGTCTCTCACGCCGGTAGCTGTTCGATCATACCAGGGCCAAAATAAAGCGGCGTCTCGTAAAATATGCCAGGCGGTCAGGAAGTGGGTTCCATCCCATCGCGCCTCAATGGGTGGTGCGACATTGGCAACTAAGTCTTTCCTCATGCCCGTGTCGGGGAACTCAGGTCGATTAAGAATCAATTTATGAACACGGGCGCTACACTTGCAGGCAACTGAGGCTGCCAAAGTGGCGCCAGCGGTATCGCCATACAGATCAAATTCATCAATACAGCACGCGGCCAGTACGTCACAGACATCAGTGGCGAAGGTGTCCAAAGTGGTCTTTGACAATGGATCAGAGTCACCATTTCCAGCGATATCTAGGGCTAGAACGGGCCGGCTGGACGCAAAGGCGGTCGCTCGGTCGGCGAGCAAAGCAGATGTCTGCCGGCCGCCATGCAGGAGCACCAGGGGCCGTCCATGGTCTGGTCCACCTCGCCGCACCAAACGCTGCCCCTCATCAATGGGAATTAGTGTCCGGTACAATTGATGCCGATGGGGTGGGTCAGGCGGCTGGACGAAGGCCTCTCCGGTTTCAACCGACCCCAGCGCAGTGCGAATGGCGTCGAGCTGGGTGTCGAGGGTTGTGTCGACAAATCGAATATTTGAGGGAAGGTCAGGCAAGCTCCGCTCAATCGCGGTGTGAGAATCCGAATCTGCCGTAACAAAAAAGGTGTCGACTGTTAAGTGTTTCAAAGCATCACGACTGTCGTGCCCAAAGGCTGCTCTATAGCCCAGCCAGTAATCTGCTGCTGCCATTTTGCCCAACACAACATCATGCAAGTAGTCAGCATCCTTCATGCTGGTGTAAAGGCGATTTGCTTTGTGAGGTTGGTACCAAGGCCAGAAAAGTAGTTGATCACGCGTATGCTGCCAGGCCCATGCCAGGTGACCACCATCTGCGGTTGGCTCGAAACGCGGAGCGTAATGTTTGATTCGGTCGTGGGCGATCGCTTGAGTGCTCAACGACAGACCATCTAAAACCAGGGCGGCAACACGGCGTGGGGCGCGGCGGGCAATCTCTACGGCGATATTCGCGCCCGTGTGAGAGCCATAGAGAGGTGCGCGGTCAATACCCAGCGCGTCCAACGCCGCAATTACAGCGTCAGCATAGTCAGCCATTTGGGGTGCTGACTGCGGAAGAGGGTCCGATTCGCCATATCCCGGTGTATCGAGCGCGATCAATGTGTAGCGGTCCGCGAGAGACAGGAGTTCTGGCAGAACAAAAGCGGATGACTGGGGGCTGACATGAAACAGCACAAAGGGGGGGCCGGATCCGGCGCGCCTGTAATGAACTTCGCGCTCACCGACTCGGACAAAATGACGCGTGATTTTCATCAAAATTGCTCCCAATGCCGGTGTCGACCGGCGCGTTTTCTTATAAGTTTACTGGTACGAACAGCTACCGCGCGAGTCAACGTAGTGCTGCCGACTCGCGTTCAATTAAGGGACGGCATTCTGTCTGAGTCCATTTTGTCCGTATGTCTAACGACCGCACAAAAATAAAACCCGAGCGTTCTGAAGCAAATTGCCTTACATACCTCCCTCACTACCTAAATATAGATTCTAAGGAGAGATTTTCGTGAGCGCTCATAAATTTAAAGTCGGGCAGCGTGTTAAATTTGATGCCCCTTCACTCAGGCTCACGACACGGGTGGCAGACCCGGACGCCCCTAAGGAAAACTACGAAATCATGCAGCTTCTCCCACCTACAGGGTCAGACCTGCAATACCGCATTCGGGGTGGCGCCATTGGTCAGCATCGGGTTGTAACCGAATCTGAAATCGATTTGGTGTCTCAGTAAGCCCACGCTTGATCACACGGGTTAGGGCGCAGGCCCTTTACGCACCGTTATAATTAGTGGCGTCCAGCCCTGAAGGGCGACTACTGTTTCAGCGGCAAGCCGGTTCAGTTTTAGTGTCACGGCGAGCTTGACCAACAGACCGACTTTTCCCAATGCCATCCATTGCCCGACGGCGCCGTCACGCATGCGTTCGCGAAAGACGTCCTGACCGAGGCCAACAATTTCGATTGGCATGGTGTGGGCAATCTCGACCAAATGACGGCGGGCCCAAATCGGGTTCACTTCAGTTCTGATGGTCGCGGCAAAAGCGGGGTCTTTGCCGTAAACAGTTTTCATCCACCAGCAGAAAAACCGATTGGACAAGATGGGCGGGTGAAAAGCGGCGTAATGTCCATCAAAATAGGACAAATAATTCGGGCATACGATCTGTAGTATGCCGCCGGGTTTAAGGACGCGCAGACCTTCGCGTAGAACCTGGGCCGGGTCGGCAGTGTGTTCCAAGACGTTCGACGAATAAACGATATCAAAGTGATCGGTGTCGAAGGGTAAGTCTTCTCCAGTGGCTCCGACGATCCGGCCGGGGTCTAACCCGTTGGCTGCAATCAAGTCTCTGGCAATGGCTGCTGACTCGCCAAACCCTTCACCCTCCGGTTCAACGGCAGTGCCATCTATTCCAAACCGTTTAGACCACACGATGTGAGTGACGCCACACCCGGCACCGATCTCTAAGACGCGTTTGTTTTCGAGGGCCGTCACTCGCTGCAAAACCGTAGCGGCTTCAAGGGCCCGCTTCGGGTCTAACGTGTCGGCGGCAAACTGATTGGGGTCAAGTCCTTGGACCGGCTCGAAATAAGCGCCCTGGCTATCCCGGATACGAGTGAACGCGTCTTCGGTAATACGGCAATCTTCTGTCGAAAGAGACTCAGCTGATGTCATTGCGTTGATCTCAAGCCGTGGGCGAGCGACATCCAGCACCAAAGTGCCGCGCGCTCATCGCGCTGCCCCGATTTGTGACTTTGCCAACGACCCTGCAACCAAACTGGATTGGTAAAAGGCACCGCCGCTTCGGGCGGCTCCATGCTGCGAAGCCATCGGGATAAAGGAATACCGAAGCCTTTCTTTTTGCGATTCAAAATATCCGACGGTAAACGATCGCGCAACGCGCGTTTGAGCAACCACTTCGTGGTCCGACCTTTCAGCTTCACGTGCCATGGCAAACGCTGAGCAAATTCTGCCACGCCATTAGAAAGAAACGGACTGCGCACTTCGAGACCAACGGCCATGCTTGCGCGGTCCGTTTTGGTCAGAATTCCATCGGGTAGATAGTACCGCGTGTAAAAGTCGAGGGTCTTGTCGACGAGATGAGGGCTTGGGCAGGTATCCCAAGCCTCAATAGCTTCGCTATAAAGTTCTTCCGTTGTGACGGGCGTGTTGAATAGATCGTTGATGTCATCGGGGCTCAGTGCGCCAAGCCAACGCGGGTTCCATTGGGTTGGTGGATGCTTCAATCCACGCAGCCCGCGGTTCAAAACAAAATCAAAACTCATGTTGCTATCAGAGCGCGGTAGCCACCCGGCCATATATCGCACGGCGTTATGTAGAGGCTTTGGCACGTATTGGTCATAAACCGCAGCTCGCTTCAGCACCCGGAACGGGTCATACCCGGCGAACAATTCATCCCCCCCGTCTCCAGACAGCACGACGGTCACATGCTTGCGCGCAAAGCGGCATAACAAATGTGTTGGGAGTATCGAGGGATCACCATGCGGTTCGTCTAGCCGGGAGAGTAGATCACCCAGTTCACTTTGGGCGGCATCGAGGTCGCAGATCTCGACATGATGCGTGCTCCCCACCCGTAACGCCATTTCTTCAGCCCAGGGCGATTCATCGAAGCTGGCCTCGCGAAACCCGATTGAAAAAGTATTCAAAGACGATGCGGGTTGCACATCTGCTGCGCAGGACAGCACTGCACTGGAATCGATACCGCCGGACAAAAACAGGCCAAGGGGAACATCTGCGTCCAACCGGGAGGAGACCGCATTACTAAGCAATGCGTTTAGCTCCGACGCCCAATCATCTTCAGACCCTGATGGCGGCTCTGTGTTGCCCAGGGAAAACCGCCAATAGGTGCGCGTTTGCATGGCGAGTGTTTTGGCGTCGATGGATAGGGATTGTCCGGGCAAGAGCTTAGACACGCCTTCATAAGGCGTATGTGGTGCCGGGAAGAACCCGTGAGAGAAAAATTTTTGTAGCGCAATTTGTGACGGCGCTGAATTCTTTAGTGCAGGGTGCTGCAGGAGTGCGGTGATCTCAGAGCCGAAGATAATCGCCTCGGGTCTCGCAGCGTAATAGAGTGGTTTCTCGCCAAACCGGTCCCGGGCCAGCGTGATCGTGCTTTTGTTGCGATCGTATATTGCTAGGGCAAACATGCCGTCGAGGCGAATAAAGAGATCTTGTCCCCACGCCTTCCAGCCATGAACCAGAACTTCGGTGTCAGCATGATCTGACGTGAAGTGATGACCGAGCTGTTCTAGTTCCGCACGCAATTCTCGGTGGTTATAGATTAATCCGTTGAAGACCACCGCCACTGTGCCGTCAGCATCCCACATGGGTTGCTGCCCACCTGCCGGGTCGAGGACGATGAGGCGACGGTGGCCGAGAAAAACCGGAACGTGATGGTCGCGGTAATACCCTTCATCATCCGGACCGCGATGTACCAGAGCGGCGGTCATGTCGCGTAGAACGTCTTCGTCGCCGGTGCCGACGAATCCCGCTAGACCGCACATACGCAATGGCAAGCAGGCGTCACGGCTGCTCGTCCATATTGATACTGCTGCGCACGGTGTACTGTCGCTTGCCCTGAGACTCGTAATAAACCCGAACCAAAACTTCAGCCAGCAGTCCCATAAGGATACACATCACACCGGTGATAAATCCGAGGGTGAACAGCAGTGGCAACGGCGTCTCAACAAAGGACGTCCCGTCGAACCATTTCAAGTACAGCGCCCAAAGACCCGCAACCAAAGAAATTCCAAAGAACCCAAAACCGACGGTGCCGAAAATATAGATGGGCTTGGCTTCGTATTGGGTGAGAAACTTCACCACTAAAAGATCGAGTAAAACTTTAAATACGCGGCTCATGCCATATTTGGACTGACCTCGTTCTCGTGCACGGTGGGTCACAGCTACCTCAGCCACCTTAGCCCCTTGCCAGTGGGCATAGATTGGCACGAAGCGATGCATCTCACCATACAGCCGGAAATCTTCCAGAACGTCACGCCGGTACGCTTTGAGGGTGCAGCCGTAGTCTTTTAGTCGAACGCCCGAGACCCAAGAGATGATTGCGTTGGCAATGCGTGATGGAAAAATCCGTGACCAAAACGCATCCTTGCGGTGTTTGCGCCAGCCAGATACGACGCCGAAGCCCTCGTCGAGTTTTCTAATCAGGGGGCCGATATCTGCTGGGTCATTTTGTAGGTCGCCGTCCATGGGAACGATGACGTCGCCTTTGGCGTGATCAATGCCAGCCATCATCGCCGGGGTCTGCCCGACATTACGCTTAAAGCTCAGGGTTTTGAAATTGGTGTTCTGTGACGTTGCCTTGGTTAGCTGCGCCAAGGTTTCGTCTGTCGATCCATCGTCGACGAAGATCACTTCATAGGGACGATTCAGGCCCTCAAGGGCAGGCGCCAACGCAGCGCACAAAGGCACGACATTCTCCCCCTCGTTGAACAGGGGGATGATGACGGATACCAAATCTGAGTCATCGGGAGTATCAGTCTGCGCCACGGAATAGTCGCCTTGTTGCTTATGTTCTGCAGACAAGTATGGAAGGTTCTGTACCGCTTGTCCAAGGGCCGTGTTACAAACTAACCAATCACTCTGTCTGCGTCTAACCAAGGCCATTCCATGAAATCCTGCGCCCAGTGCCTCCTCCCTGAAACGGCTGAAGCCACGACCTTTGATGACACGGGCACCTGTTCGGTTTGCCGGCAAATCGAATTTAAGGAGGAAAAGATTGATTGGGCTGATCGTGCCCGGCAGCTCGACGAGCTTGTGATTCAATACCAAGACAAAGGGCTCTACGACTGCATTGTGCCGTTTTCTGGCGGTAAGGATTCCACCTACCAGCTCTGGTACATCGTCACCCAGTTGAAAATGAAACCGCTGGTGGTTCGCTTTGATCATGGCTTCTACCGGCCGACCTTGGAAGAAAACAACAAGCGTACCTTTAAGAAGCTCGGCGTTGACGTGGTGCAGTTCACACCAAGTTGGCATGTGGTTCGTGAGTTAATGCTGGAAAGTTTAAAACGACGCGGTGATTTTTGCTGGCACTGTCACACGGGCATCTACGCCCACACCATGCAAATGGCCATTCGCTATGAAACGCCATTGCTGTTTTGGGGCGAGAGCTTGGCCGAGTATCAAAGCTTTTACAGTTACGAGGAAATGGAAGAGGTCGACGAAAAGCGATTCAACCGCGCCATGAATCTCGGCATGACCGCAGACGATATGTTCGAGTTTCTCGGTGGCCGCGTGACCAAGCGCGATCTCTATCCGTTCTCCTATCCGCCACGTAAGGACCTACAAAAGCTCGGCTGCCGGTCTGTCTGTCTAGGTAGCTACATCAAGTGGGACACAAAAAAGCAGGTCGAGATCATCAAGCAAGAACTGGATTGGCAGGGAGATTGCGTTGAGGGAATCCCACCCCAATTTGATTACGAGAAAATCGAATGCCACATGCAGGGCATTCGCGATTATCTCAAATACATCAAGCGCGGCATGGGGCGAACCAACCACCTCGCCAATATTGAGATTCGTAACGGTCGTATGACACGCGAAGAGGGCGAACGGCTTGAACGGGAGTACGACGGCAAGCGTCCGCCATCTCTCGACATCTTTCTAGAGTATCTTCATATGACGGAAGAGGAATTCCTTCAAGCCGCCATGTCCCATCAGGTCGACCCTCATCGCTTTCGACCTAATCAGGTTGAAGATGGCGAACGCATGCCCGATATGGAGTCCTGGGATCGCACCAACGTGCCTTGGCCCGATCGTCCCAGTATGAAAATTGGTGGCTAGGTAGAACCTACAAGTCGCACTTCGCAGTCATGTTGGTCAGCACGCCGCCGATTTCATTGTCGACGATATGTTGGGCAAATCCGCTAAAGCTGTTTTGCAATTCCAAATTGAGGTGGAACTGATCGCTTTCCGGCGTGCCACCGAAAAACTCGACCAGGTCGCTTACCAGAACGGTCGCCGTGGTGTTCGGTGCGATATCGCTGCTAAAGGTGAAATTGCCGAGCGATGATCCGTCTCGTGCATCCCTAACCACGAATGTTGGTGCTGCAGCGGTAGACCCCGAATTATAGACCATCATGTAACTCGGATATCCGTTGATGATTGAGGTGTGCACATTGCCAATGTCGCGTACCGTGTTGGCAAGACCGTTGCCGCACCCAGAAATATTGGTGAGCGACCCGCCCGCTGGATTCCACAGAACGTGTTGCGTGTAGCCGCTGAAGGATGCGGTGACGTGCAGGGTGTAGGTTTGGGTGTCGCCTCCGGCCGGCGTGATTGCCGGTGATGCCCCATTCTCAATATCTTCCATGCTGACTTGAATAGAAGCGCCACCAGGAATGTCGCGGCTGTACGTGCCAACGGTTTGACCCGTGAGATCGTCCACCACGTCAACGAACGCGGTTCCGGTAAATATGCCAGAATTATAAAACCGAATATTGCTTTGCACTGAGGTCCGGTTCGATGCAAAGGCGCCGGCTATGACCCGGCCAGAAAGAGAGCTGCCAGTGCCCATAGATGATAGGGCTGCTTCCACATCGATTAACGGTGTGTTCCAGCTCCATGCTTCGAGTGTTGTCGAAACGCCGGTGCTTTCGAGTGCAGTTTCAATTTCGTCCGCCGTTGCATTTGGGTTGGCGGATTTAAGCAGGGCAACTGCGCCCGCAGCATGCGGTGTCGCCATGGAGGTGCCCGAGAACGATGCGTAACTATTGTTGGGTACGGCGGAGACGATGAAAACACCAGGCGCCAGTACATCCACCATCGGCGCGTGGTTCACGGTGCTGTCGGGTATGGAAATAATCACAGAGCTGACGGTCAAAGCTGTGGAGATGCAGCCTGGATTTTCTACCGAACCCACCGCTGCTGTATTGCCCGCGGAGATGGCGGTCAACACGCCGAGGCCGCGCAATGTGTCTATCGCTGTTTTGTGAACATTGTTGTCACACGCCGTGTCTGTCAGCTCCGAACCAAGGCTCATGTTCGCGGCGGCAATCGAAAAAGTATCAGTCAAGTTGATGACATGATTAAGAGCGGCGATGGTTGCAGAGTCATAAGACAACTCACAGGAGTCTTCCCCGTCGCAGGCATCGGGATCATTCACCTGGGTGAACACCTGAATAGGAATCAAGTCGGCGCCATAAGCGACGCCCCGGCGTTGGGTTGATCCTGTCTGATCATTCCCGGCCGCGATTCCAGCGACGTGAGAGCCATGCTCACAGACGGTGGTGCCACTTGGGCAAAGGCTGGCGGACCCAAATCCAATCTGGCTGTCGTTCCCGTTGGCGCAAAGAGATTCATCAACCGGATCAAAAGTGTCTGAAAAGCACGCTTCGGCAACAATTTTTCCGTCGAACATGTCGTGGTTGGCGTCAATGCCGTCATCGAGAATGGCGATCGCCTGTCCGCTTCCAATGAAACCCTGAGTCCAGACTTGGTCTGCATTGATATATCCGACGGAGGTATCCAGAGATGGTGTCGCTAATGCGCTCGGCGTGCTGGTCGACGTGACCTGGCTGCGCGCCATGCGTTCTGCCGCAACTTGTTCAGGTGTTGCGCCATTGGCAGCCGCGTTCTGAGCGGCGAGTTCACTGTCTGATAGGATCACTTTTCGAATCACATCACGGTTCACGCGGCGTGCCCTGTTCAGGGTGACAGACGTTACTCCCGGATCACGGAGTAAGATTTCTATACCGGCTTCATCGACGGTGGTCACAAAGAACGGCAAATTCTCATAGGTGCGCTGCATCTTAATGCCATGCGCGGCCATTGAGCTCTCTAAGCTAGATCGTCGGGAAGCAATGCCTTCCCGGACACGATTTAACCTGTCGCGTGGGGTTGTATCAGATTGAACGGCGGCGCCTTCTCTTGCGGGTTCCGCCAGGCTAGCAGATTCAGCCACATCCATTCTGACCAGCACGGTGGCTTGGCCTTTGTCAGCAATACGGGCCTTAATTTCAGAAATGGGGTCTTGGGCAATAGTGGGGACGGCAAAACCGAGAAAAAATAGCCCGATTACGGCGGCGAGGGGTCGTCCAATCATGTTAAGTCCTTTTCGGATGATCTTTACGCCATCCTACCCTGGGGCACTTATGCCCTATCCAACGTTTATGAGTCCCTAACATATACCACATAGTTGCTTCTCTATTGTGGCGCGATTGAGGCATTTTGCTCTGCGCGCTGGGTCTGCGCCTTGACAAAAACCGGGTGCCCGCAGAAAACCGCTGGATGACGTCCGTCGCTATCATTGACTACGGGCGCGGCAATGTCCGTTCGGTGTTCAATGCACTGGACTACATTGGCGTCGCAGCCACCATCACCGATGACCCGGCGGTGATTGATGACGCGTCGCATATTTTATTGCCTGGGGTTGGCGCCTGTGGAGATGCGGTTGCAGCTTTAAACTCCCGTGGGCTACCCGAGATCCTTCACCGTCAGGTCTTTGAAAAAGGCAAACCATTCCTTGGTGTCTGCGTCGGCATGCAAGTCCTTGCGGCTAAGAGTTTTGAGCACGGCACGCATGACGGTCTTGGGTGGCTCGATGCTGAGGTTCACCGTCTCGATCCCGGT
Organism: Rhodospirillaceae bacterium; assembly: GCA_029245025.1. Taxonomy (GTDB): domain Bacteria; phylum Pseudomonadota; class Alphaproteobacteria; order Rhodospirillales; family Rhodospirillaceae; genus WLXB01. Next base: position 518,459 of record JAQWQC010000006.1, read on the forward strand.
CCTGACGGTTTGAAGATTCCGCATATGGGTTGGAACAGTCTTACGCCATCGCGCGCCCACCCGGTGTTTGACGGCATTAAAACCGAAGACCTCGTATTCTACTTCGTCCACAGTTTTGCGGTAACACCGTCAGATCCGGATAAAGTGCTGACCACCAGCGATTACGGTAAACCGTTTGTTTCAGCTTTGGCGTGGGACAACGTCATCACGACACAGTTTCATCCGGAGAAGAGTCAGGACTCTGGCCTTGAGGTGCTGACCAACTTTGCCCGGTGGGTTCCGTAAGCCCATGCTGAAAAAACGCATTATCCCAAAGTTTCTGTTGTGCGATGGCCGTTTGGTCAAATACCGCCAGTTTTTTAGTGACGAACGTCAAGCTGGCAACCCTGTGTCGACCGCCAAGGTGTACAACGATTACGGCGTCGACGAGTTCATCGTGCTCGACATCATTCCCAGCGAAGACTCAAAAGCCAAAGTCAGAGACATCATAAAAACAATGAGCGAAGAAATTTTTATGCCGTTCACGGTAGGCGGTGGTGTGTCTTCGCTTGATGACGTCAATGCGCTGTTGCGGGCCGGTGCTGATAAGGTGTCAGTGAACAGTCAAGCTGTGCGTGATCCCTCCTTTGTCGCAGATGCTGCGCGATCCTTCGGTGATCAATGTATGTCCGTGTCGATCGACTACAAGGAGATTTCGCCGGGCGTGCCTCGGGTACATATCAATGGTGGGCGAGAGAAAACGAACCATAACCCGGTGGATTGGGCGCTGCGTATGCAGGACGCCAACTGTGGCGAAATACTTCTTACCTCAATAGATCGCGATGGCATGATGTCTGGCTATGACTCAGATATGGTGGCCCGGCTTGATGAGCAACTGGATATCCCCTTGGTGGTGTCCGGAGGCTGTGGCGGATTGCAGCATTGCATCGATGCCTTTGCCGCCGGCGCGTCAGCCGTAGCCATCTCTTCCTTGTTCTTGTTTACAGATCACAGCCCCATAAAGATGCGCTCGCATCTTGTGTCTAACGGCATTAACGTGAGGGCCAGTAAGACCAGTCGCAACTAGGAATCTGTTTGCCCATGGGCCGTCCTCCTGCTTCAGACAAACCGCTGGTGTTCCAGGCGTCGCTCTCTCGCGATGACCTGACTGAATATATCGCGAGTCAGATGGATGCGTTGTTTCCAGATGGGTTTCCTGTCCGCCCTCAGCTGAAACGCTATGTCACGGCGGCGTTAGAGCGGATGGAACATTGTGTGTTGCGAGCCGGGCTCAAGGGGTTCCACACGAAAGACGGACCGCGATATCACCACCTGCACACTGATCAACATGCAATGTTCCTCTATTACCTGTCGAACGCCGTGTTTAAACATGGTGGGCCTGTTCAAGTGGCGGAAAAAGTCTATGCCCTGAACAAGGCGCTCCATGGGTTCGATGCATTTTATGAGGTGAACCTGCCGGACGTGTTTGCGGTGGTTCATCCCGTGGGTACCGTATTAGGCCGGGCCACCTATGGTAATTATTTCTGCGCCTATCAGAATGTGTCTGTCGGCGCGGACCTGGAAGATAATCATCCGATCTTCGGTGAGGGTGTGGTGATGTACGGCGGCAGTCGCGTGATTGGCAAAACGACTGTCGGCGATAATTGTTTGCTAAGCGCGGGCACGACTCTTCTTGGTGATGATGTCCCCTCCAACCATGTTGCGTTTGGCCAGCATCCAAATATCGAAACCAAACCTACACGCCACAACATCATCACAGACATCTTTAAGTCGGCGGTATAGCTACCGCAAAGGAGAGTTCATGCGCTTCTTACTAGTCTTCACGATCCTGTTCTTCACCTCGGCGGCCTATGCTACCTGTACGATTGACGATGTATCGTCAGATGGCATAACCGGATTCCAAGAAGCTGTGATCAGCGTCGCGGATCTCGATGCGGCCAATGAAACTTGGCAAGCCGTCGGCGGATATAAGGTCATTTGTGATGGCCCAATCGAGCCTGGTCTTGCGGCGTTCTGGGGCCTACCGGCTGATACACCTATGCACAATGTTGTTCTGCGCAAGGGGTCGGGTGACCGCGGCTTTATTAGGCTGGTTAAAATTTATGGCTTACCTCAGAAGCAAATTCGGTCCTCGGGCATGCCCTGGGATACGGGCGGGTATTTTGATCTGTATGTTTATGTCAGTGACGTCGATACGGTTTTTGAACAACTGCGTGCCCGCGGTTGGCAGGGCTATACCGACCCCGTGAACTACACCTTACAAGTGTTTGATATCACCGAGGCCATCGCGCGAGGCCCCAACGGAGAAGCCTTGGTGCTCATGCAGCGCAATGCGCCGCTTTATGACAAAGTTTCAATGGCCTCGGAAAGCGGTATGAGCTGGCCGTTTAATACGGCTCTTCTTGTCTCAGACTATGACGCCAATGAGCATTTCTTCTCCACTGTTCTCGGATGGAAAGTTCATCTCAACGGAGAGTCCCTAACGCCGCCACCCGGCCTTAACCCCACAGCAATCCCTCTCAATTTGGCTAGCACCTTGCCGCGTCGATTTGCCGCGTATGCCAACAGTTTGGGTGATCGCAATGGCTCGCTGCAAATTCTAAAGACCGAAGGGATGACCGGCGTCGATTTTAGTGCTCGGGCAGAGCCACCGAATCTTGGCATTCTGACCATGCGTGTACCAGTTAAAGATATTGACGCACTAGCAGCGCAAGTTAAGACCAAGAAGTATCCCATCCATGTTCCGGCGACGCAGCTGACTTTGCCGCCGTACGGCCCTGTAAAAATAATGGCGTTGAAAGCTCCAAATGGCGCGCGCGTTGAATTTTTTGAACAGCAGTAGGCGTGCCGACAAGAATGAAATGTTCGATCAGCGCAGTTATCGGTGTTGCGGTTGCGTCGGCGTCCCATGCACAGGTAGGCGAGTAGCCACCGGGCCCCAATATAGAGGGACAGTTGTTGCCAGCGCCCCACCCATTAGTCCTCGCGACAAGCTGCTGAAAATGTTCGACGAAACCCTTGACCGAGAATTCGGGCGGAAGTTTGTCCTTAATTTTGTTGGTGCACGGCTAAATCGGCGGTGATGATCTGGTGGTGCAGACGTTGTATTGCGGTCGCGGTCAAGTCGGCATCATGGGCGAAAGCGGTTTCGCGAAAGTCGTGCCCGAAGTTGCCGCGCCTACCGTCTACGTTCGCTTCCCTACGAAACGTAAGAGGTTTTTCTTAAGGCTATAGACGCTGATGTGATTAACCTATCGTTTCCGGATGAAAACTGGGCTCATTGATGGTGGTGACTCGCCTACCCTGATGTATGTGTGCGCTGGATTGTCACAAGAAGCGCCCCACCTCAGCCTGACTTGACACACCTATTCCTTCGCCGCTTTACCCATGAATAAAGAGTAGCTTGATGCTCTCGCCACGGCCGACCGCGCTATCATTATGTTGAGTTTCCCCGACTAGCTTTCTGTGCGAAATGACACGTGTAAATCTTTAATTTTTTGAGTTAGCCAATGCAGAGAAAGCAGGTGTGATAGTGCACTGGCTTGATTCTTTGGCCGCTGAATCTGACGACTAAATTGAGGCATAACTTGACAGGTTACGTCATCCTGACCGACACCAGTCCCTGTTCACATTGATTTGACCGGACCCGACGTATGCGCTGCCTTTTAATTGGTATTGTTTTAGCTCTCTTCGGTGCCGTGTCAGTGCATGCGGAGAACGTGGTGCGCTGGTCTGCGCAAGGGGATGCCATCACGCTTGATCCTCATGCCCAAAACGAAGGTATGACCCTTGCAACGGCGCAGCAAATTTACGAGCCGTTGGTAAACCGTAATCAAGCCATGGCACTTACTCCCGGCCTAGCATTGACTTGGGGTCTGACGGAAAGCCACACCGTTTGGGAATTCGCCCTGCGCCAGGGCGTTACCTTTCACGACGGTCGCCCATTCACTGCTGATGACGTCGTGTTTTCATTTCAGCGCGCGCTTAAACCTACGTCGGACATGAAAGACATTATTGGTACGGTGACGGGCGTCGTGGCGGTTGACGATTTCACGGTGCGTATTGTCACAGACGGGCCCAACCCAATCCTACCGCAGCAGATCACTGATATCTTCATCATGTCGCAAGGCTGGGCGGAGGAAAATTCTGTCATGGAACCTCAAGATGTTGCCGTGGGTCAGGAAACCTATGCGGTGCGTCACACCAACGGCACGGGTCCATTTGTTCTGAAGTTACGTGAGCCCGACATCCGCACGGTTATGGTGAGGAATGACAGTTGGTGGGGTCTGCATGCTGATAATCCACACAACATTGATCGTATCGTTTTCACGCCTGTGGCAAATGCCGCAACCCGGGTGGCGGCATTGTTGTCAGGTGAGTTGGATTACGTCATGGACACCCCGGTACAAGACCTCGCGCGGGTACGTCGTACGTCGGGGCTTAGGGTACAATCTGTTGCGGAAGTGCGTGCGATCTTCATGGGCATGGATACGGCACGGTCTGAGCTGCGATCTTCGAATATCAAAGGCAAAAATCCGTTTGCCGATATTCGCGTGCGCCGCGCCATGAATATGGCGATTGACCGTAGCGCAATCGTCAGCCGCATCATGCGCGGGATGGCCGAGCCGGCTGGCATGCTGTTGTCGCCCGGTATCGGTGGCTATTCAGCTGAGATTGATGCGTTGCCCCCGTTTGATCCGGCAGCTGCCCGTGCCCTTATGGCCGAGGCTGGATACGCCGATGGATTCTCCGTCACTCTCGATTGCACAAACGACCGTTACATGAATGACGAAGCCATCTGCCAAGCGGTGGTCGGGATGCTTGCCCGCATCGGTATTTCAGCACGCCTAGATGCGAAGTCAAAGACTCTGCACTTTCCCAAAATTCAAAATGACCAGACTGACTTTTATTTGCTCGGCTGGGGCTCGGCAACCATGGACAGTCATTACCATCTTGATTTCCTCGCTATGCCTGACCGGGTGTGGAACCGGACCGGTTTGAATGATCCCGACCTGTTTGCGATGATTGACGCCATAGCGATTGAGACAGATTTCCCGAAACGGGACGCGATGATTGATGACGCCTGGCTGCGTGTGAAAGCCGCAGAGGTTTATATTCCCTTGCACCATCAAGGCTTAGCCTGGACCACAACAGACCGTCTGAATCTACCCATTCAACCCGATAACCAGCCGCAGTTTCGGTTGGCGCATGTGACGGAATAGGCATGCGTATTTCCCCTGAGTATCGCGAGCTAAATCTGCAACTACATCGCAGTAACCCTGGCTAAGGTCGGGCGGCACACGCCATCGCGCCGATAATTGTTGATTTGGCGAAACAGACTGACGCCGAATCTGTCCGCGACTACGGCTGCGGCAAGGGAGCACTGCGCCCCGCCGTATTGGCCGCCTTGGCGCCGGACCTGGACGTAACCGAATACGACCAAGCTATGCTAGGCAAGGATAGTGAGCCCTCTCCTGCTCATCTCGTTGTATGTATTGATGTCATGGAACACATCGAACCTGATTGCCAGCATGACGTGTTGACTTAACATACAGTCCCTGGGTCTAGCCGATGCCTTTTTTATTTTCGACACGGTGCCGGTGCAAAAGTCATTGGCTGATGGGGGGAACGGCAACTCATTGTTGAGATACCCCTGTCGGCCAAGTGACGCATACTGGCTTGACTTGAATCGCGGGCGTGCCACAAACGCTCTATGACGTACTTTCTCATACGCCGTCTCGGTCAAGCTGCTCTGGTTATGGTATTGGTCAGTGCCGCGGCCTTTCTTCTGTTCAATTACGTCGGCGATCCCGTCAACAACCTGGTGGGTCAAGAAGCCTCCTTTGAAGATCGCCAAGCTTTGCGTGACCGCCTCGGCTTGAATGACGAGGCGCCCGTTCAGTTTGTCAGATTTATAGGCAACGCTCTGGCTGGCGATTTTGGCATCTCCTATCGCATGCAGCGCCCGGTGTCCGACCTTGTCGCGGAGCGATTGCCTGCCACCGCCGAACTTGTGTTGGCGTCGGCGGTATTCTCGCTGCTGCTCGGAATTCCTATGGGCGTGTACACAGCCATTCACCGCGATGGTGTGATCAGTCGTTTGGTGCTGTCGGTGTCTTTAATAGGTGTGTCATTACCAACCTTCGTTATTGGCATCGGTTTGATTTATTTGTTCTCGGTCACTTTGGGGTGGCTGCCTTCTTTCGGGCGCGGTGGAACAACCCAACTGGGATTTTGGTCGACTAGTTTTTTGACCGCGGGTGGTTTGAAAGCGTTGGTCTTACCTGCCGTCACTCTCGGTTTGTTTCAGATGACGTTCATCCAACGCCTTGTCCGCGCCGAGATGATCGAAGTGCTGGGAACAGATTACATTCGTACAGCCCGCGCTATGGGGGTGCCGCGCCACCGTATCCATTACGTCTACGCCCTTAAGAACACACTGCTGCCGGTGATCACAGTGATTGGTTTGAAGCTCGGCGAACTGTTCGCCTTTTCCATTGTTACTGAAACGGTATTTCAGTGGCCGGGGTTAGGCTTGCTCTTCATTCAGGCTGTGGCGTTTGCCGATATCCCAATCATGGCCGCCTACTTGATGATGGTTGCGTTGGTGTTTGTTGTGATCAATATCGCCGTGGATATTCTGTACGCCGTGGTCGATCCGCGCCTGCGGACCAGTCGGGAGGACGCCGCATGAGTGATGTTGTCGCCTCGCCTCGTGCGGTTTTGTGGATCAATTTCTGCCGCAGTCCTGTCGCCATAACGGCTGCGATTGTGACTCTGACATTTCTTCTTGGTGCCTTGTTCGCCCCGTTTCTGGCATCCCAAGATCCGTTTGATCCAGTCAATTTAGATCTGATCAATTCTTTTCTTCCACCGGCCTGGGCGGGCAACGGTGACCCGACTTTCTTCCTCGGCACTGATGACCAGGGACGCGACATGTTGTCCGCTATTCTCTACGGCAGTCGCATTTCACTTTCCGTAGGGCTTGCCGCTGTCGCTTTTTCCGCGACCTTAGGTGTCACCGTGGGGCTCATTGCAGGCTATGTCGGCGGTTGGCTTGAAACAGTGCTTATGCGCCTGGCGGATGTTCAGCTGACCATTCCCGCCCTATTGATCGCCCTCATGGTAGATGGTTTCTCACGGGCCGTTTTATCTCCAGATGTTCATGACGAGACCGCCCTATACATGTTGATCTTTGCCATCGGAATCGCGGACTGGCCGCAATACGCCCGCGTTGTGCGATCAGCGACGCTGGTTCAAAAACAGTCGGGCTATGTGGCCCAAGCTAAACTCATCGGGGCGTCTAATCCGGCGATCGTGTTCGGTCATGTTCTTCCCAATGTCACGACCTCCGTATTGGTATTGGCCACCCTAGGGCTGGCTTTGGCGGTCATTGCCGAAGCTACTTTGAGTTTTCTAGGTGTTGGCATGCCACTGACAACACCGTCCCTCGGCACGCTAATTCGTATTGGCAACGATTACCTGTTCTCAGGAGAGTGGTGGATCACGTTGTTTCCGTCTCTTGCCCTTGTGTTGCTTGCTCTTTCAGTGAACTTGCTTGGAGATTGGTTGCGTGATGCCGTCAATCCGCGCTTAAGATAAACTATGCAAATAAACGTCCTTTCAGATGTCTGCGGTGCAGAAGTTATCGGCCTTGATTGCGGAGGACCGATTGACGATCAGACGTTTGACACCATCAAACAGGCCTTTGCCGATCACTCTGTTTTGATCTTCCGCGACCAATACTTGTCACCAGAGCAGCACCTTGAGTTTTCAAGACACTGGGGTGATCTCAACAGTCACATCCTGACCCAGTACCTATTGCCCGGTTATCCAGAGTTGCTGGCCGTGTCTAACAAGAAGGATGAGAACGGCGAGCCTTTGGGCATCGAAGATGCGGGCCGGTATTGGCATACTGATGTAAGTTACGAAGACGTGCCGCCCATGGGGTCGCTTCTATATGGCTTGGAAGTGCCTGAGGAAGGTGGCGACACTTTGTTTGCCAGTCAGTATCGCGCCTATGAAAACGTGCCAGAAGATTTGAAGGGGGAAATCACCTCTCTCAAGGCGCGACACCGGTTTAACTACGTTCAAATACAATCGTCGCGAGACAGCAATCGCAAACCGCTTACCGAAGAGCAAAAGAAACAATTGGGTGGAGCCGTTCATCCGGTCGTTCGCACCCATCCAGAAACAGGCCGCAAGGCGCTCTACGTCAATCCCGGTTTTACTGAGTCTCTCATCTATGTAGATGAACATGAAAGTCGAGCATTGCTTGATAAACTTTTCGGTTATGCGACCGACCCTGCGGTGATTTATCGCCATAAGTGGCAACTGCGAGACCTGGTGTTCTGGGATAACCGGTGCCTGATGCACCATGCCACGCCCTATCCTGCTGATAGCATTCGCCACATGCATCGCACTACGGTGGCTGGATCAGTTCCGGTATAGCGCCTAGTCAGCGGGCGATTGTTCCAAAACGCCGGCGATTTTTTTCCGGCGCGGTAAAACGATCGCCGCCGCAAAGAAGGTCACCAACGCGCCGGTCAACAGCGGTGGTCCAAACCCGACCAGTTCCGCCATCGTTCCCATCACCATTGCGCCCAACGCGGGTCCGCCCCGCCCGATGACCAACCACACGCTCATCACTCGTCCGCGTAATCGGTCGGCGACGGACGACTGAATCAAGGTTTGGGTGCCCGTTCCTGTGCACGCTTGTGTGAAGCCTGACACGGCCAGAAGCAGTGCGCCTGTCCACAAACTTGTCGACATGGCGAACACAGCAACAGCCGCGCTGTTAACGAGCACGCCATAAAATACAATACTAGTGAGACCTTTGATCCTGCCGCGCTGGGCTAGCCAGATCGAAGCGCAGATCGCGCCCACTCCCATGGCTGATGTCATAATCGCCAGCCCTTGTGGGCCAGCATTGAACACCTCTCCGGCAAATCCGGGGAGGAGATCGATCAGAGGGCGGGCGAAGATGGAGTTCACGGCAGTTAGGGCAATGATTGCGGCCACGCCAGTGTGGGTGAACGTGAACTTTCCCCCTTCTATGAGGTCACGGAAATAAGACCCTGTTGGCGGCACGCTATCTGTGACCCGAGGGATGCGAATCATCGCCAGCGCAACAATCAACGCGGCATAGGACGCGGCATTGACCAAGAAAGCCCACGCAATATCCGTTGTGGCGATAAGAACACCAGCAATGGCGGGGCCGATGATGCGGGCGACATTAAAGATGATGGAGTTGATCGCGATCGCTGTGCCCATTACGTCGCGGGGGACCATATTGACGACCAATGTGACCCGGGCCGCTTGGTTCATGGCGTTGGTCACGCCACCAAAAAACATAAGAAAAACCAAGAGCGCGGGTGACATGGTTCCGGTAAGAGTGAACAGCCAGAGGGCCATGGCTTGTACGCAGGCAAAAGTTTGCGCGATCATCGAGATGCGCTGTCGGTCAAAGCGGTCAGCGAAGACGCCGCCCAGCGGTGTGAGAACAATTATAGGTAAGAACTCAGCAATCGCGATAGCGCCTAGCCAAGCGCCAGACTCCGTGAGTTCCCACATCAGCCAACCCACCGCCAGCCGCTGCACCCACATGCCGACCAACGACAGCGTGTTGCCGAAGGTGTACAGGGCGAAATTACGGATGGCGAAGGCCTGCCGCAGACCGGAAAAATCAAACAGGGTGTGACTCATGTCCGCTGGGTTTTATAGGGCCGGGGCCCTTGCGTCTATGCGATGTTGTCGCCGTGACTCAGGAGCGGGCGACATGCGCCATCACAAGTGGGTGAATACCAGAGTCTGTATGTCTTTGGTGGAGCCGAGCGGGATCGAACCGCTGACCTCGACGTTGCGAACGTCGCGCTCTCCGAACTGAGCTACGGCCCCCCAGGGAAGGGCGCGGATACTGTGCGGAGCAGTGGTTTAAGTCAAGCGCCCGAGTGGTGGGCTTAGCTTCACTCTTTAAAAGGGCGGATGAGCCTGTCTTCTGATCTATCGTTCACCGTTTCTAAGAGTCAGGTTTTTTGGGTGTGAATCTTAGTCACCAAATTCAAAGCCCAGACCCCTTCCGTGGCCCTTGTCTGGTTGGTCCACGCTCAGTACGTTAGCGGTTCACATCCTCTTTCACCACGGCAATCCGGAGGTCAATGGGTGGCTCTTCTTGTTCCCATCGTTCAACTCTTTCAAATCATTCTCGGCATGTATTGGTACTTGGTTATCGCAGCCGTGATCATGAGCTGGTTGGTCAACTTTGCTGTGATCAACACGCAAAACCGGATCGTCTACATGATCGGGTCTGCGTTGACCCAATTGACTGAGCCGGTCTTCCGCAAAATTCGGCGCTATGTTCCCATCATCGGTGGGCTTGACCTGTCTCCCGTCGTTCTCTTGCTTGCGCTGTGGTTGGCACAGAGTTACGTCAGCATCCTGCTCGTGTGGATGGTCTCCTAATAGGAACGTCTCAGTGTCGTCGCACGACAGGCGGCACGTGCTGATTAACGGAGTGATTTATGAGTCAGGCAACCCTCATCGACGGAAAAGCCACGGCAGCTGGGTTAAGGACTTGGATCGGCGAGCAAATCGTGCAGCTGACATCTGAACACGGCATCAAGCCGGGCCTTGCCGTTGTGTTGGTGGGTGACGACCCGGCCAGTCAGGTTTATGTGCGCAGCAAACGCAAGACAGCCGTCAAACTTGGCATGGAGTCTTTCGAGCATACGCTGCCCGCAGATGTGGACCAGGCAACGGTACTTGCGCTCGTGCAAGAGCTCAACGACGACCCGAAGGTCAACGGTATTCTTGTGCAGCTGCCGTTGCCGTCACATCTCGACGACAAGCCAGTGATTCTCGCTATTGATCCACTGAAGGATGTGGATGGCTTGCACCCTGAGAATGCGGGCCGATTGATGGCGGGAGAAACGGGCATGGTGTCATGCACACCACTCGGTTGTCAGCTGCTATTGCGCCGCCAGATTGGCGACATGACCGGTAAGGACGCCGTCATCATCGGGCGTTCGCTGTTGTTCGGTAAGCCGATGGCGCAACTATTGCTTTCTGAAAACTGCACCGTAACGACGGCCCACTCCAGAACGGCTGATCTCGCCGCTCACTGTAGCCGTGCTGATATTTTGGTGGCGGCAGTTGGTCTACCAGAGATGGTCAAAGCTGATTGGGTGAAACCTGGAGCCGTGGTTATCGACGTCGGCATTAATCGGTTACCTGGCGAGGGTGATAAAGACCGCCTGGTCGGTGATGTGGCCTTCAAAGAAGTATCGATAGTTGCCTCAGCGATTACCCCAGTGCCCGGGGGTGTTGGGCCGATGACCATTGCGTGTCTGATGTTTAATGCCTTGCGTGCCGTTCGCGTGCAAAATGGTTTGGACGATATCGAGATTCCGACCAGCTTTTAGCTTTGGGACGCAATCAAGGCTTTAACAAATCGTTCCTGCGGATCAGGTGAGCCACGGTCTGCCACGATCGCCAAGACATGAAGTACGAGATCAACAGACGTATAGATGTCGTGCAATATAGCCGCGAGTTTGAGGAGTCGTTCGGTGCTTTGGTCCGAAAGCGTGGTGGCGTCCGGAACATAAACGGCATCGGACCACAACACTTGCCGGGTCTGTGTGATTGAACCTTCGATTGCTCCTCCCGTTTTGTAGGGCCGCTGCCCAAACCCAAGAAAGGTATGAAATTGAAACCCGGCTTTTCTGAGGTGTTGGTCTATGTCAGCGAACAAGGGTTGATCGTTATAAATCTCAACAAACTCGACTTCTGCCTGCACAACCAAGGTGTTTGGCAGAAGGCGGCCACACCCTTCAAGCACAGACAATTCACCGCCTTGGACATCCATTTGTAGAAAGTCCAATTCGTCCCAATCAACCACTTCATCGAGGGTGTAGGTCTGCACAGGCTGACTGCTCTCCGGGGCAACAAGGTGTTCAAGACCCGCGAAATAAGAAATGAGATTCATGTTCGGTTTAAACAATGAACTGGTCATCACTTCTTTATTGCGGTGAAACACCGCGTTTGTGCCGTCACCAATAATGAAGGGTAAGAAGCGGTGCGGCGGCCCATGTTTTTCTGTTAAGGCCCTGCAGCCAGCGGCGTCCGCTTCAAAACCGATGACAGTGGCATTGCCTCGCGTCAAAAGTTTTTCGTAGGGCTCGGGTGCCCCTTGGATTGGCAACGCGCCAACATCAACAATCTTAAGTGGAGGTAGATCGGGGACGATGTCGTAGAAACTGAAGGTCTTGGTCATGATGAGATGCGATCTAACAGAGGGCCGTCGCTCACTCAAACTTCGAAAAGTCAGGAGCGCGTTTTTCAAGAAATGCTGCGATCGCTTCTTTAACTTCGGCGCTGCTCAATTGTTCGCCGAAGACTTTGGCTTCCCGGTCGATACGGGCACGCACATCGTCAACGTCCATATTCAGTAATGTTTTGGTTTTACGCAGAGCAGCTGGCGGTTTTGCCGCGAGTTTTTTGGCCAATATTTGTGCCGTATTCAGTAGTTCGTCGGCAGAGCTTATCCCATTGATGAGGCCAATCTCTTTTGCGGTTTCTGCACTAAAGGGATCGCCACACATAAGGAGTTCAGCGGCCCGAGCTCGCCCCGCCAATGCGGGTAACACGAGGCTTGAGCCAAGCTCCGGAACCAAACCCAGATTCACAAAAGGCATTTGGAATCGTGCGGTGTCGACGGCGTAAACCAAATCACAATGCAGTAGCATTGTCGTGCCAATGCCGATCGCCAAACCATTGACTGCAGCAACGACGGGTTTCTGTGCTCCCGCGATGGCATGCATAAATCGAAATACTGGGCTCGAGGGGTCAACGGGTGGGTTGTCGAGAAAGTCCTTCAAGTCGTTTCCAGCGGTGAAGCTGTCTTCACTACCGGTGATCAAAATGACCCGCACGCTCTCGTCGTCGTCAGCCTGGGAAATGGCATCGGCAAGGGCTGCATACATTGCGACGGTTAGGGCATTCTTTTTTTCCGGTCGGGAAATGGTGAGCGTTAGGATGCCATCCGCGGTATCGCTTTTAATATGCTCACTCATCAGTTGTCTCCGGTGCCTTACGTGCGACGTCCTAGTGTACCGAGCCGCAACCGCAGTGCGTTCAGCTTAATGAATCCTTCTGCGTCATGCTGGTCAAACACATCGTCTTCCTCGAAGGTGACATGTTCCGTGCTGTACAAACTGGTTGGTGACTTGCGGCCAACAACGGTCGCATTGCCCTTATAAAGTTTGAGCCGGACTGTGCCGTTGACATTGTCTTGGGTGGTGTCGATGGCTGCCTGCAACGCTTCGCGTTCAGGCGCGAACCAGTACCCGGTATAAATCAACTTGGCATAGCGTGGCATCAACTCATCTTTCAAATGAGCTGCTTCGCGATCAAGGGTGATGCTTTCCACTGCCCGCCGCGCCGTCAGCCAGATGGTGCCGCCCGGTGTTTCATAAACACCCCGGGCTTTCATGCCGACATACCGGTTCTCAACCATGTCGACCCGGCCAATGCCGTGCTTACCACCCAACTCGTTCAACTTGTTCAGGAAGTTAGCCGGGGACAATCGTTCACCATTTATGGCGACGGGATCGCCGCCAACAAATTCGATCTCAACGTATTCTGGTGTGTCGGGTGCTGCTTCTGGAGACACACTCAGCCGGAACATATCTTCGTCGGGCTCGGTCCATGGGTCTTCTAGTGCTTTACCTTCGTAGGAGATGTGCAGCAGATTGGCGTCCATGGAATAAGGAGCCTCTCCCCGTTTGTCAGTCGGAATAGGAATCTGATGCTTCTCTGCATACTCGATCAGCTTGGCGCGGGAATTTAAATCCCATTCCCGCCAAGGCGAAATCACTTTAATCCCCGGCTCTAAGGCATAGGCGGAAAGTTCAAACCGCACTTGGTCATTACCCTTGCCGGTGGCGCCATGAGAAATCGCCACGGCTCCAGTGTCCCGCGCGATCTCAACAAGGCGTTTACCAATCAAAGGCCGGGCGATCGATGTGCCGAGCAGGTAAACACCTTCGTAAATAGCATTGGCCCGAAACATGGGGAAGCAGTAATCGCGGACAAAGTCTTCCCGTAGGTCTTCAATATAAATGTGCTCGATGCCCATCAGTTCGGCTTTTTTCCGGGCAGGATCTAGCTCCTCACCCTGGCCGATGTCGGCGGTGAAAGTCACCACGTCGCAATTCTTTTCTTCCTGCAGCCAGCGCAGAATGATGGAGGTGTCTAGTCCGCCAGAATACGCAAGGACGACTTTATCGCGGCTCATGGTCTGTATTCCTATTTATTCGCTCACTCCACACAGTGAGCCTAATTGGCGGCGGAGTATAGGGAGGACGCAGTGTAGAGCAAGCGACGGGTTCTGATTCCAATCTCCTTTGAAGACTCAAAACCTACCCTAGTTGCGCGTCTTTCTCGGCCCAGGCTTGTTCCGCCTGGGCGCGGCGCTTTTTCGCCGAGAGTTTTTCCGAATCAGTTTTAAGCTGCCCGCAGGCGGCGAGGATATCACGCCCACGCGGTGTGCGGATGGGGCAGGTGAGTCCCGCATCGGTCAGCACGGTTTGGAAGCGCTCAATGGTTTTTTTGTCCGAGCACTCATAGGGCGTGCCGGGCCAGGGGTTAAACGGGATTAGGTTGAATTTGCAGTGCACATCTTTCACCAAATCCACGAGCGCGCGGGCGTCGGCTTCTGAGTCATTGATGTCCTTGAGCATAACGTATTCGAATGTGATCCGCCGGGCGTTTGATGCACCCGGATAGGCTGCGCAAGCGGCCATCAAATCCTTCAACGGATACTTTTTGTTGATCGGCATGATCTGCGATCGTGTGTCGTCGTTTGCTGCGTGCAATGAGATGGCCAGATTAATGCGAAGTTCTTCACCACAGCGCTCGATCTCAGGGACCACGCCTGAGGTTGATAAGGTCATGCGATGACGGCTGATGGAAATGCCATCACCTTCCATCACAATTTTCATGGCCTTTTTAACTGCCTCAAAATTGTAGAGGGGTTCGCCCATGCCCATGAGCACGATGTTAGTGATTTTCCGGGAGCCGTCTTTCGGAGTCGGCCACTCGTCCAGCGCGTCTCGTGCCACCAAGATCTGCGCGATGATTTCGCCAGCGGTAAGGTTGCGCACCAGGCGTTGTGTCCCCGTATGGCAGAAGCGACAGGTCAATGTGCACCCCACTTGCGAGGATATGCACAATGTTCCCCGATCGTCTTCCGGAATTAAGACCGTTTCCGCCTTCTGGCCATCGGCAAATGTATGTAGCCACTTGCGAGTCCCATCTTCTGAAATTTGCTCCTGTGCAATTTCCGGGCGCTCTAACGTAAAGGTGTCCGTCAATCGGGTACGGCAGACCTTAGAGATATCGGTCATGTCGTCGAAGGAGCGCGCCCCTCGGCTATAGATCCAGTGGAACAATTGTGTGCCTCGGTAGGGCTTTTCCTCCATCTCCACGGCCAAAGCCGCCATTTCTGCCTTATCGAGGCCGATCAAGGGCAGGCGCCCATCTGCGGCGGTCGGGCCAACAGAGGCAATGGAGGTCAATGAAGGGCGGTCACTATCAAGCATAGGCCCTCTTACGCTTAATTCTCTAAATCGCAAAGGGTTCTTGTCACCCCAAGGGTACAACGCTAAAAAACTGTCCAGTCCAGTTTCCGGGGGTTTTCCGGACCCTCAGCCAATACTGGTCAGATTGGGGTCTGGCAAAGGAAAACGGGGACCTCGCTTGAGGGAGAGGGATTCCATGATTTTACGCGCGGTGATGATGGCAACGGCTACTGTGTCCTTGGCGGCCTGTGGTGCCAATTACGATGTAATGGGAGCGCGCTCCTTACCCAATCGGGGCGATGAATTTCATCGCGCCCTGCAAACCGACTATGCGGATTTAGCGGCGTCTGAAAAATCAGAAGCGGACTGGGTCGATACCAAAGAGTTTTTGGCTAGAGCCCGCCGCGCTGCCACCGGCGAGACATTTGGTCCTGAAGCGATTAATAATCGCGATATTCCGGGTCATGCCTCCAAATCGATCAGTGATGCCCGTGTGCGTTTGGTTGCTGTGTTGAATGATGGTGCGCGCTCCAGCATGCCTGTGATGGCGGCGATGGCTCAGTCAGGTTTTGATTGCTGGATGCAAGAGCAGGAAGAAGACCGCCAACCCGAGGATATTGCAGCGTGTCGGTCGAGCTTTAATACGGCGCTCCGCGCTCTAGAAGCGGCCAATCCAGCCCCGGCTGCGCAAACCACTCCGGCATCACCCATGCCGGATCAATTTCAGATCTACTTCGATTTTGATTCTGCTGGCTTGAATTCCGCCGCTCAGGCTGTTGTGGCTCAAATCTCTGAAGTGCATGACAAATATAACCCGGCCACCATGCTGGTGATCGGTCATACTGATTCTGCTGGTTCAAGAGAATACAACATGATTTTGTCTCAGAGCCGAGCAGTGACGGTCTACAACGCGCTGGCCGAAGAAGGCATTGATCAAAGTGAAATGCAGGTGGAAGCCTATGGCGAAGAGCGGCCAAGGACTAGCCGCCCTGACGGAACCCGTGAGCAAGATAATCGTCGAGTCGACGTTATTTTTAAAAAGTAAGCCTGCTGTTTTAGGTCGGCGCAGCAGTGATCGTCGCCTGATCGGAACATAAGACGCAGCCTGGATCGGGCTTCACCTTGACCATCCGGGTCGAGAGGTCGAGGGCGTCGTAAATTAACAGACGCCCGGCCATGCTGTCCCCGATACCTAGAATCTCCTTCAGCACTTCTGTTGCCTGTAATGATCCCATGACGCCAGCCACGGCACCCAGGATGCCCGCTTGCGCGCATGTCCAAACGTCATCTGGTGGCGGTGGTTCGGGATAGAGGCAGCGATAACACGGACCACCCGCATGGGGTTTGTAGGTGGACAGCTGTCCGTCAAATCTCAGTACGGCGGCAGACACCAACGTCTTTTTGTCAAAGAAGCTCGCATCGTTGATTAAGAAACGAGTCTCGAAGTTGTCGCTGCCGTCAGCCACAACATCATAGCCACTGATTAGGCTACACGCGTTTGCAGCAGTCAGGCGCTCTTTGTGGGGAACGATTTTGACTTCGGGATTGATAGCGCGCGCGCCGTCGATTGCACTCTCAACTTTGTTGGTGCCCACATGGCCCGTGGTGTGCAGCACCTGTCGCTGCAAGTTTGATAAGTCAACCGTGTCGTCGTCGACGACACCGACGGTGCCGACTCCGGCCGCTGTGAGGTATTGAATCAGTGGCGATCCAAGTCCACCTGCGCCAATCACCAGCACTTTCGCGGCCAATAATTTTTTCTGACCTTCTACCCCCACCTCTTTCAAATGTATGTGGCGGGCGTAGCGCTCAATCTGGTCTTCTGAGAGAGTCATGGCACCACTCGCTGTGCGTCAGTCTGTGCCGGTCGAGCCAAACCCGCCGGCGCCACGCATTGTTTCCGGCAAGTCGTCGACCTCTTCCAATATGCCACGGGTCACTGGCGCGATAAGCATTTGAGCAATGCGCTCTCCGCGTGTGATTTTAAAAGCGGATTGACCATGATTGATCAAAATTACCTTCACCTCACCGCGATAGTCAGCGTCGATGGTGCCCGGTGTATTGAGCACAGAAACGCCATGCTTCGCCGCTAAC
This sequence comes from Rhodospirillaceae bacterium, assembly GCA_029245025.1. Lineage (GTDB taxonomy): Bacteria > Pseudomonadota > Alphaproteobacteria > Rhodospirillales > Rhodospirillaceae > WLXB01. The sequence goes on from JAQWQC010000006.1 coordinate 536,131, forward strand.
CCTGACCTAGGCCGCACCTGTGCTTCGTGGCCTGGCGGTAGCGCCATGGACAGTCCGGTCGGCACAAGTGTGTGTTTGCCTGGAGCCAGGGTGATGGGGTCGTCGACGGCGGCATAAAGGTCCATGCCTGCGGCATCGTCGGTTTGATAAGCAGGCAACGGGAGATCAGCCCCGTGGGGCAAACGCTTAATCGCAATAGGAAGGCTATTGGGCATGGTGTCTCTTACAATAAATATGGGCTAAGACTTTTTCATATGGTCGGTAATGTGAGCGGCTAGACGATCCGCGACAGCCTTTTTACTGAGAGCGGGCCAACTGTCAGCCCCCTCTTCTGTAATCAAGTGGACCGTATTGTCGTCACCACCAAATCCCGCTGACACATCATTTGCGACTATCCAATCACAGCCCTTGGCCGCGCGTTTCGCTGTGCCGTTGCTGATGATGCTCTCGGTCTCTGCTGCAAATCCAATCACCAGGCGGGGACGATTGCTGCCCGCTTTACTGAGCGTCGTCAGAATGTCCGGATTTTCTGTCAGCTTAAGTTTTAGGCTTGCGCCATCGGTCTTTTTAATTTTTGCCGTCGTGGGCTCCGCCATCCGCCAATCGGCGACAGCGGCAGCACATACGATGATATCCACTTTCTTGACGGCTGTGCATGCCACGAGCATTTGGTCTGCCGTTTCAACAGCGATGACGGTCATGTTGTCTGGGTCGGGTTCTTGAGTTGGGCCGGTGACTAAGGTGACGCTGGCGCCGAGGTCCGCCAACGCACGCGCAATTGCGTGACCCTGCTTGCCTGAAGAGCGATTGGCGATATAGCGCACTGGGTCAATGGGCTCATGGGTCGGGCCACTAGTGACCAGGGCAGACCGTCCTGATAGTGGTCCGTGCGTGGTACGGGAGACAAAAAAGTCGTTCAGAGCTGCCACGATATCCATGACTTCAGCCATACGGCCATCACCGACCTCACCGCATGCCATGTCTCCGGCCCCCGGTCCTACAACGTGCACACCCCTGTCCTGGAGTGTCGCAAGATTGGCTTGCGTGGCGATGTGTTCCCACATCTTTACATTCATTGAGGGGGCGATCATCACCGGTTTATCTGTGGCTAACAGGGCTGTGGTTGCCAGATCATCAGCCTGACCATGAGTCATCTTCGCCATGATGTTGGCTGTTGCCGGCGCAACAAGAACAATGTCCGCCTCTCGACTGAGGTTGATGTGTCCCATCTCGCTTTCGCCTGCCAGGGAAAAGAGGTCTTGAAAGACTTTGGTTCCGGACAAAGCGCCCAAACTCATTGGCGTCACAAATTGTGCACCGGATTCGGTCAGGACGCATCGCACACTCGCGCCACGCTCGCGCAGGCGGCGGATCAAGTCAGGGACCTTCACGGCGGCAATGCCTCCGGAGACGATCAAAAGTATGCGGCGATTCTTAAGCACGGTCGGGTACGTTCCTGGGTAGACCATTGTTGGGCCGGTTGTTGGCGCGGGACTCTATACGAAATAGAGTCCCGCCGTCACCTTGGTGCGCTCTAAGCGATTATCCAAAGCACTAGCGCCCCAGCGGCAATTGCCCAGGACCACCAATTGCGCCGTCTCTGGCCGGGTGGCCCCCCTCTAATGGTTGCAGCCGTCTCGGGGTCTAATTTGAGGCCGTGCTGGCGAATCTGTTGGGTCGCCGCATCCACGCTATCGATCAGACGCGGTAACTTCTCGATTGTGGTTGCCGCATCAGAAACGGCATCTCGAATGCGCCCTTCAGGACCTAATTCTTGAACCATCCAATCTTCGATGAGGGGGCGAGCCAATTCCCACATGTTGACGTTGGGTGAGAGTGCGCGCCCGACGCCTTCTGCCAGAAGCATACTTTTTTGCAGTAGCAACAGTTGCGGCTGTGTCTGCATCTCAAAGGTTTCGGTGATCTGAAACAATTGCCCGAGCAGGCGTGCCAGAGATATTTCGTTGAGAGGCTTGCCTAGAATTGGTTCAGCAATTGATCGGCAGGCCTGCGCGAAGGTACCGATATCTTTTGAAGCAGGTACAAACCCCGCTTCGATATGAATTTCAGCTACGCGGGTGTAGTCGCGGGTTAAGAACCCAAGAAGCATTTCACCAAGATGTCGGCGTGTCCGAGAGTCCACTCGCCCCATGATGCCAAAATCAATGGCGATCAGCGTGCCGTCACTGGCGACGAATAAATTGCCCGGGTGCATGTCGGCATGAAAAAAACCTTGATGAAAAACCATGCGGAAGAATACTTCGGCAGCCGTACGAACAATCTGGACCGGGTCTAATCCGAGAGCGGTTATGTCGTCAGGTTGATCGACTCGTGCACCAGAGACTCGCTCTAAGGTCAACACGTGTTCCGAGGTGCGCTGCCAATCTACTTCTGGAATGCGGAACCGAGGGTCGGTGGAAAAATTCTCTCTAAGCTCTTCCGCAGCGGCGGCTTCAAACCTCAGGTCCATTTCAATTCGGACAGATTCCTCAAAGGTCCTTACCGTTTCAATGGGTTTAAGTCGTTGCAGTTTTGGTTGCGTTCGTTCGATCGATTCGGCCAGCCAGTAGAAAAGGTCGATGTCACGAGCGAAGGAGTCGCGAATTCCAGGCCGAAGGATTTTTACAGCAACATCGTCGCCCGTCGTTGTTGTTGCGAAATGAACCTGGGCAATCGATGCTGCCGCGACCGGGGTCGGGTCGATGGACTTAAATAGGCCACCGGCACCCCCATCAAAATCGGCAGCGATGGTTTTGGCTGCATCTTCGAAAGCGAAAGGAGGGAGGCGATCTTGTAAATTCGTCAGGTCGTCCGTGATGTCTTGGCCGAGTAGATCTGGTCGTGTCGAGAGGGCCTGGCCCAGCTTGATGAACGTTGGGCCCAGGGAAGTTAAGGCTTCGGCGAGCCGTTGGCCGGGTCGCAATTCACTTAAGGCTGGAACAGGTTTTGCGGTTAGGCGCACAAGCCGGGCCAACACGCGACCTTCCGCGTACCCCTCAAACAGAAACAATGCATCGTGTTTCGCGAGGGTGCGGCCAATGGCAAAGAGGCGGCTGAGGTTACGGATCGTGCGTATCATAGAACGGGAATCGATTTTCCAAAAGAAGAGGTGCTGCGACCTTGTCCGCCTAAAGTCGCCAGCCGGAGTGGATGGCGGCTATTCCACCGGCAAGATTGCGATAGCTGACCCGGCCAAAGCCGGCCTCGCCCATCATATCAACCAGGGTGTCTTGTTCTGGAAAACGTCGAATGCTTTCTGCCAGATACTGGTAGGCATCGCTGTCACCGGCCACCATTTGTCCGAGACGGGGTAACACTGAAAAAGAATAGGTGTCGTAAAGCTTGTCTAATACAGGCAAGACGACTGTGCTGAACTCAAGACACAGGAAGCGCCCGCCGGGCTTAATAACCCGTCGCGCTTCCTTTAGCGTGGTCTCGATTTCTGTGACGTTTCTCAATCCGAAGGCGATGGTGTGGGCGTCAAAGTGCATATCAGGAAATGGCAGTGACTCGGCATTTCCCACAACCCACTCCAAGCCTTGCAACTTACCCTGATCGAGTGCGCGGTTGCGGCCATATTCCAGCATCGCCTGATTAATGTCGCATACCGTAACCGACCCTGACCCGTGATATGATTTCATGCGTTCGAGTAGGCGAAAGGCGATGTCTCCGGTGCCCCCGGCAACATCGATAATCGACCAATCTGCGCGCGGTGCCAGCCAGTCGGCCATGGCGTCTTTCCATAGTCGGTGCACGCCGCCGCTCATGAGGTCGTTCATGAGATCGTATTTTGGGGCTACGGCATTAAAAACGCCACGAACGCGCCCAGCCTTTTCTGCGGCTGCGACGGTCTCGAACCCAAAATGGGTCGCCTTTTCAGATGTTTGTGCGTCGGCGGTCATAGTGGAGAGTAGCTTAAACGAAGCGCCTTATGTGGACCATCCCTATAACCAAACCCTGCACCAGGGTCTCGACAAAGCGGGACGCCATGGCGCAGTGTCCCCCGCATGCCTGAATTACCTGAAGTTGAAACAACCTGCCGCGGTTTGGCTGTGGTCCTTGAGGGTCGGCGTCTCTCTCATGTTGAGGTTCGGCGTCCTAACATGCGTATTCCGTTTCCTGACGGTCTGGCGGACCTAATGATAGGCAGAGCCATCACGCGGATTACTAGACAGGCCAAATATATCTGTATGCATCTTGATGACGGTCAGGTCGCCCTGGCCCATCTCGGGATGTCGGGGCGCATGGCAATTACCCAGCCGACAACAGAACCGGGTAAACATGATCACGTGGTCCTTGACACCGAGGATGGAACCCGGGTGTTGTTCAATGACCCACGACGGTTTGGTCTCCTCACGCTCACCAACGAAGACGACCTTGAGAACCACAAACTATTGGTACGCATGGGGCCCGACCCACTCGGCAACGGGTTTAACGCCGAAGTGTTATCTGCCGCCCTCAAGAGAAAGGGCACTACAATAAAGGCGGCCCTGCTTGATCAAAGCGTGGTCGCCGGTCTGGGTAACATTTATGTCTGCGAGGCTTTGTTTCGGGCCCGCATCTCTCCACGCCGCAAAGCGAGCTCGGTGAGTGGAAAACGGTCCGGTCGACTGGCCCCGGTTATAAAGGATGTCCTAACCGAGGCGATCGCAGCGGGTGGATCAACTCTGCGAGACTATGCCCAACCGTCTGGCGAATTAGGGTACTTTAAATACAGCTGGAATGTTTATGGACGAGAGGGTGAACCTTGCTCCTGCGATCCAGATGGAAAATACGGTATTGTGGTTAAACGAATCGTCCAGGCAGGGCGGTCGACTTTTTTTTGCTCTAGGTGCCAAAGATGAAATACCGGTTTGGATTTATTTCACTAATCCTTTTCACACTCAGTTTCGGAACGACACCTAGCCGTGGGGCCGATGTTTTCGTCTATGGATTTGAAGATTTACCCCTCATGGCGGGTTTGTCTCAGGTGGTCGGTAACAGCATCCTGTTTGACACACCCCAGGGCCGCATTGTACAGGCCACCGCCGTTGGCACTGTTTCCCAGTCGTCAGTGCTTAAATTTTACACTGAAACTCTCCCCCAGATGGGCTGGACGATTGTCGACGAAACAGAATTTCAAAGAGAAGGTGAAACACTAAAAGTTGAGTTCACGGCCCAGGGCCAGAAGTTAAAAGTGCGGTTTCGCGTCGAGCCCATGGCCAACTGACCGGTACTTGTTTCTCCGCGACCAACCCTATTCATTACGCAAGGACATCTACTTCCAATGGCTTACCAAAATATACTAGTCGAAACCCGCGGCCATGTAGGTCTGATCACACTCAACCGGCCCAAGGCGCTCAACGCTTTGTCTTCCGGCTTGGTGTCAGATCTCGGCCAGGCCTTAGACGGTTTTGAAGACGATGAGGGTGTTCGCGCGATCGTGATCACCGGCAGTGAGAAGGCCTTCGCGGCTGGCGCGGATATTAAAGAGATGGCGGACAAAACGTTTGTCGATTGCTATGTCGGTGAGTTCATCACCAAAGGCTGGGAGCGAATCACTACCTGTCGCAAACCAATTATCGCGGCGGTCGCCGGGTATGCGCTTGGCGGAGGCTGTGAGGTCGCAATGATGTGCGACATCATCCTAGCTGCGGACTCGGCAAAGTTCGGTCAGCCAGAGATTACTCTTGGAATTATTCCCGGTGCTGGCGGTACCCAACGATTGTCCCGTGCGGTCGGTAAAGCGAAGGCCATGGATATGGTGTTGACGGGGCGGCAGATGGATGCTGGCGAAGCCGAGCATGTCGGGCTGGTCAGCCGAGTTATCCCAGCCGATGATTTGATTGACGAAGCGATAAAGGCCGCCGAGCGCATTGCCGACATGTCTTTGCCCTCGGTGATGATGGCTAAAGAGTCCGTCAATCGGGCTTTTGAGAGTTCGTTGGCTGAAGGTATTCGATTCGAGCGCCGGATGTTCCATGCGACATTCGCGCTAGAAGACCAAAAAGAGGGTATGGCCGCCTTCGTTGACAAGCGCCAGCCCAACTTCAAGCACAAATAGGGATTTAGGTGTTTTCGCCTGAAAGGTTGACGTCGAGGCGTGCCTTAACTATAAGGCGCGCCTTGATTCCCCGATTACACAGGATTGCCACATGGCCCACCACGCTTCGGCCAAGAAACGAATTCGCCGCAATGCCCGACGGTTTGAAATTAATCATTCCCGTATGGGGCGGATTCGCACCTCTGTCAAAAAAGTAGAAATGGCAATTGCTGCTGGGGATCAAGCTGCGGCAAAAGACGCGTTCAAGGCGGCGATGCCCGAACTAATGCGCGGCCGGTCCAAGGGCATTCTTCATGCCAACACAGTATCTAGAAAAATCTCTCGTCTGAATGCTCGCATCAAGGCGATGCCCGCTTAACTCCGAGCGCGTAAAATTCTGTCATCTTTGATAGTCTTTAGCGCACCAGCTGCAGAAGCTTTTTAGTTCCAGTTTTGTCCCATTGTGTGCAGAAGGTTTTATGGGATAGGGCTCGTGATATTCTGTTTCCCATGTGATTGATCATTACCTAGCTCAAAGTTTTTGGGCGATATGACCGTCCTATGGTTGCGTAAATCACGAATTAGAATCGTGACTCGGACAAGTGGTTTTCGGAACAAAGTGTCAAGCGATCTTTCGCCTTGTCTTTCGGTTCTCGAGGGCTAATGTTCAGTAAGTCGTGACTAGCCGAGTCTAATGCTCTCACTTAAAGAAGAGCGCGGGGATCGCGACAGAGGACAGACGTGCAACCACCCAGAGTCGATCGCGTTAGCTGAACATTATTGCCTGGCATTTTTCAGCATTAGTGATGGTACGTGGGGAAGACGACAAGGACGCTAAGGTGAAACGAGGGGAAGTGGGATCGTTAGGTCACGCGGAGTGGTGCCGCGTCAAACTCAGACTGAAACATGAACTCGGAGAATCAGCTTACAAAAGCTGGGTCAATCCAATTGAGTTCAGTGGGGTTAATGACGGTGCGGTTAACTTAAAAGTTTCAACACGTTTTATGCGGGATTGGGTGCTAACCCATTACGCAGATCGTATTCGTGCTTTGTGGGCTGGCGAAAACCCAGATGTCCGTCGTGTCCTAGTTGATGTCGACGCGCTGAGCGAGGCCAATGCCGCTGACTCTGATGCAGAGACCCAGCCTTCTCAGGCTGCTCCTAAGCCTCATGTCTTAGAAGCGAATACGACAGCATCTGGGGGCGATGTCTTTGCCGATTCTCTGTCAGCTCCTCTCGATGCCCGCTACACCTTCGACAACTTTGTCGTCGGCAAGCCGAATGAGTTTGCCTATGCGGCCGCTCAGCGTGTCGCCGATTCCGACCACGTCAGTTTCAACCCGCTCTTCCTTTACGGTGGCGTCGGGTTGGGTAAGACCCATCTTATGCATGCCATCGCCTGGCAAATTCGATTGCGTTCCCCGCAGCGACGTGTCGTGTATCTCTCGGCAGAGAAATTCATGTACAGTTTTGTAAGAGCGCTGCGTAATCATGACACGGTGTCCTTCAAAGAGCAGTTCCGCTCCGCCGACGTTTTGATGATCGACGACGTACAATTCATTTCCGGAAAAGACTCAACACAAGAAGAATTCTTCCACACGTTTAATGCCTTGGTTGACCAGGGGCGGCAGATTGTCCTGTCTGCTGATAAATCACCGTCCGATCTTGAAGAGATTGGGGATCGATTGCGTTCACGGTTGTCATCTGGCCTAGTGGCAGACCTCCACCCTACTACCTTTGAGTTACGTCTCGGAATTCTGGACGCCAAAGCCGAGCAGCTTGGTGTCACCGTGCCGCAGAAAGTGAAGGAATTCCTAGCCCATCGCATCACCTCAAATGTCCGGGAACTTGAGGGCGCGCTGACTCGTCTTAGCGCCAACGTGCAGTTGGTTGGGGGTGATATCTCACTCGAGCTGGCTCATACCCTTCTCCATGACCTCCTCCGCGCCCATGATCGCCGTGTAACGATGGATGAAATCCAGAAGCGGGTTGCTGAACACTTCCAAATCAGGTTGTCCGACATGAGTTCGGCCCGGCGGTCCCGGACCGTGGCACGCCCTCGCCAGATTGCCATGTATCTATCGAAACAGCTGACCTCCCGGTCCTTGCCCGAGATCGGCCGTGCCTTTGGGGGGCGGGATCACACCACCGTCATTCATGCGGTCCGGAAGGTCGAGGAATTGATGGCAGGTGATGTCGCCTTCGCCGAGGATGTTGATCTCCTCACCAGGATGCTGGAAAGTTAAAACGGCCTCAATCCTCGACAATACGGTGGCGTCAGAAGCCACTGTGAGGGCCTCTGAGAGGCCCTTTTCGCTACCCTCAGGTTATCCCTGTGATATACTTGTCTTTCCTTTCGTGCGCTGGTCGACTCCTCGCCCATCGCGCCCCCCCTCCAGTTGATTGACAGGGGCTCTCAAAGGGTTGCTTTTCCGCCATTTTCTATGGGGCGGACCGCCGGTCCGAGGGGGAGGGACTCGCCGAGACCCACAGCGCGTTTCTGCGTTACGGTCTTTTGTTAAACGCTTATGAATACGGCTGCTTATGAAACTCGTTATTGAAAGGTCCGCGCTCCTAAAGTCTCTGGGTCACGTCCAGAGTGTTGTTGAGCGCCGCACCACCATTCCCATTCTATCCAATGTCCGTCTCGATGCTGCTAACGGCAGTCTCAGCCTGAACGCGACGGATATGGATCTCGAGATCGTCGAGTCCACTGCGGCTGAAGTCGGGCAGAAAGGCGAGATCACGGCTCCCGCCCATACCTTGTACGACATTGTCCGCAAGTTACCCGATGGGGCGCAGGTTGAACTGGCGTTCGGCGGCGAAGGTCAGCTGACCCTGACATCGGGGCGCTCCCGATTCCAATTGGCCTGTCTCCCAGTCGATGATTTTCCCGCCCTGGCCTCTGGCGATTTCTCTCACACCTTTAGTTTGTCAGCGACGGACCTACGGTCATTGATCGATCGGACACGGTTCGCCATCTCAACCGAAGAAACCCGTTACTACCTGAACGGCATCTATCTCCACGGCACCGATAGTGACGGTGTTGATGTATTGCGGACTGTCGCGACCGACGGTCACCGCCTCGCCCGTGTTGAGTTGCCGCTCCCGGATGGCGCCGCAGGTATGCCAGGCACTATTGTGCCGCGCAAAGCTGTGTCTGAAGTGCGCAAGCTCATTGAAGAGGCTGAAGGCGATGTCATGGTATCTGTGTCTGATGCCAAGATTCGCTTTTCTATCGGCGATACGGTGCTCACATCGAAACTTATCGATGGCACGTTCCCCGATTACGAACGGGTGATCCCCACTGGCAACGACAAGGTCATGGAGATGGATTGCAAAACTCTGTCCAAGGCTGTTGATCGTGTGTCCGCCATCAGTTCTGAGAAGTCGCGGTCGATCAAACTCAACATGGAAAAGGGGCTAGTGACGTTGTCTGCGTCCAGTCCGGAGAACGGCAGCGCCGTCGAAGAGGTTGAAGCCTCCTATGACGCAGGCCAGCTGGAGATCGGCTTTAACTCCCGTTACCTACTTGACATAATGCAGCAAATCGAAGGGGACGCAGCCCGCTTTACCATGGCCGATTCGGCGTCGCCGACAGTGATACGCGACGTTTCAGACGGCTCTGCTGTCTATGTGCTCATGCCGATGCGGGTGTGAACGCTCTGACGGATACTTCTCGCCCGGAACAGACAACCATGTCACCCGCGCAGGGGGTGATCGGCATCGTGCGCGTTATGCTGACCGATTTTCGCAATTACGATCATCTGAATCTTGAGTTGGACACGCGCTCTGTCGTTTTGGCGGGCGCCAATGGCGCTGGCAAAACCAATATTCTTGAAGCGTTGTCTTTTCTGACAGCCGGTCGGGGATTGCGCGGCGCTAAGCTGGCAGATGTTGGCCGGTGCGCGCCAACCGAGACCCAAGAGCGGCCGTGGGCGGTCTCCGCAGACATAGAAACGCCCACCGGCTCGATCCGATTGGGTACGGGTATCGAGGCTGCGACACCTGACCGCCGCTCCGTTCATATTGACGGCAAACCGGCGAAGGGTGCATCAGTTTTGGCTCAGCACGTCGGCGCCGTTTGGTTGACGCCTGCGATGGATCGTCTGTTTAGTGATGCTCCCGGGGAGCGTCGCCGATTCATTGATCGTCTCGTGACAGTGCTTGACCCTGATCATTCATCTCGCTGTGCAGCCTATGACCAAGCGGCGCGCAGACGGGCCCGTTTATTCCGGGATGGAGTGACGGACGACGCGTGGTTTGAATCCTTGGAAGATACCTTGGCACGATATGGCGTTGCGATTGCCGCGGCACGACTGGATACGCTGACCCAGCTCAACCATGTTTTAGCTGCCGTTGATGGACCCTTTCCTGCGGCTCATCTTAATCTAACCGGCCAAATTGATGACTGGCTGGGGCGCCTCCCTGCGCTAGATGCTGAAGATGCATTTAGGGCGGACCTTTTGTCGTCCCGTCAAAACTGGCCTCGAAGTGGAGAGCCGCCATCACCCCAGGGACCCAATCGTTCTGATCTTATGGTGGTGATGGCTAAAACCGGTCGCCCAGCTACTGATTGCTCAACCGGCGAACAGAAGGCATTGCTCGTTTCCATTGTGCTCGCCCATGTCCACCTGCAATCAGAGCGGCGCGGTTGTCCACCGCTCTTGTTGCTGGACGAAGTCGCTGCGCATCTTGATAAAGATCGCCGTCGTCATTTGTTTGAACGGGTAACAGCCTCCGGAGCCCAAGCCTGGTTAACAGGCACGGATGTTTCCGTGTTTGCCGATCTTGGCGAGTCAGCGCAATTGTTTGCTGTATCTGATGGTGCGGTTAAGCCCGTGTCTTCCGCGACCATTGTGTCGCATCCCTCGTCTCTTTCTTTGCCCCACACCCAACGCGTCTGAGTGTCCCTATGAGCGAACAAGCTGCTGATCCCACTGCCTATGACTCCGACTCAATCAAGGTCCTTAAGGGCCTGGAGGCGGTGCGCAAACGCCCCGGCATGTACATCGGCGACACCGATGATGGTTCGGGACTACATCACATGGTGTACGAGGTTGTCGACAATTCTATCGATGAAGCCCTGGCCGGGCACTGTGACCGCAATGAAGTGATTTTGAATGGGGACGGGTCCGTCACGGTGCGCGATAACGGCCGCGGCATTCCTGTCGATATGCATAAAGAAGAGGGCGTATCGGCGGCGGAAGTCATCATGACCCAGTTGCACGCTGGCGGAAAGTTTGACCAGAACTCTTACAAGGTTTCCGGCGGTCTTCACGGTGTCGGCGTCTCTGTCGTCAATGCGCTGTCTGACTGGTTAGACCTTCGTGTCTGGCGTGATGGCAAAGAGCATTACGTCCGATTCAAAGATGGCGAAGCGGACGCGCCTTTAGCGATTGTTGGAGATGCGCCAGAGGTGGACGGAAAAACAAAGACCGGCACGGAAATCACGTTCATGCCGTCATCTGAAACATTCACTATGACGGAATTTGATTTCGGAACTTTGGAGCATCGCTTGCGCGAATTGGCGTTTCTAAATTCTGGTGTCTTTTTACAACTAGTCGATGCGCGCCATAGCGAAACAAAGTCTATCGATCTCCACTATGAAGGTGGCATTGAAGCCTTTGTTCGGTATTTGGATCGGTCGAAGCAGGCGCTTCATGAGCCCCCCGTCACAGTGACCGGCGAGAAGGATGACATCGTTGTCGAGCTCTCGTTGGAATGGAACGATAGCTATCACGAGAATACTTTGTGTTTCACAAACAACATTCCCCAACGGGATGGTGGGACGCACATGGCTGGACTCCGGGGTGCGTTGACTCGGACCATCAACACCTATGCCACTGAATTTGGGTTGTCGAAAAAGGAGAAGGTTCAACTCTCCGGCGATGACATGCGCGAAGGTATGACGTGTGTGCTCTCCGTAAAAGTGCCTGATCCGAAATTCTCGTCACAGACCAAAGATAAATTAGTGTCGTCGGAAGTTCGACCCGTTGTTGAAAGCGTTGTCGGCGAAAAGCTGAGCGAATGGTTCGAAGAGCATCCGGGCGAAGCTCGCAAGATCATTAGTAAAGTGGTTGAGGCAGCGGTTGCTCGCGAAGCCGCGCGAAAAGCACGTGAACTCACCCGCCGTAAAGGCGCGCTTGACGTCTCGTCACTACCGGGCAAACTTGCTGACTGCCAGTCTAAAGACCCGGCCGTGTCTGAGTTGTTTCTGGTTGAGGGTGATTCCGCCGGCGGGTCGGCTAAGCAAGGCCGCGACAGGGCCTTTCAAGCCATCCTACCGCTGCGTGGTAAAATTCTAAATGTCGAACGTGCTCGCTTTGACAAAATGTTGTCGTCCAATGAAATTGGGACGCTGATTACCGCTTTGGGCACGGGCATCGGGCCAGAAGAATTTAATCTCGAAAAGCTGCGCTATCATAAAATCATCATCATGACTGACGCCGATGTTGATGGAAGTCACATCCGCACCTTGCTTCTGACGTTTTTCTACCGGCAGATGCCCGAGTTGATCGAAGCTGGTTACCTATATATTGCGCAGCCGCCACTTTATCGGGCTAAGAAAGGCAATTCAGAGGTCTACCTCAAAGACGATCATTCTATGGAAGACCACCTGATCGAGGGCGGACTGACCGACGCGGTCTTGGTGACACAAGCGGGCGGACAGATCGCCGGAGAAGACCTTCGTACGCTGGTTATGAAGGCGCGGGATATCAGAAACACGTTGGTGCAAATGAGCCGGGCATTCCCCTTACGGATTGTCGAGCAAGTAGCTGTCGCTGGCGCATTTAACGCAGAGGCGTTATCCGATAGCGCCACAGCAGGGTCAGCCGCACAGTACATCGCGCGTCGTCTTGATGTCTTGGAAAGTGAATACGAAAAAGGGTGGTCCGGCGCCGCTGCGGAAAAAGGTGGCTTGGTGTTCGCGCGCACTGTGCGTGGGGTTACCGAAACGCATGTTCTAGATGCACCTACGCTCCATTCTAGCGAAGCTAGGTATCTGGATTCACAAGCCGCAGAACTACAGGAGATTTATACTCATTCGGCGACATTGGGGATCAAAGAGCGCGAAGTAAAAATTCACGGACCCGTGTCATTGATTGAAGGTGTGTTGGCCGAAGGCAAGCGCGGCACGAGTTTGCAGCGCTATAAAGGTCTAGGTGAAATGAACCCGGATCAATTGTGGGAAACAACGTTGGATTCTGATGCGCGAACACTTCTTCAGGTTAAGGTCAGTCATGCCGACGAAGCCCATGAGGTGTTTTCAACCCTGATGGGCGATGTGGTGGAGCATCGTCGTGAGTTTATCCAAGACAATGCGCTGAGCGTCCAAAACCTCGACACCTAAAGGCAGGCCTACGATTTGCGGCAGGGCGCTTTAGCTATAAACAACACTGTCCTGACCATAAGGTGTATGAATATCGATGGGGCCTAAGCGCCCATAACTACTATAATTTTTAGATCAGTGTGGCGCTTTCGCAACAAATTGTCCGGTATGCGGTGACTGTACAATACGTTAAGGTTACCACTTGCCATTAGGTCAGTATTGTTCTTTTTGTAAAAAAATAACCGACTTTTGAGGTGTTTGGAAATTTTCCAAGCTGCGAACACTGAAATATCTTGGCAACAAAGATTTGCCTTTCGGAAGGGGAGACGACTCTATGACACGTCGATTGACACCACTCAAAGCTGCTCTTTATGGCGGGGTAGCTGTGTTCTCAGCGTCACTTGCGGCTGAGGCCATCGCGCAAAGCCTGGCCATTGAGGAAATTACAGTTACTTCTCGTAAGCGCGAAGAAAGCCTGCTTGAAATTCCAGTGTCGGTGAGCGCTTTCTCCCAGGCCGACTTGGATGCGCTGGGGGCGAGAGATCTTGAGGCGCTTTCAAAAGTTACGCCAGGCTTCGTTCTTGATAACGTTGGTCCCGGTGGGTCAGGCGGTCGTCAAAACCCATCCATCCGTTTCCGCGGTCTCGCCGTGCAGCAGCCTAGCCCAGCCTCCCGCGCTGGTGCGGTGTTCTGGGATGGCGGCTATATCTCTGACGGTGCTGGCATTATGCCACTCGTAGACCTAGAACGTGTCGAGATTATTAAAGGTCCGCAGAACGCTTTCTTCGGCCGCAACACGTTTGCCGGAGCTGTGAACTATATTCCTGCAGAACCTGGCGATGAGTTATCAGGCAAGGGTTCAGTCTCTTTTTCGCCATCACAAGAGAGTAGCTACAATGTCACAGCCGCCGTCGGCGGTCCGATCACTGATGATTTCGGTCTGCGCCTAGCCGCGACCCATGATCGCAAAGGGGCTGACTTTAATTACGATAACGGAGATCCGGCTGGTGAAGAAAACACAACTGCGATTTCGGCTGTTTCCACGTTCCAGGCTTCGGAAAACTTTAGACTTAAAGCCTCTGGTTTTTATGTCCGTTCCGATGATACGCGTGCACAGCAGTCTCAACATGCAAACACCCTGGCTGGAACATGTAATCTGACGTACTCCGGGGAAATTCGTAATGTGGGTGATGGGTCCAGTGGCGGGACGTTCAGCACGGATTTGTCCAACTCTATCCGCAACACGTTCTGTGGCGACGTCCCCGACTGGGACTTAGTTGAGCCAAACCTAACGTCTGTTGGTGTTTTAACCCCGACCACACGGCTCTTCCTGTTTTCAAATCCTTTGTCCTTCTTCCAGACGCTTCCTCCCGAGTTGGAGGGCAAAGGTGTTCCAAACGCACCTGATGGGCTGGGCACAGAATATAAGCTATGGCGCATCGATCTGAAGGGTGACTATGACCTAGACAACGGTGGAACGATCAGCACTCAATTCGCTCGCGGTGAATCCACGCACTTTGTCATGTGGGACAATAACTTCGGCACACCATCCCCCATCTTTGGCGGAGGACCGTGGCTCGCAGCTATCGCAACAGCTGTCACGGATACTTATGCAGAGGCACGCTACACTTCTAGCGGAGAAGACCGCCTTCGCTACATGCTCGGTGTTAGTTATTACAAGCAGACCAATGACCAGTCCGCCTACGCCGCGTTCGGACCGACCTACAATATCCAACTCAATGACGGGGATAACATAGGTATCTTCGGCTCGATCGATTACGACGTGTCAGAAGCATTTACCATATCTCTAGAAGGCCGTTGGAATGAGGATTCGCAAACCACAGAATATGACGGCGTTTCTATTTTGAACGGTATTGATCCCGATCCGACGGTCAATGCAGAGCAAAAATACGATGCTTTCATGCCACGTGTGATTTTGTCCTATCAGCCAACGGACGATGCTAACTTCTATGCCAGCTGGTCTAAGAGCTACCTGCAAGGGATTGCTTCCAACGCCACTGACTATGAGGAAGCGACTAACGTGCCTCTAACGGCTGCTCTCGGTGACTTTACACCTCGGCAATCTCTGTCTGCTTTTGAAGTTGGCGTAAAACAGCGCGCGGCCGATTGGCTAAACTACTCTCTCGCGCTCTATCACATGGACTGGAAGAACCAAACCTTCTTCGAGCTTAGTCCGGCGCCATTCTTCACGGCGGCTAACCTCTCCGGTGATTCACGCATTAAGGGTGTGGACGTTGAAGTTGATATTACGCCTAATAACTGGTTCAGGCTCACGGGCGGTTTATCTTACAACGACGTGGAGTTCTTGGACTTTGCTGGTGCCGGTTCCGTTGCCACGGCGGTGCTCACAGATCCGGGTGTGCTGTCACTCGGTCAGCAAATCTCTGCGGTCGGTAATCGCCCCCGTTATACGCCGAATTGGACGGGAAGTATTTCAACCACCTTCCAGATCGCTGAATTGGCTGGCATGGAGAATGACCTATGGCTGCGCGTTGACGGTATCTACCAAGGCAACTTCTTTGTTGATAACTTCGAGTACAATAAGGTTGCCAGCTACTGGAAATTTAACGCGCGGATCCATGCAGATATTAACGACAACTTCGCCGTTGAGCTCTACGGATCAAATCTGACCAATGACTTGAGCCACAACACGGCGGTAGGTACGACAAGTATCTTTGGTTCATTGAACCGCAAGAACTTTGCAACCCTGCCCCGTAAGAGAGAATTTGGTCTCAAGCTGCTGACCAACTTCTAGAAACTCTTACGACGCGAACAAAATTTAACCGGCTGCATCTTCGGGTGCAGCCGGTTTTCTTTTGGGACCAGGCCGGTACCCAGACCGTTTAACGTATACTAGTTTGAAAGTTTGCCAGACTACTGACCGCGCAAGAGAAAGCCTCACAAACCCGTTCGTACACGGGCTAGTTCCCCCCAAATCGCAATAGTATTTTTGTATGTGGTTGGGGATTGAAGGTTTAGGGGTCGTTGAACGCCGCTTGTACTCTGTTATCGCCGTCTTTCAGCCCATCGGCCTTATCCAATTGGTCTTCCCAGGTGTCTGCGTATTCTGCAAGGGCGAGAGCGAGGATGTCTTCCACCGGTTTCTCTATATGTTTGGCGAGGGCCTTGAGACGGCTCTCTTGCTATTCTGATATGGTCCCCGAAACAGACGTGGAGTCTACTGGTTGCTCCTCATAACGAGGCCGGGTTTTCGTCGACGCTATCGCGTTAATGTCTAACTAACCCTAGTTATGTAACACTTTCATAACACCGAGCCAAAAACACATGGTCGGCGAGGAATATGGCACCGTCAAAACAACCGAAAAACGCTAACAAAGATCAAAAGCCAGCACCTGATGAGCCCCGGCGTGGCTGGTGGTTCTGGCTGTCCAATGGGGTGTCTGCTCTCATTTGGGTGATCCTGTTGACCGCTGGTGTGCTCGGGTACTTTGCCCTCGGTCTGCCAAATGTTGATGACGTCGTGGCATCGACGCGCCGCCAGCCCATTGTTGTCGTCCGCGATGCAGCGGGGGACGACATTGCACGCGTGGGGGCGCTCTACGGCGATGCCGTGTCCATTGATGATATGCCGCCTGCCTTGCTAGCTGCCGTTCTAGCCATCGAGGACCGGCGTTTCTACACCCACTTCGGTCTCGATCCGCGGGGCTTTGCCCGCGCCATGCTGGCTAATATTCGTGCTGGGTCCGTCGTTCAGGGTGGCAGCACGATCACTCAACAGGTTGCCAAGAATCTCTTTTTGACCCGAGAACGGACCATTGCCCGCAAAATTCGCGAGGCCCTTCTCGCTTTGTGGTTAGAACAAAAGTTCACTAAGGATCAGATCCTGACTCTCTACCTCAACCGGGTGTATCTCGGTGCGGGGACATACGGGGTCGAAGCGGCATCACGGACATATTTCGACAAGCCCGCGCGGAACCTGACGGTTTATCAGTCCGCCATGATCGCTGGTCTGATGAAGGCGCCGTCCCGCTACAACCCAAAGACCGATATTGATGCCGCGAGATCTCGCACGGCGGTTGTTATCGGCGCCATGGTCGATGCCGGGTATCTCACCTCGACCCAAGCCGACACCGCGAAACGCGGCGGTCAGGTCAACGTAAATAAAGGACCATCCGGTCGGGGTCGATATTTCGCTGACTGGGTTCTGGCCAATATCGATGAACTGGTCGGCCCAATTGAAGCCGACCTTATTGTTCACACGACATTAGACCCCTCAGTGCAAACTGCGGCCGAGCGCAGTCTTGTCTCTGCCCTAAGAGACTCTGCAAAAACACGCGAGTCTAGTCAGGGTGCAGTTATTGTTTTGTCTCCTCAAGGCGCGGTTCGCGCAATGATCGGTGGCCGTGATTATCAGTCCAGTCAGTTTAACCGGGCTGTCCAGGCCCAGCGTCAGCCTGGCTCAGCGTTTAAACCCTTTGTCTTTTTGTCTGGTCTCGAAGCCGGGTTAACTCCGACGGATATTCTCGAGGATACACCAATCAATATCGACGGGTGGCGACCGCAAAACTTCTCTGGCACCTATGAAGGACCCATCGCCGTCGAAGATGCTCTTGCCCGATCGATCAATACGGTAGCCGTGCGTGTGGCGCGTAAGGCGGGACCAGCTGCAATTATCGAAACCGCGCGGCGGGCTGGTATTTCAACAGCATTGACCAATGACCTAGGCCTTGCGCTTGGAACCTCTGAGGTCAGCCTGATCGAATTGACAGCAGCCTACGCTCCGTTTGCCAATGGTGGCGTCGCCATCGTGCCTTACGGTATTCTTGATGTAGTGACCACAGACGGTCGGATGTTGTATCGGCGTCAAGGCGGCGGCCTCGGCCGGGCCGCGGAGCCCGAACATATCGATATGATGAACCGCATGCTTGCCAAGACGATGACGGACGGCACGGGTAAAACAGCTCAGATAGACCGCCCCTCGGCCGGAAAAACGGGCACCAGCCAAGACTTCAGAGATGCTTGGTTTGTTGGTTACACCTCTGATCTCGTCGCCGGGGTGTGGATTGGCAATGACGATGGTGGCGGCATGAAGGGGGTGACCGGTGGAGGATTGCCGGCACAAGTCTGGCGCGACGTCATGCTTACAGCCCACCGCGGGACACCTGCCAAAGCTTTGGCAGGCTGGACGCCGCCAGAGCCGGTGGACCCCCTTACGCGCTTGTGGCGTCGTTTAACGGGCGGATAGACCCACGCCAGCGGGCATGTCCGTAGACCATGGCCGCGCAAACCCAACTTGCGAATATGACCGCGAACAGAGGCAACGTTGTCCCATTGTGCAAATAACCAGCGATGAAGCCAATGGTCGCCCCACCACTCATTTGCAGGAAGCTGATTGCCGAGGATGCTGTCCCCGCAATCTCGGGGAACGGCATTAGCGCGCCAGCCGTCGCAGCTGGCAAAACAAATCCGCAGGCAAAGAACACCCCAATGACTGGCACAACAACGGCGGTGATCGTCTGAGTCTCGTTGATGCTCAGTGCTAAACCGAAAATGCCTACGGTCAAGCCAAGACCAACACCGATGCCGATCATATTGACGACACCAACCCGTCGCACGACCTTGCCTGCAAGAAGACCACCGCTGGCGTATCCAATTGCAACAAAGAAAAACAAATACCCAAACTTATCCGGTGCAACGCCTAAGACGTCGATGAAAACAAAGGCGCCAATAGAAATAAAACTGAACAACGCGCCATAAGAAAACATGAGCGTTAAAGAGAAGGCCAGAAACTGGGTGTGCTCCAGGATGAGTCGAAAATTCTGAGCCATCTGGCGGATCTGTGTTGCTGTTCGGTTGCGATGTTTGTTGGTTTCTTGAAGTAAAATAAAGATGGCCCAGATAAAGAGAATGCCGAGCAGAGTTAAAGCGACAAAATGACTGCGCCAGCCAAACAAGACATGCAGCCACCCCCCAATCATCGGCGCCACCGCTGGGGCTAGTGCCATGGCCGATGCGATGTAAGACAGGAAGCGGGCGGCTTCTTCTTTTTCATACACGTCACGGACCACGGCCCGAACCAGTACCGGTCCAGCACAACCGCCAATTGCTTGCACGAACCGCCAGACAATGAGTTCTTCTATTGTTGCCGCAACCATGCAGCCGAGACTTCCAATAACGAACACCGTCAGTCCGCCGATGAGAATGGGGCGTCGGCCATACCGATCTGACAATGGGCCGTAAATGACTGTTGCGCAGGCAAAGCCGGCGATGAAAACACTCATCGTCGCTTGAACGCGAGAAACCGTTGTCGACAAGATTTCAGTAAGTGAGGGCAAGGACGGGAGATAGAGATCTGTTGAAAGCGGCCCCAAGGCAACCATAAGAGTCAAAAGCAGACTTACTTTTATATTCTTAGGATTACGTTTTACCGTCATTCTTAGCTTCCAAGCGTCAGATATAAACCGAATACAAGTTAATACCTGCACGGGATCACTCTCAGGGAGAGACCCTATGCAAATCGCCTGGAACCCAAAAGAAAAAAGAACCGGCTAAAAAGCCAATAGGCTCGGGATCGTTTCGCTCCGATTCAAACTTTATGCATAAGTGACTCCAGAGCAGCCACTTGCGTAATTTTCTGAACGGTATCTACCAAAAAAAGCAACTTAATAAAATTTGAGCGAACCCAGAATTACCCTACTTATACGACATCAATAGAGGCGCCGGGAATACAGGGGGCGCTTCTGTGAATCTGAGTTAGGACTTCGTTAACTCTGACCCCTATAGAATCAGATTCTGAGTACGAGAATAAACAGCGCTCGACCCAGGCCAAAGATCACAAAGACAACGCACACAAAAATAGGCTGCATGTCGGCCAGCATTTCGCGCGACATGTGACAGTGAAGGAGTTACCCCATGATCAGCAGCACAATGTCTCTGAACATGCGTGTATTACGAACATTCATCGTTGCAGTTTTCACTGTGACTTTTGTTCCGACGGCAACGGTTCAGGCTGGTGATATTCCAGCCGACTTTATGGTCGATCTGGACGGCCTAACGGTATCTGAAAGTGAATTTGTGTGCTTGGCATTGAATGACTACTTTGAAGCACGTGGAGAAAGTCTCGCGGGCCGTTTGGCTGTGGCTAAGGTTGTGATCAATAGGGCGATGGATCGACGTTACCCCTCAAACATCTGTAGCGTTATTCAGCAAAATAAAGCGCGAGTTATGCACCGCTGCCAGTTTTCCTGGTATTGCGATGGACTGCCTGACACGCCCTACAACAGCGTCGCTTGGCTGCGGTCACTTAAGTTGGCGGCGGCCGTGTTGCAAAAAGACTCCGGTGTTGCTGATCCAACCGGCGGTGCTCTTTGGTATCACGCAGCATGGGTGCACCCTTCGTGGGCCGATAATCTACAAGTATCTGGTGTAATTGGCGGCCATATTTTCTATCGTGACCTTGAGGGCAGCCGATACGCCAAAACAGCTAAGAAACAGGATCCGATGGTTCCTGCCTTGCACCGCTTTGCGGAGTGGATTGAATCCCGTGAAGTGCGTACGACGGCGATTGCAAGCCGTTAGGGTTGTTTTTCCATTCGTTGAGGCCGTAGCGGTGTAGGTCACCGCCGTGCTCTTTGAGCCATTGTGTTTGCGCTCGTCGATCATCAATTAACTGGTCAACGGTATTCCAAAACCGCTCTGAGTGATTGAGTTCACATAGGTGTGAGACTTCATGGGCGATGACATATTTAGTCACTGCTGTTGGGGTCATTATGAGCCGCCAACTGAAAGATAGCCGCCCACCCAACGAGCAACTCCCCCACCGTGACCGCGTGTCCTTGATAGATATGTTGGTCACCGTTCTATCAAGTTTTTCAGCGTAGGAATGTGCGATCGGCGTGATGAAACGCCGTGCTTCGTCCTTAAACCAATCGTGAATGCGCCGCGACAAATGATCGGTGGCACCCGAGACATTGAGGTAGTTGTTTTCTCGCCACACGCCCCGTCGTGCTTCTGGGCAATGTTGAATGGTATGCTGCTCTCCAAGTATGGGGACCTCCGTGCCATCCGCAAAAGGTACCGGTAACACCATTTCGGCTAAGCGATCGGCGATCCAGTGTGCCTTGTCTTCAGCAAATGCAATGGCCGCCTTCTTGCTGGCGCGTTTTGGCTTAACCAGCACCACACATCCGCTTATGGGGTCAACGCGAAGGCTAAGGCGGCGCGCTCGAGCATGTTCAGTAAGGCGCACGGTTAGGTTTTGGTTGTTGACGCTTAAGGCCAGCACCTCTTGTTTTTTTGGGCTACCCGCCACGACTACATGTCCGGCTAATCAACTAGGTGTGACCCCAGTGGGCCCGCCTCAGTTTCTGAAACAGCACGGCCTCGCACTGATACGCCGGCCACATGCACGGTTTCAGAATCTCCTGAAACCAGGGGATGCCAATGCGGTAAATCCTCACCATTGGCTATCAACCGGTAAGCACAAGTGGACGGCAGCCAATTCAAGGTACCGGCTGTTTTTGGCGAAAGTTGAACGCAATCCGGCACCTTCACTTTGCGGTTGGAATAATCGGTGCATCGGCACGTCTCAACATCGAGCAGTCGGCACGCGACATTGGTTGGAAATATTTCGTCCGTATCGGCATCTTGAAGCTTGTGCAGGCAGCACTTTCCGCACCCGTCACACAGGCTTTCCCATTCTTGGCGCGACATATGTCGAAGTTTCTTTGTCTGCCAAAAGGGCGCCGGGCTGTTTGATTCGTTTGATACCGTCAAAGCAAATCTCTTAGGCGGGTGCTGAGCTCTTCTATAGTTACGTCTTTCCTGAAGTGATCAATGTACCGCCCACTTCGGTTCATCAGATAAAGAAATCCTGAATGATCGATAGTATAGTCTCCGTCTTCACCAATCGGTGCCTCTCGAAAGAAAACCCGATAGGCATCGGCTACAGCTTGAATTTGTTCTTGGGTTCCGGTCAGCCCAATCATTTGGGAGTGAAAGTTGCTGACATACGCTGACATTGTCTCAATGGTATCGCGTTTCGGGTCAAGAGTAATAAATACGGGTTGGACAGACTCACCTTTTTGGCCTGGTAGTATGTTTATGGCGTCAGCCACAGTTTGCAATGTCATTGGGCAGATGTCGGGACAGTACGTAAAGCCAAAATATATTAGGTTATAGCGACCAAGAAGAATCTGCTCCGTTACGTCTGCCCCTGTTTGATCCGTCAACGTAAAAGCGCCACCAATTGCAGCAGACCCTTCGACTGTTGTGTTATTGGGATCCGGGCGGAATGCCGGTAAGTAAAACGCAAGAATGAGCAGCGTGCCAATTGCCACCATGCCGCCAATAATGAATCGCTTAGCTATTGCCGGAGTCATCGTCATTTCCTTGGCTGAGTGATTGAGACTGGGCGATTTAAAAAGCCTTATAACTGGTTCAGTCTGGAAGTTCTTCTAATCTCCGCATTACGGCAGCGCGGGCTGAATCTCCCTGGGGAAGGATATCGAGCAGCCGGGTCCAGTGGGCTCTGGCACCCGTTATGTCTCTCGCGCTGGCGGCTGATAATCCCGCAATAAAAAGTCCATCGGGATTGTTGTGATCCAGCTTGAGTATCTCTTCGCTCAAGGCAGATACTTCATCGGGAATGGGGGCGTTTGGCGAAACGGCGTTCAGCAATAAATCCGCCAACAGAATGCGTGGTTCAATTGCTTGTTCTCTTAGCCGCGTTGCTTGTCGGTAGGCGTTGGCAGATTTCTCTGTGTCACTGAGAACCCCGTAAGACCGTCCAAGTTGCATCCAACCGTCGTAATCTTCTGGTCCGAACTCGAGGCGGGCTTCTAACCCCCCAACCATCTCTTGAATCATTGCCAGTTCATCACCGGAAAAACGACCAGCCAAGGCACTGACATCCGGGCGGAAGTCTTCTTCATCCGCCTCTGGAACAACGTCTTGTTCGATTGGCGCGGCGATAGCCGGAGGCGGTACGAACTCTCCGTCAAGCGGATGGCGTGGCGTTACCGTCATTGGCATGATATTCGATGCCATGGCGAACTGGCCCATTTGATCCCGGACCATAGCAAGCCAAGGCGCATCAGCTGGGGCACCGGCAGTCAGGTCTCGCCAAATAGCTATGGCGTTTGCAACATTACCAGCCTGCGCTTCAGCCAGACCAAGGTAGAACCTTGACCGCGGTTCATCTCGATTTGTTCTGAGAACAGCCCTGAATATATCTGCGGCTTCTGGCGTCACAGTGCCGCTGTTCAACGCCGTTAGCGTGTCAGCAAATTCGGTGTAGGTCTCAACATTGCTGGCACCACTGGCGAGGGCTCGACGGTAGGCGCTGGCTGAGTCTTCAAGACGATTGACCTGACGATAACTTCGCGCCAACAAAATCCAGCCTTCTGTGCTGTCTGGATCTTGTCGCAGTCGGTCAGCCAAATCTTCGATCAAAATATCAAAGTCGGCCATGTCCGGGTTGGCAAGCGCTTCTGCTCGGCGGTCTTCCGATCCCGCGGCCGGTAGCCCTGGTGTGCCAATGGACAGGTAAATCGCCAGGGCTCCGAAGGGAACGGTGACAGCAATTGCGGTGACGGCGAACATGCGAATAGCAGGTGCGTTGTTGTCATCAGTTAGTCCGGTGCGCCGGCTGGCAGCGAGCAGGCGTCGTTTTATTTCCACACGGGCGGTGTCTGCTTCTGCAGCTGTCAGGAGCCCGGTGCTAAGGTCACGCTCGACTTCGTCTAGTTGAGCGCGGTAAACGGATTGGTCTGCTTCTGTTTCCTGCGCAGCTGTCTTGGCGTTGCGGATGACCGGCCAAATTAAAAGAGCCACCGCTGCGAGGGTTAAAACGGCATAGCTAAGCCAAATCATTGTTGGTCTGGCCCCTCAGTCTTTTGAATCAAAACGTCTACCTCAGCCATCTCCTCAGGGGAAAGACCGGGCGTGTCTATAGCCTTTGGTCGTTTGATGTACCGCGCAGCGTTCACCACACCAAAGACCAGTAAGATGAACGGGCCCAACCATAGCAATAAGGTTTGTGCAGTGACCCTGGGGCGCAGCAAGACGAAGTCTCCGTATCGGTCCACCATGTACGCCAGGACGTCCTCATTGCTGTCACCGGCTAGAATGCGTTGGCGCACCAGACGGCGCATGTCCTGCGCTAAGGTCGCGTTAGACTCATCAATGGTTTCGTTCTGACAGACCACACACCTTAGATCCTGACTGATCACCCGTGCGCGTTCTTCGAGCGCTGGATCATCCAACATCTCATCCGGCTCTACGGCGTACGCCACGAGGGCGAAGATAGAGCCAATCAGTGCGCCAGAAACAAGTCCTAAAATCTTCATTGGCGCAATTGCTCCACCAGCGGGGCAATCGTGTTCGCCCATACGTCAGGTGTGATGGGTCCGATGTGCTTGTAGCGAATGATGCCGCCGCCATCGATCACAAAGGTCTCCGGTGCGCCGGTCACACCAAAGGCGATGGCCGCTTCACTAACTGGGTCCTGGCCGATGAGTTTGTAGGGATCACCATTTCTGGCCAACCACCGCACACTGGCCGACGGGTCATCACGCCACGCAATACCGTGAATGGGGATATGATTTTGTTCAGCGAGGTCCATCAGGAGCGGGTGCTCTGATAAGCAGGCGATACACCAGGACCCCCATACGTTGACAAGACTGACTTCTTTTTTGAGATCAGGTGTTTTTAGTCCAGGCTCCCGGTTGGGCAGAGGCGGAAGATCGATGTCCGGCACCGGCGTATCCAACAAAACTGACTGAACCAGGGCGGGGTCTTGCCCGCTTTCAACATCAATGAGGCGTTTGGCAAAAGCGCCGACGAGCAGCGCGACTACGACTATAGGAATGATCGCGGTCCACCGCCCGCCGGTTCGTGTTGGTTTTACGTTGTCCATGGGACTAGGCCTCTGTCGGCTTGGCCATCGCTGGCGCCCGGCGCGGTGCGCCGATGCGATGCCGCCTATCGCTAAGGGAGATCACGCCCCCGAAGCCCATCATAAGAATGCCGTACCAAAGGAATGGCACGAAGGGTTCAAAATAAGCCCGCACCACATATTGCCCCTCAGCCGTCGGACCATCGCCGAGAACCACATACAAGTCCGCCCAGAACGTCGTGTGAATGGCAGCCTCTGTGGTTTGTTGAACGGGTTGGTCATACACCCGCCGCTCCGGCGTCAGTGACACCGATGATCCGCCGCGCTTGGCCACGAACCGACCCTGCAAGGATTCGTAGTTTGGTCCCTGGATCAAATCTGCGCCTTGAAAGGTTACTTCAAACCCGGCAACGGTGATGCTATCACCCGCGGTCATGGTCAGGATGTTTTCCTGTTTCCAGGCGCTAGACCCTGAAACGCCAACAATAAGAATAGCCATTCCCATATGTGCGACGGTCATGCCGTGAGAGGCGCGGGGAACAGAGCGAATGCGTCGCCACGTATCTGACAGCCCGCCCCTGAACAAGCGAACACGTCCCGCCCATTCGATAAAAGAGGACGACAGAAGCCATGCGGCCAACGCAATCCCTGCGGCCCCGGCGATATCGACAACAGAAACTCCGCTCAGCGCCAACGCAATGACAAAGACGATAGCAACAGCAACCAACGCGCCTTTAAGCCGCCCCATTACACCAGCAAGATCACTGCGTTTCCACGCCATCATTGGGCCGATGCCCATAAGTAGAACCAGCGGAATCATTAGAGGAATAAACACCGTGTTAAAGTAGGGTGCTCCAACGGAGAGTTTGCCCATCTCCAGTGCCTCGGCGATCAGCGGATAGAGCGTCCCGAGTAAGACCGTGGCTGCGGCAGTGGTAAGAAACAGGTTGTTGATTAGAAGACCGCTTTCTCTAGAGACCGGAGCAAACAATCCCCCGGGGTCAAGTTTTGGTGCGCGGACGGCGTAGAGCGTGAGAGATCCGCCGACCGCCAGTGCGAGAAGCATCAACACGAACACACCGCGGGTTGGGTCAGCAGCAAATGCGTGGACGGACGTTAAGATGCCTGATCGTACAAGGAAGGTACCGAGGAGACTTAGGGAAAACGTGACGATGGCGAGTAGAATCGTCCAGCTCTTCAGCGCTTCACGTTTTTCGACAACGATTGCGGAGTGCAACAATGCCGTGCCCGTCAGCCACGGAATGAAAGAGGCATTTTCGACTGGGTCCCAGAACCACCATCCACCCCAGCCAAGTTCGTAGTAGGCCCACCATGAGCCCAGCCCAATGCCGACGGTGAGAAAAGACCAGGCCGCTAACGTCCAGGGCCGCACCCATCGCGCCCAAGCGGCATCGACACGCCCTTCGAGCAGAGCAGCCACCGCGAACGAGAAGGCCATGGAGAACCCAACATAGCCGAGGTAGAGCATCGGTGGATGAAAGGCGAGCCCCGGATCTTGTAGCAATGGATTGAGTCCCATGCCCTGTACCGGTGCTGGGTCAATGCGTAGGAACGGGTTGGACGTAAACAGAATGAAGGCGAGGAATCCTGCGCCAATCAATCCTTGAACAGCCAGAGCCCGGGCTTTCAATCGATCCGGCAAGCCAGCGCCAAAGGCCGCGACTGCGGCGCCAAACACGGCCAGGATAGAGACCCATAACAACAGTGAGCCTTCGTGGTTTCCCCAGACGCCGCTGATTTTATAGAGCAGTGGTTTGGCGGTATGTGAGTTTTGGTAAACGTTCATCACCGAAAAATCTGACGCGATAAACGCTTGGGTTAGAACGGCAAATGATGTGCCGATCAGCAACATTTGCGCCAGAGCGGCAGGACCAGCCACGGCCATCAATGCTGCGTCACGCCGGTGGGCGCCAATCAAAGGAACAATCGATTGCACCAAAGCGACAGGCAGCGCCAGCGCCAGCGCAAAGTGGCCGAGTTCAGGTGTCATCGCCACGCCATTCACCAGCTGCCTTAATCGCTTCCGCGACTTCCGGCGGCATGTAGGTTTCATCATGTTTGGCGAGCACGTCAGACGCTTGAAAAACACCAGACGCCAACAGATAGCCCTCGGCGACGATGCCCTGTCCTTCGCGGAACAGGTCAGGAAGAATACCGCGGTAGGTGACGTCTAATGTCTCTGCTGTATCTGTCACGATAAATGAAACCGTGTCTCCTGCCGAAGAGACGCTGCCCGCTTCAACAAGACCGCCAATGCGAACGCGTTGGCCGGGAGACAACTCTTGATGGCTGATCTCTGACGGACTGTAGAAAAAGACAATACTGTCCTCGAACGCAGTCAGCACCAAGGCAATGCCAGTCGCAACGGCAAGCCCACCGAGCAGAACAAAATACAGTCTTTGTGTTTTACGCTTCGCCATTATTTGCTCCATCGTCTTGTGCGGTGGACGGTGTTTCGGGCCGAGGCGGACGCAGACGATCCAGTTCTGCTTGTCGCGATGCGACAAACCGCCACGAGAGCGCCAATAGGGTAATCAGTCCAATCACCGCCAGTGCATACGCTGGCCAAACAAAGGCGGCGTATCCGCCCATATTTAGTATGTCTTGAAGTGAACTCAATGCGTTAGACCGATCTGACCTGAAATAACCACGCCGCCCTGTATAACAGTAATTCGACTATGTGGCGCGCTTTAGGCGGGCAGCACGGACTTTAGCGGCCAGTACTTGAGCGCGAACCCGCATGAACACGACCACCACATAGTAAAATTGGAACGCCCCGACCATTAAGAACAGGGGGGCCAACATCGCGGTATCGACTGAGACACCGGCCATTGAGAAAATCGAAGGCTGATGCAGACTGTTCCACCAATCAACAGAGAACTTGATAATGGGTAGGTTTACAGATCCGACCAAGGCCAAAATAGCCGCCGCTTTATCACC
The DNA here is from genome assembly GCA_029245025.1 of Rhodospirillaceae bacterium. Lineage (GTDB taxonomy): Bacteria > Pseudomonadota > Alphaproteobacteria > Rhodospirillales > Rhodospirillaceae > WLXB01. The sequence continues at coordinate 564,325 of JAQWQC010000006.1, forward strand.
TTGTTCGGGACTGTCAAAAGCGTCGCCCAGTGCCATGTAGCCTAAGTATAGAAAAAACAGCACCAGCATAGATGTGAGTCGCGCGTCCCACACCCAGGGCGTGCCCCACATGGGCTCGCCCCATAACATGCCGGTTAACAGACAAAGCGCGGTGAACATTGCACCAATGGGCGCCGAAGCCTTGGCAATCATGTTGGCCACGGCGTGTCGCCAAATGAGATAGGACGCACTTCCGGCGGCCATTACCCCATAGGCAAATAATCCCATCCAAGCGGACGGGACGTGGACGTACATAATCCGGACAGTGTCACCTTGCTGGTAGTCTGGCGGGGAGAACACCAAGGCCATCGGTATGCCAATGGCAAAACAGAGGATGCACAGGCCAGCTGCCCAGGGCTGGATCGCAGCCGCAAGCTTCAAAAAACGGGTCGGATTGGCAAAAGCATGCATACCCGGAAGACTTACCCGGTCAGCCGGATTTTGCCAACTGGAATCGGGGGATATCGGCTGTTGTTACAGGCTGATAGGCCGCAGTTATCGGCCTATTCCGAGGCGAGACGTAGGGCAACCGCCGTCGCCCACGGGCACAACGCGGCGGCCATAAGAAGAAACCCGCCGAGCACGGCAAATAGTCCATTGGCGTTAAACCCCATGCCAGATGTATCGATGGCGCCAACTCCAAAAATGAGAACGGGAATATAGAGCGGCAATATAACAAGTGGCAGCAGCACGCCGCGCCGCCTGGCACCAAGAGTGAGGGCAGCTCCAACGGCACCAATGAGACTCAAGGTGGGCGTGCCAAGCAATAAAGCCAAAATCATTGGCGCTGTCGACTCACTGGGCATTTGCAGTGTGACCCCAAGGATCGGTGCCAGCAAAGTCAGGGGTAAGCCAGTGGTCAGCCAGTGTGCTGTGATTTTTGCTGCAACGACGGTCGTTGGTGCGACGGGTGCCGTGAGTAAAAGATCAAGTGCGCCATCTTGTTCGTCATCAGAAAACAGGTGATCAAGAGACAGCAGGGAGGCGAGGAGTGCGGTAACCCATAGGATACCGGCCCCGACCCGTTCAAGCACGCCTGGTTCGGGACCGATCCCGAATGGAAACAAAATCACGGTGATGGCGAAGAAACCAGCCACCATAATCGTGTCTGCGCGATGCCTTATGGATAAACGCAGATCCCTGCTGATGAGGGTGAGAAAGGATTTCACCACTCTACCTCAGGGGTTTTAGCGGGATAGTCCGCCATATTGATTTTGTGGTTTGGGGTGAATCCGGGTGCCTGATGGGTGGCAAGAACGACAACACCACCGGCGGTGACATGTTCATTGAGAAGGCTGTCGATCCGGTCAACATTCTCTGCATCCAGCGCCGTATAGGGTTCATCCAAAATCCATATGGAGGCCGAGCCCAACGCCAATCGGGCCAGGCCAGCGCGCCGCCGCCAGCCGGCAGACAACATATCGGCGGGCATTTCAAGCACCGTGTCCAGCGCCATGCGACTGATCGCCTGGTCCACTGCGTCTTGCTCTGCGCCATACAATCTGGACCAGAATATAAGATTCTCGAGCACCGAGAGGCCGCCTTTTAGGCCATCGCGATGCCCGGCATAGCAAACCTCTGTCTCGTCCTCGGGGGTCAGCGTGATCGTTCCAGTCTCGCTGCGCAGAAGGCCTACAAGAATGCGGAGTAGGGTCGATTTTCCACTGCCATTCGGTCCGCTCACCATGAGGGCGGAGCCGTCTTTGAGAGAGAAAGACAGGTTCTCAAAAATAGTCCGGCCACCCCGCCGGGCAGACAGATTATGGACGTCAAATGTGATGGCTGCGGTAGATCTTGTGGACATGGTCGGAACCATACCGAAACCCGACACAAACTCACGGAGAAAACGCGCATTGAGGGTGGTTATTTCACTGACGACCGCTTCGGCGAGGACTGGACAACCCCCGAGGGATGTGGATGATGCCGCGAAAAAGCGGGGGTCTTTATCTATAATCCCGCCAAATATCTATTCACATAATAAGGGGGAACGCAGCAATGGCGCTCACTGGTTATGATACCTTGAAAACCCGCCGCACGCTTGATGTTGCCGGTAAATCTTACGACTACTTCAGCATACCGGCCGCCGAAGAAGCAGGTATCGGCGACATTGCCCGACTCCCATTCTCCTTGAAAGTTCTGCTTGAGAACCTCCTTCGCTACGAAGACGGCAAATCAGTCAGTACAGATCATGTCAAAGCGATTTCGGCGTGGTTGAAAGACCGCAAATCCAGCGAGGAAATTGCGTATCGTCCAGCTCGGGTATTGATGCAGGATTTCACAGGTGTTCCCGCCGTCGTTGATCTGGCCGCCATGCGTGAAGCGATGCAGGCGCTTGGCGGAGATGCCCAGAAAATTAATCCTCTGTCGCCGGTTGATCTGGTGATTGATCACTCGGTCATGGTTGATGCCTACGCGTCACCAGACGCGATGACCAAGAATATCGATCTCGAATTTACGCGGAACCGCGAACGTTACGAGTTTTTGCGTTGGGGCCAGATGGGCTTTGACAACTTTAACGTTGTGCCACCAGGTACAGGTATCTGCCACCAGGTTAACGTCGAGTATCTCGCCCAAGTGGTGTGGACTGGAGAAGACGATGGCAAGACCGTCGCTTATCCTGACACGCTCGTCGGAACCGACAGCCACACCACCATGGTAAACGGTTTGGCTGTTTTGGGCTGGGGCGTTGGCGGCATTGAAGCGGAAGCGGCGATGCTTGGTCAGCCGGTATCCATGCTTATCCCAGAGGTTGTCGGCTTTAAACTCAACGGCCGTTTGAAAGAAGGTACGACCGCGACTGACTTGGTGTTGACGGTCACGCAGATGCTGCGGGCCAAGGGTGTGGTCGGAAAGTTCGTTGAGTTTTACGGCCCTGGCTTGTCCGGTTTGTCGCTCACGGACCGCGCGACCATTGCCAACATGGCGCCAGAGTATGGTGCGACGTGCGGTTTCTTTCCGATCGATAAAGAAGTCTGTCGTTATCTCGCCTTTACCGGTCGAGATCCTGATCGCGTCGCCCTTGTTGAAGCCTATGCCAAGGCGCAAGGAATGTGGCGCGAGGATGATACGCCCGACCCCGAATTTACAGATTCGATGGAGCTAGATCTTTCAACAGTCGAACCGTCGTTGGCTGGACCGAAACGTCCACAAGATCGCGTGGCCTTGTCGGCGGCAGCGTCTGAATTTGCCGGTCAACTGAGCAACACGTTTGACCATGCAACAGCGGCTTCTTCACCGATCGCGGGGTTAACAGGTGACGGCGCCAAAGACACTCTGACCGATGGCGATGTCGTGATCGCGGCCATCACGTCGTGCACAAACACTTCCAACCCGTCGGTTTTGTTTGCTGCTGGCCTGGTCGCACGTAAAGCCCGTGAGAAAGGCTTGAGTCGCAAACCTTGGGTCAAGACGTCGTTGGCACCTGGGTCGCAAGTTGTGACGGACTATCTCGACAAAGCGGGTCTGACAGAAGATTTGGAAGCCCTCGGCTTCCACACCGTGGGCTATGGTTGCACAACTTGTATTGGTAACTCCGGTCCGCTCGACGCGAATATTTCAAAGAGCATCAACGATGGTGATTTAGTCGCGGTGTCCGTGTTGTCGGGCAATCGCAACTTTGAGGGTCGCATCAGCCAAGACATCAAGGCTAACTATCTCGCCAGTCCGCCATTGGTGGTGGCTTATGCAATCGCCGGATCTATGAGCATCGATGTGACCAAGGATGCAATCGGCACGGACTCCGATGGCAATGATGTGTTTTTGAAAGACATTTGGCCGAGCCCGCAGGAAGTCTCAGACTGCATCGAGCAATTCCTAACCCAAGAAATGTTTTCGTCTCGTTATTCGGATGTGTTCAAGGGTCCGGAGGAGTGGCAAGCCGTCAAAGCGGAGCCCAGTGAGACATATGGCTGGCAGGGTGATTCCACTTATGTTCGCAATCCGCCGTACTTTAAGGGTATGTCTCAAACACCGCCCGCCATTGAAGACATTGCAGGAGCACGGCCCCTGGCCATTCTTGGCGACTCTGTCACCACTGACCATATCTCACCAGCCGGGGCGATTAAGAAAGACAGTCCGGCAGGCGCGTATCTGGTCGAGCACGGTGTTGAGACCAAAGACTTTAATTCTTATGGCTCGCGACGCGGCAATCACGAAGTCATGATGCGAGGCACCTTTGCCAACATTCGCATTAAGAATGAAATGGTACCCGGCATCGAAGGCGGTATGACCAAGTATCATCCAGGTGCGATGGTCATGCCGATCTATGATGCAGCGATGAAATACAAAGCCGATGGTGTGCCATTGGTCGTGGTCGGGGGTAAAGAATACGGCACCGGCTCATCACGGGATTGGGCGGCCAAAGGCACAAACCTTCTCGGTGTTCGCGCCGTTATCACAGAGAGTTTTGAGCGCATTCATCGGTCCAATCTCATTGGTATGGGTGTTTTGCCTTTGCAATTCACCGACGGTGTAACACGCGAGACCTTGAAGTTGGACGGCACAGAACTCTTCGATATTGCCGGCCTGGCTGGACTTACGCCGCGCGGGACTGTCGATGTCAAAGTGACCCGCCCAGACGGATCAACAGAAACGTTCTCGGCTCTTTGTCGCATCGATACAGAAGGTGAGCTTGATTACTTTAAGAACGGTGGCGTGTTGCACTACGTTCTTCGTAATTTGGCAGCCTAAAGCAGACACGGAAAATATCAGGGATGGTGGCTATTTATGACTGAGCCTGCCATCCCTGGTCTTACGCGACACTACGTTACAGTTGGGCAACGACAGCTCCACTACCGTCGCGCCGGCAGCGGTCCGCCTTTGATTGCCCTGCACCGTTTGCCAAGGTCATCTCAAGATCTGGAACCCTTTATCCAGGCTGCGTCGAAGCAGTTTACCGTGATTGCTCCAGACATGGCCGGCTATGGCCAGTCGTTTGCTCTCGATGAGCCGGCAGATAATCTCGACCCATTATGTGATGATCTTGGCGCACTCATCGATGCTCTTGGTCTCAACGCGGTCTCGCTCTATGGCGAGCAGGCTGGTGCTGCTCTCGCGCTAAGTTTTGCTCATCATGCTCCAAAGCGTGTTATTGCACTGGCGGCCTGGGACCTCGATCTGCCTGGCGCCTTAGACCTGCCACCAAGTGCGACAGCGCCGTTGCCACCTTTTGAGCCTCAATGGGATGGCAGTCACTTGGCGTGGCTGTGGGCGATGTTGCGGGAACAAACGGCGTTTCATCCTTGGCACACGCCTGCACTGAATACCCGTCTAGATGCCGATATGCCGGACCCAAGTGAACTCCAACGCCGGATGAATCAATTCTTGAGTTCCGGTATTCATGGACGGGGATATGAAGCGGGGTACAACGCTGCTCGAACGTTCAACGCGCAAGACATCTTGCGTGATATTTCATGTCCGACACTGGTCGTCGCCCGCCAAAGATACGATGGGTTAGATCCGTGGCGTGGGGTTTTATCCACCGCGTCTGACCTTCGTAAGTCGATGGCCGATGAGCAGACCAAGGGTGAAGCGGAGGCACTGACTTTTTTGAGCGAGCGTCGGGTTGAGGCCAACGTGCCTCCACCGCCTCAGGTCGCTTCAATTCCCGGTGTTCTGTGGCACGACTATGTATCAGTCGACGGTGGGCAACTTCATTTCCAATGCAATGCAGATGCGGAAACAGTTCCCTTGCTAGTTCAGCATGACGCCGCGAGTTCTATTGGAACAGTTGAACCAATTACCCAATCGTTTGTTGGAAAGAGGTCCGTCTTTGCCTTTGATATGCCCGGCTCTGGGTGTTCGGACCGCATTATTTCGACCGACGGCGTCGACATGGACGTTTACGCCGATGTTTTGGCAGCTGGGTTGGGTCAGCTCGGATTAGATCAAATTGATTTCTACGGCATGTGGGGCGGCGGTTTCGTTGGGCTCGAGCTCGCATTGCAAAACCCCAGCCAAGTGCGTCGGCTCATAATGAGTAATGTGTTCGAGCATACCAAAGCGGAACAGGCCGAATTGATTGCCAACTACACGCCAGACGTTTCGCCAGTTTGGCACGGCGGTCACCTCATGCAGTGTTGGCATCAAATGCGTGACCAAGGGATTTACTATCCATGGTTCAAGCGGGACCGAACGGGCGTGATTTGGCGAGAACCGTTTCTGGCAACAGACATGGTGCACGAGCGCGTGTGTTCGCTCTTAAAGGCGGGCAATATGTATCGTACCGCTTATCACGCCCACTTCACGTATCCCACCTACGACAAGCTTTCACAGACACCGGTGCCAACCTTATTGGCAACATCCGAGTGGGACCCCAATAACCCACACACGCGGGCGGCGGCGGACGCAGCCCCTGCCTGCAAATTCCAGATTTTGGATGAAGATTTTTATAAGTGGGGCGAGAGCTTCTTGCCCTTCCTGGAGGCAGATAGGGCGGTCTAATTTGCGGCCCTTAGCGACTCCAAGTGCCACTCTGTTCAATTAATAGTTCTTAATTCGCCAGCGTCGGTCCTAGGCAATCCTAAAACGCGAGAAATTTCCAAGTAAATGCAACCCTCTGCCAGGAAGCGCGTTATTTCAGTACCATAGCTTATAAGGTTTCGACTAAGATCAAACCTGTCGAGTGGGGAAGGGACTGCACAATGCATAAAAGAACCCCCCAGATTGGCACGCCTATTCGGTCTACGGCTGACGGACAGCGGTGGTGGCTGGGGTGTGTTTGAGCCTTGTCATGATTGGCTGTGGGGCTGGCCCCGTGCTGTCTGACGAGGACTTTATTGCTGAGCCAAGTGAAACGCTCACATTGGTCGAGCTCTATACATCGCAAGGGTGTTCGTCTTGCCCACCCGCCGACGCTTTTCTTCGCAACCTGTCAGACCGTACCGATGTTCTCGCTCTCTCATTTCATGTTGATTACTGGAACACAGAAGAGTGGAAGGATCCGTTTTCTCACAAATCTTTTAGCTTGAGGCAGCAGGCGTACCGAGAAGCGCTTAACACGGATTACGTCTATACGCCGCAGATGGTTATTGCAGGGTCCTAAGCGGTTCCTGGCGGGCAACGCCCGTCCATCAACGATGCGATCAGGCGTGCTTCGTCAGAACAATCTGAATTCCCGGCTCTGGATGTACGCCGCATTGTAAATGACCGCATCAAAGTAACGGTCCCGCAATCAGATAGCGGTCAAACAGGCACTGTTTATGCGGCGGTATACAACTCACAAAAATTCACGCGTGTTCGCGGAGGCGAGAATCGGGGTAGGACGCTGAGTAACATCAATGTGGTGAAGCGCCTTATTGCGTTGGCCCCGTACTCAGGGCGTGCGCAGTCTTTCACATTCTCATTGTCGGATTTAGACGCCACGTCATCGTATGGCGTTGCTGTCTTTGTTCAAGCAGACAAAGTCGGGCGCATCTTATTTGCAGCATCTGTTGTGCCACGCGCGATACCCTCCGCCCAAGTTACACTCTCGCAGACGGACCGCCGTACCGTTCGGTAAGTTCTAAACTTAAGGAACGTCTGTTAGAGAAGCCCGCGTTCCATGGCTTGAGAAAGACGGTGGGAAAAGGCAACCGGATCCGGAAGAGCCTCTCCCTCAACAATGCGTGCCTGGTCAAGCAGCAGGTGCGCTGTCTCCCCGACAATGTCATCGCTCTGGCCGGTCAATTTTGTGATCAAAGCGTGCTTCGGATTGATCTCAAGGATTCTCGGGCTCGCCAGTCCTTCGCCTTGCCCATGCTGTTTCAGCATGCGTTCGAGGTGCAGACTCATGCCGCCGTCCTCGCCGATAAGGCAGACGGGACTTTCCGTCAGTCGGTTTGACGTTCTCACGTCTTTTACCGACTCTCCAAGAGCGTCCTTGAGGCGCGTGATTAGACTTTCAATGTCAGTGTCGTTTGCTTTGTCTTCCTCATCCTTTTTCGTCTCGTCGTCTTCGCTCTTTGCAATTGAGTCTAGATCGGCGGCGGACTGAGCAGCCGAGCGGAACGGATGCTTATCAAAAACACCGACCGAGGTTACCCAGAACTCGTCAATAGGATCTGTCAAAAGCAAGACTTCGACGCCTTTAGCGACATAGCCCTCGAGTTGAGGTGATTTCTTGAGGGCAGCCGTGTCAGCGCCGGTGATGTAGTAGATGGCGTCCTGACCTTCCTTCATGTCGGTGACGTAATCTTTAAGGCTACGCCACTCATCACTTGCGCTTGATCGAAAACGGCAAAGATCTAAGAGGTCGTCCCGGCGCTCGAAATCCTCATATAAGCCTTCTTTCAATACGGGTCCGAACGCCGACCAAAACGTCTCGTATTCACTCGTGACCTTGGTTCTGTCTTTAAGTTCTTTGAGCAGTTTGCCAACGAGCCCTTTCTGGATTTTCTTCAGTTGCGGGTTGTCCTGCAACATTTCCCGGCTGACGTTGAGCGGAAGATCTGATGAATCAACAACGCCACGGACAAATCGCAGATAGGGAGGCATGAGCCCTTCCAGATCATCCGCAATGAAGACGCGGTTAACGTAGAGCTTCACCTTGCTCTTTCTCTCCGGTCCAAAAAGGTCAAAGGGTTGATTTGTGGGCACGTAGAGAAGGCTGGTGTATTCAATGGCACCTTCAGCCCTGAAATGCAGGGTGTGCCAAGGCTCGTCAAACCCCTGAGCCACGTGGTGATAGAATTCTGTGTACTGCTCTTCGGTAATCTCACTTTTGGGCCGGGTCCAAAGTGCTGATGCCGAATTGAGAGTTTCTTCCGTGCTTTCTTCCTCACCCGGGATGGGGTCGAGGATGACCGGGATGGCAATATGATCGGAGTAGGTTTTGACGACGGTCTTCAGGCGCAATGACTCCAGGTACTCGTCACTTTCTTTTCTGAGATGCAATACAATGCGTGCACCGCGACCGGCGTCGTCTGATTCGGTGATGCGGTAGCTGCCACGGCCATCTGATGTCCACTGCCAGCCTTGAGTCTCGCCAGCTTTGCGGGTGAAAACTTCAACCTTCTTCGCCACCATAAATGATGAATAAAAGCCAACGCCAAATTGTCCGATGAGAGATACGTCTTTGGTCTCATCGCCCGTCAAAGATTTCATAAACTCAGACGTGCCTGACTTGGCAATTGTACCCAAGTTCTCAACCAGCTCGTCTTTGTTCATCCCAATGCCGTTATCGCTGATGGTCAGCGTGCGCTTTTCTTTGTCGACCGCGATGTGAATTGAGAATTCTGAGTTATCGCTTTCGATCAAACTTCCGTCTGTCAATGCGGCGTAGCGCAATCTGTCACACGAGTCTGAGGCGTTCGAAATGAGTTCGCGTAGGAAGATCTCTGTGTTGGAGTACAGAGAATGCACGACAATATCTAACAGCTTGGCAACTTCCGCCTGGAAGGTATGTTTTTCTTCACTCATCTCTAAAGGCTCTCTTTTTGTCAGCGCCGTGTGACACGGGGTGGATAAACCAATCGCATTCGCGCGTCATATTGGGTGTCTGCGTCGTTGTGGCAAGGGGTAAATTGGTCTCAACGGTACATTTTTCTCCTCAGCCGCAGGTGTGCCCACTTGGGCTTGATTTGGCGCATTGTTCCGGTCTCAGTATCGCGTCATGATGTGATGTGGATGCATGACCCGACCCGACGTCTTGCACCACCGAACACGGTATAAAATGGAGGCGAATATGCAGATTCCAACTCAAATCGCTTTTCACGGGATCGATAAGTCCGATGCTGTCGAAGAGAAGATCCGAGAGCGTGTAGATAAACTCGAGAACTATTCAGACCGCATCACCAGTTGTCGGGTTGTCGTCGAATCGCATCACAAGAGCCACTCCAATCTGAATTCCAATGCAGCGCCATTCCATGTCACCATTCATCTTGCAGTGCCCGGCGAAGACCTTGTCGTGCGGCGAGATCCGAAAGAAACGAAGGCCCATGAAGACATTCTAATTGCCTTGCGTGATTCTTTCGACACGATGGAACGTCGGTTGAAGGACTATAATCAAAAGAACAAACGTGCGAACCGACGTGAAGAGGCGCAGTTGGTTGAGGACTAGCTTGTCTTAACCAAGAAGCGCTGCAGCCGATTAGTCCACCTTCTTTTCCTCAGTCAGGTTCTTTCGCTTTGGCCGCTCGGCACGATTATTCAGACTCAGACGTTACTGTCGTCTTAGGGCCGACCAACACCGGCAAAACCTATCTCGCTATGGATCGGATGCTTGGTCATGCATCGGGAATAATCGGGTTTCCATTGCGGCTGCTGGCCAGAGAAAACTATGACCGGGCTGTTGCCATAAAGGGCGAAGGTGCCGTCGCGCTGGTGACGGGGGAAGAAAAGATCATCCCGCCGCGGGCTACTTATTTTATCTGCACCGTCGAAAGTATGCCGATTGATCGTGATGTGGCATTTTTGGCAGTTGATGAAATACAGCTAGCGGCAGATCGCGAGCGTGGCCATGTTTTTACCGACCGGTTACTGAACAGCCGTGGCCGAGTAGAGACCATGTTTCTCGGGGCTGAAACTGTCCGGCCGTTGATTCGCAGATTAGTACCAGACGCCAATTTCATAACACGCCCGCGGTTCTCAAAGTTGACCTACAGCGGGTCCAAGAAGTTGACGCGGTTGCCCCGCCGGTCAGCGGTGGTCGCTTTTTCAGCCTCCGAAGTTTATGGCATTGCAGACCTACTGCGGAGGCAACGTGGGGGCGCGGCTGTGGTTATGGGGGCGCTCAGTCCGCGCGCGAGAAATGCGCAGGTAGCGCTCTATCAATCCGGAGAAGTCGATTATTTGGTGGCGACCGATGCTATTGGCATGGGTCTGAATATGGATGTGGATCATGTTGCCTTTGCGTCTTTATCAAAGTTCGACGGGCGGGCACCCCGAGCGCTGACCGCACCGGAACTGTCTCAAATCGCAGGGCGGGCTGGTCGTCATATGAATGACGGAACATTTGGTGTAACGGCAGAGGTATCGGCTTTTGATCCAGATGTTGTTGCACGTATTGAGACCCACGAATTTCAATCGGTCAAAATGTTGTATTGGCGAAATTCAGATCTTCAATACGCGACCGTTCAATCCTTGCTTAAGGGCCTACAAAAGCCGCCGCCAGGACCCGGCTTGATGCGACCACCAACGCCCGAAGATCAATTGGTCTTAGATATTCTCGCTAACGAACCAGATGTGCAGAATCGCGCTAAAGGATCTTCGCGCGTCAGGCTGTTGTGGGATGTGACGCAAGTTCCCGACTTCCGCAAACTGAGACCTGAAACCCATGCGCGTCTACTCAGCCAAATCTATTTACACCTAAGTGATACCAACGAAAACATCCCAGAGGATTGGGTGGCTGACCAGGTCGGCCGCATAGATCGAACGGATGGCGACATTCATGCTTTGATGGATCGCATTGCCGCTATTCGAACATGGACCTATCTCGCCAATCGGCCGAGATGGGTAGAGAATGCCGGTTATTGGCAGGATCAGACTCGCGTTGTAGAAGATCGCTTGTCCGATTCATTGCATGACAAACTAACAGAACAGTTTATTGATCGGCGCATTGCGCACTTGGTGAAGAAACTTAAGGGAACAGACCGCATGGTTGCCGCCGTTGATGAGGCAGGTCGTGTAGAAGTCGATGGTCATTTCATCGGCACGCTCAACGGCCTTGTGTTTGAGCCCGACAAGACAGGTTTAAAAACTGCAGATCGCGCCATCGAGAACGCGGCTGATTCTGCGGTGGTGCCGGAACTCGAGCGCCGCGCGCTAGCGCAGATTGACGCAAACGACGAGGCTTTTTCATTGGACGATCGTGCTCGAGTCCTTTGGCAAGGCGCTGTAGTCGCTACGCTGACAAAAGGTGCAAGACCATTGTCGCCAAAAGTCAGTGTCACAGCCGATGATCGGTTGGATCGAGCGCTGTGTGATCAAGTGGCTATGCGTCACCAGAAATGGATTGATGCCCATATTGACAAATTGCTGGGACCTCTCATCCAGGCAGAAGCGTCTCCACTTAAAGGAGCGGCTCGCGGTCTAGCGTTTCAGGTCGCTGAAGCGTTGGGGACGGTGGATCGCAAAGAGGCTGAGGCGCAGATACGCGTGCTCACCGACGAGGACCGCAAAGCGCTTGCTGGTCACCGCATTAGATTCGGCCTCAATTTTGTATACGTGCCAGATGTACTTAAGGCCGAACCAGTCCGGCTCCGCGCCCTTCTTTGGACGGTCGATAACGATTCAGAGGTGCCACCGGCCTTGCCTCCCGCAGGTCGCGTTTCTTTTCCCACTGAGAAGGCCGTTCCCGCTGGTTTTTACCGCGCGTCAGGGTTTTATCCAGTTAAGGGCACTGCCTATCGAGTAGATATGATCGAACGCTTCTCCGCTGAGGTCAGACGCTTTTTGCGTGAGGGTGTCAAAATACTTCCGCCCGCAAGTTTGTCACCTTTGGGTATTGGTGCAGAAAATGCTGTGGAGCTTCTGGTCGCGCTTGGCTACGTGTCGAGCCTTGGGGAGGAAGGGATCTCTATTGCCGTTAAACGCAAACCCAAGCGGCGAACTACGCCAAAGACAAAATCTAAAACATCCACTAAGACCGGTGACGTGCAAAAAAGAAAACCCAAGAGTAGCAAGCGAGCTGAGAAGCCGATCGGCTCAGACTCACCATTTGCTGTGCTGAAGGACTTGTTGAAAAGGTGAGGGATGGGCTGAGGGTCGACAAGTGGCTTTGGTTTGCTCGTTTCTGTAAGACTAGATCACTCGCACGAAGTTTGTGTGCTGACGGTCGAGTAATGATCAACGGTAAAAAAATAGAGAAGCCCAACCGTCCGGTCAGAATAGGAGACCAAATCGTTATAACCATCGGTCCAGTCCGTCGCACCGTATCTGTCCACGCATTAGCTGTTCGTCGTGGTCCGGCATCGGAAGCGGTGCTCTTGTATGAAGAACCCTGTCCGCCAGAGAGGTTAGATGGGGCGAAGAAGAAAGCGCCTCTTTACCGTCCGCCCGGAAGTGGTCGTCCGACAAAACGTGAGCGCCGGGCTTTAGAAAAATTTTTTCTACGCAATGAGTCTAGGTGAACTGTTTATGTATGCACTAAGGCCCTTGATCCTGCGGCAACTAACCGGTACCTGAACCTATGCTTGATGCTTTAAAATCATTTATCAGTGACCCTCGCAAGATCAGTGAGGTGTCGCCTCAGGAACCAACGGTCCAATCAGCGGCTGCCGCCCTCCTTGTGGAGGCGGCGATGGCAGACGGCACGTTTGATGAGCAGGAGCGTGCCCAGGTCAAAGATGTTTTGGTGCATCTGTTCTCTCTTCCCGAGGATAACCTTGATGGTATCATTACGGATGCGGAAGAGGCGGTCGCGAAGTCCAATCAGCTGTACGGTTTTGCTAGAACGGTTAGGGATAATTTGGATTACGACGGCCGCGTTGAGTTAATGCAAATGCTGTGGGAAGTTGTTTATTCTGACGGTCAGCTTGACGACTTTGAGGCAAATCTAGTACGTCGCGTTAGTGGCTTATTGTATGTTACTGATCAAGATAGCGGTCGAGCCCGGAAAGCGGCGTTAGAGCAACTGGGGCTCTAACTTAGATAACCAAACTCAAGGATGAAATCCAAATGGGTTATGTGGAGAAAGATACGTAATGACCTACGTCGTCACCGAAAACTGTATTAAGTGCAAATTTATGGATTGCGTCGAAGTCTGTCCCGTGGACTGCTTCTACGAAGGTGAGAATATGCTCGTTATCCACCCGGATGAATGCATCGATTGTGGTGTATGTGAGCCAGAATGCCCGGCGGAGGCCATTCTTCCCGATTCGGAGGACTCCACACAAGATTGGGTAGAGTTGAACGCAGAATACGCCGATAAGTGGCCGAATATCACTGCTAAGGGTGAAGCGCCTGCTGATGGCGAAGAGTGGAACGGAAAACCTGGCAAGAAAGAACAATTCAGCGCAAACCCAGGCAACTCCGGCTGATTTAAGACCAGCTTGGCGGGGACGCAGGCGCCAATATGGCGACTACTTTGGGCTGTCTTTTGCACCGCAAATTTGGTATAAGTACTTAATCTGCCAAACAAACTGGCGGATTATTTTTCGCATACCCAAACTTTTGTGCGCTGCAACAAATCAAAGAATACCAGGGCGCGCAAAACAGGTTCCCGTCCAATTGGGGCCTGAATGAGCGGATAGGGGGCTGTCGAAAAAGTAACTGAAACCTCAAGGGCCGTCTGGCCCTTTATTCGTGAGGGCAACTGGGGGTTGCCGAGGTTTCATAGGATATGGGCGCTAACTGGAATAAGAGAGCCAAATAATGCCGAAAAAGACCAGTGCAGAAATAAAAGTAAAGAAACCTCGCGAAAAGGGCACACGCAAAGAGATGGTGTTCTCAACTGGAGATTTTGTCGTTTACCCAGCTCATGGTGTCGGAAAAGTAACCGATATTGAAAAACAGGTGATCGGCGGCCAAGAGATTGAACTGTTTGTCGTGAGTTTCGAGCGGGACCGTATGACCCTACGTGTACCTGTGGACAAGGTCGACAATTCCGGCCTAAGGAAGTTGTCCACCCGCAAAGTTATGGATCAGGCGCTAACAACCCTTAAGGGTCGTGCGCGGGTTAAACGAGCGATGTGGAGCCGGCGTGCACAGGAATACGAAGCCAAGATCAATTCTGGCGACCCTGTCTCCATTGCCGAAGTTGTGCGTGATTTGCATCGTGGTGACAGCCAACCGGAGCAGTCATACTCTGAGCGCCAAATTTATGAGCAAGCGTTAGAGCGTCTCGCCCATGAAATGGCAGCAGTCGAAGAAATTAAACCTGAAATGGCGACCGCAAAATTGGAGAAGCTCTTGAGCGCGGCCTAACACCCGCAATCTTTACAAGATCAGAGCGCCCTGGACGTAAGTCCGGGGCGTTTGCTTTTTTGAGAGTGCTTTAGGACGATTCCGCGTCGTCGAAAATACTGAGAACGTCTCGAAAGTCGTAACGGTTGTTAATCCACCCAGCCCATGAAATGAAAGAGTACGTGCCTAGCCACCCGCCCTCTTTCGATGCAACAAGAGGTAAGCCTTGGCGCAACGTGTCATAGTATGCGACTCTCAAAATAGTGTGCCCGCATCCTAGACCGTTCAAACAGCTCACTGTAAGAATTTGGTCTTATGATGTTGTCTTCATTAGATTCAGCCGACCTCGAGTCTGCGCTCGGCACTTTAGACAAAGCTTTGACGGTGCATTTTTTTGCCTACTCCGTCTTTCGCCGCATCGCCGCTACCAAGAATAAGGCACCAGGCTTTCAGGTTGATCTTTACGCTGGGCATGATGACGCTGTTCAGCTGAGCGAAAGACTGGGCGTTCCCATTTACGATTCCAGTCCTTCAAAGAGTTTTAGCTGGGACGGTGCTGGCGTAGCCAGCCAGACGGAGACAGCTGTGTTGCTTCATGAGTTTGCGCACTGGCAAATTGCGCCACCGGAGCGGCGTGAGCTGGTTGATTTTGGCTTGGGCGCCGGACCCGAGACGGGGAAGAAAGAAGAGGCAAATTCTGCTTGCTGTGTTGATGCGGAGACTAAAGAACGTGAAGAAAATCTTGCGTCGTTGCTCGGCATCCTTTGGGAGGTTGAGCTGGGAGGTCCGGCCATTATTGCGTTCTGTGAGCAAAACTGGCTTGAACTCTATGATCGTCCCGGCGCGGCGGAACATTTTATTTCGGTTCTGAAAGAGCTCGCAGAACGAAGGTTGGTCGACGAAATGGGCAGGCCTTGTTTGTATCCTGAGGGGACAAAGCGAGCGCGCTAGATATCGAAGACCACCGGGCGCTTTTCATTAGCTGGCTCGGCAATTATGTCCCTGTTTGGGAATAAGTTATTGAATAAATATTAGGGGTTACTCAGCAAAACCTAGGGTCTCGAAGGATATGATGTTGTTGACCATGGTAAAGCCAGCAACATTTGGGCGTGTGCCCGCAAATTGCGATGTCTCAAACATATAGACGGCTGGATATTGATCCCGATACCAAGACATGATCTCACGTCGCATGTTGAGGGCCTTGTCGCTGTCCCATTCTGAAATGGCAGATCGAATCATCGGCATGATAGCTTCATCGCAATACCAAGGTTCCCGTCGCAAACAAGAGTGCAAGCGAAGTGCACGGAGACTATCTAACGAGGGCCAAACGGGCCAATTCATAGAAAAGGCATCGACGTCCTCCGGCCAGGTGCCCTGGCCCAGATACCTTAGAAACTGCTGAATAGGGAGGGAGCGCAACTCCATGTTCACGCCGATGCTGGCAAATTCGTTTGCCACGACCTGCAGCACGGACGCACCAACACCAATGCCGCTGACTGTATAAGCCGCAAAGGAAAAACCGTTTTCGTATCCTGCTTCTTTTAGAAGCGCCCGGGCGCGATCAAGATCATGGTTGATGGGTGGTAAGTCAGGATTATACCCAAAAGCCACACGCGGCACCGGTTGATTGGCGGGTACCGTTGAGCTTTCCAGCAGTATTGCGCCCAACGCATCGCGGTTGATTGTCAAATTGAGCGCTTCCCGCACCCGCACATCTTGCAGCGGCGAGTCTGGCCGCTCATGCAAGATGAACGATAGGCCAGATGTTTCCGACGCAATCCAACTTTCGATGTTCAGACCGGCGGCTTCCAACGTTGCGCCATCTTCTGGGCCGAATTCAATGGCGACATCGATGCGATTTGATTGTAGCGCTTGGATGCGCGCAGATTTATCGGGAATGGCCAGGACTTCAAGTCTGCCGACTTTGGGTCGACGCCAAGAGGTGGGCACGGCAACCATTTTTGCTTCTGCTGGTCCCCAATTCTCAATGTGGAAAGGTCCTGTCCCCACAGGCTCGCGAGCGAAGCCTTCCCGTCCCAGCTTGTTCCATTGATCTGGTTCGACCATCGGGAGAATGGTGAGAGACTGCATAAGCAGCGGATCTGAATCTATTGTCGTAACGTCGAAGGTCAGGTCATCTATAGCCTCAGCGCCCACAAACCCAGGAAGTTCACGCCGCAAACTTTCAGGCAAAGAGTCTTCACTGGCCAAATAATTGAACGCAAATACAGCCGCTTCAGATGTGAGCGGCACGCCGTTGGAAAACGTCACGCTATCGCGAAGGGTCACACGCCAGGTGTTTTGATCTCTAGCTTCCCAAGATACAGCCAGCCATGGCTGCAATGCACCATTCTTATCTATGCGAGTCAGACCATCGAAAAGCGCGGGCGTGAAATAAATCGTAGGTGTGGCGCCAGACCGAAACGGATTACCCAGCGACAGAGGAAGACTGGAAATGCCAAGCCGCATGACCAAGTCCGATGCTGTAGAGAAAGAGGCGGTATGAGTGATAACAGCGATCACAGCGCTCGACAGAATTCGTGTCAAATGATGGCGCAAAGCGATATCCCTCTACTCAGATGTCGTTGAGTGTCACTCTAACGTTGAATATCAAGAGTATCGTAACTGACGAATCCGTGCGCGTCTCTATAGCCGGTCACCCCGGCGGCGAGCCCGGTAAATCGCAACTCGGGCCATAGAAATATTGCTGCCGCATTGTCTCGGTATCGCGCCATGAGATGTTGTTTCAGTGCGATGCGTTTTTCAGGATTTTGCTCAGTCAATGCATTTTCAATCATCGCCGTGGCGCCGGTATCGCAATACCAAGGTGCGGGGCGGTCGCAGGAGTTGTTCCGTAGCGTACGAATTACATCGATGATCGGTTCCATTGTGTAGACCATGCCGAATGCTTTGCCGTGCCACTTACCCCGTTCGAAGTGATCAAATAAATGAGCAATAGTGACAGGTGCAATGATGAGCTCGACGCCGACCTCGCGAAGGGAGCGCGCGACCAACTGATACATGGCGCTGTCAGATCCGTTGGCACCAATAACCGCTTCAGCTGTCAAGGCGAACCCGTTTTCGTATCCGGCGTCTTCAAGGAGGATGCGCGCGCGGTCCGGGTCGTAGGGAATGGGCTCGAGTGTTGGATTGTATCCCTCTGCCGCCGGTGTGGCCCCCTGGCTGGCTGGGACGGTTAAGCCACCGAGTAAACCCTCGATAATGGTTTCTCTGTCTATGGCCAGGTTTAAAGCTCGGCGGACACGGATGTCATCAAGCGGGCTTGGTCCTTCGGTTAGAACAAATGAAATTGTGCGCACCATCTCGCTACGCCAGCCGAGAAGTGTTCCGCCAACTCGTTCGATAGCGTCTTGATCATCGGGGCCCAACGCCAATGCAACGTCCAAGGAGCCGGATGTGAGGCCTTGCACACGGGCTGTGGCATCAGGCACTGCCAGAATCTCCAAATGGTCGAGTTTTGGCGGGCGCCAGGACTCTGGGTTAGCCCTCAACAAGATCCGGGTGGATTCAAAAGCATCGACTTTGAAGGGTCCTGTTCCAACCGGTCTTAAAGAAAATTCATCGCGGCCTAGCGCAGTCCAACTCTCCGGTTCAACTATATGCAGCACTGGCAAGAAGCGCGGCAGTATGGGCACTGGAATATAGGTTTTGATTTTAACCGTGAAATCGTCAAGGGCGGTCGCACCCTTTAGAAAGGACATTTCCGTAGCTACGGCTTCTCCGGTCCCGCCTTGGCCGGTTAAATAGGTGACGGCATGGACAACGGCGTCCGCCGTAAAGGGGCGACCATTATGAAAAACAACGTCGTCGCGTAGACTGAGGACCCAGGTTAGAGGATCCTTCAGAGTCCAAGTTTTGGCCAACCAGGGCCGCACAATACCGTCTTTATCAATGCGTGTGAGACCGTCGAAGATCGCCGACAGGGAGTACAAACTCGGCATGGTCATGACGCGGTAGGGGTAGCCACGACCAGGGGGCAACTCATGAACCGCGAGCCGTAGGGTGCGTGCCTCGCCCGTTGAAATTCCGCAGCACAGGAGGACCGCAATGCAAGCGAGTGTGCGTATCATGGATCGATCAAACGGATGTCTTCGTAACTGACGTACCCATGAACTTCGGAGAAGCCACGAACATTTCCGCGTGTGCCAGCAAACCGCACGATCTGATACAAAAAGAGAGCAACCCACTCTTCTCTATAAAACCTCATGACGTCGTGACGTAATTTCAGACCGCGCTCGATATCAAATGTAACCAACGCCTCCTCAATGGCTGGCATAATGCGTTCGTCGCAATACCAGGGGTGAACCCAAAGGCACGAGTGATTGCGGAGAGGGCGTAACACGTCGACCGTGGGTTCAGCGGCAAAGGTTACGCCAAAGGCGTCGCCATCCCATCCGCCTTCCATCACACTACGAATGAGTTGGCTGACGGGAAACGTTCTGATCTCCATGGTCACGCCAATCGCCAACAAATCCTGGGCGACTTTTTGATACATGGCCGCATCGTTGGCGCCGGACCCGATGACGCCTTGAACAATAAAAGTAAAGCCGCCGGGGTACCCGGCTTCCGCTAACAAAGCGCGGGCTCGATCCACATCAAATGGAATGGGAGGCAAGTCAGGGTCAAAACCATAGACCACTGAAGTGGCAGGCTGTGTGGGTAACTCTGGAATACCGGCGAGCAATCCGTCGACGAGGGCGCGACGATCGATAGCTATATTTAGAGCCTCACGAACTCGAACGTCGTCTAACGGATTGCCGCGCCCGTGATGAAAGTTGATCGCCCACATGGCCGCCGTGGGCCAACTCAACCCCTGGCCACCCGCGGCCGCAATCAGATCAGCTTCTTCGGGGCCAAGTCCCATCGCAATATCCATTTGACCGGCCAGAACAGCTTGAGTGCGGGCATAAGCCTCCGGTGCTGCGATTTTTTCCATGCGAGGGATGGTCGGTGTGCGCCAGGACGTCGGCACAGCATCGTACTCAATCTTGGTCGCGCTAAATTTAGTTGGGTGGTACGGCCCGGTACCGACTGGCTCTCTTGCGAACCCTTCAGGACCCAAGCGTTTCCATTGGCCTGGTTCGACCATGTGTAACAGCGGCAGTGTACGAGGCAAATGCGGTGTCGGCAGGTGGGTGATGATTTCAACTGTATAGGGGTCAATGGCGTGTGATGTGCGAACAAATGAAAACTCGCGTGCTACTGCTTCCCGAACTGCGTCGTCGCTGGTTAAGTAATTCAACACCCCAACAACCGCGTCTGCTGTAAACGGGACCCCGTTAGAGAAAGTCACGTCATCGCGAAGCGTAATGTGCCACGTAAGGTCGTCGATGGCGTTCCAATCAGTGGCCAACCAAGGTTGAAGGTTGCCGTTAATATCGATGCGCGTCAGCCCATCAAAAGTTGCTGACCAGGTATAAATGTGCGGTGTGCCTGTGTTGCGATAGGGGTTGCCCAGTGTTGGTGGTAACGCCGTCGTACCAATGCGCAAGATTTCCTGGGCATTCGATTGAACGGAAAAGCACAGACTTAACAGGAAGGTATAAAAGACACGCCAAACCATATCCTGAGGGTAGTGGGCGCATCCCGTCAGAGCAAAAGAAAACGCCCCGGCCGAAGCCGAGGCGTTCCCAAAACAGTTTATGTCGTCTCGTTCTAGAAGTTATACGACGCACGGACACCGAACTGACGCAGTTTTGGTGCGCTCAGAGCAATACCTTGTTGTACCGTAAACTCGAACGGGAACAGGCCACCCTGGTCAGCTGAGAAGTCGGTCCAGCGTTGTCCTGCCAGCCAGGTCTTGTCGTTGAACAGGTTGGTGACGAACCCTTCCAAGCGCACGGTATCGTTCGTGAAGCCGATGCGTAGGTTAGATAGGATTTGTGAACCCACATAGGCGAAGTTGGCTTCGTCAGCGAAGCGCTTGCCGGTGTAGGAGGCATCCCACCGAATGAAGTAGTCCCAATCGTCGGTCAGGCTATCTGTCCATGTTCCTGCAAGTGACCCACTCCATTTCGGGAACTGAACAGGTCGGTTGCCATCACAAACTAAGCGACCATCGGCAGCGGGCGGGAAGAAGTCATCTGTGAACCCACATTCGAAGTTTTTGAACTCAGCATCGGCGTAGTTCACACCCCAATCAAAGATGAGGTTGTCCGTGACTGCGGCAGATCCTTCGAACTCAATGCCCTTAAACTCGGTATTGAATCCACCGATGGTGGCGTTCAAAGCGATTTGGGACCCTGCAGCATCGTTCCGATTAATCGTCGCGCCAGTTCTGGTCTTCTGGTTCTTCCACTCCATGTAATACGCGACCAAGGAGAAGTTGACCCGGTTGTCCAGGAACTGTTGTTTCCAACCCAGCTCGTAGTTGTCGAGCGTTTCCTCACCGAGGAAGACATCTGTGTCGATCTGAGCAAAGATCAAATCGATGTCAGCTGCCGGACGGTTAACAACGTCAGCGTTGAAGTAACCAGGCGTGTTGCCGCGAGAGAACGTGGCCCACACATTGGTTTCATCGCTCGGTTGGTACTGTAACGTGACGCGAGGCAAGAACTTGTTAAAGGACTGACCTAGCTCGCCGCCGTTGCCGGTAGCAAGTGCTTGAATTTGCGGAGCAAACCCAGAGACATCTGTTACACCAGGAAGAATGACGGTGATGCTATCCTTCTGATAGCGCCATTCAAAGTCGAACGAAAACTCATCGGTGAACTGGTACCCGATGGTGCCGAACACGCCTTTGGTTTCCCCACCGTTCTCAGGGCCAATGGTCAGAGGTGGGAAGAAGCAAGGGCAGACTCCGTCTGCAACACGGCCAAGAGCCGTATCCAGATCAAAGGCTCCTGGACCCGTCAGACCGCCGTCCGTACCGACGGCTACTTCACCGCCTTGGAACGTGGCTTGGAAGCCACCGTCAAAGTAGCTGACACCGAGCATCCAGGTCAGATCATTGTCTTCACTGGAGGTGATGCGTGCTTCGAACTGCTTGATCTTGTTCTGTGAAGGATCCCGTGACAGCCAGTTGGCAACCGGAGTTAAGTCGAAGTCACGAATGAACACAGAGTTTTCTTTACCGTAACCACCGAGGAACGACAGTGTTGAGCCTTCAAAAAAACCTGTAGCGTTGATGTCGTAGTCAACATTCAAAGAAAAACGAAGGTTTTTACGCCGCAAGCCCACTTGATCGATGTACGGAGCACCAGGGAATTCAGGCACAACGTTGTTCCAGAAGTTGATTAAATCCGCTGACAACGCCGTTGATGAATCAATGATGCTTGAAACTTCAGGAATCTTTCCACAGACCCAGTCTGTCAGAGGTGTCACACCGTCAGCCTTGGTCAAGCCGCCCGTGCGGTTTGCGAGACAGTTGGTCAGGTTGGTCGTGTTATTACCACGCAGACCAAGAGGGCCACTGATAAACGCTTGAGCCGGAGAGCTATCCTTATCCCTAGAATAAATGGCATGCAGCTTGATAGTTAAGTCTTCGGTGGGTGTCGCGAACAGCGTGCCCATCATCGTGTCTGTGCGTTCTGCACCCAAGTCACCGCCATCTGAGGCGGAGTATTGGCCGTCGGTGCCATAGCCGCGGACAAAGGCTCGATAGGCTAGCTTGTCTTCGACAAGGGGGCCTTCATGAGAGAAGGTCACGTCATACGTGCCGTCTTCCGCAAAACGGGTTGAGGCGCGTCCGGAGTATTCGGTCGTGCTCGGAGTCTTGGTGATGAAGTTCACCGCACCAGCAAAGGTCGAGCGACCCAACCATGCAGATGATGGGCCTTTCACAACTTCGATGCGCTCAAAGTTTTCGTTACCCATACTGGACACACCGCCAGGCATGTAGATGCCGTCCAAGAAGGCGGACCCTGTTTGCGCAAAAGGCTCTTTCAATTCAGAACCAAGGCCGCGGAAGCGAATGGCGGTGTAAACACGGCCTGGCTCCTGCACGCCTTGTTCGTTGAATTGAAGACCTGGTGTGAACTTGGCCAGATCGACCAGGTTCGGCGCACCGATGGCTTCCATTTGTTGCGATGAGAAGGCCGTGATCGCGACCGGAATCTCTTGCAGGCTTTCAGAACGCTTACGCGCCGTCACCACGATTTCTTCAAGGGCAATACTCTGTGCTTAAGCGGCTAATGGAAAAGCCATCACCACCGCTGTTGCAAGAGCGAGGCTATGAAGGCCAAATCTCTTAAATTTCATGAAATGTCCCCTTCCAAGGGTGTATCAATTTTAGTCGTACGACTTTCGGAACAAGCAAGGCGGGCATTGCAACGAGTTGGCGCTAGCCTGCATCCTCATGCGCTGTCGAAAAACAGTAAATCGTAACTAAATTGCCTTCAAGAAAAAGACCAACCAACCCTTTTCACCATCACGAGGTGTGTTGTGTATCATATTTGCAACATATTATATCGAAAATATAGGATATTTTGCTGAAATCTCGCCAATATACAGACAAAGTAGACCATCTTTCCCTATTCGGGCGACATGTTGCAAAGAGGTCATAGGGTTAACTTAATTTGTCCAGAACACTGTTTCCTGGTTGCTACAGCTATGGATACGAGGCAATCATGACCACGGAAACTTTTTAGAATTCCCTTTTGATGCTCGTAGTGTCAGAAGAAAATGTGAGGGGCGGAAGCGTCCCGCTAAATCATAACTGGGGGATCATAAGACTATGACCTTTTTAACTCGCTTAAGTGCTGGCGTTGCAGGCATTGCCATAGCGACTACCGGGGTGGTTGATAACACTGCCGTTGCACAAAGCTTGGCACTCGAAGAAATCGTCGTTACGGCGCGTAAACGTGAAGAATCTTTACTCGAAATTCCGGTCGCTATTTCTGCTTTTTCATTCGATGAGCTAGATCGCAGCGGTTTCACTAACCTTGAAGACCTCTCGTTTGTCACGGCTGGCATGCACTTCAACAAGCAAGGTGGTCAGATCCCTGGTCGTTTTAATACGGCGGTCCGCTTCCGCGGCATGGACTCCAACCAATCCGCTGCATCTCAGCAGCTCGGTACGGTGTTCCTTGACGGCGTCTACGTCTCTCAAGGTGTTGCCAGCTTGGACTTCTCAAACCTTGAGCGTGTTGAAATCATCAAAGGACCGCAATCTGCGACCTTCGGTCGTTCAACCTTCGCTGGTGCTGTGAACTACGTCACCAAGACCCCTGGTTTTGAGTACGCCGGTCGCGCCGCGGCTGAGTGGGGCGAAGATGGCAGCTATGATATCTCCGTGTCTCACGAAGGCCCGCTGGTTGATGACAAGCTGTCCTATCGTATTTCTGCCCGTGGCTATGGCACTGACGGTCAGTACCGTTCCAACGCCGATGGCGGTGAGCTAGGCCGTGAGCGGACGGAAACGCTGCAAGCTGTCTTGTTTGCTCAGCCGTCTGAAAACTTCTCCACGAAATTGCGTGTTCTCTATTCGCGCGATAACGATGGCCCAGCTGCTGGCTTATTACTTGGTTCGGCTCTGTCGGATCGTGGAAGTGGCTCGGCAAATGCGGGCACAAACTGTCGGTCACAAGGTATCACATCGGCCGCCGATACTTTGGCTGATTACTTCTGTGGCCCGGTACCGAAAGTTGACGTTGACGCTTTTATTGCTCCGAATACGGCACTGACTGCTTTTGACATTGCGGCGTTCCGGGCTACGGAAATTACCGACCCCCGCGGCACGGTTAGCCGTCCGAAGGTTCCTGGTGTTCCGTTGGTCGACTTTATTGGTCTTCGTCGTAAGCAATGGCGTGCGTCTTTGATCTCTGATTATGAGTTCGATGACGGCCATGCCATTAACGTCGTGCTTGGATATAGTGATATGCGGGCCAGCTGGGTGCGAGACTTTGACTTGACCCGAGCGCAAAACTTTTTGTCACAAGATCCGCAGCGGCACGAAGATTATACAGCTGAAATCACCCTTGACTCGCCGCAAGACCAAGCTTTGAGATACTCTGTTGGTGCTAACTACTTCACGGTTGATTACATCCAGCAAGGTAATGGCGGTCTTAATATCTGGGGCTCTGATGGTGGCGTAACGCTGGGCGTTATTGGCGGTAATCTACCTGGTCCGCACACTTTAATGACTACAGCCTTCCCATTGGAAACTGGCGAAACGATCGGTGTGTTTGGCTCTTTGGGTTATGACCTCACAGAAGATCTGACTCTCGACTTCGAATGGCGGTATCAAGAAGACAAAATCCAGCAGGATGAGCGCACCACTCCAGGTGTGGAATTTGAAGACAAGTTCAAGAGCTTCCTGCCGCGTGTCACGTTGTCCTACAATCCGATGGATAATTCCACCATATGGGCCACCTACTCCGAAGGTAACCTACCAGGCTTCTTTAACACCGATTTGGCGCCACTTAACGCAACGGACTTTGCTGCAGTGTCTGCCGTCGTTGGTGGCAACTTGAGCCTGTTCAATGAAGAAGAAAAACTCGTCAACTATGAACTGGGTTGGAAGCAGCAGTTGTTTGACAACAGGATGTTCTTCTCCTTGGTTGCTTACCATATGGACTGGAGCAACCTGAAGACTCGTCAGGGTATTCCCATCACAGACACCAATGGCATTGACCGAGTGCTGAACCTGCAGTTTAACGCTGGTGACGCGGACCTTGACGGTATCGAACTTGAAGGTGGATTTGCCCTGAACGAAAACTTCTCGGGTGACTTCACAGTCAACTATGCCAAAGGTGAATATGGCACCTTGACTTGTGGTTTCTCGCCGTTTGCCCCTGCAGCTACGCGTAGTGATTGCTCAGGCAACACACCGGCGCGCTATCCGGACTGGAGTGGATCCTTCTCTACCACTTGGACCGATCAGATGACCAATGATTGGGATTACTTCATTCGCTTCGACGGTCACTACTTCGGTCGTGCCTTCAACGAAGAGAAGAACTTCTCATACATCGGTAAGTACTGGCGCTTCAATCTGCGTGCTGGCTTTGAAATGGATGGCACACGCATTGAGGGTTATGTCAAAAATATCTTTGATGATGACAACTATCTTGCAGGTGCACGCTGGTCTGACTTCTCAGGCGCTAGCCTGTTTGACTTCCTCTTCAGCCAAGGTGTTGCCACGACACCAGCTGAAAAGCGTCAATTCGGCGTCAAGGTCGTTCACACCTTCTAAGGTGAGCGTCTAAACACCGAAGCCTAACGGCTAAGTATGAGGCCCCTGGAGCAATCCTGGGGCCTCTTTCTTATATGGACGCTTATGTTTACTTGAATGTAAGGCTATGTCGGAGGTCTATGTTCAAAGATTGGGTTTACATAGGCCGCAAAAATTGATCTTTGACTTAATATCCTGCCACCATGCGAGACAGACTGAGACTCACGGGGCGACACCATGAAAGAAGATACAAAAATCATCCACGGTGGTGGAACGAATGCCCATAAGCATGGCGTCGTTAACACGCCGGTCTATCGAGCCTCGACCGTGGTTTTTGCTGATACGGATCAGATGCAGGCCGCGTCTGAAGGGGCGATCAATCAACAAAAGAAAGTTCACTTTTATGGCCGCAAGGGATCACCGACCTCTTGGACATTAGAAGAGGCCCTAACAGACCTCGAACAGGGCTTTGATACGGTCCTGGCACCGTCTGGGCTCGGTGCGGTGACTACGGCTCTGCTTTGCTTTCTCAAGGCCGGTGACCACCTTCTTATGGTAGATTCTGTTTATGAGCCCACGCGCCACTTCTGTAATAAGACCCTCGCCCGTTTCGGCGTAGAGACCACCTATTATGACCCCTATGTTGGCGCTGGCATTGAAGATTTGATCCAGCCCAACACGACGGTCGTGTTTACGGAGAGTCCTGGATCTCACACCTTTGAAATGCAGGACCTGCCTGCCATCGCTTCAGCCGCACATAGCAAAGACGAGAATATTGTCGTCATGATAGACAATACGTGGGCCTCTCCGTTGTTCCACAAGCCGCTAACGCTCGGTGCCGATGTTTCCATT
This sequence comes from Rhodospirillaceae bacterium, assembly GCA_029245025.1. GTDB lineage: Bacteria > Pseudomonadota > Alphaproteobacteria > Rhodospirillales > Rhodospirillaceae > WLXB01. Next base: position 591,167 of record JAQWQC010000006.1, read on the forward strand.
CAAGCCTGTACTAAATATATCGTCGGTCATTCTGATGTCATGTTGGGCAGCATCACTGCAGTGGAGAAGCATTTTTCTACCCTCTACTCCGGGCGACAGGAAATAGGCGTTGCGGCAAGCCCCGATGATGTCTACCTCGCGACACGCGGGTTGCGCACTCTGGGTGTGCGTCTTCGTCAACACGAGATCAACACCATGAAAATCGCAAAATGGTTTCAAGCCCGCCCGGAAGTCGAGTGTGTGTTGTATCCCGCACTGCCAGAAGATCCGGGACACGAAATTTGGAAGCGTGACTTTACCGGGGCGAGTGGGTTATTCGGCGTTATCTTTAAAAAAACGTCGCGAGAGGCCGCTTATGCCATGCTCAACGGTATGAAGTATTTCCCCATGGGGTTTTCGTGGGGTGGTTATGAAAGCTTGATGTGTGCGTCGTTCCCAAAGAAGGGCCGAACAGCAACGGAGTGGACTCATCAAGAGCCAGGTATTCGGCTTCACATTGGTCTTGAAGACCCAGAAGATTTGATCGCCGATCTTGAGGAAGGTCTCGCTCGTTTCAATACCGTGATCAACGGCTAATTTGATGGTCGGTTTTACAGGCCTGTCGCCGTGGATGAAGAATTTCGTCAGAGACTACGGCACCTATAATTCCCATGCCATAGATGTGGGGGTTGACTGACCGTGGACGATTAATTCGCCAGTTGGTCGGTTCGTGTTTTCGGTATTTTTGTGGGCCTAAACCGCCTATAAGAGTCTCAATTTAATGGCTTTTGGGGCCGCCGGTAACGGTGCCATCGTTTTCTAAAGGATATGGTTCATGAACCTGCAAACAGATCCGTCCAAAGGTGATGGTGCGGATGGTACTCAGATGTCCGAAGCGGACACGGATTCGATCGTTGTTCGCTTTGCTGGTGACTCCGGTGATGGTGTCCAGCTTCTTGGTGGTCAGTTCTCTCAAGCTACGGCGTTGGACCTTAATTCACTGGCGACATTTCCTGACTTTCCCGCTGAGATTCGCGCGCCGATTGGCACTACCTATGGTGTCTCAGCATTCCAGATAAAATTTGGCTCCCGCATGATTAAAACATCGGGCGATTTACCTGATGTACTGGTTGCGCTTAACCCGGCTGCACTCAAAGTAAATTACAAGGATGTTCGAACGGGTGGTCTGATCATTGTCGACTCCGGTAGCTTCACGGAGCGGAATCTAAAGAAAGCGGGGTTCAATGTTGACCCGCGTGAAGACGGAACACTTGGAGAGCACCGCACCATTGAGATCGACATCTCGGCGCTGACCTTAGAGGCAACAAAACAGTTTGACGTCACGCAGAAAGAAGCGCTCCGCGGAAAGAATATGTGGACGCTTGGTTTGATCTACTGGATGTACGACCGGACCACCGACGCTACCGAGAAATTTGTCGCAGGAAAATTCGGTGCAGAATCGCCTGTTGCACAAGCCAATATCGCCGCCCTTAAGGCTGGTCATGCTTATGGAGAGACAGCGGAAGTGTCGGGTGATATCCAGCAAACCCGAGTTGCTGAGGTAGAATTCGCGCCCGGTGAGTATCGTCTTGTTACTGGTGCGGAAGCGTTATCTTGGGGATTGGTCGCTGGTTGCGAGCTTGCGGGAATCGATATGACGTTTTGTTCGTATCCCATTACACCCTCGTCACCCATTCTCCACATTTTGTCGCGCCTCAAAAATTTTGGTGTCACGACCTTTCAGGCTGAGGATGAAATTGCAGCGGCATGTTCCGCGATCGGAGCCTCCTATGCCGGGAACATGGGCATCACCGCCAGTTCCGGACCCGGCATCGCACTTAAGACAGAGGCGATCGGCTTGGCCATCTCAACGGAATTACCGTTGATCATTGTTGACACTCAACGCGCTGGTCCTTCGACTGGATTGCCGACGAAAACGGAGCAGTCTGATCTGTTTCTCACGGTCTGGGGGCGGAACGGGGACGCGCCGATGGTTGTGTTGTCAGCGAGGTCGCCTGGAGATTGTTTTGAAACGGCAATCGAAGCAGTGCGATTGGCGACTAAGTATATGACGCCAGTGTTCGTGCTGTCGGATGGATATATCGCTAACGCCGCTGAGCCTTGGATGATTCCCTCCATGTCCGACTATGAGCCGTTCCCGGTTTCTTATCGGTCTGAAGTCGAGGGGTTCCAGCCGTTTAGTCGAAACGAGGAAACCCTTGCGCGCCCCTGGGTCAAACCTGGTACGCCTGGTCTGACCCACCGCATCGGTGGAATTGAGAAGGCTGATGGGTCCGGCAATATTTCCTACGACCCAGAAAACCATCAACGCATGACTGATTTGCGTAATGACAAAATTGCGAACATCGCAAAAGATATTCCGGCGCAAGCTGTCGAGCTTGGAAACGACAGCGGCAAACTAGCTGTGGTTGGTTGGGGGTCGACATATGGCCCAATTAATAGAGCCGTCGCCAACATGCGCGATGTGGGTCTTGATGTCGCCCATATCCATATACGCAATCTTTGGCCACTGCCGGAGAATTTAATCGACCTGCTTGGTAAGTACGACATGGTACTGGTTGCTGAAATGAACAATGGTCAAATGTTGACCTTCCTGCGCAGTCAGACCCGCCAAGACATCGACGGCCACCTCAAGGTCACTGGTCAACCACTGACGATTAAAGAAGTAGAAGACGCTATTCGCGCCCGCGTGCAGGGTTAATGCGCGTGGCTATTGGAGAGATACAATGAACGTTCAGGTCGAACCCGCAAAACTGAAGGCTAAAGATTTTGCATCGGATCAAGAGGTCCGCTGGTGCCCTGGCTGCGGAGACTACGCCATTTTAAAGGCGGTTCAAATGGCTCTAGCCAACATGGGGGCTGAGCCTGACAACACTGTGTTTGTCTCTGGCATTGGGTGTGCGTCTCGCTTTCCCTACTACATGGCGACATATGGCTTTCACACAATTCATGGTCGTGCACCGGCAGTCGCTTCAGGTGTGAAGCTTGCTAATCCGGATCTTGATGTTTGGATCGTGTCTGGAGACGGCGATGCGTTATCCATTGGCGGTAACCACCTTTTGCATGTTCTCCGCCGCAATATGGATGTGCAATTCCTACTCTTTAACAATGAAATTTACGGCCTGACCAAAGGCCAATATTCACCGACTTCTCAGATCGGGCAAAAGTCACCCTCAACGCCACAAGGGTCTGTGGACGCCCCTATTGACGCGTGCACTTTTGCGCTTGGCTGTAATGCCAGATTCATCGCCCGCGGCATTGATATCCAAGCAAAAGACCTAGGCTACGTCTTCACGAGAGCCCGCGATCATAAGGGCGCTTCGTTCGTCGAAATTATTCAGAACTGCATCGTGTTCAATGATGACGCGTTTGCCCACTTCACCGAAAAGAAGGTTGCGAAAGAAACGCAGATCCATGTGGTCCACGAAGAGAAACTTATTTATGGCGCGGATTCCAATAAAGGGCTGCGCATTAAGCCAGGCGCGTTCGAACTTGAAGCGGTCACAATCGGAGAAAATGGAATCACTGAAGACGACATCTTGGTTCATGACGAAACCAACAAGGTTCTTGCTAGCCTTCTTATCGCAATGAAGCCGCCTACGATGCCCGTGGCTCTCGGTGTCATTTATTGTGATTCCGCGCCGTCTTATGAGCAGGCTGTTAAAGACCAGATTGAGGGCGCCAAGGCCAAGGGTCTTGGTGACATGGATGCGTTGCTGCGTTCAGGCAATACCTGGACGGTGTCGTAAGTCGCGTTATGAAACGCCGCTCTTTCCTTAAGACAGCGGCCGCCGGCGGTTCCGCTGCCGCGGCGTCAAATCTTTCATCACCAGCCATTTCACAAGGCTTTAAAGAATGGCGCATGGTGACCAGCTGGCCTAAAGGGCTACCAGGTCTCGGCACCGGTGCCGAACGTCTGGCAGAACGTATTACCGCCCTATCAGGTGGCCGCATTGCGGTGAAGGTGTATTCCGCTGGGGAACTGGTGCCGCCTCTTGGCACGTTCGATGCCGTGGCTGACGGCACCGCGCAGCTCGGCCATGATGCTGCTTACTATCATCTTGGTAAGTCTGAAGGTTGCGCTTTCTACACATCTTTTCCGTGGGGTTTCACCGCAAACGAAATAGAAGCCTGGGTTCAGTATGGCAAAGGCCAAGAACTCTGGGATGAAATGTACAAGCCATTCGGTATTCGCGGATTTCTCGCTGGCAATACCGGCACGCAAATGCTCGGCTGGTTCAGCAAGGAAATCAACTCGGTCGATGATTTGAAGGGTTTGAAGTTCCGTGCGCCCGGGAACCAGGGAAAAATTTTACAGAAGCTTGGAGCTACGCCGGTTGTTCTGTCCGGCGGAGAAATTTTCCCAGCCTTGCAGTCCGGTGCCATTGATGGCGCGGAATGGGTGGGACCATACAACGATCTATCACTCGGTTTCTATCAGGTCTGCAAATATTACTATTCTTACGGTTACCATGAGCCCGGTGCCGCGCTGCAATTGATGATCAATGAAGAGGCGTGGGCATCCTTAGATAGTGAACTGCAAGCGATCGTTAAAGCGTCGTGCGACGCGACCAATCAAGACATGCTTGCAGAATATAATGCGCGATCTGGTCCAGCGCTTCGTACTCTCGTGCAAGAGCATGGTGTCCAGGTTAGAGCTATGCCCGAAGAGGTGTTGTTGGCGAGCGGGCGCGCGGCAAATGAAGTGCTCAACGAAGTGTACGAATCAGGCACTCCGGTTGTCCGCAAGATTTGCGAAGACTTTTTAGCCTTCCGAAAAGATGTCATGCCGTGGACACGGATTAGCGAGCAAGCGTTTATTAACGCCCGTCGTCTCCCATTCGAATTTGGGCTCAAGACCTAATCTGACGGACTAGGTGTTGATGATTTCACCGTTCGCCAAAGCGGTGACGTCGATCTCTATCATCAATTCCGGCAGGGCTAATGACGACACTTCAACAATGGTGTCGGCTGGATAGGGCGGAGTGAACCATTTTTCACGTAGTTCGAGTATCTTTTGAAAGTTAGAGATGTCGGTCAAATAAATCACCACTTTGACGATACGATCTATATCCGAGCCCGCAGCGTGCAGGACGCTTTTGATGTTCTGAAATGTTTGTTCAGCTTGGGCATCGAAATCCCCGACGCCCACAATATTGCCTGCTGAATCAATGGACGCTTGACCCGACATAAGTATGAGGTCTCCTACTTTGTAGCCTTGGGCAATGCGAAAGGCTTCAAATGGATCAGGCTCTGTCTTAATGCGAATAGCGTCGGTCACGTCGTGCCTCCTTATTCGGGCAATAGGTTTTCAAAAGTGTCGATGGGTGGTGCGGTGCTAGTGGCCGGATCGCCAAGCAAATCCTGGAATTGATCAATATCGCCCATGAAGCCCGGTTGGGTCATCATTTCGCTGCCCGTGTTCATTGGTGCTGCAAAGGTATCGTTGCCAAAGAGAATATCGGGTAGCCAAGTAGCGAGATCAGGCACCAGCCAAATCAGCGCAATTCCAACAATTTGCAGTCCAACAAAGGGGAGTGCCCCGCGATAGATGTCTAGTGTCTTGATTGCTGAATCTGCGACGCCCCGGAGATAGAACAGGGCAAAGCCAAACGGCGGCGTCAGGAAGCTTGTTTGCAAATTCATGCCAATTAGTACGCCAAGCCAGATTGGGTCGACACCAAGACGAATGAGCACCGGCGCTGCAATAGGCACGGTGATGAAGATGATTTCAAAGGTGTCGAGAAAAAACCCAAGAAAGAAAATCACAAGCATCACAATGAACACGGCACCCGCGGTGCCGCCGGGCATGGAGGCCAGTATGTCGAAGACAAGGTCTTCACCACCAAGGCCCCGGAAGACCAGGCTGAACACAGATGCGCCGAGTAAAATGACGAACACCATGGAACTGATCATCATGGTTGAACGGGTCACTTCTCTAAGAATCGGTACCGTCATGCGGCCTTTGAATGCAGCCAGGATCATCGCGCCTACGGCCCCGACGGACGCTGACTCTGTTGGTGTGGCGACACCTGCGAGAATTGAGCCGAGCACCGCAAAAATAAGCACCAGTGGTGGAACCAAAGCACCAAGGACGCGTCGTGGCAGGGTTGCCCGTTGCGCCGGGTCCAGTTCTAGGGCTGGGCAGGAGTCTGGGTCGGTGATCGCTCGGAATCCAATCCACACCATGTAGAGGATAACAAGCATCAAGCCAGGTAGAATTGCGCCGGCGAACAATTGTCCGACGGACAGAGGGTCGGGCGAGAAATTACCCATCTCCAATTGGGCTTGCTGGTTCGCCCCTTGCAAAATGTCGCCCATAAAAATGAGGACAGTTGATGGTGGAATGATCTGCCCCAGAGTGCCTGAGGCGCATATGGCTCCCGTCGATAACCTTTGGTCGTATCCGGCCCGTGTCATGGCGGGGAGGCTGAGAAGTCCCATCGTCACGACGGTCGCGCCGACAATACCGGTTGATGCCGCTAACAATGCGCCGACTAGAATGACTGAGAACCCGAGACCACCGCGAACAGCGCCGAACAACTCTCCCATGATCATAAGCAATTGCTCGGCGATCTTCGATCTTTCCAGCATGACCCCCATGAATACGAAAAGGGGTACAGCGACGAGCACCTCATTGGTCATGGTGCCGAAGTAGCGTGATGCCAGTGCAGTCAGTAGGCTTGGTTCAAATAGTCCGAGCCCTATGCCTAAACTACCAAATGCCAGCGCTGTTCCAGCTAAGGTAAAGGCCACTGGGTAACCGGCTAGCACCACCATAATGGTTACAACAAACATTGCGGCTGAAAGCACTTCTCCCATCACGCGCCAATTTCCGATTGATGCGGTGTTGTAGTGGCCGCGCCCGGAGCATGCTCCTCACGCCCGTTGAGATATAAAAGACGTCTTGCAATAAGTGCGATGCCTTGAATCGAGAGCACGCCACAGAACACCCAAATCATAGTCTTAAGTATATAGAGGCCTGGCATCCCGTTCGCCTGCGAAGAGGGCTCAAGAATTGCCCAGGAGGAGAGAACGAATTGTGATGACGTCCAGGTCAATACCGCCATCCAGGGCAACAGGAAAAGCAGTGTCCCTATTATGTCGACCCAGGCTTTTGTCTTTGGTGAGAAATGTGAGTAGGCGATATCGACGTTGACGTGTCCTCCGTGTAGTAGCGTGAAACCAGCACCAACCATGAATACGATAGCGTGCTGCCAAACGTATAGTTCCTGCATCCAAGGAAACCCGATTGAGAACCCATAGCGCAGGATGACGACCAAGAAGCACGTCAGTACGCACCCTAAGGTCAGCCAGGCGACGATGCGCCCGACCCATTCGTTGACGGCATCAACAATGGCGACAAAAGCTGAGAGTCTATTCAGCAACGTTTATTCCCCTTTCTACGTTTTTAGCAGGACTACTTCAGGGGCGCCACAACAGCAAGATGCACGGGGATTTCTATGCCCCTAAGTTTGAGGATAAATCTTTGTCGACTCCCTGCCTCCCGTTTACAATACCCCTGGGGCACGGTCCCCAGGGTCGGTCGAGGGCCGACAATTAGGGTTAAGTTTTATGTTTCAGTCGCTCGATGGGAATGCAATTGAGGTGGCTAATTACCCCAAGGGAACGCCACTGTTTCGTCAGGGTGAACTTAAAAATGCGACTTCTATCGTCAATGATGGATCAATCGGTATTTATCGTGAAATCGAGGAAAAACGCGTATCTTTGGCAACGTTGCGCAAAGGCGAGTTGTCCGGTGAAATAGTGGTAATCGACGGCAGCCACCGAATGGCACCGGCCTTTACCCTTGAGGGCTGCACTCTGACCATGATCTCAGTTGAGTTCATGTCCGAGAATATTAAAAAGACGGACCCGTTCATCAAAGCGCCGACCACTATGTTTTTGGGAAACCTGCGTAGCGTGCATAAAAGTTACACACCGAATGAGCGTAGTCTGGTCGACTCTGTAACTACCTTAAGTCGGCAATGTGATGTGCCGACCATATTTCTCACCGACAGTGAAGATGTCGATTTGGATGTTGCTGTTAAGGTTGGTGAACTCAACGAGATCGTGACCGAACGTCAAAACATCGCCGATAAAAATCGCGACAAAGACCGGCGCGGAGGCGCGATGTCGCCAGCCGGCCCTCCTAACTAAGGGTACGTATGGCCCCTATTTCGATTACGCCACAACAATGTGAAACATTCGATCAAGACGGGGTTATTTGTCTTCGTGGAGCGATTAATCGTGCGCTGATCGATGTGTTGGCTCAGGGCATAGATTCATGTTTAGAGCGGCCCGGTCCAAAGGGTCGAAACTTCAATTCATCAGACACACCTGGCCGGTTCGCCGGTGATGTTTTCATGTGGACGTTTGATGACGCGATGCGTCAGTTTTTGTTGGACAGCCCATTGGCTGAAATTGCGGCAACGTTTATGCGTTCTGAGACCGCTGTCCATATGCTGGACCAAATGTTTGTTAAAGAACCACAAACTCCATCGCGCAGTCCTTGGCACCAAGATCAGACTTATATGTATGCCGACGGTGAACAGCTCATTTCCATTTGGGTAGCTGTGGACCCGGTGACAATCGAATCAGGTGCAGTTGAATGGGTAAAGGGCTCTCATCGGTCCGGGACTCTCTATCAAGCGACCGGGTTCGACCCCAAAATCACCTACGAAACAGATGAATTTGAAGCTCTGCCGGACATCGAGTCCAGCCGCAACGCCCACGACATCGTGGCTTATGAAACTCAGCCTGGCGACATTGTAGTTAATCACTTGAGAACACTTCACGCTGCACCGGGCAACTGCACCGATCAGCGACGCCGGGCGGTCGCCTACCGCTTCACGGGAGATGACGCCCATTATGCGGTCCGCAAGAAAGGGTCGCAGCCAATTGTCGACCCAGGCCTGGCCCATGGCGATCCCATGCCATGTGATGTTTTTCCGGCGCTCTGGCCCGCCCCGTTCGCGACGCCTTCGTTACGTATCGATCGCTCCGCTTAACGTCTGCTATGCGTGGGACGGGATGTCTGCCCGGCCATGAGCCACCTAATCCAAGTCTACGCTGCCATACCTAATGGTGCGGCTGGACACCAATGATCCGCCAAAATGTTTGTAGAACGCAGTTGCAGGATTATTTTTCAGAACCCAAACCTTCAAACCCAGCACCGGACAAGCGATTGCTAACCGCCATAAAGCGTCGGCGTCCATCACCAGCTTTTTGGAAACCGGGTAATATATAGAGGCTGGAGATTTCCGCCTCATGACCGGGGATGACAGATCGAATACCGCCGCCGCTGAGCAAGCCCACGATTTCGCCGTCTTCATTCTCACTAACCAAGATCGGCGCGTCGTCTTGTGCCCGCTCAATAATCCGAGCCCAGGTAATTGAACGGCTTTCTCTTGTGACGGCATGTAACTCAGCCTTAGGGATGATGCTGGCATATGTGGCAAGCCACGTTTTGACATGAACATTGGCGATGTGGGCAGCATCTTCAATTTCGGCAGAACGTATGGTCAGCATGGTTTCCAGTGTAACTGTCCATCGCGCGGATGTCGCGGACCCAACACATAGCCCGTTTGTCTTTTAGCGTGACAATAGGGATATGGGAGCCATTCATAACAAAAGGACCAATTCATGATCGTCTCTTCTATTGATCGCTTTCTTGTCGGACGGCGCCAGGCGCTGGGTGCAGGCCTCGGATTGGCCGCTTCTGCCGCTGGCCTTGCGTCTTCAGCGGCGCAAGCTAAATCCAACGGGTTTGACACGGCCCTCGATTTCGACGGCGCCTTTGATCCTGCACGTGCCGAGCACAACACCCTGGCATTTTGTAAATTGATGTCCGACACCAAAGATGGCGTCGAGTCGTGTGGGTATTTTAAAGGCGAAGTGTTGGCCTATGTGGGTCCAGACAAGCGTCTCGAGCCACTTTTTGGCTATGAGGGTTTTGGGATGACCCGCACCTACCAGGTCGGTGACTACTCTTGGAAGAAGCTTCACAAAGAAGTTGCATATTACACCGACCTCAAGACCGGTGAAGTCATGGACGAGTGGCATAACCCGTTCCTTGATGAAACCGTCAAGGTCGTGCAGGTTCACAACGATGTTGTGAATTCAACATGGGCGCCGACGTATTCGTTTGGTGTTGGCCCGACAAAGGTCACCTATCCATTTAAGTTCCCCTGGGTGGTTATGGGTGACAACGCGATTGTAGATTTTGGTGTTAACACGACCCATCGCGCCGTGTTGCAACCGGAAGAGTGGCCTCGAGAGTCGCATGGTGAAACCACCCAAGTTCTAGAAGCCATTCAAGTTCATGCCCGCCTCTCTGATTTAATGGACCCCAAGCAGACAACTGTTCAAGCGTCTGGGTCTTGGCAGCGTATTTCCCCATGGCTACCGTGGATGCTGATGGGTATGACGCCGGGTCATCTGTTTTACAAGACCGTTACGCGCCGCATGCAGGAAGGTGTCGAGGGCCTGCCACAGCATATCCGGGAGTATACGGAAGCCAACTTCCCAGAATATTTCACAGCCCCCACTGAATGGCAGGAACCAAATGTGTCCAGCTATGAAGTGTATGAGCGGGAAATGGAGCCACAGCCCTTTAAGGATGGGGTCTGAACCGCATTTAAATTTTGTGACGCTGAGGGGCGACCGCAAGACTCGGGTCGGCCCGTATGCTTTCATAGGCATACGACAGGGAATGCCCAAAGATGATAGGCGACGCCAAAAACAGATGAATCCAGATGCTGCCCGGGATTACGACCGAGTCGAGCGGGCTATTGAGTATTTGGTTTTTCACAGAGAGTCCCAATCAAACCTTGAGAACTTTGCAGATCACATTGGTTTGAGTCCTTTTTATATGCAGCGGTTGTTTACGCGGTGGGCCAACGTCAGTCCTAAGCGATTTCTTTCTTATGGGACGGTTGAGCACGCTGAACAACTTTTGGAGGAGTCGGCCAGTGTTCTCGACGCTGCTTATGATGCTGGTTTATCCTGGTCTTCACGCCTACGTGACTTAATGGTGTCAGCTGAGGCGAAGACTCCCTGTGAGTACAAAGCTCGAGGGGCTGAGCCTGCCATTCGTTAAGGGGTTGCATCCAAGCCCTATGGTGATGCCCTTCTCTAGTTGTCTGACTGAGTACTGTGTGGCTTAGAGTTCATTGACCAGGACCTGGACAACCTGCCGTCGGACGCCAAAGGGCGTTGTCCGTTAAGCCGCTTTATTCAAGACCATTCATCGGCAGCAAGCTTGTCTCAACAAATATTCGAGAACACAGGTCCGGTTTCTGTGCCCTTGAAATAGACAGCTTAGCAGTTACAAGTCTGGTCGGCGCTCTTGCGTATTCCGCCCGGTTCGATAGTCAGTTATGGCCAGATTGCGGAAGTTGTATGTACACAAAAGCGTCACGAGCTGTTGGAATAGCCGTTTCTGCTAATCACATCGGATATATTTTGCCGTGCTATCGCGTTTTTCGCGCGACGGGTCTTTCAAGCGTTATCGTTGCGCCGCTGGGCAATGTTGGCTCGTGAGGCATCGGGAGAGTAGCCGGAAGAATCTATAATCAGGATTTACGTAAATAATTGATTTTATTATATAATAATACCTCAAAAAATTCACTCATACCCCTTGCAGGATTCTTTCTGCACCCTATCTCAGTGATGTCGGATGCCGCTTCAGGGTCCGACCATTGACTTAACCAGGCGTGACCATTGCGGTGCGTTTTGGGGCCGCAGTGCCACGCCGCTTGATATCGCTTTAGGAGGATATCTTATGCGTACTTTAGACCTTGCCCCTTTGTTTCGTGCGTCGGTTGGCTTTGAAAACCTGACCCGTGTTTTAGATGCGGCCACTCGACAAGACAGTGTGCAGGCTTATCCCCCATACAATATTGCCAAAGGTTCAGACGACGATTATCGCATCACCTTTGCGGTCGCGGGGTTTAGCCAAGACGACATTGACGTTGTTGTAGAGAACAACACCCTGACCGTGAGTGGAAAAATTGAGCAGGATAGTGAGGGTGTCGCCTATCTCCATCGTGGCATCGCCGGCCGCTCCTTTGAGCGCCGCTTCCAGCTCGCTGATCATATCAAAGTTACAGACGCGACTATGGAATATGGCCTGTTGCATATCGACCTCAAGCGAGAGGTTCCAGAAGCATTGAAACCTCGGATGATCTCGATCAGTAGCACCCCCGTATCAAAACGAATTGAGGCCAACGCAGAACAAAAAGCTGCGTAACGGGAGCCTGCCCAACTCTTAGGACTTTTTCCAGATACACTTGGATGCCCCCGTAGTTCGCTACGGGGGCTTTTCTTTAGGTGACGATCTTGCGACGCTGTCGATCAATATTCAATCCAGTGTGAGGCCTCCATCATGGCGCATGCCGACAATGTCATCTCAGTCAATTCTGAACTCGAGCAAAAATTTGGGATGAGTTACCTCATCCGGTCAAGCGGGCCGACCCTTCACATGGCTGGAATCCTATCTGCAGACGACAACTTTAAGGTCTTTGGTGAGGGCGACATGGCCGCACAAATCCGGCGCATATATGAGCGTATGTCAGCGGTGCTGGCGAAAGCAGATTGCACGTTGGTGAATGTGGTCAGCGAGATCAGCTTTACAACGGACATGCAGGCCTTGGCAGCCGCGTCTGGCGTAAGAGACGAAATTTACAAGGCAGCTGGTGCGGCCGCGCCCGTGGCGACAGCAGTTCAGGTGTCGGCGCTGTACTTGCCGGGGGCAATGCTGGAGATTCAGGCGACAGCGGAGCTGTCCGGCTGAATCATGCGTCAATCACTGGTAGGCTCGACGCGCCCTACTAGTTATTCGGGAGCATATCTATGGCGCGGCATGAGAACGTAATTCCAGTATTTCCGAAGTTGGAGGAACGGTTTGGACTAAGCTATGCGGTCAAAGCGGGGAAGACGATTTACCTGTCTGGCCTATTGGCAGCGGATGACGATTTTAATTTGGTCGGTGAAAACGACATGGAAGCACAGATACGGTGTATCTATGAACGACTCCAATTTGTTTTGGCGAAATGCGATGCGGATCTTCGTCATGTGGTCAGCGAAATTAATTTCACTACGAATTCGCCCGCTCTCAGTGAGGCGTCATGGGTGCGCGATAAAATTTACAAAGATTCAGGAGCGGCGATGCCAGCAGCAACTGGCGTGGGTGTTGCCAGCCTCTATCTTCCTGGCGCAATGTTAGAAACACACGCCACCGCCGTTCTGGATTGAGAGGCTTTTTGATATGTCTTTGTATGAAATCGTCACAGATTTTGAACGTCCCGATCCAGCTCTAATTGAGCGAGCGCTTTATCTTTATTTTTGTATCGTCGGCTGCCGGGTCGGTCCACGCTACGTGATGGATGTGGGCATCAAGCCGCTAGAGCGCGAGTGGCGCATTTGCGGTCCCGCTGTAACTGTCCGCCCAGAGCAGACGGACGATGTCTATATGGCCCAACTGGTCGGAAAGTACGTTAAGCCGGGCGACGTGGTTGTTATCGATGCGGGTGGCCAGGCAAGCGCCGCATGCCTTGGAGCCAGCATGGCCAACGGTCTAAAGGAAATGGGGGCCGCAGGCATTGTTGCGGACGGGTATGTCTTAACCGGGGAAGTCATTCGCAAACGAGAAGGTATCCCTGTTTTCTGTCGTGGTACGGTCTCTCTCTCTCGAGGTATGGAGTATCCCGGTTGGATCAATACGCCGGCTATATGCGGCGGCGTTATCGTCAATCCAGGCGATCTTATTCTCGGTGATGAAGACGGCGTTGTGGTGGTGCCAAAGGCTCATGCTGAAGAAATCATTTCTTTGGTAGAAGGGCATGGCAACGGGCGTGAAAAACCTGGGCGGCCACGCGACGGCAATCTTCCCGCCCGTGATCCAGTCGATGACCCTTACTACAAACGCTCTGGCGCAGAAGCCAAGCTGGAGAAAATAGATAATATTACCATTCGGAAATTCTAGCGATCGCGCAAAGGAGAGATTTGATGACCAAGCGCATAAAGATGATTCTCCCTGTGCCAATGCCGCCGGAGGCGATCGAACTTTTTAAACAGCAAATGCCACCAGCCTTATCTCGGCCGGATATCGAATACGAGTGGGTCGGTACTCAGAGCGGTGCCAACATACTGGATAGCTACTATGACGCTGTACTGTCCGATGCATTCGTCATGGCGGCCGGCGCTAAGGCTGAAGGCGAAGGTTTCTCAGCAGTTTGCATTAACTCGATGTCCGACAGCGGTCTAAAGGGTCTGCGCTCCCGCTTATCAATCCCTGTATTTGGTCCCTGCCACACCTCATTTCTGACGGCTTGCATGCTGGGAAAGACATTCAGTGTGCTCACCATGTGGGAAGAGTGGGTGCATATGTATGAAAAGACTCTCAAGGAGGAGGGTTTGGAACACCGGTGTGCCTCTATTCGAGCGATCGGTGTGCGGCCGGATACGCAAGAGTTGCTTGTTGGCAAGGAAGACATCGTTTTTGAAAAGCTCGAATCCGCAGGTCATGCGGCTATCCAAGAAGATGGAGCTGATGTCCTGATACTTGGATCCACGACCATGCATCAAAGCCATGCCTATTTGCATGACCGTATGCCCGTACCGGTGATTAATCCAGGTGTCGTTGCTTTCAAGCTATGCGAGATGTTTCTGGACCTAGGTCTGGCCCATTCAAAATCATCGTTCCCAAGCCCCGAGAAAACAAATGATGATATCTTTGACTCTGTACCGGCAGTCTTTGAATAGCATGCGGTTAGAAATGATGAATGGCTAGGTTAATCCTATCTCTGCCAACCGTTTTTCAAGAAATTCTTGAGCCGTAATCGTATCGGGATAGCGATTAGGGTTTTGGTCTGTCACGCAGTTTGACAGCGTCGCAATCTCCACGTCCGGCGCAAAGTGGAGAAAAAACGGTGCAGAATATCTAGACCATCCGGATCCATCGTTAACCTCTCTGACGACACGGTGAGTGGTGCTTGGCAAAACATGGTTCGTCAACCGCTGCAACATATCGCCCACGTTGCACACAATTGTATCTGACTCCGTATGTACTGGAATCCACTTGCCATCGCGCCGCAAAACCTCAAGGCCGGCCTGATCCGCGCCAACCAACAGTGTAATCACGTTGATGTCTTCGTGCGGTGCGGCCCGCTCTCCAGAGACGTTGGATGCTGTGGGTGGGTAGTGCAGTAATCGCAAAATGCTGTTGCCGTTTGCGACGCGGGGCTCAAAGTAATTGGGTGCCTTGTCAAGATAGACGGCGACCGCAGACAAGAGGCGCCGACCAAGGTTGTCCATAGCGTCGTAGAATTTTTGGCAAGCCGCCTTGAATTCAAGGCACTCCTCGGGCCAAATATTATCAGGCAAGATCTCTGTTAAGTCTTGGCTATCCGTCGTGTCGCGTCCGACGTGCCAAAATTCTTTTTGGTCAGGTGTCTGAAAGCCTTTCGCTGTCTCTATGCCGAAGGGGGTGTAGCCGCGCTGTCCACCTCCTCCGTCTAAGTAGTATTTCTTTTTGACGGCATCTGGCAGAGCGAAGAAATCTCGGGCGGCGTTAATGCAGCCTTCAATGACGGTTGTGTCTATGCCGTGATTGGTCACCGCAACAAAGCCAGTGTCCGTCCACGCTTGCCCAAGGGCAGCGCTGAATCCCGGCAGATCACTGCTGAGGTGGAGCGCATCAACCTTTGGAATGCCATTGGGCAGGCTCATGGTGTCACACGCGATCTCGGTTGAGAAAGTGGTGCCCGCCGCCGGACTCGAACCGGCACGCCCTTTCGGACAACGGATTTTAAGTCCGTTGCGTCTACCAATTCCGCCAGGCGGGCATTGCATTAGTCTAGGTACCGGTTGAGCGCTTAGATCGCAACGCCAATTCTTCGATTATTCTTCAGGAATGAACGGTAAAATTTAGTTCGGAGTGTCGAGGGTCATGGTCACGCACCAGATCGTGCGCAAGATCGGACCAAATTCATAGCTCAATCGTCGATTTGCACATCAACGCTGTGGTCATGGCCCAGGTCACGAATTGCTGCTGCGACCTTATCGATAACAATATCGATGTCACTTTTATCGGAGCCTTTCGCGACAACGCTGAGCCCAATACGCCTGCCCCGAAAGAAAGGATAGCTTCCCAAATCCACATGTGGGTGTTCATTTTGAATCGTCGTCAATGCATCCGCTATGTCACCTTCGCCGAGGTGGGTCTCGACAAATCGAGACAACACTGGGGCGCCACGGGTCAAGGATGGTGCGACGGAGTCAAACATGGCGCGTGCAATGCTGGGTACGCCGGCCAGAACAAAAACATTCTCTATTTGAATGCCAGGTGCTGAAGTTGCGCGCGTTTCAATTGGCTCAGCGCCTTTGGGCAGGTCGGCCATTTTGAGGCGCGCTTCGTTGAGTCGGGCGCTGTAAAATTTTCTCATTTTCTCGACGGAAGGCTGATGCCGTTCTAACGGCACACCAAAAGCCTTTGCGATGGCTGCAGCAGTAATATCGTCATGTGTTGGCCCAATTCCACCCGTCGTAAATACACAAGAGTGGGTTGCTCGCAGAGTATTAACGGCGTCCACGATTTCTTCTTCGATATCCGGAATGACTCGGACCTCGCACAGCGGGATACCGAGTTTGCCTAAACTGGTCGCTAAAAATTGGATGTTGGCGTCTTGTGTGCGCCCCGACAGTATTTCATTGCCGATGACGATGAGGGCAGCTGTTGGTTCCGCAGGCATGTGGGTACTCTAAGGATGGCAAAGCCTGGAGGCAACGCCGTTAAACACCCTGTTGAAGAAGGGGGATGAGCGGCAGGTCTGCCGGCGGCATAGGGTAGTTGGTCAATAAGTCTGGTTTGACCCAAGTTGCTGCCTGATTCTCTTGCGGTGTAATGTTGCCCTTCCATGCACGGCAAACGTATAGCGGCATTAGGAGATGAAAAGAGTCATAACCATGTGACGCGAAGGTCAGCGGTTCTAAATCGCCCAGTTCAATCGACACACCCAATTCTTCTTGCAGCTCGCGCACAAGCGCTTGCTCAGGTGTCTCACCTGCTTTTAGTTTGCCGCCTGGGAATTCCCAAAGCCCCGCCATAGATTTGCCATCGGGACGTTGGGTCAGAAGAATAGCGCCGTCCGGCCTAATTAGCGCGGCGGCCACGACCGTGACAATCTTGGTCGAACTGGTGGTTATCATCAGGTGCGGTAATCTGCGTTGATGTCGATATAGCCGTGCGTCAGGTCGCAGGTCCACACCGTTGCCTGACCGTCACCAATCCCAACGTCAATTTCTAATGCGATGTCACGGCCCTGCATGTGCTCTGTCACAGGTGTTTCGTCGTAACCAGGAATTGGCTCCCCATCCTTCGTGATTTGAAACCCGCCGATCGCAATTGCCAATTTGTCACGGTCTGCTTTCTCACCCGCCTTACCAATCGCCATGACAATCCGGCCCCAGTTGGCATCGGCCCCCGCAATGGCTGTTTTCACCAAGGGTGAATTGCCTATGGCCAAGCCCATACGGCGTGCCGCATCGTCGCTCTCTGCACCGGTGACTCTTATCTCGACAAATTTTTGTGCCCCTTCACCGTCTTTGACAACTTGATGGGCAAGGTCAATCAATAGGTCATCTAAGGCCGCTTCAAACGCCTGTATTTTTAGCTCACCGATCTCAGTGACCGGAGCATGATCGGCTTGACCGGTCGCAAATAGCAGCAAAGTGTCAGACGTTGACGTATCGCTATCAATGGTGATGGCGTTAAAGCTCTTATTCGCTCCGTGAGCGATGGCATTTTGCGCGACTTCGGGAGACAGCACGGCATCAGTCATGACGTAAGACAACATTGTCGCCATATCCGGGGCAATCATCCCTGAGCCTTTGGCAATACCAACCAGAGTGACAGTCGTGCCATCAATCTCCGCGGTCCTTACCGCGCCTTTCGGGTATGTGTCAGTGGTCATAATTGCTGAGGCAGCTTGCTCCCAGGCGGCATTTGCAAGCGCGGACTTTAGGTCATTAATCTTTGCGGTGATTCGATCTTCAAGCAGATATTCGCCAATGGTGCCCGTCGAGCACACGAAGACGTCGTTTTGATCACAGTTGATCGCCTCCGATACAGCATCTGCTATTTTCTCGACCGCGTCCCGGCCCCGTTGCCCGGTGAACACATTTGCATTTCCAGCATTTACAACAAGGGCCCGGGCGCTGCCATTTTTTAGAGCGGTTCGGTTCCAATCGACCGCAGCCCCGGCTGTGGTCGACTTCGTCATGACACCGCCAACCACCGTGTCTGGTGTAAACTCAGCAAGCATCAGGTCAAGTCGGCCGGTATAGCGCACGCCTGCTTCACAGGCTGACAACCGCACACCAGGAACGCGCGGTAAAGTGGGGAAATGGTCTGGTGCAAAGGGTGAAGGGGGATGGGCCATAGCTTTTAATCCTGAATTATGGCTGGTTATTCGCACAGCAGGCCGTCAGGGTCCAGTTTGTTATATTCGGAAGAAAGGGCCGAAACCCTAGAAAACATAGAGATTCCGCCTTCCTGTCGTTGACAGCAGGCGGTCAGGTTCCTATGTCTTCGGCGCGCACCTTCTTAAGGTGCGCTTTCTTTTAACCCCAAGCCGAGGTGTCCATGTTCGGCGCAATCGCCAAACGCCTGTTTGGGACCGCAGCGGACCGGTTCGTCAAGCAAATGAAACCGGTCGTTGACGCCGTCAACGCCCTAGAGCCTGAACTTGAGGCTCTTGACGATGAAGCCCTGCGTGCGCGCACGGGCTGGCTTAAGTCCCGTATCAAAGAAGGGGAATCCCTAGACGATATCTTGGTCGAGGCCTTTGCCACGGTCCGAGAGGCGTCAAAGCGAACCCTCGGGCAGCGTCATTTCAATGTTCAGATTATGGGCGGGGCGGTTCTCCACAACGGTAAAATTTCCGAGATGGGTACCGGCGAAGGTAAAACCCTCGTTTCCACGCTGCCGGTTTATTTGAATGCGCTCGAAGAGAAGGGCGTGCACGTCGTAACTGTCAACGACTATTTGGCTAATCGTGACGCAGAATGGATGGGGCAGATCTATCGATTCCTTGGCTTAACTGTGGGCTGCATCCAGAGCGGCATGGATGATCACGCACGTCGCGCGGCATACGCTTGCGATGTGACGTATGGCACCAATAATGAGTACGGTTTTGATTATTTACGCGACAACATGAAGTATGCTCTCGGTGATATGGTGCAGCGTGAGTTTGCCTACGCGATTGTCGACGAAGTTGATTCCATCCTGATTGATGAAGCACGAACACCGCTCATCATTTCGGGGCCATCAGAAGACAAAACCGATCTGTACGACAAGGTCGACAAAATCATACCTTTGTTGGTTGAAGAAGATTACGAGAAAGACGAGAAGGTGCGATCCATTGCGCTAACCGACGAAGGTGCAGAGCATGCTGAAAATCTTCTGAGAGAGAAGGGCATTCTCACCGAAGGTAATATGTATGACCTTCAGAACATTTCATTGATCCATCACGTAAACCAGGGGCTACGTGCCCATCATTTGTTCCAAAAAGACGTGCACTACCTTGTCCGAGATGATCGCGTTCATTTGATAGACGAGTTTACCGGTCGGGTTATGGAAGGTCGCAGATTGTCAGATGGTCTGCATCAGGCCATCGAAGCCAGAGAAAATGTCTCTGTGCAAAATGAGAATCAAACACTCGCCTCAATCACGTATCAAAATTACTTCCGCATGTATCCCAAGCTAGCGGGTATGACGGGGACTGCGATGACCGAAGCAGAAGAGTTTGGGTCGATTTACGGATTAGAAGTTATCGCAATCCCACCAAACCTTCCGCAAGCGCGCATCGACGCTGATGATGAAGTCTACCGCACAGAAGAAGAAAAAAATGAGGCGATCATTGAACTTATCGAAGAGTGTCATGCGCGCCGGCAGCCTGTCCTGGTCGGTACAGTATCGATTGAGAAATCAGAGCAGCTCGCAAAGCTGTTAAAACAGCAACAAAAAGTCAAAGCTGAAGTGCTGAACGCTAAGCAACACGAACGCGAAGCGCACATTATTGCTCAGGCGGGTGTTCCTGGGTCGGTTACAATCGCAACAAATATGGCGGGTCGGGGCACAGACATTCAGCTGGGTGGCAATCCTGACTTCATAATTGAAGAAAAAGAAAAGGCTCAAGGCAAGCCTCTGCCCGGCTCTGAGAAGCAGGCCATTCGTGACGAAGTTGAAGAAAAAAGAAATATCGCGCTAGAAGCGGGCGGGCTATTTGTACTTGGCACCGAACGTCATGAGAGTCGCCGCATAGACAATCAGTTACGTGGTCGTTCCGGTCGCCAGGGTGACCCTGGTTCCTCGAGATTCTTCTTGTCTCTACAAGACGACCTCATGCGAATCTTTGGATCAGAACGCATGGACAGCATGCTGCAACGCCTTGGTCTGGAGCGGGGTGAGGCGATTATTCACCCGTGGATCAACAAGGCGATTGAAAAAGCGCAACAGAAGGTTGAAGCGCGCAACTTTGATATCCGTAAAAACCTTTTGCAGTACGACGACGTGATGAACGATCAGCGCAAGGCGATCTTCGATCAACGTAAGGAAGTAATGTCTTCCGAGGACGTATCTGATTTCGTCACGGATATGCGCCACGAGGTCGTTGAAGACCTGGTTGCCCGCGCTCTACCCGAACAGGTTATGGCGGAACAATGGGATATCGATCTTCTGCATGAGGAAAGTTTACGCCTACTGGGACTTGATCTCCCTTATGCCGAGTGGGCGGAGGAAGAAGGAATTGCCAACGAAGAGATTCAAGACCGCTTGATTGAAGCATCAGATAGAAAGATGGCTGAGAAAAGTGTAAACGTCGGAACGGACGTTATGCGTCGTGTTGAGAAGAGTTTGGTATTACAGATGATCGATGCGGGTTGGCGCGACCATCTGCAACAATTGGATTTTCTGCGTGGGTCCATAAACCTTCGGTCATACGCCCAGAAGCAACCACTTCTTGAATATCAAAAAGAATCATTTTCGATGTTCCAGGAGATGCTGGAAGGTCTTCGCGAACGCGTCACCGAAATATTATCCCGGGTCGAGATCCAGGTTGAACCGACAGCAGACCAGCTTAAGCCTGCGGGACCCCTGCAGAGTCGGCCGCTTACACCGGAGCAAAAAGAAACGCGCCGCAAGCGGATCGACGAAATCGGGCAGCAGCGGGCTATGCCACGCGTCAATCCCAAAGATCGCGACTCGAAGAATCCGGCAAGTTGGGGCAAGGTCGCTAGAAACGAGTTATGCCCTTGCGGCTCGGGCAAGAAATACAAGCATTGTCATGGGGTTGTGGGGTCTCAACCGACCACCGGAAATGTTTGAAACCTTTTCCGGTACAGTGTGTTTTTGATTTGAAACACCCCATCTACTGGGCCTAGCCAAATAGATTTTTAAGCCGATGTTTTTACATTAGAAATTCCATGGCTATTGAACCCACCGTCGAGTCTGCTCTTGCAGCGCAGAGGTCGAACCTCCTGAATAAAATCTGCAACTCTGCCCAATGTAGCTAATCGGCCAATAATCAAGCTGCCGTCAATAATGTGGCAGACCAGGTTCGGGGGGCTACCGGGATGACGAAGATGATAAGGAGTGTAGCTCCTCACCGCCTCCAGGCCGAGGTGGGAGTTTAGATGTCGCTACCTAAGGGTGGGGTCCTTAACTTCTATCGGAAGGCGGTGTATTGGCACCGCCTTTTTTCATTTTTGGGGACATCTCCAAACAGTTCCGGCCGCCTCTGCCCGAAGGTAAAAGGTATGGCGCCATAGCCTATATTCTGCGTTACTTGCCCGAGATACTGTATTGGTATCGAGAATTGAAGGTGCGATCATGCGTCAAATCATTTCCATTTTTATTGTTCTGTCGTTTTCCACCGGGTCGGCGGCAGCGCAAGATCAACCACCCCTCCAACGCGACCTAATGATTATCAGCGAACTGTTCCCTGGTACCTACGACAACATGGAGCAGGTGTATTTCGACAACAGACTGGAGTTGCCCGAAGACACTCGGCATGAGCGCGTGCTGTCTGAAGTGCGTCGCATCCCCAACGATCGCTTTGGTGAGAATGCATTTTTTATTTTGGATTATTGGTACGAACAGGACCGCTGGCATCCACGTATTTACTCGTTCCATATAGATGAAGCCCAAGATGCAATCCGCATAAAACTCCATGCTTTTGCGGGTTTTGATCGCAGGCCCTACTTGAAAGGCCATGAAGACATCTCTGTGTTAGACAGTCTTTCTCTTGATGATCTTACAAACTTTCCTCAATGCGATTTGTTCTGGCGGCAATCGGTCGGAGGCTACCACGCAAAAATGAAAGACAAAGCTTGCGTGTATGAGGAGCGGGGCGAAACGGTTTATGTGGACTATCAAATGATGCTCAGTGATCGCGCCCTATGGAAGGGCAATGTCATTCGGCGAGTCTCAGACGATGTTCAAGTAAACTCAGAGCCGGAGGTGCTGCACAAACAACTCAAAGCGCGGCATTTCACCTGCAACATGTCGTTTAGCGGTGAGCGGGGGAAAAAAGAAAACTTCTACCCTCTCCCCATACATGATCAGGGTGGAACGCACTTCGTGTCCCGACCAACTGAGGAGAAGCCAGACCGGCAGATTGGCATCAGGCTCCGTAATGTGGACTGGGCTATGAATAACGTCGCGTCTGGTTTCACCAACGATGTCTTTGTGATGTACATCGTCGAGCGCGCCAGCGGACAAAAAGATCGCAATGTCACCTACACCTGGGGGGCGCCGGAGGAAGCAAGTGTCGGTTTGAATCTGCAATGGCTGTTGGCGTCTTGCTACATCACGCCACAAAACCAAACTCGGCCTTACCTTACGAGAGCCCCAGCAGGCCCTTGGCAAAGTCCTTCGCCGTAAACGGCCGGAGATCGTTTACCCCTTCGCCGACGCCTAGGTAATGAACGGGGAGGCCGAACTTCTCGGCCAGGGCAACAACCACGCCACCTTTAGCCGTGCCATCAACTTTAGTAAGGACCAAGCCGGTAACACCGGCGATGTCCTGAAACGCTTCAACTTGGGAATGTGCGTTTTGTCCAACCGTGGCATCCAAGACCAGCAGAACGGCGTGGGGCGCCGTCTCATCCTTCTTTTTGATCACGCGGACGATCTTGGCTAATTCGGCCATGAGGTTGTCTTTGTTTTGCAAACGGCCAGCCGTATCTATCAAAAGAATGTCATCCGCGCGTTTTTCGGCGTCATTGAGAGCATCAAATGCCAGGCCCGCGGCGTCGGCACCGGTTTCACGGGCGACAACAGGGGTGTCGGTACGTTGACCCCACACTTGCAATTGTTCAACGGCTGCGGCGCGAAACGTATCTCCCGCAACAAGTGTGACAGCATGTCCTTCGTCGCGGAACTGCTTGGTGAGTTTTCCGATGGTCGTTGTCTTGCCAGCACCGTTCACGCCCACCACCAGAATGACAAACGGTTTCTTAGAAGAGTCGATGCCCAGAGGCGCGGCGACTGGGGCGAGAGTCTCAGCGATGTCCTCTGCGAACGCGGTGCGCACCTCGTCCTCCGTGACGTCTTTCCCGAAACGGGTCTTGGCCAGATTGCTAGTCAGCCGCGCGGCGGTGGCAGCGCCAAGGTCCGCGGTGATGAGGAGGTCTTCCAGGTCCGCAAGGGCGTCGTCGTCCAGCTTACGTTTGGTGACGAGATCGCCGATACCATCAACCAGTTTCGCTGATGATTTACGCAGGCCAGCTGTAAGCCGGCCAAGCCAACCGACTTTCTTATCAGGCTCAGAAGAAGAGGGGTCAGACACCGTTTAAGCGGCGATCAACTGGCCGTCGGTTGTCGACGCGATGGTGACGTCAATCAACGTTCCTGGCTCGTAGTCCGGGGACACGCGCACCGGAACAAAGTGTTCACTGTTACCGATCCCACCGTCTTCCATTAGCACCGAAGCTGTGCTGCCTACGCGACCTTCTAGAAAGGTGCCCAAAACATTCTTGCCCGCTGCGCGTAGTTGAGCTGCCCGGTCCTTAATGACCGCCTTGTTGATCTGGGGCATACGGGCGGCCGGGGTGCCTTCGCGTACTGAGTAAGGAAAAACATGCAGATGGGTAAAGCCAACCTCATCAACGAGTGCCAACGTGTTTGCAAACTGTTCATCGGTTTCGGTCGGGAAGCCGGCAATGATGTCCGCGCCGAACACGGCGTCTGGCCGAATCGCCCGAATACGTTCGCAAAAAGCAATGATGTCTTTACGAAGGTGGCGGCGTCTCATCCGTTTGAGAATGACATCGTCGCCAGCTTGAGCGGATATATGAAAATGCGGCAGAAGGCGGGGCTCATTGGCAATGACATGAAAGAGATCTTCGTCAGCCTCTGCCGGATCAAGAGATGACAAACGCAGGCGGGGCAGTTCCGGAGCCGCGGCAAGCAAGCGCTTGACCATTTGGCCGAGCGTGGGCGCGCCAGGTAAATCGCCGCCATAGCCGGTGATGTCGACACCGGTCAAAACAATCTCTTTGTGGCCGGCAGCAACAAGATCACGCACTTCGTCAAACAACCGTCCCATCGGCACACTGCGGTTGTTGCCTCGCGCGAATGGGATGATGCAGAAAGTGCAGCGATGGTCACAGCCTTGTTGAATCTGAACGAACGCCCGCGTTCTGCCGTCAAAACCTTCAACCAAATGCGACGCCGTCTCTTGCACGGTCATAATGTCGCTCACCAATAGGGGCGTTTGGTTGTCAGGCGCAAAACTCTGCGCCTTCATCTTGTGTTCATTACCGAGAACACGGTCGATCTCAGGCATCGCCGCATAAAACTCAGGATTCAATTGCACTGCGCACCCGGTAGCAATGATTTCCGCGTCGGGATTATCTCGCCGTAAGCGTCGTAGAGATTGCCTACCCTGGCGTTCAGCTTCTTGCGTAACGGCACAGGTATTCACAATGATCGCGTTTTTGCGGCCTGCTTTTTCTGCGTGGCGTCGCATCACTTCAGATTCATATGTGTTCAACCGGCAGCCGAAGCTGACCACCTTCGGCTTTAATCTGTTTTGTGCGGTCATGTCAGCAATTCCCGGTCAAGAACACCTGAGAATGTTTCTGCCACCGGTCCGGTCATGACCACATGGCCGTCATCCCGCCACAGGATGTGCAGGTCACCGCCATCGAGTGTTACTGTGACCGCGCGGTCCGTCATGTCTCGCCGAGCGGCGGCAACAGCAACGGCACACGCACCGGTTCCGCAGGCTTGGGTAATACCTACGCCGCGTTCCCATACATGCATCCGCACATGGGCTCTGTCCAAGACGTGCGCAACCTCAACATTGGTACGCTGCGGAAACAACGCATGGCTTTCGATTGTCGGTCCGAACTGGGACAGGTCTACATCGTCAGTGTCATCGACGAAGAACACCACGTGAGGGTTGCCCATGTTCACGGCGACCGGATTGGAGAGCGTGCCCACTACAAGATCAAGATGGGCCGTGTTTTCCTCCATCGCCAAGGGAATGTCCTGCCAATCGAGTTTTGCTGGTCCCATGTCAACGGCGATCAAATCGCGATCTGCTCTAAACGCTGTGGTTGGTCCGGCCAGCGTTTCCAGTGTGATCTCATCCTTGTCGAGATCGTCCATGACCACGGCCGCGACACAGCGGGCGCCATTTCCGCAGGACGAAACAATACCGCCGTCGGCGTTGCGCACGGTCATGAAGGCGTCGCCACCCGATTGTGCTGGCTCGATGATCAGTAGCTGGTCAAAGCCAACCCCCGTGCGGCGGTCAGCGATGGCCCGCACTTGGCTCTCGCCCATTTCCAAAGGACGCGCACGCGCGTCCAGCACGACAAAATCGTTGCCGAGACCGTGCATTTTGCGGAAGGGCAAGCCCTCTATGGTGGAACTGGTTGTCATGGGCGGTTTATATGGGTCTGAAGGGGCCAAAGTCCAGCGTCGGCGATCAGCCGGAATCCATCTTTTTTCGCAGATTTTCTTGACTCACCGCCGCCAGCCCCTTAAATCCCGCCCGTCTGGTCGAAATAGGTCAGGCACAGGATTCACTTTTCTTCGGGCATCCTGCTCTCGAGGGGGTCCGCCAGTCCGCGAGGGTTCGCGCACTGGCGCGTTTCTCGTTGGGCCAACAGGATCTCGCTAACGGGACGTTTCGTAGCGCATGTTTGACGGTCTGTCACAACGTCTAGGCTCGGTCTTCGATGCCCTCACCAAGCGAGGCGCACTGAAGGAAGATGACGTACGCGCGGCTATGCGTGAGGTCCGTGTTGCCTTACTTGAAGCTGATGTTGCTCTGCCTGTTGTCAAAGATTTCGTCGAAAAGGCAACGGAGAAAGCCGTCGGTGAACAGGTCATCCGATCCGTTACTCCGGGCCAGATGGTCATCAAGATCGTCCACGACTGCATGGTTGAGATGTTGGCGGGCGAAGAGGAGTCTGCCGCAGACTTAAATCTCCACGCCGCCCCGCCGGTTCCGTTCCTAATGGTCGGTCTTCAGGGCTCTGGTAAAACGACAACCACCGCCAAGATCGCACGGTATCTGCAAACTAAAGAAAAGAAACGTGTGTTGATGGCGTCTTTGGACGTCTACCGCCCCGCCGCCATGGAGCAATTGGCGGCCCTAGGTCAGCAGGCCGATGTTATCTCTTTGCCGATTGTAAATGGCCAGAAGCCCGTCGATATCGCCAAGCGTGCCATGGACGAAGGCCGCAAGGGTGGCTTTGACGTTGTCATTCTGGATACCGCTGGCCGCACAACCATCGATGACGTGTTGATGGAGGAGGTGGCGCAAGTACGCAATGCAGTGTCTCCGGTTGAAACGCTGCTTGTCGCTGACGCTATGACTGGTCAGGACGCCGTTGCCACGGCCACTGCGTTCCAAGAAAAAGTTGGCATCACGGGCATCGCACTCACGCGGGTAGATGGTGATGCGCGGGGTGGTGCGGCGTTGTCCATGCGCGCCGTCACCGGCGTGCCGATCAAGGTGATGGGTGTTGGTGAAAAGACCGACGCTATGGAGGCCTTCCACGCGGAGCGGATTGCCGGCCGCATTCTTGGAATGGGCGATGTTGTCAGCCTTGTTGAGAAGGCGGCCGAGACCGTTGATGAAGAAGAGGCGGAGCGCCTCGCCAAACGTATGATGGAAGGTCAGTTTGATCTCAATGACCTTTTGTCCCAACTGCGTCAGTTGCAAAAGATGGGCGATATGAAAGGCCTGCTCGGCATGTTGCCGGGTATGGGTAAGATGGCCAAACAGATCAAGCAAGCTGACGTTGACCCCCAAATGATCAAGCGCCAGGAAGCCATGCTTCTCTCGATGACGCCCAAAGAGCGCCGTCAGCCTGCGTTGATCAAGGCATCACGTAAGAAGCGCATCGCCTCGGGGTCGGGAATGGCCGTGCAAGATGTCAACCGTCTGCTTAAGCAGCATCAGCAGATGGCAACGGTGATGAAACAGATGAAGAAGAAGGGTCTCGCAGGAATGTTCTCTGGCGGCGGAATGCCAGGGGCAGGTCTTGGTGGAGGCCTTCCCGGAGGCATGCCGCAAGGCCTGCCTTTTCGGGGGCGATAACAAACCATGCAACAGAAACAGATTAATCAAATTTCGATCAACAAGGAGCAAGACGTATGAGTCTTCGTATTCGTTTATCCCGGGGTGGGGCCAAAAAGCGTCCGTACTACCGGATCGTAGTAGCTGACAGCCGCTCGCCGCGCGACGGTCGTTTCATTGAACGGCTTGGTGCGTACAACCCTGTCCTGCCGAGTGACCACAAAGATCGTGTCATCCTAAAGGAAGAGCGTATCCGTCACTGGTTGGGCCTAGGCGCACTGCCGAGCACCCGGGTACATCGTTTCCTCGCCAAGGCTGGCATTCTTGAAGCTCAACCCATTCCTGAGCAAACTAAACAAGACAAGCCAAAGGCCAAAGCCCAGGAGCGTCTGCGTGAAGCAGAGGAAGCCGCCAAGTCAGCTGCTGAAGCCGCTGCGGCCGAAGCTGAGGCGCCAGCACCAGAGCCTAAAGCACCAGCCGAAGAAGCGCCTGCAGAAGAAGTAAAGGCTGACGACGCTTCTGCAGAAGATGCAGCACCGGCTGAGGAAAAAGCGGACGCTTAATGGCTAGGTCGTGAGTGATGTCTGCTGGCGACACACGGGTATGTCTTGGTGTCATTGTTGGTGCGCGCGGCCTTAAGGGCGATGTACGCATCAAGAGTTTCACCGCTGAACCGGAAGATGTCGCCGCCTATGGGCCGCTCACGACTGATGAAGGGTCGAGGCTGGAGTTAAAGATTACGGGTGAGGCCAAAGGAGTTGTGATTGGTCGCATCAAGGGTGTGGAAGATCGCACCAAGGTTGAAGTGTTAAAGGGTCAAAACCTCTACGTGGCGCGCACGGCGCTCCCCGAAACAGAAGACGAAGACGAATTTTATCATGCTGACTTGGTTGGCATTACGGTTGAGGACGAAACAGGTCGAGAATGCGGAACAGTGAGTGCCATATACGATTTCGGAGCGGGCGATATGGTCGACCTGCGTCTGGAGGATGGCCGCACAGTGCTGGTGCCATTCACGTCGGCGGCCGTGCCCAAGCTGGATATCGCCGCCGGGCTCATGGTGGTTACGGCTTCGGCACTGGCGTCGGCGGAAGACGAACCGTCCGAGGACGACACACCATGAGTACAACCGCACAGTTCCAAGCGTCGGTCTTAACCCTGTTCCCCGAAATGTTCCCCGGCCCGCTGGGCGCGTCGCTTGCTGGCAAGGCCGCTACAGACGGCCTGTGGAGCCTTGAAACTGTGGACATTCGGGACTTTGCGAGCGATAAACACCGCTCCGTCGACGACACTCCCTTTGGTGGCGGCGCCGGTATGGTGATGCGGCCAGACGTTATTGATGCCGCTCTTCATCAGGCCCATTCCGACGGCCGGCCGTTGATATATTTAACCCCGCGTGGACGCCTTTTTGATCAGGCCACGGCGAGGACTTTGGCTAAGGCTGACGGTGTGACCCTGCTTTGTGGACGCTATGAAGGTGTCGACCAGAGGGTGATTGAGGCTTGGGATATGGATGAGGTCAGCGTCGGTGACTTTGTTCTGTCCGGTGGTGAAGCTGCGGCGATTACGGTTCTCGATGCGGTTGTCCGGCTGCTCCCAGGTGTGATGGGGAGCGCTGATTCTCTAACAGAAGAAAGTTTCGAAACGGGGATCTTGGAATATCCCCACTACACGCGACCAGAAGAATGGAACGGTCGCACGGTGCCCGAAGTTTTACGGTCTGGTCACCACAAAAATATTGAAACCTGGCGTCAGGACCAGGCTGAAACGATAACCCGCGCACGGCGGCCCGACCTTTGGGGCCGACACGTGGCGGCAAACACGAACAAGAAAGGTTGAGGACAATGAATACGATCCAACAACTCGAGCAGGAGCAAATTGCTCAGCTGACAGAAGGTAAAGAAATCCCGGACTTCACTCCAGGTGACACTGTTCGGGTGCATGTTAAAGTGAAGGAAGGCCAACGCGAACGTGTCCAGGCCTATGAAGGGGTCTGTATCGCTCGCAAGAATTCAGGTCTGAATTCGGCATTCACGGTGCGCAAGATCTCTTTTGGTGAAGGCGTTGAACGTGTGTTCCCGCTTTACGCACCAATCATTGATCACATTGAATTGGTTCGTCACGGCCGTGTCCGTCGCGCCAAGTTGTATTATTTGCGCAGCCGTCGCGGTAAATCTGCTCGTATCGCTGAAGATTCCGCAGCCGTGCAAAAAGAGCGTGAAGCAAACAAGGCCGCTAAGTCTGCAAAGGCAGACGCAGCTGACGCCTAGCGCTAGTCGTTTCGATCAAGTTTCTTTTCTGGGTGCTTTGTTATGACTCAGCCGCGCACATTGTATGACAAGCTGTGGGATAGCCACGCCGTTCATCAAGACGATGACGGTGCGACCCTCATCTATATTGATCTGCATCTGACCCATGAAGTTACGACGCCACAGGCTTATGAAGGCCTACGCATGTCTAACCGCAGGATGCATCGCACAGACAAGACCATCGCTGTGCCCGATCACAACGTGCCGAGTACACCCGACCGATTAGAAAAAATCGATGATCCAGAAAGCCGACTGCAGCTGGAAACGCTCAAGCAGAACAGCAAAGACTTTGGTGTCGAGTATATTCCCATGGACGATATTCGTCAGGGGATAGTTCATATTATTGGACCGGAACAAGGGCTGACTCAGCCCGGTAAAACCATCGTTTGTGGTGATAGTCATACGGCCACACACGGTGCTTTTGGTGCGTTGGCGTTCGGGATCGGCACCTCCGATGTTGAGCACACTCTGGCCACTCAAACCCTCTCTATGCAGAAGTCAAAGAACATGCTGGTCCGGGTTGACGGTAAACTACCTTTGGGCACAACTTCTAAGGATCTTATTCTCGCGATCATTGGTCGCATTGGTACCGCTGGCGGCACCGGCCATGTCATTGAGTACCAAGGGGAAGCGTTTACCGATCTCTCCATGGAAGGGCGGATGACGGTATGCAACATGACCATCGAAGGTGGTGCCCGCGCCGGGCTTGTCGCGCCCGATGAAAAAACTTTTGAGTACCTAAAAGGCAAACCACGCTCCCCCAAGAGCACTGCTTGGGAGGCAGCCGTTGAATTTTGGAAGACACTCAAGACCGATGACGGCGCCAAGTTTGATAAAGAGGTCATCATTAATGCCGACGAGATCATTCCCCATGTGACTTGGGGAACATCGCCGGAAGATGTGTTGCCGATCACTGGCGTTGTTCCGAACCCAGATAATTTTGACGACCCCAACAAAAAGGCCAGTATTAGCCGTTCTCTTGAATACATGGGTCTAGAGGCTGACACCGCGTTGGACGGCATTTCCGTCGACAAAGTATTCATCGGGTCGTGTACCAATGGTCGCATTGAAGATCTTCGCGCCGCCGCGGCTGTCGTCGAAGGGCGCAAGGTGGCAGATACCGTGCAAATGCTTGTCGTGCCTGGCTCTGGTCTTGTGAAGCATCAGGCGGAAGAAGAAGGTCTCAATGAAATTTTTCTCGCTGCCGGGGCAGATTGGCGGGAACCAAGCTGCTCGATGTGTCTAGGCATGAACCCCGATATTTTAC
The DNA here is from genome assembly GCA_029245025.1 of Rhodospirillaceae bacterium. GTDB lineage: Bacteria > Pseudomonadota > Alphaproteobacteria > Rhodospirillales > Rhodospirillaceae > WLXB01. The sequence continues at coordinate 622,345 of JAQWQC010000006.1, forward strand.
AGCCAGGTGAGCGTTGCGCGTCGACCTCAAACCGTAATTTTGAAGGCCGACAAGGGCGGGGCGGACGCACGCACCTGTTGAGCCCAGAAATGGCAGCGGCAGCGGCTGTGACAGGTCATTTGACCGACGTGCGGAAGGTCGTGTCACCGTGAAGCGCGTTCTCGAAATTGCGAATGCAGGGAATACGATCCACGTCGATATTGATGCCCCCTGGCGTAAAGCGGCTGATGACGGCCGTGATGTAAAGGCACACGCAAAGTTCTCCGGCGCGGCTGATGTGGTAAGTGATATGGGTGTGCTGGCCATTTTGTCGGCAATGGCGCGCGGAAAAGGCAAAAAGGGATAAGGCATGGAAAAGTTTTCAGTACTGACAGGTGTTACCGCACCGATGCCTATGGTCAATGTCGATACAGACATGATTATGCCAAAGCAGTTTCTTAAGACGATCAAGCGGACCGGACTTGGCATCTCCGTGTTCTACGATATGCGTTATGATGAAACTGAAGCTGAGCGCCCCGAGTTTATTCTCAACCAAGACGCCTACCGCAATTCCAAGATTTTGATTGCGGGCCGCAATTTTGGATGCGGGTCGTCGCGAGAGCATGCACCATGGGGCCTTCTGGATTTCGGCTTTCGCTGCATGATTGCCCCCAGCTTTGCCGACATTTTCTACAACAACTGTTTTAAGAACGGCATTCTCTGCATCACGCTGTCTGAAGAGCAGGTTGAAGCGCTGACCGCCCAAGCTGATGGCAGCGACTTCACAGTTGATCTGGAGAAAATGGAAATCACAGCGCCCGATGGTTCGGTGACGCCGTTCGACCTAGACCCGACCCGTCGGCACAACATGTTGAATGGTCTTGATGACATTGCTCTGACGCTGGAGCGCCTGGATAAAATCAAAGCCTTTGAAGCCAAGCAGCAGGCGGAGCAGCCCTGGCTTTACACGTAAGCGCCACGGGAACTTCCATGACCACTAAGAAAATCCTTGTCCTTGCCGGTGATTGCATCGGCCCTGAAGTGATGGTTCAAGCGCGACGCGTGTTGGATTGGTTCATCGAGACTGGTGCCGCCTCGTTTGAGTTTGAAGAAGGCTTGGTCGGCGGAGCATCCTACGATGCCTACGGTACGCCGCTCACGGACGAGACGACGGAATTGGCAAAGGCTGCGGATGCGGTGCTGTTTGGGTCCATCGGTGGCCCGAAATGGGATGGCGTCGACTACGATGTGCGCCCGGAGAACGGGCTGCTCCGTCTTCGTAAGGCAATGGGTCTGTTTGCCAACTTGCGTCCGGCTATCGTTTTTGATGCGCTTGCAGGTGCGTCTTCTCTTAAGACCGATCTGGTGAGTGGGTTGGACATCATGATTGTCCGGGAGCTGATCGGCGGCATCTATTTTGGCGAGCCTCGAGGCATCGAAGAGCTGCCCAACGGTCATCAACGCGGCTACAATACGCAGTCCTACGCCACAGACGAAGTGCTTCGCATCGCCCATGTAGCTTTTGATCTCGCACGCAAGCGTGACCGACGGGTGTGTTCCGTCGACAAAGCAAACGTGATGGAAAGTGGAGTAGTCTGGCGAGACGTGACCACCACGTTGCGCGATGATTCTTATACGGACGTCGAGCTCAGCCACATGTTCGTCGACAACTGTGCCATGCAATTGGTGCGGACACCCAAACAGTTTGACGTCATCCTGACTGATAATCTGTTTGGGGATATTCTTTCTGATCTTGCGGCCATGTTGACGGGATCACTCGGGATGCTGCCATCGGCAAGTTTTGGTGCCGCTGATGAAGACGGTCGCCAACCCGCACTTTATGAGCCGGTTCATGGGTCGGCGCCAGATATCGCCGGACAGAACATTGGCAACCCTCTCGCACAAATTCTCTCCACGTCCATGATGCTGCGTTATTCCTTTAATATGGCGACAGAGGCAGACTTGGTGGAGAACGCTGTTGAAGCTGTTCTGAGTAAAAATATCCGTACTGGGGACATAGCCGCAGATGGCGTGGCGGCCGTCGGCACTATCGAAATTGGTGACGCGGTGTTGGCGGAAATGGCGGCACTCGCCGGTTAGGTGATCCCGGCTTTTTTAAGGTGCGGTCCTAAGCGGCCAGTTATCCATAGCCCAAACGTGCGGAAATCACTGACTAAAGACCACAAAGGGTAGGTAAGGGTCGCCGGGCGATTTTTCTCAATAAAGAAATGCTCGATCCAGGCAAAACTGTATCCAGCCAAAGGGATGAAAAACAGCAGTCCTGGCTCAAATGTCACCCCGAGAATGAGGTAGGCCAGGGCACCGACAGCCCCAAGATAATGTAAAGCCCGGAATGCAGGCTTCCTGTGTTCTTTAAGGTAGTACGACCAAAAAGCGGAGTATGTGGTCAGGCTCTTGGCCATATTCTGCAATCCTGTCTGTCGCCCGTGCTGCCGCAGCAGTCCGAGTTTCTTGTGTTTCAAGAGCGTTGGCGGTATTGAAGCGCCCCAAACGCACGCCCCGCTCTTAGAAAATCAAACCACGGGGCGACAACAGTGAGCAAGACAATGTTAGACGATCCGAACAAACGCGAGAATGGTGCGGGCTATACGGTTGCTGTGGTGGGCGCCACTGGCAACGTCGGGCGCGAGGTTCTCAATACGTTATGGGAGCGTCAATTTCCCGCGGGCAAGATCATTGCTCTCGCATCAGCGCGGTCTGTCGGTGCCGAGGTCTCCTATGGTGAAGACGAGGTTCTGACGGTTCAGAATCTGGCTGAATTTGATTTTTCCGGTGTGGATATTGTTTTGTCATCACCGGGGGCAAAGGTCTCTGCCGAGTTCAGCCCCAAGGCTGCAGCGGCCGGGGCGGTGGTTATCGACAATACGTCTCATTTCCGTATGGATCCCGATGTTCCTTTAATCGTACCCGAGGTCAATGCGAAAGCGATCGCCGGGTATACGAAAAAAGGCATCATCGCCAATCCCAATTGCTCGACCATTCAGATGGTTGTCGCGCTGAAGCCGTTACATGAGGCGTTCGGAATTACGCGTGTTGTGGTGTCGACCTATCAGTCGACGTCTGGCGCGGGCAAAGACGCTATGGACGAATTGTTCAACCAGACCAAAGGCATCTACGTCAATCAACCGTCGTCGGAAAGCCAAGAGGTTTTTCCAAAGCAGATCGCATTCAACGTGATCCCGCATATCGACAAGTTCATGGATGATGGCGCCACCAAAGAAGAGTGGAAAATGATGGTCGAGACCAAGAAAATTCTCGATCCCAAAATCAAAGTGCATGCGAATTGTGCGCGGGTACCGACGTTTATTGGTCATGCCGAATACGTGAATATCGAAACCGAAAAGCCGGTTGAAGATGCGGAAGCGCGTGCTGTTCTTAAGAAGGCAGCGGGCGTCACGGTGGTCGACCATCGTCTGAACGAAGGTTATGTCACTCCCGCTGAAGTCCCAGGTGAAGATGCGGTGTATCTTTCCCGTATTCGGGCAGATGCAACTGTGGATAACGGTTTGTCGTTCTGGTGTGTTTCAGACAACCTGCGCAAAGGCGCGGCCTTGAATGCGGTGCAAATCGCTGAGGTCTTGGTCCGTGATCACCTGAGCGTTTCTGGCTGATCTTTAGCCTAGGGCGACCCTTGCCAATAACGACAGTCCAAAAGCCAAAAATAGGCTTTGGTTTTAACAAAGCCACGCGGCTGCTCGATGATCGCCCTTATTCGACTGCACAGAGATCGTGGCGATACGGGCTTCAATAGATACTCGTTAATCCCCGAATCCCGCGCTGACGCGGTTCGGCCGCGTTCCGAAAATCCGGTCGGCATGTACTTGAGTTTGTCATTATTGGATTGGCGCATGGTCTTCGCCATTTCGACGCCGCTCATTGGCTCCATAGCCCAATCGGTAATCACAATATCAGGTTCAACTTCGGCGGCGACTTTTAGTTTCTCACCACCGTCCGAGGCATCCAGAATGTTGCGCCCACCCAAAGCAAAAAGAATCGTTCGAACCAACGACCGTATTTAGGCATGGTCGTCAACCACGAGAAATTGAAGGTTTGTGAGACCAGGGTCGCCCCCAGGGATGGACATATAGGAAGCAACCTCAACTGAGATGCAGTCTTATGGTGCATTCTATAACGAGCCGCCTTTGGTCACTAGCCGTGCCTTGTCTGGCTCTCGGCACGACGGTATACCGGCGCTACGCCAAGATGCGCGACCAAGGAGCTTTGAAGATGTCCGCAGTTGATCGACCTCGCCGCAGCGCGCTTTATATGCCGGCATCTAATGCACGCGCTATTGAGAAAGCTAAAAACCTTCTCGCCGATATGTTGATTTTCGATCTTGAGGATGCGGTCGCGCCAGATGCCAAGGTAGCTGCGAGAGATGCCGCGGTGGCGGCGGTAAATTCTGGGGGCTATGGCCAGAGAGAACTGCTTATTCGGGTCAACGGCCTGGACACGTTTTGGGCGGAGGATGATCTGAAGGCCGTCGCGACATCGAACGCGAATGGTGTGGTTGTACCCAAAGTATCAAGTGCTGAAGATGTTGCTCAAATAGACGCCATCTTGACTGCCGCCGGCGCCGATACAGACTTTCCGGTCTGGGCGATGATGGAAACGCCGCGCAGTATTCTTTCGGCGGATGCCATTGCACAGGCTTCACCTCGGCTCTCAGGGTTGTGTATTGGCACAGCAGATCTTTCGAAAGAGCTGCAATGTGCGCATCCTGCTGACCGCGCGCCAATGCTGGTTTCGCTTCAACTAGTCATCCTTGCGGCACGTGCCAACGACCTTGTTGTCCTGGATGGTGTGCATGTAGAGCTCAACGAAGCTGAGGGATTCGAAGCGGCCTGTCGTCAAGGGCGTGATCTGGGCTTTGATGGGAAGACACTCATTCACCCAAACCAGATTGATGGCGCAAACACGGCCTATGCACCCAGCGCTGAGGAGGTTGAAGATGCTCACCGACTCATTGCGGCTCATGAGGACGCCGAGGCCAAAGGGGCTGGTGTCACAACATTGGATGGTCGTTTGGTAGAGGTGTTGCATGTGGCCGAAGCGAAACGTCTTTTAGCTAAAGCAGAAATGATCGCCGCCCTATCTCAAAGCACGGGTGCCTAGCGTGATGCTCAAGCTTAGCGTTCTTGATCAAACACCCATTCGTTCCGGCGGTACGGCTGTGGAGGCGATTGATGAAACGCTCAAGTTGGCGCGCGTAACAGAAGAGCTTGGGTATCACCGCTACTGGCTGGCCGAACACCACGGTACGGAAGGTTTGGCAGGGTGCTCGCCGGAAATTCTTATTGCCCGGGTTGCAGCGGTGACATCACGTATTCGCGTCGGCTCCGGCGGCGTCATGCTCAGCCACTATAGCCCCCTCAAGGTGGCGGAGAACTTTTCGCTGTTGGCAACGATGTATCCCGATCGCATTGATGTCGGGCTTGGTCGAGCGCCGGGCGGCGACCAACTGACGACCTTGGGAATGGCCTATGGGTCAAAAATCGGGGTCGAGTACTACCCGACCAAGATCGTCGACTTGAAAGCGTTCTTGAATGGCACAGAGTTGGCAAACCAGGCTCTTTCCCGGGTCAAGATCACACCCAAACCTGAGGTGCCGCCCGAAATGTGGTTGCTTGGGTCGTCCGGCGAAAGCGCAAAGCTCGCTGCCATGTTTGGTCTGCCCTATTCGTTCGCACACTTTATCCATCCAGAAGGGGCCGAAGACATACTCAAGCTCTATCGGGATAACTTTGAGCCATCAGATATTTTGTCTGAACCCCGCGCCAATATGTGCGTTGGTGTGGTTTGTGCCGAAACGCAAGAAGAAGCGGATCATCTGGCACTCAGTCGTAAGCTCTGGCGCTTGCAATTGACCAAGGGTGAACTTGGGCCCTATCCCACGCCAGAAGAAGCCGAGGCTTATCCGTATACGGAGCGGGAGCGAAGCATAGCCGATTCCGCCAATCGCACTGGCTTGGTCGGTCCGCCCGGCAAGATCAAATACGAAATAGAAAACCTCGCGGCCAATTGTGGAATTGACGAAATGATGGTGGTGACCATTACCCACGACTTTGAAGCCCGCAAGAAATCATACGCACTAGTGTCAGACGCTTTTGGCCTAGCCCAAACTGCCGCCGCCTAAAAGATAGGAGCATACAATGCCCAACTTTAGCCCCATGATCCGCGCCGCTTTGATGGTCTCCGACTTGGACGTCAGTCGCGCATTTTATGAAGATGTTCTTGGACTCGATGATGTCTTTGTTGAAGGCGAAATGAGCGAGGGTAACATCGCTGACGTTCTCGCCGTGCCTAATTCAACCCACACCCGGGCGGCCATTCTCAAACGTTCCGGTCAACCGGACTACGGCATGTTGGGTTTGTTTGAACTAACCAATCCACAGCCGACGCCTATCACGCGTGAAAACACGGGAATGAACCGCGGCGAAGTTTGCATCGTGTTTTATTGCGATGATCTTGATGTGGTGACCGCCAAACTTGCGGCCGGAGGCCACACGATAGTTAGCCCGGCTGCGCCGTTGCGTATTCGGGGCTTCGTCAAACAGCGTGAAATGATTTTCAGAGACCCCGACGGCGTTTTGGTCAACTTGATTGAGTGGGACCCGGCACGAGAAGACAAACCAGAAAAATGGGCTGGCGTTCCAGAGGACGCTTAAGGGTTTGTATTATCGGTGTCTTGTCTCAAACGTCGCAGACTATCTTCGTCCAAGTTATAAGCCTTTAGAATCACCAACCCAGCCAGCATCAAGACAACAGGCACGGCTGAAAACGCGATCAGAATTCCACCCAGCGCCGATTCTGTCTGTTCCACCGGCACGCCGCCGGTGGATTCAACAAATCCCATAATCGACAATACTAGTCCGACAACCAGCGCGCCCATGGCGTTCCCGGCTTTCTCGATGGCCATCCAAAAGCCAGAGAACACACCTTCGCGCCGGAGGCCTGTCTTGATCCGATCGTATTCAATGGTATCCGGCAGCATGGCCACTGCGGTCATGAGCATGCCCGTGTTGGTTAGTCCGACGAAGATGCCCCGCAACACAACCATGAAATCTTGACCCGGCGCAGCCGTCAGCCAAGACAAGACCGTGGCGCAATAGGCGAAGGTTGAAATGTAATAGGTCGGTTTCTTGCCGATCCGACCGGCCAACCAAGTCCACGCAGGTATGGCGATGAAGGCAGCCAGTGTCATATAGAAAGCCAGGTCGAAGAACAGGCCAGCAGATCCAAGAATAATGTAGCTGAACATGTACGGCAGCCCGGCATACACACAACTGGCAGCGATCCAATAAAGCGTCACTGCTGCGGCAATCACGAGATAAGGCTTGTTGTCCAGAGCTGTCCGTATTTGTTCACGTAACGGCATTTGTGGTGTATCGACGGACTCCGTAGGCCCGTTCCGGGCGGCAAAGAAGGGCGATAGCATCGTGATCATGCAGGTGGCGCTGAGTACGGCGCCCATAAATGTATAGCCCGCCAAGCCACCGCCACCCCATTCAACCAGATATCGAATCAAGCCAATCCCAACCAATATGCCAATGGATTGAAAGGCCATGCGGTAGGCCATGATGGTTGTTCGGTCTTTATAGCCGGGCGCAAGCTCGCCAGCCTTGGCGAGATATGGGACAGAAAAGATTGAGAACGCCGTCGAAACCATGGTGAACATCACCGTCATGTAGATGAAGCGCTCGGTCACGGTATCGAAAGCAGGAACATCAAACAAAAAATAGAATCCGACGCCACAGCCTAGGGCGCCTGCAAGGATATAAGGCCGCCGCCGTCCCCAACGGCTGTTGGTGTGGTCAGAAATCCGTCCCATCAACGGATCAAAGACAATCACCCATAACTTGGGAATAAATACGGCAAGGCCTGCAAGCGCCGGCGGAATCGCCAGCATATCGGTCATGAAGAAAAGAAGTATAAGCGCAGGCGTATTGGCCAGGATCGACCCACCAACTTGGCCGATACCAAAGCCTAATTGAAATGGGACAGAAAGCTTTGGTCCTGAAGCATTAGAGTCCGGCGCGTGAGTTTGATCCATCACCGGAATTCCATTCGTTATTATCGACGTTTAAAGGCGCAGCTACGGCAGAGATGGCGCTGGCGGCTCTTCTTCCGGTTCTGCTGCGAGAGACTCTGCCTCTTCACGCAAGGTGAAGAAAATACGGTCAATGAAGCCCTGCTTCTCGGCATCCAACGCGGCGCTTTGTTCGTCTGTAAAGGTGTGGCCCTCTACGTCGTCCGGCAAGACAACGCCTTTCTCAGCTGCAACGGATTCGAGCGCCGCTTGGCGTTCTTTAATAACCCACATTTCTTGGGCCAGTCCCATGCAAATGGCAACCAATTCATCGACACCTTGGGCGCCGAAGAAACGCATCCGCTTGCCCTTAACGCTGTACCGTAGCGGTGTGCTTTCTGGATTTACTGAATGGTCTGCCATTATTTGCGTGCTCCGAAGAAGTACCACATCACGCCATCGCCAAAGCGGCCGACACGGCTATCATTCTTGGCCCCGTCTTGTCGGGCGGCGTCCATCAACGCGTCGGTACCGTAGAGATTGCGGCTCGGCGCAACGTGTTCAAAGAAGCTGTCTTTCTTGAAGCCAGCTTCCTCAATTTCAGCCTTGGCGTCGGCATCGCGGAACGCTTTGTAGAAGGGTTCTTTGTTGTAATATGAATCCCAATCTAAATAGAATCCGTCATAAGGCGATGTCATGGAGTTGGGCGGCAATTCGTAATGGAGCATCACGCCACCTGGTTTAAGCAAGCGATGCGCTTCCTTAAACACGCCTTTGATATTCTTCAGCGGAACCTCGTGCAGGAACATGCAGGAGTAGACGACATCAAAAGACTCGTCTTCAAAATCCGTATGTTCCGCATCCACTTGATGAAAGTGAGCGGTTACGCCGTATGATTGCGCCCGCGCATGCGCGTAGCGCACGCATGGCCCACCCACATCAACACCGTGAATTTCTGCGTCCGGGTATCGGGCTTTCCACGGCAGGGTCGAATGCCCAAGCGTGCAGCCTAGATCGAGAATCTTCTTGGGTTGTTCGTCTGGGTAGCGAGCTTGGAAAAACGTTGAGACCGACTCCGTTATGTCCTCCATGCGATCGCCGAGAAGCCCAAAAGAGAACACAGACAAACCATTATCGAACACAGCCCCTTGCGTCACGTCGTAATCGATGCGTTCTTCATGGTAATTGCCCGGCATCATGTGGACATCAAGCTCGGAGACATAGCGTGGTACCTGAAAATTCGGGTTAGTCTCGACAGTCCCTTCGGCCTTATCTCCCGCTTGACTGAGAACTTGAGCGCGACGCGACAAATCGGCACCTTCGCGTTCAACCGCGGGCATAACCGAGCGCCACACCATTTCCTGAGTGTTGCATCGCATTGCGGAATAAAATTTGAAAATCGTTTCCGGCTTGAAGGTTTTGTGAACTTCTGGCCCATCTTCTGGTAGGCGGCCATTGGCTTTTTCGAAGGCGGGTTCAACTTTGCGGTCCCACACAGTCTTCATGTGCCCAGACAGGTTGTTCAATACGTATCCGCGCATACCAGCGACAAAGCCTTGGCGAGACGCCTCGTCTTTGGTGTGGCTGACTTTGAGGTCGTGGTCGATAGACTCAGTCATGGATCAAACCTTTATCGCGTTAATTGGATCTGTTTACCGCAGTATAGCGGATGACACCGACTGTGAGTCTATAAAGACTGGTTGGCACTGACAGAAATCAACACTGTTCCATATTTTGTGGTCGTTAGTTGATCAGATTAGCGCCCTGTTTTAGGTGTTGTCAGCACGTAGTCCCCATCTGCTGGAATTCACTGGATTGGCAACATATGGGCGCCGGGGCCCAGGGCGTAGAGGTCAACCGTGTCTTCAATACGGAAATGATCCACGGTAAACGTCCCATTGGGCGCAGTCATTTCCTCTTCACCAAGTAATTCCAAAGACTGGTTGTAGGTTTTGCCGAGCATGGAGCTGACGGCTTCAGCGCCTGCATTAATGTTATCGACGGCCATGGTCTAGGCGTTGTCTTCGGATTTTTAGTAGTAGCATGTGGGTCAACAGTTGGTTGAGAGCGGGTGGGGAATCATAGATAAGTGATCCGGTAAGGCTCGCGTTAGTTCAATCATGCTGTCTGGCGTTTTGATAAAGGCCTGAAGCTGGTTGCCGGTGATGACAAAAAAGCCAGTGCCGCGCCATTCTCCTTTAACCCAAGAGGTAGACGTTAATTCTAAAGGTCGAAAGTTTTCCGCAACGCGGCAGCTTTAGTCGTCACAACGGACGTTTTAAGCCATGGTCACTCGCCTCTGGGTCTGGCGTAACCGAATCCGAGGATTTCAAAGAACCGCTCTAAACCGCCCGTTCCGTTGACTTGGCAGGGGGCTGGGAGTAGGTATGATGAAGCGCACGTTGGTGCAATTCCGGGGTGTAAACCCCCTGAAAACAAAAGGCCTTGGCCGATTATGGCGACTCAAAACCGACCTCTTTCGCCGCACCTGCAGGTGTATCGCCTGCCGCTGACGGCTCTAATGTCTATTACTCACCGGATGACCGGTATTGGACTGACCTTGGGCACGCTCTTGTTGGCTTGGTGGATCTCAGCCGCCGCTTACGGTCAGGCGGAATATGAACAGGTTCAAGCGTTCCTTGTTTCATGGATTGGATTGATCCTATTGCTGGGCTTTTCCTTCGCGCTGTTCTTCCATCTGTGCAACGGCATACGACATTTGTTTTGGGACTTCGGCAATTACTTTGAGCTTCATGAGACCCGCCGCGCCGACATCTGTGTGTTAATCGGCGCCGCTGCATTGACCGCAGCAACTTGGTTCATGGTTTTGTAGGGGCGGGTGGCATGCCAACAGATTCTCATTCACTCCGCTCCGCTCTAGGCCGCGCTCGCGGCCTCGGCTCTGCCAAAGAAGGCACTCATCACTGGTGGCTGCAACGCGTAACGGCGATTGCTTTGGTGCCGCTGACCATGTGGTTGGTGGCTTCGATCGTCGCCTTGTCAGGCTTTGGTCATGAAGCCTTTGTGGTGTGGTTTGGTCGCCCACTAAATGCCACTTTGATAATTCTCTTTTTAGGGGTCAGCTTTCATCACGCCCAGCTAGGTATGCAAGTGGTGATCGAAGACTACGTCAGTCACCATGGCTGGCGCACAACTCTCAATCTTCTTGTGAAGTTCGCCTGCTATGGCTTGGCGACACTTTCCATCGTTTCCATTCTTACAATCGCGTTCGGGGCTTAGACGGTATGGCTGCCTACGACATTATTGATCACGACTACGATGTTATTGTTGTCGGTGCTGGCGGTGCCGGCCTGCGCGCAACTTTTGGCATGGTTGAGAAAGGCTTTAAGACCGCATGTATCACCAAAGTCTTTCCTACTCGCAGCCATACGGTTGCCGCTCAGGGCGGCGTCGGTGCGGCGCTCGGTAATATGGCCGAGGACAAGTGGGAATGGCACATGTACGACACGGTCAAAGGGTCAGACTGGCTTGGTGACCAAGACGCTATTGAGTATATGTGTCGCGAAGCCATCCCATCCGTGCGTGAGCTAGAGCATTACGGTGTGCCGTTCTCTCGCACTCCCGAAGGCAAGATTTACCAGCGGCCTTTCGGCGGTCACATGCGCGACTTTGGAGAAGCGCCGGTGCAGCGGGCCTGTGCTGCAGCTGACAGGACAGGTCACGCGATTTTACACACGCTCTATCAGCAGAGCCTGAAGCATAATGCCGAGTTCTTTGTTGAGTTCTTTGCCATAGACCTGATCACTGATGGCGAACGCTGTGTTGGTGTTATGGCCATTGATATGGCGACCGGTGAAATTCATCGCTTCCGTGGCAATAAAGTTGTTTTGGCGACGGGCGGGTACGGTCGGTCTTATTTTTCTTGCACCTCCGCCCATACGTGTACCGGCGACGGCAATGCCATGGTCGCCCGTGCGGGGCTGCCTTTGCAGGATATGGAATTCGTTCAGTTTCATCCAACCGGTGTATATGGAGCTGGCGTTCTCATTACTGAGGGCGCGCGTGGTGAGGGCGGCTACCTGACCAACTCCGAGGGCGATCGCTTCATGGAGCGCTATGCGCCCACGGCGAAAGACTTGGCGTCTCGTGACGTTGTGTCTCGGGCGATGACCATGGAAATTCGTGAACAACGCGGCGTTGGCTCCAATAACGATCACATCCTGCTGCACCTAGAGCACCTTGGATCGGATGTGTTGTGGGAGCGTTTGCCGGGTATCACTGAAACCGCGAAGATTTTTGCTGGTATCGATGCGACCAAAGAGCCGATTCCTGTATTGCCAACGGTGCACTACAACATGGGCGGCATTCCGACCAACTACCTCGGTGAAGTGTTGAAACCTACTGCCGACAATCCGGATGCCGTATTCCCGGGTCTGATGGCGGTCGGTGAATGTTCCAGCGTGTCCGTGCATGGGGCCAATCGTCTCGGCACCAACTCTTTGCTCGATATTGTTGTGTTTGGTCGTGCTGCCGCCTTACGCTGCGCTGAAACCATGATCCCTGGGTCCACACTTCCTGAACTACCACAAGATTCAGCGGACTACGCCCTTGGCCGTTTGGATAAGGCGCGCAACGCTAATGGCGGATCAACCACTGCTGAGATTCGAGGCAACATGCAGCATGCTATGCAGAACGACGCCGCTGTGTTCCGTACGTCTAAGACCTTGAAGGAAGGCTGCGACAAGCTTGACGTTATTGCCAAATCCCTGACTGACCTGAAGGTCTCGGACCGCAGCTTGATCTTCAACACGGATTTGATTGAGGCGCTTGAACTCGACAACCTGATGGCCTGTGCGCTGTCGACCATTTTTGGGGCCGAGGCCCGCCAAGAAAGCCGTGGTGCGCATGCTCACGAAGATTATCCAGATCGCGATGATGAAAACTGGATGAAACACTCACTGGCGTACCTGAAAGAAGACTGGTCTATCGATCTCGATTACCGTCCGGTCCATACCTACACCCTGTCTGATGATGTCGAGTACATCGAGCCCAGAGCGCGCGTGTACTAGGAGAGAACGATGGCTGAATTTACCCTGCCGAAGAATTCTAAGGTCAAGAAGGGCACGGCGCACCCCAAACCCGAGGGTGCCACCAACACTCGCAAGTTCTCTATCTATCGCTACGATCCGGATACCGAAGGCAATCCACAGTTGGACACCTATGAAGTCGATATGGATACCTGCGGCCCTATGGTGTTGGACGCGCTACTCAAGATTAAAGATGAAATGGATGCGACACTGACTTTGCGTCGCTCCTGCCGCGAGGGTATTTGCGGGTCTTGCGCCATGAACATTGATGGCCGCAACACGCTGGCGTGCTTAAAGCCCATCGAAGAGTGCAAGAAAGACGCCAAAGTGTATCCGCTGCCGCATCTACCGGTGGTTAAAGACCTCGTTCCTGACGTCAATCACATCTATGCCCAACTCACATCCATCGAACCGTGGATGAAGGCTGACACAGCGCCGCCACCCAACGGAGAGCGTAAACAATCTCCTGAAGAACGCGCTGAGCTAGACGGCCTGTGGGAGTGCATCCTATGTTTTTGCTGCACCACAAGTTGTCCAAGCTATTGGTGGAACGGAGACCGCTACCTTGGCCCTGCTGTGTTGTTGCAAGCTGCACGTTGGATCAACGACAGCCGCGACGAGGCCACCGGCGAACGCCTAGATCAGTTGGAAGACCCATTCCGTCTGTATCGCTGTCACACAATTATGAACTGCACGAATGCCTGCCCTAAGGGTCTTAACCCCGCCAAGGCTATTGCAGACATTAAGACAAAGATGGTGGAGCGACTCGGCTAACGAACCGCACTTTTTCCGTTTTCGAAAGGCCGTTGGTTCCCACCGGCGGCCTTTTTCTTCGTAAGGAGGTCGATATGAGCATTATCCCAGAGGTCAGACGGACCGACCGCTTCTTGTCGGAAAAAGACACACTCACCATGCTTGAGCAGGGGTTTAGCGGAACATTGTCGACTGTCGGTTCTGGCGGTCAACCGTGAGGCTAGGTCTGACTCTTCTCCATTACTCAGGGGGCGGACTGTTTCTTGTTAACCTATTGCTTGGAGGTCGCGGTCAGGCCCCGCAAGAAGCGCCATCGGTCTCTATCGAGGCAGAATAAAGCTTTCTATATCCATCGGCTCTGGCGCTACTTTTCTTGATGAGTCACCCGGACGCCGTTGAGGGCGGCCATCTCTGCGTCGTCAGGTGGCTCCCACATATCTTCGACGAAGTTGAACATCTCGCGGTCGAATACTAGCTGAAAGGTGCTGCCCTTTTTCTTGTTGCGTTGCTGCACCCGCTTCCAGCGGTCGTCACGCGGCAGGTCGAGGAAATGCAGTTGTGCGGTTAGGTCCGCTTCTTTCGCCGGCTTAGCAAACTTGGTGGGGTGATCTTTAGTGGTGAGACCTAAGTTGAGGGTCGACGGGACACCGTACTGGGTCAGTTGAACTGCCATTTACCATATCTGGGTCTCGCAGCGGTTGATGCGTTCCATAGTCCATTCGGATTCAATCGGGTCCGGGCTGTCATCCCAAAACAAAGTCACCATCCATTCATCAATGGATAAGTGCACGCCATCGATCGCCTGTCACAGGTCCAACGAATAGGTCGACTTTCCCGCTCCGGTGGAGCCGCAGACGAGATGAATCAGATGGTCGGGTTTGTATCGGTCCAACTGCGTAGCTCGCTTCGTTTCTACTCAATCCGCTCAGGCTCAAAGCCAGCGATGATGAAATACCCAGCGTCTTTGCGCAGTGGTAAAATTTCAGACTTGACTTGGCTGAGGCTGGGCAGTTTCGCTCAACGCTGTGCCAGTGCCGAGCCAAAAACCGATGGTGGCAAAGAACACTGTCTTCAATTCAGTTCGCCGGGTCAAATGCAATTCCTGGAGTTACAGGGTTAGCTAGAAGGCGCCACGCATCGAAAAAATACCCGCGTTGGGCTGGCTAGAGAGCAAGAAAGGATGTCTTCTCCATCATAAAGGGGGGCACGGTCGGTTTTGGCGCATTCGGATTCGGCCAACTGGAGCACGGCCTGTTGGGTTGTTGAGCGGCTGTTGTAGCAAATTGCCACTCTATTGAGCCCCGATAGGCCAACCTGCCGAGATGACCCGGCCTCCCTGCGGCCGTCAACGAAAGGTTCAGAGGCGCACCCGATCAATGTGGATAACACAAGAAAACCAACTAGAATGCGAGCCCTAGCGCTGCTCTTCTGAGATTCGAAGGGAGCCGCATCGCTCATTCTACTAGCTATAAATTGTATTCTCGGTTGCACCGTGTTCTGTTCCGTCATAAGTCAGCTTTTCGTTCAGGCAAGAGGCGTTGTCACTCTCAAGCAATGCTGATTATCTTTGTCGCAGAACGCGCGTATGTCGAGGGAAGTTTTCCATGACAGTCAGCCCTAACGACCAATCTGACTCGGTTCTGCGCGGCTTGGTCGAACGGATGAATGTCGAAGGATAGTCTTCGGTAATAAACGTTATAAATTTAGCAAACTCGGCACACCTGTATCGGGCGCCGCGCTTTTCTTTTTCGCATCATTCTTTTTTGTAAGCTTGTCTTCTGAACGTATTGCCGGATAACTTGAAAGACTCCTCGTGATTAAGTTTTTACCCCTAGTATGACTGATGGTCCTCTTACCCGGTATCGGGCTTTGGTCGATGATGGCACGCTTAAGCCAGACCCTGCGCAAGAACTCGCGGCAGAAAAACTCAACAGCCTGTTTCATGCGCTCCAGTCCTATAAGCTAAAAAGCGGCGGTAAGGGCTGGATGGATCGCTTTGGTTTGGCGGGCGTGTATGGCGCCGAACCGCCTCCGCTGGGCCTTTATCTATTTGGAGGTGTTGGCGCGGGAAAGTCGATGCTGATGGATTTTCTGTTCGACTCTATGCCCGCGAGGGCGACCCGTGTTCATTTCCACGAGTTCATGCGGGATATCCACACTGAAGTTCATCGCATGCGCCAGTTGCCTGGTAACGATGACGGCGATCCCATCCCGGGTATTGCCGACGGAATTGCAGGTGCTTCAACCCTGTTATGTTTCGATGAAATGGAAGTGCGCGACATTGCCGACGCGATGATTGTCGCGCGTGTTTTTGCCTGCTTATTCGAGCGAGGTGTCGTTGTGGTGACGACGTCAAACCGTCACCCTAACGACTTATACAAAGACGGACTGCAGCGAGATAAATTCCTACCGTTCATTGAATTACTCAAAAAGAGCTTGGATATTTTGCAACTTGAAGCCCGGCAAGATTATCGCCTTGGCCGTATTCTCGGCGAGGCGGTGTACCACACGCCGTCAGGATATGAGGCAACGGCGGCGTTGGACGCGGCGTGGAATCGCCTGACAGATAATTCAGATCCCCAGCCGGATAGCCTAACAGTGAAGGGGCGCCAGATTGTTGTTCCGGCTGCTGCTCACCAGGTTGCTCGCTTTTCGTTTTCTGATTTGTGTGAGCAACCAATGGGCGCGTCTGACTATCTCGCAATTGGCGCACAATTCTGCACGGTGATCGTCGATAGCATTCCGGCGCTCGGTCCGGAAAAACGAGATATCGCGCGGCGGTTTGTTACTATGATCGATGCTTTGTACGAACATCGGTCCGTGTTGATTTGTTCTGCGGCGACACCACCGGATACGATATACGATGGTGATGACTGGAAGTTTGAGTTCCAACGAACCGTGTCACGGTTGGTGGAGATGCAAGCCGAAGATTACATCTGCCAACGCCACGTGGAATAAACAACTACAATTCGCAGTCAACGCTCTTACGAAACTTCATCTGCGCGATGATAGCGTCGCGCTCTTCTTCGTCGGACACATAGGAATTTGGTTCAGGCTTTATCAGCAGCAATAGAGTGCCTTCGCCTCGCAGGTCTTCGGGAATTGCTGGATTGTCTGGATCGGTCACTTCAATCGGATGGATCACGGCAACCTCAAGGTCAGGCCGATCCCACATCACCCGTTCGGCCGCGCCTAAGAACCCAGCTGAGTGAAAAGACCCATTTATGTGCACAACGCGATGCCCAGGGTTGGAGTTGATGTGCTGGACGATAGATTGGGCCATGGTTTCGTCTCGGGTGACTTGCGCCGCGAAACTTCTGAGAACCGCTGCACTCACTGTATCGTTTTCCCCGGTCGATTCGCCGTGTCCAGCATTGCCGCCTGCAAACTCGAAAAAACGATCTTTGTAGGGTCCGTCTTCAAGGCGCAGGGTCAGGGCCGACCAATGCTGTTTATCGGCGGGTAGAGTGGCCAGAAAGTCAGGGCCCTGACGTCCGACGCAGCGCACCACTGTGTTCGGTGCTTCGGAGGCAATGACGGCGAGGCCATTCTCTTTGGCGTATTCCACCAGAGGGCGATAGCTCATCGGATAATTGTCCCAAGCTCTGCCTTTCTCACGTAGGGTGGCTTCGCCGATATCTCCCGCAAGGTATTGGTCGACGATCGGCTGCACGTCCCGCTCAAATTGCTCGAGGGAGAGCGCAGTGTCGAAATATCTTTCGTGAAGCGCCCTAAACAGCGCCATTTGCGCCAAATGATTACCTGGGTGACGATGTGTTTCTCCGAGAAAAACCACGTCAGCATTCGAGAGTTTTGCCGCAGCTTGTGCAGCAGACAGGACGGTGTCTGTAGATGGATCGATGATGTGATAAGCGGTCAGGTCGGCCAGGGGTGATAGGCCTATGATATTGGGCGTAGCGCAGCCCGCCATCAAGAAAGCTGCTATTGCGGCGAAGAGCGGGGTTAGGCGAAACATCTGGGTCTACTTAAAATGAGACGTGAGGGATCCAGTATGATAGCCCAAATACCGCGGAACAGCCATTTTCTGGCGGTCCAGGCCAGGCCCACCCTTGCTCCACCAGCCGTTTCGCGCTACCAACCGCGCGCGGGGTTTCGCCTCCTAACGGATCGGGCGCGACCTCCAAAACTTAACCTTTCCAATCGGTTGTACCGTTTGGCGCACACATTCAAGAGGACGCAATGGCTCGCAACAAGATCGCACTGATTGGCGCTGGAAACATCGGTGGCACTCTGGCTCACCTCGCTGCTCTTAAAGAGTTGGGCGACATTACTTTATTCGATATCGCCGACGGTATTCCGCAAGGCAAAGCCTTGGACCTCTCGCAAAGCACACCGATCGATGGCGCCAGCGTGGGCCTCAAAGGCACAAAGAGTTATGCCGGTATCAAGGGGGCCGATGTGATAATCGTTACCGCCGGTGTGGCACGGAAGCCAGGAATGAGCCGCGATGATCTTCTTGGCATCAATTTGAACGTCATGAAGCAGGTCGGTGCGGGTATTAAGAAGTATGCCCCAAAAGCGTTTGTGATCTGCATCACTAATCCGCTTGACGCGATGGTCTGGGCATTGCGCAAATTCTCTGGCCTTAAGCCGAGCATGGTCGCTGGTATGGCTGGCGTTTTGGATTCAGCTCGCTTCCGGACGTTCTTGGCAGAGGAATTCAAAGTGTCCGTGCGTGACGTTACGGCGTTTGTGCTCGGTGGACATGGTGACACCATGGTGCCGCTCGTACGTTACTCAACCGTTGCCGGTATTCCGTTGCCCGACTTAGTCAAGATGGGGTGGACCGACAAGAAAAGTCTCGACGCTATTGTTCAGCGCACACGGGATGGTGGTGCGGAAGTCGTAAGTTTGCTCAAGACCGGCTCCGCTTTTTATGCGCCTGCCGCCGCCGCTATTGAGATGGCGGAGAGCTACCTCAAAGATCAGAAGCGTCTACTGCCTTGCGCGGCTTCGCTGAATGGCGAGTATGGTTTGAAAGACACCTATGTCGGTGTGCCCTGCATTATTGGCGCAAAGGGTGTCGAACGTGTAGTGGAGATTAGTCTCAACGCTTCTGAGAAGAAGATGTTTAATAATTCGGTGCAGTCGGTGAAGGGTCTAATGAAGGCCTGTAAGAAAATCGACAAGTCGCTTGGTAAGTGAGACACGATAAGCAGGAGTAGACTGAACACCTTCGGTCTTTCCGTGGTCACGGCTATAGGGGAAAGCCATGAATATCCATGAGTATCAAGCCAAGCAGGTCTTAAAAAAGTACGGCGTGCCCGTGCCCGTTGGTGGTGTTGCGTATACCGCCGCCGAGGCAGAGAAGGTAGCATCCGGTATGGGTGAAGATGTCTTCGTTGTGAAGTCGCAGATCCATGCTGGCGGCCGCGGTAAAGGCACCTTCAAAGAAGACGAGGGCAAGGGCAAGGGTGGTGTCCGCATTTGCAAGTCCGTCGCTGAAGTAAAAGAAAACGCGGCCGACATGATCGGTAAGACATTGGTTACGCACCAGACTGGACCTGTCGGTAAAGAAGTTAAACGTATTTACGTTGAGGCCGGCTGTGCCATCGACCGCGAACTGTATCTTTCGATGTTGATTGATCGCGGAACTAGCCGCGTCACAATTATGGCGTCGACAGAAGGTGGTATGAACATCGAAGAAGTGGCCTATGAAACACCAGAGAAAATTCTTTTCCAGTCGATTGATCCTGCCGCGGGCATTCAGGGCTTTCATTGCCGCAATATTGCCTTTGCTCTTGGATTAGAAGGGGGGCAAATCAAATCCTGCTCCAAGCTACTCGAGGCCTTGTATGAGGCGTTCCTCGCCACCGATGCCTCACTGCTTGAGATCAACCCTTTGGTTGTGACTAAAGACGGTGATGTAATTCCGCTTGATGCGAAGATGAACTTCGATTCCAACGCTATGTATCGGCAACCCGATATTCATGATCTGCGTGATGAAGATGAAGAAGATGCGATGGAGCTAAAGGCGTCCAAGCATGATCTCAACTACATCAAGCTGGATGGCACCATAGGCTGCATGGTCAACGGCGCTGGCTTGGCAATGTCGACCATGGATATCATTCAACTCCACGGTGGAACGCCAGCTAACTTCCTAGATGTTGGTGGCGGTGCGACCGCTGAGCGCGTGACGACCGCATTTAAGATCATTCTGTCTGACCCAAATGTCGAGGGGATTTTGGTCAATATCTTTGGCGGCATCATGCGCTGCGATGTCATCGCCGAAGGCGTGGTGGAAGCGGTCAAGGAGGTCAGCTTGGAAGTTCCGCTGGTGGTGCGACTTGAAGGCACCAATGTTGAGCTCGGCAAAAAAATCATGGCCGACTCTGGTCTTCCAATTATTTCAGCCGACGATCTCGGCGACGCTGCTGCGAAAGTCGTGGCCGCAGTGAAGGAGGCTGCGTAATGGCGGTTCTCGTTGATAAGAATACCAAGGTGCTTTGCCAAGGATTTACCGGCAGTCAGGGAACCTTTCACTCAGAGCAAGCCATTGCCTATGGCACGCAGATGGTCGGTGGTGTGACGCCGGGTAAGGGCGGCACCAAGCATCTTGATTTGCCCGTGTTCAATACGGTTGCAGACGCTGTTAAAGATACCGGCGCCAATGCTTCAGTCATTTATGTTCCGCCACCGTTTGCGGCAGACGCTATTCTTGAAGCCATAGATGCAGAGATTCCTCTGGTGGTGTGTATCACTGAGGGTATCCCCGTGCTCGACATGGTGCGCGTTAAGCGAGCTTTGGATGGCGGTAGCACACGGCTCATTGGCCCTAATTGCCCCGGCATAATTACGCCGGGTGAATCTAAGATCGGCATTATGCCGGGCCACATTCACCAGAAGGGCAAGATCGGCGTGGTTTCTCGTTCCGGAACGTTGACTTACGAAGCGGTTGGACAAACCACTGCAGCCGGTCTTGGTCAAACAACATGTATCGGCATTGGTGGTGATCCTATCAATGGCACGAACTTCATTGACTGCCTTGATGCATTTTTGTCCGACGATGAAACCGAAGGCATTATCATGATTGGTGAGATCGGCGGCACCGCTGAAGAAGAAGCGGCCGAGTTCTACACTCAGTCCAAGGTTAAAAAGCCAATTTGTGGGTTCGTTGCCGGGGTCACCGCTCCGCCAGGTAAGCGCATGGGGCATGCCGGTGCGATTATCTCCGGCGGCCAAGGCACGGCAGACTCCAAGATTGAAGCCATGAAATCAGCTGGGTTCTTGGTGGCTGAAAGTCCAGCGGCTTTGGGCTCGACCATGCTTGAGGCCATGAAGGGCTAATGCGCGCGGCGAGCGTGGAGACTTAACAGTTGATCGGCTACGTATACCGCAGAGTGCGTCTGTTGGTGCTTTTTTTCATTCTCCTATTGCCGCACACCGCGGTGGCGGGGCATCGCTCGGCCATAACGGTGTCGCGCTAACTATATAAATACATACTTTATTATTGGCGAAAATAGATGCGCTTGGTAGTATTCGACAAAACGCTAAATTTAAAATCTATAGGAAAAACCTATGTTTAATCACCCTGCCCTTTTCGCGACTGTCGCTGTTGTAAGTCTGGTCGCTGGCTCTTCATCATCTGCGCTTGCCCAGTCGGGCAACTTAGAACTTGAAGAGATTGTTGTTACTGCGTTGAAGCGCAGCCAGTCACTCCAAGATGTTCCAGCGGCTATCACCGCAATTACTGGTGAAATGCTTGATGATCTTGCCGTCGATGACATTCAAGATCTTTATGTGCAAACACCTGGTTTGGCGTTTAGCCGTGCAGGAGGTGAAGGGCAGGTTTACATTCGTGGTGTCGGATCTTCGGCCTTTGGGGTGACCAATGACCCCAGCTCTGCCATTAACCAAGATGGTGTTTACCTTACCCTCGCAAACATGGGGCTGACCCAATTCCTTGACGTTGATCGCATCGAAGTGCTGCGCGGTCCGCAAGGCACCTTGTACGGTCGCAATGCGACGGCCGGCGCAATTAATATTATTTCTCGCGCGCCGACAGAAGAAGCAGAAGGCTACGCCAAGGCTTCTTACGGCAACTGGAACCGCCGCCAACTTGAAGGCGCCGTCGGTGGCTCAATCGGAGATGGTGTACGTGCCCGAATTGCTGCCAAGTACCTCAACGACGATGGGTACACGAAGGACCTGGAGCCTGGTGGATCAGACGATATCGACGATCAGGAGTTAGGGGCTTTCCGTGCGACATTCGAATTTGATCTCGGAGACAGCGCTACATTGAAACTGATTGGTGACTGGTCGGATTTTAAAAGCAACAACAGAACCGCTAAGCCGCTTGATGATCTTTCTTTCGCGGTACTGCTTAATGCTGCACCCCAGGATGGTATCGATGTCACCCGGAACAATCTCGATACATTCTTCGATTGGGAAACCGGCGGTATTACAGCAGACCTCCAGTGGGATCTTTCAGATACAGTTACGCTCACATCGATTAGTGCCTTCCGCACTTACGAGAGTGACTTTTTCTTTAATACAGATGGAACTGAGCAAGAGGTTACTCGGTCTACATTCGTGTATGAAACCGACCAATATTCTCAGGAGCTCCGTCTCGCTTCCAATGGCCTCGACGGCTGGTCATGGTTGATCGGTGGGTACTTCCTTGACGAAGATAAGTCTGGGGCTCTTGGTCTCGGTCGCGCAACCCACCCCTCTTTAGGCCAAGTCAGCTTTATCATTCCTAACGATGATACGGCTGAATCCATTGCCGCTTTTGGGCAGATTACTTACGATGTCTCTGACGCCATCACCTTGTCTGTCGGCGCGCGTTACTCAGACGAAAAGAAAACTGACGAATCGTCTGTTGGCGCTATCTTCGGTGATTTCCGAGGCCTCGCTGCAGTGGGTAATGTCGTTCAGTTCAATTCTCGATCTGATGAAGCGTCTTACAACGAGTTCACGCCGCGTTTTGGTCTTGAATACCGTCCCGATGAAGACAGCCTGTTCTATGCGACGATTAGTAAAGGTTTTAAGTCTGGTGGCTGGAACGCATTTGACAACTCGCCGTCCTTCGAGCCGGAGACGCTTTGGTCTTACGAAATTGGGTCTAAATCTGAGCTAGCTGATGGACTTGTTCGTTTCAACACGTCGGCCTTCTATTACGACTATAAAAACCTACAGGTCTCCGCCTTTAGAAATGGCTTGACGATCACAACCAACGCGGCAGAGGCTACCGTTTGGGGTCTGGAAGCAGAAGTGAATATGCGCGCTAGCGAGCAGCTGAGCATCAACGGATCGGCCGCCTATCTTGATGCGACCTATGATGAGTTTATCTCCACCTTCGGTAATGCCACAGGTGTTGATCTCTCAGGTAACCGCTTGAATAACGCACCCAAAGTTTCGTTGAACGTCAACGCTACATACGAGGTTCCGCTGTCGAGCGGCGCGCGGGTCGATATCTTTGGTCAGCTCAGCTACCAGTCTCGTGTCTTCCACACGCAGAACAATGAGGACCTAATCGGTCAAGACGGTTTTGCCTTGTTAGATGTGCGAATTGCTTATGTCGCTGAAGACGAGTCTTGGGAATTTGCAATCTTCGGGAAAAACCTAACCGATGAGGAGTATTTCCAAAATACGGTGCGCTTTACATCTTTGAGCCAGGGCAATCCTGCCGATGTAAATAACATAGGCGCGGGTCTCGGGTATCCTGGTGAAGGATTGTCCTACGGAGTCCAGGCGTCCTATCGCTTCTAGGGAAGCTAACTAACTCAATTAACCCCGCCCGGCGTTTCGTTGGGCGGGGTTTTCTATACCAGAAATTTGCTAGTGAGGTTTGTCGGCTCCAGAGATGCTATTCCGGCCACTTCAAGACTAAATGTCGCCGCTAAATGCTAGACATTATCGCGCGGGCAGTCTTTGATGCTGAATGCATTTACCAGGACCCTTTGACATCATTCGTGTCGTCGAGTTGGAAGGCGCATTCCGCGTTCCCGACTTTCTTTTTCCTGATGCGACCGAAGAGGTAATCAAAGCGTCTAAAGTGGGCAGTGACCCTCGGTTTTATAACGCCGAGACCAATATGCTGTTCATGTCGTTCCATACGTTGGTCATTAGAACGCAACGTCACACCATTTTGGTCGACACGTGTATTGGCAATGACAAAGAGCGCCCCGAGCTACTCGACTGGCATCATCGCAGCGGACCGTTTTTAGCTGACCTCGCGGCTGCCGGTGTGCCTGCCGAAAGCATTGATTTTGTTCTTTGCACACACCTTCATGCCGATCACGTTGGTTGGAATACAAAACTTTTGGATGGCCGCTGGGTTCCCACGTTTCCCAATGCCAAATACTTGATGGCACGCACCGAAGTTGAGCATTGGTCCCATGTAGCTCTTTCATCAGCAGCAGCGGCCAATCACCGGTCTTGGGATGATAGCGTTCAGCCAATTCTCGATGCTGGGCAGGCTCTGATTGTCGATTCCGACTACGAAATTGAACCGGGTATTCACCTAATCCCAGCGCCTGGACACACACCTGGCAATGTTATTTTGCATGTCAGCGATGGCAAAGAACGAGCTTATCTTATCGGCGATACCATTCATCACCCGTTGCAGATCGAGCACCCGGATTGGTCGAGTAGTTTTTGTTTCGATCCCGAGCAATCGAGGGCAACACGTAAGGCCTTTTTAGATGGCGTGGCAGAGACCCCTTCTCTTGTTATACCGGCTCATTTTGCCGCACCCACGGCGGTCCGAATCACGGGTGACGCGCACGGGTACGATTTTGAGACGGTAGAAAAAGACCAACGCCTTGCGTTAAAGTAAGGGGCACAGCCATTAAGAGACTTTGTGCAATGGCGGATGAAGGTTCTTCTGTTAAAGGATTCCTGTGGCGCTGGGGGTTGTGCTTCGTTCTTGTACTCGCGACTTTTAATCCGCCTGGATTTTCCTGATGCGATTGGGTTATGGGTGGAGGCGGCGCGTAACCGATGAAAGCTCTAACTGGCAAAGTGCTCCTTTCTGCCTATACGTTTGTTGTAAATGCCACCTGGGAATCTCAGGGTCCGTTTGGCTCATAGTCACCAGTCAGGTGGATGTCGATGACGTTGATGGGTGACGTGAGCCCTTGGCCGAAATAGGAGATCACACATGATAGATTGGCCCATAGACCCAAAGCGGACGGCTTTGATCAATGTTGATCTTCAGAATGTTTTCGTTGAAGGTTTTGACATTTCGGCGACTGATGGTCCTGAAGTGGTCCAGCGGCTGAACAAGCTTTCCCGGGTTTGTCGAGACCATGGCATGATGGTGATTCATACCATCAATGAATTGCGGGCCGATAGTTCCAATAGGGGCATCGCTTCAGAGGTCGTCACCTCTTACCTGAAAAGCACCGGCACTAATAGAAAAGGTGGCATCACAGCTGGCACCGACGGAGCTAAACTGCATGCGTCTCTAGAAGTAGAGCCTTCAGATGTATTGCTGATCAAGCCCCGCTACGGATCCTTCACAGGCACGGACCTCGATCTCATCTTACGTACCAATGACATTGAAGCCGTCTTGATTGGCGGTATCGCAACAAATGTGTGTTGCGATACCACGGCCCGTGAAGCCAATCAGCGGGACTATAAGGTGTTCTTTCTGTCCGATGGTACAGGAAACCACGGCATGCAGGGCCTTTCGGCCGAAGAGATCAAAGCGGCAACCCTGGCGGCGGTCCGTCTCGCATTTGGGCAGGTTCTGACCGTAGACGAGGCCATCGCTAAGATTGAAGAGGGTGGTCAGGAGATAATTGCGGCGGATTAAACGCCTGAATCTTATCCACAGGAACCCCATAACGCGTTGTTTTGCCGTATCTTTTCGGCTAATACTTGCGCGTTAGGGCATCGAAAATGCTCAGCCGCGCACCTATTAGGGACAGATCACGGTGGATCCCACTTTTCTAACCGGAGCGAACGCAACGTTCGTAGCCGAACTCTACGCACAGTTCTTACGCAGTCCGTCGTCTGTAGACCCATCCTGGTCTAACTTTTTCCGGGACCTCGGTGACGAGGCTGGCGATCTACTTGGTGAATTAGATGGCGCCACCTGGGCCCCGTCCGAAGCGGGCGTGATCGGTGTTAACGAAGAATATGCGGCCGCATCTAAAAAAGGAAAGTCTAGCGGTAAAGGCACCCCAGTTAATCAGGGCAGCCTAATCAAACAAACCGAAGACTCTATTCATGCCCTGCAAATGATCCGCGCCTACCGTGCCCGCGGTCATCAGATCGCGAGTCTTGATCCGTTGGATTTGCAGAAGCAGGAGCCTCATCCGGAACTTGATCCAAAAGTTCACGGCTTTGACGAAGCTGACATGGATCGCGAGATTTATCTCGGTGGTGTGATGGGCATGGACAAGGCGACGCCGCGTCACATGTTGCAAATCTTAAAAGACACCTACTGCGGCACCATTGGTGTTGAATTCACCCACATTCAAGACCCTGATCAAAAATACTGGCTGCAGAAGCGCATTGAAAGCGAACGCAACCACACTGATTTTTCGATGGAGGGCAAGCAGGCCATTCTCGAGCGTTTGACTGAATCCGAAGGCTTCGAGAAATTTCTTGGCACCAAATACACTGGCACTAAACGGTTTGGGTTGGATGGGGGTGAGGCCTCCGTCCCCGCTATTGAGCAAATTCTAAAAGTTGGTGGCAAACTCGGTGTTGAACAGGTTGTTCTTGGTATGGCACACCGCGGGCGGCTCAATGTCCTCGTTAACGTGATGCATAAACCTTTCACGGCGATTTTCTCAGAGTTTCAAGGTAACTCGCCAAACCCCGATGATGTAGAGGGGTCAGGTGATGTGAAGTATCACCTTGGTACGTCGGCGGACCGTGAGTTCGACGGCAATACTGTACACTTGTCGCTGACTGCTAACCCATCTCACCTTGAAGTGGTTGATCCGGTCGTGCTCGGTAAAGTGCGCGCCAAGCAAGAGCAAATGAAGGATGTCGACCGCAAGAAGGTTATGGGTCTGTTGTTGCACGGCGACGCGGCTTTTGCTGGGCAGGGCGTCATCGCTGAGTGTTTTGGGTTCTCTCAGATCGAAGGGTACACCACCGGCGGCACCGTTCACTTTGTCATCAATAATCAGATCGGCTTTACCACAACCCCTCAGTACAGCCGTTCAGGGTTGTATTGTACCGACATTGCTAAAATGGTTGAGGCGCCGATCTTCCACGTCAACGGGGATGATGCGGAGGCGGTTGTTCACTGCGCTCGCATCGCGACTGAATTCCGCCAGGCGTTCGGCGTCGACGTTGTGCTCGATCTCGTCTGTTACCGTCGCCATGGTCACAACGAGGGCGACGAACCAAAATTCACTCAGCCTCTAATGTACGGCCGGATTGGCGAGCATAAGACGGCTCGCAACGTTTACGCCGACAAGTTGGTTGCTGAAGGGACCATTACTCAAGAGCAAGCCGATAGGCAATTAAGTCAATTTCTAAACATGATGGAGCTGGATTTTGAATCCGCTTCATCCTATCGCCCCAACAAAGCCGACTGGCTTGAAGGCGCGTGGAAGGGCCTAGATCAACTCGCAGGTGAGGAAGAATACCAAGAGCACTCGACCGGTGTTGCAGAAAAAATTCTGAAGGAAGTCGGTCATGTGATCTCGAGCGTGCCTGATGACTTCAAGGTGAACTCCAAGATTGAGCGGCAACTTAAGGCGAAACGCAAAGCCATCGACGGTGGCGAAGGAATCGATTGGGCGACCGCCGAGGCGCTGGCCTTTGGCACGTTGCTAGTAGAGGGGGCGCCTGTCCGCCTTTCAGGGCAGGACTGCTGTCGCGGTACCTTCTCCCAACGCCATGCATCTTTGGTCGATCAGAAGACCGAGGAGCGCTATGTCATGCTCAACAACATCCGTAAAAATCAGGCTTTCTTTGAGGTTATCGACAGTCCCTTATCAGAGTTGTCCATTGTCGGGTTTGAGTACGGCTATTCGTTAACGGAACCGCATGCGCTGGTGATGTGGGAAGCGCAGTTCGGTGATTTCTCCAACGCGGCCCAAATGATCATCGATCAGTTCATCTCATCTGGTGAGAGCAAGTGGTTACGCCTATCCGGTTTGGTGCTGTTGTTGCCGCACGGCTACGAGGGCCAGGGACCGGAGCACTCTTCCGCCCGGTTTGAACGATATTTGCAGATGTGCGGTAACGACAATTGGCAGGTATGCAACATAACAACGCCAGCCAACTATTACCATGCGTTACGTCGCCAGGTTCGGCGCGATTTCCGCAAGCCATTGGTGATAATGACGCCTAAGTCTTTGTTGCGGCATAAGAAGTGTGTGAGTTCACTATCGGACATGAACGCCAAGTCGCAGTTCCAACGCGTGATTGGGGAGACTGAGCAGATTGATTCTGCCACTAAGGTTCGCCGCGTCGTCTTATGCACGGGTAAAGTCTACTACGACTTAATACAGGCGCGTGAAGATGCCAGCATTAAAGATGTTGCTATCGTCCGGATCGAGCAGTTGTACCCGTGGCCTAAGGACACGCTCAACAAAGAGCTTGAAAAATATAAGAACGCTGAGGTCGTGTGGTGCCAGGAAGAGCCCGCCAATATGGGCAGCTGGACGTTCGTTGACCGGCGTATCGAATACGCCCTTGAAGATATCAACATTAAAGCCAAGCGGCCTGTTTACGCCGGACGATTGCCGTCAGCATCTCCTGCTACTGGCTTGATGAAGGTTCACGT
The DNA here is from genome assembly GCA_029245025.1 of Rhodospirillaceae bacterium. Lineage (GTDB taxonomy): Bacteria > Pseudomonadota > Alphaproteobacteria > Rhodospirillales > Rhodospirillaceae > WLXB01. The sequence goes on from JAQWQC010000006.1 coordinate 650,897, forward strand.
CGATGAACAAAATCAGTTGGTCGAGTGGGCATTGAATACCCCCCTTGATGATATTCCGAAACCGTTCCGCCGCCTAACAAAGCTGGCAGCTGAATAACATTATCCGTAAGGACCGAGGACGCTATGTCGACAGAAATCAAAGTACCCCAGCTCGGCGAGTCCGTTAGCGAGGCCACCGTTGCCAAGTGGTTGAAGCAGCCGGGCGAGGCTGTGGCCCAGGATGAGCCACTTGTTGAGCTTGAGACCGACAAGGTGACGCTGGAAGTAAATGCTCCCGTCTCGGGGTCCCTTTCCGAGATTGTTGCCGAAGAGGGCGCGGATGTTGAAGTTGATGCGGTGTTGGCGCTGCTGGCCGAGAGCGAGGGTGGTGCAGTCCCGGCACCTAAGGAAGAGGCGCCGAAGCCGGTGCCCGCGGCCGCAGCCCCGGCACCTAAGGAAAGGGCGCTGAAGGCGGCACCTGCCGCCGTCGCGTCCGTCGCGTCTGCTGCGGCTGATTATCCTTTGGCGCCGTCAGTCCGCCGTCTGGTTGATGAGCACAATCTTGATCCCAAGGTGATTCCTGCGACTGGAAAGAACGGCCGCTTGACCAAGGTAGATATTCTTAAGTTTGTCGCGTCTGGCGGAGAAGGGGCAACGTCGCCAACTGTTCCAGAGCGCGGACCGCGTGAAGAGCGCGTGAAGATGACACGCTTACGTCGCAGCATCGCTGGACGATTGAAAGAGGCGCAAAACACAGCAGCCATGCTGACCACCTTCAACGAGGTTGACATGACAGCAGTGATGCAAGCGCGCAAGCAATATCAAGATGCGTTTGTAAGAAAGAACGGCATTAAGTTGGGCTTCATGTCGTTCTTTGCCAAAGCTTGTGTCACCGCGCTTAAAGAACTTCCAGCGGTTAACGGTTCTATCGATGGGAATGATATCGTCTACAAAAACTATTATGATATCGGCGTTGCTGTTGGTACGCCGCAAGGTCTGGTAGTTCCTGTGGTGCGTGACTGTGACCTAAAAGGTTTGGCAGAAATTGAGGCCGATATCTCGGGTTATGGCACTAAAGCTCGCGAAGGCAAGTTGACGGTTGAGGAGATGACCGGCGGCACCTTCACTATTTCGAACGGCGGGATATACGGGTCTATGCTCTCGACGCCGATTTTGAACACGCCCCAGTCGGCCATTCTCGGCATGCACAACATCACACAACGGGCCATGGTTATGCCCGACGGGTCGATTGCAGCGCGGCCGATGATGTATCTCGCGCTCTCCTACGATCACCGCATTATCGACGGTCGTGAGGCTGTCACCTTCCTGGTTCGAGTTAAGCAGTGCCTCGAAGATCCCGCTCGTATGCTCTACGACGTATAAGGCAAATTGATTATGAGTGACTCCTCATACGATGTCATCGTTATTGGCGGTGGCCCAGGCGGTTACGTCTGCGCTATTCGCGCCGCTCAACTGGGATTGAAAACGGCCTGCGTTGAAAGTAGAGGCGCCCTTGGCGGTACCTGCCTGAATGTTGGGTGTATTCCGTCAAAGGCACTACTGCAGTCTTCTCATTTGTATGAAGAGGCCAACGAGCACTTTGCTGATCACGGTATTAAATTCGTGGATGTCAAACTTGATCTCAAAAAAATGATGGCCCGCAAAGATGACGTGGTGACGCAGCTCACCCAAGGTATTGAATTCCTGTTCAAGAAAAACAAGGTTGATTACCTAAAGGGCAAGGGTAGCATCACCAAGTCAGAGCTAGGCGCTCATGAAGTTACGGTGAAGCTAGACGGCAAGGGTAAGGCGCAACAAATCACCGCGAAGAATGTTGTCATCGCGACTGGGTCGGAGGTAACGCCTTTGCCTGGTGTTGAGATAGACGAGAAAACAATAGTCAGTTCCACCGGTGCGCTGGATTTGAAAGAAGTGCCGAAGTCTATGATCGTCATTGGTGCAGGCGTTATAGGGCTCGAAATGGGGTCTGTGTGGCGTCGTCTCGGAGCGGATGTTACCGTTGTTGAGTACCTTGATTTCATCCTGCCGCCCATGGATGCAGAGGTACGCAGAAACATGCAGCGCATCCTCGAAAAGCAGGGCATTAAGTTTAAGTTGGGATGCAAGGTCACCGGCGTCAAGGCTGCGAAATCAGGCGCAACGGTTTCCGTTGAACCGGCGGCCGGCGGTAAGGCAGAAGACATCAAGGCGAATGTTGTGTTGGTGGCCATTGGTCGCCGCCCCTTTACCGACGGACTCGGACTCGATAAGGCTGGTGTCAAAGTCTCAGACCGTGGCTTTGTCGAAGTGGATGACCATTTTCAAACCAATGTGGAGGGCATCTTTGCCATCGGCGATGTTATTGGCGGCATGATGCTCGCCCACAAGGCTGAAGACGAAGGCGTTGTGGTGGCGGAATCCCTAACCGGTCTGACGCCACACATCAATTACGATACCATCGCCTCGGTTGTCTATACATGGCCCGAAGTGGCGGCTGTTGGCAAAACCGAAGAACAGCTCAAAGACGCTGGTGTTAAATATAAATTCGGCAAGTTCCCGTTCACAGCCAACTCACGGGCCCGCGCGAACGGCGACACTGACGGTTTTGTAAAAATTCTAGCGGATGCGGAATCCGACGAGCTTTTGGGGTGTCACATCATTGGCCCTGCCGCCGGCGATCTGATTATGGAACTTTCAGTTGGCATGGAATTCACCACCTCAGCAGAGGACATTGGGCGTACCTGTCACGCCCATCCGCAGTTGGGTGAGGCGGTGAAGGAAGCAGCGTTGGCCGTGCACAAGCGCTCAATCCATATGTAGTGGACTGTTAGTTCAATATGGCAATGAACCAAACTGTATGATTTGGGGTCTTTACCTTGTTTGTCTTAGCTGACGTCTGAACCGCCTTAAGAAAAGACTCAACTGCAGGCGGTGTATTCACCTCTGCTTTGGTTATAGCTTAGATGGGGTGCACTGTTATCGGGTTCTTCCTTACGTATAGCTATACCAACGTGCTCACCCCAAATTCTGTGTCGCGTCAATACAGTTTTTCGTATGAAACCCGAAGGGTGGATGTTTATCCACTATGCAGATCTGGCGTACTCGGCTTTGACCTATAAGGAGCACTTGTATCATAAGTCTGTGTCTGAGAAGTTTTCCCGGAAAACAGCATGCCCTATAAGGACAATTGGCAGCAGGCAGACGCCGATAAAGAATTCGTGCAATAAGGTCTAATCAACCGGCTCATTTGAGGTGGTCGGCATGGGGCAGAACATGACACAGTATCATCATGTTTCGTGTTCGCGCGCCCTCTATCGCCGTTATCATTCAGGCCTGTAACGAAGCGGAAACCCTCGATCGCACGCTGCAAAGCGTCGTCGATAGCATTGCTGCTGCAAAAAACAAAATCCCAGAATTGATTCCTGAAATTGCGGTGGTTGACGATGTTTCAACCGACAACACTCGCGACATCATAACCGCGTGGACCGAAAAGCACCCCGAAATCAAATTGGTAACTTATGAAGAAAATCAGGGTCCCGGTTTCGCCCGTAATGAAGGGGTGCGAAAAACAACCGGGGCTTATCTGTTCTTTCTCGATGCCGATGATGTATTCTACCCCAATCATATTCGATTGTGCCTGACGCATCTGATGGACAATGACGAACTCGGCTACGTGTTTACCAAGCTCCATGTGGATGCGCCGGTGCATGAGCAGTGGCGTCGCTCCATTGATGAGCGCAACCCTATCAACTTTTGTGTTCGCCGGGTATGGCACGACATGATTCTGGGATTCGCCGAAGAGCCTGACTTCCGGACCTATCGGACCGAGGACACGCTTTATCTCTTGTGCTTGCGTGACCTTGTAGCTCACGAGAAAATTGAAGTGGAAACTTGCGAGCAGTTTGTTTCAACCGGTAACACCCTTGATCGCCAGAGAGAAAAGCTGGGAATTACCATAGCAGAGTGGAATACCAAAGTTGCCGCTGGTGAAGGCGATCACTGCTTTGTTATGACCGATGAAATGAAGCGCGTGGTCGAAGCACGCCTCAGCCATGTCCGCAACTTGTTAGGTGGAGACGCTTAAGCGGTTTTCTTGGCGTCAAACGACTTCTTGAAGTCTCTTCCAAAGCCGCTGAATTCAGCCAAGAACATTTGCGTTCTCCGCTATTTCACTGCGGACTTGTTTGTATCTCGGTTTAGGTCTTTGACCTTTACGGATAAATTATCAGAAATGGCGTCGTACATGGGCTCGTTCTTCGCAGGCACACTAAAAAATCTTGCAAGACAGGTCTTTGCCTCATTCTGTGAAAACCTCGGCCTCATGCAACATCAGCCGATCATTGACCGGTGACCAGGTCTTGACGCGCGGCCCCAAGCCGTCGAGGCCGAGGATCGGAAATAATAAAATCGATGAGGCTTGATCTCGATAACGCTTGATCACTTGTCGCGTGAGGTCAATGCGTGCAGATTCATCGACAGCGGTCTTTGCTTGTTGGTATAGCGCCTCCGCCACCGGGTCGCAGTACCACGGCGCACCCCAGGTACAGGAGTGCAAACGGAAGGGTCTTAAGCCATCCATGGTTGGGCCGGTCGCGAAGTCGACACTGAACATATGACCGTCCCACCCTCCATTGGTCATTTTTGACACAACCTGGCTGTAAAGGATGGGCCGGACTTCCACACGCACATTGACCCGTGCTAGGTCCGCCGCCACTTGCTGCATCACTGCGTCCGTCGCACTGTTGGCGCCGGTTACCACTTCAAAGATGACGTCAAAGCCATCGGCCATGCCGGTTTCACTAAGCAATGACCGGGCTTTGTCTGGGTCATAAGGGTAAGGCTCAAGGCTCGGATCAAAGCCGATGGCATTGGCGGGAGTCGGTTGGCTGGCTGGCTCTACATAACCGCCGATTAGCGTTTTCGTTATCGTATCTGTATCCACGGCATAATTCATAGCCTGGCGCACCCGAACATCGGCAAAGGGTGTGCCTTTGGTTTGAGTGTTCAAGGCGATGACGGAGATGCGCACGGGATTGCGCGGATGCAGTCGTAGGCCTTTTGCGCTCATGCGCGGCTTATCGTCAGGTCCAAGATTGATCGCCACATCAATTCGGCCTGACTCTAGGGCTTGACGTCGCGTTGTCGCTTGAGTCAGGACTAAGGCCTCCACGCGATCAATCTTCGGCGCCCGCCACGACGCTGGGTTAGCGCGTAGCATCACGCGTTCCGCCAGCCATTCTTCAACAACATAGGGGCCAGAGCCAATTGGGTTGGATGCCAATCCCGCTGCCCCGTTGTCTGATAAATGCTGTGGCGGAACCATGTAGAAAAACGACATGTACCGCGGGACAAGCGCATGTGGAGCAACCGTTTTGATTTCCACAGTGTCCGCATCTAGTGCGCGGGCGCTGGCGATGAAATCAAACTCTCGCGGTAGACTGAACGGGATAAAATCTTCGCGTTCAAATGCCGCGACCATTGCCACGACGGTTTCAGCGTTGATTGGCTCGCCATTAGAAAACGCGGCGTCTGTTCTGATGCCGAAGGTCCAGGTGAGATCGTCAAGCCGAGACCATGATGTTGCAAGCTGGGGGACAACCTTACCCTGTTCATTGACCCGGGTCAGCGTGTCGTAGATCGCAGGATAAAACATATGCGGTGTCGTGCCGGTGGTGAAGAACGGATTCCCCTGCGCTGGTGGCATAGCGATCATGCCAATGCGCAACAGGCTGTCCGCATAGGAGACAGGCATCAGCCATAACAAGCTGGCAGAAAGTAAAGCCAGGTGCTTCATTTTCAGTCGTCCAGAGAAATGGCGTGGATCGGGATGATACCACCTTCTTGGTTATATCCACGCACCCGTGGATTAACACCATCGAGCCCAATGCTCTCCACCAGCATTAGTGAGACCGCCTCATCCCGATAATGTCGAAGCACTTTGTGGACTGATGCGATCCGTTCATCGGGGTTCATATTGTGTTTTGCGTCTTCGATAAATGGTTGAATCGTTTCATCACAATACCAGGGATAAGACCAGGCGCAGGAGTGTAGACGGAAGGGGCGCATACTGCCGCCCGTGGGAAGTACTTCGTATTCAAACCCAAAGGCCTGGCCTCCCCAATCTCCCTGCAGTACGCCGCGGACATACTGGCTAAAGGGTAAGGGGCGCACCTCCATATTGACCCCGATCTTCGCGAGGTCGGATGCGACTTGTTGATGCATCGCCGCCATATGAGTTCCCCCGGTGCCAAAACTGAATTCGAAAGCAAAAGAAAAGCCGTCGGAATATCCGGCTTCGGCCAACAGCGCGCGGGCTTTGTCAGGATCATAGGGATACGGCTCTAGAGAATTGTCCCGTTCTGGATTGATGCCAGCTGTCATCTGGTCGACGACTCTGGTTCGACCATCCATAATCGCCATGGCGATGGCGTCCTTGTTTACAGCGTAGTTGAGTGCGCGGCGGACGCGAACGTCTTTGAGGGGCGAGTCCACCATTGTGTTGAAGGCGATAACTTGCGTTGCTGTCGCTGGACGTTGATAGGTTTTGAACCCCGCGGCTTCTATGTTGAACACATCGTCGGGGCCAATTTCAGAGGCAACATCGACTCGATCTGTCATCAGTGCTGCAACGCGGGCTGATGTCTCTGGCAGGGCTAGGATCTCGAGTTTGTCGACTTTTGGCGGGCGCCAAGAGTTAGGTTGAGCATCGAGGAGAATCTGTGTGGCGTTCCATTCGGTTACGGCAAAAGGACCGCTTCCAACAGGATCAAAAGCGAAGCTGGTGCGCCCACCCTTTTCCCAGTGCGCGGGCGCAACAATGGGAATAATCGCCATCAGGCGAGAAAATTCAGGGATCGGCACATCTGTTACAAAGCGTATGGTCAGCGGATCAATTTCTTCCATGCTAACGATGTCTGCGACATCCCGGGCCAACGACTCCCGCATTCCTTCATCTGTTTTCAGATAGCCGTAGCTGGCAATAACGGCTTCTGCGTCTAATACCTCTCCGTTGGAGAACTTGACGCCATCACGCAGTTTGATGACCCAGGTTAAATCATCTGTGTGTTCCCACGAGGTCGCTATACCGGATTGAATTGCCAGGTTAGAGCCGAGATGGGTCAATGTGTCGAATATTGCCCGGTGGGTATACCAAGAGGTTCGGGCACTTGAGAAATATGGATTACCGTTTCCATTCGGTAAAGATGCCAAGCTAATGCGGAATGTTGTCTCTGCGACCGCCGTGTGCGACACGATGAGTGCAGCAGTACCGCAGAAAAAAGACAGTGTGGGTAAAAGTTTCATGGCTTTGAGAGTACGGAGGGATTACATCCTGTGTCTAGGCAAGGCTGGATTTGAGTAGACTACAATCATGGCAAATATGCGGAATTTACGATTGCTTCTGTGCGCTGCTATAGCAGGTAGTGTCTTACCGTCGACAGCAATGGCGCAAACAGACGACCGTCACTTTCGCATAAATTTCGGGCTTGATTACACTACCGGCTCGTACGGGGATGATGAGAAGACAGAAATTCTCTATGTCCCATTGTCTCTAAGAGCAGAGGATGGCCCCTGGACCGCACGTGCTGTTGTACCTTGGCTTCACGTTAATGGCCCGGCGTTGATTCTAGATGGCGCTGACGGAGGTAGCGTCGGCACACGAACAACGGAGAGCGCATCAGGACTAGGTGATATATCTCTATCTCTGATGTACAGCTTCGAACAATTCTACGAAAAGAACTTATTTATTGATTTGACCACGCGTGTAAAAATTCCGACGGCGAGCCTCGAAGCGGGCCTTGGTACGGGCAAGGCCGACGCGGCAGTTCAAGTTGATTTGGCCCAAGCGATCGGACATTTCATTCCGTTTGCAACGCTTGGTTATAAATGGGCGGGTGTGCCGGAAGGATTCGCTCTTCGAAATACTGCCTACGGCAGTGTTGGCGTGCAGTATTCTTGGTCAGATACCGTCGCGACCGGGGTGTCTTATGACTATCGGCAATCGTCATTGGAGACGTCATCCGATCCGCAAGACGCAACCGCCTACCTCAACATTCGGTTTGCCGATGATTGGTCGGTCAACATATACGGTGTGATGGGTTTCGCAGAAAACAGTCCAGACGCTGGCGGTGGAGTTTCGTTTGTCTACCGCTTCCCTCAGAGAGAGCGACCGGTTCGCTAAAAGCGTTTCTCGCTTAAACCATCGGCGGGCGGAAATCGCCGGGACGTTCTCGTTGAGGGCGTTCTGGTACCGTCGGGCGCTCGACAGGCCGTTGCCGCTCCATGCGCTCTGGCCGCTGGATCGTCGTAGGCCGGATCCGGGCCGGCCGAACCATTCTAGATGGCCGTAGAACCGTAATCACCGTCCGCACATGGTTGATCTCGCGAGCAGCAATGACTCCATCGACACCTACACGGCCGGTCACGACAACCCGATCTCCAGGTTTGATATCTTCTTGCAAACCAAGGCCAGTGACCGGTGCGCCTTGAATGGAAAGACTAACGGTCGCATCGCTTGGGACGTAACCCTCCAAGTAAACCTCGGTGACACGCTCATCAAACGGCAGCCCTGGTCTTGCCACGACAACATCGGCAGAGAAGGTATCCGCAAGCATACGGCCTGCGACAAACGCGCGGTTTCCAGCCTCAAGAGGTTCGGCTAAAGCAGCGGAAGACAGATTAACGGTGAGGCCGCCAATCGTGACCGCGTTATTGTCTGCTGTTGTGACCGGGCCACGAACCAGAACACGCCCATCGTCGTCGGTCTGATCCAAACGCGATGCTACGATCATGCCGTCATCCATGCGCAAGCCAGAGACCCGAACGAGGTCGCCCACATTAAGTGCTACGAAAGCTGTTTTCTGGCTCTTATCGCCGGCTAGATTGACGCGAACCGTCTGACCTAGAACGACAAGACGTTCGTTGTCATGATCGATACTTGAAATCGGACCGGTGACGGCATGCCGGATTTCCAGTTGCTCTAGTCTCAGGTCACCGCGTGCATCGCGTCTGGCCACCCCTTCAATTACCTGACCAATCTTAAGGTCAGAAAGCGTTGCGGGCCGACCGTCACTTTCGACAGCTGTTTTATTGTTGTACTCGAGCTTGAGGCCATTAACGATGATGCTGCCGAAGCCTGAAATGGTGCCGATGATGCCCGTGCCGCCGATTCCATCGCCACCCGCCTGAGTAACCACACCGGTGCCGCCAATACCGTCACCACCGTCGTAACTGGCGACAATACCAGTGCCACTGATGCCATCGTCGGAGGTATTCTGGGCAACAATTCCAGTACCGCTGATGCCATCGTCGTAGAGAGCTGCGGAGCGTTGATTGGGTGGAGTGGCGGCGCAGCCGGCGATCAGGGTGAGCGCGAGGGTTGCGGCGACGGTGCGTCGCAGCGCAAATTTCTCTGTCCTCACCCGGTTTTTGTCCATTTTGGTCCGAATCGCTACCTTGTTATTCGTCTAGGCTGTGGTCGTCGTCGAAGAAATACAAGCCGAAATTGAAGCGCTGATCTGCCCCGTCTTTTCCCTTATCTGCATCAACGTACTCCCTAGCCAGACGGTTTAGAGTCAAAAGGGCTTCCATACCAACCTTTTCCGCCTCTTTTGCCAGTGAATTGACCGATGATTCGGTTAATTCCCCATAGTGAACGCTACGCTCCAGCATAGGTTTCCCATCACCAATCAGGTTATTAGTGGTTGCGGCTAAATGATCGTGAATATTGCGGCCAAAGTAGAACGCTTTTTCATCAAATCCATTTTCCGGCACGAAAGCTTGGCGATTAAGCACAACTCGGTCGTTTTCATCTATGCTGGCAACACCCAGTCTCAGCCATTCATCGAGCACGGCACGCGGTCTGACATCTTTGGAAATACCTTCTACCAATCCGTCAAATGACGGATCTGCAGGGGATTTCCCTTGTCTCAATAAAGGGATGGGCTGGCCTTCTGAGTCGGTGGTTAAAGGGTCGCTGACCCATCGAGAGACGATTTGGGCCCCTAAGCCAATAGTTTTTGGCATCTGCCGAGCTGACGGTTGTTCTGCGCGTAGGCGTTTTACGTCTTTGCGATGAACACCGGTCAACAGGTTTATTCTACTATCTGTTTGGCGTTTCCCTGGGACCGGAAAGTCTTCCTCTGCCAAGGCAACGAAAGTCTCTTTGAGAAGATTAGTTAATATGGGCAGAGTAACGCCCTTGCTGATCATAAGGCGCACTAGCGGGCGCAGCATACGACGCAGCGCAGCAATGAGAGCGTCTGGCGGGCCCACAGAGTTATTAGGCCCGCTCATCAGTTATCGGGCCGAGCCTGATTCTTATTCATTCCTATACTTTAGCCCATTGTGGGAAAAATTCCCACATTTTTATTGACGGAACCCTATATTCTAAACTATCTTAAACCTGTTCGTGGGAATATTTCCCACAAAATGAAACAACGAAGCAGTTGAAACCAACAAGGAAATGCCAACCCAGAGAAACGTGTTCAGTACCCCATGTGATCTCGCTTTCTTGTCACTGTCCCTGAGTCAGTTCTTACCCCGGTGACAGAAAGCTCTAGTTGCCTCCCGCTTTTTCTTGAGGTTCGTTGACGAACGATCAGCTTGAGAGGGCGGGAGGTAGCATTTTGGGGTCTAGGGTTTTAGCGGAGCCATTCGGTTGACTTTGTTTGCCCCTATCTTTTCGAGTTGAGCTTTTGCACACTCCGCCGCCTCACATAAAGCGGAGTTTTTATATGTCTGAAGAAATCTATGCGGATGGGATCGGAGAGATTACGGTGACCGGAAGCGTTGTTCGTGTTGACTTGATGACGATGGCTGTTAACGACAAAGATGAAGAAGGCCGACTTAAGCCTACATTCAAGCAGCGTATCATTTTTCCTATTGAAGGTTTCGCACATGCTGCTGAGGCCATGCTGCAGATGCGCCAACAGCTATTGGACCGGGGCATTCTCACACGCAAGGATGATACGACACCACAAATGCGATTCACGGAAAGTGGACCTACGGGACAGCCAAATTAGTCAGTCGGTTTGGCAAAACGCGAAACTTGCTGCGCTTCAAAAGGCGAGCACTATGGTTACAATAAGGATCAGTAACGCTAAACGAAATAGAAAATTGTCGCCTTCAAATACCATGGTTGTTTTCCTCACCACTTAGACTAGGAACCAGGAAGGAACAGAAAAAATCTGGCGTCTATTGCTCTATGACATGGTCGAGATATGGTGATGTCTAGGCAATTTTATGGCGATTATACTCCGGCTATGCTCTCCCCCGTTTTAGATCGCGGGCAATAAAACGGCCCGGGTGCAGTGCTTGTGAAAGTGAACGCGGAAGAAGAGACGGATCACCAAAGATCTGGCTCGCGATTACTTCCGCTGCGAGGGGCGCGATTACCGTACCGTGAGCGCCTAATCCGGTCATTACATAAAGGCCATTGTGATACCGAGCGTCTGGATACTCACTCCAGCGATGGCCGTGGCGAAGTTCGCTGAAGTCTTGAATGTATGAATCATGATCTGGTAAGGGACCAATAATAGGTAGGTGATCATTTGTTGTGCATCTTAACCCTACCCAAGACTCACCGGAACTGATGACGCGCTCAAACAAGCCTGGGACAACAGTGTTGACGAGTTCTAGGTTACGTTGATCAGACTTACTATCGGGCTTTAGAGCTGCAGCGTGTTCTCCTTCTCTTACATGATCAAATGTCGCCCCCATGGCATGTAAGCCGTCTCTGGCAGGCGTTATATAACCCTCTCCACCTATCACACATTTCAGGGTCTGACTTGTTGGCGTGGATGGAACCTGGGTGATTTGGCCGCGCCGTGCCGTTAGTGGTAGCCAAGCTGTTTGTTCAAAGGCGGCGCTATCGAGTCCGCCAGCTATGACAACAAAATCAGCATTTGCGATTTTTGTATTGTTGTTATCGTTGACGATCCATTGAGCACCCTCACAGTCTAATCGATCGGCTCTCTGATTAAAGAGGACGCTCACGCTGTCTAATAATGCTTCACAGAGGCGGGGTGCGGACAAAAATCCAGCATCTGGAAAATACAGCCCACCCTGTTCAAGACTGTGACCCGCTCGTGCCGACGCATCCCCCGCTGATAGCATTTGGAGAAATTGTTTTGGTAAGACTCCGCTTGCGCTGATGGTCGTTTGGCGTCGTTTCTCGTCTGGTGTTAGCGCCGGGAGCAGCGCTCCGCATTGGTGTAATCCAAAGTCATGTCCTTTGGTTACTAGGTCTTGGAGCTCATAAAGAAGATGGGACCAAGCATGTGCATAGACGCCACCGTCCAAACTGGCGCCAGCCGTGAGTCGCGGCATGAACACCGCAGCTGGCGTCGCGGAGGTTTCTTCGGCAACATTCGGATTCCGTTCGATGACGGTCACCGCGCAGCCACGTCGCTTTAGCGCGTGTGCAGTAAAAGCCCCGGCCAACCCGCTGCCAATAACGACGGCCGTTTTATGCTGGGCAATGGGCGGTTTCTTAAGCCTGTACCAGGGTTCAGTCGGAGGTTCTGGAGGTGGGTGAATTGGCGAGGCGCTGTACCGTCCCGCGAGAACGTGCCGCTTGTTACCCAATCCGGATCTTTTCTGAAGATTAAACCCAGCTTTTTCGAGGTCACGACGCACCTGACCTGCAACAGTGAACGTCGCCAGCTTTGCATCTGGTGTGCTGAGCCGGGCGATTTCTTGAAAGAGATCTGGGTGCCACATATCTGGGTTGCGATCTGGCGCGAAGCCGTCAAGAAACCATGCATCCACACGAGCATCGAGTGTTGTGAGAATCGGGAGTGCCTGACCGAAAAGCAGCGTTAGAGAGATCTGACCATTTTCAAAGAACCGTCTGTGGTAACCCGGTTGGGGGATCGGATAGCTCTCGATAAGTTGCTTGGCAATCGGATCAAGCTCTGGCCAAGGCCTTAAGACGTCATTCAACTTCCCTGCGTCTAAAGGGAATCCTTCTACTGAGACATAATTTAATCGGGTTGGTCTGTTGTGCGACGTGAGCCAGGCTTGCCACGCTGAGAGAAAATTCAGGCCGGTCCCAAATCCGGTTTCCCCAATCGTATAGGTGTCATGGCCCGCCCATGCTTTTGGTAGATCGCACCCTTTGAGAAAGACGTGCCTGCTTTCTCCAAGGCCATCACGCGCGTCATAATAGGTGTCCTCAAATTGGATCGAGCGAGGTGTGCCGTTTGCCAAAATTTCAATTTGGGCCTCTCCGATCGCTCTTTCTGGAGTTTCTGATGTCATGACGTCGTGTCAGCTATCATATCTATTTGGCGGGCACACTGTGTTAAGGTTGATCTCCGAGTGTATGCCGATACGACCCAGGTTGTGACAATGAAACGATCCATCACAAAGAGCTTTACGCCCATCAGCAGCTTTTTGCTTATTGTCGGCCTGCTTGCGTCACCTTCGCCGACAATGGCGGCAGACGGTATAAAGGAAGACGTGGTCTCTATCACAACTGCGGACGGCGTCGTTCTTCCCGCCCTTTTGGTCTATCCCGACGCGGGCTTGAACACCAATGGCCCAGCAATCCTTCACCTGCATGGTGGACCGGGCGGATCACCGATCCGGGTCAATAGTGCAGCCCGTTATGCAGCGACTGGGCTTGCCCAGGCTGGTTACACCAATTTGTCAATCGAGACCCGGCATGCGACGCGATACAGCTTCACGCGTTTTGATGAAGTGATTGAAGATATTCGTGGCGGTGTCGATATGCTCGCCGCTCGCGGCTTTACCGAGATTATTCTTGCCGGTGCGGGCTTGGGATCATTGCGCGTTGCGAGGTACATGGTTGAAACGGATGACCCGCGCGTGAAAGCGGTTGTCCATTATTCACCAACTCAAAATATGGCTGACAATTGGCGACAGCGCGTTGGCGAAGACGTGTATTGGGCGACGGTGGACCAAGCCGCTCGTGCTGTTGAGGAAGGGGGGCGGCAACCGTTTATCGATCTTGGTGATGGGCTGATATTTATCCCAACCAGCTTTCTCGACTGGTTTGGTCCTCAAGCCAAAACCTCACTCTCGGCCAACATTGCGGGGATCAATCGCCCGATGTTGATGCTGGCCGGTGAGGCTGACCCCTTAGTGCCCAAAGGACGACTGGAGGAGCTTCAGGCCGTGGCGTTTATTAGCCCGCGGGTTGATATCAAATACTACCCAGGTGTTGGGCGAATCTTTGATGGCGTGCGTGCAGACATGGTCGCGGATACGCTCTCGTGGCTGACCGATATTGGCCTGCCACCCCTGCCGTTTGTCCAAACTGATGTGGTCGATGTTGTGGCTCCTGGCGGAAGAACGCTCTCAGGAATTTTGTATTCCCCCGCCACAGGTGAAGAAAAAACGAAACCGGTCTTTATGTTAATGCATGGCTGGACCAGCGACGTTATGCGCTCGTCGACCCATTGGCTCGGTGTTCGCCTCGCCCAAGCGGGATACACGGCAGTGGCGTTCCAGCATCGCGCGTCGGGCTATCGGGGTGTGGTGACCGGCAAGTTGGAAGACATTCCGCCCGATATTGGGGCTTGGGTCGATTTTGTAGCTGCCCGAGGCTACAGCGCTGTTGTTGGGGCAGGTCATGGGGTTGGTGGGCTGTGGTGGACCTACTACCTCAGTGAAACCAAGGACGCACGCATCAAAGGCATGGTCTATCTGTCGCCGACCCGGGGTATGCCTCTTCATGCGCGGACCGGGATGGGGGAAGATCTTTACGCCCGTGCCGTCTTAGAAGCTCAGGAAGCGGTGCGAGATGGTGAGGGCGCAACATACTTGATCGATTATCCGATGCCCCAGGCCGGGTATCCTGATGACCCCCGGCAGCCGATGTTTCTGCCACCGCCCGGGTCTGGCTTTACTTACTATTATGCGGATAGTTTTTTGAGCTATTGGGGCCCCGCTTCAAAAGCGGTCCACCTGGAGCGAATCTCTGAAACCAATGTGCCTATACTTGCTCTTGGTGGATCACAGGATCCGTTCGCCCAGAGCGCCTATCTAATTACGTTCACTGAAGCAGCAGCAGGTCCGGCCAAGTACGTTTTTTATGGCGGACCTAACGGCGCCCCCTATTCTTTTGAGGGATATGAGAACCGCGTTGCTAAAGATGTACTCACGTGGATAAAACAAACTCTAGAAAAATAGATACTTTGTCGGGGGAGCTATGTCGGGTCAGATAAATCGCCAAGTGCTTGTCAAAAAGTTGCCGGATGGAATTCCGGTTGAAGATGATTTTGAAATGGGCGAGGCATCCATTCCCGATCCCGCTGATGGAACGTTCCTTGCCCGGACATTGATATTATCGCTAGACCCATACGTACGAGCGGTGATGTCCGGTCGGCATTTTTACGGTGCGCCCAAACCAGGGGATGTGATGCGCGGCCGGGCTGTTGCGCGGGTTGAGGCGTCACGCCATCCACAATATCGAGACGGTGATATCGTGGTTATGGAGTCCGGGTTGCAAGATTATGTAATCTCAAACGGCGACGATGTCCGCCGAGCTGATACTGGTACGGCCCCTCTTTCGACGGCGTTGGGTGTATTGGGTATGCCAGGTCTGACAGCCTATGCGGCATTGTTGGGACCTGCGCAAATTAAAGAGCACGAAACTGTTCTGGTTTCCGCAGCGTCCGGTGCCGTCGGCTCGATGGTGGGTCAAATTGCCAAAATAAATGGCTGCACCGCGATCGGTATTGCTGGGTCTGATGAAAAATGCAGGTGGACAGAATCCGAGGCTGGGTTTGATGCGTGTCTCAATCGTAAGACGGACGATCTCCACGCGCGGCTCTCTGAATTGGCGACAGACGGTGCGGATATTTTTTTCGACAACACCGGCGGTGATATACAAAATCTAGTAATGACACAGCATTTGGCGCTGAACAGCCGCGTGATTCTGTCAGGGTTAATCACCCAGTATAACCTTACTGAATCACCCCCAGGGCCGAACCTGGGCAATCTTTGTAAGATGCGGACAACCGTGTTTGGTTTTGTTGTGTACGACTTCGAGCACATGCGGGAACGCTTCCTGACCGATGCAAAGCGCTGGTTTGCTGAGGGCAAGATCAGGTTTAAGGAAGATATGACTGAGGGGCTAGAAACCGCGCCTGCGCAATTCAGCAGGCTGTTGCATGGTGATAATTTTGGGAAGACGCTGGTTAAGGTGGCTGACTAGAACATTTTGGAGCTGTTGCTTCACGTGTCTTGGGCAGACAAACCGCCTCTAACATCGTAGAGTTCGCTGATTAACCTAACTCTCTAGGTCACCCACTCATGAAATTAATCCGCAACTGGTTCAAAACCATTTCCGACAATCCGCAGCTGACGCTGCTCATTTTACTCCTGGTCGTCGCGACCACGGCATTGGTGTTGACCGCAGATATTTTGGCCCCGTTCCTCGCGGCCGTGGTTTTGGCCTACTTGCTGCAGGTCTTCGTAGACCGACTTGAGGGGTATGGCGTTTCCCCATGGTTGTCGATGACACTGGTGTTCGTGGTATTTGTGCTGCTGGCTCTGGCCGTAATTTTTGGTCTGATTCCGCTGTTGATTCGACAAGTTACCCAGCTCACGCGACAGGCGCCCGAATTCATAACCAACCTGCAAGAGACGGTGAGCCAACTACCAGATCAGTATCCGTCTCTCATCACGCCGGCACAGGCGTCTCAGGTTATGAACCAATTGCAAACCGAGGTGCTGGATTTCTCTCAATCGTTGGTGGGGTCACTTGGCGGTACCGTCGTCGGGCTGATGACTTGGGTGGTGTACCTCATCATCGTTCCCTTAATGGTGTTCTTCCTGATTAAAGACAAAGACAAGATTGTCACTTGGATGGCGTCGTTCCTGCCAAATGACAGGAGGCTTACGGGGCAGGTATGGATAGAAGTGCATCGCCAGCTGCAGAACTATGTCGGTGGCAAGGCGCTGGAAATTCTTATTGTTGCAGTCGTGACCTATGTCACTTTCTCGTTCATTCATCTGCAATATTCTCTGTTGCTGGCTGTGATTACCGGCTTTTCAGTTCTCATCCCATATATTGGCGCCGCCGTTGTCGCGCTTCCGATTGGTGTGGTTGCGATATTGCAGTGGGGTTTCACCAGTGAAGCCGGGGTGGCCATGATCGCCTATGGAATCATTCAAGCCTTAGACGGCAACGTGTTGGTCCCGTTTGTGTTCTCAGAGGTGGTTGATCTCCATCCCGTCGCAATTATCGTCGCCATTTTGTTTTTTGGCGGCATTTGGGGGTTTTGGGGCGTGTTTTTTGCCATTCCTTTGGCTGTGGTTGTGCATGCTGTTATAGGGGCTTGGCCGCGCAGCACTGAAGACAGCGAGCCCGAGTCCGTCACCGCCGACTAAACGCGTCCGATGCCTGCGTGCCCAGAATACCTGCTGGCCCCATTGTCCGAATTGGACGTTGCGGTTACGACTATTGATCACCCGCCAGCGTATACAGTTGAAGACGGCGAAGCATATGTCGGGCATTTGCCGGGTATGCATATGAAGAATTCTTTCTTTGCGCCGCGAAGAAGAAGATGTGGTTAGTAACTGTCCCATGGGATAGGCAAGTTGACCTCAAAGCACTCCCGCCTTTTATTGAGTTCAAGCGTTTATCATTCGGTTGCTCCGAACCCTGGGTGTAACGCCGGGTCTGTGTCACCGTTCTGTGTCATCAATGATCCAGATACCGATGTGCAGATTGTGCTCGACGCTTGGGTGATGTAGTAACAATTAATCAACGCTCACCCGCTGGTTAACAGCAAGACAACGATTGTTTCTGCGGACGATTTACTTAAATTCATGCGTGCATGTGGCCACACTCCCCTTATAGTTGACTTCAGAAAAGTATAACGGGACGCATAGTGACCGAGCACCTCAACGCCGACTTTGCTCAGGCGGTGGTGGTACACACCAGCGCCATGGAGTGGCAGCAAAGCCCAAGCCCGCGCGTGTGGCGCAAGAGGCTCGACTTGTCTGGTCCGAAAGAGCGCGGACGGGTCACATCAGTCGTGCGCTATGACGCCAATAGCAAATTCCATCCGCATCTACACCCGGATGGCGAAGAAATTTTGGTGCTTGATGGGGTGTTCTCGGATGGGCACGGTGATTTTCCAGCAGGATCTTATCTACTGAACCCGGAAGGGTTTGAGCATGCACCGTTTTCCAAATCCGGTTGCGTCTTGTTTGTGAAGCTTAAACAGTATCCTGGATCGGCCCGTCGTCAGATCGCAATCAACATGCTTGAGCAGCGATGGGCAGACCAAGGTAACGGTGTATCGAGACTGTCTTTATATGAAGAAGAGGGGTACCCCGAGCGCATGGCGATGGTTCGTGTGGAAAGTGGCGCAACCTTGACTATTGATGGCGGCCTGAATGGCGGCGAGATGTTTCTGTTGTCAGGAGCGTTTTCCGATGACGATGGGTCTTACGCGACAGGCGATTGGCTGAGATGGCCAACTCTTGAAGACCGGGTCTTTACTGCGGCGGATGCTGTTACCGCTTACTTAAAAACAGGACACTTGCCCATATGAACGCACCGTTAACGCGGCGCACGGTCATAACAACAGCGCTTGCCGCTGGTGTTGCCGGGTGCGAGCGCCTAGAGCCGGGTATCCACTGGGATCTCTCAATGCCTTGGGGGCCTAGCGAGTACCACGTGATGAACGCAATTCGCTTTGCCGCGGAGGCGAAAGGGCTGACCGATGGGTTGCTGAATATACATGTTCACCCAGGCGCAATTCTCGGCATAAAAGGACCCGAAACCATGCGTGCGGTTGAAGAAGGCCTCGTCGACATGGCTGATTCCTCAAGTTTTCAGCAAGTTGGCACCGAACCGATCCTCGGGTTTGAGTCCTTACCATATCTCCTAGATGACATCGACGAATTGGCGCTGCTCTATTCTATTATCCGCCCCTCTATTGAGGCGGCGTATGCGCGACATGGTCAACGCATCATCTACATCGTGCCATGGCCTAACCAAAATTTCTTTTTTGACCAGCCAATTGAGACTGTCGCCGATTTCGAGGGGCTCACCATGCGATCCTATGACAAATTGTCTACGGATCTGGTACGGGGTCTCAACATGACGCCAATCCAAATGCCGTCTCCTGATGTGGTGCCGGCGTTAGCATCGGGAGCGATCGATGGCGTCATGACATCTACAACGACAGCCTTCGCTCAAAAATTTTGGGAGTTCCTGAGCTATACCATCAGGACAAACCACACCTGGGCGAGCACCATAATGGCTGTCAATGAAGATGCATGGCAGGCCCTGCCCGAAAAGCATCAGGTCGAGTTGGAGGTATTGGCTAAGCGACTGGAGCCTGAGTTCTGGGCGATCGCGCGGCGGGATGATCGCGACAAACTGCGTGATCTGGAGGCAAACGGGATGATCACCAAAGATCCGTCACCTCAGTTGATGGCCGGAATGCAATCTTTGGCGCGACCAATTTGGCGTGATTTTATTGCTCAAGTGCCTGAGGCTGAGCCGCTGCTCATAGCGTTTCTTGATGCCGCTGGGAAATCTTCCCGGATATGAGCGCTATTCTGAAAGGCATAGACCGGATCTGTTTTTTCGCGGCTGGTACAGCGGCCGTTTTTCTGGGCGCCCTGTTTATCCTTGGCATTACAGAGATCATCCTGCGCAGTGCTTTCAGCATCAGTCTGTCGTTCTCTGCGGAGTACTCTGGATACCTCTTGGTGCTGGTTTTGTTTTTAGGGTCGGGATGGACTCTCTCCACGGCGGGACACATTCGAGTGTCTCTTTTGAGTGAGCACGTGCCTGCTAAGACGGCGCGTCTCCTTGATGGTGTGAGTACAGCAATTGCGCTGACCGTATCTGTGATTCTTACTGTGGCTCTGATGGGCTATGCCTATGGCACCTGGGTAAGAGGGACGGTGTCCTACTACTCATCGGAGACGCCGCTCGCGTATCCTCAAGCGCTGCTCGCTGTGGGGCTGATTGTTCTAACGCTGGCGCTTGTCGCGCGTTTAACCCGGCTGCTGACAGGTATCTCTATCGACGTTCAGAACGGAGACCAAACCTAATGGGTGCGCCGATTGCTGTTGTTCTCACGTCTTTGATTCTATTTCTGGGTGCCGGTGTCTGGATCGGCTTCAGTCTCATGGGGGTTGGCCTCATCAGTCTCAGCGTGTTCCGTGACATGCCAGCAGCAACCTTTCTCGCTTTCGATTTATGGAACAGCCTCAATACGCCAGAGTTGGTTGCGTTACCCTTGTTCGTGTTGATGGGTGAAATTTTGTTTCACACACGATTGTCAGAAAACTTGTTTCGCGGACTAGCGCCGTGGCTCGGGGCGGTGCCGGGTCGGTTGCTACATGTGAATGTGGTCGGATGTACATTGTTTGCCGCGGTATCTGGATCATCTGCGGCAACAACTGCGACCATAGGCCGTATGACCCTGGCAGAGCTCAAGGCCCGCGGATATGACGAGAACTTGGCGATGGGATCGTTGTGCGGTTCCGGCACACTTGGATTTCTTATTCCGCCGAGCATCATTCTTATTCTCTACGGGGTGCTATCCGAGACGTCTATCATTGATCTTTTTGTCGCTGGCATAGTGCCAGGTGCCCTGCTTGCGGCTGCCTACATGGCGTACATCGCCGTCCGTGCCTTTTTAAAACCGTCACTGGTTCCCAGAGATCAAGGCGTAGCGTCGTGGCGAGAACGGCTTCACGCCATCGGAGACCTTGGTCCCATATTCGGGCTTATCATTGTGATAATCGGGTCAATGTATGCTGGCATCGCAAGTCCCTCTGAAGCCGCCACGATTGGAGTTGCAGGTGCTCTTGTTCTTGCAGCCGTGCAGCGCGCGTTGTCCAGAGAAATACTAACGCTGGCGTTGTTCGGGGCTATCAAAACGTGTTCGATGATCGGCCTGATCGTCGGTGGCGCCTTATTTCTGTCCAAGGCTATGGCTTTTCTCGGGTTACCTCAAGCCGTTGCGAGTGCTATCGGGGCCCTTGAATTAAGCCCGCTTGCCCTCATCCTATTGCTCACCCTTTTTTACATTGCGTTGGGATGCGTCATTGACGGTTTATCTGCCATTGTCATGACCTTGGCGCTTGTACTGCCATTAGTTGTCGGTGCAGGATTTGATCAAGTTTGGTTTGGTATCTTTCTCGTGATTGTTGTGGAAATGTCGCAGATTACGCCCCCTGTTGGGTTCAATTTGTTTGTCGTTCAGGCACTCACAGGAGCGCCGATTAGCCGAATTGCCAAAGCGTCACTGCCGTTCTTCTTGATTATGGTTGCCATGGTCATTGTTATTGCTCTGTTGCCTGATCTTGTTACGTTTCTTCCAAGATCCATGGGATAGTCTATCTCAACTTTTCGGGAAAGTTTTATGCCGCGCGCTCTTTGGAATAACCAAATCATTGCCGAAACCGAAAACTTCGAGTCTGTCGATGGAAATGTGTACTTTCCGCCCGGTACTGTGAAAGCAGACAAGTTAGAGCCAAGCGGCCACACGTCCTTTTGTCCATGGAAGGGCACGGCAAGCTATTACGATGTCGTTGTTGACGGTGAGCGAAACAAAAATGCGGCCTGGTATTACCCAGAGCCCAAAGAAAAAGCGTTGAACATCAAAGACCATATCGCCTTCTGGAAAGGAGTCACGGTCGAGAAGTAGTGTGGCTTTTCTTATGTGAGGGCGACCGTTTGAGGTGCATCCCCTAGTGTGAACATTCGCGTTTGTGTGCGCCCGCCAAAAGTTACATTAACAGTGTTAATCTGCGACGGATGAGTTTCCGTCAGCATTTGGTTGGCGATGACTATGCCACTCAGGCCGCTTTCAATATGGCCGTCTTGATATGCAAGTACATCTTTGATGTTGAGTTCCGCGCCAACCCAGGTCAACGGAATTGCTCGCCCATCTGCTGTGGCTAGAGAGAAATAATTACTCAAGTAACTGGCGATTAAGTTTTCAATATCTGGTGTGTCTTCTAACCGTATGGTTTGTCCAGTACGGGCGGTAAGAGCAATCTCTAGGTCTAACACCATCAGGCGATGAATGACCTCCACGGTGCCAGC
Organism: Rhodospirillaceae bacterium; assembly: GCA_029245025.1. GTDB lineage: Bacteria > Pseudomonadota > Alphaproteobacteria > Rhodospirillales > Rhodospirillaceae > WLXB01. Next base: position 672,930 of record JAQWQC010000006.1, read on the forward strand.
GCGGGCGTTGTGTTCAATGACCGTAAAGGCCGCATGTGCGCCATCCGCGTGAGCGGCACCCGTAAACCCGAGTGCTAGTCCGCCGGATAAGAATTCTCGTCGGCTTTGAGCGCGGGCTTTAAACAACGATTTACTCGGCCCCGCCTGGGCGTCCACCTTCTCCGTTGTCTTCGTCGCCTGTTTTGAGTTCAACTGACATGTCTTTCATGAGATTGCGGCCTCGGCGACGTTCACGTTTGAATAATTCAAGCCGAGATTCTGCGCCACGGCTCGGCCAGTAATTATTGCTGAGGTCGGTATCAGCTGTTTCCCATCGTGGATCAAGGGTAATGCTTGCGACTTTGCGATCGGTGATCAGGAGTTTGGAGAACTTCTTGGGGTTATGGCGCCACACTTCAGCGGGTATGCGGACAATCTCGCTTTTGCCGTTGTCGTAGGTGAGCTCTAGGATCACCGGCATAACAAGGCCTCCATTGTTCTTGAAATCAACCATTGTGAAATGATCTTCGTTTTCAAGTAGCTCCGATTCCCATTCCTTCAGTTTTTTAACAGACGAGTTGTATTTATTGCGATCGGCATTGGTGACAGTGAATCTGTCTTTCTGGTTATAGAGATCAAGCAAGCGTGGATTATCATCGACCTTCTTGTCGATGTCTTCGTTGCGCTCGCGTGTTAGAGAAAGCGGCTCCCCTTCATATCGCTCCCTCTTCCAAGGCATTTCCACATCTGGGTCTTTGGTGTCGATCTGATAATGGATCACATTCTCAATCGAAATATCCACGTGGTCTGTAGTGTAGAACCAGCCGTGCCAAAACCAATCGAGGTCCACGCCTGACGCATCTTCCATCGTACGGAAGAAATCGAATGGCGTGGGGTGCTTGAATTTCCATCGCCTGGCGTATTCCGCGAAAGCGAAGTCGAACAAGTCTCGTCCTAAAATCGTTTCTCGCAGAATGTTTAATGCCGTAGCCGGTTTAGCATAGGCATTTGCGCCAGTATTTTTGAGAGACTCACCGTCGGTCATGATGGGAACCTGATTCTGGCTCTTCATGAAATTCACGATGTCACGTGGTTCACCTCGCCGGGATGGAAATTCATCTTCCCATAACTGCTCTGCCAGAAACTGTAGATAAGTGTTGAGGCCTTCATCCATCCAGGTCCAGTGTCGTTCATCCGAATTTACGATCATCGGGAACCAGTTGTGCCCGGCTTCGTGGATGACGACCGCGATCAAGGCATTCTTTGTGGCGCGAGAGTACGTGATCTCGTCGGTCTTTTTGTCTTTCACCGGACGTGGCCCGTTGAACGCCAACATCGGGTATTCCATACCGCCAACTTGGCCGTTAACTGAACTCATGACCGGGTAGGGGTAGGGAAAAACTTTGTCTCCGAACACGTCCATGGAATGAATTTGAGCGGCGGTTGAGTAGAGATCCCACAACGGGCTGGCCTCTTTGGGATAATAAGACATGGCCATAACTAAGCGGTCATCACGAGTTTGATATCCCTGCGCGTCCCATTGAAACTTGCGTGATGAGGCCCAGGCAAAGTCACGGACATTCTCCGCTTTGAAGTGCCAGGTCTTACTTCGTCGCGACTTACTCTTTTCGTTGCGCAAGGCTTCCTGCTGATTGACGATCATCACCGGTGCTTTGGCAGTTTCAGCTTGCTTTAAGCGTGCTCGTTGTTCGTCCGTCAGAATTGTGTCCGGATTCTGTAGGACGCCGGTTGACGCAACGATGTGATCGTCAGGTACGGTGATTTCAACATCAAAATCACCAAACTGAAGGGTAAACTCGCTTCTACCCATGAAGCTTTGTTGGTGCCACCCTCCGTCGTCAGAATAGACGGCAGGACGAGGGTACCACTGTGAGATTTGAAAAATGTCGTTGCCGTCATCTTCGAAATGCTCGTAGCCACCGCGGCTAAAATAGACTTCTGACTCAACAATTTTGTGCGACCAGCTAACGGTGAAGGTCGTTTGGCCGCTTGAGGGCAGGGAGACTGGAAGGTCTATCCGCATAAGAGTGTCCACAATCGTGTAACTGAGATCGTTGCCTGATCCGTCGACTATGCTTTTGACCTTAAAACCATACTTTCCATCTCGATGCCCATAACCGGCACGGAGCGTTCCATAGGATTCTTTTGCATCCCCATCTGAATTTCTCTGTGCCACATATTTGGAATCTTCCGAGAAGCGGTTCTGATCCATATTAAGCCAGACATAGCGCAGCGTGTCTGGCGAGTTATTCGTGTAGGTGATTGCGGCTGACCCAGTCAGCTCACGATCTTTTTCATCCAAAGCAATCTTGATCACGTAGTCAGCGCGCTGTTGCCAATAGTCATGGCCCGGTGCACCGGACGCTGTACGATAGGTATTCGCAGTTGGCCAAATCTCATCCAGTTGGCGGAATTTATCATCCCAGGGCACTTTGGTTTGACGGACCGCTTGAGCCGTTGCGTCGGGCGCTCCAGCAAGTAGGAGAGACATCGATAGGAGTGTGGCAAGCGTGCGCATGAAAATGCCCTCAAATGCAGTGGTGTCTTGTTTCCTATCGCATAGCCAAGCAGACCACCGGTTTCTGTTCAACCTTGAACTGCTATGGGTGCGTTAATTGGGCTTGATGGCGAGGAACAGGAAGCGGGTGATACTGAAGAAAAACTGCCCATCAGCATCCAGGTCGGTTAATTCTTTGAGCCAAGCGGCACAGACCGCGGGGGCGACCCCCCCTTTGCGTTCGGCAAACTTGGCAATAGTGAAAATGACATCCCCAGCGTAGGTGTTCTTGTCCAGGGAAGCGTTAACCACCGGTGTCCCGCCCATAAAAGTCATTTCAAAACCAGCGTCACGAATCAAACTGGGCAATCGCCCCGGCAGGTTTGCATGATAAAAGTGGGGTCGCCAGGCTTCTATCATCATGGCCATGCGCTCCCGGTGTTGAGTATTGACGACTGCGCTGTCCCAGTCCGTATCTAATGCAAGGATTCGTCCCCCTGGTTTGAGAACTCGAAGGCATTCCTCCAATGCCAAAGGCATATCTGGAACGTATTCAAACACCTGTGTAGCGACCACCGCATCAAGGGAGGCGTCAGCAGCGGGGAGTGCTGTGGCATCGCCCTCCGTCACAGTAATCCAGTTAGTGCCGTCACATCGTTGATTCGCAATGGCTCTCATGTCCTCACTGGGATCAAGGGCGATGACTTGTCCTTGCGAACCGACTTCGTTGGCCATTTCTAGCGCGAGCAAACCAGGTCCCGCTCCGACATCGATTACCTTCTCTCCCGGCTGAAGGGCAAGGTGCTCTCGTACGAAGACCCGCTGCGCCACGACATCGGGGTTTTGATACATACGGTCGACTCGCGCCGAAGCTACAGCATCAAACTTGCGGGGTTTTTTGCTTGTCACGTTGCGTTAGTTACGTGCGACGCCGTTACCAAGAGAGCAAACTTTCTCCAAGGATCTTTCCAAATGCCAACGCAGGTGTAAGAGAGAGTCCGCCGACGAAAGCGTTTCCGGATGTGCGACCAAAGCCAAGTACTTCTCCAGCAGCATACAAATTGGGAATGGCTTCACCTTTGGTGTTTAAAACGCGCAGTTGGTTGTCGACTTCTAATCCTTCTGGGCTGAGGACCGTAATACCCATGGCCTTAATGCCATAGAAGGGACCGTTCCCTATTTTTCTAATCAAGAAAAACTTATCCCAATCCTTATCTTCTTCTGCCTCAACCGCCGCGTTGTAGTCGGCAATCGTTTTCTCTAAGGCATCGACGGGCACATCAAGTTCTTTCGCCAAACCTGCAATAGTATCGGCTTTGACAAAGTTGGGGTGGTTGCCAAACTTGGCGCGATACACATCTGGCTCTAACAGGGTGATTGGTCCTGCATTCATCATAATGCCCTGGTCGAATACGATGTTCATGCGCATGCCGGGCTGTTCCAGGAGGGACCGCTCCCGGTAATCGATGCTCTGATGATCTTCCTTCATGAACCTCTTGCCGTTCACGTCGACAAAGATCTCCCAGATGTTGCGGGCTTTTGGGGACAGCGCCAAAAATTCGCCCGAGGTTGGGTCGTTGGGATCTTCTAGATAACCAGCAAACGTGCAGAGAAACTTTTCTTTGCCGTCGATCTGTGCGTCCAACTCCTTGGCGGCGACAAGACCATCTCCACGGGAGTACGGATTGCAATGGGAGCACAGCGGAATGTCTGGGTTGAGGTCGTTCCACAGGCTCGGTCCCGCTGCGTACCCGCCGCACGCGAGCACAATATTTTTGCCATGGAATGTTTTCTCGCCTTTTGGCGTATCAACTTTTACACCGGTCACTGCACCGCTGTCGTCAGCAATCAATCCAGTAAGTCGGTGTTTGAGACGGAGGTCTATGTTGCCCGCGTTGACAAGTTGTTCGTGAATGGGGCGCAATGCGTCGAGGATCGAGATGGCTTGGTTGTCACCCCATAGATAACGCCGCGTGCTGTAAGCTTCGTGTGCCTCGCCAGCAACCGGTGTGCCGGCCGCTGGTTTGAAGCCGATGTCCATAAGCCAGTCTATGGTGTGGGCGGCATTATCAACGAAGAGTCGCATTACGACAGGGTCGATATTGCCGTGGGCAACCCGTTGCGCATCTTCGTAGTGCTCATCTGCGGTGTCCTCAATGCCATTTTCTTTTTGCAGTCGAGTGCCCGCTGCAGCGATCTGTCCCGACGACCAATGCATCGTTCCCCCGATCCGATTGTCGGCTTCTATTTGTAGAACCTTGGCGCCCCGTTCCGCAGCCCGAATGGCCAATGGTAAACCGGCTGATCCGGCACCGACGCAAATAATATCCCAACGATCTGACATGGCGCTTCTCCCTAAATATAGCTAGAAATTAAATGCATTCTACTGCGCATAGTATGCGTAGACCATAGTTCTGGTAATCGTAGAAAGGCAGAACAGAAGCCGTTGCTAGACGTAAGTTTAGGTAAAAAATGTTGATTTTCGGATAGAAATCTCTGCCACCACTTCTTTGGTGCTAATAAATTCAAATGCGTAAAAATATTAAAAGGAGAATACCATTCGGGAGCACAACAAGAGAACGAGGCGTAAATCTGGTCTGCCTGCGAAGATCTGCGCTACTTGTGGCCGGCCCTTCTCTTGGCGAAAAAAGTGGTCGAAGGTTTGGAATAAGGTGCGCTATTGCTCCAAAAGATGCAGGCCTAGTTCATGAGCGCTTATGAGATGTTCCCAGAACCTGAGATCGATGAGGGGGGAGTTAGATTCACACCAACGCGGCAGGCTGGGTTGGTTCGGTTAAAACAGTTTGCTGTGCATGCAGGCCGAAGATATGCCACACAGCGGAATTTTGACTTTGGGCCTGAGAAGCGAGGCAATGTCTCAGCTCTATCGCCGTGGATACGCCATCGTATGATAACGGAGGAAGAGATACTCGCAGCAACACTTGCATATCATTCTGCGGACCGGGTGCAAAAATTCGTTCAGGAGCTATTCTGGCGCACTTATTTTAAAGGGTGGCTAGAACAACACCCTAGTGTGTGGACGACCTACCAAGACGGATTAAGGGAAGCGCTGAATGCTGGTGTCTGCAGTGCTGATTACGCCGATGCGATAGCTGGGCGCACTGGGATCGATTGTTTCGACTATTGGGCGCGGGAATTAGTGGAGACCGGGTATTTGCACAACCATGCGAGGATGTGGTTCGCCTCTATATGGATATTTACGCTGCGTTTGCCGTGGGAGTTGGGCGCAGATTTTTTCTTGCGGCACCTTTTGGATGGAGACCCCGCGTCAAACACACTGAGTTGGCGGTGGATCGGTGGTTTGCACACGAAAGGGAAGATTTATCTAGCTTGTGCGGAAAACATCGCCAAATACACAGACGGAAGGTTCAATCCTCACCGTCAATTATCGACTTTTGCGGAGCCTTTGAGTGAGGCAGTTCTGCACCCCCTTATTAAGATGCAAACGGTTGAGCCATTTTCAGGAAAAAACACCCTGCTAGTCGTAACGGAAGAGGATTGTCAGATCGAAACAAAGCTACCTAATACCCCTGTAGCGCGTCTTGGATTGCTTGCTACAAAAGAGCTTTCACCGTTGGCTTTAGGAGACATGGTTAAAGCATTTGCTCGAGCTGGTGTTGAAGAGGCGTGTGGGACTGCTTCTTCGGATGCAAATTGGACAGATCAGATCATTACTGCCGCTGAGGCCGCTGGAGCGGAAACTGTTGTGACAGCGTATGCCCCGGTTGGACCAGTTGCTCGGAAATTGGCTACGCTTGGACCAACCGGCCTCAAAATACGCCGCATCCGGCGTGGCTATGACAACCTATTATGGCCACATTGCACGAAAGGCTTCTTCGGACTGAAAAAAAAGATACCTAAGATTCTGAGTGAGCTTGGTATGGCGGCCTAAAGCGCGTTCAGCACGTTTAGAGCGGTCGCACGATACTCCAACTTCTTTTGATCATCCATCCTGTCCCACATTTTGTATGCACGCCTAAGGCGGTGGTTTCCCCGCAATTTTTCTTCATTGCGAATTAGGAAATCCCAATAAAGCGAGTTAAATGGGCAGGCTTCAGGGCCGATTTTCTGCTTAACGTCATACATACATCCCCTACAGTGATCCGACATCTTGTTGATATAATTTCCGCTGGCCGCGTAGGGTTTAGAACTTAAAAACCCACCATCGGCAAACTGGCTCATACCTATCACATTAGGCGCTTCCACCCATTCATAAGCATCCGCATAAACTGCGAGATACCATTCATGCACCTGATAGGGATTAATACCCGCCAGCATGGCGAAGTTGCCAGTAATCATTAAGCGCTGAATGTGGTGGGCATAAGCTTCGTCGCGCGTCTGCTTTATGGCTGCTGCCATGCAGGCCATATCTGTGTCAGCAGTCCAGTAAAAGTCAGGCAAGTCGCGCGTCGCCTCAAGGAAGTTTTGTTCTGTGTAACCAGGCATTTTTAACCAGTAGATTCCGCGAATATATTCTCTCCATCCGATGATTTGGCGGATATAGCCCTCTACTGCATTCAACGGAGCATGACCGCTGTAATATGACAGCTCAACCTTTTGGCAAACCTCCAGTGGGTTCAAGAGGCCAGCATTAATATACTGCGCCAGAACTGAGTGATAGAGGAACGGTTCCCCCTCTAACATCGCGTCTTGATAGTCACCGAAATTAGGCAAAGAGTGATCTATGAATTGGTCTAACGCCTTCATAGCGTCGGTGCGTGTGACAGAAAACCAAAAGGACTCCAGAGAGCCGAAATTCTTGCCGAGGCGAGACCCAACGAGGCTTAGAACCTCTTTGGTGGTGGAATCCGGCATGGAGCGGTATGGGCCAGGCGCATGCAGATCACCCTTGGGTGGCTTGCGATTATCGCTGTCATAGTTCCATCTACCGCCTTCTGGCTTGTTGCCGTCCATCAATAGCCCAGTTTTGCGGCGCATCTCGCGGTAGAAATATTCCATCCGCAACTGGTTGCGCCCCTTGGCCCACCCACGGAACTCTTGATGGCTACAAATGAACCGATCGTCTTCTAGTATTTGTATTTCGCTATCATTATTTTTTGCCCAGTCTAAGAATGCCGCTTTTAGGCGATACTCTGCGGGTTCAGTGAGAAGAACGCGTTTGGCAGGGCTTTCTTTCAAGGCCCGTGCGACCTCGCCGCACAAACTATTAGTATTCCCCGGATCATCTAACTTCACATAACGCAATCTCCATCCCCTCTTCGCCAGTTCAGATCCAAAATGACGCATCGCGGAAAACAAAAACGCAACTTTCTTTTTATGATGCGGGACGAATTCCATTTCCTCCGTTACTTCAGCCATTAAAACTGTATCGCTGGCGGGGTTCCCTGCGCGAAGTGACGTAACATTTAAGGTCAGGTGATTTCCTAAGATAAGTATCAAGCTACGATGGTGGTGCACCAAATATTTCCTCTAAATTTCACCATAGAGATGACATTGTTTTTTTTATCTGGACCGTTGTATTCCCAATTTCACATACTCATGTCTTAAATTGGTAACTGGCCCAATGGCCCTAAAAGTTTGTGTGCGCAATGGATTAAACGGACTTCTTGTTTACACGTAGTAAGACCGATAAGCAGTCTATATTGGATGGGCATGAAGCCTAAAGTAACATTATGTTTGGTAAGCTTATGAGTAAGAAGTCTCGTGAACATCGTGAACATGAACTAATTAGTGAAATAGAGACATATCTTGATGAGCCAATGGGCGTCACAGATTCTCGGCAGAGAGAATATGAGGCCAACAAACGTTACTATATAGCTTACTCTGGTCGCTCTTTCGCATTTAATGAATGTAGCGAAACCAAGCAAGATGAGCGCCTTGATGAGCTGGAGGAAATCCTAGCTGTCTTTACGGGTATTTGTGAAAAATGAGACAAGATGTGAGTTCCAAAACTAAGGTGTCTTAGCCCCGGTGAATCTGGCCGCCGCCTGGAGGAGAGCGCTAACGGTAGTACCGTTCACGGCTCTGAAGCGTTTTATTTGCCCTTGGTGGCGGAGTTCGTGATGGGAAGGTGTATGGCTAGTGGCCAAGTTTAAAGGTGAACAAATTGCGCGAAGGTGATCTCCGTATCACGACAGAATATCGGCAGGTCATTAATGAGATTCCTACAAATCGAAGAGGTGAGGTATCCCCTGAGAAGGTTTTCCCCTCTCTGGAGTATAGGCGGGTTCGATTTAACCGGTCACTTTAGTTTTGTTTGCCGCGCTCAAAGGTAACCCACCCCATCAGCGGCGCGACGAGTAAGTTAATAAGGATTGCCCTATGAAATTCTTAAAAAACGCTTCTTCCCAGACAGCAACAACACGTCGTAAGGCGTTGATCACTGGTGTAGGTCTGGCTGCTACGGCTGGGGTTATCGATAGCGCCAAGGCTCAAGTGGGCCTCGCAAAGGACACGGCGCCAATGTATCCGCCAGTTGCGCCAGGCATAGATCCAAGCGGACGCAAAGTGGAGCCTTATAAGGCGGCGTGTGTTCAGTCCGCCGCAATCCCAACTTTTAATCAAGACGGAAAATTTCTTCCCGAAATGCTGGAGCGCAACCTACAAAATATGATCGCTCTCGTGAAACAGAGCACTGAAGATCATGGCGCGCGTCTGATGTGTTTTCCTGAGTTTGGCCTGCAAATTCCAAGTGGCCCGTTACGCGCGGAACAGTGGATGCCTGGCACGATTGTGGCAGACGGCCCTGAGCTAGAGCGCATAGGCCGGGCGGCTCAGGACGCAAATGCTTTCGTCGCATTTAATGGCATAGAGCGCATAAATGCATTTCCGGGACGCTATTTTCTGTCTGGCATGATTGTGGGGCCCTCTGGTGATTTGGTCCTCAACTACCGAAAGCTCACAAGCCTTAGCAACAAAACGCGACCTGGCGATGTGTTGTCTGAATGGCTCGGCCATTTTGGTGAAGAAAGTTTATTTCCTGTCGTAGATACGGAGATAGGCAGGTTGGCCTGCGTGATTGCGGCGGACATGTATGTGCCCGAAGTGATGAGAGGCATGGTCCTCAGGGGAGGCGCTGAGGTCATTATGAACCCGACTGCTTCAGCAGCTCTTCCCGAAGAAAACAATTTTGATATTCCAATCGTGACCACAATGGCCCGCCGAGTTAGGGCGTATGAAAATTTAGCCTTTATTTTGTTGTCAAACCTTGGACCCTATGGGAATGACCCGCAGCCGCCACATTCCCGCAAACAGCCGTCACAAATTATAGACTTTAAGGGCAACATGTTGGCCGGTAGTCAAACGGGTGGACAAGAAATCGTGACGGCGACAATCGATATCAACGCGCAGAGAAAGGCGCGGACGGCCTTGGGCAGCGGAAACCTCCTGGCCGCACTTCAAACACCGCTATACAGGCAAACCTATGAGGCCGATTTCGCTCCGGTAGATGGGCTAGAGGAGAGCCCCATTCAAGAGACACCTGAACACAATAACCTGTTGCGCCAAACGATCGGCCAACTTGTCGAGCGCGGAACCTTGGTTGCTCCGGGTTTGTAGGATTGGGGGCTCATCATAAGAATATTGGGGAATGAGGATGAATTCAGGTTGGTTTGGGCATCTGTTCCGTTGTCTGGAGGAGCATTATAACTTAGGGTTAATCAGGGAAGGCTGAAAAACCGGGGGCAGCGTTGCGTAAGCTAGGACTGATTCTCTTATGTAAGTGTTTAATACTGGCTGTGTTGCCTTCGGCGGCACAAGATTTGCCAGCAATTCCTTTCGTAGCGGAAGATACCCATCTCGGCGTCGCGTCTTGTGCCGGATCAAGCTGCCATGGCGCGTTAGAGCCCTGGACGAACTCTACAGTTCTGCAGAACGAGTACATTATTTGGGAAGAGCAGGATCCTCATTCTGGCGCGTACAAAACGCTACTCACAGATGAGTCTCAACGGATTGCAACTAACCTTGGCTTAGGACGTGCGGAAGAGGCTGACCTATGCCTTGACTGTCACGCGGACAATGTTCCTGTCGAACGGCGAGCCAAAGGCTTTCAAATATCAGACGGAGTCGGCTGCGAGGCCTGTCACGGCGGAGCAGTGAACTGGTTGGGCCAACACATTTCCGGTGACGCCAACCACAAAGCAAATCTAGCGGCTGGATTATATCCCAGCGAGAATCCTGTAGCTCGAGCCAAGCTATGCTTGTCCTGCCACTTTGGAACCAAAGATCGGTTTGTAACCCACCGAATTATGGGGGCGGGCCACCCTCGGATGGCCTTTGAGTTGGATACGTATACTTGGACTCAGCCAGCTCATGTAGTGGTTGATGATGACTACTGGGCAAGAAAGGGCACCATTCCAAGCGTTCAAGTTTGGGCGTTGGGCCAAGTCGTAGCCGTCGACTCTCTTCTTGACGCTATGCTGGACCCAAACCGCAACACCGATGGTATTTTCCCTGAGTTGGTCTTTTTTGATTGCTACGCCTGTCATCATCCACTGTCGAATATTCGGTGGGCGCCGCGCGATAGCCATGAGATTGGCCCTGGTATCCCGCGTATTTACGACGCAAACATCATCATGATGAAGGTTCTATTGCAGCGTATTGACCCAGCATTAGCTGATATAGTTTCGATTAAATCAAAAGCGTTGCATCAAGCATCCCTTCAGGGATATGACGCGGTAATTGACGCAGCCCGTGGCTTAAAGGATGCTACAGAGGGGATCATTAATCGCCTAGCGTCACATTCCTTTACAGCGGCCGATACTAAAGCCCTGTTGGCAGGTATATTAACCGAGGGCTTGTCGGGGGAATACGTCGACTATGCTGCTGCTGAACAAGCGACAATGGCGGCCTCTGCTATGCTACAAACTATGGCTGATGACGACATGATTTCTCGTGCGAAATATATGGAATTGTCAGCTGTTCTTGATGATTGCTACACGGTGATCGAAAAAGATGAATCCTATAATCCGCGGCAATTTCTTGCTGCTTTGCAGAAGCTACAGAGCGCCGTCCAGAGTCTGTAGCCGTAAAGTTTTATTTTTCGAGATGGTAGAAGGTTGAAAAAGATGAGCGCACAAGACTTACCTGACTTAGAGAGTTTTATGGCCGGAGTGCGCAAACGCAACCCGGGAGAAAACGAGTTTCATCAAGCTGTACAGGAAGTTGCAGCAGATGTGCTCCCCTTTGTTGCGAGCAATCCCAAGTACCAAGAATGGGAGGTGATGCGACGCATCGCAGAGCCGGATAGAATAGTTATCTTCCGAGTTTGTTGGGAAGACGACAATAAAAATATCCGGGTTAACCGTGGGTATAGAGTGCAAAACAACAATGCCATTGGTCCATATAAAGGCGGCGTTCGTTTTCACCCTTCAGTGACCCTTAGCGTACTCAAGTTTCTGGCATTTGAGCAAACATTTAAGAACAGCTTAACAAGCTTACCCATGGGTGGCGGCAAGGGGGGATCTGACTTTAACCCAAAAGGTAAGTCCGATGGCGAGGTTATGCGTTTTTGCCAATCCTTCATGACGGAACTTCATCGTCATATTGGCCCAGATACTGATGTGCCTGCTGGGGATATAGGCGTTGGCGCCCGGGAAATCGGGTTTATGTTCGGCCAATATAAACGTTTAACGAATACCTTCGTAGGCGTGCTGACTGGTAAGGGCATGGAATATGGTGGCAGTCTGATTCGTACCGAAGCTACGGGGTACGGAACGGTTTACTTCATGGAAGATATGCTAAAGGCCCGCAAGGACACCTTCGAGGGCAAAATTTGCACAGTTTCGGGCTCGGGCAATGTTGCCACACATGCTGTTGAAAAGATTAACCAATTGGGTGGTAAATCCGTGACGCTCTCAGATAGCTCAGGATTTATTTATGACAAAGATGGGATTCATGGCGATAAGTTGGCTTATGTAAAAGAACTTAAAACGGTTCGACGGGGCCGTATCGAAGAATACGCGAAGGAATTCGGGTGTGAGTTTCATGCTAATCAGCGCCCTTGGAGCGTCCCATGTGACTTGGCATTTCCCTGTGCAACTCAGAACGAATTGTCTAAAGAAGAAGCTGAGATTCTGGTTAAGAATGGCTGCCAAGGGGTCTCGGAAGGCGCTAATATGCCTACAGAGTTACCCGGTATTGACGTCTTCAAGGCCGCTAAGATTATGTATGCCCCCAGCAAGGCAGCAAATGCTGGAGGAGTCGCTGTTTCTGGATTGGAAATGAGCCAAAATTCAGCCCGTATCGCTTGGAAAGAGGAAGAATTACAGCAGCTACTGCGCGACATCATGAAGAATATTCATGACAACTGCGCAGAATATGGACGAGAAGATGGTGGATACATTAACTACGTAAAAGGCGCCAACCTGGCTGGTTTTACAAAAGTTGCGGACGCCATGCTGGCTTATGGCGTCTTATAAGTTAAGCGCTCCTTGAAACCTAAAAAACAGAACTCCCATTTTCTGCGCTAATCACTGATGCCGTTGACGATTGGTGCGGTCCCAGCCTACTTTCAGGCAGACGGCAAAAAAGGGTTTAGGGGTACTTTTTTTGGGAGAACGCCTGAAAGTTGCAATCGTCGGGTCAGGGCCCGCAGGATTGAGTGCTGCAGCTCACGCGGCACATCTTGGCATGAGTCACGCGCTCCTTGAGCGTGCGGACCATGCCAGCGACACCATATATAAGTATCAAAAGGGCAAGTTTGTCATGGCCACGCCAGACATTCTGCCATTGCGCTCGGATTTGTCGTTCATGGCTGGCCGCCGCGAGGAAGTCCTTGATGCTTGGGATCAGGGTTTAGATTCTTGCAGAGCTAACGTTCACTATAATAGCGATGTTACGAAAATTGACCGCACCAGCGAGGGGTTTCAGCTTCACACTGCTGGGGGCGAAGCCTTTGAGGCTGAGAATGTCATTTTGTCCATCGGACTGCAGGGTAATATCAATAAAATGCGCTGCGAAGGTGGCGACCTTCCGCTGGTTCAATATCAACTGGACGACCCAGAAGAATATGAGAATGAAACGATTGTCGTTATCGGCGCTGGAGATGCGGCTATTGAGAACGCTGTAGCGCTCTCCGCTCAGAATACCGTCTTTATAATCAATCGCCGCGCTGAATTCGCTAGAGCAAAACAGGGTAATTTATCTCTGATCCTTAGTGCAATCGATAAAGGCGCAGTGCAATGTTATTACGAATCTAATCCCTTAAAGGTCGAGCCAGATGGCATTGTTTTAGATACACCAGATGGTGAGGTGACTGTTAAATGTAATCGAATCATCGCCCGCATGGGTGCTTCACCTCCTCGCCGTTTTGTTGAGGCATGTGGTGTCGAATTCCCTAGCGAAGACCCTAAAGTGTTGCCCGAAGTTAGCCCTACCTATGAGTCAAATGTCCCGGGCCTTTATATTGTCGGAGCCCTGGCCGGCTACCCACTGATCAAGCAAGCAATGAATCAGGGGTACGAAGTCGTCGCTTACCTTAATGGCGATGATATCCCCCCAGCTGACGAGCCCCTCCTTATAGAAAAATTTCAAGCGATTGGTGATGTCGCAGTCAGTGATGTGCTTACTAGTATTCGCGAAACCATACCCGTTTTCTCGGAACTCAACACACTGTTGCTTCGGGAAGTCATGCTTGAGTCAGAAGTGCACGCGGTAAGGCAAGGTGAGGATATCTTTCAGCGGAATGATTACTCAAGCACCTTTTACACAATTTTTGCTGGTCATGTCGGTATCCAGATTAACGAGGATGACCCCAGCCAAGTTGTGGAGTTAAAAGAGGGTGCATTTTTCGGTGAGATGGGATTGATATCTGGACGTCGGCGCACTGCGACCGTTGTTGCCCTCACAGACTGCGTGGTTTTTGAAACGCCGCGACGCACGATGTTAAAGCTCATCCAATCTGTGGAGAGTGTGAAACGCATCTTAGATAAGACATCAATTCTAAGACAGATCCAAACCCACTTAACTCCGGGTGTTCCTGCAGAAGATTTGGAAGACCTTGTAGATTCTGCAGAGATTCAGAACTTCAAGGCGGGCGATGCGATTTTTTCCCAGGGCGACACGGGCAACCATATGCATCTCATTCGCTCGGGGTCGTGCACCGTATCAACTCGTGTTGGCGGCCGTGAAGTGGTGCTGAGCTACGTCCCGGCGGGCAATTACATTGGCGAAATGGCCCTTTTGTCAAACATGCCGCGGTCAGCCACGGTTAAAGCGGCCAACAACACTGAAACGATTTGCCTGTCGGGCGAAGATTTTAGCGCTGTGATGGCCAAGAATAACATCTTAAGAAATAGTATTGAGGCTAAATTCCGGGCACGCTTGCGTCAGAATGAACAGATGGCAGCTCGTCCGGAGGCGGGTAATATAATCCAATTTCTAGTCGAACAGGGTGTTGGAGAAGCGACAGACGTACTGCTCATAGATGAAACGCTTTGTGTTCATTGTGACAACTGCGAGAAAGCCTGCGCTGAGACTCATGGCGGCCTGTCGCGCTTGGATCGCGAGGCCGGGCCATCATTCGCGTCGATTCATGTCCCAACATCTTGCCGCCATTGTCAGCATCCTCACTGCATGGCTGACTGCCCACCCGACGCCATTCATCGTGCTCCTGATGGTGAGGTGTTTATCGACGATAGCTGTATTGGTTGTGGCAACTGTGAAAACAACTGCCCCTATGGGGTTATTCAGTTAGCATCTCCCCCAAAAGAGAAATCCAGCCTCTTGTCGTGGTTACTTTTCGGGAAAGGTTCGGCGCCGGGGGAGGAGGCCTCTTACGAGGCAGGGCTGCTAGCTGAAAGAACAAAGAATGGTGAAAAACAAGAAAAAGATCTTTCGAGCAAAAAGGCCGTTAAATGTGACATGTGTAAAGACGTTGAGGGCGGGGCGTCATGTGTAAACGCCTGTCCAACAGGCGCGGCGGCTCGGGTAAGTCCTGAAAAGTTCATGGACATAGCGATGTTGAACCAATAGGAGCAGATGAGTATGCACGAGTCACTCCTGATTTACCGCAACATGCGCTATCTGAAAATTTCGCTTGTTTTGGTTCTAGTCACTGGACTTCTTTATGCTTTTCACTCCCCAGTAGGGAGCCCTAACGGCGGTACCTGGCTTGGATATACGTTGGGCACGTTAGCTGCGGGTATTATGGTTTGGTTATCATGGTTCGGCATTCGCAAGCGATCTTTCGGAGGTCCGGCAATGCGCATGGAAGACTGGGCGTCGGCCCATGTTTACCTGGGTCTGGCTCTGGTCGTTGTATCCACATTTCACAGTGGTTTTCAATTTGGGATCAATATCCACACTCTCCTATACTTTCTAATGATGTTTGTTGTGCTTAGTGGGGTGGTTGGACTTTATTTCTACATACGATTCCCGAAAATGCTCGCCGAGAATCGAGCTGGCCTGACGACGGATATCATGCTGACTCAAATATCTGAGTTAGATCGAGAGCTGAGCGACTTCGCACTTACTGTTGACGACGAGACCGCAAAGGCCGTGTACGAAGCTGTGCACAACACAAAGATCGGTGGCAATCTAATAAATCAGCTGACGCTTTATGTCGCTGATTGCCCAACTATGGCGGCGCGCATGTTTGTGGAGCAGTCAGATGGGGTGTGTGACGAATCAACCCGACGTAAATTATTAACTCGCTTAACAAAGAAGGAAGGACTTTTATCGCGCATAAGGAAAGACGTTAAACTAAGATGTCTTCTTCAATTGTGGCTCTATATTCATGTTCCTTTCACCTTCGCGACATTAGCGGCATTGGTCGCACATATTGTCGTCGTTTTTTATTATTGGTGAGCACCGGTGAAAGTTCTAATACGATACGGAACGAGAAAGAGCAGTGGCGATCTAGCTATCCGCGACGAATGGATAGAATGTGACTCTGTTCTTGTAGGTCGCGGTACCGAGTGTGAGATCGAACTTGCAGACCCACGTATATTATTGGCGCACGCGCGGATCGCGTTGAAATCCGGTGAGGTGTATGTTGAAAGCCTAAACAGTGGCTCGCTTTCAGTTAACGGTAACCTCGTGGATATGGCGAAGGTCTCCGACCTTGATGTTCTCAATATCGGACCCTTTCAGGTCATTGTCGAACCATTCAAGGATGAAAGTGACCTCACGATCTCCATCGAGCTTATCAGCCCGCTAGGGGATGAGCTTGAAAACCTCAAGCAACGCGCCAACATCGGAATTCGCACAATCGGGCTGTCTAAAAGAAAGTGGTCTTGGGCTGCGGCCTTGACTGTACTCGCCGCCGCTCTTTTGGGGCCGATGATAATCTCATGGTTGGTCCCTGAAGCAGTTGTAGATGTGCAGCGCGCAGACATCCATGACCCAGCTGTTGCGCCCACGGCTTTTTGGACAAGCGGTGGTATTTCATCATCCCATAAGTTCTTCGGGGAGAACTGCGAGGTCTGTCATGAACGGCCGTTTATCCCTGTTCAAGATTCGGCCTGCACAGCGTGCCACCAAACGGTCGAGCACCACTCGGACCCTGTGCGATTTCCATCTGCATCATTTGAAGATGACAAGTGCCAAAGCTGCCATAAAGAGCATCAGGGGAATCAGACAGTCGTCCGAAATGACCAGGGGTTTTGTATTGATTGCCATGGCGACTTGACTGGCATGGAGCCGGCGACCACCCTTAGAAACGTTCGTGATTTTGGCACCGATCACCCCGATTTTTTACCTAATGTAGTTATCGATGCATCGCTAAATATTATGTCGCGCGAAAAGTCCATGAGCGACCCAGAGCCGCCGACGGAAAATTCTGGACTTATCTTCCCCCACGCGGACCACCTTAGGGAGGTGGGTGTGCGGCATCCGACTGATGGAGTTATTGAGCTCGGCTGTAGTGCGTGTCATGTACCCGACGAGGGGAATGTCTCAATGCTGCCGATTGATTTTGAGCAGCATTGTAATCAGTGCCATACGCTTAACTTTGATACTCAACTGCCTGACAGAGAATTGGTTCACGGCGATCCAGAAGAACTATTTTTGCAGGTGTCCGATATATACAATTCTGTAGCGCTGCGTGGAGGCTACGAGGAACCGGAAGCCCCAGCTATTATCAGGCGTCGGCCAGGCACACCATTGCAGGACACTGACCGTGCTGCTGCTCGAAACTGGGCAGAAGAAAAATCTGCAATGATTTTAGAAGGGCGCTTCGGTAAAGGGCAGTGCAGTGAGTGTCACTCTCTTTATGATGATCCATCGACAGGATCATGGAATGTCAAACCTGTTTTTATCACCGAGAAGTGGTTTCCAAAGTCAAAGTTTGACCACGGCAGCCATAGCGATGTCGGCTGCCAAGCCTGTCATGCTGCAGAGTCATCCATCAGTTCGGGTAATGTCTTGATGCCGGCCATAGATGTCTGTCAAAGCTGTCACGGTGGAGAGGTGGCTTCTAACCGAGTGCCCTCAACCTGCGTCACCTGTCATGATTTTCATATGGACGGACTAGCGCCGATGCGGCCAATAGAGAGCGCTACAAATCGATCCAATGGCCGCCTCGCCGTGGTTGACCCCAATGCCCTCAGCCATCTCAGTGCTGGGGTGCAATGACACTAAAGATAAAGACTATCGCAGCTACAATTTTTCTTTGGGCACAGTCTGTATCCGCAGAAACACCCACGCTGTCTGAGGAGGGGACCTTTCTTGGCCGGTTTAGTGGGCAGGACGTTAACATTCCTTTGCGCATAACGGTGGGTATTCAGAATGACATTCCAATTGCAACATATGTCATGGCACGTTTTCAGAATAATGCGCCGATGCAGCGCTTGGCTGGAGAAGGATGGGTAGATTGGTCGGAAAACCAGAGCGACCTTGTAGATAATGCGATCCAGCCCAGCGCTGACAAAACTTTGACATTTGACCTTATCGAACAAGGTTTATCTTTTGTGTTCCTGCCTGTCATGGTCACCTTCGCTTACACGGTTGAAGATGGAAGCCTCAAATCTGGCTACATGGTGATCGATTGATGTTGCGCGGTTCTTTAACAGCTGCGATTTCTGCGGTATGCCTAACGTGGACGGGTGCGAGTCTCAGCCAGTCATTAAGCATAGCTGATGTCGATCAAATTGTGTCTCAAGCTGTGGCAGAGGCTTCTGCACATGTTGCCGATGATGCGGTGATTGCTGTTGTCGACCGCGTTGGAAACGTGCTCGGTGTCTACGCAATGGACCCTTCAGCTGTGCCGGACCTGACAATTTCCTCGGGTCGAGGCATCCCCGTTGGAAATGGATTAGAAAACCTTAATCTGCCAATCACGCCGCTGGCGGCAATTACAAAAGCCGTTACGGGAGCGTACCTGTCCTCGTCGGGCAATGCGTTTACTTCCCGTACGGCCAGCCAGATTGTCCAAGAAAATTTCAACCCGGGTGAATTCGGTCAACCCGGAGGCCCGCTATTCGGCGTCCAGTTCAGTCAGCTGCCCTGTTCAGACATGTTGCGGTTTGGCGATGGCCTTGGCGGCGGCCCACGTCGATCCCCTTTAGGCTTGTCAGCCGACCCAGGTGGTCTTCCCCTATATAAAGACGGCCAAGTCGTCGGTGGTGTCGGCGTTCTTGCAGACGGCGTTTATGGCTTAGATTTGTCAGTGGCTGATTTCGATCGTGATCTCGATGAAATGATTGCGGTTGCGGCGCAGCAGGGATTTGAGCCTCCTGAAGATATTAAAGGTCACCGCATCGCCGTTGAAGGCAAACTGCTACGATACGCTGATATTGATTCCCGCTTTTTGCAAGCCAGAGGAACAAGCGCGGCCATAGACACCACCAACTTTATTGCCGTCCCAGGTTACGCACCCGCTGGACGACGGGCCGGCGTAACTTACGGGTCAAATGAGTCAGGGATCACGCTGAGCAAAGATATTTCTGTCCCGGGCGCTGACGTGTTTGTTTTGAGCGATGGTTCTGGCAAAAATCGCTATGCGCCACGCGGCAGTCTAGCGCCGTCGCTGGCGGCGGGCGGTATGACTGCTGACGAAGTCCGCATAATTTTGACGCAAGCATTAACCGTTGCATTTCGTGCTAGGGCGCAAATCCGCCGCCCTCTGGGCAGCCATGCGCAGGTCTCTGTGTCAATTGTCGACGCGGAAGCAAATATTCTGGCGTTCGCCCGTACGCCTGATGCACCTATATTTGGCACTGACGTGTCTTTACAGAAAGCCCGAACAGCAACCTTTGCATCTCGATCAACAACCGCTGCTGAGCTTGCGTCACTTGATGCGGTTGAATTGATACCTGACGTTCTAACCATACCGGCGATAAGTACTTACGTGAACGCTGTCCAAACTTTTGTTGGGCCGTCTGCATTGGCTGATGGAACAGCATTCGCAGACCGTTCCGGTGGTAATTTGTCTCGACCATTTTATCCAGATGGTATTAACGGCAATGCAAATGGACCTTTCTCCGTTCCCTTTGAGGTTTGGAGCCCCTTCAATGTCGGTCTCCAACTAGACCTGATCCTGCCAGATATCGTCGCCCGGCTTGATGGAACGCCTCCACCGCCACAGGGATGCACCGCCCTCCCACAGTCCGCAGCCGCGCCAGGACCGATGCCTACACGGCTGGCTAATGGGCTGCAAATTTTTCCAGGCAGTGTGCCCGTTTACCGCGGTGAGACACTTGTTGGTGGAATTGGTGTGTCCGGTGACGGCATTGATCAAGATGACATGATTTCTTTTCTAGGATTGCACAACGCTGGGGAAATCCTAAAGACTGGGGTGGGCAATGCGCCGCCGGAATTGCGAGCAGACAACCTCGTCGTGGGCGGTGTTAACCTACGTTTTGTAAACTGCCCGTTTTCTCCGTTCCTTGATTCAAGAGAGCAGGGTGTATGCGCGGGCAAATAATCGCTATCGCACTCTCGATCTTCCTGGGCCTCCCAATACTCTTGATTGGTAATGGTAGTAATGCAGCCCCAGTGGACGAGAAGCCGGAAGAGCTAGCCCAGGATCGTCGCCGTCCCGGAGAGGAAGATAAGCGCCCTCTCCCTGAAATAGACCCGACTTCTGTCGCGCCGCCGGCCCGCAGCTTGCCACGTGAAACTTTACCTGTTCCAGATCGCTGGCGCTTGGTCGAGGCGATCGGCGTAAAAGAGCGGTGGTGGGATCCCTACAATCAAAACACGTTAAAGGCTGATCGCCCGCTCTTTGATGACTGGTTTCTCAATCTCTTGGTCATCTCCGATACCGTGCTTGAGTCGCGAGGTGTTCCAACACCGGTCGGCCCGCAAGGTGGAGCCAGACCAGGTTCCTTGGATCTGTTCGGTCAAGTCGATCAAACTATCTTCAACCAGAATTTGATCGCGTCAGTGTCATTTATCAAAGGTGATACCGCCTTCAAGCCGCCCGATTGGGAAATACGGGTGACCCCAGTCTTCAATTACAACAAAGTCTGGGCGGATGAAAATCGCGCTCTGCTAATCAATCCAGCTCAGGGGGATACGCGTAAAGACGGGCATGTCGCGCTTCAGGAGGCCTTCGTTGACTATCACATCCGGAATGTCTCGGATCGCTATGATTTTGATTCCATTCGTGTCGGCATACAGCCGGTTACGCTGGATTTTCGAGGCTTCTTGTTTCAAGACCAGCAACTCGGTATCCGCGTGTTCGGCACTCGCAACAATAACTTGTGGCAGTACAATGTCGGGTGGTTTCGAAAATTAGAGAAAGACTCCAATTCGGGTCTTAACGACATTGGAAAACGCATCCGCGACGACGATATTTTCTTTGCCAATTTGTACCGTCAAGACTGGCCAGTGCTTGGATACACCGTTCAAGGAATCGTCGCCCACAACCGCAATCGGGAGGGCAATGATGATTTATACTTTAACAAGAACGGTTTTCTGGAACGGCCAGCGTCACTCGGAACCGAACGTGGATTTGACTATGACGTGACTTACTTCGGCTTCAACGGAGATGGCCACTTTGGACGGTTCAATCTGACCCACGCAGCCTATCTTGCCCTTGGAAACATTTCCGCAAACACTTTCACCTCTTTTTTCCAAGAAGAAGAGGCTGATATTGAATCCTGGTTTTTAGCTGTTGAGCCTTCTGTCGATTTCGATTGGATTCGACTCAGGGCTCAGGGTCTATATGCATCGGGTGACAAAGACCCATTTGACGACAAGGCTCAGGGCTTTGACGCCATTTTTGAGAATCCGCAATTCGCTGGAGCAGATACCAGCTACTGGATCCGCCAGCCGGTGCCATTGATTGGCGGCGGCGGGGTGGTTCTGTCTGGACGCAACGGTATCCTCAATTCCCTTCGTTCCTCAAAAGAACAGGGGCAATCTAATTTTCTTAACCCAGGCACAGTTTTGTTAGGTATCGGAGCTGATTTTGACATATTGCCGGAGCTACGCGTTTTCGCGAACATTAATCATATAAGCTTTGCGGAGAAACCAATTGTTGAAGTGGCGCGAAACCAGCCTCTGACATCAAAGTCTATCGGCTGGGATACGTCTGTATCGTTATTGTACCGACCAAAGTTCACTCAAAACATTGTGTTGCGGGCTTCTGGGGCTGTGCTTTCAGGTGGCGGCGCCTTCCAAGAGCTTTTTGCGACGGAACGCAGTGGCGACAAATTTTACTCCGTCCTGTTTAATCTGATTTTGACTTACTAAGGGCTGACATGAAGCATTGGCTAACAGCTTTTTTCTTTGTAGTGACGAGTTTTGCTCATGCCGCAGGTGACGGCGAGGAACCACGCTCAGTCACCTACCCCTATTATCCGCCCGCACCCCAATTCCAAACCTGGGCGCAGGCTGATGCCATGAGCGCTGGCTGCATAACCTGCCATACGGACTCAGATCAGAAAACTATGCATGCCAGCGAATCCGTGGTTCTAGGTTGCGCAGACTGCCATGGTGGCAACCCCTCTGTTCGCGCCCCTGCAAATGCAATGAAGGGCGTGCCAGCTTACCGGGCTGCACAAGACAAGGCCCATGTTCAACCGCTCTATCCGGATACTTGGCATTACCCGCACAGCGCTAATCCAGAACGAACGTACACGCTACTCAATAAAGAGAGTCTTGAGTATGTCCGTTTTGTTAATCCGTCAGACTACCGTGTCGCGCGTACGGCCTGCGGTTCCTGCCACTTACCCATCATCCAAGCAGCTGAACGCAGCCTGATGGCGACCGGAGCAATGCTTTGGGGTGGCGCTGCGTACAACAACGGTATTCTTCCTTATAAAAATTACATATTGGGCGCCGCCTATACGGAAGACGGCGACCCTGCGACGATTAAGAGTCCGGGAAATATAGAGCCCTGGATGACAGAGGAACGGGGCGTCTTGCCGCAGTTGTACCCTCTCCCAGCATGGGAGGTTATTCCTCCCGGCGATGTCTTTCGTGTTTTTGAGCGCGGTGGCAGGAATATTCTGAATATTTTTCCTGAGATCGGCTTGCCTAACGTTGGCACTTTGGTCGGCAGCCTACAGCGTCTTGAGGAGCCGGGCCGTCCTGATATCCGTCAATCGAATCGTGGTCCTGGAACGGGTCTGCGTATCGCCGTACCAGTTATTAACATACATAAGACCCGGCTCAATGATCCTTTTACTTGGTTCCTCGGAACCAATGACCAGCCTGGAGACTTCCGTTCCTCAGGCTGCGCATCTTGCCACGTTGTCTATGCCAATGACCGCGAGCCCGATCATTCGGGACCGTACGCCAAGTTTGGTCACATGGGGGAAAGCGCGAGCGTCGACCCGACCATCCCAAAGGGTGAACCCGGACATCCCATTAAACACACTTTCACAAAAGCCATCCCCACAAGCCAATGCATGGTCTGTCACATGCATCAACCGAACATTTTCGTGAACTCCATGCTGGGGTACACCATGTGGGATTATGAAGCAGATGCCCCCGCTATGTGGCCGGAAAAACAGCGCTACCCTGATAGCGCCGAAATGCTCGATATTCTGGAGCGCAACCCGGAAGAAGCCGCGATACGAGGCAAATGGGGGGATGTAGATTTTTTACGCACGGTGTGGGACCGGAACCCCGAACTCAACAACACTCAATTCGCCGATTATCACGGGCACGGCTGGAATTTCCGAGCCGTATTCAAAAAAGACCGGAAAGGCAATTTGCTAGACGAAGATGGTGAGATTATCGATCACGACGATCCTGATAAATGGGACCAAGCGGTTCATATGAAATCAATTCATGTCGAGCTCGGCATGCATTGCGTTGATTGTCACTTCTCACAAGACGTCCATGGTAACGGATACATTCATGGCGAAGTTGCGAATGCCATCGAGATTCGATGCATAGATTGCCACGGTGATGCAGATGCTTATCCCAATCTAAGAACATCCGGCCCGGCTGCGCGGCCCGGTGGCTATGATCTTGGTCTCATGCGCGTCATGGATGGAAAAAAGAGGTTCGAATGGCGCGGCACGGAATGCGATCTACCAGACACGTCTGATCGAGATTGTGAGCTCATCCAGCGTTCATCTCTAGACCCCAATCTGGAATGGACCCTTAGCCTTGTGAAAGACACGGTAAACTCCAATCATGAGACGTTCAATCCATTGGCGGCAAGGGCAAAATTAGTCAGCAATGATACCGAGAGTATGGAATGGGGGCTTGGTATCCCACGCGAACACAGAGCCCACGATACTGATGAGATGGAGTGCTACACCTGCCACTTGTCTTGGACAACATCCTGTGCCGGTTGCCACTTACCGATTCAAGCTAACTGGAAAACCGAACGTCACCACTATGAAGGTGGAGAAACCAGGAACTTCGCAACCTATAATCCACAAGTGGTGCGCGATCAGATGTTCCAGCTGGGGATTCACCAGACGACTAAAGGCAACACCATCGCCCCAATCCGCTCAACATCAGCGCTGATTTTATCTTCAACCAACATCAACCGAGAGCGCCTCTATATTCAGCAAGCACCGATTTCCTCGGCTGGGTATTCGAGTCAAGCATTCGCTCCCCACTTCCCACATACGGTACGCAAAACAGAAACCAAAACATGCTCTGATTGCCACCTGTCAGAAGATAATGACAACAATGCGATCATGGCCCAATTGCTACTCCACGGCACCAACTTTGTGAACTTTGTAGGATACAACGCGTGGATAGGTGGTGACGGCGGCATTGAGGCTGTGCGGGTCACAGAATGGGACGAACCTCAAGCGGTCATTGGGAGCTACCTCCAGCGTTATGCTTACCCTGACTGGTACCAAGAACACCAAGAGCGCGGCCAAGAGCTTTATGAGAGCTACACCCACAGCAGCGGCAATGTCGGTTGCTTACAATTACGCGGTGAATATTTGTTCACAGCTGGCGGCAGCAATGGCCTTGAGGTTTATGATGTAGCGTCTATTGCCAATAAAGGCGTATCACAACGGATTATTTCAGCGCCGTTTAGTCCGTTAGGGCATGACACACAGGTAGCGACTGAGAATGCTACCTGCGTCGCCTTGCCGACCAACCAGCCAATAGCCCCGAACCGGATGAATGATGACCCGGTAAAACGCAAGTTGATGATTGAAGTTAACCAGGAGCAACCGATCCACCCAATTTACTCCTATGCCTTCGTGACTGATGCAGCGGAGGGTTTGATTGTTGTGAATGTTGACACCCTGGCCGACGGTGAGCCCCGCAATAATCATTTAGAACGCATCCGCACGTGGAACCCCGGCGGTGTGCTTGCCGGAGCTCAGCACATTACGCTTGCCGGGGAGATCGCATACATTAGCGGTGATTTTGGTGTCGCCATCGTCGATTTAGACCAACCCCTGCAACCAGAACTTATAACTGTTATTCCCTTTGACGGCGCCCGTGCCACGGCTCTGCAATTTCGTTATCTCTACGTCACGGATAGTGCAGGCTTCCACATTGTCGACGTTACGGACCCATCTTCACCGATTAAAGTAAGCGCAGCATCTATCGAACTTGCGAATGCCCAACGGATTTATGTGGCACGCACTTTTGCCTATGTTGCATCTGGCAGTGAAGGACTAGTCATTATCGATATCGAACGACCAGAAGAGCCAGAAATTTATACCGTCTACACGGCCGATGGTCGGATATCAGATGCGCACGATGTTATCGTTGGATCTACGAACGCATCTCTGTTTGCTTACGTGGCCGATGGAAAGAACGGGCTCAAAGTCGTGCAATTGACCTCGCCGGACAGTCAGCCCGGTTTTTATGGTTTTAGCCCAGATCCCAAACCAGAATTGATTGCCTGGTATCCTACAGCAAATCCCGCAACGGCGCTTTCAAAGGGTCTAGATAGGGACAGAGGCGTTGACGAATCAGGGAATCAAATAGCGGTATTCGGCAGGCTCGGATCACGGCCCTTTACGCAAGAGGAGCAACACAAGCTCTATCTTAACAAATCTGACAAGGTGCTGATGGACAATCTACTGAATCAGACTCAACTGATGAAACTAAAACTAACTAATTTTCCAAATTCAATCATTTATAGTGTAATTAAAATGGAGAAATAACTCATGAGTGCATATCGTGACTATTATGAAGTTTTAGGGGTTACCAAAACTTCTTCTCTAGATGAAATAAAAAATCAGTATCGAAAATTAGCATTAAAATTTCATCCTGATCGTAATCAATCTAAAGATGCTGCTGAACACTTCAAAGAAATTTCTGAAGCATATGCTGTTCTTTCAGATTCTGAAAAAAAACAAACCTATGATCAACATGGGCATGAAGGAGTAGATGGTAGATATAGTAATGATGACATATTTGGTCGCGGCGGTGGCGGTGGCGGTTTTAATGATATTTTTGAATCAATTTTTGGTCGCGGCGGTGGCGGTGGCGGTTTTACTCAACAACAACGTGGATCTGATCTTCTTTACCAAACTACAGTAACATTAGAAGATGTGTTACATGGAAAAAAAATGGAAATTAATTTACAAAAACAAATTAAATGTGATAATTGTAAGGGTTCTGGTTGTAAACCTGGTACTAATAAAAAAACATGTACAACATGTAATGGTCAAGGAGAAGTTAGACAAACTCGTAATATGGGATTTGCTTCATTTGTAACTGCTGCACCATGTCCTACTTGTAGGGGTCAAGGTTCTATGATAGAAACACCATGTAATAATTGTAAAGGACAAGGACGAGTAAAAGGAAATAAAAAAGTTGATTTTGAAATTCCACCTGGAATAGATTCAGGTGATTATATTGTTTCTAATGAAGGAAATGAAATTCCAGATGGAATAAATGG